>NZ_LHVO01000002.1 GCF_001269925.1 Pseudomonas sp. MIACH
TTGATTTTGCTATCAACCGATTGAAACTGATTAAAAAACCACCAATAAATCCCCTTCTATATAGAAGAAAACACTTAGATAACTCCCGCTGCCCTCAACGCATCCACATTCGCGGGGGCAAGACCCAACACGCTCTGCAGCACCTGGGCCGTATGCTGCCCCAACAAAGGAGGGGCAGTACGGTACTCCACAGGCGTCTTGGATAATCGAATCGGACTGGCAACCAGCGGCACCATCCCCGCCAGCGCATGCGGCAGCTGTATCGCCAACCCCCGCGCCTTCACCTGAGGATCGGCAAATACCTGCGCCAGGTCATTTATCGGCCCACAAGGCACACCAACCCGCTCCAACTGCGACACCCACTCAGCCGTCGTCTTGAAGACTGTAGCCTGGCGAATCAATGGAATCAGCTCAGCGCGGTTGGCTACCCGCACCTTATTAGTAGAGAACCGCGGGTCATCCGCCCATTGCGGCTGTCCAGCCACTTCGGCGAACTTACGAAATTGCCCGTCATTACCCACCGTCAGGATGAAATCGCCATCGGCTGTAGGGAAATCCTGATAAGGCACGATATTCGGATGAGCATTACCCAGTCGTTTTGGCGCCGCTCCCGTCGTCAAGTAGTTCATCGCCTGGTTAGCCAGGCAGGCCACCTGCACATCAAGCAACGCCATATCGATATGCTGCCCACCACCGTCATGATCCCGATGCGCCAGCGCAGCAAGGATCGCCACCGTCGAGTAGAGCCCAGTGAGAATGTCAGTCAACGCCACCCCCACCTTCACCGGCCCGGCCCCATTGTCACCCTCTGGCCGGCCGGTAAGACTCATCAGCCCGCCCAACCCCTGGATCATGAAGTCATACCCCGCGCGCGCGGCATAAGGCCCCGTCTGACCAAAGCCGGTGATCGAGCAATAGATCAACTCCGGATTCACTTTCTTGAGCGAGTCGTAGTCCAGCCCATACGCCGCCAGACCACCCACCTTGAAGTTCTCGATCAGGATGTCGGACTTGGCCGCCAGATCGCGCACCAGTTGCTGCCCCTCCGGTCGCGTGAAGTCGATAGTCACCGACTCTTTGTTGCGATTAGCCGACAGGTAATACGCCGCCTCACTGGTGTTCTCGTCATAAACATCCTTAAGGAAGGGCGGTCCCCAGGCGCGCGTATCGTCACCGCTACCAGGTCGCTCGACCTTGATCACCTCAGCCCCAAGGTCCGCAAGGATCTGCCCGGACCAAGGGCCCGCCAACACTCGTGACAAATCCAGTACCCGCAGATGCGAAAGCGCGCCCATGCCGTCCTCCTATTAATAGAACGCTTGAAGACCGGTTTGCGCGCGCCCCAGAATCAAGGCGTGCACGTCATGGGTACCTTCATAGGTATTAACCACCTCCAGGTTCACTAAATGACGCGCCACCCCGAACTCATCGGAGATACCGTTGCCACCCAGCATGTCCCGCGCCATACGCGCAATGTCCAAAGACTTGCCACACGAGTTGCGCTTCATGATCGATGTGATTTCTACCGCAGCGGTTCCTTCATCCTTCATACGCCCCAGACGCAGGCAACCTTGCAGCGCCAGCGTGATCTCGGTCTGCATATCGGCCAGCTTCTTCTGGATCAATTGAGTTGCCGCCAATGGACGGCCAAACTGCTGGCGATCCAGTGTGTACTGGCGTGCGGTGTGCCAACAGAACTCGGCAGCCCCCAAAGCCCCCCAGGAGATGCCATAGCGCGCCGAGTTCAAGCAGGTGAAAGGCCCCTTCAAGCCACGCACATCCGGGAAGATGTTTTCCTCCGGCACGAACACGTTATCCATCACAATCTCACCCGTGATGGAGGCGCGCAGGCCGACCTTGCCGTGAATCGCCGGCGCACTCAGACCTTTCCAGCCTTTCTCCAGGACAAATCCACGAATATCGCCAGCGTCATCCTTGCCCCACACCACAAACACGTCCGCAATCGGGCTATTGGTGATCCACATCTTTGCGCCCGTCAGGCTGTAGCCGCCATCCACCTTGCGCGCACGGGTAATCATCGCGCCAGGATCGGAACCGTGGTCAGGCTCGGTCAGACCAAAACAGCCAATCCATTCGCCCGAGGCCAATTTCGGCAAATACTTCTGTTTTTGCGCTTCGGTGCCAAACTCGTTGATAGGCACCATCACCAGTGACGACTGCACACTCATCATCGAGCGATAGCCGGAATCAACGCGCTCAACTTCACGCGCAATCAAGCCGTAGCTGACGTAGCTCAAGCCACTGCCTCCGTACTGCTCAGGGATCATCGCACCCAGCAATCCGGTCTCACCCATTTCGCGGAAAATCGCCGGGTCAGTCTTTTCATGGCGAAAGGCTTCAAGTACACGCGGAGCCAGCTTGTCCTGGGCGAATTGCTCAGCACTGTCGCGCACCATGCGCTCTTCTTCGGTGAGCTGTTGATCCAGCAACAGTGGATCGATCCAGTTGAAGCTTGCCTTGCCCGCCATGAATAAGTCCTCGCAAAGAAAAAACAGAAGTCGTGGATGGAGCCTAGGCCGGACAGGCAGGGAGAGCAAACGAGGTTTCTGCATAGCCTTGTGCTAATTTCTCACTCCGTAACCCCAAAAAAGGCCAAGTTGCGCCTCTTTATGTGAGGACAAGGTACATGCGCAGAAAAATCCCCAGCACCACCGCTCTTGTCAGTTTTGAAGCAGCTGCCCGCCACGAGAGCTTTACCAAGGCGGCACAGGAGCTTTCCATTACCCAAGGCGCCATTTGCCGACAGATCGCCAGTTTGGAGGAGTTTTTAAGTGTCGAGCTGTTTCGGCGCTCGCGGCGCGGGGTAAAGCTGACGGAAGCAGGGCTGTCCTATAGCCGCAGGGTCGCAGCCCAGCTGGATGCCGTGGAGCGAGACACCCTGTCAGTGATGGGCCAGCAGGGTGCCAACACCATTGAGCTGGCCGTAGTACCCACCTTCGGTACGCAATGGTTGATCCCTCGCCTCAAGGACTTTCAACGACAGCATCCGGAGGTGACGGTAAACCTGACCAACCGCACACGCCCCTTTCTGTTTGCCGATACCGAATTCGACGCTGCAATCTACTTCGGCGACGCCGATTGGTCCGGCACCGAATCCCACAAACTCATGGGAGAAAACCCTGTCCCCGTGTGCAGCCCGCGGCTGTTGGGCGAATTCAAGCGATTAACTCCGCAGAAGATCGCAGAACTGCCATTGCTGCAGCAGACCACCCGCCCTTACGCCTGGCGCCAATGGTTCAACGCCCAACAACTGAACGTCCCCCGCGACATGACAGGCCCACGCTACGAGCTATTCTCGATGTTGTCCCAAGCCGCCATGCATGACATGGGCATTGCACTGATACCGCCGTTCCTTATCCAGCGAGAGCTGGACGAGCATCGACTAGTAATCGCCAGCGCTGAAGCACTGACCAGTTCAAAGGCTTATTACCTGATGATTCCTGACAGAAAAGTCGAATCCGCATCGCTGCAAGCGTTCAGGGACTGGCTGATCGACCAATCACAGCGCTACAGCCCCAGCACTTAAAGGGAAAACCCAACATACTGACTTTGTAGTCAGTTAAATCTATATCCTACAGATATACGTATATGTCGCATTTAAGCAGACTGTACTTATCGGTCGAATCAATGCTTAAAGCCATGATTTTCGTGGCTTACAGCGACTCTCAACGGTCAATGCGCGACTATTCACACCAAGGATGGCAAAACACACACGAATCAGCTGAAGCCCTTTAAGCACCTGTATTTAAAGAGGTTATTACGACGTATTGCGACAATCAGTCACAGGGTGACTTGTAGTTAATTTTTCGTCACCCGTCATAATCCCTTGAAGGCCGTAAAGTTCGCCTGCAAAATGCCGCGCCCCGCTGTCATTTCAGCGGGATCGTGCTGATCGGCCGCCCCAGTTGCGCCACTCACGGTGCACTGGCCTTTTTACAAAAAGATCAAAAGCAAAAAGATCATGCAGGAGATTTGACGTGCACATTGGTGTTCCTCTCGAAACCCAGACCGGTGAAACGCGGGTGCCTGCCACCCCGGAAACCATCAAGAAGCTGATCGGCCAGGGCCATAAGGTCACTGTTCAAAGCGGCGCAGGCCTCAACGCCAGCATCGTAGACAGTGCCTATGAAACGGCAGGCGCGACCATTGGCAGTGCCAGCGATGCGTTTGGCGCCGAGCTGATTCTCAAGGTGGTGGCCCCCAACGACAGCGAACTGGCGCTGATTAAAAGCGGCACCGTGTTGGTGGGCATGCTCAATCCGTTCAGCAACGAAACCATTGCCAAGTTAGCCGGGCAGGGCATCACAGCCTTTGCACTGGAAGCCGCGCCGCGTACCTCGCGAGCCCAGAGCCTCGACGTGCTGTCGTCCCAGGCCAACATCGCCGGCTATAAAGCCGTGCTGCTCGCCGCCCATCACTACCCGCGCTTCATGCCGATGTTGATGACCGCGGCAGGCACTGTGAAAGCCGCGCGCGTGCTGATCCTCGGCGCCGGTGTTGCAGGCCTTCAAGCCATCGCCACGGCGAAACGCCTGGGTGCCGTGATCGAAGCGTCCGACGTACGCCCAGCCGTAAAAGAGCAGATCGAATCCCTAGGCGCCAAGTTCGTCGACGTGCCTTACGAAACCGACGAAGAACGCGAATGCGCCGTCGGCGTCGGCGGCTATGCCCGCCCGATGCCCACCAGTTGGATGCAGCGCCAAGCCCTGGCCGTGCATGAGCGCGCCAAGCAGGCCGACATCGTCATCACTACCGCCCTGATTCCCGGCCGTAAAGCACCGACCTTGCTCAGCGCCGAAACCGTCGCGCAAATGAAGCCCGGCTCGGTAGTGATCGACCTCGCTGCCGCCCAAGGCGGCAACTGCCCACTGACTGTCGCCGACCAAGTCGTCGTGGAAAACGGCGTGATCATCTGCGGCCCGACCAACCTGGCCGGTGCGGTCGCCGCCGATGCGTCGGCCTTGTATGCACGCAACCTGCTGGACTTCCTGAAGCTGGTCTTCACCAAGGAAGGGCAGTTTGAAATCAACCTCGAAGACGACATCGTCGCCGCGTGCCTGATGTGCCGCGACGGCCAAGTCATCCGCAAAAACGCCTAAGCAGGGATTCAGACGATGGAAGAGCTTATCTCCCCCGGTATCTACAACCTGATCATCTTTGTGCTGGCGATTTATGTCGGTTACCACGTGGTCTGGAACGTCACACCCGCGCTGCACACACCACTGATGGCGGTGACCAACGCGATTTCGGCGATCGTGATTGTCGGCGCCATGCTCGCCGCCGCGCTGACCGTGACTCCGCTGGGCAAGACCATGGGCACTCTGGCCGTGGCCCTGGCGGCGGTTAACGTGTTCGGTGGGTTCCTGGTAACCCGCCGGATGCTTGAGATGTTCAAGAAGAAAGCCCCGAAAGTAAAAGAAGAGGCGCCGAAGTAATGAGCATGAATCTCGTGACGACGCTCTACCTGATCGCGTCGATCTGCTTTATCCAGGCCCTCAAAGGGCTGTCACACCCCACCACGTCGCGTCGCGGCAACCTGTTCGGCATGCTCGGCATGGCGCTGGCGGTCCTCACCACCGTGGGCCTCATCTATAAGCTCGGCGCTGAGCTGGCCACCGCCGGCATCGGCTATGTGATCGTCGGCCTGCTGGTCGGCGGCACCGCCGGCTCGATCATGGCCAAGCGCGTAGAAATGACCAAGATGCCGGAACTGGTCGCCTTCATGCACAGCATGATCGGCCTGGCCGCAGTGTTTATTGCGATTGCCGCCGTGGTCGAGCCGCAGTCACTGGGCATCGTCAAACACCTGGGCGACGCGATCCCGGCGGGTAATCGTCTGGAACTGTTCCTCGGCGCGGCCATCGGTGCGATTACCTTCTCCGGTTCGGTGATCGCGTTCGGCAAACTCTCGGGCAAGTACAAGTTCCGCCTGTTCCAAGGCGCACCGGTACAGTTCGGCAGCCAGCACAAATTGAACCTGGTGCTTGGCCTGCTGACCCTGGGTCTGGGCCTGGCGTTCATGTTCACCGGCAACCTCAGCGCCTTCGCCTTGATGCTGGCCCTGGCGTTCGTGCTCGGTGTGCTGATCATCATCCCGATTGGCGGCGCCGACATGCCGGTGGTGGTGTCAATGCTCAACAGCTATTCCGGCTGGGCAGCGGCGGGGATCGGCTTCTCGCTGAACAACTCGATGCTGATCATCGCCGGCTCTCTGGTGGGCTCCAGCGGTGCGATTCTGTCGTACATCATGTGCAAGGCGATGAACCGTTCCTTCTTTAATGTGCTGCTCGGCGGTTTCGGCAATGCGCCGGATGCCGGTGCTGCAGCGGGCTCTAAAGAAGCGCGCCCAGTGAAATCCGGTTCGGCTGACGACGCGACCTTCCTGCTGACCAATGCCGACACGGTCATCATCGTTCCAGGCTATGGCCTGGCCGTGGCACGGGCACAGCATGCGCTGAAGGAACTGACCGAGAAGCTGACCCACCGTGGCGTGACCGTGAAATACGCGATCCACCCGGTGGCCGGCCGTATGCCTGGGCATATGAACGTCCTACTCGCCGAGGCCGAAGTGCCCTACGACCAGGTGTTCGAGATGGAGGATATCAACTCCGAATTCGGCCAGGCTGACGTGGTGCTGGTGCTGGGCGCGAACGACGTGGTCAACCCGGCCGCGAAGAACGACCCCAACTCGCCGATTGCCGGCATGCCGATCCTGGAAGCGTTCAAGGCCAAGACCATCATCGTCAACAAGCGCTCGATGGCCAGTGGTTATGCCGGCTTGGATAACGAACTGTTCTATCTGGACAAGACCATGATGGTCTTTGGTGATGCCAAGAAGGTCATTGAAGATATGGTCAAGGCCGTCGAGTAACACTGCGCCAGCGCAATACCCGAAACCCTGGCCTCCAGTAGGCTGGGGTTTTTTATTACCCCCATGAAACCCGACCAAAGGCTCTAAATCGCTACTCGGCATTCGACCATGGTAGCGGGCCGAAATTTTTTGAAATCACTACACTGCCCACCTTGCTTCCGTAGCCTGAGATAACAATTCATGTACCGTGATCGTATCCGCTTGCCTTCGTTGTTGAACAAGGTCATGAGCGCGGCAGATGCCGCCGCACTGATCGAGGACGGCATGACCGTCGGCATGAGCGGCTTCACCCGAGCCGGTGAAGCCAAGGCCGTCCCCCACGCCCTGGCCGAGCGCGCCAAGACATCCCCGCTGAAAATCACCCTCATGACCGGTGCCAGCCTGGGTAACGACCTGGACAAGCAACTGACCGAAGCCGGCGTGCTGTCCCGGCGTATGCCGTTCCAGGTCGATAGCACCTTGCGCAAGGCAATCAACGCCGGCGAAGTGATGTTTATCGATCAGCACCTGTCGGAAACCGTCGAGCAACTGCGCAACAACCAGCTCAAGCTGCCGGACATTGCCGTCATCGAGGCCGTCGCGATCACCGAGCAAGGCCATATCGTGCCCACCACGTCCGTGGGTAACTCCGCCAGCTTCGCGATTTTCGCCAAGCAAGTGATCGTCGAGATCAACATGGCGCACAACCCGAATCTGGAAGGGTTGCACGACATCTATATACCGACTTACCGGCCGACCCGTACGCCGATTCCTCTGGTGAAAGTCGACGACCGCATCGGCAGTACTGCGATCCCGATCCCGCCAGAGAAGATCGTCGCCATCGTGATCACCAACCAGGCAGACTCTGCCTCCACCGTGACGCCACCGGACAGCGACACTCAGGGCATCGCCAACCACCTGATCAACTTCCTCAAGCAGGAAGTGGACGCCGGGCGCATGACCAACAAGCTCGGCCCGCTGCAGGCGGGGATCGGCAACATTGCCAACGCGGTGATGTGCGGCCTGATCGACTCGCCATTCGAAGACCTGACCATGTACTCGGAGGTGTTGCAGGACTCGACATTCGACCTGATCGACGCCGGCAAACTGAGCTTCGCCTCGGGCAGCTCGATCACCTTGTCGGAGCGGCGCAATGCCGACGTATTCGGCAACCTGGAGCATTACAAAGACAAGCTGGTGCTGCGCCCGCAGGAAATCTCCAATCACCCTGAAGTGGTGCGGCGCCTGGGGATTATCGGCATCAACACCGCGCTGGAGTTCGATATCTACGGCAACGTCAACTCCACCCACATCTGCGGCACGCGGATGATGAACGGCATTGGCGGTTCCGGCGACTTCGCGCGCAACGCGCACCTGGCGATCTTCGTCACCAAATCGATTGCCAAGGGCGGCGCGATTTCCAGCGTGGTGCCAATGGTCAGCCATGTGGATCACACCGAGCACGACGTCGACATTCTGGTGACCGAAGTAGGCCTCGCCGATCTGCGCGGCCTGGCACCACGAGAGCGAGCCCGGGTGATCATCGATAACTGTGTGCATCCGGCGTACCGCGATGCGTTGAACAGTTACTTCGTATCCGCCTGTGCCATCGGTGGCCACACGCCGCACATCCTGCGTGAAGCACTGAGTTGGCACATTAACCTGGAAGAAACCGGGCATATGCTCAAGGCGTGATTGATACAGATTCGAGCTGATGCAAACACAGTTTCATCAGCTCGACGGCGCGCCGCACACTTCTTTAAAAAACTGTACTGCTGTACCGGTCATTTCCTACAGAAATACCCCACCACAATCGAAGAAATTGCCAATTTCGCACCATTTAAGTGCAGACAGGTACAGTTGCCCCATTTACGTACAGTACAGCACCTTTAAACAGTTAACTGGCCCCTCACAATACAGGTGAACTGTATCTAGAGAGTCTTGCGCCGGAAGAGGATCATTGGCATCAGTTAAACCACTACCTAATCCCGCCACAAGCGGAAGGATGTCATCATGGAACGTACACTCAGTTCCGAACTGTTCTTCGAAGAAAAAGCTGTTAACACCCAGGCTTCCCTGCCTTTGCGCGTTCTCGCCAACCTGATGTTGTGGCAGCGCCGCATCTCCAGCCGCCATCAACTGGCTCGTCTGGATTCGCGTCTGCTGGCTGACGCTGGTATCAGCGAAGCTCAACGCTACGAAGAGCTGAGCAAGCCGTTCTGGCGTTAATTGACGCCCGCTGGCCCTGACCCACCGGGTCCACAGCCAGCACTGATTTGTCAAAACAAAGCCCGCCCCGGGAGACCGGAGGCGGGCTTTGTTGTTTCCGGTGTTGCCTTTTTTCCAGGCCAAACAGAAGACGTTGATCCAGACAGGTACAGTTTAAAAAATATAACAGTTAAGCAGTACAATTAAGCATTGGTGTATCTGTAACGGTCAAAGCAACTCGCCCACCATGGTGTTCCAGGACCTCATCAAAGGCGCTCACCATGGATACCCAACCCTCTCTCTGTATACGGCTGTTACGCCGGACAGTTTCCACGCTGGCCAAATGGGTACGTCACGCCTACGAGCGACGCCAGCTGGCGCAGCTCGATCTTCGAGAACTCTCCGATGTTGGTATCAGCCAGGGAGACCGTGTGGCCGAGCTATCCAAGCCATTCTGGCGAGACTAGGCAGTCAAGAAGCTTTCCGAACGGATAAACAGCGGCTTAATATCCAGCCACCACGTGGCGAACCGTGTAGAACAGGCGTCTGATCCCCAAAGGCTGCCCTGCGCCACCTTATTCGTTCATCTACAGGAGTCACCTCATGTCCCGTATTCGCCTGCTGAGTGCTGCAGCACTGCTGACCCTGGCCACAAATGCCAGCGCAACCAGCTTCATCGTGACCACCGACTCCATCGTCGGCGCATTGAAGGCTACTTCCGACGCCACCTCCGACGCCACTTCGTCCCTGCGAGATAACAAAGTCGTGCGCGCCGCCCGTGACGACGCCGCCAGCTTTGTCGCCAGTGAAGGCGCCATCCGTGGTGTGAAACTGGAAAGCGCCCTGGCCCAGATCCGCCAACAAGCGCCGCAACTGAACACCGCGACTGACGCACAACTGGCCCAGGCCATCCTGGCTATCTGATCGAACGCACAGTGAAGGGAGCGCCGGCCGCTCCCGAATACCTCTTCACTGGCTCTCGCCCGGGCATTGCGCTAGCCTTGGCGCTCGCTTTCAGTTGTCGAGTCCCATGGCTTTTTCATACCGCCTGCTAATAGTCCCTGTGTTGTTTTGCGCCAGTTGGTCGCCACTGGCTTCGGCCTTTGACCTGACCATCCAGAGCACCGTCGCGAGCGCGTACGCCACCAGCAAGGTGACCTCCGCGCCCTTCGACCGGAAAGTAGTCGTAGCGGCCCAGGATGATGCCGCTGCATTTATCGCCACTGACGGCCAATGGCGGGGGGCACGGCTGGAATCCGCGCTGGATTATCTGCGCCGCACCCAACCAAAACTTAACGCCAGCGACCTTGAACTGGCGCAAGCAATTCTCGTCCAATAATCATCTTTGTATTTCGGAGTCATTCCATGCGTAGCCCGCTGATCGCCGCCACCCTTGGCCTGCTGTTGTTGGCCGACGTTGCCCAGGCGCATACCCTGGTGGCCACCAGTAACATCATTGTTCGCGCCTCTGGCCGCACCATTGATTTCACCTCGGACACCACCACCTCCATCCGCGACTCCAAAGTCGTGCGCGAAGCCCACGATGACGCGGCCAGTTTCGTCGCCACCAACGGCGAGATCCGTGGCGCACAGTTGGAAGCTGCCTTCGACACCCTGCGCACTCGCTTGCCGGAAGCGCGCGACGCCAGTGACCAGACCCTCGCCGAAGCTATTCTCGCTCTGTGAGGCGCCTCGTCGCCTGGCTCCTGGCCGGGACTGTGCTGCTGTGTGCCAGCGCAGCCCAGGCCAGCCTGCAACTGCGGCTCAAGACAGAAGGCTTGAGCCCGGCCGAACAGCAGGCCAGCCAGGCATTGCTCGATGAAGCCATGCGCTCACTGCCACCGCGCTTCGTCGAACAGTTGGACCGGCGCATTGATGTCGGCTGGACCGACAAGATGCCCGAAAATGCCTACGGCCAGGCTTCGTTGGTGTCCGAGCTGGACCTTAACCGCAACCTGCTCGACAGCCTGACCGACGGCAGCGCCGCCACGCAAAAAACCAATCGCCCCCATGGCACCGTGCGCCGGGAAATGCTCGCCACCGTCCTGCACGAACTGACCCACATCTATGACCGCGCCCGCCTGTGGCCCAAAGACGAACGCGCGCTGATCCAGCGTTGCAGCCGCCAGAACAACATCACCGGCCTGATCGGCCTGCCCGATCAATGCCGTGGCCAGAACGACCGGCGCTTCACCCTCAGCGATGACCCGCGCCTGCTGGACCTGGCCGGCTGGCCGCAATATGTCGGTCGTCGCGGTGAACGCGAGCAACACAACCGCCAGGTCGTGCGCAGCCCGGACATCTACGAAACCACCAGCCCGCTGGAATTCGTGGCGGTCAATATGGAGTACTTTCTCCTCGACCCAAGCTACGCCTGCCGGCGCCCCGCGCTGTTCCGCTATTACAAGGAACACTTCGGCTGGGCGCCGCCCGAACAAGATACCTGCGCCAAGACCTACGCGTTTCTCAACGCTGGCAATGATTTCGCCAAGACCCCGCTGGGCCACATCGACCCGGAACGGGTCTACGAAATCGACTATCTGCTGGCCGAAGCCAATCAGAATCTGGTCAGCCGCTGGGGCCACAGCATGTTGCGCCTGGTGATCTGCGCACCGGGCCGCCCTCGTGGCCCGGATTGTCGGCTGGACCTGGACCAGCACCTGGTGCTGTCCTATCGCGCCTTCGTCGGCGACGTACAGCTGTCCAGTTGGGACGGCCTGGTGGGCAAGTACCCGTCACGGCTGTTCGTGCTGCCTTTGGCCCAGGTGATCGACGAATACACCAAGACCGAACTGCGCGGCCTGGCGTCCGTGCCCTTGAAACTCTCGCGCCAAGAGATCGACGACACCGTCGAGCACGCCGCTGAAATGCACTGGAGCTATGACGGCAACTACTTCTTCATTTCCAACAACTGTGCGGTCGAAAGCCTGAAGCTGCTGCGCAGTGGCAGCGCCAACCCGCAGTTGACCGGTCTGGACAACATCACCCCCAACGGCCTGCTGGAAGTGCTGCAAGCCCGTGGCTTGGCGGATACCAGTGTCTTGAACGACAAGCGCGAGGCTCTACGCCTGGGCTATCACTTCGACTCCTTCCGCGAACGCTACCAAGCCATGTTCAACGTGCTGCGCAAACACCTGCCGATCAAACAGACCCAGGTTGAAGACTGGCTGTCCCTCAGCGCCGAACAGCGCCGCCAGTGGTTCGACCAGGCCGACCTGCGCACCAGCGCCGCACTGCTACTGCTGGAGCAAGCGAGCTTTCGCAGACAGCTGATGCTGGCCCAGGACGAAGTCAAACAACGCTACCTCGGTGCCCGCGAGTTAAAGAACGGCGGCATGGAGAAAGCCAACGCCACGCTGCAACAGATCCTCGCCAACAGTGGCTTCCTCAGCCGCCCGGCGGAACTGCTCGGCAGCGGTGGCTATGGCCTGCCGCAACCTTCGGAAGCCAAGCGCCTGGAATCGGAAAGCGCCGAGCGCCAGAAGCAGTTGCAGTCGCTGACCGGCGAGCTGGATAAAGAGGTGAGGGCGCTGTTGGATCCGTCCCGCGCCGCGGAAATCGCCGCCTGCGAAGCCAACCTCAAGCAGGTCGGTGAACACCTGCGCAAACTGCACAAAGCAGCGGGCGGCCTTGAGCTGCCCTGAAGAAACACATTCCAATGTGGGAGGGGGCTTGCTCCCACCCACATTTTGAAATGTGTACACCTGAAGACCGTGCATCTTCCCACCACCAACTGTTTTGCCAACGAAAGCTGGCTGAAAGCTTACGCGTCTAGGATCGCCCCCAACTGCCGGCAATAGACCGGCTGTACACAACAACAATGGTGATCCCCGATGTCCGTCCGTACCCGCCTGTTCGCCCCAACTCCACCCGTACGCCTCGTGCCCTTCGTTCTGCGCTGACCCCACCCCGGTTCGCCATTCCCTAGCCGCGCTACGCCTGGAGTATTCCTATGCTGACTTTCCTTGGCTTTGCCATGGTCATCACGTTCATGTTCCTGATCATGACCAAGCGCCTGTCCGCGCTGATCGCCCTGATCATCGTGCCTATCCTGTTCGCGCTGTTCGGCGGTTTCGCACCGAAGATCGGCCCGATGATGCTCGAAGGCATCACCAAGCTCGCGCCGACCGGCGTGATGCTGATGTTCGCCATCCTCTACTTTGCCCTGATGATCGACTCCGGCCTGTTCGACCCGGCCGTGCGCAAGATCCTCAAGATGGTCAAGGGCGACCCGCTGAAGGTGTCGGTCGGCACCGCCGTGCTGGCCCTGGTGGTGTCCCTTGACGGTGACGGCGCCACCACCTACATGATCTGCGTGGCCGCCATGCTGCCGCTGTACCAGCGTATCGGCATGAGCCCGCGGATCATGGCCGGCCTGATCATCCTCGCCGGTGGCGTGATGAACATGACCCCCTGGGGTGGCCCGACCGCCCGCGCCGCCAGTGCGCTGCACGTGGACCCTTCGGATATTTTCGTACCGATGATCCCGGCGATGGCCGCCGGTGTGGTCGCGATCCTGGTGATTGCCTACATGTACGGCAAACGCGAACGTGCGCGCCTGGGTGAACTGCACCTGCAAGTCGACGAGATCGACCACAGCGAGATCAGCGTGTCGCAATACCCGGATGCCCGCCGTCCGAAGCTGATCTGGTTCAACGGCGCCCTGACCCTCGCCCTGATGTGCACCCTGATCGCCGGCCTGTTGCCGCTGCCGGTGCTGTTCATGGTGGCGTTCAGTATCGCGATGATCGTCAATTACCCGTGCCTGCAACAGCAGAAAGACCGCGTCGCCGCTCACGCCGGCAGCGTATTGGCCGTGGTGGGGTTGATCTTCGCCGCCGGTATCTTCACCGGCATCCTCTCGGGCACCGGCATGGTCGATGCCATGTCCAAGAGCCTGCTGGCCGTCATTCCGGAAGCCATGGGCCCTTACCTGGCGGTGATCACCGCGCTGGTGAGCATGCCGTTCACCTTCTTCATGTCCAACGATGCGTTCTACTACGGCGTACTGCCCGTACTGGCCGAAGCCGCCAGCCACTACGGCATCACCGCCGTGGAAATGGCCCGCGCCTCCATCGTTGGCCAACCCGTGCACTTGCTCAGCCCGCTGGTACCGTCGACCTACCTGTTGGTAGCGCTGGCCGGTATCGAATTTGGCGATCACCAGCGCTTCACCTTGAAGTGGGCAGTGCTGGTATGCCTGTGCATAATGTTCGCCGCATTGCTGATGGGGATTTTTCCGCTGTTCAGCACTCTATAATCCTACCGACTCACTCACCGCGCGGCGCTGCAGCTTGCGCGGTTTAACACTTGCTCAAAGGAATACACATGGAATGGCTGACCAATCCGGAAATCTGGATTGCCTTCTTCACCCTGACGGCCCTTGAGATCGTCCTGGGCATCGATAACATCATCATGATTTCGATCCTGGTCAGCCGCATGCCCAAGCATATGCAGGCACGCACCCGGATCTTCGGTCTTGCCCTGGCCATGGTGACGCGCATTCTGTTGCTGCTGTCGATCACCTGGGTCATGCGCCTGACCGACGACCTGTTCGTGGTCTTCGGCCAGGGCATTTCCGGTCGCGACCTGATCCTGTTCTTCGGTGGCCTGTTCCTGCTGTGGAAAAGCTCCCAGGAGATGTACCACGCCCTGGAAGG
The DNA here is from genome assembly GCF_001269925.1 of Pseudomonas sp. MIACH. Lineage (GTDB taxonomy): Bacteria > Pseudomonadota > Gammaproteobacteria > Pseudomonadales > Pseudomonadaceae > Aquipseudomonas. The sequence goes on from NZ_LHVO01000002.1 coordinate 14,740, forward strand.
CGAAGACGAAACCCAGGACGAACCCAAGGGCGCCGGTGGCAAATTCATCTACACCATCATCCAGATCGCGATCATCGACATCGTGTTCTCCCTGGACTCGGTGATCACCGCTGTCGGCATGGTCTCCCATGTGCCGGTCATGGTTGCCGCGATCATCGTTGCCGTATTGGTGATGATGCTGGCTGCCGGCACCATCAGCGACTTCATCGACAAGCACCCGTCGCTGAAGATGCTGGCGCTGTCGTTCCTGCTGGTGGTAGGTACCGTGCTGATCGCCGAAGCCTTCGACGTGCACGTACCAAAAGGCTACGTCTACTTCGCCATGGCGTTCTCGCTGGCGGTGGAAGCGGTCAACATCAAGATGCGCACCGCCATCGCGAAAAAGAAGAAACAGCAGGACCCGGTGAAACTGCGCAAAGACATTCCGGGTCAATAAACCCGAGCCAGACAAAAAAGGGGGCTTTTATAAGCCCCCTTTTTTTCATCCGCAAAAAGCCGACTTCATGACAGTTTTGTTTCAATCCCTACTTTAGCTATGCGATGCTGGCGCCGATCCCATTCGCCAACTACAGCTTAACTACAAGACGTAGAACGGCACGCGGCAATTTTCCTTCGCTCCTGTTGGAGCGTACCCACACGGGGGGCCGAGCATGCTGACCTTGCTCAATCTGCTTTCCGCCGTGACCCTGCTTATCTGGGGCACGCACATCGTCCGTACCGGCATCCTGCGGGTCTACGGCTCCAACCTGCGTCAAGTCATCGGGCAGAACATGTCCAAGCGCTGGCTGGCATTTGTCGCCGGTATCCTGGTGACCGCCATGGTGCAGAGCAGCAACGCCACGGCGATGCTGGTGACCTCCTTTGTCGGCCAGGGCCTGATGGGCCTGGTGCCCGCCCTGGCGACCATGCTCGGTGCCGACGTCGGTACCGCGCTGATGGCGCGGGTGCTGACCTTCGACCTGTCCTGGCTGTCGCCGCTGCTGATCTTTCTCGGGGTGATCTTCTTCCTGTCGCGCAAACAGACGCGGGCAGGGCAGCTGGGTCGGGTCGGGATCGGCCTCGGGCTGATCATTCTCGCGCTGCAATTGATCGTCGAAGCCGCTGGGCCGATTACCCATGCCCAGGGCGTAAAGGTGCTGTTCGCCTCGCTGACCGGCGATATTTTGCTCGATGCCCTGGTCGGCGCGTTGTTCGCGATGATTTCCTACTCCAGCCTCGCCGCCGTCCTACTGACCGCCACCCTGGCCGGCGCCGGAGTGATCGGCTTGCACGTGGCCATCGGCCTGGTGATCGGCGCCAACATCGGCAGCGGCGTGCTGGCCTTCCTAAGCACCAGCATGCAGAACGCCGCCGGTCGCCAGGTCGCATTGGGCAGCTTGCTGTACAAACTGATCGGCCTGCTGCTGATTATCCCGCTGCTCGACCCGCTTGTGCTGTGGATGGACGGCCTGGACTACAGCGCCCAAGGCATGGTCATCACCTTCCACCTGCTCTACAACGTCAGCCGCTGCCTGATCCTGCTGCCCACCATCGGGCCGATGGCCAAGCTGTGCGCCTGGTTACTGCCGGAGCGGGACGAGGTCAACGGCAAGGCCAAACCGCGCCACCTGGATCCCACAGCCCTGACCACACCGAGCCTGGCGCTGGCCAACGCTGCACGGGAAACCCTGCGCCTGGGTGATCTGATCGACAACATGCTCACCGCCATGCAGGAAGTACTGCGCGGTAAACAAACCGCTATCACCCAGGAAATACGCAGCCTCAGCGATGACGTCGAAGCCCTCTACAGCGCAATCAAACTCTATCTGGCGCAGATGCCCCGGGAAGACCTCAGTGAACAGGACAGCCGCCGCTGGGCGGAAATCATCGAGCTATCGATCAACCTGAAACTGGCCGGGGACCTGATCGAACGCATGTTGCGCAAAGTCCAGCAGCAAAAAACCTCGCAGCGTCGCCAGTTCTCCGAAGTAGGCCTGGAGGAACTCACCGGACTGCACGGCCAGTTGATTGCCAATCTACGCCTGGGCCTGTCGGTATTCCTCAGTGCCGACCCCGAAAGCGCCCGCCAGTTGCTGCGCGAAAAGCGCCGCTTCCGCGCCCAGGAGCGCCGCCTGGCCCACGCTCACGTCAGCCGCCTGCAACGCAAGATCGTACAGAGCCTGGAGACCAGCTCGCTGCACCTGGAGCTGATTGCCGACATGAAACGCCTGAACTCGTTGTTTTGCAGCAGTGCTTATGTAGTCTTGGAAACGTCCGACACCGGCGCACTCTCCGCCGAAGATATTGCCGACATCACACATTCGCCCTGAACGTACGATGGCCCGTGAAGTCAGTTAAAGCTGACCTCACTCGCCAGGAAGCTTGTTATGCGTCGCCTGTTGTTCGCTTGCCTGCTCATGGGCTCTGCCCACGTCTTTGCCTTTGACCGCCTGCAAGTCGAGGGCTACACCTTGCCCAACGGCCTGCAATTGCTGCTCAAACCGGGCACCGAGCGCGGCCATGTGGCGATTCGCCTGGTGGTCGGCGTCGGCCTGGACGACTTCAGTTGCGAAGACAAGGAACTGCCGCACCTGCTCGAACACTTGCTGTTCAGCGGCCTCGACGGCGGCGGCGAAGGCGAATTGGAAGACCGCATGCAAGCCCTGGGCGGCGAGTGGAACGCCTACACCAGCAACGCCGACACCACCTTTGTGATCGAGGCACCCGCGCAAAACCAGCGCAAAGTACTGGACCTGCTGCTGGCGATCATCACTCGCACCGAGTTGACCGACGCCAATATCAATGCGGCCAAGCAGGTGGTCGAGCGCGAAGACGGCGGTCATTACTCCCACCTGCAACGCCTGCTCGACCGTCAGGACCTGGGCCACACCGCCAGCAATCAGTTGGCGGTGGAGCTGGGACTCAAATGCGCCGAACGCGCCGAGGTCGATCACCTGACCCGCGATCAACTGCAGACGCTGCGCAAACATTGGTACGCGCCCAACAACATGACCCTGATCGTCGTCGGTGACCTCGACAAACTGCTGCCCGCCTACCTGGAACGCACCTACGGCCAACTCGACCCGATCGAACCCAGCGAGCACCCGGCGCTGCCGCAAATCCAGCACGCCGCCGCCAGCCATCGCGACCTGATCCACGGCTGGGTGGGGGACAGTGCCAAACTGCACTGGCTGTTCCCCGAGCCGGTGCTGGACGACCAGCATGATGAAACCTACGACCTGCTCAAGGATTACCTGGACTGGGCGCTGTACCGCCAACTGCGCCTCAAGCATGGTTTGTCCTACGGCCCCTGGAGCGAGCGCGAAGTGCTCGGTGGCGTTGGCTTCCTCAGCCTGAATGCCGACCTTGAGCGGGAAAACCTCCCCGAGGCCGAGCAGGTGCTGCAAGACCTCAAGGCGCAACTGCTCAAGGACGGCCTTGACCCCGCGGTATTTGCCCGCCTGAAACAAGCCGCCATCGCCCGCCAGGCCTGGGCCGTGCAGGGCAACAGCGCGCTGGCCGACTACTACTGGAGCGCCTCGGGCGATTACGACAACGGCCACTTCAGCGACCCGGTCAAACGCATCAAGGCCGTTAACCTGGAACAGACCAGCCAGGCGATGCGCGAGTTGCTCAAGCAACCGGGTTACTGGCGCATCGAGAAACCACTGCTGAGCTACGACATGCTCAACTGGATCGGCGCCGGCGTCCTCGGGCTGATTGCCATTGCGTTGATCGGCGTGCGCCGTTATCGCAAACGGATCGCGTAATGAGACACCGAACCCTGGGCTAAGACGCTATTCTGTCTGGGATTTTTTCCTACAAATACTGCGAACCGCCGAATGCAAAACCTGACCCGCTTTATCACCCGCATCCTTGAACTGATGAAGCGCTACCCAGGGGTGATTGCACTCGGTGGTTTTATCTCGGGTGTCTGCAGCTTCATCCTGGTAGATCGCCAGCAGGGCATGGCCAGTTGGATCGCGGTGATCATGCTGGTGAGCTGGCTGTGGTTGATGTTGGAAAACAGCTTTACCCAGCTGTTTACCAAAGTCTTCAAGCGCGAAATACCCGAACCCCTGCTGCGCTACGCGACCCAGATGATCCACCAGGAAAGTCTGTTCTTCGTGCTGCCGTTCTTTTTCATCACCACGGCCTGGAACAGCGGCCAATCGGTGTTCACCGGCCTGCTCGGCGCGGCCGCGCTGGTGTCGATCGTCGACCCGCTGTATTACAAATGGCTGGCACCGAAACGTTCGCTGTTTCTCGCACTGCACACCCTGACCTTGTTCGCGGCGCTGCTCACTGCGCTGCCGATCATCCTGCACCTGACCACCGCCGAAAGTTACAAACTCGCCCTCGGCGTGGCCATGGCCTTGTCGATTCCAAGCCTGGCCGTGAGTCTGCCGCTGCGCAGCCTCAAAGGCTGGGCGATGCTGCTCGGGGTTACCGCCGCCATCGGCTGCGCGGGCTGGTTCCTGCGCAGTTGGGTGCCGCCGGCCACGTTGTGGATGACAGAAGTAGCGATCAGTACCCAGTTGCAAGACCGCACGCCCGGCGACGACCTCAAGGAAGTCAACGCCAGCCAGCTGCGCAGCACTGGGCTCTACGCCTACACCGCGATCAACGCCCCGCGCGGCCTGGATGAACGCATCTACCATGTGTGGAAATTCAACGGCAAAGAGGTCGACCGCATCGCCCTGGACATCCACGGCGGACGCAAGGAGGGCTACCGCGCCTGGACCCACAAGCAGAACTTCCCGCCCGAAGCGGTAGGGCGCTGGCAAGTCCAAGTGTTGACGGAGGACGGCCAGGTGATCGGCGTGCTGCGTTTTAAAGTGACGGACACAGCACAAACCGACAACCCAAAGTAGGCAGGATCGTGCTATTACGTAGGAATTGTGGATAGCCAGACAAGCTCGGAGCTTATGACCAGTAGTACTACGGCCGGCGCAGCCCACCTCGATACGTCCACCGCTCCCCCGTTACTGCGGATTACGGGGGACTGGACGCTTGCCCACTACGCAAACCTGAAGAAGCTGTCGGACAAGCTCGACGGCCAATACGACGCTGGCGCGCGCATCGACCTCAATGGCCTCGGTGCCCTGGATACCGCCGGTGCCTCTCTGCTGGTTGAGCTGCTGGGGCCCACCCGTATCGAGCAATCCGCCGAGCAGACCGACTGCAGCCTGTCCGCCGCCGACCGCGCACTGCTCAAGACCGTCTACCGCTCCCTCAACGATTTTTGCGTGCCGGACAAAGCCCCGGAAGAAGCCACCGGCATTCAGGTGCTGGCACGCATCGGCGGGGCCGTGGACAAGGTCTGGCAAGACAGCAAGCAACTGCTGGGCTTTATCGGCCTGATCCTCGAAACCTTCGCCCGGGGCATTTTCCGGCCCAAGCGCTGGCGCCTGACGCCGATGGTCGCTCACCTTGAACAGGTCGGCCTCGACGCCGCACCCATCGTCGCGTTGCTGACCTTTCTGGTCGGTGCTGTGGTGGCCTTCCTCGGCGCCACCGTACTCAAGAGTTTCGGCGCGACGATTTTCACCGTCGACCTGGTGGCGTTCTCTTTCCTGCGGGAATTCGGCGTATTGCTCACCGCCATTCTGATTGCCGGCCGCACCGCCAGCGCCTTTACTGCGCAAATCGGCTCTATGAAGGCCAACGAAGAAATCGACGCGATCCGCACGCTGGGCCTGGACCCGATGGAGTTGCTGGTCTTGCCGCGCGTGCTGGCACTGCTGGTGGCGCTGCCGATGCTGACCTTCCTGGCGATGCTCTCGGGGATCGTCGGCGGCGGCGTGGTATGCGCCGTGGCCTTGGATATCTCGCCGGCGATGTTTCTTTCCCTGCTGCAATCGGACATTGGCGTGCAGCATTTCCTGGTGGGCCTGGTGAAAGCGCCGATCTTTGCCTTCCTGATCGCCGCCATCGGCTGCCTGGAAGGCTTCAAGGTCAGCGGCAGCGCTGAATCGGTCGGCGCCCATACCACCTCCAGCGTGGTGCAATCGATCTTTGTGGTGATCGTGCTGGACGCAGTTGCCGCGTTGTTCTTCATGGAGATGGGCTGGTGAGTCGTCTACACCGTGCGCCCACCGAGGCGGTGATTGAAGTGCGTGGCCTGTGTAATCGCTTTGGCAGCCAGAGCGTGCACGAGAATCTCGACCTGGATTTGTACAAGGGCGAGATCCTTGCGGTGGTCGGCGGTTCCGGCAGCGGTAAATCGGTGCTGTTGCGCAGCATCGTCGGTCTGCGCAGGCCCAGCGACGGCGAAGTGCGGGTGTTCGGCAAAAACCTGCCGAGCCTGCCGGAACATGAGCGGTCCCTGCTGGAGCGGCGCTTTGGCGTGCTGTTCCAGAAGGGCGCATTGTTCTCCTCGCTGACGGTGACCGAGAACGTCGCGCTGCCGCTGATCGAACATGCCGGGCTCAGCCGCCGTGATGCCGAGCACCTGGCTGCGGTCAAACTGGCCTTGGCCGGGCTGCCGCTGTCGGCGGCCGATAAATACCCTGCGTCGCTGTCCGGCGGCATGATCAAGCGTGCCGCCCTGGCGCGGGCGTTGGCGCTGGACCCGGACATCCTGTTCCTCGACGAACCCACCGCCGGCCTCGACCCGATTGGTGCGGCGCAATTCGATCAACTGATCCTGACCCTGCGTGACGCGCTGGGCCTGAGCGTGTTCCTGGTCACCCATGATCTGGACACGCTCTACACCATCACCGACCGTGTGGCGGTGCTGGCGCAGAAGAAAGTGCTGGTGGCGGACGCCATCGATATCGTCTCGGAAACCAACGACGCCTGGATTCACGAATATTTCCACGGCCCCCGAGGCCGCGCGGCATTGGATGCCGCTCAACCGCTCAACGAGGTATGACATGGAAACCCGAGCCCATCATGTGATGATCGGTCTGTTCAGCGTAATCGTGGTGGTCGGCGCGATGCTGTTTGGCCTGTGGCTGGCCAAATCCAGCGTCGACAGCGCCTTCCAGGATTACGAAGTGATCTTCAACGAGGCGGTCAGCGGCCTGTCCCAGGGCAGCTCCGTGCAGTACAGCGGGATCAAGGTCGGCGATGTCATCAGCCTGCGGCTGGACCCCAAGGATCCGCGCCGCGTACTCGCGCGCATCCGCCTGGCCGGCCAGACGCCGATCAAGGAAGACACCCAGGCCAAACTAGCGCTGACGGGCATCACCGGCACGTCGATCATCCAACTCAGCGGCGGCACCCCGCAAAGCCCGGAGCTCAAGGGCAAGGACGGTAACCTGCCGGAGATCATCGCCTCACCCTCACCGATCGCGCGACTGCTTAATAACAGCAACGACCTGATGACCAGCATCAACCTGCTGCTGCACAACGCCAACAACATGTTCTCTGCACAAAACGTCGACCGCATCAGTAAAACCCTGGACAACCTGCAGCAAACCACCGGTGCAATTGCCGATCAGCGCGGCGACATCAAGGTAGTGATGCAGCAACTGATGCAGGTGAGCAAACAGGCCAGCGCCGCCCTGGAGCAGACCACGGTGTTGATGCGCAATGCCAACGGCTTGCTCAATGATCAAGGCAAACAGGCCTTTGGCAGCGCCGAACAGGCGATGAAATCCCTTGAGCAAAGCACCGCCACCCTCAACACCTTGCTGACCAACAACAAGGACTCGGTGAACAGTGGCATGCAGGGCCTCAACGAACTGGCGCCGGCCGTGCGTGAACTGCGCGAAACCCTCGGCTCGCTGCGCGCCATCTCCCGCCGCCTGGAAGCCAACCCCAGCGGTTACCTGCTGGGCAGCGACAAGAACAAGGAGTTCACGCCATGAAGCGTGCTTACCAAATGATCGCCCCTGTGGCCTTGGCGCTGATCAGCGCCTGCTCGATCCTGCCCAAGGCGGATCCGTCGGATGTCTACCGACTGCCCTCGGCCCAGGCCGCCAACCAGGGAGCGCCGGTCAGTTGGTCGCTGCGCCTGGCCAAGCCGCAGACCAGTGAGTTCCTCGACAGCCCGCGCATCGCCGTGGTGCCCAATGGCGATTTGATCAGCAGCTATGCGAAGTCACGCTGGAGCGACCCGGCGCCCGTGCTGTTGCGTAATCGCCTGATGGACGGGTTCCAGCGCGATGGGCGCGTGACATTGTTGAGCACTGACGAGAGCAACCTGCAGGCCGACTATGAGCTGGGCGGGCAGTTGCAGGCGTTTCAGAGTGAGTACCGGGGCAGTGCGGTGGAGGTGGTGATCCGCCTCGACGCACGCCTGGTGCGTGGGAGTGACCAGCGGATTATTGCCAGCCGGCGGTTTGAAGTGCACCAGGCGGTGACTGACACCAAAGTGCCGGCGGTGGTGGCCGGGTTTGGGTTGGCGGGGGATCAGTTGAACAGGCAGGTGGTGGAGTGGGTTGTTCAGCAGGGCAATGGTGCGGTGAAACGCTGAAGGCCTCATCGCGGGCAAGCCCCCTCCCACATGTTGACCTGTAACACATTCAAATGTGGGAGGGGGCTTGCTCCCGATAGCAATCCAAGCCTTAACCGAAGAACCAGTAGCACACCGCAATCGCCGCCACCACACCGGCCAATTCCGCCAGCAACGCGCAGCCCACCGCATGCCGCGCCCGCTGGATGCCCACCGAACCGAAGTACACCGCCAGCACATAAAAGGTGGTTTCGGTACTGCCCTGAATCGTCGCCGCGACCAACGCCGGGAAGCTGTCCACACCCTGGGTCTGCATGGTCTCGATCAACATCGCCCGCGCCGCGCTGCCGGAGAATGGCTTGACCATCGCAGTCGGCAAGGCGTCGACAAAGCGCGTGTCCATGCCTGTCCAGGCCACCACATGGCGAATGCCTTCGAGGCCCAGGTCCAGCGCGCCGGAGGCCCGTAACACGCCCACTGCACAGAGCATCGCCACCAGGTAGGGCAACAGGTTCTTGGCAACGTCGAAACCTTCTTTGGCCCCTTCGACAAACGCCTCGTACACCTTCACCTTGCGCAGTGCGCCAATCAGCAGGAACAGCATGATCAGGCCGAACAACGTCAGGTTGCCGAGGATCGACGACAGCCCGGCCAATGCGGTGGCCGAGAGCGTCGCCAGCAGGGCCATGAAGCCACCCAGTACCAACGCGCCCGGAATCAGGTAGGCCAGCACCACCGGGTCCCACAGCCGCAGGCGCTGCATCACCGCCACCGACAGCAGGCCCACCAATGTGGATGCGCTGGTGGCCAGCAGGATCGGCAGGAATACCAGTGTCGGATCGGGCGCACCTTGCTGGGCGCGATACATGAAGATCGTCACCGGCAACAGGGTCAGGGAGGATGCATTGAGCACCAGGAACAGGATCTGCGCGTTAGTCGCGGTGTTGGGAATTGGATTGAGCTCTTGCAGCGCCTTCATGGCTTTGAGGCCGATAGGCGTCGCGGCGTTATCCAGACCCAAGCCGTTGGCAGCAAAGTTGAGGGTGATCAGGCCAATGGCCGGGTGACCGGCCGGCACTTCCGGCATCAAGCGCAAGAACAGCGGGCCCAGGGCCTTGGCCAGCCATTCGACAATCCCGGCTTTTTCGGCGATACGCAAAAAGCCCAGCCATAACGTCAGGGTGCCGAACAACAGCACCATGACTTCCACCGACAATTTGGCCATGGCGAAAATGCTTTCGACCATCGCCGCAAAAATCCCGGCGTTACCGCCCACCAGCCATTGCGCGAGTGCGGACACCATTGCCACGACAAAGAAGCCAAGCCACAGGCCATTGAGCATCAGTTGAATCCCCCGAAAGATGGGGCGAATGATAGCGGGGCTGACAGAAACGACAAACCCCGGATTTCCCGGGGTTTGTTTTGTTCAGCGGGTTATCAGCCGCGGCTGACTTCACCGGCCGGCAGCACCTGCTTGGTGCGCCAGTGCGGCAGGGAGTTCCAGTAGCGCTCGCCCTTGGCGTCGTCGTACATGCCTTCCCAACGGGAGATGACCAGCACGGCCAGGGCGTTGCCGATCACGTTCAGTGCGGTACGGGCCATGTCCATGATGCGGTCGACACCGGCGATGAACGCCAGGCCTTCGAGCGGGATGCCCACGCTGCCCAGGGTCGCCAGCAGCACCACGAAGGACACGCCCGGCACGCCGGCGATGCCTTTGGAGGTGACCATCAGGGTCAATACCAGCATCAGTTGCTGGCCGATCGACAGGTCGATGCCGTACAGCTGGGCGATAAAGATCGCCGCGATGCTCTGGTACAGGGTCGAACCGTCGAGGTTGAACGAGTAGCCGGTAGGAACCACGAAGCTGCAGATCGCTTTCGGTGCGCCGTAGGCCTCCATCTTCTCGATCACGCGCGGTAGCACGGTTTCGGAACTGGCGGTGGAGTAGGCCAGCACCAACTCGTCCTTGAAGATGCGGATCAGCTTGAGGATCGAGAAGCCAAACAGGCGAGCGATCAGGCCCAGCACCGCAAAGGCGAAGAACAGGATGGCGACGTAAACCAGGATCACCAGCTTGGCCAGTGGCAGCAACGAAGCGAAGCCGAAGTTGGCCACGGTCACCGCGATCAGCGCGAATACGCCGATGGGGGCGTACTTCATGATCATGTGGGTGACTTTGAACATGCTCTCGGACACGCCCTGGAACATGGTCACCAACGGCTCGCGCAGTTCAGGCTTGAGGCTCGACAAGCCCAGGCCGAACAGCACGGAGAAGAAGATGATCGGCAGCATTTCACCACGGGCGACAGCGGCGAAGATGTTCGATGGGATCAGGTTGAGAATCGTCTCGATAAACGCATGCTCATGCTGCACTTCGGCGGCGGTCGCCTGGTACTTGGAAATATCGACGGTACCCAGGGTACTCATGTCGATCCCTGCGCCCGGGTGGAACAGGTTGGCCAACAGCAGGCCGACCACGATGGCGATAGTGGTGACCACTTCGAAGTAAAGGATGGTTTTGACACCGATACGCCCGAGCTTTTTCGCATCACCGACACCGGCAATGCCGACGATCAGCGAGGAAATCACAATCGGGATCACGATCATCTTGATCAGGCGGATAAAGATATCGCCCGCTGGCTGCAACACATTGCTGATCCACCAGGCCTTTTCAGCACTGAAATGGTTGAGCACTGCACCGATTGCAATCCCCAGCACCAAACCGATGAGGATCTGCCAGGCGAGGCTTAGCTTTGCCTTCTTCATGTCATTACCCTTACTTCAAGTGAACTTAAGGCAAATGCGCCAGCTGGAACGCTCGAAAGCGAAAAAGTGTGTGCATCTGCCTCCATGAAAGGTCACCGCAGCGTGGCCGAAATGGCTTACTGGCAGGCGAAAAAAGGCGCAACTATTCCGATGCAAGGGGACCACGTCTAATGCCGTAAACGCCTACCCTATGCCGAATCGGCATGACTTTTTTTCATAATAACTGTCCGAACGGTCAATTCAAATGCGACATATTGTCAGGTGAATATGCCGTGAACCGGCCAATACCGGCTCGCTCAGAGATGCTGGACGTCTTGGTGAGGTTGGCAGAAATGCCCGAGAACTCTGCGGGCTAGCGTCGGAAACGTCCTATAGCGCGAGCAAAACTTTCTCGATAGATGGTCGCACCGACACACTCAGTAATGGTTGGTCGCGCGCAAAACGGAGAATTGTTGCTATGGCTGGCATACGGGGGATGGAATATGAGGCGGGGATGAGATTCGCAAGCCCGCCGCAAGTTCATCAAGCCGAGGGGCTTGTGAACCTGCGTCGCAGCTTTTCGCCTGACCCGGCCCTTGCGCAGGCACTCCCTGTACCCGTAGGTCACGCCGATCTCAATTGATCAGAGCAACCCGGCCCCCTGGTCATGCATCACCCTTGGCGGGCAATGCAAACAGAAAGAAGCGAAGGGGCTTCTTTCCATGGACGCTGATTGCGCAGACGACAGATGCGTCAGACGCAACCTAGTACCAATTCGGATCTTTCTTCAGCTGCTCCATCAGCAGCTTCTGCATGCCTTCGTCCGGCTTACCGATAAAGCGGTAATCGGCGTGCCGCGTCGGGGACTTATCTGCCGGTAAACCGGCCGGGACTTCCACCAACATGGCGTAGGCATCTTCCTTGTCGAGGCTGAAGGCGACGATCAGGCGCTTGTTATGGCATGTGTCCGCAGTTTCGCAGAGCGGCCCCACCAAGTACTTGTCGCCATCTTCTTCCACGGCATTCATTTGCTCGGCCGTGCCAGACAGGTTCATCACCCATTCCGGCAGACGTTCTTCTTTCTTCACCACGCCTTGCCAGGTCTCGCGGTATTGCGGATCCGCGCTGAGCAATTCATTGGCTCGGGATTGGCCGTCATTGGCGGCCATCGCCAAGCCACTGCCGCCCAAAAGCAGGGCGGCAGCAATGGCTTTGAGAGACAAAGTGGTCATATTCAGCCTCGGCCGCGACGACCAAAGAAGAACGAAGCAATGAACATCACCAGGAAGACCACGAAGAGAATCTTGGCGATACCCGTAGCGGTGCCCGCGATACCACCGAAGCCCAAGACTGCAGCCACAATGGCGATGATCAGAAATGTGATTGCCCAACTCAACATGGTGATTCTCCTTATGCTTCTTTATGAGGTAACAGCGGTGATGCCGGACGGGCGCCTGAGTTCAAGCGACCGATTTTCTTGCCTAAAACACCCAGCGCTCTTGGGTCGGTAGCTCGCCCAGGGTTGAATCCTGATCGGCCACACGCAATTGCGGGGCGGTTACATCGGCGCTACGGGTGCCAATGGAACTGAAATGGGTCTGGGTCGTTACCGGACGGTCGAATAGCGAGACTTGCTGCTGACTCTGCTGCCATTGCTGCAACTGCTGGCCTGCAATCAGCGTGACCATCAGGGCCAGGCTGGCAAAAAGACCTTGTTGCAAGCGCAGTGGCGATACACGCATTTGGCTGAGGCTTTGGCGAGTCATGCTGCATTTCTCCCGCATTCTGATTATTCGTTGGGATAGCTATTGCAGAGCGCATGCCAGCTTTTTTATAAAATAAAATTCAATAAAATCAATCAGTTAAAGATATGCGTTAGGCCAATCGCCCAGCATCCTGCACGATGCCCCCCCGTACGCCGTGCGAAATGCACGATGGTCAGTGGTCGGGTGAAGGGATAGAAAGCCGATGGGGTGTTGCCGAAGTGGCAAGACAGCATGAAAACGCTATCAGGCGGGGCTTTGTAGGAAGCCGCGCAGATACCTGCACGACGTTGCCTTTTATCGATCAGAATAAACCATGCAACTTGCCCGATTATTCCGGGACTAAACACCATCATTCATAGTTAAGGAGCGCGGGACAGATGGAATCAGCCAAGGAACTTCAAGGCCGCATTCTTTTAGTGGATGACGAGTCCGCGATCCTCCGCACCTTCCGTTATTGCCTGGAAGATGAAGGCTACACCGTCGCCACCGCCAACAGCGCCGCGCAAGCCGATGCCCTGATGCAGCGCCAGGTGTTCGACCTGTGCTTCCTGGACCTGCGCCTGGGCGAAGACAATGGCCTGGATGTGCTGGCCCAGATGCGGGTCCAGGCGCCGTGGATGCGGGTGGTGATCGTCACCGCCCACTCGGCAGTGGATACCGCCGTGGACGCGATCCAGGCAGGTGCCGCCGACTATCTGGTCAAGCCTTGCAGCCCCGATCAACTGCGCCTGGCCACCGCCAAACAATTGGAAGTGCGCCAACTTTCCGCGCGCCTGGAAGCCCTGGAAGGCGCCGTGCGCCAGCAGAAAGACGGTCTCGACTCCCACAGCCCGTCAATGATGGTCGTGCTGGAAACCGCGCGCCAGGTGGCGGGTACCGATGCCAACATCCTGATCCTCGGCGAGTCCGGCACCGGTAAGGGCGAGCTGGCCCGGGCCATTCACGGCTGGAGCAAACGCTCGAAGAAATCCTGCGTGACCATCAACTGCCCGTCGCTGACGGCAGAACTGATGGAAAGCGAGCTGTTCGGTCATAGCCGTGGCGCCTTTACCGGTGCCAGCGAGAGCACCTTGGGCCGGGTCAACCAGGCGGACGGCGGTACGCTGTTTCTCGACGAGATCGGCGACTTTCCCCTCACGCTGCAACCCAAGTTGCTGCGATTTATCCAGGACAAGGAATACGAGCGCGTGGGCGACCCGGTCACCCGCCGCGCCGATGTGCGCATCCTTGCCGCCACCAACCTGAACCTGGAAGACATGGTGCGCGACGGTCGTTTCCGTGAAGACTTGTTGTATCGCCTCAATGTCATCACCTTGCACCTGCCACCGCTGCGCGAGCGCAGTGAAGACATCCTGACCCTGGCAGATCGCTTCCTGGCGCGCTTCGTCAAGGAATACGCCCGCCCGGCGCGAGGCTTCAGTGATCAAGCGCGCGAAGCCCTGCTCAACTATCGCTGGCCAGGCAATATCCGCGAGCTGCGCAACGTGGTGGAGCGCGCCAGCATTATCTGCCCGCAGGAAAAGGTCGAAATCATCCACCTCGGCATGGCCGAGCAACCGACCAATAACGCCCCACGGATTGGCGCGGCGCTGAGTCTGGACGAGCTGGAGAAAGCGCATATCGGCGCCGTGCTCGCCACCAGCGACACCCTGGACCAGGCGGCCCGCACCCTTGGCATCGATGCGTCGACCCTGTACCGCAAACGCAAACAGTACAACCTGTGAGCTGCACCCTATGAAGCTAGCGATGAAGCTGCGAACTCGATTGTTCCTGAGTATCTCAGCGCTGATCACCGTCGCCCTGTTGGGTTTGATCCTGGGGCTGGTCAGCGTCATGCAAATGGCCAAAACCCAGGAGTCACTGATTCGCAGCAACTTCGTCACGCTGGACCTGGGGCTCAAGCTGCGCCAAAGCCTGGGCGATCAGTTGATCATGATGCTGGAACATCCCCCCGATCCGCAGGCATTGCAGAGCTCCAAACAGCATTACTTCGACCTGCTGGACCAAGGCATCGCCCACGAGCAACGCAACGGTCAAGGCACCGGTTTCAGCCAGGCGCGGGCCCAATACCAGGACCTGCTCGATGCGTTCGAGCAATCCCAGCAAGCGTCACCGCCACCGGGCAGCAAGGAAAAACTCACCGCAACCTTCAACGAGCTGCGCAACGGGCTGATTGCCGAACATAAACAAGCCCTGGAAAACATCAGTGCCAGCGAGCATAGGTCCCGCGCGCGTGCCCTGCTGATCGCCGGTTTGCTCGGGCTGGTGGGACTTGCCGTGCTGATCATCGGGTTTGTCACGGCCCATGGCATCGCCCGGCGTTTTGGTGGGCCGATCGAAGCGCTGGCAAAAGCGGCAGACAAGATTGGCCAGGGCGATTTTGAAGTGACGCTGCCGATCTCTTCAGCGGCGGAAATGAACCAGTTGACCCGTCGTTTCGGCCTCATGGCCGAAGCGGTGCGCCAGCATCAGGCGACCAATGTTGACGAGTTGCTGGCCGGCCAGCAGCGCCTGCAAGCCGTGCTCGACAGCATCGACGACGGTCTGCTGATGATTGACCGCCAAGGCCGTCTGGAGCATCTCAACCCCGTTGCGCAACGCCAATTGGGCTGGGATG
Source organism: Pseudomonas sp. MIACH (assembly GCF_001269925.1). GTDB lineage: Bacteria > Pseudomonadota > Gammaproteobacteria > Pseudomonadales > Pseudomonadaceae > Aquipseudomonas. The sequence goes on from NZ_LHVO01000002.1 coordinate 30,254, forward strand.
AGGAACGCCTCGGCCAGGGCCTTGGCGAAGCATTGATGCGCCCCGAGCTGGATGAACAACTGCAACTGGTGTTGCGCGGCGGCAATCTGGAGCGCGCACCGGAGGATCTGGAAATAGAAGTCGAGGGCGAGCTGCGCCTGCTGACCTACAGCCTCACGCCTGTCAGCCATACCCAAGGACATATCCTTGGAGCGGTGATGGTGCTGCACGACGTCACCGAACAGCGCGCCTTCGAACGCGTACGCAGCGAATTCGTCTTGCGCGCCTCGCACGAATTGCGCACGCCGGTGACGGGCATGCATATGGCGTTCGGCCTGTTCCGTGAACGTGCGAAGTTCCCGCCGGAGTCCCGTGAGGCGGACCTGTTGGATACGGTCAATGAAGAAATGCAGCGCCTGATGCAGTTGATCAACGACCTGCTCAACTTCTCGCGCTACCAGAATGGCCTGCAGAAACTCACGTTGGGGCCGTGCGACGTCACCGATCTGCTCGAACACGCCCGTGCGCGCTTTGTGGCGCCCGCCAACGCGCAACAGATCGAGCTGCTGGTAGAAGTCCAATCCGACCTGCCACGGCTGTATGCCGACCAGGCGCAATTGGAACGGGTACTCGACAATCTGCTGGGCAATGCCCTGCGCCACACCGCCGACGGTGGGCAGATTCGCCTGCAGGCGCGGCGTCATGGCGAACGGGTGATTATCAGCGTCGAAGACAATGGCGAAGGTATCGCCTACGGCCAACAGGGACGCATCTTCGAACCCTTCGTCCAGGTTGGCCGCAAGAAAGGCGGCGCCGGCCTGGGGCTGGCGCTGTGCAAGGAGATCGTGCAATTGCACGGCGGCCGCATGGGGGTGTATTCGCGGCCGGGGCAGGGCACCCAGTTCTATATGGCGCTGCCCTTGTAGGAGCGAGCTTAACGCCGGTTCAGGGCACGCAAGATGGCAGCACTTTCGGCATCCGGCATGCCGTCGAACCGTGACGGTCGGAAACGCATCTGGAACGCAGCGATCACGTGCCGCGTGGCGACATCCAGCTCACCCGTCTGGGGTGTCGGGTAGCCCAGGAGCGCCAGCTCTTCCTGAAACCAGGTAATGCTCGGCAATTCAGCGGAGTACTGCACCTGGAAGCGGGCGACGGCCTGGGCATCCGGCCATACACTCAGACCTTCATCGGCCAAACGCTTCCAGGGGAACAGCGGTCCCGGATCGAGCTTGCGCAGCGGCGCGATATCGCTGTGGCCGATGATGTTCTTGGGGTCGATACCGTTGCGCTTGCTGATGTCCTTGAGCAACACCACCAGCGACTTCACTTGGGCCTCGGAGTACGGGTACCACAGGCGGCCTGTAGGGGTGTCCTTGTAGCCAGGGTTTACGATTTCGATACCGATGGAGCTGGAGTTGAGCCAGGTGCGCCCCATCCACTCGCTTTCCCCGGCATGCCAGGCCCGCTGGCTTTCATCCACCAGCTTGTAGACGGTGGCGCCGGCGTCGTCACCGATCAAGTAATGAGCACTGACCTGGCCGTGGGTCAACAGGGCCAGGGAACGCTCAAGATTGGTAGAGGTGTAGTGGACGACCACGAACTGCACGCGGTTGTCGTGGTTTAGCGAGGGGTGGCTGGTGTCCAGGCGCGGGCCAGTGGCGCAGCCGGCGAGCAGGAGAAATACACAGGCGAAGTACAAGGATTTCATGGCGGAAGACAGTACGCTGAAGACGATAATGCAACAGTGTAACGTACCGTTTGTGGCCCGGCGGTCAAATTACACAATGGAACATCTTTTACGCCGCCTGCACCTGGTTACGCCCAGCGGCCTTGGCCCGATACAACGCTTCGTCCGCTCGCTTGAGCGCCAGCTCACTGCGCTCACCGGGCAGGAACTGCGCCACGCCCATGGACACGGTAATCGTCACCGGCTCGCCCTTGAAGTGGAATGGGCAGGCGGCAATCGCAGCACGTAGCACCTCACCCACCGCCAACGCATCCGAGAGGGATGAGTCGGGCATCAGCAACACAAACTCCTCACCGCCAAACCGCGCGATAAAGTCGCTGGTGCGCAGGCGCTTGCGCAGGACGTTGGCGATGATTTTCAGCACCTTGTCACCCGCCAGATGCCCGTAGCCATCGTTGATGCGCTTGAAGTGATCCAGGTCCAGCATCGCGAGCGACAGGCTATTGCCACGCTGGTGCCAGGCATTGACCTCATGATCCAGGCGCTCGCTCCAGGCCGCGCGGTTGGGCAAGCCGGTGAGCGGATCGATCAAGGCCTTCTGGCGTTGCACCTCCAGGTGCTCACGGTAGCCCTGCGCTTCCTGCTCCATATTGGCGACCCGCTCGGCCAGGCCTTTCAAGCGCGCTGCCACTTCCTGCTCGCGCTGATCACGCTGTTGCTGGTGCTCGTCCATGGTGCCGAGTAAACCTTCCAGATGGCTTTCGAGCACCTGCTTGAGGCTGTCCAGGTCCGCGGCTTCCTGGACACTGCTTTGCAGGCCGTCGACCTGTTCGCGAATCTGCGTGTCCAACTCCCTCGCAGCGGAGCGGCTGTCGGCATGGCCGTCGCTGGCCACTTGCAAATGGCCCTGAAAGGCTTCGAGGCGCTCGTTGAGCTGTTTGAGGTAGGCCTCGAACTCGTGCTGCCCGCTGTCGGTGATCGCCAGCATCAGCACCGCCAGGTCATCGAGGATCGGCAGCAATTCGTACCAGTTCAAACCGTGGGCCAGGCGCTCGCGCATGGCTTCGGCCTGGGGCCGATGGCGCTCGGGCAGGGCCAGCTCTTCCAGCAGGCCGATCAGGGTATCTTCGATATGCTTGGCCACGGAGCTGTACGACGGCTCCGGTGAATCCGGCAAGGAATAGGGGCCGTCCGATTGCAATTCGTCGGGGTCCGGCTCTTCGGCCTCAAGCACTGGAGGGAGCGAGAGGCTGCCGATCACCGTCTCCTGCGGTGCCTCGACCACAGCCTGTGGCGGTTCGATAAAGGCGGCGAGGGCGCTTTCGGTGCTGGTTTCTTCCACCTGTGGCTCAGGCTTGCCGGGCACGACAGGTGCTGGAGAAACGTCGACAGGCGCAGCCAAGGCGCCGCTTTGAGCAGGCGCCTCGTACACAAACTTTTCACTGCTGGCATCAACCGCCTTGGCCGGCGCTGCGGGTTCAGGCTGCGCGGCAACCGGTTCCTGAGGCTGCGGCGCAAAGGCCCGCAAGGCTTGCGCCAGTTCCTCGGACTGTTCGGGCGCCTGGGGCTCGGCGACGGGCTTGGCGGCAACCGGCGCCGGTGACGGGCTCGAGACGGGCTCACTGGCCGCTGCCTCGCTCGACACGTCCTTGGCACCAAACAGGCGCTGCAATAAACCCGGCCCAGGGCGCACGGTTTCACCGTCCGGCTCCAGGTTATTCAGCGCCTGCCCTTGCAGGCTGCTCAACTCGCTGAGTAACAGGGGAATCTCACGCGCCTGGCTGACGCGGCCATCCAACTGCTTGGCAAAGGTTTTCAGCGGGCGGGCCACCTCACGGGGCAGCGGCAGCTTTTGCAACTGGGTGACCAGGGACGTCAGCGCAGTGCTCATCTGGTCGATTCGGGTTTCGCGGCGCTGCTCCGAATCCAGCACGGCCTTTTCCAGGCGCGGCAGCAAGGCGGCGAGGGCGGCGTCCATGTCGTCAGTACGCACGACGTCGCGCATTTCCTTCATGCATTGGTCAACCGCGCGGTCGGTACCTTCCGCCGCCAGCGTGCTGCGCACCAGCCCACGGCGCAGCAAGTCGAGCCGGGCAGCCCAGCGGCGTTCCAGCTTTTCTTGTTGCTCGATGCTTAAGAGGTATTTTTCTTTCCAGCGCTGGGCGTCGTCGCTCATGCAAGGGGTCCGCGAGGGCCGGGGCTCAACGCGGGCAATGCATCAGCCGTGAGCGAACCCGGCAGACGAATCTCTACCGCGACCGGCAGGTGATCGGAGATGGGCTGCGCCAGCACCTGCACACGCTCCAGTGTGAGGCTCGGGCTGAGCAGGATATGGTCAAGACAGCGTTGCGGGCGCCAGCTGGGGAACGTGGCTTCGACTTGCGGCGCCAGTAACCCGAGGTCACGCAACGGGGAATTCTGCAGCAGATCGTTGGCATGGGTGTTCATGTCACCCATCAACACCTGATGCTTGTAGTTGCCAATCATCTCGCGCACGTAGGCCAGCTGCAGGTTGCGCGTACGCCCCCCGAGCGCCAGGTGCATCATCACCACCACCAAGGCTTCAGGCCCTTCGCCAAAACGCACGAGAATCGCCCCGCGCCCCTTGGGGCCGGGCAACGGGTGGTCTTCGATGGCCGTTGGCTTCAAGCGGCTGAGCACACCATTACTGTGCTGCGCCAGGCGCCCGAGGTTGCGATTGAGCTGTTGGTACCAGTAGGGAAACGCCCCGAGGTGGGCCAGGTGTTCTACCTGATTGATATAGCCGGAACGTATGCTGCCGCCGTCGGCTTCCTGCAGGGCGACCAGGTCGAAATCATTCAACAGGTCGCCGATCTTCTGCAGGTTACCGGCCCGGCCGTTGTGGGGCAGCAAGTGCTGCCAGCCACGGGTGAGGTAGTGCCGGTACTTCTCGGTACTGATGCCCACTTGGATATTGAAGCTGAGCAGGCGCAGGCGGCTGTCAGCCGGCAGGCCCGTGGACTCCAGGTGATGCTCGTTGACCTGCGGTTCATGCAGGCCAACCACACGTTCGGTACCCCAGCGGCGCATCAAGAGCCCCTTATTTGGCTGCGCGTTCTTTGGCGATCAACTGGTCAGCAACATTGAGGGTCGCTTCAGGACCACCGGTGGTGCCCAGGTCGAAACGGTATTTGCCGTTGACGATCATGGTCGGTACGCCTTGCACGCCGTACTTCTGCGCCAGTTCCTTGGCCTGTTTGATCTGGCCTTGGATCGCGAAGGAGTTGAAGGTAGCCAGGAACTTGTCCTTGTCGACACCTTGGGTGGCAACGAAGTCAGCCATTTCTTCCGGCTTGGTCAGGCGCTTGCCTTCTTTCTGGATCGCGTTGAATACCGCGTTGTGAACCTTGTGCTCCACACCCATGGCTTCCAGGGTCAGGAACAGTTGGCCGTGGGCATCCCATGGGCCGCCGAACATGGCCGGGATGCGCTTGAAGTTCACGTCTTTAGGCAGCTTCTCGACCCATGGGTTGATGGTCGGTTCAAAGGCGTAGCAATGCGGGCAGCCGTACCAGAACAGCTCCACCACTTCGATCTTGCCCGGCACCGATACCGGTACTGGGTTGGCCAATTCCACGTAGGTTTTACCGGCTTCAAGCGGCACATCGGCAGCTTGTGCGGTCATGCCGAAGAGGCTGGCAGTGACGAGAGCGGCGCTGAGGATCAGATTACGCATGCTTTACTCCTGGACAAATAAGGTCGCCTCACGCGACCTTTAGGTGTGACAGGTCTACGCGGGCATGAGTTCGTTAGTGTAACGGCAGCGGCCACAAAAAAGGGCGGCCAGGGCCACCCTTTTTATGCTTGCATCGATGGATTAATCGAGCGTTAACGTAGCCGGGGCAGTTAGTGCAGGCCCTGGATGTAGCTGGAGAGCGCTGTGATCTCCTCGTCACTCAGCTTGCGGGCGATTGTGCGCATGATCGCCGCGTCGCCATCGTTAGCTCGCCCGGCCTCTTCCTTACGGAAATCGGTCAATTGTTTGGCAATGTACGTCGCGTGCTGGCCACTCAGATGCGGGAAACCGGCAGCGGCGATGCCCGCGCCATTTGGCGAATGGCAGCCGGTGCAGGCAGGAAGGCCTTTTTCCAGGTCGCCGCCACGGAACAGTTTTTCTCCGCGGGCCACCAATTTCGGATCAGCAGCTCCCACACTGCCTTTCTGGCTGGCAAAATACGCCGCGATATCCGCCAGGTCCTGATCACTGAGGTTGGTCAGCAAGCCGGTCATTTCCAGCACCGTGCGCTTGCCATCCTTGATGTCGTGCATTTGCTTGGTCAGGTAACGTTCGCCCTGGCCCGCGAGTTTGGGGAAGTTCGGCGCCGGGCTGTTGCCATCCGGTCCGTGGCACGCACCACACACGGCGGCTTTCGCTTGACCGGCAGTGGCATCACCTTTAATGGGGCCCTCTGCAGCGACGGCAGCGCCAGTGATGCCCAAGGTCAACAGCAGACTCACGATCAGTTTGTTCATCAGCTAATCCAACTACGGCTAAGGGGTTTAAGAGTTATCTACCGGGTTTACTCACCATCAACTCAATGATGGCCTGGTAATCCTCAGTACTGCAGTCCATGCACAAACCACGCGGCGGCATTGCCTTGAAACCCTGGGTCACAGGCTACACCCGCGTGACCACATAAACTCGGTTGTACACCGCTTCCGGTTCCTGTGTAGCCTGAGCGCCGTAAAGCGGAACCAGGGCACCAGAATCGAACAACCATCGGGTCATACATCGACCTTTTCAGGGTTTGAGAGCGTTTTGCGTTCTAATGCGCAATAAAGGTCTTTCGCTCCCGTGAACTTCATCCTTCGCTGGGACAAAGCACACACAAAATCTGCGGCATTATATACTGGCGCTACTGAAACGGAAACGACACCGCTTGCCGCACCCTTTCTCGGCACCGCCCACATCGGAAATCTCATGCAACTCAAGAATCCCATCCTCGGCCTGTGCCAACAGTCCACCTTCATGCTCAGCGCCGCCAAAGTTGACCAATGCCCCGATGACGAAGGCTTTGAAGTCGCCTTTGCCGGCCGTTCCAACGCCGGTAAGTCCAGCGCACTGAACACCCTGACCCACGCCAGCCTGGCGCGCACCTCGAAAACCCCGGGCCGCACGCAGTTACTCAACTTCTTCAAGCTAGACGATGATCGGCGTCTGGTCGACCTGCCGGGCTACGGTTATGCAAAAGTACCTATCCCGCTGAAGCTGCACTGGCAGCGTCACCTGGAGGCTTACCTGGGCGGCCGGGAGAGTTTGAAGGGGTTGATCCTGATGATGGACATCCGTCATCCAATGACCGACTTCGACCTGCTGATGCTCGACTGGGCGGTCGCCAGCGGCATGCCAATGCATATCCTGCTGACCAAGGCCGACAAGCTCACCTACGGCGCCGCCAAGAACACCCTCCTCAAAGTGCAGTCAGAAATCCGTAAGGGTTGGGGTGACACGATCACCATCCAGCTGTTCTCGGCGCCCAAGCGCCTGGGCCTGGAAGACGCTTACACCGTGCTGGCCGGCTGGATGGAATTGGCTGACAAAGGCGCGGAACTCGCCGAGTAACTTTTCTGCGGGCAAAAAAAACCCCGGACTTCGTATGGGGAGGGGAAGTTCGGGGTTCAAGTACCGGACCGCTAGGGCGGGGTCCGGATATCTGCCAACACTTAACACAACATAGGAGCATTGAAGGGCTTCACCACCCATTCAGTAACTCTGAGTAGCAGTTCACGGGTTAAGTTCCGGCAGGTTCGAAAAACTATTGGAAATAACTGAAGCGGATTTCCGATCTAAAGCACTCCGCCACCACGCCCGGTGGTGGCGGCACCGCGAAATCAGTGCGCTTCGTCCCAATTGTCACCCACGCCTACATCCACCACCAATGGCACATCCAACTGCGCGGCCGCACTCATGTGTTCGCGAATCCTCTCGCTGACTTCTGCCACCAGATCCTCACGCACTTCGAGCACCAGTTCATCGTGCACCTGCAGGATCACCTTGGCATCCAGGCCCGACTCGGTCAGCCAGTTATCCACCAGCACCATGGCTTTCTTGATGATATCGGCCGCCGTGCCCTGCATCGGCGCGTTGATCGCCGTGCGTTCTGCGGCCGCGCGCTCCTGAGGTTTGTTGGAGTTGATATCCGGCAAATACAGCCGACGCCCGAAGAACGTCTCCACGTAGCCTTGATCGGCAGCCTGGGCACGGGTGCGCTCCATATACTCGCGAACCCCTGGGTAGCGCGCGAAGTACACATCGATGTAAGCCTTCGCGGTCTTGGTATCGACACCGATGTCCTTGCCGAGCTTCTGCGCCCCCATGCCGTAGATCAGACCAAAGTTGATCGCCTTGGCACTGCGACGCTGATTGGACGTGACCTCAGCCAATTCAACCTTGAATACCTCGGCCGCCGTGGCGGTATGCACGTCCAGGTCGTTGCGGAACGCATTCATCAGCCCCTCGTCTTTGGACAAGTGCGCCATGATCCGCAGTTCGATCTGCGAATAGTCCGCCGCCAGCAGCTTGTAGCCCTTCGGCGCCACGAATGCCTGGCGGATGCGCCGCCCTTCGGCGGTGCGCACCGGGATGTTCTGCAGGTTCGGATCACTGGAAGACAGTCGCCCGGTCGCCGCCACCGCCTGATGATAAGACGTATGAACACGCCCGGTACGCGGGTTGATCTGCTCCGGCAAGCGGTCGGTGTAAGTACTTTTCAGCTTGCTCATGCTGCGGTACTGCATCAGAACCTTGGGCAGTGGATAGTCATCCTCGGCCAGCTTGGCCAGCACTTCCTCAGCCGTCGACGCCTGGCCCTTGCCCGTCTTTTTCAGCACCGGCAGGCCGAGTTTCTCGTAGAGAATCGCCCCGAGCTGCTTGGGCGAACCCAGGTTGAATTCTTCGCCGGCGATCTCAAACGCCTGGCGCTCCAGTTCAATCATCTTGTTGCCCAGCTCGATGCTCTGGACACCGAGCAGTTGCGCATCCACCAGGGCGCCCTGGCGTTCGATACGCGCCAACACCGGCACCAGGGGTATTTCGATGTCCGTCAGCACACTCGCCAGGCTCGGTATGGCCGTGAGCTGTGCGTGCAATGCCTGATGCAGGCGCAGCGTCACGTCCGCATCTTCGGCAGCATAAGGGCCAGCCTGCTCGAGCGGGATCTGGTCGAAGGTCAGCTGCTTGGCGCCTTTGCCGGCGATGTCCTGGAAGCTGACGGTGTCGTAATCCAGGTACTTCTTGGCCAGGCTGTCCATATCATGGCGGGTCGCAGTGGAGTTCAACACGTAGGATTCAAGCATGGTGTCGAAAGCGATGCCGCGCACGCTGATGCCATGCGCCGGGTCGCCGCCGATGGCGCAGTTGGCCAGGATATTCATGTCGAACTTGGCATGCTGGCCGACCTTGAGCTTGCTCGGGTCTTCCAGCAATGGCTTCAGGGCCAGCAACACGGTATCGCGATCCAACTGCTGCGGCGCACCGATGTAGGAATGGGTCAGCGGGATGTAGGCGGCTTCATGGGGCTGCACGGCGAAGGAAACCCCCACCAGTTGCGCCTGTTGAGCGTCGATCCCGGTCGTTTCAGTGTCGAAAGCGAACAGTTTCGCGGCGTTCAGCTTCTTCAACCAAGTGTCGAATGTGGCCTGGTCGAGGATGGTGGTGTAGGTCGTCTCTGCGGGTGCCGCAGGCGCAGCCTCAGCAATGTCCTCGGCAACAGGCGCGGCCTTGAGCTCCACCCGTTTGGCATCGCGCTGAATCTCATCAATCCAGCTCTTGAACTCCAGCAGGGTGTAAAGCTCCAGAAGCTTCTCGCGGTCCGGTTCAATCAGGTGTAAATCGTCCAGACCAACGTCCAGCGGCACATCGATCTTGATCGTCGCCAACTGATACGAGAGGAATGCCATCTCCTTATGCTCTTCGAGCTTGGCCGGTAACGTCTTGGCGCCGCGGATCGGCAAGGTCGGCACGATATCGAGTTGCTCATAAAGCTCTTTCAGACCGCCATTCACACCTACCAGCAGGCCAGAAGCCGTCTTGGGACCGATGCCCGGAACGCCCGGGATGTTGTCGGACGAATCGCCCATCAACGCCAGATAATCGATAATCTGCTCCGGAGCGACGCCAAATTTCTCCTTTACGCCCTCGATGTCCATCGAGCTACCGGTCATGGTGTTGACCAAGGTAATGTGCCCGTCGACCAACTGCGCCATGTCCTTATCGCCCGTGGAGATCACCACCGGACGGTCAGCGGCTGCACTGCTGCGGGCCAGGGTGCCGATCACGTCATCGGCCTCGACGCCTTCGACACACAGCAATGGGAAGCCTAAAGCGATCACGCTCTGGTGCAGCGGTTCGATTTGCACGCGCATGTCATCGGGCATGCTTGGACGGTTGGCCTTGTATTCGGCGTACATGTCATCGCGAAAGGTCCCACCCTTGGCGTCGAACACGACTGCAAACGGGCTGTCCGGATACTGTTTGCGCAGGCTTTTGAGCATGTTCAACACGCCCTTGACCGCACCGGTCGGCAGGCCTTTGGAGGTAGTCAGCGGTGGCAGCGCGTGGAACGCGCGGTACAGGTAAGACGAACCGTCCACCAGGACGAGGGGCGCTTGGCTCATGAGCAGGATCAACCTTTTCGGCGGGTCAGGCGCTAGAATAGCCGGACCAATGAAAACAAAGGGACAAGGTTATCATGCGTACATTCAATCGCCTGCTGTTGACTGGCCTGATTGCACTCGCTCCGATGGCTGCCATGGCGGTAGACAGCGCGCCTTCGGGCGACCCGGAAGTGACCATTCGCACGGAAGGCGACAGGACGATTCAGGAGTACCGTCAAAACGGCTTCCTGTATGCAATCAAGGTGACCGTAAAAGGCGCACCTCCGTATTTCCTGGTACGCGCGGACGGAACCGACGCGAACTTCATCCGCTCTGACCAGCCGGATATGCTGATCCCGTCATGGAAGATCTTCGAATGGAAATGATTTCTTAACTTCAATTGGCGCCGCCCCACTGCGGCGCCCGTACTGGCAGTTTTAACCATGTCTGTGTTCACCCCCCTGGCTCGGCCCGAGCTGGAAACCTTTCTTGCCCCCTACGGGCTCGGCCGCCTGCTTGATTTCCAGGGGATTGCCGCGGGTAGCGAAAACACCAATTTCTTTATCAGCCTGGAACAGGGCGAATTCGTCCTGACCCTGGTTGAGCGCGGCCCTGTCGCAGAAATGCCGTTCTTCATCGAACTGCTCGATGTGCTCCACGATGCCGACCTGCCGGTACCCTACGCCCTGCGCACCACGGACGGCGTCGCATTGCGCGAACTGAAAGGCAAACCGGCGCTGCTGCAACCGCGCCTGGCCGGCAAGCACATCAAGGACGCCAACGCACAGCATTGCGCCCAGGTCGGTGACCTGCTCGGTCACCTGCATTTGGCGACACAAGGCGCGAAAGTGCTGGAGCGCAAGACCGATCGCGGCCTGGACTGGATGCTCAGCGAAGGTGCCCAGCTGATTTCACACTTGAACGACGCACAGCAAAGCCTGCTGCAAGCCGCACTGACTGAAATCGCGGCCCACAAGGCCGAGATCCTCGCCCTGCCGCGCGCCAACGTTCACGCCGACCTGTTCCGCGACAATGCGATGTTCGAAGGCACACACCTGACCGGCCTGATCGACTTCTACAACGCCTGCTCGGGCCCGATGCTGTACGACGTGGCAATCGCCCTGAATGACTGGTGTTCGGACGCTGATGGCGTAATTGATGGCCCGCGCGCCCGGGCGCTGTTGGGTGCCTACGCCGGCCTGCGGCCCTTCACCGCCAAGGAAGCCGAGTTATGGCCAACCATGTTGCGGGTAGCGTGTGTGCGGTTCTGGCTGTCGCGCCTGATCGCCGCTGAGTCGTTTGCCGGGCAGGATGTGTTGATTCACGATCCCGCCGAGTTCGAGCATCGGTTGGCGCAGCGTCAGCAGGTCAGCGTCCACCTGCCATTCGCGCTTTAAGCACCAACACGGTCAAAATGTGGGAGGGGGCTTGCTCCCGATTGCGGCGGACCAGTCAACTTATCATCGACTGAAACGCCGTCATCGGGAGCAAGCCCCCTCCCATATTTGATCTGCGCTGCGGCTTACAACGACTCCAGGCACCCTGCCAAGTCATTCCCCAATTTCTCCAGCACCTGTTCGTAACCCTGGGCCGTGGCCGGGGTGTAGCCGCCCAGCGCATCCAATTCCGCCAGCTTCACCGGCAAACCCGCCACCAGGGTTTCGGCCAAACGCGGACGCAACGGCGGCTCACTGAACACACAGGTCTTGCCCACTTCCTGCAAACGCGTACGCATCGCCGCCACATGCTGGGCGCCAGGCTGCACTTCGGCGGCAACGCTGAACACACCGGTGTGCTTGAGCCCGTAAGCGTCTTCGAAGTAATCAAACGCTTCGTGGAAGACGAAGTAAGGTTTGTCGGCAATCCCTGCCATACGCTTTTTCAGGCGCGCATCCAATGCATCCAGGCGCTCGTCAAAAGCCTTCACGTTGCTTTGATAACGCGCGGCATTGCTCGGGTCGGCAACGCTGAGATCAGACGCCATGCGCGCCGCGATCACCCGAGCGTTGATCGTCGACAGCCACAAGTGCGCATCCAGGCTGCCCGGGCGGTGATCATGGTCATGTTCGTCGGCATCGTCGGCGTGTGAATGGTTATCTTCGGCGAAACGACGAAGCTTCATGCCTGGCAGGTCCTGGACCGCGACGGTCGTCGCTGTACGACCTTTCAATACGCGAGGCAGGAAGCTCTCCATGTCCGGCCCGATCCAATAGAGCAGGTCGACCGACTGCACGCGCCGTACGTCGGATGGGCGTAACGCATAGTTATGCGGCGACGCGCCCGGCGGCAGCAACACCTCTGGAACCGCCACACCGTCCTGCACGGCAGCGGCAATCAACTGCAACGGTTTGATGCTGGTCAGCACCTTGACCTCGGCCTGAGCGGCGCCAGCGATGAGCAAACTGGTGACAAATACGACAAAAACGGGAAAAAGTCGGGACACGATGACCACTCAATGACGTAGGAACGGGTAACATAATAACGTCTCTATCAAATATCTGTCGCCGCTCATGCCTAAAACACCGCTCGCCAGCCGTCCCCACGACCACTCTCACTGCGTGCATACCGCGCTGTCGGAGGCCGATACCCTGTGTGCGCAGAAGGGCTTGCGCCTGACTGCTTTGCGCCGGCGGGTGCTGGAACTCGTCTGGCAGAGCCACAAGCCGCTGGGCGCCTACGACATTCTGGGCGTGCTCAGCGAGCAGGACGGCCGCCGCGCCGCGCCGCCGACCGTGTACCGCGCGCTGGATTTCCTGCTGGAAAACGGCCTGGTACACCGCATTGCCTCACTCAACGCCTTTGTCGGCTGCAACCACCCGGAACACGCGCATCAGGGCCAGTTCCTGATCTGCCGCGAGTGCCACGCCGCCATCGAACTTGAACAAAAAAGCATCAGCGACGCCATCATCAAGAGCTCCGCCGACGTGGGCTTCCGGGTCGAAGGGCAAACGGTCGAAGTGCTCGGCCTGTGCTCGGGCTGCCAGGGGGCTTGATGAGCAACGCGTTAATCCGCCTGGAGCAGGTCGGCGTCACGTTTGCCGGGCAAAACGTGCTGGATAACATCGCGCTGAGCGTCGAACCGGGGCAGATCGTCACCCTGATCGGCCCTAATGGCGCCGGCAAGACCACCCTCGTGCGCGCCGTACTCGGCCTGCTCAAGCCAGACACCGGCAGCGTGTGGCGCAAGCCCAGGCTGCGCGTGGGCTATATGCCGCAGAAGCTGCACGTTGATCCGACGCTGCCGCTGTCGGTGCTGCGCTTCCTGCGCCTGGTACCGGGCGTTGACCGCGCCCGCGCACAGGCCGCCCTCAAGGAAGTCGGGGCCGAACAGGTCATCGACAGCCCGGTGCAAAGCATCTCCGGGGGCGAAATGCAGCGCGTGCTGCTGGCCCGCGCCCTGTTGCGCGAGCCCGAGTTGCTGGTGCTCGATGAGCCTGTGCAGGGCGTCGACGTCGCCGGTCAGGCCGAGCTGTACAGCCTGATCACCCGTCTGCGCGACCGCCATGGCTGCGGCGTGTTGATGGTGTCCCACGACCTGCACCTGGTGATGAGCACCACCGACCAGGTGGTATGCCTCAATCGCCACGTGTGTTGCTCCGGTCATCCGGAACAGGTCAGCGGCGACCCGGCGTTCGTCGAATTGTTCGGCAAGAACGCCCAGAGCCTGGCGATCTATCACCACCATCACGACCATGCCCATGACCTGCATGGTGCCGTGGTTGACGATCCCGCTACGCCCCACACCCACGTTCATGGAGATGGCTGCAAGCATGGCTGATTTTCTGCTCTACGCCCTGCTGGCAGGCTTGGCTTTGGCACTGGTGGCGGGCCCGCTGGGCTCGTTCGTGGTCTGGCGGCGCATGGCGTACTTTGGTGATACGTTGTCCCACGCTGCGCTGCTGGGGGTGGCCCTGGGCTTCCTGCTGGATGTCAGCCCGACCATCGCGGTGACCGTGGGTTGCCTGCTGCTGGCGGTGCTGCTGGTGACCCTGCAACAGCGCCAACCCCTGGCCTCCGACACGCTGCTCGGCATCCTGGCGCCAAGCACCCTGTCCCTGGGCCTGGTGGTGCTGAGCTTTATGCATGAAGTGCGTATCGACCTGATGGCCTACCTGTTCGGCGATCTGCTGGCGATCAGCCCCACCGACCTGGCCTGGATCCTCGGCGGCAGCGCTGCAGTACTGGCGCTGCTGGTGGCCCTGTGGCGCCCGTTGCTGGCAATCACCGTGCACGAAGAGCTGGCAACCGTAGAAGGCCTGCCGGTGCCTGCCCTGCGCATGGCGCTGATGTTATTGATCGCGGTGGTGATCGCTGTCGCGATGAAGATTGTCGGCGTATTGTTAATCACGTCGCTGCTGATCATTCCCGCTGCCGCCGCCCAGCGCCACGCCCGCTCACCGGAGCAGATGGCGATCGGCGCCAGCCTGTTGGGCATGCTTGCAGTGTGCGGGGGCCTGGCGCTGTCCTGGTTCAAAGACACGCCGGCAGGGCCGTCCATTGTGGTCACGGCCGCCGCCCTGTTTCTGCTGAGTTTTGTCCTGCCCCGTCGAGGGGTGTAGACTTGCTCGCTTTTTGCGCAAATAGAGAGTCGCAGGAATGAAGCCGTTCACCTCCCGTTATCTGCTCCTTGCCGCGTTTTCCCTGCTGCTGGGCGCCTGTCAAAGCACACCGCCCGCCGCCCCCGAGGCCCCGGACGCCCGCGCTGCGGCCATCGCGCAGCTGGAGCAAAACCTGGCCAGCAGTGAGTTGGCCACCGCCGAAGACCAACTTGCCAAGCTGCAGGCCCAGTCGCCCAACGACCCGGCACTGGAACCCTACCAACGTCAACTGGCCGAGGCTTACCTGCAGCGCAGCCAGATCGTGCTGCAAAAAGGTGACGTAAACGCTGCCGCTACCGCGCTGAGCCGTGCCCGCGCGCTGATGCCCAAGGCGCCAGCGCTGACCGGTGGCGTGAACAGCGCCATCACCCACGCCCGCAAGGTCGAGTTGGATAAGGCCGAAGAGGCCCTCAAGGCCGCCGAAGCCAAGCCTGCCGCCAAGGTCATCGACCCGGCGGCGCCGAGCACGACCGTGGCGCTGAACCTCACTGATATCGACGAACTGCGCCATCAACTGGATGCGATCGCCACCGACGTGGTGAATTACCAGTGTGATGTGACGATCCAGGCGCCACGCACCCAGGACTACCCGTGGCTGGCCACGTTGCTGGCCAAACGGGTGAAGCGCATTGATTCGGGATATGACCTGAAGATTCACCGGCAGATTCTGAAACATATTCCGGCGCAGGTTGTGCTGATTCCGCGCAAGGCGGAATAAAGCATCGGGGGCTTGCCCCCCGATGGCGATCTAACAAACAACCAAAAAATCAGGCCGGAATCGCCTTAGCCTTCGGCTCACGATCCCAAACCCGATGCTGTGCAATCGCGGCAAAAAACGCCTTGAACGCTTTCGCATCCGAGCCAACGATCAACCCCGCATCCGCCTCTAGCTTCAGCAGATCCAGCAGTGGCTTCACGTCACTGGCAACTGCAATCGCCTTCAGGTGTTTGTAGGCCTCCAGAACGTAATGCAACGCCACACCATCGCCGCTCAGTGCTTTCACCGACTCTTTCCCGCCAGGGATAAACACCGCATCAAACGCAATCGACGGCATGCCTTCCATCGACGCATCCACCGGCAGGCTCTTGCCATCTGCCGTCTTCACCGGCGCCGAGGTCGGCCCCAGCAACTTCGCATGAGCACCTTCTGCCTCCAGGGCTTTTTTCAGCGCATCGATCGCCGCGCCATCCACACCGTTAGCCGCCAGAATCGCGACTTTGCGCGTTTTGATATCACCCGATAGCAGGTTCACCTGGCTCAACGCCGGCGACTCTTTCAGCGACGTCTTACGCGGCGGCACCGTGCCTTTGGTCGGCGCAGGCAAACCAAGGTTCTGCGCGACACGCTTGGCCAGCTCCAGATCGATATTGGCCAGAATCTCGTTGACCTGACGCACACGGATAAACTCGCGCTCCACCTTGCCCAACTCGAAGCTGTAGGCCGCGATGATGTGCTCTTTCTCGTGGTGGCTCATGCTGTGGAAAAACAGCGCGGCTTGCGAGAAGTGGTCGCCAAACGACTCACTGCGCTCACGCACCTTATTGGCGTCGACGCGCTCGTAATAGGTCTCGAAACCACCGTCCTGGGCAGCCGGTGGGGTTTCTTTCGGCCAACCGCCATCAATCGAATTCGGCTCGTACGCGGCACGGCCCTTGTCGATCACGGTGCGGTGCTGGGCGTCACGCTGACCGTTGTGGAAAGGCACCACAGGTCGGTTGATCGGCAGCTCATGAAAGTTCGGACCACCGAGACGGCTGATCTGTGTATCCGTGTAGGAAAACAGACGGCCTTGCAGCAAAGGGTCGTTGGTGAAATCAATGCCCGGCACGATATGGCCAGGGCAAAACGCGACCTGCTCGACTTCGGCAAAGAAGTTATCCGGGTTGCGGTTCAGCACCATCTTGCCCAGCGGCGTGATCGGCACCAGCTCTTCGGGGATGATCTTGGTCGGGTCGAGCAGGTCAAAGTCGAACTTATGCTCGTCTTCTTCCGCAACGATCTGCACACCCAGCTCCCACTCCGGGTAGTCACCGCTTTCAATCGCTTCCCACAGGTCACGACGGTGGTAATCGGTATCTTTACCGGCAAGCTTTTGCGCTTCGTCCCACACCAGCGAGCAAGTGCCGACCTTCGGGTGCCAATGGAACTTAACAAAGCTCGACTTACCTTCGGTATTGATCAAGCGGAAGGTGTGAATGCCAAAACCCTGCATGGCCCGCAGGCTTTTGGGGATGGCACGGTCAGACATCGCCCAGATGACCATGTGCGCCGATTCCGGCTGCAACGAAACAAAATCCCAGAACGTATCGTGGGCCGAGCCGCCTGTAGGAATTTCGTTGTGCGGCTCGGGTTTTACCGCATGCACGAAGTCGGGAAACTTGATCGCATCCTGAATGAAGAACACCGGCATGTTGTTGCCGACCAGATCGAAGTTGCCTTCATCGGTGAAGAACTTCACCGCGAAACCGCGCACGTCACGCACCGTATCGCCGGAACCACGTGGGCCCTGCACCGTGGAGAAACGCACGAACACCGGGGTTTTGTGGCCGGGATCGCGCAGGAACCCCGCCTTGCTCAGCGCAGAATGGTTTTCATAGGTCTGGAAATAGCCATGGGCGCCGGTGCCCCGTGCATGCACGATGCGCTCGGGGATGCGCTCATGGTCAAAGTGCGTGATTTTTTCACGCATGATGAAATCTTCCAGCAGCGAGGGGCCGCGGGCACCGACTTTCAAGGTGTTCTGGTTATCGGAAATCTTCACGCCTTGGTTGGTACGCAGGGCCTGGCCGGTCGCATCGGAACGGAATTCCTCCAGGGCCTGCAGCTTGGCGTTGGTGTTGCCACGGTCCAGGGTATTGGTGCCCGCGAGCTCACTCTTCGACGGGGTGGCTGGCTTCTTGGTACTCATCAGTCAAAACTCCTTATTCAAAGTGGCCAGAGCGGTCCCCGGCTCGTTTGAGCAAAACCCCAGGCACGGCACCTGGGAAATCGAGTTGCTTAAGTAGTGACTGACACGGTTTTGCACCGTTCCTTTTTTGTGACCTTTGATCGCGTTATTGCCAAATCACTGGTTGAATGCGAAATAAATGCTAAGAAACGCTATACGGACAGGCTAAAATGCGCGCCCGGCTAACCGCTGATCCCTTTTCAATGCGCCCCACAAGGTTCGCTACGTGATCGAGTTTCAAAACGTCCATAAAACCTACCGCGTCGCCGGTAAGGATATTCCCGCACTGCACCCGACCAGCCTGCGCGTCGAAAACGGCCAGGTATTTGGCCTGATCGGCCACTCGGGTGCCGGTAAAAGCACGCTGCTGCGCCTGATCAACCGCCTGGAAGAGCCCAGCGGCGGCCAGATCACGGTGGACGGCGAAGAAGTCACCGCCCTGGACGCCAACGGCCTGCGCCGTTTCCGTCAGCAGGTCGGGATGATCTTCCAGCACTTCAACCTCCTGGCTTCCAAGACCGTTGCCGACAACGTGGCCCTGCCACTGACCCTGGCCGGCGAATTGTCGCGCAAGGACATCGACCAACGTGTCGCCGAGCTACTCGCCCGCGTCGGCCTGTCGGACCACGCCAAGAAGTACCCGGCGCAGTTGTCTGGCGGCCAGAAGCAGCGCGTCGGCATCGCCCGCGCCCTGGCGACCAAGCCAAAGATCCTGCTGTGCGACGAAGCCACCAGCGCCCTCGACCCGCAAACCACCGCCTCGGTCCTGCAATTGCTGGCCGAGATCAACCGCGAGCTGAAGCTGACCATCGTGCTGATCACCCATGAAATGGATGTGATCCGCCGCGTATGCGACCAGGTCGCTGTGATGGATGCCGGTGTGATCGTCGAGCAAGGCTCGGTGGCTGACGTGTTCCTGCACCCCAAGCACCCGACCACCAAGCGTTTTGTGCAGGAAGCCGAGCAGGTCGATGAAGGCGAGCAGCGTGATGACTTCGCCCATGTACCGGGTCGCATCGTGCGTCTGACGTTCCAGGGTGAAGCGACCTACGCGCCACTGCTGGGCACTGTCGCCCGCGAAACGGGGGTGGACTACAGCATCCTCGCCGGCCGCATCGACCGCATCAAAGACATCCCCTACGGGCAATTGACCCTGGCGGTCACCGGCGGTGACATGGAAGCGGCCTTTGCCCGCTTCACCGCCGCAGACGTCCACATGGAGGTGCTGCGCTAATGGACGTTCTCTTGAGTTTCTTCGCCAATATCGACTGGTCGGAAATCTGGCTCGCCACCGGCGACACCATGATCATGCTGTTCGGTTCGCTGTTCTTCACCGTGGTACTGGGCCTGCCCTTGGGCGTACTGCTGTTCCTGACCAGCCCGCGCCAGCTGTTTGAGCAAAAAGGCCTGTATGCGCTGCTGTCACTGATCGTGAATATCCTGCGCTCGCTGCCGTTCATCATCCTGTTGATCGTAATGATCCCGTTCACCGTGCTGATCACCGGCACCTCGCTGGGCGTAGCGGGGGCGATCCCGCCGCTGGTGGTGGGTGCCACGCCATTCTTCGCGCGCCTGGTGGAAACCGCCTTGCGTGAAGTGGACCGCGGCATCATCGAAGCCACCCAGTCCATGGGCGCCAGCACCCGCCAGATCATCATCAATGCGCTGCTGCCCGAAGCACGCCCTGGCATCTTCGCGGCGATCACGGTGACGGCGATTACACTGGTGTCCTACACGGCCATGGCCGGTGTCGTCGGTGCCGGCGGCCTGGGTGACTTGGCGATCCGTTTCGGTTACCAGCGTTTCCAGACCGATGTGATGGTAGTCACTGTGGTGATGCTGTTGATCCTGGTGCAAATTCTGCAAACCGTCGGCGACAAGCTGGTGGTGCATTTTTCTCGAAAATAACGGCCATTGCCGGTCAAAAGCCGGCACATGCCCGAACAAGGAGCTTGTTGGATGAAAAAACTACTGGTTGCTTTCGCCGCCGTTGCCGCGTTTTCCGCCCACGCCGCCGACACCCTGAAAGTCGCAGCCTCGCCGGTGCCCCACGCGGAAATCCTGGAATTCGTGAAGCCTGCCCTCGCTAAAGAAGGCGTGGACCTGCAAGTCAAAGTGTTCACTGACTACGTCCAGCCCAACGTCCAAGTAGCGGAAAAGCGCCTGGACGCGAACTTCTTCCAGCACCAGCCATACCTGGATGAGTTCAACAAGGCCAAGGGCACTCACCTGGTGAGCGTCGGCGCTGTGCACCTGGAGCCCCTGGGCGCTTACTCCAGCAAGTACAAAAAACTGGAAGACCTGCCTGACGGTGCCAACGTGGTGATCCCGAACGACGCCACCAACGGCGGCCGCGCGCTGTTACTGCTGGCCAAGCACAACCTGATCACCCTGAAGGACCCGACCAACATCCTGTCGACCATCAAGGACATCACCGAAAACCCGAAAAACCTGAAGTTCCGCGAACTCGAAGCCGCCACCCTGCCGCGCGTGCTGACCCAGGTCGACCTGGCGCTGATCAACACCAACTACGCCCTGGAAGCCAAGCTGGACCCGTCCAAGGACGCCCTGGTGATCGAAGGCAATGACTCGCCTTACGTGAACATCCTGGTGAGCCGCGAAGACAACAAGGATTCGGACGCGATGAAAAAGCTGATTGCAGCCCTGCACACCCCTGAGGTGAAGCAATTCATCCAAGAGAAGTACAAAGGCGCGATCCTGCCGGCGTTCTGATCCGACTCGGTCTCCAACACTCTGGAGATCAAAAAATGTGGGAGGGGGCTTGCCCCCTCCCACATGTGTTGTGTGCTGACTGTTACTTGCGCTGTAACAACCCTGGCAGTTGCGCCACCAGCTTCTGGTTGTTCAGCGGCGCACGGATAAACCCACGCTGGGTACCATCCGGGCCGATCAGCGCGAGGTTGCCGCTGTGGTCGACGGTGTAGTTGGGCTTGCTGGTGTCTGCCGGGATGAACGGGATGCTCACGGCATTCGAGACCTTCTGCACGTCGCCCACATTCGCACCGGTAAGGCCTTGGAACTGCGGGTCGAAGTAACCCAGGTACTGCTTGAGCTGAGTCGGGGTGTCGCGGTTCGGGTCGACGCTGACCAGGATCACCTGAAACTTATCCACAGCCTCTTTAGGCAACTCGCTCTTGATCTGGCGCAGTTGGGCGAGGGTGGTCGGGCAGATGTCAGGGCAGAAGGTGTAGCCGAAGAACAGCAGGCTCCATTTGCCTTGCAACTCGTTGACCAGCACCGGCTGGCCGTCCTGGTTGGTCATGCTCACCGGCGGCAGCTGACGGCTTTGCGGCAGCAGGATGATGCCGGCGTCGATCAGCGCAGTGGGGTCGCCCTGGCCCTTGCCCGACAGCACTTTATTAACGGTCAGGCCCATGATCAACGCGACAATGGCCACCAGGATAAAGACGGTTTTTTGAGTTCGAGTCATAGGTTCAACAGTAAGTAGTGGTCTACGAGCAGGGCGATAAACAGCAGGAACAAGTACCAGATAGAGTACTTGAAGGTGTTGATCGCCGCGTGCGGCTGAGCGCCACGGTACAGCACCCAGGCCCATTGCAGAAAGCGTGCACCCAACAACAGCGCGCACGCCAGGTACAGCGGGCCGCTCATGTGGATCACGTAGGGCATCAGGCTCACCGCCAACAGCGCGAAGGTATAGAGCAGGATATGCACCTTGGTGTAGTGCTCGCCGTGGGTGACCGGCAGCATCGGGATGTCGGCCTTGGCGTATTCCTCCTTGCGGTGGATGGCCAGGGCCCAGAAGTGCGGCGGGGTCCAGGCGAAGATGATCAGCACCAGAAGCAGCGGCTCCGCGCTGACATGCCCCGTGACAGCAACCCACCCCAATAGCGGCGGCGCCGCGCCGGCCAGGCCACCGATCACAATATTCTGCGGTGTCGCGCGCTTGAGAAAACCGGTGTAGATCACCGCGTACCCCAGCAATGAAGCCAGCGTCAGCCATGCCGCCAAAGGATTGGTGAACGCCAGCAGCAAGGCCAGACCCGCCACAGCCAGAAACAACGCAAAGGCCAATGCCGCGACAGGCGAAACGCGCCCCTGCGCCAACGGTCGCTTATGGGTGCGCGCCATCACCGAATCAATCCGCCGATCCACCACATGGTTGACCACCGCCGCGCCGCCCGCACACAGGGCAATGCCCAGATTGCCGAACACCAGCACCGTCCACGGCACGCCTGCACGCGTGGCGAGGAACATGCCCACCAGGGAGGTGATGAGCATCAACACCACCACTTTCGGCTTGGTCAGCTCCAGGTAATCGCGCCAGATCGCCTGGCCCTGACGCGCGCCGATCAAGGTCGCCATGGCATCTCTCCTTTAAGGGTGATGAGGCCGGATACGTGTTTGCGCGGGCTGAACCGCCAGCCGAAGAGCAGTTGATCACGCACCCGGACCAGACTGGTGCGCGCGTGATAATTGACCAGCACCAGCGTCAGCAGCAGCGCAGCGCCACCGGCGTTATGGCCGACCGCCACCGGCAGCGGCAGGCCGAAATACACATTACTCAGGCCCAGGCTGACTTGCGCGGCCAAGGCGATCAACAGCAGGCCCGCAAGCCGCGTCATGCCCACGGCGCGCAACTGCCAGGCCAGGCCGAGCAGCACCAGGGTGACCAGCACTGCACCCACGCGGTGGGTCACGTGGATGGCGGTGCGCGCTTCACTGTCGAGCTGGCCGCCGAGGTAATTCGGCCCGATATGCTGAGTCAGGTGAAAGCCATTGGCAAAGTCAGCCGCCGGCCACCACGCGCCATGGCAGGTTGGCAGGTCGACGCAGGCCACGGCCGCGTAGTTGGAGCTCACCCAGCCGC
This sequence comes from Pseudomonas sp. MIACH, assembly GCF_001269925.1. Lineage (GTDB taxonomy): Bacteria > Pseudomonadota > Gammaproteobacteria > Pseudomonadales > Pseudomonadaceae > Aquipseudomonas. Next base: position 52,937 of record NZ_LHVO01000002.1, read on the forward strand.
CCAACGCGATTTGCCCGATCACCAGCACCAGTCCCGCCGTCGCCCAATATTGCAGACGCTTGGGCACGATCAACGCGGGCAGCACGCCGGACATGCGCAAGGTCAGCAAAAACAGCAGGCTCAAGGTCGCAAAGCCGCCCAGTAGATGGCCCGTCACGACCTGCGGCCAGAGCTTCAACGTTACCGTCCACATGCCAAATGCCGCCTGGGCAAACACCACTGCCAACACAAACAACGGCAACTTCACCGGTTGGCCCGGGTCACGGCGATGGCTCCACGAACGCGCCGCCAATAGCACAATCAACAGGCCCAGGGTGCCGGCGAAATAGCGATGAGTCATCTCGGCCCATCCCTTGTCGGCCTCCACCGGCGTATCGGGGAAATGCAATTCGGCATGGGCCAGTTGGGCCTCGCTTTGCGGCACGCTGATAAACCCATAGCAGCCCGGCCAATCCGGACAGCCCAGGCCGGCGTGGGTCAGGCGGGTATAGGCGCCGAGCAGCACGACAATCAGCGCAAGCAAGGTGGCAAATAACGCGAGGCGAAATCCAGGTTTGGCCATGACGATGCCCTTATCCGATGTTCGACAGTTTCAGCAGGTGGCGCAGATCATTGAGCAAGTCCTTGCCCTTGACCTTGGTGTCGTAGCGCAGCACCAGGTTGCCGTGGGGATCGACGATCCACAGCTGCGCCTCGCCCGGCGCAACGGCGTTTTTGGTGAAGGTCGAGAGGTCCAGCGAGTAGCGCTGCAATTGCGGGTATTCGACCTTCAACTTGGCGTCATAGTCGGCACCGACCGGTTGCGCACTGGCCAGGGCATGGCTGGCGCGCGAGGCGTCGCGCCCCAGGCCGATCTGCAATTGGCGTGCGAGGTACACCAGTTGCTGGCAATCCGCAGCGCACGCCGTGGGGGCGGTGACCAGCAACTGCCAGCGCTGTTCGTCGGCCTGCACGCCGATATCGGCGCGGGTCTGACCGTTGCCGATCAGTTCGCCGTGGTAGCTGCGGCTGTCCGGCACCCAGAACTGCAGTTTGTACATGAAGGTGGCCAGCGCCATCGGGCCGATCACCATCAGCAGGATCAGCAGCAACTGCCAGCGGCCTTTACGCCGATCGGGCATCTCAGACATGTTGAGTGGATTCATGGCCGCTCCCATGGTGCTTCTCCTTTGTGTTGTGCCATCCGAGGTAGAGGTAAAGCGCCAGCAGCGCCAACGCCATGGCAAACCATTGCACTGCATAGGCCAGGTGTTTTTCCGGGCCCATGGCAACGATGGGCCAGGTGGTTTCGTACATTGCAGGGCCGGCTTCGGCACGCAGCTCGTAGGCAAAACCGCGGCGGCCCAGCTCAGCCCAGAGTGCGGCGGGGTGCAGCGCGGTCAATAAACGCGGCCACTGCGCAGTCGCAGGGTCCGCATGCAACTGGAAGGTTTCGCCGGGCGCGACGTACACCCAGGCGTCAATATTCAGCAGTTGTTCAGGGGTGCTGAAGGCGGGTGGAGTACGCCGGTCCGGCCAGGGCAGCCAGCCGCGATTGAGCAACAGCCACAGGCCGCTGGCCTGGTCATGAAAGGGTTGCAGCAACTCGACACCGGCCTTGCCGTCACGCATGCGGTTATCCAGCAATACGCTGTGCTCGGCATCTAATTGCCCGCGCAGATGCACGCGGCGAAAGGCAGGGTCCGCCATGTCACCGAGCTGCACACTGCTGATCGGCTCAGCCACGCGGCGTTCGGCATAACTGTCCACCAGCAACTGCTTCTCATGGCCGCGCGACAGTTGCCAGAAACCCAAGCCCACCATCAACGGCAGCAGAATCATCACCACTAAGGTCGGTGCGATACCTGGACGAAAGCGTTTCATGGCGCTGGCTATACTTGTTTTCATTGCCCGCCCATCCCTCAATGCCCACCCAAGCCAGGAACCAGACCATGCTCAAAGCAGCCATTGCCCTGATGCTGATCGCGACCGTCGTGAGCCTGTTCAGTGGCTTGTTCTTTCTGGTCAAGGACGAGGGCCACTCCAACCGCCTCGTCACTGCCTTGACCGTGCGTGTCGTACTGGCCGTGATCACCGTGGCCTTGATCGCCTGGGGCTTTTTCAGCGGCCAGTTGGTGTCTCACGCGCCGTGGTAAATCACCTCACAGCACGTAGACGAAGAAAAACAGCCCGATCCACACCACATCCACAAAGTGCCAATACCAACTGGCCGCCTCGAAGCCGAACTGATGCTCGGCATTGAAGTGCCCGCGCAGGATGCGCATCAGCATCACAAACAGAATGATGGTGCCGATGGTCACGTGGGCACCGTGAAAACCCGTGAGCATAAAGAAGGTCGCGCCATACACGCCGGAGCCCAGGGTCAGCCCCAGCTCCTTGTAGGCGTGGATGTATTCCTCGGCCTGGAACCCCAGGAACGCCAAGCCCAGCAGCACGGTAATCGCCAACCAGATCTTCAACGCGCCGCGATGGCCTTTGCGCAGGGCATGGTGGGCGATGGTGATGGTCACGCTGGAGCTGACCAGCAAAATCGTGTTGACCAACGGCAGGCCCCACGGGCTGATGGTGCCTTCCGGCGCGGGGTACAGCTTGGGATCGGGGTTGTTGAGCAGCGGCCAGGCGAACTCGAAACTCGGCCACAGCATATGCGCGATGCCCTTCGAGCCTTCACCGGCCAACCAGGGCGCAGACATATGCCGCACATAAAACAGCGCACCGAAGAACGCGATAAAGAACATCACCTCGGAAAAGATGAACCACGTCATGCCCCAGCGAAACGAGCGATCCATTTGCGCGCTGTACAAACCGGCGCGACTTTCCTTGATGACCGCGCCAAACCAGCCGAACAGCATGTAGGCCAGCAGCAGGCCGCCAACAAAGAATATCCATGGGCCGTGGGATTCCGGGCGCGCAGCCTTCAGATCGTTAAACCACACGGCCAGGCCATACACGGTGACCAGCATGCCAATCGTGGCAATTATCGGCCATTTGCTTTGCGCTGGTACGTAGTACGTATCATGAGTCGACATGTATTCGCTCTCCTGATTGAGCGGGCAAACAGTAGCTAGCCGCCGGTACGGACAGCCACCGGCGGTTGGCGCGCAGTGATATCAAACAGCGTGTACGCCAGGGTCAAATGCTTCACATCCTTGGGCATGTCGCGGTCGACAATAAAACGCACCGGCATCTCGATGCGCTGGCCTGGCTGCAGCACTTGCTGGGTGAAGCAAAAACATTCGGTCTTGTGGAAGTACATCGCCGCCTCGGCCGGGGAAATGCTCGGCACCGCCTGGGCGGTCATCGGTTTATCGGTAGGGTTGTAGGCCACGAACAGCATCTCCGTGACTGCGCCGGGGTTGACCACCACCTCGTCAGCCTTGGCATAAAAATCCCAGACCATGTCGATGGCATTGGTGGACAGGAACTGCACCCGCACCTGGCGCGTGAGGTCGACGACCTGCTCGCCCTCGTACTGCCCGGCCGTCTTGCCGTTGATGCCGAACGCCTTGCACATCACGTCGTAGATCGGCACCAGGGCAAAGCCGAAGGCGAACATCGCCACCACCAGGATCAGCAGGCGGGTCACCAGGCGCTTGAGGGGCACGGAGTCAGCCATGACATCCCCCTGAAGCGAATGCGATCAGCGTGTTCATTTGACCTCCGGCGGGGTGGTGAAGGTGTGGTATGGCGCGGGCGAAGGCACGCTCCACTCCAGGCCTTCGGCGCCATCCCACGGCTTGGCCGGCGCCGGCGGGCCGCCACGGATGCACTTGATCACGATAAACAGGAAGAAGATCTGCGTGGCGCCGAACATAAACGCGCCAATCGACGAGACCATGTTGAAGTCGGCGAACTGCAGGTTGTAGTCCGGCACCCGCCGCGGCATGCCTGCCAGACCGACGAAGTGCATCGGGAAGAACGCCATGTTCATGCCCACGAAAGACAGCCAGAAATGCAGCTTGCCCAAGGTTTCGTCGTACATGTGGCCGGTCCATTTCGGCAGCCAGTAGTAGGCCGAGGCGAAGATGCCGAAGATCGCGCCGGGCACCAGTACGTAATGGAAGTGCGCCACCACAAAGTAGGTGTCGTGGTACTGGAAGTCCGCCGGGGCAATCGCCAGCATCAACCCGGAGAAGCCACCGATGGTGAACAGGATCACGAAGGCCACCGCGAACAGCATCGGCGTCTCGAAAGTCAGCGAGCCTTGCCACATGGTGCTGACCCAGTTGAACACCTTGACCCCCGTGGGCACGGCGATCAGGAGTGTGGCGTACATGAAAAACAGCTCGCCTACCAACGGAATACCCACCACGAACATATGGTGCGCCCACACGATAAACGAAAGAAACGCGATGCTCGCCGTGGCATAGACCATCGACGTGTAGCCGAACAACGGCTTGCGCGAGAAGGTCGGGATAATCGAACTGACGGCGCCAAACGCCGGCAGGATCATGATGTACACCTCGGGGTGGCCGAAGAACCAGAACACATGCTGGAACAGCACCGGATCACCGCCACCGGCCGCGCTGAAGAAGCTGGTGCCGAAGTGGATGTCCATCAGCATCATGGTCACGCAGCCGGCCAGCACCGGCATCACCGCAATCAGCAGGAACGCGGTGATCAACCAGGTCCAGACGAACAGCGGCATCTTCATCAGGGTCATGCCGGGCGCGCGCAGGTTGAGGATGGTGGCGACCACGTTGATCGCGCCCATGATCGAGCTGATGCCCATCAAGTGGATGGCGAAGATGAAGAACGTCACGCTTTCCGGCGCGTAGGTGGTGGAGAGCGGGGCGTAGAACGTCCAGCCGAAATTCGGCCCGCCGCCCGGTGTGAACAGGGTCGAGACCAGCAGCAGGAACGCCGCCGGCAGCAGCCAGAAGCTGAAGTTGTTCATGCGTGGCAGGGCCATGTCCGGCGCGCCGATCATCAGCGGAATCATCCAGTTGGCCAGGCCGACAAACGCCGGCATCACCGCGCCGAACACCATGATCAGGCCATGCATGGTGGTCATCTGGTTGAAAAACGCCGGCTCGACGATCTGCAGGCCAGGCTGGAACAATTCGGCACGGATCACCATGGCGAACGAGCCGCCGAGCAGGAACATGGTGAACGCGAACCACAGGTACATCGTGCCGATGTCTTTATGGTTGGTGGTCAGCACCCAGCGCATCAGACCCTTCGCGGGGCCGTGGGCATGGTCACTGGCGTGGCCATGGTCATCGATCACAGCGCTCATGGCCGTTCTCCTGCAAGCGAGTGGGCGGTTCGGGTCGGGGCATATGCAATGAAAGAAGTCATTTGCTTTCCGCCTGCTTGATGGCCAGCACATCTTTAGGCGTGACCATGTCGCCTTTGTTGTTACCCCAGGCATTGCGCTCGTAGGTCACCACGGCGGCGATATCCACTTCCGAGAGCTGTTTGCCGAATGCGGCCATCGCAGTACCGGGCTTGCCGTGGTAGACGAGGCTCAGGTGACCTTCCTTGGGCCCGGTGGCGATTTTCGAACCCTTGAGCGCCGGGAACATCGGCGGCAGGCCCTGGCCTTCGGCCTGGTGACAGGCCACGCAGGTGGTGTGGTAGACCTTGTCACCACGGGCCACCAGCTCTTCCAGCGTCCACTCCTTGGAGGTCAGCTCCTTGAGTTTGGCGGCCTCAGCCTTGCGCTCGCCGAGCCAGGTGTCGTAGTCGGCCTTGGACTTGACCTCGACCACAATGGGCATGAAGCCGTGGTCCTTGCCGCACAGCTCTGCACACTGGCCACGGTAGATGCCGGGCTTCTCGACACGGGTCCAGGCCTCGTTGACGAAACCGGGGATGGCATCACGCTTGACCGCAAAGGCCGGCACCCACCAGGAGTGGATCACGTCGGCGGCCGTCACCAGGAAGCGCACCTTGGCGCCCACCGGCAGCACCAGCGGCTGGTCGACCTCCAGCAGGTAATGTTCGCCCTTGGTGGCCTGGTTATGGATCTGCTCGGCAGGCGTGGCCAGGTTGCTGAAGAACTCCACGTCCTGGCCCAGGTATTTGTAGTGCCACTTCCACTGATAGCCGGTGACCTGGATATCGATATCCGACTCAGTGCTGTCGTAGATATTGATCAGGGTCTTGGTCGCCGGAATGGCCATGGCGATCAGGATCAGCAAGGGCACCACGGTCCAGAGGATTTCCACGGTGGTGCTTTCGTGGAATTTGGCCGCGACCTGGCCCGTAGAGCGGCGATGAAGGATCATCGACCAGAACATTGCGCCAAATACGACAATGCCGATCACCACACAGATCCAGAAAATGGTCATGTGCAGGTCAAACACAGCGTGACTGACTTCAGTTGCCCCTGGGGCCATATTCGTTGTCCAGGCGGCGTGCGCCTGGCCGAATACTGACCACAACAGAAGACCCATCCAAACATGTGGATGTCGCGTCATTGCGGGTTCCCCTTATCGTTCTTGTTATCCCGCCGGTTTGCACCTGCGTCGAAGGGAGCGGCTTCCATACTGCTTACAACCGCTTAGCCTTGCCTGCTTATGCAGTCTGGCGTCATCAGCTAATCGCGTACAAAACCGAGTATAGACACGCACTGCAACCCCGCAATGTGTAGGGGCAAATGAGCGAAAATGAGTGGCAAGGGCTAGTAAAACCGGGCGCGGAATCGTTTATCCGAGCATCGATGGCAATTCGATATAACACACACGCATAACCATGAAATAATTATGACAAATGCGTCTTAGGCGCTCGTATAAACGAGCTACCTTATGCTCTCCCTATTCCTACGCCTGCTTCACTGGAGCTTTCATGAACACCGCCGCATTGCGCGAGCAGATTTCCCTTGCCCATCAACACGAATCCAGCACTGGCCAGCTAGCCAAGCAGCTGGAAGAGCAATTGCCGCACCTGCATTCGGCCATTTCCCTGGCTGACGGTGACCGCAACATTGTCATGACCCGCTTTGTCACAGCCTACATCGACCTCGTGCCGGACCTGCTGGACGCCGCCAACGACGTGGCCCGCGAGGCCGGGATCGAAAGCCAGATCAAGCCGGTGCTGAAAATCGCCGAACATTTCTTCCTGCAACCGCCCGCGATCCTGGCAGGCCATGAAGGGCTCGACGGCCTGCTGGACGAGGCTTACCTGGCCCATCGGCTGGTGGAAGAGGTCAACGATCTGTATATCAAGCACTTCGGCCAGCCGTTGATTCCGGCAGACACCACCGTGGCCAACGTGATTGCTCATCAACTGATCGGCGAAGCATTCGCCAACCAACTGGATGAAGCCGTACACCACGCGGTGGACGAGATGCTCAACGAAGACAGCTTTGCGCTGGAGTCGGTAGAGACGTACCGCGAACAGCTGAAAAGCCCGCAGACTGAAGCCGCGTGGAAGCGCTGGCCGTGCCTGTCGCGACAGCTTGGAGTGGAGTTGGCGCTGGATCAGCCGGCTTAAATCTTAAATCAGACACAAAACAAGTGTGGGAGGGGGCTTTTCCCCTCCCACATTTTGATCCGGCTCCCTCAGCCGATTGATGGCGCCGAGCCGATCCCCGTTGTCGTCCTGACGCGGCCTTCCAACCGGCGCTTCAACCCACGCGCCTCAATCACCAGCCTCGACCCCTTGGCCGCGTTCGCCCGGCCCCATTCCTCCAGCAATTCCAGGCAGGAATGGTCGATATAGCTCAGGTTGCTCAGCGGTACGTGCACGGTAGCGCCCGCAGGCACGGTCGACAGCACTTGGGTCAGCGCCGGCACTTTCAGGAAAGTCGCCGCTCCGGTCAAACGCAGCTCCATTTCCCCCTCCTGTGGCAGGTCGATCAGGCTGATTTTCAGGCGCGAGGCCTTGAGCGCCAGCTTGACCAGCGTGAGCCCGAAGCCCACCAGCACGCCGGTCAGCAGGTCGGTAAAAATGATCGCCAACGCGGTGGCGGCGTAGGTAAACATCGGCATACGTCCATAGCGGCCAAGCGCCTTAAAGGCCTTGATGTCCACCAGCTTGATCCCGGTGTACACCAGCACACCCGCCAGGCTCGCCACCGGAATGCTTTGCAGCACGCTCGACAGCAGCAAGACAAAGCCCAGCAGCCACAGGCCATGGAACATCGCTGATAACCGCGTGGTGGCACCGGCCTGGACATTGGCCGAACTGCGCACGATGACGCCGGTCATGGGCAAGGCACCGACCAGGCCGCAGAGCATGTTGCCTACACCTTGGGCAGATAGCTCCTTGTCGAAATCAGAACGCTGGCCGCTGTGCATACGGTCGACCGCAGCCGCTGACAGCAGGGTTTCGGCACTGGCGATAAACGCCACGGCAAATGCGGCGATCAACAACTGGGGGTCGGCCAGGTTCAGCAGGTCGCTGGGGCGCAGCCAGTCGATAGCATCGGAGAGATTCTCAGGGACTTCCACACGCTTGACCTGCAGCGCCAGCACCAGGCTGGTCACCGTTGCCAGGCCAACGCCCAGCAGGGCTCCCGGCACGAAGCGCAGGCTTTGCGGACGGAATTTATCCCACAGGTACATGACCAGCATCGTCGACAAACCGAGCACTCCGGCCTGCCAACCCAGGCCGCCGCCCAAGGTCGGAATAGCCTGCGCCAATGCGGATGGGAAGCCGGCCAGGTTATCCAACCCCGAAGGCTTGGGCGCACCGTCGAGCATCACATGGATCTGCGATAGCACAATCAACACACCGATCCCCGCCAGCATCCCGTACACCACCGCCGGCGCCGTGACGCGGAACCAGCAGCCCAGGCGCAAACGCCCGGCCACCAGCTGCAGGAAGCCGGCCAACAGCAGGATCGGCCCGAGCATCATCATCCCGTGCTGGCGTACCAGCTCGAACACCAAGACCGCCAGACCCGCCGCCGGGCCGCTGACCTGCAGCGGCGAACCCGCCAACCAGCCCACCACCAGGCCACCGATAATCCCGGTGATCAGGCCCTTGGCCGGCGGCATGCCGGACGCGATGGCGATCCCCATGCACAAGGGCAGGGCGACCAGAAACACAACCACGGAGGCGAGCAGCTCCCGTGGTAATACAGCTTTCAATTGAGCAGCACGCATGATGGCTCTCCCGAGGCATTCGCCGGGCGCGGCAAAGCCTGGCTGCATCCATGGCAGCCACCGCTTTACCCGGCAGGGAAGTGTTTTAGAAGCGCGCTTTAGGCGTCGCGGAAGGAATCGGCCCTTCGCCGCTCAACGGTCGGAACGCCGACTGATCAGCATCGTAGGCTCGAATTTCACTGGTCTCGATGTTGTAGATCCAGCCGTGGATAAACAGCTGACCATTGGCCATGCGCGACGCCACCGAGGGATGGGTACGCAAATGCTGGAGTTGGGCGATGACGTTTTCTTCGGTGAGCACTTTCATGCTCTCGCCTTCGTTGGCACAGTCGCAGTTGTCCTCGACCATGGACTTGGCGACTTCGGCGTGCCGCAGCCAGGCCCTTACCGTCGGCATCTTCTCCAGGCTGGCGGGGTTCAGCACCGCACGCATGGCGCCACAATCGGAGTGCCCGCACACGATGATGTGCTGCACGCCCAAGGCCAGTACGGCGTACTCGATGGCAGTGGAAACGCCGCCGTTCATCTGCCCATAAGGCGGCACCACGTTACCGACGTTGCGGGTCACGAACAGATCGCCGGGAGAGCTTTGGGTAATCAGCTCAGGCACGATGCGCGAGTCAGCGCAGGTAATGAACATCGCCCGTGGGCTCTGGGCCGTGGCGAGTTTCTTGAAGAGTTCTTCCTGCTGCGGGAAGACGTCGTGATGGAAATGCAAAAAGCCGTCAACGATATGTTTTAGCGCTGCATCGGCAGACTCCGCCACCTGAGGGGCTGAAGCCGACGCAGCCAACGGCTGTTTATCCTTGTCACTCATGATTCATCCTCTTGATTAATGCAGGGGAGTTTTCAGGTCAGTTCGACGCCAGGCCAGTGAAATAGTTGTAAAAACCACAAACCAGGCTGCCGACTCATCAGTCACTCGCTGAACAAGGTAACCACCGAAACTTAACTCAAACTGAATGAACCGCTCTAGATCGCGGGTTTCAGTGATGTCAAAACGCGACTATTCCTACAAGGAAGGTGCATTCCTCCTCATCAGTCTACAACAATGCCATCTGCCTGCCCGGTGGACAGAACGCCGTGCAATCCAGATTGAAGCCTTCTCGCCGATTCAGCCCCAGGCGTTTGATCGCCTTGCTGAAGCGCTGGGCCAGCAGGTCGGCAAACGGCCCCTCACCGCGCATGCGTACGCCGAAGCGGCTGTCATACACCTCACCACCGCGCACCTGGCGCACCAGGCTCATCACATGGGCCGCACGCTGCGGGTAATGCGCCGCCAGCCACTCCTCAAACAGCGGCGCCACCTCCAGGGGCAGGCGCAACATCATGTACGCCGCACTCTGGGCACCGGCGGCGTGCGCCTCGGTGAGCAGGCTCTCCAACTCACTGTCATTGATCATCGGGATCATCGGTGAGCACAGCACACCCACCGGGATACCGGCCTCGCGCATCACCCGTATCGCCCGCAACCGCGCCTTGGGCGCCGCCGTGCGCGGTTCCAGGATGCGCTTGAGTTCGTCGTCCAGGCTGGTGAGGCTGATCATCACCGCTACCAGGCGCTGCCTGGCCAGCTCAGCCAGCAGGTCGAGGTCGCGCAGGATCAACGACCCCTTGGTAATGATCGTGACCGGGTGCCGATAGCGCAGCAGCACTTCGAGCGTCTGCCGGGTGATCTTGTATTCACGCTCGATGGGCTGGTACGGGTCGGTGTTAGAGCCCAGGTTGATCGGCGCACACACATAGCCCGGCTTCGATAGCTGCTGCTCCAGCACGTCGGCCGCGTTGCTCTTGGCGATCAGCTTGGTTTCGAAATCCAGCCCCGGCGACATGTCCCAATAAGCGTGGCTGGGCCGCGCATAGCAGTAGATGCAGCCATGCTCGCAGCCACGATAGGGATTGATGGAGCGATCGAACGGCAGGTCCGGCGAGTTGTTGCGGGTGATGATGGTCTTGGCCGTCTCGATGCGCACTTCGGTGCCCTGGGTGGGCGGTACTTCCTGGTACCAGCCGTCGTCCTCCGCCACGCTGATGGTGGGCGCAAAGCGGTTATGCAGGTTGGTGGCCGTGCCCCGACCACGGGGCGGCAACGGAGTAGACATGAAGGCGCCTCAATACTGTTTTTATATACAGTATCGAGGCGCACGGTTCCTGACCAGTGCCGTTTGGCGGTCAGTGCTTTTGTGTGACCTGCCCGAGGTCATCGCCCGAGGTGGTGCGCATGTCGTTCTTGCGCAGGTCCGCTACTTCGCCGGCTTTCACCGGCGCACCTTTATTGCCCCAACTGCCACGAATGAAACTGACCACATCCGCCACTTCCTGGTCCGACAGACGCCAGGCGAACGCCGGCATGGTAAAGGTCGACGGCGCCGTGTGAGTGGCCGGCAACGTGCCGCCGTTCAACACGATGTTGATCAGCGACGTGGCATCCGCCGTCTGCAGCACCGGATTGCCCGCCAGTGCCGGGAACACCCGCGTATAACCATGGCCATCGGTACGGTGACAGGCCGCGCAGTTGTCGATATACACCGACGCGCCGGGCTTGCTGTCATCACCCTTCCACAGCGCCTCGGCCACCTGCTTGTCATACTGGTGCGGCTGGTCTTTCGGGTCCACCGCCGGCAGGCTTTTGAGGTAACGCGCGATAGCGGTCAGGTCGTCTTGCGACATGTACTGCATGCTATGGACGACCACATCGCTCATGCCGCCAAACACGGCACTGCGATCACTGCGACCGGTCTTGAGGAATTGCACCAGTTGCTCCTCGCTCCAACTGCCAAGACCGTCCTTGTGGTCGCCGCGCAGGCTCTTGGCGATCCAGCCTTCCAGTGGCGCACTGCCGGACAGAAAGGCATTGCCGTCAGTCGTGCTCAGGGCTTTTTCCTGCATGGTCAGGGCGCGTGGTGTATGGCACGCGCCACAGTGGCCAAGGCCTTCCACCAAGTAGGCGCCGCGACTGATCACTGGGTCTGCACCCGCCACGGCCGGTTTATCCGCCACCTCCGGGGCAAACATCCAGCGCCACGCCGCCAACGGCCAACGCATGCTCAACGGCCACGGAATGTCGCTGGCCTTGTTCTCCTGGGCGACCGGCTCCACGCCCTTCATGAAGTACGCATACAACGCCCGCATATCGCTTTCGCTGACGCGCGCATAAGACGGGTAGGGCATCGCCGGGTAAAGCGTACTACCACTCTTGGCGACGCCGTGACGCACGGCCTTGTCGAAGTCCTCGAAGCTGTAGTCGCCCAGGCCGGTCTTGTCCGGGGTGATGTTGGTGGAATAGATCACACCGATGGGCGTTTCCATTGGCAGGCCCCCGGCGAATGGTTTGCCGCCCTTGGCGGTGTGGCAGGCCACGCAGTCGCCGGCGCGGGCCAGGTATTCGCCCTGCTTGATCAGGTCGGTTTCAGCGGCACTGATCGAGCAACTGCTGAGCAGGGCAAACGTCGCGATAACAAATGCTTTCATGGTCATCGCTCCTTATGCCTGAACCAGTGGGCCGGGGTTTTTCAGGTACTGCTCGCGGATCGCCCGGGCCGACCAGTAGGTCAATGCCGCCACCAGGCCGGTAGGGTTGTAGCCCAGGCCCTGTGGGAAAGCGGATGCGCCGGGGACAAACACGTTGTGTACATCCCAGCACTGCAAGTAGCGGTTCAACGCACTGGTTTTCGGGTCGGTCCCCATGATCGCGCCACCGTTGAGGTGGGTGGTCTGGTACGACGCGGTGTTGAAGTGCTCACCGACTTTTTTGCCGAGCACCGCAATCGCCTTGGGGTTCATCGCTTCGGCGACCTTGCCCATTTTCTCGACCATGAAGCGGTTCATCTTGATGTCGTTTTCCTGCCAGTCGAACGTCATACGCAGCAACGGCAGGCCGTAGGCATCGCGGTAGACCGGGTCCAGATCCAGGTAGTTACCCCGGTAGGATTGATGGGCACCGTGAGCATCCATCGACACCTGGTGGGTGTAGTAATCGGCGGTGGCGCGCTTCCAGGCACTGCCCCAGGCCGGTGTGCCGGGCGGGTTGGACGTACCGGCAATCGGCCGGCTGCCCGCCTGGTTGACCCACATCGGCGAGCCCCCCACAAACCCATGCGGGCCGTGGTCGAAGTTGTCGGCGTTGAAGTCATCGATCGCCACACCATTGCCGCCAGCACCGATAAAGTTGTTGGTGTGGGTGTCCTTGTCGAAGAACGCCTTGATGGTGGCCATGTTCTGATAAGCGAAGTTCCTGCCCACCACACCCTCATTGGTAATCGGGTCGTACGGCTTACCGATGCCCGACAGCAACATCAGCCGCACGTTGTGGAATTGGAACGCGCCGAGGATCACCAGGTCTGCCGGTTGTTCGCACTCTCGGCCTTGGGCGTCGATGTAGGTCACGCCAGTGGCCTTGCTCTTGGTGCTGTCCAGATTGACCTTGAGCACGTGGGAATTAGGCCGCAGCTCAAAATTCGGCACCTGGCGCAGCGCCGGCAGGATGTTCACGTTCGGCGAGGCCTTGGAGTACATGTAGCACACGTAACCGCTGCAAAAACCGCAGAAGTTGCACGGGCCCATCTGCGCGCCGTAGGGGTTGGTGTAAGGCCCCGAGGTATTGGCTGACGGCAGGTTGTAGGGCTTATACCCGACGCTGGCGGCCGCTTTCTGAAACAGCTGTGCGGAGACTGTGTTCTTTTGCGCTTCCAACGGAAACGGGTTGGAACGGTCCGGCGCATAAGGGTTACCGCCACGCCCTTCGCCCACCACCTGGCCTTTCACGGTCCAGGCCTGGCCAGAGGTGCCGAAGACTTTTTCTGCATAGTCGAAAAACGGCTCCAGCTCTTCGTAGCTCACGCCGAAGTCCTGGATGGTCATGTCCTTGGGAATGAAATGCTTGCCGTAGCGCTCTTCGTAATGGCTGCGCATGCGCAACTCAATAGGGTCGACACGAAAATGCACGCCCGACCAGTGCAGGCCCGCACCGCCCACGCCGTTACCCGGCAAAAACGCGCCGAGCTGACGGTTAGGCAAGGCAACGTCATTCACACTATGGCGAATCGTCACCGTCTCCTTGGAGATGTCCTGGAAGAGTTTTTTACGCACGCTGTAGGTCAGTTCGTCGATGACCTGGGGATAGTTGCCGTCCGGGTAAGTGTCCTGCATCGGACCGCGCTCCAGCGCCAGCACGCTGAGGCCAGCTTCCGTCAGCTCCTTGGCCATGATCGCGCCGGTCCAGCCGAAGCCGACAATCACCGCATCCACTTTCTTCATGATGGTCGCCACGTTTATGCCCTCTCGCCGCGGATGGAAACTGCCGGGAAGGGGTATTGCTCGTTGCGTTCCACCCAATCCATAAAGTCGGCGCGGGCGCCGGGGAAGCCGATCATGGTCCAGCCGACCATGCCTTTGTTGCCACCATGGATCGGGTCGCAGAAGAACCCTTCCTTGGTGTTTTGCAGCAGCAGGTTGAAGAACATCTTCGGTGGCACTGCGTCAAAATGTGCCGTGACTTCACTGCCACCCGCCTCCAGGCGCCGCAACATATCGTCTCGGGTAGCGCTGTCTTGCGCAGCAAAAGCTTTGCCGTTGAACGCCTTCGACCAGGCATCCGTCGCGGCAATACCCAGGCGATAGATGTCCTTGGGCACCAATTTGCTCTGCCAGCCCATCTCCGGTGGAGCATCGGCATTAAACGGACCTTGCATGAACCACAGGGCGCCGCTGGCATACGGCGTGTTCATCTGACGGTCGATGTACTCCGGCGCGCCGGCTTCCAGGGCACCGGGGCCTTGGGCATCGGCCGGGATCAGACGCTCGACGGCAGCGTTGATAAACGCCCATTCCTCGGCAGTGAAATAGCTTGGCTCGTAGGCCTTTTCGCTGGCTACAGGCTTAGCCGGCGCGGCCTCGACCGGCGCAGGCGTCGCCATCAGCATCGAACCGCCAAGGCCGGTGCTGGCAACCGTGACCACCGGGATCAAGGTCAAGGATTTGCGCAGAAAGTCACGCCGGGGGTTGTCTTGATCTTGATCAGACATGGTGGCACCTCATCATGTGGTCACGGGGTTGTCAGCCGCTTCTAGGGAGTGGCTTGGCTTTGTCGAGCGGCGAATTGGATCCAGGTGATCCAAGGGGATAGAGCGCAGCAGCAAACAATAGTTACAAATGATAGCAGCCTAAGCATCGAGAGAATCGTTTCAGCGACTAAAGATTAAGGATTCACGATTCTTTGACGGGCACCTCACACCTCCTTGACCCTCTGTAACTGACTCTGGGCGCTATCAACCCATTTCCCCTATGGATGCGTCGCCCATGTTCAAGCATCACTGGTTGCCGGCCCTCGGCCTGGCGCTTATGGCACTGTTCAATACGGCGTTTGCGCAGGCCGATGAAGCTGTGTCCATTCGCTCCCCCGAATGGGCCCAACCCGTAGGCGACCGCTACAACCTGCATCAAATGACGCCCACGCTCTATCGCAGCGCACTACCGGACAGCCGTGCAGCGCCGTTGCTGGAACAGCTCAAGATCGGCACCGTGATCAACTTCCTGCCCGAGCCCGATAGCGACTGGCTGAAGGCTCCCGGCATTCGTCAGGTTCAGTTGAGTTATCGCACCAATCATGTGGATGATGCCGACGTACTGGCGGCACTGAGGGCGATCAAGGAAGCGGAGGCCAATGGCCCGGTGCTGATGCATTGCAAGCACGGCTCTGACCGCACCGGCCTGATGGCGGCGATGTACCGTGTGGTGATTCAGGGCTGGAGCAAGGAGGAGGCGCTGAACGAGATGACCTTGGGCGGTTTCGGCACCAGTAACGGCTTCAAGGATGGCGTTCGCTACATGATGAAGGCCGATATCGACAAGTTGCGCACAGCCTTGGCGAATGGCGATTGCAGCACCAGCGCGTTTGCCCTGTGTTCCATGAACGGCTGGCTCGATACATCAAGCCAGAAGGAGAAACCATTGTAGGAGCGAGCGTGCTCGCGAAGAACGTTAACGATGACGCAGGCCTTCTGGAGGAACGCGGCGCTCTCTGATTCTTCGCGAGCAAGCTCGCTCCTACAGGGGGGTTGTGCGGTTTCTTCAGTCTTTCTTCAGCTTCGGGTTAGGAAAAAACTGCACCGCCTGCACCTTCGGGTCCGGCGCTTTCAACGCCGATGTATTGACCCGCGTGCCCAATTCCTTGGGCACCGACAGACCTTGATCATTCAGCGTATCGGTATACCCGCAGGCCACGCATTCGCGATGCGGCACGCTGTCCTCGGTCCACATCTTCAACTTGTCCGGCTCGCTGCACGCCGGGCAGACCGCCCCGGCGATAAATTGCTTTTTGGTAATCACAGGCCCTTCACTCATGCTGCTGCGTCCTCACTCAGGCCGCTGTGGCGCAAGAGTGCGTCAATCGACGGGGCACGTCCGCGGAAGTCGACGAACAGCACCATCGGCGCCTGGGAACCGCCGCGCGCCAGGATCGCCTCGCGGAAGGCACGGCCGGTCTCGGCATTGAGCACGCCGTCTTCTTCGAATTTGGAGAAGGCATCCGCCGACAGCACTTCGGCCCATTTGTAGCTGTAGTAGCCCGCGGCATAACCGCCGGCAAAGATGTGCGCAAAGCTGTTGGGAAAACGGTTGTAGGCCGGAGGACGCATCACCGACACCTCATCGCGCACGCCTTCGAGCACCTGGGCCACGCTACGGCCATCGCCATGGGTGGCATGCAATTCGAAATCGAACAGCGAGAATTCCAACTGGCGCACCATCATCAAGCCGGACTGGAAGTTCTTCGCCGCGAGCATTTTTTCCAGCAGGTCCTGGGGCAGTGGCTCGCCGCTTTCATAGTGGCCGGAGATCAGCGCCAGGCCTTCCGGCTCCCAGCACCAGTTCTCCATGAACTGGCTCGGCAATTCCACCGCATCCCACGCCACGCCGTTGATACCGGACACACCGGCATGCTCGACGCGGGTCAGCAGGTGATGCAGGCCGTGGCCGAATTCGTGGAACAGGGTGGTCACTTCATCGTGGGTCAGCAGGGCGGGCTTGCCGCTGTCGGCCGGAGTGAAGTTGCACACCAGGTTCGCCACCGGGCTTTGCAGCACGCCGTCGATGGTGCGGCGGCGGTCGCGCGCGCCGTCCATCCAGGCACCGCCACGCTTGTTGGCGCGGGCATACAGGTCGAAGAAGAAGCGGCCGACGTGCTGGCCGTTTTCCTTGATTTCAAACAGGCGAACATCCGGGTGCCAGGTGTCGAAGCCTTTTTGCTCGGCGATCTCGATACCGTACAAACGCTGCACAATGGCGAACAGGCCGCCCAGCACCTTATCGATCGGGAAGTAGGCGCGCAGGGCTTCCTGGGACACGCTGTAGCGTTGCTCTCGCAACTTTTCGCCGTAGAAACCGCTGTCCCAGCTTTGCAGGTCGGCGCAGCCTTGTTCGGCGGCGTAGGCCTTGAGCTGTTGCAGGTCCCGGGCAGCGAACGGCTTGCTGCGCTTGGCCAGGTCACGCAGGAAGCTCAGCACCTGGTCGCTGGACTCGGCCATCTTGGTGGCCAGGCTCAGCTCGGAGAACGAGGCGTAACCTAAAAGTTTGGCCAGCTCCTGACGCAGGTCGAGGATCTGTTCCATCACCGGGCCGTTATCGTTCTGACCGGCATTCGGGCCCTGGTCTGACGCACGGGTGCAGTAGGCCGCGTAGATTTCTTCACGCAGGGCGCGGTCCTGGGCGTAGGTCATGACCGCGTAGTAGCTCGGAAACTCCAGGGTGATCAGCCAACCGTCGAGGCCTTTGGCCTGCGCGGCAGCGGCCATCTGCGCCTTGGCCGAATCGGTCAGACCGGCGAGGGTGGTTTCGTCGGTGACGTGCTTGGTCCACGCCTGGGTGGCGTCCAGCAGTTGGTTGGAGAATTTGCTGCCCAGCTCGGACAGCTTGCTCTGCACTTCGGCGTAACGTTTTTGCTGCTCAGGCGGCAAGTCGATACCCGAGAGGCGGAAGTCGCGCAGGGAGTGTTCAAGGATGGTTTTTTGCGCCACGTCGAAACCGGCGGCTTCCGGGCTGTTGGCCAGGGCCTCGAAGGCTTGGAACAGCGCGCGGTTCTGGCCCATCTCGGTGGAGTAGGCGCTCAACGCCGGCAGGCACGCCTCGTAGGCTTCGCGCAGCTCGGCGCTGTTGCACACGGCATTGAGATGGCTGACCGGGCTCCAGGCGGCGCCCAGGCGATCATTCAATTCGTCCATGGCCAGCACCAGACCGGCCCATGTCGGGTTTTTACCCTGGCTTTGCAGGATGCCTTCGATGGCAACACGGTTGTCGGCGAGGATCTGTTCGATGGCCGGCTGCACGTGTTCGGCACGGATCGCCGAGAACGGCGGCAGGTCGTAGGACTGCAGAAGAGGGTTGTTCGCGCTCACGGTTGGCACCTTGGCTGAAGAAACATGTAAGAACAAAGATGGGGCCATCTTAATTACAATCAACGTCCACCGCAGCTATCAGCACATAAGAGAGAGGCTATCGTGACCCTTCGCACCTATCAGAACCACACGCCAACCCTGGGCGCCGGGGCTTTTGTCGATATTTCGGCGGTGGTGATCGGCGATGTCGAAATCGGCACCGACAGCTCGGTCTGGCCGCTGACCGTGATTCGCGGCGACATGCACCGCATCCGTATCGGCGCGCGCACCAGCGTGCAGGACGGCTGTGTGCTGCACATCACCCACGCCGGCCCCTTCAATCCGGACGGTTTTCCGCTGTTGATCGGCGATGATGTGACCATCGCCCACAAAGTCATGCTGCACGGCTGCACGGTGGGCAACCGGATTTTGATCGGCATGGGCAGCATCGTGATGGACGGCGCCGTGGTGGCAGACGACGTGATCATCGGCGCCGGCAGCCTGGTGCCACCGGGCAAGAAACTCGACAGCGGCTTTTTGTATGTCGGCAGCCCGGTTAAACAAATCCGCCCGCTGACTGACAAGGAACGCGCCTTTTTCACCTACAGCGCGGCGAACTACGTGAAGCTCAAAGACCTGCACCTGGCTGAAGGATTCGACCAATGACCCTCCATTACCAAACCGTGCTGTTCGACCTGGATGGCACCCTCACCGACCCACGCGAGGGCATCACCCGCTCGATCCAGTACGCCCTTGGCAAACTGGGCATTGACGAGCCCGACCTGAGCAAACTCGAACACTTCATCGGTCCGCCGTTGCTGCAAGCCTTCATGCAGTTCTACGACTTCGATGAGACCAAGGCCTGGGAGGCGGTGAATTTCTATCGCGAGCGCTTCAAGGTCACCGGGCTGTATGAAAACCGCGTGTTCGACGGCGTGATGCCGCTGCTCGAAGACCTGAGCAAACAGGGTCGCCAGCTGTATGTCGCCACCTCCAAGCCGTGGGTATTTGCCCGCGAGATCGCGCGGCATTTCGATTTTGCCAGGTACTTCAAGGTGATCTACGGCAGCGAACTGGACGGGACACGCACCAACAAGGTCGAGTTGATTGCACATTTGATCAGCGAAGAAGGCCTGGACCCGGCCACCACCTTGATGATTGGTGATCGTAAGCACGACCTGATCGGAGCGCGCAGCAATGGGTTGGATTCGGCGGCTGTCGGTTATGGGTTTGGCAGTTTCGAAGAGTTGAATGCTGAGGCGCCGACCTGGCACTTTGAGACATTGGCTGAAATGCATCAGGCGTTTTTGCAGCGGCCCTGAGACCGCCATCGGGGGCTTGCCCCCGATGAGGCCCTACAGATCAACCCCTTCCAACCGCCTCAACGCAGCCTTGCGCTGCACCACCGGCAACTCGCCCATCTTCTCCACCGCCGCGTAGAACTTCAGCCAATCTCCACCTTCCTGCGCAAACAACGCCGCAAACGCCGGCACCCACTGGTCATACAGCCCGAACGGCAACAACCGCGCATTGTTCATCGGCAGGTTCATCCAGGCGTCGTAACGCTTGTCCCCGCCCCATTGGCTATCGCGCAGTTGCCGGTACTCACGGCGCAAATCCTCGAATTCGGCCGCCTTGGCCTGGCGCATTGCCTCGGCAGGCAGCGGTTGCGCGTAGAGTTTTTCCAGGCGTTTACGCGTGTCGAGGATCAGTTGGGTAAATTGGTCCCGCTGCTGCCGCGTCGAGTTACCCAGCGGCGCCAGGCCCTGGGCCGCGCGCCACTGGCGGGTGCCTTCCTGCTCGACGAAGCTGGCAAATGACTCGTTGAACTCGGTGTCGTCCTTCACGTAGAAACGCTGGTGCGCCAGCTCATGGAAGATCAGCGTGGCCAGGCGTTCGTCGCCCCAATTCATCATTGAGTTCATGATCGGGTCGTTGAACCATCCCAGGGTGGAATAGGCCTCGACACCCCCCATCGACACGTCCATGCCTTGCTGGCGCAACAACGCCGCCTCACCCCGTGCCGCGCCCTGGCTGTAATAGCCGCGATAGGCCACGCATCCGGCAATGGGGAAGCAATGGGTTTGAGGCGCCAGGGAAAATTCCTGCGTAGCGAAGACATTCCAGACCACATAAGGTCGGCCAATATCGGCATACAGCCGGTAACTTTGGTTGTCCGGCAGATGCAGGTGCTCGCTGGCGAAGGTTCGAGCTTTCTGTGATTGAGCCAGATGATCACGCAGCAACTGCGGCCGCGATGGATCGGCGATGACCTCGGCAACCGGCTCCCGAGCCCGCAACAGCTGCCACTGGCCGCCCGCCAATTGGCTGTAGTAACTGACACTGGAACAGCCACTGAGCAGTACAACTATCAACCCTGGAAGAAAACGCCTGACCATGCCTCGACCGCTCCTGGGTGATTTGTTCGCCAGACTATCGCGCCTGAAGGGGATTTTTCCACGGCGCGGCGTGTTTATACTCAAACCTCTCCTCACGTTGAGTACCTGCCATGCGCCAGTTGTTGCTTGCCGTCGTCGCTGTGTTCCTCAGCGCCTGCGCGTCGACCCCGCTTCCCCCGGTGGACCCTCACCAAGCCTGGATCGATTTCGCCACCCCGACACCGGGCGCCAAGCTGGTGATGGCGCAGCGCCTGGACGGCAAGAGCCTGCCGGACGGGCGCTACTTCCAGGTGCCACCGGGCAGTCATGAGCTGATGGTGCGTTTTGATTTCGAGGTGCCGACCGGCGGCAGCCTCAATGGCTTTGGGCAAACGGCCGACCGCACCTGTTTTATCACCCTGCAGTACGACCATTTCGAGGCCGGCCAACGCTATCGCCTGGAAGGGCGCTCATTGGCCTTCACGCCGAATATCCGGCTGTATAACGCCGCTCGCCAATTGCTGGCTGAAGAACGCAGCGTCAACTGCCTGTGATCAGTCGTTATTTTTCTGGTAGATGATGCGCTTGGTGCCGTTTTCGCACGTACCGACAATCATCGCGCTGTCATGATTCTTGGCTTCTTCGGCGGTGATGATTTCCAGGGTGTAGGACGGAATCGCCTTGGCCTGGATCTTCACTTCGATCTCTTTCCTGAGCTCTTCACAATCTTTTGGAGCGGCCACGACCGATGTGGCCAATACACCGCAGATGATCGCCAAGGCAAAACGTTTCATGTGTGAAGCTCCCTGAATGCATGCGCACGGGTGTGCGCCTAAGGCTGCATAGGCTATAGGACCACATTGAGGAAACACGAGTTCTGATTTAACTCAGAACAAAATGTGGGAGGGGGCTTGCTCCCGATAGCAGCGCATCAGGCAACATCTCGGTTACTGATAGACCGCTATCGGGAGCAAGCCCCCTCCTACAGTGGACCTGCAGTGTCAGCTGACCAGCGTGGCATCCAGGCTGATCTTGGCATTCAACACCTTGGACACCGGGCACCCTTCCTTGGCCTTCTTGCTCAGCTCATCGAACTGCGCCTGGCTCGCGCCTGGGATCTTGGCCTTGAGCACCAAGTGCACGGCGGTGATCGCGAAGCCACCATCGACCTGGTCCAGGGTCACTTCGGCCTCGGTGTCGATGCTGTCAGCCTTGAGCCCGGCATCGCCGAGAATCATGGAAAACGCCATGGAGAAACAGCCGGCATGGGCCGCGCCGATCAGTTCTTCCGGGTTGGTGCCCTTGCCGCCCTCGAAGCGGGCCTTGAAGCCATAAGGCGCTTCGCGCAGCACGCCGGTTTCGGTGGAAATGGAACCCAGGCCAGTCTTCAGATCACCTTCCCAATGCGCGGATGCTTTTTTAACGATACTCATAGCTTTCTCCTCGAACGATGGTTTTGCGTCAGTCAGGGTTCTGAGGATAGACCCCCCGGCAAAGTTCATCTTGTCGGAGAAACCTAGCGATTAAGTAGGAAATTTAACCTTCCCTATTGAATCTCGGGTATATGCCCTCATTGCATAGGACATGCACATTGAAGCGGCAGGTTTTGGTTCGTCTAGGAAGCCTGCGCCCCCATTGGAGAAGCAGGCTTATGAAATCGCTGTCCGACGTAAAATTCTCGACCCTCGACCTCGTGCCGGTGCGCGCCAACGGCAGCCCGGCGCAGTCACTGCGCAATTCCCTGGATTTGGCCCAGCATGTGGAAAAGTTCGGCTACAACCGTTTCTGGGTAGCGGAACACCACAATATGGATGGCATCGCCAGCTCCGCCACCTCGGTCTTGCTGGGTTACCTGGCCGGCGGCACCTCAACGATACGCGTCGGCTCCGGCGGCGTGATGCTGCCCAACCATGCACCGCTGGTGATCGCCGAGCAGTTCGGCACCCTGGAAAGCCTCTACCCCGGCCGTATCGACCTGGGCCTGGGCCGCGCGCCCGGCTCCGACCAGATGACCGCCCGCGCCCTGCGCCGTGAACGCTCCGGCAGCGCCGACGACTTCCCCGAAGACGTGGCCGAACTGATGGCCTACCTCGGCCCACGCACCCCGGACCAACGGGTGATTGCAGTACCCGGCACCGGCACCAACGTGCCGGTGTGGCTGCTGGGTTCCAGCCTGTTCAGTGCACAATTGGCCGGTGAACGCGGTTTGCCCTACGCGTTCGCCTCCCACTTCGCACCGCGCCTGATGCACGAAGCGATTCGCGTGTACCGCAACCACTTCAAGCCTTCGGCCGTGCTGGACAAGCCTTACGTGATGCTCGGCATTCCATTGGTTGCCGCAGATACCGATGAGCACGCCGACTACCTGGCCACCTCGGTGTACCAGCGCATCCTCGCGCTGATGCGCGGGCAAAGCCTGGTGCAGCGCCCACCGGTGAAGACCATGGACGGCCTGTGGCTGCCCCATGAGAAAGAGGCGGTCGGCAGTTTCCTCGGCCTGGCGATGGTAGGCAGCCCGGCGAAGATCCGCGCCAAGCTGGAAGTGCTGATCGAGCAAACCGGTGCCGACGAGCTGATCTTCACCTGCGACCTGTACGAACACGCCGACCGGATTCATTCCTACGAACTGCTGGCGCAGTTGATGAAGGGCTAAACCCCCAGGCGAAAAAAAACCGACGCACCCGCGTCGGTTTTTTATGTCTGCCACACGGGATCAACCGCGCTTGTAGACGATTTCCTTGGTGCCGCCTTCGCAGGTGCCGACCACTTTAGCGTCGGTCGAAGCGCCTTTATCCACCACTTCCAGCGAATAACCCGAAGCGCCCTTGGCGTCGATTTTCGCTGCAATTTCACTTTTCAGCTCTTCACAAGGCTTGCCCGCCGCCAGGGCCGTGCCCGCAATGCTCAACAAACCTACCGCTAACAGGAACTTCTTCATCCGTTACTTTCCTTGCGCTGATCGAAAAAAGCGTGCCGACGCTGATGGCGTCGGCACCCATTGGTTGTAGCGCAGGTTATGGCAATCGGCCAGTCGGCAAGTTCAACCGGTGCGATCAACTACTGGCAATTCGGAACCCCACCTTGAGCGTGACCTGGTAGTGGGCAACCTTGCCGTCCTTGATATGACCACGGGTTTCCGTCACCTCGAACCATTCCAGATGCTTGATGCTCTTGTTGGCTTCCGCCAGGGCATTGTTGATCGCGTCTTCGATGGAAGTGGTCGACGAGCCAACCAGTTCGACTTTCTTGTACGTGTGATGATCAGTCATAGCGTTTCTCCTGAGGTCTCTAGTGAGCGTAGCAGTCAATGTTCGTAATGCTTCTGGCGACCGTTCCTACCTGAAAGTTCAGATTTACTGCACTTTCTGAAACGGCCGCAGTCGGTATCTACACACGCCACTCAATCACTTCAGGAGAGTCCAAATGGCCAACACTTCTTTACGCAAAGCGTCGCTGGAAAGCATGGAAGCCGAGATTTCGAGCCTGCTCAAGTCCCTTGAGAGCCTCAAGGACGATGCGTCCGATGAGTCGCGCAAAACGCTGAAGGCCCTGAAAAGCAATGCCGAGAATGCCCTCAAGCACTCCCGTCACCTGATCAGCGATGCCTACGAAGAAAGCAAAGTCAAAATCCGCGAAACCGGTGTCGCCACCCGTGACTACGCCCAAGAGCACCCATGGACTACCGCCGGCGTTGCCGTTGGCGCACTGGGCCTGCTGGCGGCTTATCTGCTGTGCAAACGCGGTGACTGATTGACCGGCTATACCGGCTGGCGCAACAGCTCAGCCTTGAGCCATTGCGCCAACTGACCCGCGCGCCCGTCTGCGGCGCGCTTGGGTAGCCACAACGCCAGGTGCGCCGGGGTTTCACTGAAACCCCACGGCGCCACCAGGCGACCCGCGCGCAGGTCCTCTGCTACCAGCGGTTCTGGCGCGATCGCCACGCCCAAACCCGCCACTGCCGCCTCCAGCAAATAATACAAATGCTCAAAACCCTGGCCGTGTTTCAGCGCGCCGGGTTCGATGCCGTGCTGTTGCGCCCAACTGGGCCAGGCTTGCGGACGTGAAGTGGTGTGCAATAAAGCTTCGCCACACAAGGCGTGCGGCGGCGCCTGGCGCAGGCGCTCGTAACCGGCAAAACGCGGGCTCATCACCGGGCCAATACGCTCGCTCGCCAGCTCATACACCTGCATATCCGCCGGCCACGGCGGTTCGGCGAAGACCAGCAAGGCGTCGAGGCCGGGGCGTCGGGGGTCGAGGTCGCCGTCACCCGCCGACAGGTGCAGGCGCAGGTCCGGCAGGTCGGCATTCAAACGGCCCAGGCGCGGGATCAACCAGCGCGCCAGCAAACTGCCTGAGCAGCCAAGCACGAACGGCGCGTCGGCGCTGGCGTGGGTGAGTTCGGCGCACACGTCCCGCAAGCGCTCGAACGCCTCGGCGCTGGCATCTCGCAACCGCACACCTGCATCTGTGAGTTTAAGGCCGCGCCCATCCTTGATGAACAAGCTGACACCCAGATGTTCTTCCAGCACCTTCAACTGACGGCTGACCGCGCCATGGGTCACGTGCAATTGCTCGGCAGCCTGGCTGACACTGTTGAGCCGAGCGGTGGCTTCAAACGCGCGCAAGGCATTGAGGGGCGGTAGGTCTCGGCTCATCTGTGAGTTTTCCTGACAGGTTGCAGCGATCTTATCGGTTTTCAGCATTGGATGTGAGGGGTAGAGTGGCCGTCATTGCTTCTTACACAAATTCCTAACTGGAGCGTCCCATGACTCAGTCCCAGACCGATCTGCGCAACGGCCCTGACGCCAACGGCCTGTTTGGCGCGTTCGGCGGCCGCTACGTCGCCGAAACCCTGATGCCGTTGATCCTCGACCTGGCCCGCGAATACGAAGCGGCCAAGATCGATCCGGCGTTCAACGAAGAATTGGCCTACTTCCAGCGCGACTACGTCGGCCGCCCAAGCCCGCTGTACTTCGCTGAGCGCCTGACCGAGTTCTGCGGCGGCGCCAAGATCTACCTCAAGCGCGAAGAGCTGAACCACACCGGCGCGCACAAGATCAACAACTGCATCGGCCAGATCCTGCTGGCGCGGCGCATGGGCAAGAAACGCATCATCGCCGAAACCGGCGCCGGCATGCACGGCGTGGCAACCGCCACCGTGGCCGCGCGTTTCGGCCTGCAATGCGTGATCTACATGGGCACCACCGACATCGAGCGCCAGCAGGCCAACGTGTTCCGCATGAAGTTGCTGGGTGCTGAAGTGATCCCTGTGGTCGCCGGCACCGGCACCCTCAAGGACGCGATGAACGAAGCCCTGCGCGACTGGGTCACCAACGTCGACGACACCTTCTACCTGATCGGCACCGTGGCCGGCCCGCACCCGTACCCGGCGATGGTGCGCGACTTCCAAGCCGTGATCGGCAAGGAAACCCGTACCCAGCTGCAAGCCCAGGAAGGCCGCCTGCCGGACAGCCTGGTGGCGTGCATCGGCGGCGGTTCCAACGCCATGGGCCTGTTCCACCCGTTCCTGGACGACACCAGCGTCGAGATCATCGGCGTTGAAGCCGCCGGCCACGGCATCGAGACCGGCAAGCACGCCGCCAGCCTCAATGGCGGCGTACCGGGTGTATTGCACGGCAACCGTACCTTCCTGCTGCAGGACGACGACGGCCAGATCATCGACGCCCACTCGATTTCCGCCGGCCTCGACTACCCCGGGATAGGCCCGGAACACGCCTGGTTGCACGATATCGGCCGCGTCCAGTACACCTCGGTGACTGACCACGAAGCCCTGGATGCCTTCCACAAATGCTGCCGCCTGGAAGGCATCATTCCTGCCCTGGAAAGCGCCCACGCCCTGGCCGAAGTGTTCAAGCGCGCACCGACCCTGCCGAAGGATCACCTGATGGTGGTCAA
Organism: Pseudomonas sp. MIACH; assembly: GCF_001269925.1. GTDB lineage: Bacteria > Pseudomonadota > Gammaproteobacteria > Pseudomonadales > Pseudomonadaceae > Aquipseudomonas. The sequence continues at coordinate 79,655 of NZ_LHVO01000002.1, forward strand.
CCTGTCCGGCCGTGGCGACAAAGACATGCAGACCGTGATGCACCATATGGAACAGTCTCAGCAGGAGAAACACTAAATGAGCCGCCTGCAAACCCGCTTTGCGCAACTCAAGGAACAAAACCGCGCCGCCCTGGTGACCTTCGTCACCGCCGGCGACCCCGGTTATGACGCCTCCCTGGCGATCCTCAAAGGCTTGCCGGCCGCCGGTGCCGATGTGATCGAACTGGGCATGCCCTTCACCGACCCGATGGCAGACGGCCCGGCCATCCAGCTGGCCAACATCCGCGCGCTGGACGCCAAGCAGAACCTGCTGAAAACCCTGCAGATGGTGCGTGAGTTCCGCAAGGACAACAACGATACCCCGCTGGTGTTGATGGGCTACTTCAACCCGATCCACAAATACGGTGTGCCTAAGTTCATCGCTGACGCCAAAGAGGCCGGCGTCGACGGCCTGATCGTGGTCGACATGCCACCCGAGCATAACGGCGAGCTGTGCGACCCGGCCCAGGCGGCGGGTATCGACTTTATCCGCCTGACCACGCCGACCACCGATGACGTGCGCCTGCCGACCGTGCTCAATGGCAGTTCCGGGTTTGTGTACTACGTATCCGTGGCCGGTGTGACCGGTGCCGGTGCCGCGACCCTGGAACACGTCGAAGAAGCCGTGACCCGCCTGCGCCGCCATACCGACCTGCCGATCAGCATCGGTTTTGGTATCCGCACGCCGGAACAGGCCGCCGCTATTGCGCGCCTGGCAGACGGTGTCGTGGTGGGTTCGGCGCTGATTGATCACATCGCCAACGCTGACAACGACCAGCAGGCGATCGATGGCGTCTTGAGCCATTGCGCAGCGCTATCGGCAGGTGTGCGTAACGCCCGTGTAGGCTAAGCCTTCAGAGGGGGGCAGCTGGAATACTGCCCCCTCTCGCGAAGACTGATGGACTTCACTCTTTAACGTCTTCTCTTACCCCGACGTCAGAAGTTGGCTTCAACAGCATTTACACCCTTCACTGATAATCCTTCGGCGACTTTGGTTAGCAAAACGCCAGAAAGGAACTGTGATCATGACCATCAATGCTGTTTATCACTTGCCCCCTGCGACCCCACCGCCGGCAGAGCATGAAAAATCTCTTGCCCCACCGATCTCGGGCTCGGGGGAGTTGAAAGGCCTCCACGACCTGTCCAGGCAACTGAGTGAATCCCCTCACGAGAATGGTTACCTGCGCTACTCCAAGGAAAGAGGCTGGAAGTTCAGCCCCAATATGAGCCTGCGCGACACACTTCATATCCGCGATGCCGGATATTCTGACGCCCCCATCAACCCAGCCGCCACCAAGCCCGTCATCCTGGCGAAACCGGGTGAAAAGATCGCGCTGACAACACTCAACAGCCGATCGCAGGCGCTGATTAAGCCGCCCCCCCGCACTGTTTTCTTCAAAGCTTCTGAGCTCAACGCCCCGATCCCCGCACTCCAATCGAGCTTGCCGGAAATTAGCCAACCGCCTGTCGCGGCACCACGGCGAAGGACAAGCGCGCCTGCCGATTTGGAGAAGCCGTCGTTCGAGGAGCTTAAAAAAACCTGGGAAGCCAAAAGCGGCCCCACAACCCAGTCATCCAACGTTCCGTTTTCTTAACAAAGCAGCGAGGCCCTATGCCCATTACCTCTTTTCATAGCCTGCAAACAGTGCAGCACAAAGTGGATTTCTATACCGAGCAGAAAAATTCGATCGAAACTCGAATCCAACACTTGCAAGACGTCCAAGCCAATATCCAAAAGAACGCGCCTCTGGCGGCTAAATTCAACACCGAAAGCGACCGTGCGGCCAAGCAGCTGACGAGCAAGGACAGGGACGAGGGCTATCTGCGCCAACGCAGCGATGGGACCCCCAGATTGACACGTCATATGGGCTTGATGGTGCGGGCAACGCGCTTGGTCGATGGCGCGTTAGGCAGCAATCTCTCCGCGAGGAGTTCGATGCTCGACGGTGGCTTTCGTAAAGCGTTGGGGGACGCGGAACGACTCGACCCTATCCTTCGCAACGTAGTGGACTCGCCCTATAATAAAATCACGGTCAGTCAGTTCGCAAATATCGGCAACCAGCCGGCGATCAACACAAACCAAGAATCGCAGCGCAAAGAACTCAACGTTACGTTGGCGAAGCTCGCCAGTTGGAAGCAACTACTCGGTGAGAAAGACGTAACGACTCCGTCAGCGGCAGGTAAAGTTCCTGATACAGAGGAATCAACGCGCGCAATCACAGCCTAAACAGCAAGACCAAGGGATTTCGAACCGCGTTCGGGATCCCTTTTTTGTTTGTGTGCCCTGAGGAATGCCCGATGAAAATGCCTAAATCCGTGATTGCAGGTCTTGGCGTGCTGGTGCTTGGCGCCAGCGCCCTGGTGCAGGCCGCGCCGCCCGACCCGCGCGGTGACGACCGGGGTGGCCCGCAAGGCCAGCACGAGCAACGTGGCGACGACCATCGCGGCCCGCAGGACAACCGTCGCGGCGGACCACCCCAGGACTTCGGTCCGGTGCGGCAGATCATCCACGACAATCACGGCCAGTTCTCCCGGGGCGCACCGCCGCCGCCGAATGTACGCCTGGTACGCGGCCGCCCCCTGCCGCCTGGCTACTACGGCGAGCGCCTGGACAACCGTGCCCTGGCGCGTCTGCCGGTCTATCCAGGTTATGAATGGCGCCGTTCGGGGCCGGATGTGGTGTTGATCGCGGTGGGTACCGGTATCGTCTATGAAATTCTGGACGGCGTGCTGAACTGATCCGGGTTTTTTCTATATAGGCTAGGCTTGAGGGGGAACACACCCCCCCTCAACACACTTCGTGCCTATTGCCGTCTAACCACCTCTGCAAGTCACGCCTTCTTGCGTTGCCGGTCGTTAAGTTAGCTGCATCAGAAGTCATTATCGTCTCCCAGGAGTCCATCATGGCATTTGATCTCATCACCCCCTCGGACCGTCGTCATTCCACGTTGCAAAAGGGTTTCAACCTGCGCTGGCCATTGGGCAACGTCCAGGGCGAGTCTTCACCCAACGGCGCCAGTCAGATCTACCTCTGCCACAACCCACAAGACATCATCGACGCAGCCGCCCAGGCCCTGGCTGTGCCCAATGGCCGTATCACGGTGCGCAGCGGCGGGCATTGCTATGAAGGATTTGTCTCTAACAAGATGCCGGACGCGCCAGGCGAGGTGTTGTCGATCCTGGACATCGGCCAGATCAACCAATTGGCCTACGACCCCAACGGCCTGATCAGCTCAGTGCTGGTACCCGCTTCGCCCCATCGCTATGCATTCCGCCTGGAGCCCGGCTGCCAGAACTGGGACACCAGCGTCGCGCTGTACAAATTGGCAGGCAAGGCGCTGCCCAGTGGATCCTGCTATTCGGTGGGACTGGGCGGACATATCTGCGGCGGCGGCTATGGTCTGCTGTCGCGTAAATACGGGCTGGTCTGCGACTGGCTGGACGGCGTCGACCTGCTGGTCGCCAATGCCTCCGGCTCGGGTCTTGCACCTGTCCATGTGTCCCGTAACAGCCTCGACACCGATGAGCTGGACCTGTTCGCCGCCTGTTGCGGCGCCGGTGGCGGGCAGTTCGGCATCATCACCAGTTACTACTTCAAGACGCTGCCGCCAGCCCCGGACGAAGTGCTTTGGCTGCCATTGGAATGGGACTGGTCAGACCTCACACGCGCCGCCCTCGAACGTTTGCTGCACGCCTATCAGAACTGGTTCGTGGACCATCAGGCCGACCCGGCAACCTGGGGCCTGGCCACCAAACTGGAAATGCGTCATCTGAACACTGGCAACGTGACCCTGGGCATCCACTATGTCGACAAGGACGGGAAGCTCGATGACCTGGCGCCTTTCGACGACTTTGTCAGCAGCATGCAGGCCGCGGTGGGTGTCGGTGCGACGGAGTCGCTCCTGCCGTTCCACGTCGTGCATCAGCCACGTGGCGGGCAAAAGGGCCGCCGGGTCGACTCCCTGCAGAGTGCCCATGAGGCCGCCAGGCGTTTGGACTGGTTGTACGCCACCCAATCGCTCAACGGTTCCGGTGACAATCAGCGCGGGCGGTATAAATCGGCGTATCAGAAAGGCGGGTTTACACAGCGCGTGCTGGACGCGATCTGGACGACGCTGACCTTGCCGGACCCCGAGCAACACCTGACCCAGAGCCTGATCCAGATCCAGTCATTTGGCGGGCGCATCAACCAGATGGACGGCCCGATCCTGGCGCAGACGTCAGCCGCGCAACGCTCCTCGTACCTCAAATGGCAACCGCAGTGTTACTGGCACGCCGACGATGACGCCATCGACCGCGCCCATGCCGACTGGATCCGCGGCCTCTATTACGCTGCATTCACCAACGGTGTTCCCAATGACCCGGAGTTCGAGGGCTGCTACATCAACTACCCCGACCTGGACATGACCCACCTCGGTGGCAATCCCGCGAACCCCAAGAACCCCCTGTGGTATGGAATTTTCTTCCCCAACACGATCATCGAGAACCGCCTGCGCCGAACCAAGCAACGCTGGGATCCGTTGAATGTGTTCCGTAACGAAATGTCGGTGCCCTGAGCCCGGCCAACGGGCGGCCCGCAGGCCGCCCACTGTTTACAGCTCGATCCGCTCGACCTTGCCCACCAGCAGCACATAGGAGAGTGCGCCCAACAGCGCCAGTACGGCGATGTAGGTGATCGCCGGGGCAAACGAATCGCCGCTGGCCAGGAAACCGATGACGATCGGCGTGGCAATCGCCGCCAGGTTGCCGATGAAGTTGAACACCCCGCCGGTCAGTCCCAGCAGACGTGCCGGGGCAAGGGTCGAGACCAGCGACCAGGTGATCGAGGCCAGGCCATTACCGAAGAACGCCAGGGCCAGGAAGGCGATGACCAACGGTGTCGATTCGACGAAGTTGGCGCCAATGATCGCCGTCGAGATCAACAGGCCGCTGATGATCGGCAACTTGCGGGCAAACCCCACCGAGGCGCCACGGCGGATCAGCCAGTCGGAAAACAACCCCGAACACAGCACGCCGACGAAAGCCGCGAGGAAGGGCAGTGACGCGAGCATGCCGGACTTGATGAAGTCCATGCCGCGGTATTTCACCAGGTAGGTCGGGAACCAGGTCAGGAAGAACCACAACGTGGAGTTCAGGCAGAACTGCCCCAGGTAGATACCCCACAACTTGCGCTTGCTCAGGACAATGCCCAGGTCGACCCAACTGAAGGGCGCCTTGCTCTTGCTCGCTTGTGCGCTCAAGTCCACCAGCCCGCCACCTTCGCGGATCAGTTCGATTTCAGCGGCGTTGACGCCTTTGAAGTCACGGGGCTCGCGATACAGGGCATACCAGATCGCCGCCCACACAATGCCCACGCCACCGGTCACGACAAATACCATGTGCCAGCCGTAATGGTGCTGCAACCAGGCCAGGACCGGCGTCAGGAACGCCAGCCCGACAAACTGCCCGGAGGTGTAGAAGCCAATGGCCGTGGCGCGCTCGCGCTCGGGGAACCAACTGGTGACCACGCGACTGTTGATGGGGTAAGCCGGTGCTTCCAGGGCACCCACCGCCATGCGCAGCACAAACAGCGCAATGAAGCTGGCGGCAAAACCGAGCATCACGGTGGCGATGGACCACAGCAACAGGGCGGCGGTGTAGAGGATACGCGGCGGTACCCGGTCCACCAGCCAGCCGCCGGGGATCTGCATGGCGGCGTACGTCCAGCCGAACGCGGAGAAAATCAGCCCGACATGTACCGGGTCGATGCCCAGCTCACTGGTCAGTGCCGGGGCGGCAATCGACAGGTTGCTGCGGTCGAGGTAGTTGATCACCACGGTGATAAACAGCAGCACCATGATGAAGTAGCGCTTTCGGGTAGGCGTGACTAAAGAAGCCTGCCCGCTCAAGGATCCAGGTTGCATGGTAGGTGCCTATTCTTATGTTTGTTGAAGATGGGACTTCTGCAGAAACCGGATCAACATGTGGGAAGAAGCAAGCCTCTCCCACATGTTTGACCGTGTTCTTTCAGGCAGACATCACCACTCGGCAAAGCTGCCATCAGCATGGCGCCAGATCGGGTTGCGCCAGCGGTGACCGATGGCTGCGCGTTCGATCACGTATTCCTCGTTGATCTCGATGCCCAGGCCTGGCCCGTTGGGGATCTTCACAAAGCCCTGGTCATAGTCGAATACGCCCGGGTCGCGCACATAGTCGAGCAGGTCATTGCTCTCGTTGTAGTGAATGCCCAGGCTTTGCTCCTGGATAAACGCGTTGTAGCAAACCGCATCCAGTTGCAGGCACGCCGCCAACGCAATCGGGCCCAGCGGGCAGTGCAGGGCCAGGGCCACGTCGTAGGCTTCGGCCATGTTGGCGATCTTGCGGGTTTCGGTGATACCGCCCGCGTGGGAAGCGTCCGGCTGGATGATGTCGACGTAGCCTTCGCTGAGCACGCGCTTGAAGTCCCAGCGCGAGAACAGGCGCTCGCCCAGGGCAATCGGGGTGCTGGTCAGCGGCGCCAGTTCCTTGAGGGCCTCGTAGTTCTCGCTGAGCACCGGCTCTTCGATAAACATCAGTTTGTACGGGTCCAGCTCTTTCATCAGCACCTTGGCCATGGGTTTGTGCACCCGGCCATGGAAGTCGACGCCGATGCCGACGTTAGGGCCCACCGCATCACGCACGGCCGCGACGTTGGCCAGGGCCAGATCGACTTTTTCGAAGCTGTCGACGAACTGCAACTCTTCGGTGCCGTTCATTTTCACCGCAGTAAAACCACGGGCCACGGCCTCTTTGGCGGCGCGAGCGGTGTCGGCAGGACGGTCGCCACCGATCCATGAGTACACGCGAATCTTGTCGCGTACCTGACCACCCAACAGGTCGCTGACGGAAACGCCCAGGGCCTTGCCCTTGATGTCCCACAACGCCTGGTCGATGCCGGCGAGGGCGCTCATGTGCACGGCGCCGCCACGGTAGAAGCCGCCGCGGTAGAGCACGGTCCAGATATCTTCGATATTGCGTGGGTCCTTGCCGATCAGGTAATCGGACAGTTCCTCGACGGCAGCGGCCACGGTGTGAGCGCGGCCTTCGACCACGGGCTCACCCCAGCCGGTCACGCCCTGGTCGGTCTCGACCTTGAGGAAGCACCAGCGCGGCGGGACGATAAAGGTCGTCAGTTTGGTGATTTTCATCTGTTATCTCTCTTATAGATGCAGCGCCAGGGGCGCGGAACTTGATCTCAGCTCAGGGCTTTCCAGGCGGCGACATAAGCCTGGGCGCGGCTCGCTACCTGATCCACTGTCATACCCGGTTTGAACAACCCGGAACCCAGCCCGAACCCCTTGGCGCCGGCGTCGATAAACACCTGCATGTTGTCCGGGGTAATGCCGCCCACCGGCAGCAGCAACGTGCCTGCCGGCAATACCGCCAGCCACGCCTTGATCACAGAAGGGCCCATTTGCTCGGCCGGGAACAGCTTCAACACGTCGGCGCCTTCGTCCAGCGCGGCGAACGCTTCGGTGGGTGTGGCCACCCCCGGCGACAGGTACAGGCCAGCGGCTTTGGCGGCGCGCAAGACCTTGGCATCGCTATGGGGCATGACGATCACTTGGCCACCGGCGGCTTTCACTTGCTCGACCTGCGCAGGCGTCAACACCGTACCGGCGCCGATCAGGCAATCGGCGGGCAGGCTGTCGCGCAGGGTGCGGATGCTGGTGTAAGGGTCCGGCGAATTGAGCGGGACTTCGATCACGCGAAACCCGGCGTCGTACAGCACCTGGCCGACCGCCTGGGCTTCGTCCGGGCGCACGCCACGCAGGATCGCGATCAAACCGTTTTGTGCGAGTGCTTGCTTGAGCATGTCAGGCCTCCGTTGCAGGTTGAGTGAGCCCGGCGGCCACTGCCAGTTGCCACAGGCCGCGCTCGGTCGCTTCCTGCGCCAGGCTGACGTGGGCGAAACCGCAGAGGGCGAGGGCGCGTTGGTAGCGCACGCAAAGCGGGCCGGCGCCTACCAGGATGATGGGGATGTGCCGTGCACTGGCTGGCAAGCCGGCCAGTTCATGGCCGATCAGCAGGCCGGATAAGTAATCGGGCTGCTGCTCAGGGGTGAGTTCGGCGGTCAGGCCAAGGGTGCGCGCACTAAACAAGGTCGACAGCACGCCGCGCTGACCCTCTTTCGACAGCGCCACTTGAACGCCGCGATCAAAAGCCTCGGCCTGGAACTGCGCGGATACCTTCTGCGTACGCCCCAGCAGGCTGTGCTTACTCAGCACCGCGAACAGTTCACCGGTCATGAAGGTATCGAAGTGGGTGATGCAACCTTCCACCACCTCGACCCATTTGGAATGGCTTCCGGGTAGGCCGATCAACAATTCACCACTGGCCGACAGGCTTTGCAGCACACCCAGCACCTGGGTTTCTTCACCGCGCATCACATTGGGCAAACCGACCTGCTCGATCACGCCGGGCACGATATGCACATCGACGCCGCGCAAGCTGCGCACCGTGTGCAACGCCTGGCCCAGGCTGGCGACGTCGACCGGCGTATTGCGATATGCGGCCTCGCTCCAGCCCTGGGCGCTGCCGACCATGCCGCAGGCGATCACTGGAAGATGGGGTTGGGCCTCGAGCCAGTCGCCGCATGCCGCATCAAATGCCAACTCGAAGCCATCGCTGCAGTGCGCACCGGCGATGTCCCGGGGCTCAGAGGGCAAATGCATGATGCCCGACGCCAGCGAGCGCTGTTCCAGCACGACGCCTGCGGGGCCGAGTTTGTAAGCACGAAGGGAGCTGGTCCCCCAATCGAGCGCGATCAATTGCGCCTGCATCGCTTCACCTGAAATGAGTGGGTGCTGAAAAAAGCAGATGGGCGAATATAAACCTACAGCAGACAATATCTCAATATATAAATAACAGTCCCATATATTGGGAGATTGACACGCAAAGTCCTACAACCTTTTAGGGAAGTTGGGATTGCGGTTAAGACAGGGTGGTTAAAAAGCAGACAGGTCCAGTTCGCGCATCGCACCCATCCAGATCGCATAGTCGGTGTGATCTTTCAGGTCATCGCCGGTTTCAGGATGCAGGAACACCACCAACCCATTGCGATGCAGGGCCAGCCACGGGAGCACCACCCCGATGTATTCGGGGTCGAATGCCAGCTGGCAGCTCCAGTCCGGGTGCGGGCCGACGGGGCGTTCATGCACACGCCCCATGCGCAGCGGGAACAGCTTCGCACCGTCCTCGCAAAAGGCCCGCGCCTGGTCGATGGTGCTGGCGTCAAAGTAGACGTGGGCGTGGTAGCCCTTGATACGTTGCATGACGGACTCCGGATCCAATGTGCGCCAAATCCTAGACCGCAATCGACGGCAGGGCCAGCCCGGTCAGCGACTGCGCGCTGCTGGCCTGTTCCGCCACCAGCCAGTCGACGAAACGCTCGACCAACTGCCCCCGCCGCTTGCGCTGGGGCTGCACCACGTAATAGCCGAAGCGCGAGATCACGGTGTCGCTGATCGGCCGGCACAGCCAGTTCTGTTCCAGCAGGTTATCCACCAAATGGCGCCAGCCAATCGCCACACCCTGGCCGGCAATCGCCGCCTGGATCAGCAGGGTGTAGTTGTCAAAGCGCAGTTGGCCAGGGGTGGGCGCGGCAGTGATACCCAGCTCGCGAAACACGCCGCTCCAGTCGAACCACTGGCTGTTGTTTTCCTGGCGCAGGTGCAGCAACGGACAGTCGTGCAAGGTTTGCACAGTCAATGGCTTCGCCTGGTCCTTGAGCCATTGCGGGCTGCACACCGGGAACACTTCCTCGTTGAACAACCACAGGCTGTCGCCCTGCTTGAAACGGCCATCGCCAAACAGCACTGCCACGTCGATGTCGCTGCGCAGTGTCGCGTGGTTGCGCTCGCTGGTCACCAGGCTCACGTCCACCTGGGGGTTGGCGGCGTGGAAGCGATGCAAGCGCGGCATCAGCCAGTAGGCGGCGAAGGCGAAGTCGGTGGCCACTTGCAACACTTCATGCTGGTCCTGCTGGGTGATCACGCTCAAGCCGTGGTTAATGGCTTGCAAACCGCTCTGCACATGTTCGAACAGCAAGGCCCCGGCGTCGGTCAGCTCGATCCCGCGATAGATACGATCAAACAGGCGGATCGCCAACTGTTCTTCCAGGCGCTTGATCTGCTGGCTGATGGCCGGCTGAGTGGTGCCCAGCTCCATCGCCGCAGCGGTAAAGCTGCGATGGCGGGCGGCGGCTTCGAACGCGCGCAGCAAATCGAGGGATACATCGCCGAGGGTTTCATACATAAGCTGTGCTTATCCTAGACATTGCTTTTCATGGGCTTTACCCCATTTTCCATGGGCCGCATGCTCATTCGCATAAACACCGCCTATGGAATGCCGAAGCCCCATGAAGCGCAAGAACATTCTTTTCATCATGGCCGATCAAATGGCCGCGCCGATGCTGCCGTTCTACGGACCTTCCCCGATCAAGCTGCCGAATTTGAGCCGCCTCGCCGAACAGGGCGTGGTGTTCGACGCGGCCTATTGCAACAGCCCGCTGTGTGCACCCTCACGCTTCACCCTGGTCAGCGGCCAACTGCCGAGCAAAATCGGCGCCTACGACAACGCGGCAGATTTCCCCGCCGATGTGCCGACCTATGCCCACTACCTGCGGCGCCTCGGTTATCGCACCGCGCTGTCGGGCAAGATGCACTTCTGCGGCCCGGACCAACTGCACGGCTATGAAGAACGCCTGACCAGTGACATCTACCCCGCCGACTATGGCTGGGCAGTCAACTGGGATGAGCCGGACGTACGCCCCACCTGGTACCACAACATGTCCTCGGTGCTGCAAGCCGGCCCGTGTGTGCGCACCAACCAGCTGGATTTCGACGAAGAGGTGGTGTTCAAGGCCCAGCAGTATCTGTTCGACCACATCCGCGAAGACGGCGACCAGCCGTTCTGCCTGACCGTGTCGATGACCCATCCCCACGACCCGTACACCATTCCCAAGCCGTTCTGGGACCTGTACGACGACAACGACATCCCTTTGCCTGCAACGCCGAACCAGGCAGATCTCGACCCGCATTCCCAGCGTCTGCTCAAGGTCTATGACCTGTGGGACAAGCCGCTGCCTGTGGATAAAATTCGCGACGCCCGCCGCGCCTACTTCGGCGCGTGCAGCTACATCGACAGCAATGTCGGCAAGCTGCTGCAAACCCTGGAAGACACCGGCCTGGCCGACGACACCATCATCGTTTTCTCCGGCGACCACGGCGACATGCTCGGTGAGCGCGGCCTCTGGTACAAAATGCACTGGTTTGAAATGGCCGCCCGCGTGCCGCTGCTGGTCATCGCGCCGGGACAATTTGCGCCGGGCCGCGTGACCCAGGCCGTGTCCACCGCCGACCTGCTGCCCACCCTGGTGGAACTGGCCGGCGGCGAGCTGGACCCGCGCCTGCCACTGGACGGTCGCTCGCTGGTCCCGCACTTGCAGGGGCAGGGCGGGCATGACGAAGTCTTTGGCGAATACATGGCCGAAGGCACCATCAGCCCATTGATGATGATTCGCCGGGGCGCGTACAAATTCATCTACAGCGAAGACGACCCTTGTCTACTGTTCGATGTGCACAACGACCCGCACGAGCGGGAAGATCTCAGCCAGTCACCGGAACACCGGCCACTGTTCGAGGCGTTTTTGAATGAAGCGCGGGCCAAATGGGACATCCCGGCGATCCACCAGCAGGTGCTCGCCAGCCAACGCCGTCGTCGCCTGGTGTTCGAGGCGCTGACCGAAGGCAAGCTGAAGAGCTGGGATCACCAGCCACTGGTGGACGCCAGTCAGCAATACATGCGCAACCATATCGACCTCGACGACCTGGAGCGCAAGGCACGTTATCCACAACCCTGCCAAAACCAATAACACTGAGGGAAGGCCATGCAAAAGTTAACTGCGGTAGTGGGCATGTTAGTGCTGAGTAGCGCCAATGCGTATGCGGACACCAGCTGTGACACGGTAAAGATGGCCGACCCAGGCTGGAGCGATATCGCCGCCACCAATGCCATTACCGGTTTTCTGCTGAACGGCATGGGCTACAAGGCCAAGGTCGACACCCTGGCGGTGCCGATTACCTTTGGCGGGCTCAAGGACGGCCAGGTGGATGTGTTCCTGGGTAATTGGATGCCGGCGCAGCAGGGCTTCTACGACAAGTTCGTGGCCAACGGCGATGTGGTGCAACTGGCGAAGAACCTCGACGGCACCGAGTTCACCCTCGCCGTGCCGGATTATGTCTGGGATGCCGGGGTGCATGACTTTGCCGACTTGAACAAATTTGCCGACAAGTTCGACAAGAAGATCTACGGCATCGGCTCGGGCGCGCCGGCGAATATCTCGCTGCAGGAGATCATCAAGAAGAATGACTTCGACCTCGGCCAGTGGAAGCTGATCGAGTCGAGTGAACAGGCGATGCTGGCGGAAGTCTCACGGGCGGTGAAGAAGCAGAAGTTCGTGACCTTCCTCGGCTGGACACCACACCCGATGAACGTGCAGTTGAAAATGCACTACCTCAAAGGCGGCGAGAAATACTTCGGTGACACCGGCAGCGTGTATACCTTGACCCGCAAGGGTTATGCACAGGCCTGCCCCAACGTAGGCAAACTGCTGACCAACCTGAGTTTTACCCAGGAGATGGAGAACAGCATCATGGCTGAGGTGGTCAATAAAAAGGTCAGCAATGCCGAAGCGGCGAAGGCGTGGATCAAGGCGAACCCGGCGGTGCTGGATAAATGGTTGGACGGTGTGAAAACCGTGGATGGCAAGGACGCGTTGCCGGCAGTAAAGGCCAAACTCTAGGACCTTGCGCTATTCCAATGTGGGAGGGGGCTTGCTCCCGATAGCGGAGTGCCAGTCAGAGAGATTTAGACGGGTCCACCTATATCGGGAGCAAGCCCCCTCCCACAAGGACCAGTGTGTACTGATACCCTGAGTCAAACCTTTTCAGCCGAGTTATAAATGCCCCGGCCCAACCGCCATACACTCTTCCCCTTCCTCAGCTGGCTCCCGCGTCAAACCCGAGCCACTGTGGGCCGGGACGCGCTGGTCGGCCTCAGCGGCGCCGTGCTCGCGCTGCCCCAATCGATTGCCTACGCGCTGATCGCCGGTCTTCCACCGGAGTACGGTCTGTACGCCGCCATCATCCCGGTGCTGATCGCGTGCCTGTGGGGTTCATCCTGGCACCTGATCTGTGGCCCCACGGCGGCGATTTCCATCGTGCTCTATGCCAGCGTGAGCCCGTTGGCCGTGCCGGGGTCGCAGGACTACATCACCTTGATCCTGTTGCTCACCTTCCTCGCCGGCGTATTCCAGTGGCTGCTGGGCATGCTGCGCTTTGGCGCACTGGTGAACTTCGTCTCCCATTCGGTGGTGTTGGGTTTCACCTTGGGCGCCGCCGTGGTGATTGCCCTGGGGCAGTTGCCGAACCTGTTGGGGCTGGATTTGCCGAGCCAGGCCACCGCAATCAATAGCCTGCTGGCGCTGATCCACCATGCTGGCGAGTGGGACCACGCGTCCCTTGTCCTGGGGCTCGGGACGTTGCTGGTGGGTGCTTTGCTCAAATATCTCGTGCCTCGCTGGCCAACGCTACTGATCGCACTGACCCTGGGTAGCCTGGCAACGTGGCTATGGCCGTCGATGTTCGGGCATGTGGCGCTGGTCAGTTCGTTCATTGGCAAGCTGCCGCCGTTCAGCCGGTTGCCGCTGGATCTGGACATGATCCTGCGCCTGCTGCCCAGCGCCGTTGCGGTGGGCATGCTGGGGCTGGTGACCAGCCTGTCGATTGCCCGTTCGCTGTCGGCCCGCTCGCAGCAATTACTCGATGCCAATCAGGAAGTCCGCGCGCAGGGTTTATCCAATATCGTCGGCGGATTTTTCTCCGGGTATCTGTCGGCAGGGTCCTTCACCCGCTCCGGCCTCAGCTATGAAGCAGGCGCCTGTTCGCCGCTGGCAGGGGTGTTTTCCGCGTTATGGGTGGCCTTATTTGCGCTGTTTGGCGCCGCATTGATCGCGCATATTCCGATCCCGAGCATGGCCGCCAGCATCTTGCTGATTTCCTGGGGCCTGGTGGATCGGCGGGGTATTCGTGCGTTGTTCCGCGTGAGCCGCGCAGAGTTCGTGGTGATGAGCCTGACCTGCATCGCCACCTTGCTGCTGGAGTTGCAAACAGCGATCTATGCAGGCGTGTTGGCGTCGTTGTTTTTCTACCTCAAGCGCACGTCACAGCCACGGGTGCAGCAATGGCGTGATGGGGAAGAAGATGTGTTGCGCGTCGGTGGGTCGATCTTCTTTGGCGCCAGCCATTACCTGCAAGTACGCCTGCAAAGCTTGCAGGGTGAGCGGGTGGTGATCGAGGCACAGCAGATCAACTTTATCGACTATTCCGGGGTGGAGATGCTGCACCAGGAGGCGCGTCGTTTAAGAGGGCTGGGGCGTAGCCTGACATTGCGCCGCGCCAGGCCGCAAGTCGTCGAGGAGTTGAGAAAACTCGAGGGGGCCGACAACTGCCCCATTCATTTCGAAGACTGAATACCCCCCCACATTTTGTTTAGTGTCAGGCCAACTGGCGGCGCAGTTCAGCCAACACCGGCGCCGAATCCGGGCGCACACCGCGCCACAGGAAGAACGCTTCGGCCGCTTGCTCCACCAGCATGCCCAGGCCATCCATCGCCACGGCAGCGCCTTGTTCAGCGGCCCAACGGCAGAACGCAGTCGGTTCCTTGGCGTACATCATGTCGTAGCAAAACGTCTTGCCCGGTTCGATCAGGCTGCCGGCAATCGGCGGTACATCCCCTGACAGGCTGGCGGACGTGGCATTGATGATCACGTCCACTGGCTCACGCAGCCAGTCGAAACCACTGGCGGACACCGGTCCCAGGTCGTCGAACAGCTCGGCGAGCAATTCGGCTTTTTCCACGGTGCGGTTGGCGATGATCAACGAAGCGGGCCGTTCAGCCAGCAGCGGCTCCAACGCGCCCCTCACCGCGCCACCCGCGCCCAGCAACAGGATGCGTTTGCCTTGCAGATTCAAGCCGGCATTTACCGTCAGGTCACGCACCAGGCCGGCGCCGTCGGTGTTGTCGCCGAGCAATGTGCCGTCAGCCAGTTTGCTCAAGGTGTTCACCGCCCCGGCGCGCTGGGCGCGTTCGGTGAGGCTGTTGGCCAGGCGGTAGGCGTCTTCCTTGAACGGCACGGTGACGTTGGCGCCTCGGCCCTGTTGAAAAAACTCACGGGCACAGCCGGTGAAATCCTCCAAGGGCGCGAGCAAGGTGCTGTAGTCCAATTGCTCGCCGGTCTGCTCGGCGAACATACGGTGAATCAGCGGCGACTTGCTGTGGCCGATGGGGTTGCCGAACACCACATAACGATCCATCAGACAGCCGCCTTGGGCGCGGCGACGCCCAGCCAGTCGCGGTCTTGCAGGAAGTAGTCGGTGAGACGCGCTTCTTCGCTGCCGGCCTCGGCTTTCCAGTCGTAGCTCCAGCGCACTTGGGGCGGCAGCGACATCAGGATCGACTCCGTACGCCCGCCCGATTGCAGGCCGAACAGGGTGCCACGGTCGTAGACCAGGTTGAATTCAACGTAGCGGCCGCGACGGAATTCCTGGAACTGGCGTTGTTGTTCGGTATAAGCGCTGGCTTTGCGGCGCTGCACGATCGGCAGGTAGGCGTCGATGTAGGCGTCGCCGATGGCGCGGATGAAGGCGAAGCAGGTGTCGAAGTCCCATTCGTTCAAGTCATCGAAAAACAGGCCGCCGATGCCACGGGGCTCATTGCGGTGCTTGATGTGGAAGTAGGTGTCGCACCAGGCCTTGTAGCGCGAGTAAACGTCCGGGCCAAACGGCGCGCAGGCCTGCTCGGCCACGCGGTGCCAGTGAATGCAGTCTTCTTCGTTGCCGTAGTAGGGCGTGAGGTCGAAGCCGCCACCGAACCACCAGACCGGCTCTTCGCCTTCTTTTTCGGCGATGAAAAAACGCACGTTGGCGTGGGACGTCGGCACATGTGGGTTGTGCGGATGAATCACCAGCGACACGCCCAGGGCTTCAAAGCCGCGACCGGCCAGCTCGGGGCGATGCGCACTGGCTGACGGTGGGAGGCCACTGCCGAACACGTGGGAAAAGTTAACGCCGCCTTTTTCGATCACCGAACCATTTTCAATCACACGGGTGCGACCGCCACCGCCGGCAGGCCGGGTCCAGGCGTCTTCGATAAAGCGAGTGTCCGTCTCGAAGGTTTCCAGGGCGCTGCAAATGCGGTCTTGCAGGTCAAGCAGGTAGGCCTTTACAGCCTCGGTGCGGGTAGTCATGGCATCACCTTGAATCGGGCAAAGCTACGCGAGGCCATTGGGCGTCGGCGGCAAATGGGCGCACAGGATACCACTGCACCCCGTGTCTCCACAGTTGACGAAGATCAAGCTTAGGAGTCCGATAGGGGGCTACGCGAGTTCGACCCAAGGAGATGTGCAGATGGCCAAACGTATCCAGTTCAGTGCCCATGGCGGCCCCGAAGTACTTGAATATGTGGACTACACCCCGGCAGAGCCGGGCCCGCAGCAGGTTCGAGTGCGTAACGAGGCGATTGGCCTGAACTTCATCGACACCTATTTCCGCAGTGGTCTGTACGCTCCACCTGCCTTACCGTCCGGCCTGGGGGCAGAGGGCGCCGGCGTGGTGGACGCGGTTGGCAGCGAAGTCACTCAATTCAAGGTCGGCGACCGCGTGGCCTACGGCAGTGGCCCACTGGGGGCCTACAGCGAATTGCACGTACTGCCCGCCGCCAACCTGGTGCACCTGCCGGACGACATCAGCTTCGAACAGGCCGCCGGCGCCATGCTCAAGGGCCTGACCGTGCAGTACTTGCTGCGCCAGACCTACGAATTGAAGGGCGGCGAAACCATTCTGTTCCACGCCGCCGCCGGTGGCGTGGGCTCCCTGGCCTGCCAATGGGCCAAGGCCCTGGGTGTGAAATTGATCGGTACCGTGAGCTCGGCAGAGAAAGCCGCCGTGGCCAAATCCCTCGGCGCCTGGGAAACGATCGACTACAGCAAGGAAAACGTCGCACAGCGCGTGCTGGAATTGACCGACGGGAAAAAGGTGCCCGTGGTGTACGACGGCGTCGGTAAAGACACATGGCTGACTTCGCTGGACAGCGTGGCGCCGCGTGGCCTGGTGGTGAGCTTTGGCAACGCCTCCGGTGCAGTGGATGGAGTGAACCTGGGGATACTCGCGGCGAAAGGCTCGCTGTACGTGACACGGCCGACCCTGGCGACCTACGCCAACAATGCGCAGAACCTGCAGGCGATGGCGGACGATCTGTTTTCGATGATCAAGAGCGGCAAGGTGCGCATTGATATCAACCAGCGGTATTCGCTGGCGGAAGCGGCGAAGGCACAGACAGAGCTGTCGGGGCGACGTACCACTGGCTCGACAATTCTGTTGCCTTGAGGGCCTCTTCGGGGGCGGTGCAACGATTCGACTTGCCCCCGATAGGCGCGATGCGGTCTCAGGAAGGCCGCACGACCTCACCCGTTGCCAAATCGCGAATCAGGCTCGGGTTCTTGCGCCCCCCTAGGGCACCACCCAAAACCAGATCCACCTGCCCGCGGAAATACTGCTCCACACGAATCCGCGTGCGCGCCGCCGGCCGGCCCTGGGGGTTGGCTGAGGTGGAAATCAACGGCCCCACCAGCGAGCACAAATCCCGCACCAAAGGATGATCACTTACCCGCACCGCCACCGTGTCATGCACACCGGTGACCCATTCCGGCAACAAACCCTGATGTGGCACCAGCCAGGTATTCGGCCCAGGCCAGGTGCTGGCCATGCGTTCGATCCAGGTATCCGGGAAGTCTTCGAACAGAAAGTCGAACTGGCGAATATTGTCTGCCACCAGGATCAGGCCCTTGTCCACCGAACGGTTCTTGATCGCCAGCAGCCGATCAACTGCCTCTTCGTTCCACGGATCGCAGCCCAGGCCCCAGACCGCTTCGGTTGGATAGGCAATCACCGCGCCTGCGCGAATTTCTCGTGCGGCTTCCAGCACACGCCACCTGTTGACCATTGTTTACTCTCCGGACTAAAGCTCTGGGCAGTTTACCGATCTTCTTTACAAAACCTAGTTCCAAACAGCGGGACGCTATAAAAGCTGGCAGCGCGCAAGCCAGCGCCCGCTTTCGCAGATCACTTGGCCTTCAAGCTCCAACTCCGTGAGGGTCGCCAGCACCTGGGATAACGGCCGTCCGCTGGCAAGCGCCAAGGCTTCACTGGTATGAGGCGCGGCGTGCAACAGCGCCACCAACGGATGGATGACGGGCATCGGCGCCGGACGCGACAATGCCTGCCAGCCACGCAAACCTTCAAGGATATGTTCGATGGTTTCCACCAGCATCGCGCCATCACGGATCAGTTGGTGACAGCCCTTGGCTCCGGGATGATGGATGGAGCCCGGGATCGCATACACCTCGCGGCCCTGTTCGGCCGCGAGCTTGGCGGTGATCAGCGAGCCACTGGCCACACTCGCTTCCACCACCAGCACACCGAGGGACAGACCGCTGATGATGCGGTTGCGCCGAGGAAAGTTGCCCGCCTGGGGCGCGGCGTCCAGCGCGAACTCGGAAACCACGGCGCTGCCTTGGGCAATCATCGCCGCTGCAAGCTGCCGATGGCGCTGTGGATAAAAATTTTCCAGGCCTGTGCCGAGTACGCCAATGGTATGCCCCCCCACATCCAATGCCGCCTGATGCGCTGCACCGTCGATACCTAGCGCAAGACCGCTGGTGATGACAAAACCGGCACTCGCCAAACTGCGCGAAAACGCCGCGGCGGTATCCAGGCCGGGACGGGACGCGCGCCGACTGCCGACCATCGCCAGCTGCGGTTTTTCCAGGATCCCAGGGTCTCCAGCGACGAATAAAAGCGGCGGGGCATCATCGATCTGGGCGAGCAGCGCCGGGTACTCAGGTTGGTCCCACATCAGCAAATGCTGGGCCGGGCGACCCAGCCAAGCCAATGCCTCACTGGCACCATCACGAATTTCATGGCTGCGTCGGGCATCGGCGCTGATGGGCGGCAACCCCAAGGAACGCCAGGCACTGGCAGGGGCACTGATGGCTTTTGACGCACTGCCGAACGCTTCGATCAATAACCGAAAACGCTTCGGGCCTACTTCCGGCAGCCTGTGCAAGCGTAGTCGGGCTTCCAGTTCTGAAGGGGAAACATCACTGCTGTTTATCGGAAACATCTGATCATCCTTGACCGGAACAAGCTGTGGATAACTCTGTTGGTAACTTATTTAGCAGGCTATTTATTGCGCTTGAGGGACAGTCTCGAAACGGTCCGTTATCGCCAGTGCCCGCGAGGCACTGAGTACCAGTCCGTAACTGAGCTTTTCGTAGGTGCGAAACACCAGCAGGGTGCCGGCACGCTCATCGGCAAGCTTCACTTGGGCGCCGGTGAGGATGTCGCGTACGGCGGTGCCGGTTTTGATGACGGCCAGCAACTGGCCTTCGACCAGGCCGTCGCGCCGGCCCTTGTTCAGGGTGACGGCGTCCAACACGCCGACCTGGGTAACGCCCTTGGGTATATCGATGATTTGCCCTTGGATGAAGGGCGAGGGCGGCGGCGCCAGTCTTACCAACTGCACAGGCGGTTCGGTGCGCAGTAAGCGGTCGCCGGGGCGCACTTCCTGGGTGACCCGTTGCACCGCCAGGGTGGTGAGGTCTCCGGCCGTCACAAAGCGCGCGGTACCGATATCGTCGGCGTTGACGCCCAGCAGCTCCTGGGTCTCGGGGTCGTTGTAGACTTTGCCGCGGCGGAAGATCCCATAGGCGGGCGGGGACGCATCCAGCACACCGCGGGCATGCACGCGCTCGCCATTGGCACCCAGCACCCGCCCCGCATCTGCCGCGACGATGTAGGGCGCGTTGTCCAGGTCCAGAGGGCTATCGAGAATACGGTTATGTAACAAAAAACGCTGGATGGCCTGTTGCGTCGCTTGATCCAGGCGCGAGCCGGGCTGTGGAAGCACGGCCAGGGCGAACGGGGCCCACAGCAGCAAGACGAGTAGCGATTTCCTCATGGGGTGAATCTCCTTTATTATGTGCGTTCGCGTGAAATGCCAGAGCCTTCGCGGCTTTCGGGCGTTTCACACCGGCCATGTGGGTCCATCCCACCGCCGATTTGCCTCTACCTCACATGTGCAGCAATTACGCTTATGGCTATTTTGAACATCCTCGAATTCCCCGACTCGCGCCTGCGCACGATCGCCAAACCGGTGGCCGTAGTGGACGACAAGGTTCGTCAGTTGGTCGATGACATGTTTGAAACAATGTATGAAGCCCCGGGTATTGGCCTCGCCGCCACCCAGGTCAACGTGCATCAGCGCGTCGTGGTCATGGACCTGTCGGAAGATCGCAGCGAACCGCGGGTGTACATCAACCCCGAGTTCGAACCGCTGACCGACGAGATGGGCGAATACCAGGAAGGCTGCCTGTCGGTGCCGGAGTTCTACGAAAACGTCGAGCGCCCGCTGCGCGTGAAGATCAAGGCCCTTGACCGCGACGGCAAGCCGTTCGAACTGATCGCCGAAGGCCTGTTGGCCGTGTGTATCCAGCACGAGTGCGACCACCTCAACGGCAAGCTGTTTGTCGATTACCTGTCCACGCTCAAGCGCGACCGGATCAAGAAGAAGCTGGAAAAAAAGCATCGCCAGCAAGCTTGATGCCCTCCTTCCAAAGGCTTGCTGCGGCAAGCCTTTTTCTTTTGTGACTGCTTTTAACCGAGACCTCCCATGACCGAGCCATTGCGCATTGTTTTTGCCGGCACCCCCGAATTCGCCGCCGAACACCTCAGGGCCCTGCTTGCCAGCCCTTATGACATCGTCGCGGTGTACACCCAGCCGGATCGCCCGGCCGGTCGCGGGCAAAAACTGATGCCGAGCCCGGTCAAGCAGTTGGCGCTTGAGCACGACATCCCCGTGCTGCAACCGCCGACCCTGCGCAACGCCGAGGCCCAGGCTGAACTGGCGGCGCTGCAACCGGACTTGCTGGTGGTGGTGGCCTACGGTTTGATCCTGCCCCAGGTCGTGCTGGATATTCCACGCCTGGGTTGCATCAACAGCCACGCCTCATTGCTGCCACGCTGGCGCGGTGCGGCGCCGATCCAACGTGCCGTGGAGGCAGGCGACAGCGAAAGCGGGGTGACGGTGATGCGCATGGAAGCGGGCCTGGACACCGGTCCGATGCTGCTCAAAGTCACCACCCCGATCACGGCTGAAGACACTGGCGGCAGCCTGCATGATCGTCTGGCCGAAATGGGCCCGCCCGCCGTGATCCAGGCCATCGCCGGCCTCGCCGCAGGCACCCTGGAAGGCGAAGTGCAGGACGACAGCCTGGCCACCTACGCCCACAAGCTGAACAAGGACGAAGCCCGCATCGACTGGAGCCGCCCGGCGGTGGAGCTGGAACGCCTGGTGCGTGCCTTCAACCCGTGGCCGATCTGCCACAGCACTCTCAATGGCGAAGCCCTGAAGGTATTGGCCGCAACCCTGGCCGACGGCAAAGGCGCACCCGGTGAAATCATCGGCGCCAGCAAGGACGGCCTGCTGGTCGCTTGCGGCGAACAGGCGCTGTGCCTGACACGTCTGCAATTGCCCGGTGGCAAGGCGCTTAATTTCAGCGATTTGTTCAACAGCCGTCGTGAGAAATTTTCCTTGGGTACGATCCTCGGGGTGGCAGCCCAATGAACCCACGTCTGGCCGCCGCCAAGGCTCTCGCCGCCGTACTCAACGGCAAGGCTTCGTTGAACAGTTCGCTGCCCACCCAGTTGGATAAGGTCGAAGACCGCGATCGCGGTTTCACCCAGGACCTGGCCTTCGGCACCGCCCGCTGGCAACCACGGCTGTCGGCGCTGGCAGCCAAGCTGCTGCAAAAGCCGTTCAAGGCGGCCGATGCTGATGTCGAGGCGCTGCTGCTGGTCGGTCTCTATCAGTTGCTCTACACCCGCGTGCCGGCCCACGCCGCCATCGGTGAAACCGTCGGTTGCGCCGACAAGCTGAAAAAGCCCTGGGCCAAGGCCCTGCTCAACGCCGTACTGCGCCGCGCCCAGCGCGAAAGTGAAGCACTGCTGGCCGAGTTGGAACATGACCCGGTGGTGCGCACCGCTCACCCGCGCTGGCTGCAAAAATCCCTGAAGGCGTTCTGGCCCGAGCAATGGGAAGCCATTTGCGCGGCCAACAATGCGCACCCGCCGATGATCCTGCGGGTCAACCGTCGCCATCACAGCCGTGATGCGTATCTGCAATTGCTGACGAGCGCAGGCATCAACGCCACGCCATGCGTGTACAGCACCGACGGCATTGTGCTGGAAGCGGCCACCGATGTGCGCAGCCTGCCGGGCTTTGCCGAAGGGTGGATCAGTGTGCAGGATGAAGCCGCGCAACTGGCCGCCGACCTGCTCGACCTGGCTCCCGGCCAACGCGTGCTGGACGCCTGCTGTGCTCCGGGCGGTAAGACCTGTCACATCCTCGAAGTTGAAAAGGACCTCGCGGGTGTAGTGGCTGTCGACCTGGAAGCCAAGCGCCTGGTGCGTGTGCGGGAAAACCTCGCGCGCCTGGGCCTCAGCGCCGAGCTGATCGCCGCCGACGGCCGCGACACCGCCACCTGGTGGGACGGCAAACCGTTCCAACGCATCCTGCTCGACGCGCCGTGTTCGGCCACCGGTGTGATCCGCCGTCACCCGGACATCAAGCTCACCCGCCAACCCGACGACATCGCCGCCCTGGCGGTGCTGCAAGGTGAACTGCTCGATGCAATGTGGCCGACCCTCGAAGTCGGCGGCATCCTGCTCTACGCGACCTGCTCCACCTTGCCCACCGAAAACACCGAGGTGATCGAAGCGTTCCTTGCCCGCACCAGCGGCGCACGGGAACTGGACCTCGCCACGGCTGCCGGTATTAAGCAGCCCCATGGTCGCCAGTTACTTGCACAGGAAGGCGGGCATGATGGTTTCTACTACGCCAAACTGATCAAGATCGCCGCCGCGCGCGGCTGAACGGGTTTAAGGGAGTGACCGGATGAAAATCATCATCCTTGGAGCAGGGCAGGTTGGCGGCACACTGGCCGAACATTTGGCCAGCGAAGCCAATGACATCACCGTGGTCGACACCGATGCCGAGCGCCTGCGCAACCTCGGCGACCGCCTGGATATTCGTACGGTACAAGGCCGCGCGTCCTTCCCGACGGTGCTGCGCCAGGCCGGCGCGGACGACGCCGACATGCTGGTGGCCGTCACCAACAGCGACGAGACCAATATGGTCGCCTGCCAGGTCGCCCACACCCTGTTCCACACCCCGACCAAGATCGCCCGGGTGCGTGAAGCCGCCTACCTGACCCGCGCCGGTCTGTTCGATAACGACGCAATCCCGGTCGACGTGCTGATCAGCCCGGAGCAGGTGGTCACCCACTACATCAAGCGCCTGATCGAAATTCCGGGCGCCTTGCAGGTGATCGACTTCGCTGGCGGCAAGGCGCAGTTGGTGGCCGTGAAGGCCTACTACGGTGGGCCGCTGGTGGGTCAGCAACTGCGTCAACTGCGTGAACACATGCCGAATGTGGAAACCCGCGTCGCCGCTATTTTCCGGCGTGACCGGCCGATCCTGCCCCAGGGCGATACGGTGATCGAGGCCGACGACGAAGTGTTTTTTATCGCTGCCAAAGCGAATATTCGCGCAGTCATGAGTGAAATGCGTCGGCTCGATGAGAGCTACAAACGCATCGTTATCGCCGGTGGCGGGCAGATTGGCGAGCGCCTGGCCGAAGCGATCGAGAGTCGCTACCAGGTGAAGATCATCGAGATGAGTCCGGCACGCTGCCGGCATTTGTCCGACACCCTGGACAGCACTGTCGTACTGCAAGGCAGTGCCTCGGACCGCGACCTGCTGATGGAAGAAAACATCGCCGACGCGGATATCTTCCTGGCCCTGACCAACGATGACGAAGCCAACATCATGTCGTCGCTGCTGGCCAAGCGGTTGGGGGCGAAGAAGGTCATGACCATCATCAACAACCCGGCCTATGTCGACCTGATCCAGGGCGGCGATATCGACATCGCCATCAGCCCACAGTTGGCCACCATCGGCACTTTGCTCGCCCACGTGCGTCGTGGCGATATTGTCAGCGTGCACTCCCTGCGCCGG
The DNA here is from genome assembly GCF_001269925.1 of Pseudomonas sp. MIACH. Lineage (GTDB taxonomy): Bacteria > Pseudomonadota > Gammaproteobacteria > Pseudomonadales > Pseudomonadaceae > Aquipseudomonas. The sequence goes on from NZ_LHVO01000002.1 coordinate 103,907, forward strand.
GGGGCGGCGGAGGCCATCGAGGCGATTGCCCACGGTGATTCGAAATCGAGCAAAGTGATCGGCAAGGCCATCCGCGATATCGGCCTGCCACCGGGCACCACCATTGGCGCAATCATTCGTGATGAGGAAGTGATCATCGCCCACGACGACACGGTCATTGCCACGGGGGATCATGTGATCCTGTTCCTGGTGGACAAGAAACATATCCGCGATGTGGAGAAGTTGTTCCACGTGGGATTGAGCTTTTTCTGATCAACCGGAGTGACCGACATGCTCGAATCCCTGGAAAAAATGCTCGCCAAGGGTGTGGATAACTCACTGCTGCGCTTTGGGCTGGGCAAGGGTTATCTGGACCTGAAGGACTACGCCAAGGCGGCGGAGCATTTGCAGAAGTGCGTCGAGTTCGATCCGAAGTATTCGGCGGCGTGGACGTTGTTGGGCAAGGCGCAGTTGGGCCAGGGTGATAACCCCGCAGCGCGACAGGCGTGGGAGAAGGGCGTTGAAGCGGCCCAGGCCCATGGCGACAAGCAGGCCGAGAAAGAGATGACGGTGTTCCTGAAGAAACTCGACCGCCAAAGCTAAGCAGATCGAAAATGTGGGAGGGGACTTGCTCCCGATAGCGGTGGTTCAGTCAAATATGCATTGGCTGACACACTGCTATCGGGAGCAAGCCCCCTCCCACATTTGGTTTTGTATTGGCTCTGGATCAGTACCACCGCTCTTCACCCGGCGGGCGTTTCTTGAAGCGCTTCATGCTCCACATGTACTGGCTCGGGTAGGCGCCGACATAACGCTCCACCACCTTGCTCATCGCCGCGCAGGAGGTGGCGGTGTCGGTGCTGTACATGTCTTCCGGCGCCGCTTCCAGGATCACTTTGTAGCCCGACCCGTCCGGCAGCCGCAGGGCATGCAGGAACACACCGACCGCCTTGTGGCCGGCGAGCATGTTCGGCACGAACTTGCTGGTGAGCGCCTGGGTGGCGAAGAACGGCACGAAGATCCCTGCGGACTCGGCCGGCTCCGGGTCGGCAGGAATCCCCACCTGGCCGCCTTTGCGCACTTCCTTGATCACACTGAGGATGCCTTCCTTGGTGGACGCCGCCACGCGGTTACCCAGTTGTACGCGCTGCTTGCGCAGCAACTCATCCACCGCCTTGAGCTTGGGCGGGCGGTAAAAAATGATCGGTTTGCACTGGCTGCAATAGAAGTGGTTCAACACCTCCCAATTGCCCAGGTGGCTGGTGATGCCGACCACACCTTTGCCCGAGGCCAGGGCTTCGTGCAGCACCTCAAGGCCTTCGACTTCACGCACCAGATCGATGGAGCGCTGGGCTGGCCAGATCCAGGCGCAGGCGCTTTCGGTCAGGGACTTGCCGATGTCCTTCAGGCTCTGGCCGACCAGGCGCTCGCGCGCGGCGGGGTCCATGTCCGGGAAGCATTTTGAGAGGTTGATCCGCACCGTTTCACGGGAGCGGTTGGGGGTTTTCCACATGATCCAGCCGATGGCCGAACCCACGGCTTGCACCGCGCGCCATGGCAGCAGGGCAAACAACCGAAGAGCGCCTACCAGCAAGGCGCCTTTAAACTTTTCCACAGGTCACTCCTGATCGTGTGTGGTGCGCAAAGCCGCCATTCTAACCGGCGTTGGCCAAGTCCGCGTAACGGTCGCAGTCCTGGGTGTGGTCCATGACCATGCCCGAGGCCTGCATGAAGGCGTAACAGATGGTCGGGCCGACAAAGGTGAAGCCGGCTTTCTTGAGTGCTTTGCTCATGGCTTCAGCCTCCGGCGTGATCGCCGGGACTTGGCTACGGTCCTTGAAATGGTTGACCTTGGGCACGCCGCCGACAAACGACCAAAGCAACCCCACCGGGTCCTCCAGCGCCAGCCAGGCCGCAGCGTTGCGCCGGGTGGCGTTGAGCTTGAGGCGGTTACGCACAATGCCTGGATCGAGCATCAGTGCTTCGATCTCAGCGTCGGTCAGCTGTGCCAGACGCAGGGCATCAAAACCAAACAAGACCTTTCGATAATGCTCGCGTTTGCGTAGAACGGTGATCCAGGACAGGCCCGCCTGGAACCCTTCGAGCAAAAGCAACTCGAACAAACCCTGCGCATCGCGCAGCGGCGTTCCCCACTCCTGATCGTGATAAGCCATGTACAGCGGATCTTCAGAACACCAAAAGCAGCGTGGCATAAGGCTCCAGGGGATGGTGGCGCGGCCGAATCGGGTATACTCCCGCTCTTTAAATCGCAGCCCAAGTAACAGGTGAATTTCGTGAGCCAGCCTACGCCAGCCGTGCGTACCTTCCAAGACTTGATCCTCGCCCTCCAGCAATACTGGGCCGAGCAAGGTTGTGTGGTACTTCAGCCCTACGATATGGAAGTAGGCGCCGGCACTTTCCACACCGCTACATTCCTGCGGGCCATCGGTCCGGAAACCTGGAACGCCGCTTACGTGCAGCCCAGTCGTCGACCGACTGACGGCCGCTACGGCGAAAACCCGAACCGTCTGCAGCACTACTATCAGTTCCAGGTCGTGCTGAAGCCGAACCCGGACAACTTCCAGGAACTGTACCTGGGCTCGCTCAAGCACGTGGGCCTCGACCCACTGGTGCACGACATCCGTTTCGTCGAAGACAACTGGGAGTCGCCCACCCTCGGCGCCTGGGGCCTGGGCTGGGAAGTCTGGCTCAATGGCATGGAAGTCACGCAGTTCACTTACTTCCAGCAAGCCGGTGGCATCGAATGCTACCCAGTGACCGGCGAGATCACCTACGGTCTTGAACGCCTGGCCATGTACCTGCAAGGCGTGGATTCGGTCTACGACCTGGTGTGGGCTGACGGCCCGTTCGGCAAAGTGACCTATGGCGATGTGTTCCATCAGAACGAAGTGGAGCAATCGACCTACAACTTCGAACACGCCAACGTCGAGAAGCTGTTCGAACTGTTCGACTTCTATGAAAGCGAAGCCAAGCGCCTGATCGAACTCGACCAGCCGCTGCCGTTGCCAAGCTATGAAATGGTGTTGAAGGCATCCCATACCTTCAACCTGCTGGACGCCCGCCGTGCCATCTCGGTAACCGCGCGTCAGCAATACATCCTGCGTGTACGCACCCTGGCACGTTCCGTCGCCCAAGCCTACCTGCTGGCTCGCGCCAAGCTGGGCTTCCCGATGGCCACCCCGGACCTGCGTGATGAAGTGTTGGCTAAGCTGGAGGCTGCACAATGAGTGCTCAAGATTTCCTGGTTGAACTGGGCACCGAAGAGCTGCCACCCAAGGCACTCAATACCCTGGCCGATGCATTCCTGGCCGGGATCGAAAAAGGCCTGCAGAGCGCCGGCCTGAAGTTTGAAGCGAAAAAAGTCTACGCCGCGCCGCGCCGCCTGGCTGTGTTGCTGACCGCGCTGGAAACCCAGCAGCCGGACCGCAGCATCAACCTCGACGGCCCGCCACGCCAGGCGGCTTTCGACGCCGAAGGCAACCCGACCCAAGCCGCATTGGGCTTCGCCAAGAAGTGTGGCGTCGAGCTGAGCGAGATCGACCAGAGCGGCCCGAAACTGCGTTTCAGCCAGGTCATCGCCGGCAAGCCGACCGCCAGCCTGCTGCCGACCATCGTCGAAGACTCCCTGAATGACCTGCCGATCCCCAAGCGCATGCGCTGGGGCGCGCGCAAGGAAGAGTTCGTACGTCCGACCCAGTGGCTGGTGATGCTGCTCGGTGACCAAGTCATCGACTGCACCATCCTCGCCCAGAAGGCTGGCCGGGATTCCCGTGGTCATCGCTTCCACCATCCAGAAGCCGTACGCATCACATCGCCGGCTAACTATGCCGCCGATCTGCGGGCTGCTTACGTGCTGGCCGATGCCAACGAACGTCGCGAGCTGATCAGCAAGCGCACCGAAGAACTGGCCCGCCTGCAGGAAGGCACCGCCATCGTGCCGCCAAGCCTGCTCGACGAAGTCACCGCGCTGGTTGAATGGCCGGTGCCGCTGGTGTGCTCGTTCGAAGAACGTTTCCTCGAAGTGCCGCAGGAAGCACTGATCACCACCATGCAGGACAACCAGAAGTATTTCTGCCTGCTGGACGTGGACGGTAAGTTGCTGCCGCGCTTTATCACCGTGGCCAACATCGAAAGCAAGGACCCGCAGCAGATCATCGCCGGTAACGAGAAAGTCGTTCGCCCGCGCCTGACTGACGCCGAGTTCTTCTTCAAGCAAGACAAGAAGCAGAAGCTCGAAGACTTCAACCTGCGCCTGCAAAACGTGGTGTTCCAGGAAAAACTCGGCAGCGTCTACGACAAGGCCGTGCGTGTTTCCAAGCTGGCGGCCTACATTGCCCCACGCATTGGCGGTGATGCCGCCTGGGCCGCGCGTGCAGGCTTGCTGTCCAAGTGCGACCTGGCCACCGAGATGGTCGGCGAGTTCCCGGAGATGCAAGGCGTCGCCGGTTACTACTACGCCCTCAACGATGGCGAGCCGAACGATGTCGCCCTGGCGCTGAACGAGCAGTACATGCCGCGCGGTGCCGGTGCTGAACTGCCGACCACCCTGACCGGTGCGGCCGTGGCCATCGCCGACAAGCTGGATACCCTGGTCGGTATCTTCGGTATCGGCATGCTGCCCACCGGTAGCAAAGACCCGTATGCCCTGCGTCGTGCGGCCCTGGGCGTGCTGCGCATCCTGATCGACAAGAAGTTGGACCTCGACCTGACCCAGGCCGTGGTGTTCGCGGTCGGCCAGTTCGGTGGCAAGGTCAAGCAAGCCGGCCTGGCCGAGCAAGTGCTGGAGTTCGTGTTCGACCGCCTGCGTGCGCGTTATGAAGACGAAGGCGTGGACGTTTCCGTCTACCTGTCGGTACGTGCCCTGCAACCGGGTTCGGCGCTGGACTTCGATCAGCGCGTACAAGCCGTACAGGCGTTCCGTAAGTTGCCGGAAGCCGATGCCCTGGCCGCCGTGAACAAGCGAGTGTCGAACCTGCTGAGCAAGGCCGAAGGCCTGGGCAACGCCGATGTCGACCCAGGCCTGTTTGCCGACGCCAAGGAGTTCTCGCTGAACTCGGCCATTGCCAAGGCAGAGAACGCGGTGAAGCCGCTGATCGCCGAACGCAATTACGCCGAAGCCCTGGCACGCCTGGCGACCTTGCGTGAGCCGGTGGATGCGTTCTTCGAAGCGGTGATGATCAATGCCGAAGATGCCGGCGTGCGGAAAAACCGCTACGCCATGCTGGCGCGTCTGCGTGGCTTGTTCGTCAATATCGCTGACATTTCGACGCTGAGCTGACCATGTTGAAACTGCTGATTCTCGATCGGGACGGGGTGATCAACTACGACTCCGACGCTTACATCAAGTCGGTGGCGGAATGGATTCCACTGCCCGGTTCGATCGAGGCCATCGCGCAGTTGAGCAAAGCCGGCTGGACGGTGGCCATCGCCACCAACCAGTCCGGTATCGCCCGCGGCTATTACGACATCGCTACCCTGGACGCCATGCACGCGCGCTTGCGCACGCTGGTGGCGGAGCAGGGGGGTGACGTGGGGCTGGTGGTGTACTGCCCTCACGGGCCGGATGAGGGCTGCGATTGCCGCAAACCCAAGCCTGGCATGTTGAAAACCATTGCAGAACATTACAAGGTGTCCTTGGCTGGGATATGGTTCGTCGGGGACAGCCTCGGTGACCTGGAGGCGGCCAAAGCCGTCGACTCTCAGCCAGTTTTGGTAAAAACCGGGAAAGGCGAAAAGACCCAGGCGAAAAACCTGCCGGTAGGCACCTTGATTTTTGACGATCTGGCGGCGGTTGCCGCAGAACTTATCAACAACTAGCCGCCCTCGACTTCCTGACCAAGGACTGTTCGGGAGTGCGCTTTTAACAGGCGGGCCTTGTCCCGCAACGGTAAATGCCGCCATGTCGATTTTGCAGGCCATCAGAACCTTTTTCTTTTACCTGCTGCTGGGCACCAGTTCGCTTCTCTGGTGCACCCTGAGCTTTTTTATTGCGCCGTTCCTGCCGTTCAAGGCGCGCTATCGCTTTATCAACGTCTATTGGTGCCGCTGCGCGTTGTGGCTGACCAAGGTGTTCCTGAACATTCGTTTCGAGATCAAGGGTGCTGAAAACGTACCGGACCAGCCGTGCGTAATCCTGTCGAACCACCAGAGCACCTGGGAGACTTTCTTCCTCTCGGCTTACTTCTCGCCATTGAGCCAGGTGCTCAAGCGTGAGCTGCTGTACGTGCCGTTCTTCGGCTGGGCCATGGCCATGTTGCGCCCGATCGCTATCGACCGCGACAACCCCAAGGCGGCGCTCAAGCACGTTGCCAAGAAGGGTGATGAGCTGCTCAAGGATGGCGTGTGGGTACTGATCTTTCCGGAAGGTACTCGGGTGCCCTTTGGGACCGTAGGCAAGTTCTCCCGTGGTGGTACGGCATTGGCGGTGAACGCCAATCTGCCGGTGTTGCCGATTGCGCACAACGCCGGCAAGTTCTGGCCGAAGACGGGCTGGGCAAAACGCGAGGGCACTATCACTGTGGTGATTGGCGAGCCAATGTACGCAGAAGGCGAAGGCCCACGTGCCATTGCCGCGCTGAATGAGCGTGCGCAGGCATGGAATGAAGCGCAGCAGCGGGCCATGGGTTCGCTGCCGCCGGAGCCGATTGTGGTGGATACGCCGGTGGTATGAAGATCTGTGGATAACCTGTGTACGGTTTGTTGGCGAATTGGCTTTTTTCATTCATAACAAGCTGATTTCATTACATATTTCCACAGCTCATAAAATAGCGAAAACCGTGCATAAGTTTTTTCTGCATTAAAAAACCGGTCCTTGAGACCGGTTTTTTATGCACAGCAGAAAAGTACGTTTCAGCCGTCGTCCAGCAAGGGCAACTGCAGGCGGAAAGTGGTGCCTTTGCCCACGGTGCTTTCACACCCGATATGGCCTCCATGACGCTCCACGACCGCCTTGACCATGCTCAGTCCCAACCCCAACCCTTCGCTGCCTTGGGCCGAATCAAAGCGCTTGTACTGACTGAACAGCTCAGGCAAATCCTTGGCGGCTATCCCCGGGCCCTGGTCGCTGATCAGGCACTCCAACCAACCTTGCGCACTGCTGTGTCTTAATCGGACGGTGGTACCGGATGCAGAGTATTTGATCGCGTTCTCCAGCACATTGAACAATGCGCGGGTGAGCAGCGATTGATCGGCTGACACCATGCCTTCGTCGGCCTCGTCCAGATCGTGGACCAAGTGAATGCCTTTGAGCTGGGCGATCAGTGCCACTTGGTCAAAGGCATCCATTACCAACATGGCGAACAGCGTAGGCTCGAACTGGTAGCCATCGGCCTCGGCTTTCGCCAGTTGTACAAAAGATTCGGTCAGGCTCAAGGCGCGGCGTACTTGCTGCTCGATCTGGGCAAATATCGGCGACTCACTGTTGTGCACATCCAACAGCGCGAGGATCGCCGAGTGGGGTGCGCGCAAATCGTGGGAGAGAAAGCGCAGCATGGTTTCCCGATGCTGCTGGGCCTCGCGTTCCTTGCTCAAGTCGGTAAGGCTCAGCAACCAACCCAGCGCCACATCCCCTTCGGCCGGTAGCAACGGGGCAAGCTCCATGCGCAGGCTACGTTGGTGAATATCCCTAAACTCAACGAGTTCCAGCGCGGAGAGGGGAGGGCGTACGCCATTGTGGAGCGGCGGGTAACCCAGGTCAGCCAACTGTTCCAGAAGGTTATGGGAGATCAAGTTATTACCGAACACTTCCCGGGCAATGCGGTTGGCCAACAGGATATTGCCTGCGGTATCCGTGATCAGTGTCGCCACCGGCAAGCACTCCAGCCCATCGGCCATAAATCGTCGGGTATCCCGTGTACGGCTCACGGCTTGCTCCAGGGCAAAGATGCGGCCCTGCAAAACGTCACCTTTGCTGGCGGGTGCACGGCGGCGCTCGGGCAAGACTTTGGGCTCGTTATCCAGGCGGGCCAATTCCCAACCGAAGTAGGCCAGGATCACGCTGAGACGCCGCCAATTCCAGATCAGGTAGCTGAGCAGCAAACCGATCCAGCAGGCCGCCGGCGACCACCAGTACCCCATGCGCAATAGCGCCGCTGAGCCGAGCAAGGCCATAAACATTCCCCCCAGGGTCATCCACAGTGCGTAGCGTGGGCGGTAGAGCAGCAGGCCCAGCAGCAACGCTACCAGGGACGTGGCCATCAGCGCGGCCAGCCATCCGGACAGGTCCACAATACTGCGACCTTGCAGCAAGCCATTGAGTACGTTGGCCTGGATCTCCACGCCCGCCGTAGTGCCGGCCATGGGCGAGAGCGGTGTGACAAAGCGATCGCCCATGCCCGAAGCGGTTGCCCCCACCAGAATCAGACGGTCTCGCAGCCGCTCAGGAGGCACTTCACCGCGTAATACGCTGACATAAGACACGCTGGAAAAATGGGTACCGGGGGCAATAAACGGGATACGAACGGCATGCTCCCGGTGCCAGCCCTGGGTAATCGACGCCTGGGACTCCCCTGGCATCTCCGTAGATTGACCGCTCATCACGAAAGCCAGCCACGCTAACTGCAGCGCCGTGGCGTCGGCTGGACCCTCACGCATATACAGGCTGCGGACCACGCCATCGCTATCGGCCTCCACATTGATATGCCCGACGCCCCTGGCGCATTTAAGCAGCGAGAGCATTTGTGCCCCAGGCTGGCTGTAGCTGGCGGAATCGTCGCGTGCCAGGGGCAACAGTACGTTGCCGGCGTTGCACACCGAGTCGGCCAGGCGCTTGTCATTGGCCGGGTCGCCAGGTTCGCTGAAGATCACATCAAACAGGATAGCGGCCGGCTGCGCGGCACTCAGGCGATCGATCAGGTCGGCATGCAGGCTACGCGGCCAGGGCCACTGCCCGAGCTTCTTCAGGCTAGGATCATCAATGGTCACCAGCAGAATTCGTGGATCCACTGGCAGCGGCGTCAAACGTCGAAGGCTGTCGTACAGGGGGTTATTCAAGGCCAGGCCAGGACTCATTGAGAGGTAGGCGGTGATCGGCAACAACAGCAACCCGATCCACAACCACTCACGTACCAGACCGTGGAACAGGCGCTGGGCATGGGTGGGTTGACGTTTTTCGGCCTTGCCCCAAAGCATCATGGGTCAACGCGCCTGTATTGTTGGCGTGCGGTAGAAGATGGCATAGACCCCGGTTTCCCCTCCAGGTGGCGCTCGTCGGAAGCCGACACGCGCACGCGATAGAACGATGCGTTGAGCCCAGTGAAGCTCATTTTCGACGCAGTAGAAAAATTTTCCTGCTTGATCTTCATAACGCTGGGATTCCAAAGAGCCTCCCCTATCAGGGCACCGGAGTTTACGACAGCACACGCGTCGGCTGATCCTTTTCCTTACGGCTTGGAGCCGGTATCTTTCCCACATAGGTATAGAGGACTTTCAATGGCTTAATCGCTTATTGATTCCAGCGTACCTAGAGATCCAAGGGGTCGTCGCATCTGAGCACAATTCTTCAGATTCAATGACTGGCATCTGTGCAGTACGTGCCCTCAATACGACTGCCGTACTCTTCAAAAGAAAGGACCCACCCATGCGTGTCGCAATACTGGATGACGAACCCGCTGAATTGCGACGGGTGGAACAGACACTGCGACAAATCCCCAGCACCGCCGAACAGCCCTGGACCCTGCATTGCTTCGAGCGCGGAGAAGACCTGCTGCGTCAGTTGCGTCGGGAAACCTTTGACCTGCTGATACTCGACTGGCAACTGCCCGATATCACCGGCATCGCATTGCTGCGCTGGACCCGTGAGCACATGGAGTCGCCACCCGCCGTCATCATGCTCACCAGCCGTGATGCCGAAAGCGATATCGTCACCGCATTGAACAGTGGCGCCGACGATTACGTCAGCAAACCCTTTCGCCCTAATGAGCTGAAAGCTCGGGTCACCGCTGTACTTCGGCGGCACGGGCTGCAGAAATCAGCGAGCCCTGAAGTGCAGAGTTTTAATGACCTGACTTTCGACGACGCGGAGTTGACCGTCACGCGCGCAGGCAAACCGATCAACCTCACCGAGCGCGAATACCGCCTGGCGAGCTGCTTGTTTGCCAACCTGGCTCGGCCGCTGTCGCGTGAGTACCTTTATGAACGGTTCTGGACCCATGAAGAAATGGTCTCTTCTCGGCCGTTGGATACGCATATCTATCGGCTGCGCAACAAGCTCGGGCTTACCGCGGATAGAGGTTGGCAGTTGTTGACGATCTATGGGTATGGGTATCGGTTGGAGAGTGTGGCTACAGCTTCTTCTGGATAAAAACCACGATGTTCCACGTGGAGCATTTTGCAGAGCATGATTTACACGCAATAAAAAAGGCCAACGCATAGCGTTGGCCTTTTTTTGGAGGTCGCGCCTGGATCAGAAGTCCAGGTTAGACACTGCCAAGGCATTGCTCTCGATGAAGTCACGGCGAGGTTCGACCGCATCACCCATCAGGGTGTTGAAGATCTGGTCTGCGCCAATGGCGTCTTCGATGGTCACACGCAGCATACGACGCTGGGCTGGGTCCATGGTGGTTTCCCACAGTTGATCGGGGTTCATTTCACCCAGACCTTTGTATCGCTGGATGGTGTGGCGCTTGGTGCTTTCAGCCATCAACCAGTCCAGGGCTTCCTTGAACTCCTTGACCGCTTTCTTACGCTCACCACGTTGAATGTACGCACCGTCGTCCAGCAGGGTGCTCAGTTGCGCGCCGAGGGTCACAACGGTCTTGTAGTCGTTGCTGCCGAAGAAGTCGCGGTTGAAGGTGACGTAGTTCGACAGACCGTGGGAGATCAATTCGACCTCCGGCAGCCAGACGTTACGTTCACGGTCTTCACGCAGGCTCGCTTTGTACACCAGGCCAGACTTCTCGACGGTGCGCAGGCGAACCTCGTACTGGGCCAGCCAATCCTGCATGTGTGCGTGATCGCCCAACTGCTCCAGGCTTACGGACGGCAGGTAGATGAAGTGCTCGGTCAGTTCCTGTGGGTACAGGCGCGACAGGCGCTTAAGAGTCTTCATTACCATGCGGAAGTCGTTAACCAGACGCTCCAGCGCCTCGCCGGAGATTCCCGGGGCTTCATCATTCAAGTGCAGGCTGGCATCTTCCAGGGCCGACTGCGTCATGTACTCTTCCATGGCGTCGTCGTCTTTGATGTATTGCTCTTGCTTGCCTTTCTTCACTTTGTACAACGGCGGCTGGGCGATATAGATGTAGCCACGCTCGATCAGCTCCGGCAACTGACGGAAGAAGAAGGTCAGCAGCAGGGTACGGATGTGCGAACCGTCAACGTCAGCATCGGTCATGATGATGATGTTGTGGTAACGCAGCTTGTCGATGTTGTACTCGTCACGGCCAATACCGCAGCCAAGCGCAGTGATCAAGGTGCCGACTTCCTGGGAGGAAATCATCTTGTCGAAGCGCGCCTTCTCGACGTTGAGGATCTTACCCTTCAACGGCAGGATGGCCTGGGTGCGACGGTTACGACCCTGCTTGGCGGAACCGCCAGCAGAGTCACCTTCCACCAGATACAGTTCGGAGAGGGCGGGGTCCTTCTCCTGGCAGTCAGCCAGCTTGCCAGGCAAGCCGGCGATATCCAGCGCGCCTTTACGGCGGGTCATCTCACGGGCTTTACGCGCCGCTTCACGGGCACGCGCGGCGTCGATCATCTTGCCCACAACCAGCTTGGCTTCGTTCGGGTTTTCCAGCAGGAAGTCCGAGAAGTACTTGCCCATTTCCTGTTCAACGGCGGTCTTCACTTCGGAAGACACCAGCTTGTCTTTGGTCTGGGAGCTGAATTTAGGGTCCGGCACTTTCACCGAGATAATCGCGGTCAGGCCTTCGCGGGCATCGTCACCGGTGGTGGCAACTTTATGCTTCTTCGCCAAGCCTTCGGCTTCGATGTAGGTGTTCAGGTTACGCGTCAGCGCGGAACGGAAACCCACAAGGTGAGTACCGCCGTCACGCTGCGGAATGTTGTTGGTGAAGCACAACAGGTTCTCGTTGAAGCTGTCGTTCCACTGCAGGGCGATTTCCACGCCGATGCCGTCTTCACGCTGGATGTTGAAGTGGAACACCTGGTTAACCGCAGTCTTGTTGGTGTTCAGGTATTCAACAAACGCACGCAAGCCGCCTTCGTATTTGAACAGCTCTTCCTTGCCGCTGCGCTCATCCTTGAGGACGATGCCAACACCGGAGTTGAGGAAGGACAGTTCACGAATCCGCTTGGCGAGGATGTCCCAGCTGAAGTGGATGTTCTTGAAGGTATCAGCCGATGGCTTGAAATGGATCTGGGTACCGGTGCTTTCACTGTCGCCAACGATCTTCATCGGCTCTTGTGGCACACCGTGGACGTAAGTCTGCTCCCAGATCTTGCCACTGCGGCGAACGGTCAGGATCAGCTCTTCGGACAGAGCATTCACCACCGAGACACCCACACCGTGCAAGCCACCGGAGACTTTATAGGAGTTGTCGTCGAACTTACCGCCGGCGTGGAGCACGGTCATGATGACCTCTGCCGCCGAAACGCCTTCTTCTTTGTGCACGTCTACCGGGATGCCACGACCGTTGTCGCGCACGGTGATGGACTCATCCGGATGGATGATGATGCTGATGTCGTCGCAGTGACCGGCCAGAGCTTCGTCGATGGAGTTGTCGACCACCTCGAACACCATGTGGTGCAGACCGCTACCGTCATCAGTGTCGCCAATGTACATACCGGGACGTTTGCGTACGGCATCCAAACCTTTCAGCACTTTAATGCTGGTCGAGTCGTACGTGTTTTCTTCGCTCATGCCTTCACTCCCGATGGTCGTGGGTCTGGGTGATACGGCCTTGTTCCACGTGGAACAAAGCGACTGGCGTTTCCGTCTGCCAGCCTTCCCTCAATAATTCGTGGTCTACACAGGTGATAAACACCTGGCAGCGTAAGTCTTCCAACAAGCGACATAGCGAGCGGCGGTGTTGCTCGTCGAGTTCAGACGGCAAGTCATCCACCAGATAAATACACTGACCACGTCGGGCTTGGCTAACCAGATGGCCCTGGGCGATACGCAACGCGCACACCACCAACTTCTGCTGGCCGCGGGACAATATATCCGCAGCATTGTGTGCGCCTAATCTAAGACGCAAATCAGCCCGTTGGGGGCCGGCCTGGGTATGGCCAATTTGCTGATCCCGCTGCAAGGAGGTGGCGAGCACTGCACTCAGTTCACGCTCTTTGTCCCAGCCACGGTAGTAGCTCAACGTCAGCCCTTCGAGATCCAGTAACTCACTCAAGGTCTGCTCAAAGACTGGTTTCAAGGCTTTGATATAGGCGCGGCGGTATTCATCTATTTCGTCGCTGGCCAGACACAGTTCCCGGTCCCAGGCCGCTTGCGAAGCGGCGTCAAGTGTACCATGCCGCAGCCATGAGTTCCGCTGCCGCAGGGCCTTCTGCAGGCGCTGCCACGTGGCCATGAATCGCGGTTCCACGTGGAACACTCCCCAATCGAGGAACTGTCTGCGGATTTTTGGCGCGCCTTCCAGCAAGCGGAAGCTGTCAGGGTTGATCAGTTGCAATGGCAGGATCTCTGCCAGTTGCGCAGCACTGCGAGCGTTTTGCCCGTCGATGCGAATCTGGAACTCACCGCCGCGATCACGCGAAATCCCCAGGCTACTGTGGCCGCCTTCCGCCAGTTCGACCTGGCCAAATACCGTGCAAGCCAGTTGTTCGTACTGAATCACCGGCAACAAGCGGGCACTGCGAAAGGAACGGGCAAGCCCCAGCAAGTGGATGGCTTCCAGCACGCTGGTTTTGCCACTGCCGTTGGCGCCGTGGAGGATATTGATGCGGGGGGAGGGGGAGAAGGTCACCGGGTGCAGATTGCGCACCGCGGTGACCGAGACGCGACTAAGGGACATCTAGCTTCTGCTGAGCATGATTACAGGCGCATCGGCATAACAACGTAAGCCGAGTCGTCGTTATCGGATTCCTGCACCAGGGCGCTGCTGTTGGAGTCAGACAGGATCAGGCGAACCTGTTCGGTGGTCATCACACCCAGCACGTCCAGCAGATAGCTCACGTTAAAGCCGATTTCCAAAGAGCCGCCGTTGTAATCAACGCCCACTTCTTCTTCTGCTTCTTCCTGCTCCGGGTTATTGGCCTGGATTTTCAACTGACCGTTGGCCAGTTGCAGACGAATACCACGGTACTTTTCGTTGGACAGAATTGCGGTACGGCTGAACGCTTCACGCAGGGCCTGGCGATCACCGATCACCAATTTGTCACCGCCTTTAGGCAGAACGCGCTCGTAATCTGGGAACTTGCCGTCAACCAGCTTCGAGGTGAAGGTGAACTCACCGGTGGTCGCGCGGATATGGTGCTGACCCAGTACGATGCTGACATTGCCATCCGGCTCAGTGAGCAGGCGCGCCAACTCGAGAATACCCTTACGCGGCACAATCACCTGGTGACGATCCGGTTGGCCAATATCGGCACGCATCGAGCACATCGCCAGACGGTGACCGTCGGTGGCTACGGCGCGGATGATGCCTTCGGATACTTCCAGCAGCATGCCGTTGAGGTAGTAACGCACGTCCTGTTGAGCCATGGCGAAGCTGGTGCGCTCAATCAGACGACGCAGTTTGCTTTGCTCCAGGCTGCAGGTCAGCGAGCCTGGGCCCTCTTCCACAGTCGGGAAATCGTTGGCCGGCAACGTAGACAGGGTGAAACGACTGCGACCGGCCTTGACCACCAACTTCTGCTCATCAACCTTAATGTCGATCAGCGCGTCGTTCGGCAGGCTTTTGCAGATGTCCATCAGCTTGCGCGCAGGTACTGTGATCTCGCCAGGTTCAGCGGGCTCTTCCAGTTGCACGCGACCGACCAGCTCGACTTCCAGGTCAGTACCGGTCAGGGACAATTGCTGGCCTTCGACCACCAGCAATACGTTGGAGAGCACCGGCAAGGTCTGTCGGCGCTCGACGACGCCTGCGACCAGTTGCAGGGGTTTCAACAGGGCTTCGCGTTGAATGGTGAAATGCATGGTCTAGTCCCTTGCCTTAATAAGCTGCGCTGGTGTCATCACGTAGTCAGTGTACGCAGCAGGTTCTTGTAGTCCTCGCGAATATCCGCGTCGGATTCCTTAAGTTCGTTGATCTTGCGGCACGCGTGCAAGACCGTAGTGTGGTCACGACCGCCAAACACATCACCGATTTCCGGCAGGCTATGGTTGGTCAACTCCTTGGAGAGCGCCATGGCCACCTGACGAGGACGAGCCACCGAGCGCGAACGGCGCTTGGACAGCAAGTCGGAAATCTTGATCTTGTAGTACTCGGCCACGGTGCGCTGGATGTTATCCACACTCACCAGTTTGTCCTGCAATGCCAGCAAGTCCTTCAGGGATTCGCGAATCAGCTCGATGGTGATGTCGCGGCCCATGAAGTGAGAGTGCGCGATGACACGCTTGAGCGCACCTTCCAACTCACGCACGTTGGAGCGGATGCGTTGTGCGATGAAAAACGCGGCGTCGTGAGGCAGATCGACTTTCGCCTGGTCGGCCTTTTTCATCAGGATCGCAACGCGGGTTTCCAACTCGGGCGGCTCTACCGCAACGGTCAGGCCCCAACCGAAGCGCGACTTCAAGCGTTCTTCCAGGCCTTCGATTTCCTTCGGGTAACGGTCACTGGTCAGGATGACCTGTTGGCCGCCTTCGAGCAGGGCGTTGAAGGTGTGGAAAAACTCTTCCTGGGAACGCTCCTTGCGCGCGAAGAATTGGATGTCATCGATCAGCAATGCATCAACGGAGCGGTAGAACCGCTTGAACTCGTTGATTGCATTGAGCTGCAGGGCCTTGACCATGTCAGCGACGAAGCGCTCCGAGTGCAGGTACACGACCTTGGCATTCGGGTTCTTCTTTAAAAGGTGGTTACCCACAGCGTGCATCAAGTGGGTCTTACCCAAGCCAACGCCACCATAAAGGAAAAGCGGGTTGTAACCATGCTTGGGGTTATCGGCAACCTGCCAGGCGGCCGCGCGGGCCAACTGGTTGGATTTACCTTCGACGAAGTTCTCAAAGGTGAATGTGCGGTTCAGGTAGCTGGTGTGCTTGAGCGCACCTTCGACCTGCACCGTACGCTGCTCGGCGCGAACCGGAGCCTGCTGGGAACTGGCGCCCGCCATCGGATCGAAGCTGTCGCGGGACGGCTCTTCATTAATAGGCGCGTTTTTCTGCGACGAGGATTTCGAAGGCGTCTGGGCAACCGGTGCCGGCGAGTTATTAACAGGCGCCGCCGCGGCCTGTGCCTGCGAGACGCTTGCCGCCAGCGGGGCATTCGGTGCTGCACGAGGTGCCGAGCTGCGTTTGCTACCTATTAATAAGGAGAGCACGGGCGCGAGGCCATTGCCATGTTCATCGAGCAATTCGAGAACGCGGCTCAGGTACTTCTCGTTGACCCAGTCCAGAACAAAACGATTGGGTGCGTAGACGCGCAACTCGTCGCCTTCGGCTTCGACCTGTAGCGGGCGGATCCAGGTGTTGAATTGCTGGGCAGGCAGCTCATCGCGCAAAAGCTCCACGCACTGCTGCCAAAGTTCCACTGACACGGATATCCCCTAAGTTGAAAGCCGGTGAGGCAAAAACAGCCGCCATTGTAGCGGCCAACCGCCCACTTATCCACATGTAGGTCGCTCAGTGGCCACCCAAAATCAACGTCTTATCGCTGAAAAAGGCGACCAGCGGTCTGTGCATAAGCTCTGTGGATAAGCGCCCCTGAGCTCGTTGCACAAGTGGGGTCGAAAGTCTGTGGGTAACTGGCCTGTGGATAACATGCCATTCCACACACAGCTTATCCGACAGCGCAGCACAGGCAGAGCACCGTTTCTCCCCCGTGTTGTCATTCTCTGTACAGCACGTGGAATATGGCCTTAAGGCAGTTATCCACAGAGGATGGCCTGCCTAGCTTTTATAAGCTTTACAGAAAAGCTTTAAATAACTTCCTTCTTTATTTTTATATCTATGGCATTGCTCATGGAAGCAGAACGGAAAGAAAAGGTCTGGAGGCCCGTAAAGATCTAATTGAAGGAAAAGCTGGTTGGAAATTGACCTAGAGGCTTGCTTTCTCTAGAATCGCCGGTCTCTTAAAACGGGGGCCATTCCGGCCCGTTGTGGACGAACCAGGTAACAACGCCATGAAACGTACTTTCCAACCAAGCACCATCAAACGCGCCCGTACCCACGGCTTCCGTGCTCGCATGGCTACCAAGAACGGCCGTGCTGTCCTGTCGCGTCGCCGCGCCAAAGGTCGTGCGCGTCTGGCAGTTTGATAATCCGGTACTGGTGGTGAGTCAGGACTTCAGTCGGGAAAAGCGTCTGCTAACCCCCCGGCACTTCAAGGCAGTCTTTGACTCCCCCACCGGCAAGGTTCCGGGGAAAAATCTCCTGCTCCTTGCGCGTAACAACGATCTTGATCACCCCCGTCTCGGGTTGGTGATCGGCAAGAAGAGCGTAAAGCTCTCCGTTGAGCGCAATCGCCTCAAGCGTCTGATGCGCGAATCGTTTCGCCTCCACCAGGACACACTGGTTGGTTGGGATATTGTTATCGTCGCGCGCAAAGGCTTGGGGGATGTAGAAAACCCCGAATTGATTCAGCATTTCGGCAAGCTCTGGAAACGTCTGGCGCGTACCAACAAACCAGCACCAGCAGTCAGCACCGAAACTGTAGGGGTAGACAGCACCGATGCGTAAACTGGCGCTCGTTCCGATCCAGTTTTATCGCTATGCCATTAGTCCTCTGATGGCCAGCCACTGTCGTTTCTACCCCAGTTGTTCCTGCTACGCGTTAGAGGCCATAGAAAATCATGGTCTTCTGCGCGGTGGCTGGCTGACCTTTCGTCGTTTAGGTCGCTGTCATCCGTGGAATCCCGGTGGTTATGACCCGGTTCCACCTATCCCTACCTCCCGTTCTTCTTCGATGGCCGAGTAATCATGGATATTAAACGCACGATCCTGATCGTCGCCCTGGCAATCGTGTCCTACGTCATGGTCCTTAAGTGGAACCAGGACTACGGCCAAGCTGCCCTGCCGACTCAGAATGTTGCTGCCAATGCTGTTCCAGCGGGGCTTCCCGACACAGTAAGTGGCACCAATACTGCCGCCAGTGATGACATTCCACGCGCAGCGGGCGAAACAAACGCACCTGCCGAAGTTGCAGTCGCCGCAAGCACCGATCTCATCCAGATCAAGACGGATGTATTGGACCTGGCTATCGACCCGCAAGGTGGCGATGTTGCCAAACTGACACTTCCGCTGTATCCGCGTCGTCAGGATCACCCGGAAATTCCATTCCAGTTGTTCGATAACGGTGGCGAACGTGTTTACCAGGCACAAAGTGGCCTGATCGGCACCAACGGCCCTGATGCGAGCCCAACCGGTCGTCCGATTTTCTCTGCGGAGAAGAAGAACTATCAACTGGCAGATGGCCAGGACCAACTGGTCGTAGATTTGAAGTTCAGCAAGGACGGCGTCAACTACATCAAGCGCTTCACCCTCAAGCGCGGCCTGTACGACATCGTTGTCACCTATTTGATCGACAACCAGAGCGCTCAGCCTTGGACCGGTGCAATGTTTGCGCAGCTCAAGCGTGACGCCAGCTCCGATCCATCGTCCAGTACTGCGACCGGCACCGCGACTTACCTGGGCGCTGCCCTGTGGACAAGTTCGGAGCCGTACAAAAAAGTGTCCATGAAGGACATGGATAAAGTCGCCGAAGACAAAACCAAGGCACCGATCACCTATAACGTGAACGGTGGTTGGGTAGCCTGGCTGCAACACTACTTTGTGACTGCTTGGATTCCTCAGCCTGGCCAGAACAATGCAGTACTGGCGCGCAAGGACAGCAAAGGTAACTACATCATCGGCTATACCGGCCCGGCGATGACCGTCGCTCCAGGTGCCAAGGCCGAAACCAGCGCTACCCTGTACGCAGGCCCGAAAAGCCAGGCCGTGCTGAAAGAGTTATCCCCAGGTCTGGAACTGACTGTGGATTACGGCATCCTGTGGTTCATTGCCCAGCCGATCTTCTGGTTGCTGCAACATATCCACAGCATCGTCGGCAACTGGGGCTTCTCGATCATCTTCCTGACGATGTTGATCAAGGGGATCTTCTTCCCACTGTCGGCCGCCAGCTACAAGTCGATGGCGCGCATGCGTGCCGTGGCCCCTAAACTGGCCGCGCTGAAAGAACAACATGGCGATGACCGGCAGAAAATGTCGCAGGCCATGATGGAGCTGTACAAGAAAGAGAAGATCAACCCGCTGGGTGGATGCTTGCCGATTCTGGTGCAGATGCCGGTATTCCTGTCGCTTTACTGGGTACTCCTGGAAAGCGTGGAAATGCGCCAGGCACCGTTCATGCTGTGGATAACTGACCTGTCGATCAAAGACCCGTTCTTTATCCTGCCGATCATCATGGGCGCAACCATGTTTATCCAGCAGCGCCTGAACCCGACACCGCCGGATCCGATGCAGGCCAAAGTGATGAAAATGATGCCAATCATCTTCACCTTCTTCTTCCTGTGGTTCCCTGCTGGTCTGGTTCTGTACTGGGTGGTCAACAACGTGTTGTCGATCTCTCAACAGTGGTACATCACGCGTAAAATCGAAGCGGCTACCAAAAAAGCCGAGGCGTAATTTACCCTGTGGATAACCACTCAAGACGCCCCCTAGTGGGGCGTTTTGCTTTCCGTCACTTTTATTCTGGAACCTGCTGATGAGCGCTCCTCGTGAAACCATCGCTGCTGTCGCTACCGCCCAGGGTCGTGGCGGTGTCGGTATCGTTCGAATTTCCGGGCCGCTCGCCGGCATTGCTGCAAAGGCCATCAGCGGGAGAGAGTTGAAGCCGCGCTATGCCCATTACGGCCCGTTCCTGGGCTCTGATGAAGAAGTGTTGGACGAAGGCCTGGCCCTGTACTTCCCTGGACCAAACTCCTTCACGGGTGAAGACGTGCTGGAGTTGCAGGGGCATGGCGGCCCAATCGTTCTGGATATGTTGCTGCAGCGCTGCCTGCAATTGGGTTGCCGCCTGGCTCGCCCTGGAGAATTCAGTGAGCGGGCATTCCTTAACGACAAGCTCGACCTGGCACAGGCTGAAGCAATTGCCGATTTGATCGAGGCCAGTTCTGCACAAGCTGCACGTAATGCACTGCGCTCGCTACAGGGCGCTTTTTCCCTGCGTGTGCATAACTTGACCGAGCAGTTGATAAGCCTGCGCATCTACGTCGAGGCCGCGATTGATTTTCCAGAAGAAGAAATCGACTTCCTCGCCGATGGCCATGTCCTGACGATGCTGGATAAAGTCCGCGATGAATTATCCACAGTCCTGCGCGAAGCCGGGCAGGGCGCGTTATTGCGCGACGGCATGACAGTGGTGATCGCTGGGCGCCCCAATGCCGGCAAATCCAGCCTGCTCAATGCGCTGGCGGGGCGTGAAGCAGCCATTGTCACCGAGATCGCCGGCACCACCCGGGATATCCTGCGCGAACATATCCACATCGATGGCATGCCGTTGCACGTCGTCGACACCGCCGGTTTACGCGATACCGATGACCAGGTGGAAAAGATCGGCGTGGAACGCGCGCTCAAAGCCATCGGCGAAGCGGACCGGGTACTGCTGGTGGTGGACGCCACCGCGCCGGAGGCTGTGGATCCTTTTGCATTGTGGCCGGAATTCCTCGAACAACGGCCGGACCCGGCCAAAGTCACCTTGATTCGTAACAAAGCCGACCTGACGGGTGAGGCCATTGCGATGGAAACCAGCGCTGATGGCCACGTCACTATCAGCCTGAGCGCGAAGTCTGCGGGTGAGGGCCTGGAATTGCTGCGCGAGCATCTCAAGGCCTGCATGGGTTACGAGCAGACGTCGGAAAGCAGCTTCAGTGCACGTCGCAGGCACCTGGAGGCGCTGCGCCATGCAAGCGCGGCATTGGAGCACGGCCGGGCGCAGTTGACCTTGGCGGGGGCGGGGGAGCTGCTGGCTGAGGATCTTCGCCAGGCGCAGCAGCTGTTGGGAGAAATCACCGGGGCATTCAGCTCCGATGATTTGTTGGGACGGATCTTCTCCAGCTTCTGTATCGGCAAGTAGGAGCTGGCTTGCCAGCGATAGAGGCCTGAAGAATATTTTCAGGCCTTCATCCTTCACCAGTTGTAAGAAACAGTCCCAAGCAGTGTACGACTGTCACCCCAGTAGCAGCGGCCCGCGTCGTTGCAGCCAGAAACATACTTCTTGTCGAACAGGTTCTTGGCGTTCACGTCCACTGACCAGTGCTTGTCGATCTGATAGCCGACAGCTGCGTCCACCAGAGTGACGCTCCCAGCATCCAGCTTTCCGTACAGACTTGGCTGGGTGTAAGAAAACGTACTGTCGAAATAGCGCACACCGCCGCCCAGGGACAAGCCCTTGAGTTGGCCATCGAGGAAGCGGTACTTGCCCCACACCGAGGCCTGGTTGCGCGGAACCCCCGTCATCTGATGCCCCTCGACCAGCGAGGTAGCGGAGTCCTTGGTAATACGAGCATCAGTGTAGGTGTAGGCTGCGGTCACATTCAGGTTGGGCGTGATGTTGCTGTTCACCTCGACCTCGGCACCTTTGGCCCGGCTTTCGCCTACCTGGCGGTAGCTGTTGGTGGTGGTGTCGAGGTAGGTGTCGTCTTCCTTGCGCAAGTCATACACCGACAGGGTCATCGCTGTATCCCAGCCGACCGGCTCGTACTTCACACCCACTTCGTACTGACTGCTGGTGATCGGCTTCAACGGTGAACCGGCGTTGGAGATCTGCTGTACAGGCACAAATGCGGTGGAGTAGCTGACGTACGGCGTCAGGCCGTTGTCGAACTGGTACATCACCCCGCCCTGGTAGGTAAACTTGCGGTCTTCGGAGCCGGTGTTGCTGGCCTTGTTGACCTTGTCGCGGTAATCACTGTCGACCCAGTCCTGGCGGCCGCCCAGCAGGAACAACCAGTGGTCATACTTGCTCTGGATTTGTGCATAAACACCCTTCATCTGCTGCTCGAGCAAGGTGTTTTGCACAGCCACTGGGGTAAGTGGCTCACGCAGGTACACTGGGTTATACACATTGATGGTGCCGGCGAAACCTGCGTCCCAATCCTGGTTGAACGAGGTGCGGTCATAACTGGCGCCGAACAACACCGTATTGTCCAGGTCCCCGACCTGGAATTTGCCTTCCAACTGGTTATCCAGGGAGTAGACCATCGACTTGTTGTAGCGGTCGTAGGCCGTCATGTTCAGTTGGGTGCCGAAACCACCATTGTTCAATGTGCTCGGCCAGGTTTCGTGACGGTTGATGCGCGATTGCATGTACCGCGAGTTCTGGCGGAACTGCCACTCATCATTGAAGCTGTGGCTGAATTCGTATCCGCTGCTCCAGGCTTCACGTTCGAACGTATTCCAGTCTGGGTCGCCGAGCATGGTGTGCTTGGACAGCTTTCCGTTCGGATTTGTAAGCAGGGTCCCCGCAGCGGGTAGGCCGAGTTCGAGATTGGTGTGATCCTTTTGGTAATTGGCCAACAGAGTGAGCGTGTTGAAGTCGTCGAAATTCAGGGTCAATGAAGGCGCGATGTACAGGCGATCATCAGGAACATGGTCAGTCTGCGTGTCAGACTTGCGGCCGAGCATCACAACCCGGCCAAGGATGTTTCCGCTGTCGTTGAGTGGACCAGAGATATCCACACCCAACTGACGCCGATTATTCGAGCCATAACCGAGCTGCACTTCACCTTGCGGCGTGGCAGTCGGATGTTTGCTCACCAGGTTCACTAAGCCGCCAGGCGCGTTTTCACCGTACAGCAGGGAAGAAGGCCCACGGAAGACTTCGACCCGCTCCAGGCCATAGGGCTCACTGGTGGTGTCGTACCGATTGCCTTGTACGCGCAGGCCATCTCGCAGCAGGCCGTAGCCGTAATCCGTGGCATTGAAACCGCGGATGAAGAACAAGTCACCCGCGAGACCGTCGCCAGCAGCAAAGGGCGGCGCGAAGATACCTGGCACGTAGCCCAATACTTCAGTCAGGGTCTGCGACTTCTGGTCCTTGATGCGCTGGCCGGTGACAACCGATACCGAACGCGGTGTTTCCGACAGAGGCGTGCTGGTCTTGGTACCGATACGGCTGTTTTGCGCTTTGTAGCCCACATCCCCGGCAACCTCTTGACTGAACCCCGCCGTTTGATAAGTGCTGACCGTGGTGGGCGCGAGCGTGAGTTGCCCTGTAGGAATGGCCTGCAGGACATAGCTGCCAGGCGCCTGAACTATCGCTTGTAACCCCGAGTTCTGCAGCAACAGTGCAAAACCTTGATCAACCGAATAGTCACCTTCCAGCCCGGTTGTGTTCAAGCGCGCGGTTTGCTGGGGCGAGAAAGACAGAATCACATTCGCCCTGGCGGCAAATTGGCTCAAGGCATTGTCCAGGGGACCGGCCGCAATGGCGTAATGCTGCACCGCGCTGGCGGCCATGGCATCACTGGATAGCAAAACACCGGCTGTGGCTGCCGTGCCGAGCAGCAGGCTGCACGTCATACCGTGGTAGGAAAGTCGCTGGCGGAGCTTGGTGCGAAGGCGCATAGGTGGGTAAGCCCTGAAGGTGGCGTCGTGATTACCTTTAGGGCCGTGCCAGGTAAAAAAAAGATAACCCCTTGTGAGGATATTTTTTGCGATCAAGCGATTCGCTTCACCGAAACCCAATAGCGAGTGAAGTATTTCACCTGAATAGGCAAGGTTGCCTGCAGATTCGCCAATACCGCATCGGTGGAATCCAGGCGGAAGGTCCCGGAAACACGTAGGCGTGCGCAAGCCAAGTCGCATTTCAGGACACCGGCACGGTAGCGGGCAAGGTCTTCGATCACATCCCCGAGGCGAGCATCCAATACGATCAGCTGCCCATCGACCCAGGCTGCCTGGGACCCGCTATACGTGTGGTCAAGCCCTACGTTTTGACGATCAAAGTCAGCGCTCTCACCGGCACCGAGCAGTCGAGCATGGTCGGGCTGGTCACCAGGGGACACACTTACGCGATCCTCCAGAACACCGACACGCGTGGAATCTGGCAACTGGCGTACTGTAAACCGTGTACCCAGTGCCTGGACTCGGCCCTGGCGGGTTTCGACATAAAAGGGCGTCTGCCCGCCCAACTTGCCGGTGTGGATATGTACTTCACCTTCACGCAGCCGGATCAAACGTTGGCGCCCATCGAATATCACGTCAATTGCCGTGCTGGTATTCAGATCAATCCGTGTGCCGTCAGCCAATGCGACACGCCGGCGTTCACCCACAGACGTCCGGTAGTCGGCCCATACATTGCCCAGGGAGGTATGTTGCTGAACATTCCAGCCCAGGCACCCGGTACCTCCCATTACCAGCATCCACTTCAATACCTGACGACGTTGTTGCGTGGTCGACAATGCCCGGCGGGTGAAATCCTGGGGCAGGGCGCCGAGACTGCGCTGCAATTGATCCATCTGGTTCCAAGCCGCCTGATGGGACGGATCGCCGTTGAGCCATTGTTGCCAGGCAAGCCGTTCAGCAGCCGTAGGCGTTTGGGATTGAAACTGTACATACCAGTTAGCAGCGGCCTCGAAGGTCTTGCGATCGGGGGCGGCCATTACAGGCTGGCCATGATCAGCGAGCATTCAGTCAACGCGCGGATCATGTGCTTCTTCACCGTGGTCAGCGACACCTGCAGTTGATGGGCGATCTGTTGATAAGTCAGCCCCTCGATCTGCGACAACAGGAAGATCTGTCGCGCTCGCTCACCGAGTCCAGACAGGGCTTTATCCACAGCCACCAGCGTCTCGAAGATAATGGCCTTGTCTTCTTCACTGATGGCCGTGGCTTCAGGCCGTTCGGCCAAGGTTTGCTTGTAGGCCTGTTCGATGGCATGCCGGCGATAACGGTCAATCACCAGGCCCCTGGCGATGGTCGCCAGGTAGTCACGCGGTTCAACGATCTGCGCGGCATGCCGCCCCCCCAAAATGCGCAAGAACGTATCGTGTGCCACATCTGCTGCATCGCAGGCGTTATGCAACTTGCCTTTGAGCCACCCGTGCAACCAGGAATGGTGCTGCTCGTAGATGTTCTGAACCGCAGCCGTGTGTGAAGAAGGGGGCATAGGGCATGACAAGCTAGGTTAATGATAATCGCTATTATTAACCGCCCCGCTGTTTTCTCACAATAGATCTCTTTTTGACGTACTCACCGCCGAATAGAAAGATTCGGTTGGCTTCGTCGTGGGCGAAATTCGCACCATTGCCGGATTTCTGTGGATTAAGCCCTGTGAATAACCGCCCCTGTACCCAGTTGATAACAGGGCTTGAAACCTGAGTAAAAACCCATCTGTGGATAACCACCTGTTTAATCCACAGGCTTAAAGCACTTATCCAAGGGCCTCATTGGCACATGACCACAGACTTTTGAAACGCTGTACACATTGTAAATAAAGGCCTGTAGAGATCTATCCACAGAAATCATGCTCAGTAGAAATAAACATAAAAACAAAGATTTAATAACTTTCTCTCTTTTAATTTCTATTGTCTGTGATTCATCCACAGCTGGTTAAATTTTGTGCAAAGGGTTCTTTAGGAAGGGCGAAGTCCCTATACTTGCCGCCAAAGCTCTAAAACCAGCTCAACCAATCAATTCCTAATTACCTACATAAGCAGGCACGAGGTGCGTGGTGGATTTCCCTTCCCGTTTTGAAGTGATCGTCATCGGCGGCGGTCATGCCGGTACCGAGGCAGCACTGGCGTCAGCACGCATGGGCGTAAAAACCCTGTTGTTGACGCATAACGTGGAAACCCTCGGTGCCATGAGTTGCAACCCCGCCATTGGTGGGATCGGCAAAAGCCACCTGGTCAAGGAAATCGACGCCCTTGGTGGCGTGATGGCCGAGGCTACCGACAAGGGTGGTATTCAATTTCGCGTGCTCAACAGCCGTAAAGGCCCGGCTGTACGTGCCACTCGGGCCCAAGCCGACCGCATCCTGTACAAAGCTGCGGTCCGCGAAACCCTGGAAAACCAGCCCAACCTGTGGATATTTCAACAAGCCGCCGATGACCTGATCGTCGAACAAGACGTTGTCCGTGGTGTTGTCACCCAAATGGGCCTGCGTTTCTTTGCAGAATCCGTGGTGTTGACCACCGGTACGTTCCTCGGCGGACTTATCCACATCGGTATGCAGAACTATTCGGGTGGTCGTGCCGGTGATCCGCCGTCGATTGCCTTGGCAAAACGCCTGCGTGAATTGCCTTTGCGTGTCGGACGCCTGAAAACCGGGACCCCTCCGCGTATCGACGGGCGTTCTGTGGATTTCTCGGTGATGACCGAACAAGCTGGCGATACGCCGATTCCGGTGATGTCGTTCATGGGTTCCAAGGAGCAACACCCCAAACAGGTGAGCTGCTGGATTACCCACACCAACGCCCGCACCCACGAAATCATCGCGGCGAACCTCGACCGCTCGCCGATGTACTCCGGAGTAATCGAAGGGATTGGCCCGCGTTACTGCCCATCGATCGAAGACAAGATCCACCGCTTTGCCGACAAGGAAAGCCACCAGGTCTTCATCGAGCCCGAAGGCCTGACCACCCACGAGCTGTACCCGAACGGGATTTCCACTTCCCTGCCGTTCGACGTGCAAATCCAGATCGTGCAATCGATTCGCGGCATGGAAAACGCGCACATCGTGCGTCCGGGCTACGCCATCGAATATGACTACTTCGACCCACGTGACCTGAAGTACAGCCTGGAAACCAAAGTGATCGGCGGTCTGTTCTTCGCCGGGCAAATCAACGGCACCACCGGTTACGAAGAAGCAGGTGCCCAAGGTTTGCTGGCCGGGACCAACGCCGCATTGCGTGCCCAGGGCAAAGAGAGCTGGTGCCCGCGTCGCGATGAAGCGTATATCGGCGTGTTGGTCGATGACCTGATTACCCTGGGAACCCAGGAACCGTATCGGATGTTCACTTCCCGTGCGGAATATCGCCTGATCCTGCGCGAAGACAACGCCGATCTGCGCCTGACCGAAAAAGGTCGTGAACTGGGCCTGGTCGATGACGCACGTTGGGCCGCCTTCTGCAAAAAACGCGAAAGCATCGAGCTCGAGGAGCAACGCCTGAAAAGTACTTGGGTTCGCCCGGGCACCGAGCAGGGCGATGCGATCGCGGAAAAATTCGGTACGCCGCTGACCCACGAGTACAACCTGCTGAACCTGCTGTCCCGCCCGGAGATCGATTACGCGGGTCTGGTCGAAGTGACCGGCGGCGGCGCAGATGATCCACAGGTTGCCGAGCAGGTCGAAATCAAGACCAAGTACGCCGGTTACATTGACCGCCAGCAGGACGAGATCGCTCGCCTGCGCGCCAGTGAAGACACCAAGCTGCCTGTGGATATCGACTACACCGGTATTTCCGGGTTGTCGAAAGAAATCCAAAGCAAGCTGGGGATAACTCGCCCTGAAACGCTTGGTCAGGCTTCACGTATCCCCGGCGTCACCCCGGCAGCCATTTCGCTGTTGATGATTCATTTGAAAAAACGCGGCGCGGGCCGTCAGTTGGAGCAAAGCGCTTGAGTTCGTTGGTCACCTCGCAACACGCCGAAGAGTTATCCACAGGTGCGCGCCAATTGGGCGTGGACTTGACCGAAGGCCAGCACGATTTGCTTTTGGGTTACCTGGCCCTGTTGATCAAGTGGAACAAGGCTTACAACCTGACGGCCGTGCGTGATCCCGACGAAATGGTTTCCCGTCACTTGCTCGACAGCCTGAGCGTGATGCCATTTATCGAAAACGGTCGTTGGCTTGACGTGGGCAGTGGTGGCGGTATGCCTGGCATTCCACTGGCTATCCTGTTTCCCGAGTCGCAGGTGACCTGCCTGGACAGCAACGGCAAGAAAACTCGTTTCCTGACCCAGGTCAAACTCGAACTCAAACTGGATAACCTGCAAGTTATCCACAGTCGCGTCGAAGCCTTTACGCCTGAACTGCCGTTCAACGGAATTGTTTCCCGGGCGTTCAGCAGCATGGAGAACTTCAGCAACTGGACCCGTCACCTGGGCGACCGTGACACCCGCTGGCTGGCAATGAAGGGCGTCCATCCAAGCGATGAGCTGTTAGCATTGCCGGCAGACTTCCACCTCGATAGCGAACACGCCTTGGCCGTACCCGGTTGCCAAGGCCAACGCCATCTGCTGATACTGCGCCGCACGGCATGATTGGGAACACAAGCAAGAATGGCTAAGGTATTCGCGATAGCGAACCAGAAAGGTGGCGTGGGCAAAACCACCACCTGCATCAACCTCGCAGCATCCCTGGTCGCCACCAAGCGCCGGGTGCTGTTGATCGATCTCGATCCACAGGGCAACGCCACCATGGGTAGCGGTGTGGATAAACACGGCCTGGAAAACTCGGTCTACGACTTGCTGATTGGCGAGTGCGACCTGGCCCAGGCCATGCACTACTCCGAGCATGGCGGTTATCAACTGCTGCCGGCCAACCGCGATTTGACTGCGGCGGAAGTGGTGCTGCTGGAAATGCAGATGAAGGAAAGCCGTCTGCGCAGTGCTTTGGCACCGATCCGCGAGAACTACGACTACATTTTGATCGACTGCCCACCGTCGCTGTCGATGCTCACGCTTAACGCATTGGTGGCTGCCGATGGGGTGATTATCCCCATGCAGTGCGAGTACTACGCGCTGGAAGGGTTGAGCGACCTTGTGGATAACATCAAGCGTATCGCCGAGCTGCTCAACCCGAACCTGCAGATCGAAGGCCTGCTGCGGACCATGTTCGATCCGCGCCTGAGCCTGATGAACGATGTGTCGGCGCAGCTCAAGGAACACTTTGGCGACCAGCTGTACGACACCGTGATTCCACGCAATATCCGCCTGGCCGAAGCGCCAAGCTATGGCATGCCCGCGCTGGCGTACGACAAATCATCGCGTGGTGCCATCGCCTACCTGGCATTGGCCGGCGAGATGGTCCGTCGCCAACGCCGCAACTCACGCACCGCTGCAGCCCAGCCAACTTAAGGAATTCCCATGGCCGTCAAGAAACGAGGTCTCGGACGTGGACTGGATGCACTGTTGAGTGGTCCGACCGTCACATCGCTTGAAGAACAAGCGGTGCAGGCTGAGGAGCGTGAGCTGCAGCACCTGCCCCT
The DNA here is from genome assembly GCF_001269925.1 of Pseudomonas sp. MIACH. Lineage (GTDB taxonomy): Bacteria > Pseudomonadota > Gammaproteobacteria > Pseudomonadales > Pseudomonadaceae > Aquipseudomonas. Next base: position 133,133 of record NZ_LHVO01000002.1, read on the forward strand.
GGACCTGATCCAGCGCGGCAAATACCAGCCACGCCGTGACATGGACCCCCAGGCGCTCGAAGAACTGGCTAACTCGATCAAGGCCCAGGGCGTGATGCAGCCGATCGTGGTGCGCCCGATAGGCGGCGGCCGTTTTGAAATCATCGCCGGTGAACGCCGCTGGCGCGCCAGCCAACAGGCCGGCAAGGACACCATCCCGGCGATGGTGCGCGATGTACCGGATGAAACCGCGATCGCCATGGCGTTGATCGAGAATATCCAGCGTGAAGACCTCAATCCGATCGAAGAAGCGATCGCCTTGCAGCGTCTTCAGCAGGAATTCCAGTTGACCCAGCAGCAAGTGGCCGAGGCCGTGGGTAAATCCCGTGTCACCGTGTCCAACTTGCTGCGCCTGATCGCGCTGCCGGAAGTCATCAAGACGATGTTGTCCCATGGCGACCTGGAGATGGGTCACGCCCGTGCTTTGCTCGGTTTGCCGGAAAATCAACAGGTTGAAGGGGCGCGACACGTTGTCGCACGAGGGCTCACCGTTCGTCAGACCGAGGCCTTGGTTCGCCAGTGGCTCAGCGGCAAACCTGCACCGGTCGAAACGGCCAAACCTGATCCGGATATCGCGCGCCTTGAGCAACGCCTGGCCGAGCGCCTGGGCTCTGCGGTGCAAATTCGCCACGGGAAGAAAGGCAAAGGACAATTGGTCATCGGATATAACTCCCTTGATGAGCTTCAGGGCGTCCTTGCCCACATCCGCTGAAACATTTGCTTATGTAGCGCGTGATCGGAAATCACTACCCGGCAGTTGAATAGGGGCAGAACCGCCCCTATACTCTGCGCGCATTTTGTCGGCACAAATTATGCCAAGTTATTGATTTCCGGCAGCCGACTATTGAGGAGCAAGAGTGATGGAAACCCGCACGCCAAACACGTTGCCCTTCCATCGCTTGGCTGTTTTTCCGGTTTTATTGGCTCAATTTGTCATTTTGCTGATCGCCGCTTTGGCGCTTTGGTATTGGCATGGAGTCGTAGCCGGATATTCAGGACTTTGCGGAGGCCTGATAGCCTTGCTGCCCAATATGTATTTTGCTCACAGGGCCTTTCGGTTTTCCGGCGCCCGAGCAGCCCAGGCTATCGTCCGGTCTTTTTATGCCGGCGAGGCGGGGAAACTGATTTTGACGGCAGTGCTGTTTGCACTGACCTTTGCAGGTGTGAAGCCATTGGCGCCGCTGGCTGTATTCGGCGTCTTCGTGTTGACCCAACTGGTCAGCTGGTTCGCTCCCCTGCTAATGAAAACAAGACTTTCGAAACCTTAGGGCGTTTGAGGCAACCATGGCAGAAACAACCGCTTCGGGCTATATCCAGCACCACTTGCAGAACCTGACCTTCGGTCAGCTTCCCAACGGCGGCTGGGGCTTTGCCCACTCCGCAGCAGAAGCCAAAGAAATGGGCTTCTGGGCTTTCCACCTGGATACTCTGGGCTGGTCGGTCGCTTTGGGTCTGATCTTCGTCCTGATTTTCCGCATGGCGGCAAAGAAGGCGACTTCCGGTCAGCCAGGTGCTTTGCAGAACTTCGTTGAAGTATTGGTCGAATTCGTCGATGGCAGCGTGAAAGACAGCTTCCATGGCCGTAGCCCGGTGATTGCACCGCTGGCACTGACCATCTTCGTCTGGGTGTTCCTGATGAACGCCGTCGACCTGATCCCGGTTGACTGGATTCCTCAGTTGGCCATGGCGATTTCCGGCGACCCGCACATTCCATTCCGCGCTGTATCGACCACTGACCCGAACGCTACCCTGGGCATGGCCCTGTCGGTATTTGCGTTGATCATTTTCTACAGCATCAAGATCAAGGGCATCGGCGGCTTCATCGGCGAACTGACCCTGCACCCTTTCGGCAGCAAGAACATCTTCGTTCAAGCCCTGCTGATCCCGGTGAACTTCCTGCTGGAATTCGTCACCCTGATCGCCAAGCCGATCTCCCTGGCCCTGCGACTGTTCGGCAACATGTATGCCGGCGAGCTGGTGTTCATTCTGATCGCTGTGATGTTCGGCAGCGGCCTGCTCTGGCTTAGCGGCCTGGGCATTGTTCTGCAGTGGGCGTGGGCTGTGTTCCACATCCTGATCATTACCCTGCAGGCCTTCATCTTCATGATGCTGACCATCGTCTATCTGTCGATGGCGCACGAAGAGAACCATTAAGACCAGTCTCGACTAGTCTGATGTCCTTCCCGGTGAAACGGGAAGGTGGCCCACCAGGGCTATGAAACGATTTGTTTTACCGCTTTAAAATCTAAAAAACCTAAACCATACGACGTAAAAGTCGGGAGGAAAGATGGAAACTGTAGTTGGTCTAACCGCTATCGCTGTTGCACTGTTGATCGGCCTGGGCGCCCTGGGTACTGCCATTGGTTTCGGCCTGCTGGGCGGCAAGTTCCTGGAAGGCGCAGCGCGTCAGCCAGAAATGGTTCCAATGCTGCAAGTTAAAATGTTCATCGTTGCCGGCCTGCTCGACGCCGTGACCATGATCGGCGTTGGTATCGCTCTGTTCTTCACCTTCGCGAACCCCTTCGTTGGTCAACTCGCCGGTTAATCACTCGTTTTGCGAGTGATTGGTGTGTTGTGCAACGAATGAGCGAGGTATTGGCGTGAACATTAATGCAACCATTATTGGTCAGTCCTTAGCGTTCTTGATTTTTGTCGTTTTCTGCATGAAGTTCGTATGGCCTCCGGTCATCGCGGCTTTGCACGAACGTCAAAAGAAGATCGCGGATGGACTGGACGCTGCCGCACGAGCAGCTCGCGACCTGGAGTTGGCCCAAGATAAAGCGGGTCAGCAACTGCGCGAAGCGAAAGCTCAAGCAGCCGAAATCATTGAGCAAGCCAAGAAACGCGGTAACCAGATTGTTGAAGAGGCTGTTGAAAAAGCCCGTATCGACGCTGACCGTGTGAAGGTTCAGGCTCAAGCCGAGATCGAGCAGGAACTGAACGGTGTCAAAGATGCGCTGCGTGCCCAATTGGGTGCTCTGGCCGTCGGCGGTGCTGAGAAGATCCTGGGTGCCACAATTGATCAAAACGCGCACGCGGAGCTGGTTAACAAACTGGCTGCTGAAATTTAAGCGAGGGCGATCATGGCAGAATTGACCACGTTGGCCCGACCTTACGCTAAGGCAGCCTTCGAGCACGCCCAGGCCCACCAGCAGCTGGCCTCTTGGTCAGCCATGCTCGGCCTGGCTGCAGCAGTGTCGCAAGACGACACCATGCAGCGCGTGCTCAAGGCCCCGCGACTGACGAGCGCAGACAAGGCCGCCACTTTTATTGAAGTGTGCGGCGACAAGTTTGATGTGAAAGTGCAGAACTTCATCAATGTCATCGCCGAAAACGACCGTCTCCTGCTTTTGCCGGAGATTGCCGCTCTGTTCGACCTGTACAAGGCCGAGCAAGAGAAATCGGTAGACGTTGAAGTGACCAGTGCTTTTGCATTGAACCAAGAACAGCAAGACAAACTCGCCAAGGTTCTCAGTGCACGACTCGACCGGGAAGTGCGCCTGCAAGTTGCGGAAGACCCATCCCTTATTGGGGGTGTTGTCATTCGCGCCGGCGACCTGGTTATCGATGGCTCGATTCGCGGCAAACTCGCGAATCTTGCCGAAGCATTGAAATCTTGAGTTTGAAGGGGCAGCAGAGCAATGCAGCAACTCAATCCTTCCGAAATAAGTGAAATTATCAAGGGCCGCATCGACAAGCTCGATGTGACCTCCCAAGCCCGTAACGAAGGCACTGTCGTCAGCGTATCTGACGGCATCGTGCGGATTCACGGTCTGGCCGACGTTATGTACGGCGAGATGATCGAGTTTCCGGGCGGCGTCTTCGGTATGGCCCTCAACCTGGAGCAAGACTCCGTAGGTGCCGTTGTATTGGGCGCGTACACCAGTCTGGCTGAAGGCATGAGCGCCAAGTGCACAGGCCGCATCCTGGAGGTTCCGGTTGGTAAGGAACTGCTGGGTCGCGTAGTCGACGCACTGGGTAACCCTGTTGACGGTAAAGGTCCACTGGGCAACACCGAGACCGACGCGGTCGAGAAAGTTGCTCCAGGCGTGATCTGGCGTAAGTCGGTAGACCAGCCTGTACAGACTGGCTACAAGGCTGTCGATGCCATGATCCCAGTCGGCCGTGGCCAGCGTGAGCTGATCATCGGTGACCGTCAGATCGGTAAAACCGCTCTGGCGATCGACGCGATCATCAACCAGAAGAACAGCGGCATTTTCTGCGTCTACGTAGCCATCGGTCAGAAGCAATCGACCATCGCCAACGTGGTTCGCAAGCTGGAAGAAAACGGCGCCCTGGCCAACACGATCATCGTGGCTGCCAGTGCTTCGGAATCTCCTGCGCTGCAATTCCTGGCACCGTACTCCGGTTGCACCATGGGTGAATTCTTCCGCGACCGCGGTGAAGACGCGCTGATCGTTTATGACGATCTGTCCAAGCAAGCAGTGGCTTACCGCCAGATTTCCCTGCTGCTGCGCCGTCCACCAGGCCGTGAAGCTTACCCAGGCGACGTGTTCTATCTCCACTCCCGTCTGCTGGAACGCGCATCCCGCGTTTCCGAAGAATACGTAGAGAAGTTCACCAACGGCGCAGTGACCGGCAAAACCGGTTCCCTGACCGCATTGCCGATCATCGAAACCCAGGCTGGCGACGTTTCCGCGTTCGTTCCGACCAACGTGATTTCCATCACCGACGGTCAGATCTTCCTGGAATCGGCCATGTTCAACTCGGGCATCCGCCCTGCAGTGAACGCCGGTGTTTCGGTATCCCGTGTGGGTGGTGCCGCTCAGACCAAGATCATCAAGAAGCTCTCCGGTGGTATCCGTACCGCTCTGGCTCAGTACCGTGAACTGGCGGCATTCGCCCAGTTCGCTTCTGACCTGGACGAAGCGACCCGTAAGCAACTTGAGCATGGTCAGCGCGTTACCGAGCTGATGAAGCAGAAGCAATACGCCCCAATGTCGATCGCTGACATGGCGTTGTCGCTGTATGCCGCTGAGCGTGGGTTCCTGACCGACGTTGAAATCGCCAAGGTCGGCAGCTTTGAACAAGCGCTGATTGCTTACTTCAACCGCGATCACGCCGAATTGATGGCGAAGATCAACGTGAAGGGTGACTTCAATGACGATATCGACGCTGGCATGAAAGCCGGTATCGAGAAGTTCAAGGCCACCCAAACCTGGTAAGCCGCAGCGGGAGCCGCAAGGCTCCCGCTTGCTAACCTGATAGGTGTTACATGGCAGGCGCAAAAGAGATTCGCAGTAAGATTGCGAGCATCAAAAGCACGCAAAAAATTACCAGCGCCATGGAAAAAGTGGCGGTCAGCAAAATGCGCAAGGCACAAATGCGCATGGCTGCTAGCCGTCCTTATGCGGAGCGTATCCGCCAGGTAATTGGGCATCTGGCCAACGCCAACCCGGAATACCGCCACCCGTTCATGATCGAGCGCGCCGTCAAGCGTGTGGGTTATGTGGTAGTGAGCAGTGACCGTGGTTTGTGCGGTGGTTTGAATACCAACCTGTTCAAGGCCCTGGTCAAGGACATGGCGGTAAACCGCGAAAACGGCGTCGAGATCGATCTGTGTGTTGTTGGTAGCAAGGGTGCGGCCTTTTTCCGCAACTTCGGCGGTAACGTCGTTGCAGCTATCAGCCACCTGGGTGAAGAGCCGTCGATCAATGATTTGATCGGCAGTGTGAAGGTGATGCTGGATGCGTACCTGGAAGGCCGGATTGACCGCCTCTCCGTGGTATCCAACAAGTTCATCAACACCATGACCCAGCAGCCAACCGTGGAGCAATTGATTCCACTGGTGGCGACTCCGGATCAGGAACTCAAGCACCACTGGGACTACCTCTACGAACCAGACGCCAAAGAGCTGCTTGACGGCTTGATGGTGCGCTACGTGGAGTCGCAGGTGTACCAGGCGGTGGTCGAGAACAACGCAGCTGAACAAGCGGCGCGGATGATCGCGATGAAAAACGCTACCGATAACGCCGGTGATCTGATCAGCGATTTGCAGCTGATCTACAACAAGGCGCGTCAGGCTGCGATCACCCAAGAGATCTCGGAAATCGTCGGCGGCGCTGCCGCGGTTTAACGGTTCAAATATTCAGAGGATCCAGCTATGAGTAGCGGACGTATCGTTCAAATCATCGGCGCCGTTATCGACGTGGAATTTCCACGCGACAGCGTACCGAGCATCTACAACGCGCTGAAAGTACAAGGCGCGGAAACTACTCTGGAAGTTCAGCAGCAGCTGGGCGACGGCGTAGTTCGTACCATTGCGATGGGTTCCACCGAAGGCTTGAAGCGCGGTCTGGACGTTATCGACTCTGGCGCTGCCATCTCCGTACCGGTCGGTAAAGCGACCCTGGGCCGGATCATGGACGTACTGGGCAACCCGATTGACGAAGCTGGCCCGATCGACACCGAAGAGCGCTGGGGCATTCACCGTCCAGCACCTTCGTTCGCGGAACAAGCTGGCGGCAACGACCTGCTGGAAACCGGCATCAAGGTTATCGACCTGGTTTGCCCGTTCGCCAAGGGCGGTAAAGTCGGTCTGTTCGGTGGTGCCGGTGTAGGCAAGACCGTAAACATGATGGAACTGATCCGTAACATCGCCATCGAGCACAGCGGTTATTCCGTGTTCGCCGGTGTGGGTGAGCGTACTCGTGAGGGTAACGACTTCTACCACGAGATGAAGGACTCCAACGTTCTGGACAAAGTGGCACTGGTTTACGGTCAGATGAACGAGCCGCCGGGAAACCGTCTGCGCGTAGCACTGACTGGCCTGACCATGGCCGAGAAGTTCCGTGACGAAGGTAACGACGTTCTGCTGTTCGTCGACAACATCTACCGTTACACCCTGGCCGGTACTGAAGTATCCGCACTGCTGGGCCGTATGCCTTCCGCAGTAGGTTACCAGCCGACCCTGGCTGAAGAGATGGGCGTTCTGCAAGAACGTATCACTTCGACCAAGGAAGGTTCGATCACTTCGATCCAAGCGGTATACGTACCTGCGGATGACTTGACCGACCCATCGCCTGCGACCACCTTCGCCCACTTGGACGCCACCGTCGTTCTGTCCCGTGACATCGCTTCCCTGGGTATCTACCCGGCGGTCGATCCACTCGACTCGACTTCGCGCCAGCTGGACCCGAACGTGATCGGCCAGGAGCACTACGACACCGCTCGCGGCGTTCAGTACGTGCTGCAGCGTTACAAAGAACTGAAGGACATCATTGCGATCCTGGGTATGGACGAGCTGTCGGAAGCCGACAAGCAGTTGGTAAACCGTGCTCGTAAGATCCAGCGCTTCTTGTCGCAGCCGTTCTTCGTGGCTGAAGTCTTCACCGGTGCTTCGGGTAAATACGTTTCCCTGAAAGACACCATTGCTGGCTTCAAAGGCATCCTCAACGGTGACTACGACCACCTGCCAGAACAAGCGTTCTACATGGTCGGCGGCATCGAAGAAGCGATCGAGAAAGCCAAGAAACTGTAATCCAAGCGCCCGGAAACGGGCGCTCATCAGGTTGAGGCAATCAGATGGCTATGACAGTCCATTGCGATATCGTCAGCGCGGAAGGGGAAATCTTCTCCGGTCTGGTGGAGTTTGTGACAGCGCACGGTGACCTGGGTGATCTTGGTATCGCCATGGGCCACGCACCGCTGATCACCAGCTTGAAGCCAGGTCCGATCACTCTGACCAAGCAAGGCGGGGAACGTGAGGTGTTTTACATCTCCGGTGGTTTCCTCGAGGTTCAGCCGAACATGGTCAAGGTACTTGCCGACACCGTGCAACGTGCTGGCGATCTGGATGAAGCCTCCGCTCAGGAAGCCGTCAAGGCTGCCGAGAAGGCCCTGAACGAAAAGGGTGCGGACTTCGACTACAGCGCTGCTGCTGTACGTCTGGCCGAGGCTGCAGCTCAGCTGCGCACGCTCCAGCAGATCCGCAAGAAGTAAGCGGCCACGCCGTGATGCTTATGCGCGATTGATTAAAAAGGGTAGCCTCGGCTACCCTTTTTCTTTTTTAGCAAAATACATCTTTGGTCTGAAGCCGGGACCGTCCAGGATTGGTAGCCATTCATGTCTCTTGAAATCGTCATTCTCGCCGCAGGCCAGGGCACCCGCATGCGTTCGGCCCTGCCCAAGGTGCTGCACCCGATTGCGGGCAATTCCATGCTTGGGCATGTTATCCACAGCGCTCGACAGTTGGACCCACAACGTATCCACGTAGTGATCGGTCATGGTGCCGATGTGGTGCGTGAGCGCTTGGCCGCAGATGACCTGAATTTCGTATTGCAGGACAAACAACTTGGCACCGGTCATGCCACCGCCCAAGCGGTGCCGTTTATCACGGCCGATACCGTGCTGATCCTCTACGGCGATGTGCCGCTGATTGAAGTGCAAACCCTGCAACGCCTGCTCAAGCACGTAGTGCCTGGCCAGATGGGCCTGCTCACCGTCGAACTGGATGACCCCACCGGCTACGGGCGCATCGTGCGCGACGCAGAAGGCAAGGTCACGGCCATCGTCGAACACAAGGACGCCAGCGAAGCCCAGCGCGCTATCACCGAAGGCAATACCGGGATCCTCGCGGTGCCGGCCGATCGTCTTGCCGACTGGATGAGCCGCCTGTCCAACAACAACGCCCAAGGCGAGTACTACCTCACCGACGTGATCGAGATGGCCGTGAGTGATGGCCTGCTGGTCGCCACCGAACAGCCCCATGATCCGATGGAAGTGCAGGGCGCCAATGATCGCAAGCAACTGGCCGAACTGGAACGTCACTACCAACTGCGCGAAGGCCGCCGCCTGATGGCCCAGGGCGTCACTCTGCGCGACCCGGCACGCTTTGACGTGCGCGGTGAAGTCACCGTGGGCCGCGACGTGCTGATCGACATCAACGTGATCCTCGAAGGTCGCGTAATCATCGAAGACGACGTGGTCATCGGCCCGAACTGCGTGATCAAGGACAGCACCCTGCGCAAGGGCGTGGTGATCAAGGCCAACAGCCATATCGACGGTGCGGTGATGGGCGAGGGCAGCGATGCCGGCCCGTTTGCGCGCTTGCGTCCGGGCACAGTGATGGGTGCCAGGGCGCACGTCGGCAATTTCGTCGAACTGAAAAACGCACAAATGGGCGACGACGCAAAGGCCGGTCACCTGGCTTACCTCGGTGACGCGGTGATCGGCGCCCGCAGCAACATCGGCGCTGGCGCAATCACCTGCAACTACGACGGTGCCAACAAGTACCAGACCACTATTGGTGAGGACGTCTTCATCGGCTCGAATAACTCGCTGATTGCGCCAGTGACTATCGGTGATGGTTCGAACACTGCCGCAGGCTCAACCATCAATCAGGATGTGGATAAGTCCCAACTGGCCGTGGCCCGTGCACGCCAACGTAACATCGACGGCTGGAAACGCCCGGTCAAAATCAAAAAGACCTGAGTTATCCACAGTCTAATCAGCAGTACTACCCAAATGTGGGAGGGGACAAACCCCCTCCCACATTTGTCGTGTGTTGTTCGAAAAATCTGTTCCCGACGCTTGACGATATCTTGCCAATAGGTTTTGATTGCCTTCGTTATCTTTCGAAACGAAACTTATCATCATCATGTCGAAACGAAATACACCCCAACGACGCCACAACATCCTGACCTTGCTCAACGAACAGGGCGAAGTCAGCGTGGACGAATTGGCCAAGCGTTTCGAAACCTCGGAAGTCACCATCCGCAAGGACTTGGCCGCGCTCGAAAGTAACGGCCTGTTGCTGCGCCGTTACGGTGGTGCGATCACCATGCCTCAGGAACTGGTGGGCGACCCCGCCCAACCGGTCTCGGCCTACAAGCGTGCGATCGCCCGTGCTGCCGTGATGCGTTTGCGTGAGCACGCCCGCATCATCATCGACAGCGGCAGCACCACCGCCGCCATGATCCCGGAACTGGGCCACCAGCCCGGCCTGGTGGTCATGACTAACTCCCTGCACGTGGCCAGCGCCTTGAGCGAACTGGAACACGAGCCGGTGTTGTTGATGACCGGTGGCACCTGGGACCCGCATTCGGACTCGTTCCAGGGGCAGGTCGCCGAGCAGGTGTTGCGTTCCTACGACTTTGATCAACTGTTCATCGGCGCCGATGGCATCGATCTGCAGCGTGGCACCACCACCTTCAACGAATTACTGGGCCTGAGCCGTGTGATGGCCGAGGTCGCCCGTGAAGTGGTGGTGATGGTCGAATCCGACAAGATCGGCCGCAAGATTCCCAACCTGGAACTGCCCTGGAGCAGCGTCCATACCCTGATTACCGATGATCGCCTGCCGCTTGAGGCCCGCGACCAGATCCAAGCCCGCGGCATTACGCTGATATGCGCGGCAATCATCTAGGAGAAGCAGCATGTGTGGAATTGTTGGCGCAGTCGCCGAACGTAACGTAACGGCCATCCTGCTTGAAGGCCTCAAGCGCCTGGAATACCGCGGCTACGACAGTGCGGGCGTGGCCGTCTTCACCAACGCGGGCAAGCTTGAGCGCATGCGCCGCCCAGGCAAGGTCAGCGAGTTGGAGCAGGCGTTGGCCGGCGAGCCGCTGGTAGGTCGCCTGGGCATTGCCCACACCCGCTGGGCTACCCACGGCGCGCCGTGCGAACGCAACGCCCACCCGCACTTCTCCGGCGACCTGGCCGTGGTGCACAACGGCATCATCGAAAACCACGAAGTGCTGCGTGAACAACTGAAAGGCATGGGCTACGTCTTCACCTCGGACACCGACACCGAAGTCATCGCCCACCTGCTCAACCACAAGCTCAAGGACCACAGCGACCTGACCACCGCCCTCAAGGCCACGGTCAAGGAACTGCACGGCGCCTACGGTCTGGCCGTGGTCAGCGCCAGCCAACCGGACCGCGTGGTTGCCGCCCGCAGTGGCAGCCCGCTGGTGATCGGCCTGGGCCTGGGAGAGAACTTCCTCGCCTCCGACCAACTGGCCCTGCGCCAGGTGACAGACCGCTTCATGTACCTGGAAGAAGGCGATATTGCCGACATCCGTCGTGAAAGCGTGGCGATCTGGGACGTGAACGGCAATTCCGTCGAGCGCGAAGCGGTGCAATACCGCGATGGTGCCGAAGCTGCCGACAAGGGCGAGTTCCGTCACTTCATGCTCAAGGAAATCCACGAACAGCCATCCGTGGTGCAACGCACCCTGGAAGGCCGCCTTGGCGACAAGCAAGTGCTGGTCAATGCCTTCGGCCCGCAAGCCGCCGAGCTGTTCGCCAAAGTGCGCAATGTGCAGATTGTCGCCTGTGGCACCAGCTACCACGCCGGCATGGTTGCCCGTTACTGGCTGGAAGAACTGGCCGGCATCCCGTGCCAGGTCGAAGTCGCCAGCGAGTTCCGCTACCGCAAGGTGGTGGTGCAGCCCGACACGCTGTTCGTGACCATTTCCCAGTCCGGCGAAACCGCCGACACCCTGGCCGCGCTGCGCAACGCCAAGGAACTGGGCTTCCTCGCCAGCCTGGCGATCTGCAACGTCAGCATCAGCTCCCTGGTACGTGAGTCCGACCTGACCCTGCTGACCCAGGCCGGTCGCGAAATCGGCGTGGCCTCCACCAAAGCGTTCACCACCCAGTTGGTCGGCCTGTTGCTGCTGACCCTGTCCCTGGGCCAGGTTCGCGGCACCTTGGCTGCCGGCGTCGAAGCCACCCTGGTGGAAGAACTGCGCCGCCTGCCGACCCGCCTGGGCGAAGCCTTGGCCATGGACAGCACTGTGGAAAAAGTCGCCGAGCTGTTCGCCGACAAGAACCACACTCTGTTCCTCGGCCGTGGCGCGCAGTACCCGGTGGCGATGGAAGGCTCGCTGAAGCTCAAGGAAATTTCGTACATCCACGCCGAAGCCTACCCGGCCGGTGAGCTCAAACACGGCCCGTTGGCCCTGGTGGACGACGACATGCCGGTGGTCACCGTCGCGCCGAACAACGAACTGCTGGAGAAGCTCAAGTCCAACCTGCAGGAAGTCCGCGCCCGTGGCGGCCAACTGATCGTGTTCGCCGACGAAAAAGCCGGCATGACCAACGGCGAAGGCACCCACGTCATCAACATGCCGCACATCCACGACACCCTGTCGCCGATCCTCTACACCATCCCGCTGCAACTGCTGTCGTACTACGTCGCCGTGCTCAAAGGCACCGACGTTGACCAGCCGCGTAACCTGGCGAAGTCGGTGACGGTGGAGTAACCCGCTCTACCCTGGAGGTCCACCCGGACCTCCAGATCCCCGCGAAAGGACGCGCCTTCAATGAACACTCCCTCGCAACTCCACGAGCGTTTGCACAACCGCCGATTCACCGTCGCCAATAACACCCACGGGCTGTCCGGCGCGGGTACGGTGTTTCATTATCTGGTCGAAGGCGATGCGATTTCCGGCACCTACCAAGGCGGCCGTATCCGCCTGGGTACGCAGGTCGGCCGCGTCACAGGCCCAGACGCTATCGAGTTGCTGTATCAGTGCCTGACGCTGGAAGGTGAGCTGCTGGCCGGCTGGTCGCGGGGCATCATCGGTATCGATGCTGCCGGGCGTACCACGCTGAGTTTCGTGTGGGGCTGGTTGTCGGGGGCGACGGGAGGTGGGCAGTCGAACTACGTGGAGCTTGCAGAGTGTGATGGCCACTCCTAAGGCACAAACTCCACCCTCAACCCCCGACTCGCACTACGCCCCTGATCATCACTGACCCGCAACCGATACTCTCCCGACTTGCCCGGCCGCCAGTTCAATGTGGCTTGCGGCGGGCCCTGGCCGATCAAGGTTTGATCAGCAAACCAGTACAGCGTCGCCGCATCGCTGGCCGCATTTGCGTTCAGTGGGATGCTTTCCTGGGGTTGGGACAGGCGCAACTGATAACTCACTTGAGTCAGCGGCGAGCGGATCTGCGGGGCTTCGCTCTGGTCGCTGATGCGGTTGGGCTGGCAGTTTTTCATCACGTTGGGTGGCGTGCGGCGGGGCAGGCCGGCGGCGCGGTACAGGCGTTGTATATCGCTGGGCCAGAATTCGAAGACTTCCTCGCGGGTGTATTGCGCCTCGAACGGCGGGCACGCGGCCTTGCCGGTGCGGGTGTCGATCAGTACCGGGCGGTGCAGGTTGGACACGCGAATCGGTGAAACACCGGGGATGTACCAGGTCTTGCGGGTTTGCGGGCACCAGCGGTTGGGCAATTCGCCCGAGGCGGCGCAGACGTCGATGCGCACCAGGCCGGCAGGTGGTTTGTCAGCCTTGATCACGACGTTGGGCAAGGCCAGGGGCAGGGCGTCGGCGATGCGGAAGAACAGCGGTGCAGCGGTCTTGGCACCGATAAACGCCGGGTTGGGTCGACCATCGAAGTTGCCCACCCACACCACCAGCACATAGGGACCGACCAGGCCCGCGCTCCACGCATCATGGAACCCCCAGGACGTCCCGGTTTTCCAGGCGGTGCGCCAGTGCCGCGCGGGCAGGCCATCCGGTCGCGGGTTGCGGCGCAGCATGTCGCGCACCATGAAGGCGGCCTGCGGGGTGAGGAGCTGCGGGCCGGTGGCCTGGGGCTGCTCCTGTAAATAGCGCAACGGCCGCAGATGGCCGTCGCCCGCCAGCATCACATACAGTCGCGCCAGCTCCTCGGGTGTCATCTCGCCTCCACCGAGGGCCAGGGCCAGGCCGTAATGGCTTTCAGCGCGCAGGCCCTTGATCCCGGCGCGTTGCAGCAAGCCATACAACGACGGCGACTTCACTTGGCTGGCCAGCCACACCGCCGGGATATTCCGGCTACGGATCAACGCATCCCGTGCGGTCAGAGGCCCGACAAAACTGCCGTCGAAATTTTCCGGCTGGAAGTAGCCGAAGTTACTGGGCAAATCCTTGAGGATACTCATGGGGTGGATGACCCCTTGATCCAGCGCCAGCCCGTAGAGAAACGGCTTGAGGGTCGAACCTGGCGAACGGCGTGACAATACGCCGTTGACCTGGCCGTGGATGCCTGTGGATAAGTAATCCGCCGAGCCCACCAGCGCCTTGACGCTCTGGTCGCGGCTGTCGATCAGGATGGCCGTGGCATTTTCCACACCGGTGCTGCGCCGCTCGGCGATAAAGCCGCTGATCAGGCGTTCGAGCAATTGCTGCAGGGGCAGGTTGAGGGTGCTGTTGAGTTCGTTGCCTGGCTGGGAGGCCAATAGCTGCTCGCTCAGATGCGGCGCCAGAAACGGGATCTGCTGGCGGTTGCGGGCTTCCAGGGGCAGGTCGAGCAAACTGTCGTTACGCGGGTCTTGTGGATAAGTTTCACGCCAGTCATGCATCAAGCGCAGTCGCGCGTTTTGCAGTGAGGGCCCAAAGCGTGCGCGCCGCCCCGGCTGCTGGGGAATTACCGCCAGCGCCAAGGCTTCGGACAACGACAACTGCGCCGCCGCCTTGCCAAAGTAGATGCGACTGGCCGCTTCGGCGCCTTCGATATTGCCGCCCATGGGCGCCAGGTTCAGGTACGCCTCAAGGATGTCGTGCTTGCTGTAGCGCGCCTCCAGCCACAGGGCCAAGGCCATCTGCTGCAACTTGCCGGGTACCTGGCGGGTGTTGAGATCCCACAGGCGCCGCGCCAGTTGCATGCTCAAGGTCGAGCCGCCCTGACGCTGGCCGCCGCTGTAGGTGGCCAGGGCCGCGCGCATCAACGCCGGGGGATTGATCCCCAGGTGCCAGTAGAAATTGCGGTCTTCCTTGAGCAGCAAGGCCTCGACCAGTGACGGCGAGATGCGCTCCAGCGGCAGCCATAAACGGTATTGGCCGTCATCCGCCAGGGTCATGCGCAGCAGCGAACCGTCATCGGCCAGTACCACCCGTGACGACGTCACAGCCTGTTCCAGCGGGGCATGGGGCCACAGCCGTAGCCCCGCCAGCACCAGCGCCGCTGCCAGCAGCGGCGCCAGGCGTTTAAGGCTTGGTAATTTCAAGCTGGCCTACTTTGCCGCGCCCTTGCAGGGTGGTTTCGTACATGCCTTCGGCGTAGGCCGGTGGCGTATTGAACGTGCCGGCGTTGGTGGCGCGCACGCGATAGACGAAGGTGCCTACGTCGCGCAGTGCCGTGCCGTACAACACCACCCGATCATCACGCACATCCACGTAGTCCGGCTGCCAGTTGCTCAGCTCGGTTTCGCCGATCGGCGCTTGCCAGGCATCGGCTTCCTGATCGCTTTCTTCTACGTAATCGGCCTCTTCGCCTTCACTTTCCTCGGTACTGGCGGTTTCCGGCTCCGGTGGCAAGTTATACACAGGCTCGACGCCACCGGGCAGCAGGTCGACCACGGCCACTTGCTGCACTTGGTCACGGTCGGTGGCACGCAGGCGCAAGCGCACCAGGAACTCATCGCCCACCGCCACTGTGCTCACCGGCTCGCCTTTGAGGTCGAGGTATTCGTGGATGATCTCCAGCCCGTTGTTGATCGGCTTGAGCTTGGCACCCTTATCGAAACCGGCTTCGCTGAGCATGTAAAACGCCGCCGGGCCGTCGGATTTTTCCATCAGCAGTTTTTGCGTGGCGCCCGGCACCGCTGCGCGGGGTGGCTGGCCGGCCATTTCCAGCAATTGTTGCTGCTTGTCGCCCAGCCAGGCGGTGGCCTTGAGGGTCATATCGCTTTGCGCGCGCTGGCCGTAGTTGTCCAAGGCGCGCAGTAACAGCGCCGCCGACAGCGAGTTGTAGCGCTGTTCGTTGAGGCGCTTGCCGAGTTTATCCAGCAGGGCGGTAGGAACATCGTCAAGCAACTCGGGGAAATGGCGAGCGAGCAGATGCAGGTGCTCGGCATCGTGGACCAGCGGATCGTAATACAGGCCATCGCTGTCCCACTTATCCACAAGTGAACGCCAAGGGATCTTGCGGAACACGGTGTCGGCCTGGCGATCCTGCTTGAGCAGTTTGTAGCTGGCCGCCAGGTACGCGGCGCCCAGGTCGTTCTGCCAGCTGTCCTTGAAGTAGCTTTCGTAGCGTTCGCGGATATCGCTCAAGGCGCCGCTCACCAGAATCCCCTGACGACTCAACAGGTAACTGGCGTAGGCGCGGTTGCGCAATTCCGACAGGCCTTCGCTCGGGCCGTTGGCCAGGTCGGTCAGATAGCTGTTGGCGCGCACCAGCAGGTCTTCCGGCACCGGCAGCCCTCGCTCCTTGGCTTCGATCAGGAAATCGGTGGCATATAGGCTGGCGTAGGGCGCCACATCCGGGTTGGCGGCCCACAAACCGAAACCACCGGCCTGGTTCTGGCGCTGACGCAACATGCGCACCGCGCTGCTGAAGGCCTGTTCTGCCTCGGGTGCGGTACCGCCCCAGATCAACGCCGGCATGGCCTTGGACACCAGTTGCTCGGTGCAGGCATAGCCGTAGTCATCCAGGTAATGCTTGAGGCCGTTGGCCCACACCAGCGGCGAGGCCGCCACACCCAGTTGCACGTCGCGCAACTGGCTGAACAGTTCACGG
This sequence comes from Pseudomonas sp. MIACH, assembly GCF_001269925.1. Lineage (GTDB taxonomy): Bacteria > Pseudomonadota > Gammaproteobacteria > Pseudomonadales > Pseudomonadaceae > Aquipseudomonas. Next base: position 149,648 of record NZ_LHVO01000002.1, read on the forward strand.
GTGGGCTTGAGCTCTTTGCTGGCGCTGTCGAAGCGGCCCAGGCTGAGGGCCACGCGATGCTCGCTCAGAGGGCGAATCGAAGTGGTTTCCGCCACCTGGATCCGCTTGCCATCCGGCAGCACTGCGACAAAGCGCAAATCCGCCGAACCGAGGGTTTCGCCGACCTTGATCTTGAACTCGGCGGTGCCCTCCTTGCGCGGTTGCAGGGACAAGGTGCTGGCTTTGTCGCCCTGCACCACCAGGCCGTCGCTGGTCTGCACTTCAAACTTCACGTCCGCCGCAGCCTCGAGGTTACTGAATACCCCGGCGCTGACGTTGAACACATCACCCGGCGCCACGAAGGCTGGCACGTTCGGCGTGATGACGATCGGGCCACGGACCTCGGTATTGGCCTCGCTGACGCCCACGCTGTCGGCATCCACTGCCACCGCAAACAGGTGCAGCTTGCCGTTGAAGCTGTCCGGCACTTGGTAATGCAGCACGGTTTCACCGGCGGGCAAGTCCACCAGCCCGGACCACCAGGCCACTGGCGGCTGATGTTTACGCTTGAACGGGTTGAGGTGGTTGGCCAGGGCGCCTTCCGTATCGCCACCGGGCGCCGCCCCACTGAGCAGGCGGCTGAATTCCGGCAGGATCAAGTCAAGGATCTGACTGGTGCCGACTTCCAGCGCACGCTTCTGGAAGAAGAAACCCAGCGGGTCGGGCGTCTGGTAGCGCGCTACCTGCAAGATGCCTTCGTCCACCGCATACACCACCGCGCGGCCGGGGCGGTCGGCGTTGACCTTGATGTCGAGGGTCTGTCCCGGCTCTATTTTCGCCGGGCCCTCGACCTTCAACGCCATGCGTCGCGCATCCAGGTTGATGCTGAACGGCACCACCCCGTAGGACAGCGGGCTCATATAGACCTCGGACGAGCCGATGTCGCGCACAAACTGCACGTTGACGTAGGCATTGCCCTCAAGCCCCGCAGGCACGCGGATATGTTGCACGCTGTTGGTACTGTCGGCCTTGAACCACTGCTGGGTGTAGACCTTGTCCCGCTCGATGGTGATCAGGCCCGCACCGGTGTAAGGCGCGCGGATGCTGATCGCGATCTCATCGCCGGTGGCGTAGCTGCGTTTATCCAGGCGCAGTTGCAGCTCGGCGTTGCGTTCCAGGGAGCGCGAGGTATTCCCGCGTCCGGCCACGCTGTAGTCGATCTGGTTGAGCAGGTTGCCGTTGGCGTCCTTCACTTGCAGGGTGAAATCGCCAGGGGTGGCGGTGTTCAGCGTCTGCTTGGCGCCGTCCTTGGTCATCACCAGCGGTGAGGCCGGCTGGCTGATGTTCTTGATGCGCGACTCGTACTTGTAGGTGCCGTTGGACTGTTTTACCAGTACCGACACGTAGCGATGCTCGACCACTTCGCTGGTCAGGCCATCCACCGCCAGCGGAGTGAGGTCTGGCGCGACGGCCAGCCATTGCACCTGGCGCGGGGCGTCCTTGGCGACGTACGACAGCGAGTCCTGACTTTTCACACCCACAAGGTAGGGTGCGGACGACACCAGCAACGCACTTTGCGCCGCCACGTTACGACCCCCTTCGGCCTCGAACACCTGGGTCATCACTTGTAAGCGATAGGTGCTGTTGGCGAAGCGTTGCAGGTTGAGGTCGAGTACGGCCTGGCCGTTGTCGTCGACGGTGGTTTCGGCCAGGTCTTCGGTGCTGGCCTCTTCCAGGGAATCGTTGAGGCGGAAACGGTAGTCGGGGTAACGCTCAAATGCCGCGAGCGTCGGGCTCAGGGACATTTTTGCGGTGACGCGACGGCCGGCCGCCGGCGCGCCGAACAGGTGCATCGCGGTGACCTTGGCCACCACCTGGTCCGGTGGAATCCAGCCCTGCACCGGGGTGTCATGCAAGCTCAGGCTGACCTTCATGCGGTCCGGCTCGAAATCACGAACCTTGAAGCTGACACTGCCCAGGTCGGTGCGGGTCTGTTTCTGGCCAATCAACTGCAAGGTCGCGGTGTAATCCCCGGCGGGGGCGACTTCGCTGCTGGGGAAATCAAAGGTTTCAAAACCGCTGGCAGACAGTTTCAGCGGCTGGCGAATCACTTCAAGGCCACGTGGGTCGGTGATCTGCAACTCCACGGGCAGGCCTTGCAGGGCACCTTTCCAGTTGCCGCTGCGCACGATCATGCCCAGGTGCGCGGTTTCGCCAGGGCGGTAAAGGCCACGGTCGGTGAACAGGTAGGCACTGAGGCGATCAATCGCGCCGTCTTCTTCCAAACCTCCTACGTCGAAGCGCGACAAATCCAGCTGCTGCGACTGACGGGCGATCGGCAGGAACGATTGGTCATTGCCGCGAGTGACCACATACATCAGCGGCGTTTTCTCACGGCGCAGTTCATCCAGCTTGGCGAAATGCACGTGGCCTTCGCCGTCGGTGTGGCCGCTGCTCACGGGCAGACCGTTGCGGCCAATGATGTCGACCTGGGCGTCGGACACCGGCGAACCGTTGCCGATGGACTGCACATACACGTCATGACTGCCATCGCTGGAGCGCTTGGCGATGATGCCGAGGTCGGTGACCACGATAAAGCGCAGGTCAGAGGTGGTGCTGCGCGAATAGTCGAACGTGCGCTCGGCCGGCTCATCCTGAGGGCTGAGCTTGAGCACGAAAATGCCGCGACGGCCGCCGTTGGCGGTGAGGTAGTGGCTCAGATCGACGTTGTCATAGACGGTTTTCGCCGGGTCCGAGGACGACAGCGCAATATCCAGGGACTGGCGTTCAACCATGCGGTCGAAGTACTCGTTGCCGAAATTGGGACGGGCAAAGCTGCCGCTGCTCTGGTCCACCAGGTGCTGCAATTGGTTGGGCAGCAAGCGCGCGATTTCCACATGGGCGCCAGGTACACCACGGGCCATGAAACCCAGGCGTTTTTCGCCATTGAGGCTGAGCAACGCGCCGTCGGACAGGAACTGCAAGGTGCGCGGATAAGCCGGCATGCTGATCAGAGAGGCCGTCGGGTTTTTCGCCAGGTAGCCACCGATGGCTTCCAGGTTGGCGGGCACGCGCACATACAGGGCACGGCCGGCCGGGGCCTTGAACTTGAAGGCGTGCAGGGTGTTCAGCGGTTCGACGCTGGGCACGTGGGTCAGCGTGACCTTGGTGCTACGGGCCAGCAGGGCGTCGTCTATGTCGTTGCTGTTATAGGGACGGGTGTCGTCCTGGGCTTTTTCCGGCAGCAGCCAGGCCTGGACCTTACCGGCAATGGTGTCATCGGCTACGGCGCTGGAACTGCTGAACATCAGCACCGGCTCAGGCTCGCCGCGCTCGTTATCCACAAAGCTCACTTCGGCGCCGGTAAAGGTCAGGCGATAGCGGCCGGGCACGGTGACTTCCGCCACCAGCGGCGCGGTGCTGGCGTTGCCGCCGTCGCGGGCTTTGACGCCCTCATCCAACTTGGCGCTGACCGGCGTGCTTTCCAGCGGCGTGGCCAGGGCGGCGGAGCGTACGTAAGCGTTGAGCTTGGTCTCGTCGAAGCTGATCTCCGGACGGTTGGGCAACTGCGCGTCGCGGTAGGCCAGGCCTTTGCCGAGGGTTACGGAGACGCGCTTGCGCAGGCTGTCTTCATCGACCGGATGGGAAAAATGGAAGGTCGCCACCAGTTGTTTCAGCGTTGGGTTGGACGGGTCTTGATACAACTCGTTTTGTGCCAGGGTGGCGCGGAACGGTTGGGTGGAGAACTGGCTGCTGTACTGGCTGAGCAGCATGCCATTGGCCAGCAAACCTTTCCTGGCCAGATCAAGGGTGTAACCCGCTTCGATGGGCCAGTCTTTCTCCGGCACGAACAGCAGAGTGCGGTCGTCGGACCAACGCCAGGTACCGGCCACGCCAGGTTTGAGGGTGATGCCTTCGGTGACCGGCTTGCCAATGGCGGCCAGCGGGGCCACCGATTCGGCAAAACGCACTTGCAAGTTATCCACAACCGGCGGTTGCTGGGTGTAGTCAGTCAGATTGGGTTTGTGCAGCGAATAGCCCACGGTATGGGGCTGCGGCAGGTTGGAGTACCAGTGCCAGCCATAGAAGCCAGCGGCCGCAAGCAGCACCAGGCCCAATACGCCGGCACCGGCCTGGCGCGGATAAGCGCGGGCCTTGTTACCCAGGTTCGCCAGGCCACGGCCGATGGCGCGCAGCCACAGCGGCGGATGCCATTGGCCAAAAACGGCCCCCACCACAGTCAGAAACACACCGACAACACGACGGCTGATGGCTTTGAGCGAATCGAACATGGTGAGCATCCCTGGCTAAGTGCGGCGTATCTTACACGCGTCTTTGATACAAAAGATGACACCGATACGCCGCACGGCGGGGATGTTTACCGAGTCAGCTGCGCACGAATGCCAACAGCAGCGCGTAATCATTGGCGTCGGCAGCGCGAAGCGCCTGGATGTAGCGTTGGCGAACTTCGTTCACGATCACCAGGTTACCGCGCCCCCAGGAGAAGGGAGCAAGACCACATTGCCTCAGCAGGCAATCGGTCATGAGGCGAGCATGTCTACCGTTGCCATTGGGGAAAGCGTGTAGCCACACAAGTCGATGATGAAAGCGCACGGCAATCTCTTCTGGCAGGAATACGTTGTGCTCCAGCCAGTAAGCCACGTTGTCGAGCAATTGACGCAAGTTGACGGCAATCTGTGTCCAGTCACAGCCAATGTTTTTATCTGATTTTCGGAAAGTACCGGCCCACTTCCAAGTGTCGTCGAACATTTTCACGTGGAGTTCGCGGCAGAAATGATCATTCAGCACATCCAGCTTTTTTTGCCGAGCTACCCAACGCGAGGCTTTGAGGATGTTTTGCGCCTCCCATTCATCCAATTCGCCTTGGGTGGCGATGTGTCTCGGTTTCAGCCCAGCGACTTCGTCCGGATCGAGCGGGGTTTGACCTGGTTTAAGTTCCAGTTCTATTGCCATAGGCGTGTCCATGGACCGTCGAGCAATTCTTTGCGACGTTCATCAATCTGACGTTCGATGAAGGCATCAGAAGGACGTTGATCTTCGAGGCTCATGGAATGAGCGACGCCTAGGATTTCTTGCTTGGCCATGAGTTCGGCGCGGTCTTGGATGACTTCATGCAGGGGCTTTTTGGGGACCAGGCCGTACACGAGTTCACAGTCCAGTGCTGCCGCGAGCTTTCTTAGCTGTGCAAGCGAAATGCGATCCTCAGCTTCGGAGCGCTCAGACTTGGTCAAGGTCACTGAAGACACGCCCGCTATTTCGGCCTGGGCTCTTAATGAGCGACCCAACGATTCTCTGATAGACCGCAACCATCCGCCTGGCGGAACGGGTGCGCCTTTAACGGTGTTAAAGGGTTCAATAGCGCGTTCTACTTGAGAAAGGCGCAGCTTGTAGAGGTTGGAAGTACCCATGGTGAAAGACCTTCGTAAGCCTATAGGCTATCAATATTGAAATTAATATTAGCCTATAGGCATACAGCAAGCACAAAAAAATAAGCCTATAAGCTAACAAAATACAGGATTCTGTTTGCCTATAGGCTTACAAAGTAATTCAATTTGTTAGCTTTCAAGATGTTCAGGTCCACCAGTAGCGCACGAGGTGGAAGAAAATCGGCGCCGCAAAACACACCGAATCCAGGCGATCCAGCATCCCGCCGTGCCCTTCGATCATATGCCCCCAATCCTTCACCCCCCGGTCGCGCTTGATTGCCGACATGACGATGCCGCCGGCGAAGCCGAGCAGGTTGATCAGCAAGGCGATCAGGAACGACTGCCACGGGTTGAACGGCGTGGTCCACCACAGCGCCGCACCGATCAGGGATGACAACAGAATCCCGCCGACAAAGCCTTCCACAGTCTTCGATGGCGACAGGTTGGGCGCAATCTTGCGTTTGCCGAACAGCTTGCCGCACACGTACTGCAGCACGTCCGAGAGTTGCACCACGATCACCAGGTAGGCGATCAGCAGCAGGTTGCGGCCTTCGTAGCCGGGGATGTCGAGGGTCAGCAGGGCGGGCACGAAGGACACGCAGAACACTGCGATCATCAGCCCCCATTGCACTTTGGAGGCGCGTTCGAGGAAGTGCGTGCTGTCGCCGCCCAGGGAGGCCAGGATCGGCAGCAGCAGGAACACGTACACCGGGATAAAGATCGAGAACAACCCGTACCAGTCCGAGTAGATCAGCAGGTATTGCAGCGGCAATGCCAGGTAGAACGCGGCCACCAGGGCCGGGTAGTCGCTGCGCCGGGTGGGCGTGAGGGTGAGGAATTCGCGCAGGGCGTAGAACGACACTGCGTAGAACAGCAGGATCACCGCGCCAGTACCGAGCCAGAAGGCGATGCCGATGACCACCACCATCACCCACCAGGCGTTGATGCGCGCGTTGAGGTTGTCGATCACCGCATTGGGGGTGCCGCGGGTGCGCAGTTTGAGGATCAGGCCGATCAGCGAGGCGAGCACCAGGATCGCGCCGATGCCGCCGAATAACATCAGGGTTTGGCTATCCATCTCAGGAATGCTCCGGGGCGAGGGCGAGCAGGGCATCGCGGGTTCGGGCAAGGAACGCGGTTTTGTCTTCGCCTTCTTCCAATTGCAAGGGGGCGCCGAAGCTGGTGGTGCACAGCAAAGGCAGCGGCAGCACGCGGCCCTTGGGCATGACCCGGTTGAGGTTGGCGATCCACACCGGGATCAATTCAGCCTGTGGGTAACTTTTGGCCAGATGGTAGATGCCGCTTTTGAACGGCAGCAAGCCGTCCTCCAGGTTGCGCGTGCCCTCGGGAAAGATGATCAGCGAGTCGCCGCCTTCCAGCGCGGCGAGCATGGGCTGCAAGGGGTTATCCACAGGGTCTTTGCGCTCGCGGTCGATCAGCACGCCATTGAACACGCGGTTGATGATGTAGCGGCGCAGGGCGCTTTTATTCCAGTAATCGCTGCCGGCCACCGGGCGCGTGAATTTGCGCAGGTTCTGCGGCAGCGAGGCCCACAGCAGTACGAAGTCGCCGTGGCTGCTGTGGTTGGCGAAATAGATACGTTGCACCGGCACTGGCGCGCAACCCAGCCACAGGCTGCGGGCGCCGGTGACGGTGCGGGCCATGGAGGTAATGAGCGTGGCGACCACGGGTTCGAACATGGGAATTCCTTATCCGGCGAAAGGCAGCCAGGGACTGGCGAGGATCACGGCGAGGGTCAGCAGCGCTTGCGCGCCCAGCAGCCAGGCTTGTTTGCGCAGCAATTTGAGGGCGCCGCGACGGCGCTCGGTCCAGGGCCGGCCGGCACGCTTGGCCGATTGCAGGCCAAGGGCTTGCAGGGCTTGGTCGAGGTCCGCAGTGCGCTCGGTATCGCGGGCCAGCAGGGCGAACAGGTCGGCGTCGAAGGCCACGCGCAGCGCCCAGTACTTTTGCAGCAGCCCGAGGATAATCATCCACAGGCTGAGCAGCAGGCAGAGGGTTGAAACACTCGCCATCAGTAATTGGGCCAAGCCAAATAGCACACCGGCCACGGTCAGGCCTGTGGATAACTGATCCAGTGAACGGCCACGGCGCAGCAGGCTGGCGACCACCTGGAGTTCCATATCAGCGGGCATGGGGTAAACCCTCCAACGCTTGACGATGAGCAGGATGCAGGACCACATGGGCCCGCGCTGTACGAATAATAGCCAGCGCTTGGTCCACCGTGGCGGCGCGCCCACTGTGCAGCAGCCAGGCGGCGACGGCGGTGGCACTACGTGAGTAGCCGAGGGCGCAGCACACCAGCACCGGGCCGCTTGAACGCAGGCGCTCGATGGCCTCAGCGGCTTGCTGGCATTCGGCGGGTGTCGGGGCGATCAGGTCCAGCACGGGGATGCTTTGATACGCGCGGCCCTGTGGATTAATCGGCAATTCGGCACAGAGGTCGACGATGGCGCTGAATGAATCCTGCTCTTTCGCACTGGGAATCCGCCCCAGCCACACGTTATCCACAATCAGGTCCGGCTGTGGGTGTTTGCGTGTCCACAGGCGCGAATTTATCCACGCCCCGGCCAGGTAGGGGGCATACAGCCAACGCGCCGCAGGTGTGAGCCGGCCATCGCTGCGTTTCTGAAAGCCCGACGCGCCGAGCACCAGGTAATTCGCCTTGATCAGGCCCAGGGACACCGCCGGCCAGAGCAGCCATAACCAGGCGCCGCCCAGGGAAAACGCCAGAATCGCCAGTGCCAAGGCTCCCAGGCCGTAGCGCAGGCCCAAGCGCCAGCGCTTCGAATCCCGGGTCAGCCGTGCATTCAGCAAGGGGCTTGGATGTTCCACCGGCCACAGCCACACGCAGATCCAGCCGGCGAGGGCGCCTGTGGGTAAGTCGATAAAGTGATGTTGATAAGTGGTCAGCACCGAAATACCGATCAAGGCGAACCAGCCATGCACCAGCCAGCGCCACATTCCTTGGGTGTGGCGCTGATACATGACCCACAGGATCACCAGCAGCGCGATATGCAGCGAGGGCGCCTGGTTGAACGGTTTGTCGAAACCCGCCAGCACGGCAAACAGCCAGCCGAACACGCCATCCAGTTCCGGCCGCTCAAAGGTAAAGCGCAGCGGCCAGATCAGGAAGCAACTCACGGCGATGACCTGCGCGCTGAGCAGGCGCAACGCGTGTTGCTTCAGCTCATGGCGGCTGTTGGGCAGCAGCAGGGAGAAACCGTAGAGCAGGTCGATGGACCAGTAGGGCACGATGGTCCAGGCCCAGAACGGCATATGGGTTTCCCAGTCGAACACCAGGGTGCCGACGTCGCTGCGCTGGCTGGTGACCCACGTGGCGAAGCCGTAAGTGCTGAAAAACAGCGGCGCCAACAACAGCAGCCACAAGACCGCTGGTTTCAATAAACCGGGTTCGCGCATGGTCAGATCTTCTGGGCCAGGGACACGGTAAAGATGCCCCACTCATCCACACGCTGGGTGATCTTGCGAAAGCCCGCTGCTTCTACCAGTTGGTCCATTTCCGCCTGGCTGCGACGGCGCATCACCCAGGCCTGGCCCTGGCGATGGCTGGTCAGTGCGCGGGCGATCAGTTCCAGTTGCGGGTGCCACGGTTGGCCGGTGTATACGAGGTAACCGCCGGGCTCCACGGCTTCAGCCAGGCCGGCCAACGAACCACCGACCATGGCGTTATCGGCAAACAGTTCATACAGCCCGGACACCACCGCCAGCGTCGGCTTGGGTTGCAGTGCCGCCAAATCCAAGCGGTCAAACGCATCTCCTTTGACGAACTGCGCGATGTCTCCCAGGCCTTTCTCACGAATCAGCGCGCCACCGTCGCGCACGTTGATGTCGCTGTAGTCGCGCAGCAGGATCGATTCCGGCAGCGGCGACACGCCCTGCAAGGCTTCAAGAATGTAGCGCCCATGACCGGCAGCGATGTCGACGATGCGCACTTCGCGCTGTTCATCCCTCAGCTTGGCCATGGCCAGGCGCAGCAGTTCCTCGACGTTCAGCTTGCGCTGGCGAATACCGCGCCAGCCGATGGAGTTGAGGTAGTTGGTGTCGATCATGCGCCCCAGCCTGCCCTTGCCGGTGGGCGTGTTGCGGTACACGTAGTCCAGGGTGCTGCCGGAATCGAAGCCGGTGTCGAAGCCTAGCTTTACGCCGTCCGACAGGTTCTTGCCCAGGCCCATGCTGGCGCGGGTCAGGCGCCAGTACAGGTCGCGCAGGGAATTGCGTGGCAAGGGCGCTGCGAGGGATTCGGATTCGGCGCAGGTGGCGCCCAGTTTGTCGGCGTCCAGCAGGGATGCGCGGTCCAGCGGGTGGGCGAAGTTCTGCAGGATAAAACGCCTGGCGCTGTTCACGGCCACTGCGCGGTCACGTTCACCGAGGGTGTCGTGGAAAAAACCGGGGAGGATATGCAGTTCTTTTTTCAAGCTGCCAAGACGGTCGAAAAATTGCTGCTGGGGTTTGCGGTGCACCACAAAGTCGGAGCCTGAGATCAGCAATTGGGTCGGCACCTGGATCGCCTGGGCATCGGCGACAACCCGGTCGGCGGCTTCGTACAGGCCCAGCAGCACGTTTACCGAGATGGCCTTGGTGATCAGCGGGTCGCTGTCGTAGGACGCCACGCGCTCCGGGTCATGGCTGAGGAACTTGGCCTTGACGTAGCTGTTGACGAAAAAGTTGCCGCGAAATTTGCGCATGAGCGCCAGGCCCGGCCGGGCGAAGGGCACGTAGAGCTTGACCTTGAACGCCGGGGACGCGAGCACCAGGGCGCGGATTTTCGGCGCGTAGTCATGCACCCAGGTGGCTGCGATCACCGCGCCGACACTTTGGGCGATCACGGCACACTGTTCTTCCTCGATGCCATAGGTGGCACCGATATGGTCGCGGAAGGTCTGCACATCGCGGGCACTGGTAGCGAAGCTCGGGCTGTCGCCGCGTTCGCCAGGCGATTGGCCGTGGCCACGGGCGTCCCAGGCGAAGAAATCGAACTGCGGCAGGCCCAGTTCATCCACCAGGTGCGCGATACGGCCCGAGTGCTCATGGCCACGGTGAAACAGCAGGATCGCCTTGCGCGGTTCGCCGTCCGCAGGCGCGCTGGCCGGCCAATGACGGTAGAAAAGCTCGACGCCGTCATGGGTACTGAAGGTGTGCTCTTGCTGTTCGCGCATTGCAAAATCCTTATGCAGAAGGGGAGATGTGTTGTTCTTCTTTCAGGCCCTGGCGCACCCGGTTGACCAGGGTGTAGGCGAGCAGGGCGGCGACCAGCCACATCACCGTGTCGACCCAGCCGGCGCCGAGCCAGCCGAGCGCCACACCGGTGGCCAGCACGCCGAGGACGAACGCACGGTCACTCTTGCCCATCGGCCCGTCATAGCGCCGTGAGGCGCCGACCATCGGCCCCAGCACGCCAGCGTATTCACTGAACACCGCCAGCAGCGCCACCAGCAGCACCGGCACCAGGCTCACGCCGGGGATCAGCGCGAAGGGCAGGATCAGCGCACTGTCGGCAATCACGTCGCACAGTTCATTGAGGTAGGCGCCCAAACGCGACTGCTGGCCGAATTCCCGGGCGAGCATGCCGTCGATGGCGTTGAGGGCCATGCGCAGGATCATCCACAGCGGGATCAGCGCAAACAGCCACAGGTGTTGGGCGAAGCTGGCGATCAACAGGCCGACCAGCAGGGAAATGACCCCGGCCAGCACGGTGATCTGGTTGGCCGTGGTGCCATTGTCGTAGAGGCGCTGCACGAGTGGGCGCAGCAGGTTCTGGAACCGCGGTTTGAGCTGATAGATAGAAATCATGGGGGGGTGACGCTTCCTTGTCCGAGAGCCCGCGAAAAACTGCTTGGAGTGTGCCGATTATTCATGGCGTGCACCAGTGATGGCTCGTGTTTATGGGGGGTTAGTCACGATCTGGAAAGCACTGAGGGACAAATGTAGGAGGGGGCTTGCTCCCGATAGCGGTCTGTCAGTCGATGCAGGTGCTGGCTGATCAACCGCCATCGGGAGCAAGCCCTCTCCCACAGGAGATCTGTGTGCAGCTTAAAAACGCTGTTTAACGAACAAAAATTTCACGCCACGTGTTATATCGTAACGAATTGTGTACAGGCGGACGTGTTGGCATGCAAGTGGATCTAGAGGCGGACGGCGCTTCGGTTGAAGGCCTGCCGCGTTTTCAGCAGGGGCTGTTCCATGCCCGCCGATTGCGGCAAGCCGGTATCAGCCTGACGGTGCTGGCCGTTGTCGGTTGGGTGCTGGCGTTGTTTGTCGCGCTGTTTGCACCTGTGTCGATCTGGCCGGTGGTGTTGATCAACTGTGCATCGGCCCTGCTGGTGCTGGTGGCGGGGCTGCAGTCGGCGTGGTGGGTGGCCGATTGGCGTGCCCAGGCGCTGGAAGAGCCCGCGGTTGAGTTACCGGTTGAAGAAACGGGCCGTTACACCCGCCTTCTGGGGCACTTTGGCCGGCAGATCGGTGCGCCAGTGTTGTGGCTGGGCGGCTGGTCGCTGCTGGCGCTGGTCAGCATCCTCGAATTCTGGAACCTGGCCCTGCCCTCGGCGCCTGTGGGCCAAGCGGCCAGCGTGGGGGCGGCATTGGCGTTGGCGCTGGCGTTTGGCTTGCTGGTGTTCGAACGGCGCCTGGCTCAGGAAACCACGGCCCAGTGGCCGGAAGCCGCGCAACTGGCGCAATTGAGCCGGGTGGCGATTACCTGCCTGGTGGTCAGTGCCATTTGCCTGTTGTTTGCCGGGGCCGAGTCGGTCTGGCCGTTGCGCCTGGCGGTGCTGGTCGGGCTGTTGCCGGCGCTGGTAGCGCTGGAGTTTCTATTAAGAGGTGTGCTGTCGCTGTTCAGTCCGCGCCAGCCGCGCCTTGAACCACGCCTGATGGCGCAAAGCTTCATCGCCGGGTTGCTGCGCTGGCCGCCACAACCGCTGCTGGCGTTGCAGCACGAATTACACAACCGCTTCGGCATCGACCTGCGCCAGATCTGGGCGTTTACCTACATGCGCCGGGCGTTTTTGCCGGTGTTGCTGGTGGTGCTGGCGGTCGGCTGGGCGCTGACCGGCGTGCATGAAGTGCCCCTGCAAGGCCGTGGGATTTATGAACGCTTTGGCAAACCCGTCGAAGTGTTCGGCCCTGGCCTGCATGCAGGGTTGCCGTGGCCCTTGGGCCGTGTGTTAAGCATCGAGAACGGCGTGGTGCATGAGTTGGCCACCAGCGTCAGCGAGGTCGCCGCACCGGAGTTGGCGCCTGCCGAAGGCCCGGCACCGCTGATTGCCAATCGGCTGTGGGACGCCAGCCATGTGAATGACAAATCCCAGGTGATCGCCAGCAGCAGCGGCGATAAACAGAGCTTCCAGATCGTCAACATGGATGTGCGCTTCGTTTACCGCATTGGCCTCACCGACCAGGCCGCACTCGCCGCCACCTATAACAGTGCGGATGTGCCGACCCTGATCCGCAGCACCGCCAGCCGCATCCTGGTGCACGATTTTGCTTCGCGTACCCTCGACGAATTGCTCGGCGAACAACGTACCCGCCTGGCCGACGAAATCGGCCGCGCCGTGCAGGCGGATTTGCAGAAACTCGACAGCGGTGTGGAAATCCTCGCCACCGTCGTGGAAGCCATCCACCCACCGGCCGGCGCCGCCAATGCCTACCACGGCGTGCAAGCCGCGCAGATCGGCGCCCAGGCCCTGATCTCCCGCGAGCGCGGCGCCGCCAGCGAACACACCAACCAGGCCTTGCTGCAAGCCAGCACCGCCCGCGACCAGGCCTTGGCCACCGCGCGTGAAGTGAATGCCGGTGCCCAAGCGGCCGACCTGCGCTTTACCGCCGAACAAAAGGCCTACGCCACGGCCGGTCGGGCCTTTGTGCTGGAACAGTACCTGGGCCAACTCAGCCTGGGCCTGGCCCACGCCAAGCTGCTTATTCTGGATCACCGCCTGGGCGCCGAAGGTGCACCGACGATTGATCTGCGTTCTTTTACTTTGCCGGCCGACCCTTCGCTGCCGCGTAAAGCCGTTCAATAAGGAGTCTGTCTGTTGAGCGCTCATTCTCACGATCATGGTCACCACCACGGCCACCATCACCATCATCACGGTGATGAACAGGTGGCGGGGCCTTTCCCTTGGCGGCGTATGGCCTGGGCGGTGTTGCTGGTGCTGTTTGCGGTGGCGGCGGCGAGCCTGGTGCAGGTGCGCTCCGGCGAGGCCACGGTGATTACCCGCTTTGGCAACCCGTCGCGGGTGTTGCTGGAACCGGGCCTGGGCTGGCGCTGGCCGGCGCCGTTCGAAGCGGCGATCCCGGTGGACTTGCGCCTGCGCACCACCTCCAGCGGCTTGCAGGATGTGGGCACGCGTGACGGCCTGCGGATTATCGTGCAGGCCTATGTGGCGTGGCAGGTGCAGGGCGATGCCGACAATGTGCAGCGCTTTATGCGCGCCGTGCAGAACCAGCCGGATGAGGCGGCGCGGCAGATTCGCACCTTCGTCGGCTCTGCACTGGAAACCACGGCGGCCAGTTTTGACCTGTCGAGCTTGATCAACACCGACGCCAGCCAGGTGCGCATCGCCGATTTCGAGGCGCAGTTGCGCCAGCAGATTGATCAACAATTGCTCACCACCTATGGCGTACGAGTGGCGCAGGTGGGGATCGAGCGCCTGACGTTGCCGTCGGTCACGCTGACCGCCACCGTCGACCGCATGCGTGCCGAGCGTGAAACCATCGCCACCGAACGCACGGCCGTGGGCAAGCGCGAGGCCGCGCAGATTCGCTCCGCGGCGGAGCGTGACGCGCGGATCGTGCAGGCCGATGCGACGGTGAAAGCCGCCGACATCGAAGCCCAGTCACGGGTCGAAGCCGCGCAGATTTATGGACGTGCCTACGCCGGCAATCCGCAGCTGTATAACCTGCTGCGCTCCCTGGATACCCTGGGCACGGTCGTGACCCCTGGCACCAAAATCATCCTGCGCACCGACGCTGCGCCCTTTCGCGCGTTGGTGGACGGGCCCAAGGACGTTCAGCCATGACCGAGCGTGACAGCCCGGACAGCCCCTGGATCCAGGCCGGGCGCCTGACGTTCCTGGCGTTGTACGCGGTGACCGTGTTGGCCGCGTTGGCATGGGCGTTTTCCAACGTGCGGCAGATCGACCCGCAGAACCGCGCCGTGGTGCTGCACTTCGGCGCCCTCGACCGCATCCAGAATGCCGGGCTGCTGCTGGCCTGGCCGCAGCCGTTCGAGCAGGTGGTGTTATTGCCGGCGGCCGACCGGGTAATCGAGCGTCGGGTGGAGAACCTGTTGCGTTCCGATGCGGCGGTGCAGGCTGATCGCGTGGCCAGTTTCGCCACGCCCTTGAGCGACGCCCTGGCTGGCTCCGGCTATTTGCTGACCGGCGATGCCGGTGTGGTGCAACTGGATGTGCGGGTGTTCTACAAGGTCACCGAGCCCTACGCCTTTGTGTTGCAGGGCGCGCATGTGCTGCCGGCCCTGGATCGCCTGGTGACCCGCAGCGCCGTGGCCCTGACGGCGGCGCGCGATCTGGACACGATCCTGGTGGCGCGCCCCGAATTGATCGGTACCGACAACGGCGCCGCCGAGCGTCGCGAGCGGCTGCGGGGTGACTTGGTGCAAGGCATCAACAAGCGCCTGGCCGAGTTGGCCGCCACCGGTCTGGGGTTGGGCATCGAGGTGACGCGGGTCGATGTGCAATCGAGCCTGCCGGGCCCGGCGGTGAACGCATTCAACGCCGTACTCACCGCCAGTCAACAAGCCGACAAAGCCGTGGCAAACGCCCGGACCGAAGCGGAAAAACTCACCCAGACCGCCAACCAGCAGGCCGACCGCGTGGTGCAAGTTGCCCACGCCCAGGCCAGTGAGCGTCTGGCCAATGCCCAGGCGCAAACCGCCACGGTCGCCAGCCTGGCCCAGGTCAAAGACCCGGGCTTGCTGTTACGCCTGTACCGCGAGCGTATGCCGACGATTCTCGGCCAGGCCGGTTCGGTGACCACGGTCGATCCTAAAGACGACTCCCGCTTGATCATCCAGGGAGCCGAACAATGAGCGCGCCTATGCTGACCTCCGCCGAACAGCGCAGCGCTGCCCGGCAATTGACCCTGGCCATGCTCGCCCTGGGCTTGCTGATGCTGGGGCTGGTATGGCGCTGGCTGGCGCCGGACCAGACCGGCGTCAGTCAGTTGTTGCTCGGTGTGGCCTCGTTGCTGGTGGCGGTGCCGGTGATGCGCTCGGCCTGGTACAGCCTGCGTTTTCCCAGCCTGCATGGCATTACCGACCAACTTATCGCCCTGGCGATGCTCGGCGCCTGGGCGACCGGCGATCTGCTGACCGCCGCGCTGCTGCCGATCATCATGATCTTCGGCCACGTCTTGGAAGAGCGCAGCGTGATCGGCTCCCAGGAGGCGATTCATGCCCTGGGTAAACTGACCCGCAGCCATGCGCGGCGGGTGCAGGCCGACGGCAGCATCATCGAAGTGGATAACGGCACGCTGAGCACCGGCGATATCGTCGAGGTGCGTGCCGGTGATCGCGTGCCCGCCGATGGCGTGGTTCTGTCGGGCCAGGCGAGCCTGGACACGGCGCCGATCACCGGCGAGTCGGTGCCGTTGGAAGCCAGTGTGGGGGTGCAGGTGTTTGGCGGGGCGATCAACCTCGATGGCCTGTTGCGCCTGCAAGTGACGCGCACCGGCAATGAGTCGACCCTGGGCAAAGTCATAGCGCTGATGCAGAACGCCGAACGTTCCAAGCCGCCAATCACGCGGCTGCTGGAGCGTTACGCGGGCAGCTATATGGTGTTGGTGTTGCTGCTGGCGGCAGTGACCTGGTTTGTGACCAATGACGCCCAGGCGATGCTCGCGGTGCTGGTGGCGGCGTGCCCGTGCGCCCTGGTGCTGTCGGCACCGGCGACGGCGATTGCCGGGATCGCCGTGGCGGCCCGGCATGGGATCCTGATTCGCAGCTCGGCGTTCCTCGAAGAGTTGGCGGACCTGACCTCGCTGGTGGTCGACAAGACCGGCACCCTGACTTTTGGCACCCTGCGTTTGCAGTCCATCGAGACCTCGTCGACCGATCGCCAGGCGCTGCTCAACCTTGCGGCCAGCCTCGGTTCGGCCAGCAGCCACCCAGTCAGCCGTGCGTTGGCGGGGTTGGCGACTCAGGCGCAAATGCTGGCGCTCACGGATATCCGCGAGCGCCAGGGCCTGGGCGTCGTGGCACACACCGAGCAGGGCGAAGCGGCGTTGGGCCGTCCCGAGTTGTTCGAGCAATTGGGTATTGTCACGACGACGGTGCCGAACCATGACGGCCCGATTGCCGGGCTGGCCCTGAACGGGCAGTTTCTGGCCTGGCTGCTGCTGGCCGACAGCGTCAAGCCGGAAGCCCGCCAGGCCCTGCAAGAGTTGCGGGATTTGGGCCTGGGTCGCCAACTGCTGCTGACCGGCGACCGTCAAAGCGTGGCCGACAGCCTGGCGCTGGAGGTGGGCATCAGCGATGTCGAAGCCCAGGCGTTGCCGGAAGACAAGCTCAACCGCGTGCTGGGGGAAATCGGCAGCGGCTTCCGGCCCATGGTGGTCGGTGATGGGATCAACGATTCCCTGGCGCTCAAGGCTGGCGTGGTTGGCGTGGCCATGGGGGCGGGCGGGGCGGACATTGCCCTGGCCTCGGCGGATGTGGTGTTGATCGGCAGCGACCTGCGGCGCCTGGGCACTTGTGTGCGCTTGAGTCGCCAGTGCCGGCGTACGTTGCAGGTCAATGTGGTCATCGGTCTGGGCTGGACGTTGGCCATCGTGGTGTTTGCCGCCTTTGGCTGGCTGGGCGCTGCGGGGGCGATGATTGCGGCAGTGCTGCATAACCTCAGCACCTTGCTGGTACTGGGCAATGCCGGGCGTTTACTGCGGTTTCAGGAGCCGCTGTCGAAGCTTGAGGATTAATTTCAGAAATATTTGCACACGACTGTAACGCCGATAAGGGGTCTCACTCTAGTGCTGTGTCGAGACTGAGCACTCCGTTCAGACCGACGCCACTACCGATCATGAGGAATACGAGAATGAACATTAAATCCGCTGCTGCTGGTGCTGCCCTGGCGATGGCCGCCGCCACTATGTTTGCTGGTGTTGCGACCCAGGTACAAGCCGCAGATGCGCAAGTGCATTGCTACGGCGTGACGTCCTGCAAAGGCATGAACGACTGCAAAACCGCTGAAAACGCCTGCAAAGGCCAGGCGGTCTGCAAGGGCCACGGCTTCAAGGCCATGACCAAGGCCGCCTGTGACGCGGCGGGCGGCAAAGTCGGCGAATAACCGGCAAACGAGTGCAACCGCAGCGGCAGCCCCCGTCGCTGCGGACACTTTCCCCAGGAGTGAGTCATGTCCGCGTCCCTTCCAAGTCTGGGTTATGGCCTGGGTTTACGCAGTGAGTACTACCAGCAGATCCTCGAACAATCGCCGGCCGTGGATTGGTTCGAAGTGATCTCCGAGAACTATCTGGTGCAGGGCGGCAAAGCCTTGTACTACCTGGACGCGATAGCCGAGCGTTACCCCTTGGTGATGCACGGTGTGTCCCTGTCCATCGGCGGCCCCCACCCCGTCGACATGGACTACCTGAAACACATCAAGCAGCTCGCCGAGCGCATCCAGCCCGCGTGGATTTCCGATCACCTGTGCTGGAGCCGTGGCAGTGCGCACCAGTTACATGACCTGCTGCCCCTGCCTTACACCGAAGAAAGCCTCTGCTATGTGGCTGCTCGCGTTCGCCAAGTGCAGGATGTATTGCAGCGCCCGTTGGTGCTGGAAAATGTCTCCAGCTATGTGCGTTCCAAGGCGGATGAATTCACCGAATGGGAATTCCTCAATGCCCTGGCCCACTTGTCGGGCTGCCAGCTGCTGCTGGACGTTAACAACGTGTATGTCAGTGCGCGCAACCATGGCTTCGATGCCTGGACCTTCATCCGCAACCTGCCGCCCGACAGTATCCGCCAGCTGCATCTGGCCGGGCATATGGATTATGGCGACTACGTAGTCGATACCCACGACCACCCAGTGTGCGACCCGGTGTGGACGTTGTATCAACAGACCCTGGAGCATTTGGGGCCGGTCTCGACGCTGTTGGAGCGCGATGACCATTTCCCGCCGTTCGAAGAACTGCTCACCGAGCTGGAAAAGGCCCGGGAGTTGGGCGCCGCAGCCTTGGCCAGGAGGTCGTTATGCGCCTGACCGACTGGCAATTGGCCTTTGAGCAGCACTTGTCAGCGCAGACGCCGGATGCCAACAGTGGCTTTGCCGCGACTTTATTGGGCGGGCCGACGCTGGATGTAGACACCGGCCTGGCGATCTACCACAACGCTTATCTGGCACGGCTGCAGGAGGTGTTGCGGCATGACTTCAGCGCCATCCTGTATTGGCTGGGAGATGAGGAGTTTGCGCGGCTGACGCAAGCTTACTTGCGTCGTTATCCCTCGGCCCACTACAGCCTGCGCTGGCTGGGTGAGCGGTTTGCGGGGTTTATCCACGAGCATCTGGTGGCCGAGCAAAGTGCGCCGTTGGTTGAACTGGCCCAGTTGGAGTGGGCCTTCACCCTGGCGTTCGATGCACCCCAGGGTGAGCCGCTGACCCTCAACGATATGGCGGGCCTGCCGCCCGAGGATTGGCCCGGTTTGCAGGTCTGTCTGACACCGTCCGTCCAGCAGCGACTTTGCCACTTCAACAGCGTGGCCATCTGGCGTGCCAGCAAGGATGGCGCGGATTTCCCCGACAGCCACACCTTGGACCTCGCACAGATCTGCCTGGTATGGCGCGATCAGAATGTGTGCCGTTACCGCAGCCTGGAACCCGCAGAAGCCTTTGCATTGGCAGGCATGGTGACGACCGGTTGGACCTTCGCAGAACTGTGTGCGCAACTGGCAGTCACTTATGGAGAGGGTGCCCCGCTGCAAGCGGTTACGTGGCTGAAACAGTGGATCCAGGACGGTTTGCTCCAACGCCGAGCCCCATAGAAAAGCGCTATCAAATCGATAGCCTCCTACTTTTCTTGGGATGGTCTACCCTCATTCCAGACGTCTGAAACAAGGGGGGACTACTCATGCTCGCGCAACTTCCACCGGCCTTACAGAATCTTCAGCTGCCGCTGCGTCTTCGACTCTGGGATGGCCATGAATTCAACTTGGGCCCCGAGCCCAGTGTGACTATCGTGGTGAAGGACCCCACGGTCGTGCCCCAACTGACCCATCCCACACTCGACTCGTTGGGTGAAGCTTTCGTCGAAGGCAAACTGGAGCTGGAAGGCTCCATCAGCGAAGTGATCCGGGTCTGTGATGAGTTGAGTCATGCCTTGGTCGAGGACGACGGCGCGAGTCTGCCGGTGCGCTCGATCCACGACAAGGCCACCGACGCCGCGGCTATTTCCTACCATTACGACCTGTCCAACGAGTTCTACCAGCTATGGCTGGATCAGGACATGGCGTACTCCTGCGGGTATTTCGAAACCGGCAGCGAATCCATCGATCAGGCCCAGCAAGACAAATTCCGCCACCTGTGCCGCAAGTTGCGCTTGCAGCCAGGCGAGTACCTGCTCGACGTAGGCTGCGGCTGGGGCGGGCTGGCACGTTTCGCGGCGCGTGAGTTCGGGGTGAGAGTGTTTGGTATCACCCTGAGCAAGGAACAGCTGGCGTTGGCCAAGGAGCGAGTAAAAGCCGAGGGTCTGGAAGACCAGATCGACCTGCAACTGCTCGACTACCGCGATCTGCCCCAGGATGGTCGTTTCGACAAAGTGGTGAGCGTGGGCATGTTCGAACACGTCGGCCACGCCAACCTGGCGCAATACTGCAAGACCCTGTTTGGTGCCGTGCGCGAAGGCGGCCTGGTGATGAACCACGGCATTACCGCCAAGCACACCGACGGCCGTCCTGTGGGCCGTGGCGCTGGGGAGTTTATCGAGCGTTATGTATTCCCCAACGGCGAACTGCCGCATTTGGCGATGATGACTGCCGAGATCAGCGAAGTCGGGCTGGAAGTGGTCGACGTCGAAAGCCTGCGCCTGCATTACGCCCGCACCCTGGACCATTGGAGCGAGCGACTGGAAGACAATCTGGAAGCGGCGGCGAAGATGGTGCCGGCGCAGGCGTTGCGCATCTGGCGCTTGTACCTGGCCGGGTGTGCTTATGCGTTTGCCCGGGGCTGGATCAACCTGCACCAGATCCTCGCGGTGAAGCCTCACGCGGATGGCAGCCATGAACTGCCGTGGACGCGGGAAGACATCTATCGCTGAGCTGATGTTCCAGAAAGGTGGAGATCCAACTGTGGGAGGGAGCAAGCTCCCTCCCACATTTTTTTACCGCATTGGCCGTTAGAGAATCGGTGAGATCAAGCGCGCCACCCGCATGCCTAGTTGTTGCAGGCGGCGGGTCTCGCGGCTTTCTTCCTGGCTGACCTCGTGGGCCAGGGCGAAGTCGTCCAGCAGCATCTGTTCCACCTGCTTGGCGAAGGCTTCGTCGACCGTCAGCAACATCACTTCGAAATTCAGCCGGAACGAGCGGTTGTCCATGTTTGCGCTGCCGATGGCGCTGATCTCGCTGTCTACCAACACCACCTTCTGATGCAGAAAACCTGGCGTGTAGCGGAACACCCGGACACCGGCGCGCACCGCTTCGATCGCATACAGGCTGGACGCGGCATACACGATGCGGTGGTCGGGTCGCGATGGCAGCAGCAGGCGCACATCCACCCCGCGCAGGACCGCCAGGCGCAGGGCGGCGAAGACCGCTTCGTCGGGGATGAAATACGGGCTGGTGATCCATACGCGCTCGGTTGCCGCATGGATGGCCTCGACGAAAAACAGCGAACAGGTTTCATACGGATCGGCCGGGCCGCTGGCGAGCAATTGGCAGAGCACGCCGTCTTCGGGGTAGGCGTCCGGCAGAATCAGCGGCGGCAGCTCGCGCGCGGCCCAGAACCAGTCCTCGGCAAACGATTCCTGCAGGCAGGCCACTACCGGGCCGGTAACTTGCACATGGGTATCGCGCCACGGCGCCAGCGGCGGTTTTCTGCCCAGGTATTCATCGCCCACGTTGTGCCCACCGACGAACCCGGTGATACCGTCCACCACCACGATCTTGCGATGGTTGCGGAAGTTGACCTGGAAACGATTGAGCCAACCGCTGCGGGTGGCGAATGCCTTGACCTGCACCCCGGCGTCGCGCAGCGATTGCACGTAGCGATGGGGCAGGGCATGGCTGCCGATGCGGTCGTACAGTACGTAGATGCCCACGCCTTGAGCGGCTTTTTCCTTCAAAAGGCTCTGCAATTGGCGGCCGAGTTCATCGTCGTGAATGATGAAGAACTGAAACAGCACGGCGGTTTTTGCGTTGCGAATGGCCTCGAAGATCGCACCGAAGGTGGCCTCGCCATTGATCAGCAGGTGCACTTCATTGTTCGCCAGGCACGGCATGCGCCCCAGCTTGGGCATGGCACGCAACGAAGCGTAGGCGCTGGAGTTGCGTGCGGCGAGGGCTTCCTCGACCCAGGGGCGCCAGTTCAGCTCGGTGATGGCGGTGTGCATTTCCTGATTGGCCTGGCGACGGGCCTGGATGTACGCGTCGAAGGTGCTGCGGCCAAAAATCAGGTAGGGAATCAGCGTGAGATAGGGCATGAACATCAGCGACAGGGCCCAGGCGATCGAGCCTTGGGCGGTCCTGACGGTCAGCACCGCGTGGATCGCGGCGAGCGTCCCCAGAAAATGCAGCGTGGCGATGAAGTAGGCGAGCAGGTGCGGGCCAAAGAAATCCATGGACGACGGTACTCCAGGCAATCCAATGCCTAACAGACCATGAACGGCTGCGAATGTCGCTATTTTATTTGCCGTGCAACACTGGCACTTTTGCGGCGTCTAACGCCCACAATTGCCCAGGAGTTACCCGATGAATG
This sequence comes from Pseudomonas sp. MIACH, assembly GCF_001269925.1. GTDB lineage: Bacteria > Pseudomonadota > Gammaproteobacteria > Pseudomonadales > Pseudomonadaceae > Aquipseudomonas. The sequence goes on from NZ_LHVO01000002.1 coordinate 172,029, forward strand.
CTCGTCTGCTTGGTTTGGCCATGGTTGTTGGTTTGTCGTTGCCGGTGGCAGCGCAGGCGCAGATGCTGGCGCCGGGCTTGTGGGAATTGACCACCAGCAACATGAAAGTCGATAACCAGGACCTGCCGGACCTGTCGCTGATCCTCGGTCAGCTCAAGCAACAGATGACCCCCGAACAGCGCGCCATGCTGGAAAAGCAAGGCATCACCATGGCCGGCAAAGGCGTGCAGGTGTGCCTCACCCCGGCACAAGTCGCCTCTGATTCAATCCCCCTGACGGACCCGCAATCGGGTTGCAAACAGGAAGTGACCGACAAGACCGGTAACCAGTGGAAATTCCGCTTCAGTTGCCCGAAAGCCCAGGGCACCGGCGTCGCTACCTTCCAGAGCCAGAAAGAATTCACCACCACCGTCAACGGCACCTTCAATGCCACCGGCGTTCAGCAGAAGGGCAGCCTGGACACCCACGCCCAATGGCTGGGCAACGATTGCGGTACGGTCAAGCCTCGCGCTTAACCTGTAGGAGCGAGCTCGCGCCTACCTTAGGAAATGCAGGGGCAAACCCTGGCAGCTGTCGACCACCTGGCCGTTGTGCCAGGCCAGGTGGCCGGAGACCAGAGTGGTGCTCACGCTGTGGCGAAAGCTACGTTCGGCGAACGGCGTCCAGCCGCAGCGGGCAAGAATCGGTTCATCCCTGACCGGTTTTCCTTCGGGCTCAGGTTTGATCAACACCAGGTCGGCCCAATACCCTTCGCGTAGATAACCCCGGTCGGGGATGGCAAACAGGTCGGCGACCCGGTGGCTGGTCTTGGCCACCAGGGTGGTCAGCGGCACCAGCCCATCGGCCACCAACTCCAACAGCGCCGGCAGCGCGTGTTGCACCAGGGGCAAACCCGCGGGCGCCTCACGATACTCCAACTGTTTTTGCGCCCAGGTATGCGGCGCATGGTCAGTGCCAATCACATCCAGACGATCACTCAGCAAGGCCAGGCGCAGGGCGTCGCGGTCGGCGCGGGTCTTGATCGCCGGGTTGCATTTGATCTGGTGGCCAAGGCGGTGGTAGTCGTGGTCATCGAACAGCAGGTGATGCACGCAGACTTCAGCGGTAATGCGTTTTTGCGCCAGGGGTTTGTCTTCGAACAATTCCAACTCGCGGGCGCTGGTCAGGTGCAGTACATGCAGGCGCGTGCCGTGACGCTTGGCCAATTCCACCGCGAATGAGGATGAGCGATAGCAGGCTTCGGCATCGCGGATCAGCGGGTGGGCGACGGCGGGGATCTTGTCACCGAAGCGTTCACGCATGCGCTGCTGGTTGGCTTGGATGCTCGGCGTGTGTTCGCAGTGGGCGAGGAGGATGGTCGGTACCTCGGCAAATAGCCGTTCCAGGATCCGTGGATCGTCCACCAGCATATTGCCGGTAGAGGCGCCCATGAACACTTTGACCCCGGCCACTTCGCGCGGGTCGAGGGCGGCGACGGTGTCGAGGTTGTCGTTGCTGACCCCGAAGTGAAAGCCGTAGTTGGCCACCGAGTGCAGGGCCGCGCGGCGCTTTTTATCGGCCAGGGCTTCCAGGTTCAGTGTGGCGGGCTGGGTGTTGGGCATGTCCATCACACTGGTAATGCCGCCGGCCACGGCCGCGCGGGACTCGCTGTAGAAGCTGCCCTTATCCGGCGCGCCCGGGTCGCGAAAATGCACCTGATCGTCAATCATGCCCGGCAGCAGCCACTGGCCTTGGGCGTCGATGGCCACCGGCGCGGCGTTCCCGCCGATGCTGCTGGCGATCTTCTCGATACGGCCATTGGCGACCAACACGTCGGCATCGAATTCCTGGCCCTCGTTCACCAGGCGGGCGTTGCGGATCAGCAGGCGGCTCATGGCTCAGAACTCGTTTTGCAGGGCTTTGTAACCGCGCACCAGATCAACGTTGGTACGTGCCACGTCTTCGGAAAACTCCGAGGCGCTGACACTCACCGGTGGGAATTGCGACAAGTCGGTATTCGGCCCGATGCGGGTGGTGGAGGGCACGTAGAAGGCAGCGGGTAAATCACGGCCGTCGACCACCGAGTTATGGCGCACCACGCACCCATCGCCGACGGCGCAGTTGAACAGCACGCTGTTGAAACCGATAAACACGCGGTCGCCGACGGTGCAGGGGCCGTGGACGATGGAGCGATGCGCGATGGATGTAAATTCGCCTATCGTCACCGCCGCGCCAGACTTTGAGTGGATGACCACGCCATCCTGGATATTGGAGTTGGCGCCGATGGTGATCGGGTCCATGGCGCCGCTGGCGTCGACTTCGTCGGCGCGGATCACGGCGTAGGGGCCGACAAACACGTTCTCGCCGATGATGACCTTGCCGCAGATGATCGCGGTCTTGTCGACGTAGGCCGATTCGGCAATCACCGGCAGATCGCCGGATGGGTTCTTGCGGATCATATAACTGGCTCCGTAATGACATGAACATAGGCGCCGTCGATGGCGTTGTAGAAGCAGGTGGGGCGGCCGGTGTGGCAGGCCGGGCCTTGTTGGTCGACGATCAGCAGTACCGCGTCGCCGTCACAATCCAGGCGTGCTTCCACCAACTGTTGCCAGTGGCCGGAGCTTTCGCCTTTGCGCCACAACTGTCGGCGCGAGCGCGACCAGTAGCAGACCTGCCCGGTGGCCAGTGTTTCGTTGAGGGCCTGGCGGTTCATCCAGGCCAGCATCAACACTTCGCCGCTGCCGTGTTGCTGGGCGATGGCGGCGATCAGGCCGTCGCTGTTCCACGGCAGGGCGTCGAGCACAGCGGCGAGTGGAAAGCGGCTGCCGACGGCGGCCCCTTCCAGTTCGAGCATGCTCAGGGTCACGGCTTGCTCAACGCTGCGCACAGCGTGTTGAGGTTATACTCGAACAGCCCGGTGAAGGTGCTCGCCGGGCCTTCTGCAGCCAGGGCGTCGGAGTACAGCGTGCCGCCGATCTGCGCGCCGCTTTCATCGGCGATCTGCTTGAGCAGGCGCGAGTCCTTGATGTTTTCCATGAACACGGCTTTGACCTTGTCTTTGCGGATCTGGGTGATCAGCGCGGCGACTTCGGCGGCCGACGGTTCACGTTCGGTGGACAGGCCTTGCGGCGCCAGGAACTGGATGCCATAGGCCTGGCCCAGGTAGCCGAAGGCGTCATGGGAGGTAACGATGCGACGGTTACCCGGCGGCAGCGCGCCGAATTTGGTCTTGGCTTCGGCCAGCAGGCGATAGATTTGCTTCAGGTAGGCCTGGCTGTTGCGCAGGTAGTCGGCCTTGTTGGCCGGGTCGGCAACCACCAGCGCCTTGGTGATGTTGTTCACATAAATTTCGGCGTTGGCCAGGTTGTGCCAGGCGTGCGGGTCGGGGATGGTTTCGCCGTCTTCCTCCATGGTGTGGGAAATCACGCCTTTGCTGGCGGTGACCACCGTGGCCTTGGTTTCGGTGCTGGTCACCAGACGGTCCAGCCACGGCTCGAAGCCCAGGCCGTTCTTGATGATCAGCTTGGCCTTGAGCAGCGCCTTGGCGTCGTCCGGGGTGGGTTCGTAGGTATGGGCATCGGCGTCGGGGCCGACCATGTTGCTGATCTGGATGTGATCACCACCGATCTGGTGGGTGATGTCATCGAGAATACTGAAGCTGGTAACCACTTGGAGTTTGTCGGCGGCCTGGGCCATCGACAGCGGCAGCAGCAGGCTGAACAGCACGAGTAGAGCGCGCATCGGGAAACACCTCATTGGGATGTAAGCAAAGGCGGGCGGCGCAGCAAGCCGTGCACCGGACCGAAGACCACGGACAGCAGGTACCCGCCGCCAGCCACCAGCACAATCGCCGGGCCGCTGGGCAGCGAGAAGTAGAACGACAGCAACAAACCCAACCACACCGACAGGCATCCCAGCACTGCCGATACCGCGATCAACACCGGCAGGCGCCGGCTCCAGAAGCGTGAAGCGATGGCCGGTAACATCATCAAACCCACCACCATCAAGGCGCCGATGGCCTGGAAGCCAATCACCAGGTTCAGTACCACCAGGGTCAGGAACAAGCCGTGGGCCAGGGGGCCAAGGCGGCTGACGGTTTGCAGGAACAGCGGGTCGAGGGTGTCCAGCAGCAGCGGTTTGTAGATCAGCGCCATGGCGATCAGGCTGAACCCGGAGACCCAGAGCATGCCGGTCAGGGTGGTTTCGTCGACAGCCAGGGCAGAGCCGAACAGCAGGTGCAGCAGGTCCAGGCGCTTGCCGGCCAGGCCCAGGATCAATACGCCGGCGGCGAGGGAGATGGGGTAGATAGCGGCGAGGCTGGCGTCTTCGCGCAGGCCGGTGCGGCGGGTAATCCACGCCGACAAGCCGGCCATGCTCAGGCCCGCGCCCAGGCCGCCGATGGTCAGTGCGGGCAGGCTCAAGCCCGCGAACCAGAAGCCCAGTGCGGCGCCGGGCAATATGCCGTGGGCCACGGCGTCACCGATCAGGCTCATGCGCCGCAGGATCAGAAATACGCCGAGCGGAGCGGTGCTGCAGGCGAGCACCAGCCCGCCGATCAGCGCGCGACGCATGAAGACGAAGTCGAGGAAGGGCATCCACAGGTGGGCCGCGAAGTGCATCAGGCCACCTGCATGTGAGGCTGTGGGCGGATCAACTCTTTGCTGGAGCCGAACACACAGCCACTGCTTTTGATCTGCACCACCTGCTGGGTGTGATGGCGTACGGAGGCCAGGTCATGACACACCACCACCAAGGTTCGGCCTTCGGCGTGCCAGGCGTGGATATGGTTCCAGCACAGCGCCTGGCCCTCTTCGTCCAGGGCGGCATGGGGCTCGTCAAGCAGTAACACTGGCGACTCGGCCAGGCTCATGCGGGCGAGCAGGGCGCGTTGTAGTTGCCCACCGGACAACGCCATCAGCGGGCGCTGTTCCAGACCGCTGAGGCACCAGTCTTCCAACACTTTTTGCAGGCGCTCGCTTCTTTGCTGCGGGGTGAGGCGCGTGCCCCAGAAGCCGGCGGCGACCAGCTCTTGCAGGCTGATCGGGAACTGACGATCAAGGTGCTGTTGCTGGGGCAGGAACGACAGGCCACCTCGGCGTGGAACATCCACGGTGACGTTGCCCGCCAACGGTTTTTGCAGGCCGGCGATGACTTTGAGCAGGCTGCTTTTACCGCAGCCGTTGGGGCCGATCACACCGGTGAGGCTGCCTTTTTCCAGGGTGAAATCCACGGCAGGAGTGAGCGGTTGGCCAGGGGCGCCCCAGCGCAAAGCGGTGCAGGTGATCATGCAGGGTTTCTCGTCCAGCGGCTTTCAGCCACGGCATCGTGCGCGTGCAGGCTTTCGGCGTGGATTACTTTGAGGTGGAAGGCTTTGACGGCGTCCGAGCGTTTCAAGGCGAGGTTAAGGCGGCGGGCGGCGTCTTCGCAGAACATCAGGTTCTGCCCGTTGGCCAGGGCGAAGGCTTGTTCGTCCGCGCGTTTTACGGCGGTTTGCACGGCGGTGCCGAGGGCCGCTTCGGCAGTGTTGATCAGGTCTATCAGTGGCAGGTGATCGCCTTGCAGGTGGACGTGCAACTGCGCACTGCTGCGCTGGCTGTGGGGTGTGGCGACGATACCGTTGGCGCTGCCGAGCCAGGTCAGTACTTCTTCATGCAGCAACGGCGTGTTGCCGAAGTCTTGGATAAATTGCTGCTGAATCAACTGCCTGGCGAGGGCAGCGGAACACGGGCAGGTTGAGGAATACGTAACGTTAATTTTTAGTTCCACGTGGAACATCTGGTTTTCCAGGCGTGCTTCGATGCTCACTGGGTAGCTTTTCCAACCGGCCAGCGGGCTGACCAGCGCCGGGCGTTTCAGCAGTAAATGCGTGTGCAGACGCAGGTAGGCGTTCTTAGATAAATCTTCATGACTGTCGAGAAACCGCTGCAGTACATTGCGCAGAAGTGCGGGCGTAAGGGGCTGCTGGTCGAGCATCTCCAGTGCCAGGTACAGGCGTGACATATGAATGCCACGGGCGGTGCCGTCGTCCAGGCTGACGCCGGCATCGGCGGTGGCGGTCAGGCGCTGGCCATCGATGAGGATCGGCAGGGCGATGCCGCACATGCCCACCCAGTCGAGTGGCAAGGCTTGGCGTGAAGCCTGCGCGGCGATATCCGGCAGAGTCAGCGCATTCATAAGCAGGTCCATCGTTGGAAATAATTCGACATGTTATAGTATAACAATAGAATCCACGATGAATTTTCTGCCCCGACCTTTTTTCAGTCATGTCGAGTACGGACGCTCCTTTATTCGCGGTATTTGTCATGCACAGACGTCAGCTCCTCAACCTGCTCCTGGCCAGCCCTTTGTTTGCTTTGCCGTTCGCCGTCCACGCGACTCAGATCCGCAATGCGCGCCTGTGGCGCTCGGACGACAAGCTGCGCCTGGTGTTCGACCTTAGCGGCCCAGTGCAATACAAGACGTTCTCTCTGACGGCACCGGAACGCCTGATCATCGACCTGAGCGGCGCAGGCCTCAGTGGTGACTTTTCTCAACTTGAGCTGAAGAACAGCGGGATCACCTCGATTCGCTCGGGGCATTTCGGCAAGGCGGATACGCGCATCGTGCTTGACCTGGCCGCGCCGATGCAGCTCAACAGCTTTGTATTGCCGCCTCAGAACGGGCAGGGGCATCGCCTGGTGCTGGACCTGACCAGCGCCACCCGTGCACCGCGTCAAATCGCGGCTGAGGCCGTGCCCTTGGTGGCCCCGGTGGACAAGGCGCACCCCAAGCGCGACATCATTGTGGTGGTCGACCCCGGCCACGGCGGCAAAGACCCCGGTGCTGTCGGGTCCAAGGGCCAGCGCGAAAAAGACGTGGTGTTGTCTATCGCCCAACTGCTGGCCAAGCGCCTGAAACGCGAAAAGGGTTTTGACGTGAAACTGGTGCGTAACGACGACTTCTTTGTGCCGTTGCGCAAGCGCGTGGACATCGCCCGTCAGCACAAGGCCGATATGTTCATCTCGGTGCATGCCGATGCTGCGCCACGGCTCACTGCCTCGGGCGCCTCGGTGTATGCGCTGTCGGAGGGCGGCGCCACCTCGGCCACGGCGCGTTTTATGGCCCAGCGCGAAAACGGTGCGGACCTGCTGGGCGCTACCACGTTGCTGAATCTCAAGGATAAGGATCCGATGCTGGCCGGGGTGATTCTTGATATGTCGATGAACGCCACCATCGCCTCCAGCCTGCAACTGGGCAGCTCGGTGTTGGGGAGCCTGCAAAGCATCACCAGCCTGCATCAGAAACGTGTGGAACAGGCGGGGTTCGCGGTGCTCAAGTCACCGGACGTGCCGTCGATCCTGGTGGAGACCGGCTTTATCTCCAATGCCCAGGACGCCCAGCGCCTGGTGACGGCGCGCCATCAACAAGCGGTTGCGGATGGTTTGTTTGAAGGCCTGAAAAAATACTTCCAGAAGAACCCGCCGATGAACAGCTACATGGCCTGGATTCAGGAACAGAAGAACGCTCAGGTCTAACAGCCGGTAATTCGGCTGCACGTGAACTTGGCAGTGGCGCCACCGGAGCTGGAAAACCGGTTGATCGTGGTCCAGCCCACCCGTCGCGTGTAGCCGACCCATGCCTCCCCATCCGACGCCAGGCCGGTAAAGAACGTCAGTTGCCCGTAGCGGCTGTTGGTTTGCGCCCAATAACGTTTACCGACCACCTCGAAACCACGCAAATACGTAGTGGTGCCCACCGTCGCCACGCTGTAGGCATTGCCCAGCGGATCCACACAGGCCAACAGGTTGGCGCTGCGCGTGCAATTGGCCAGCAAGCTTGGTGCTTGGGCGCAGGCAGGTCCTGCCGCTGCCAGTAACAGGGCGCACACCAGGTATTTCATACGGGGTCTCGGGGCCGGCAAGGGTTCAAGCATTGCGCCCTTCGTCGCAACGAGCAAGGGGGGATTGGCTTATTTGTATTGTTATACTATAACATTAGCGCAGCCTGACCCGTGAACCGCTCACCCTGACAGGTCAACCCTGATGAGGATTACCTGATGCCCAATCGTCTCCCCGTTACCGTGTTGTCCGGCTTTCTCGGCGCCGGTAAAAGCACGCTGCTCAACTACGTCCTGCGCAACCGCGAAAACCTGCGCGTGGCGGTGATCGTCAACGACATGAGCGAAATCAATATCGACGGCAGCGAGGTGCAGCGTGACGTCACCCTCAACCGTTCCGAAGAAAAACTGGTGGAGATGAGCAACGGCTGTATCTGCTGCACCTTGCGTGAAGACTTGCTCGAAGAAGTCGGAAAACTCGCCAAGGAAGGTCGTTTCGATTACCTGTTGATCGAGTCCACCGGTATCTCCGAGCCATTGCCAGTGGCTGAAACCTTTACCTTCCGCGATGAAAACGAGCAAAGCCTGGCTGACATCGCGCGCCTGGACACCATGGTCACCGTGGTCGACGGCATGAACTTCCTGCTCGACTACCAGGCTGCCGAAAGCCTGGCCTCACGGGGCGAAACCCTCGGTGAGGAAGACGAACGCTCGATCACCGACCTGTTGATTGAGCAGATCGAATTCGCCGACGTCATCCTGATCAGCAAGATCGACCTGATCAGCAGCCATGAGCGCGAGGAACTGATGGCGATCCTTGAGCGCCTCAATGCCCAGGCGGAAATCATCCCGATGGTCATGGGCGAAGTGCCGCTGAACAAGATCCTCAACACCGGCCGCTTCGACTTCGAACGCGCCGCGCAAGCGCCAGGTTGGTTGCAGGCGTTGCGTGGTGAACATGTGCCGGAAACCGAAGAGTACGGCATCGCCTCCACGGCTTATCGCGCACGTCGCCCCTTCCATCCGCAACGCTTCTTCGACTTTATCGACCGGCCTTGGGTCAACGGCAAACTGCTGCGTTCCAAGGGGTTTTTCTGGCTGGCCAGCAAGCATCAGGATGCGGGCAGTTGGTCCCAGGCCGGTGGCTTGATGCGCCACGGGTTTGCCGGACGCTGGTGGCGTTTTGTGCCGAAAAGCCAATGGCCCCAGGATGAAGAAAGCGTCGCCGCCATCATGGGTAACTGGCAGCTCAGTACCGGCGACTGCCGTCAGGAACTGGTGTTTATCGGACAGAACATCGACTTCGCGCGGATGCGTGCCGAGTTGGACGCGTGTTTGCTCACCGATGAAGAGATGGCCTTGGGCGTCGAAGGTTGGCGCCTGCTGGCTGATCCGTTTGGTCCCTGGTATGAAGAGGCCGCCTGATGCTGGCATCGGTTAATGCCTTGCGCCCCGTGATTCGCCAGACCCGTGGTGAAACCCCGCTGGCGCTGTCCGATATTCTCGAAGACGGCGTGAACCTGGCGCTGTGGCAGCGCCAATTGCCGCTGCATATCGCCGAGTTCGGCGCCTTGCTGGTGGCGCTCAATGAGCCGTTGGCCGAGTCCCTGGTGATCGAACTCAACAGCGAAGACGCCGAGCCGAGCTTGCGCGGCCTGGCGTCCAGTTGCCGCGATCTTGAAGGCTACGAAGGTTTTATCGCCGATGTGTCTTGGCTGGTCAGCGCCTTTGCGTGCTTGCTCGGCGCCAAGCGCATCGGTGTACGCCTGCGGTTGCTGGATAAAGCCATGTGCCCGCGTTTTCACGTCGACCATGTGCCGGTACGGCTGATCACCACCTATGCCGGCATCGGCAGCCAGTGGTTGCGCGAAGGGGTGATGGACCGGCGCAAGCTCAGCCAACCGGACGCTGAACCCCGTGAGCGCATCGAACAGATCCGGTGCGGTGAAGTGGCCCTGCTCAAAGGCAGCAAATGGCACGGCAACGAAGATCACGGCCTGATCCATCGCTCCCCCGCGCTGAAAGCGGATGAGCGCCGATTGATTCTGACGCTGGATTGGCTCGCGTAACCGCGTAGGATCAAACGCTCTACACGGTCCGAACGATGGCACTCATGCTGCAGAACATTCCCACCCACGTGATTGCCGGGCCCTTGGGCGCCGGCAAGACCAGCCTGATCAAGCACCTGCTCGCCCAACGCCCGGCCAACGAGCGCTGGGCGGTGTTGATCAACGAGTTCGGCCAGATCGGCCTGGACGCTGCACTGCTGACCCTGGATGACGACGGCATTGCCCTCGGCGAAGTTGCCGGTGGCTGTCTCTGTTGTGTGAATGGCGCACCGTTCCAGGTAGGCCTGGGCCGGTTGCTGCGTAAGGCCAAGCCGGATCGGTTGTTTATCGAACCTTCGGGCCTGGGCCATCCTGCGCAGTTGCTCAAGCAGTTGCGCGAAGCGCCATGGCAGCAGGTACTGGCGGTTCAGCCCTGTGTGCTGGTGCTGGATGCCCAGGCGCTGGCAGCGGGCAAACCTTTGCCGCCAGCGCAGCAGGAAGCGTTGGCCAGTGCCGGGCTGTTGGTCTTGAACAAGGATGAGGGGTTGGATGCTGCGCAACGCGAGGCCGTCGAACGACAGCTACCCGAACGCGACATTTATTGGACGCGCCAGGCGCACGTGCCGCTCGGCAAACTGCCAGGCTTGAATGCGCAGGCTGAAGCTGCTGTGGGTAACTTCGCCGTGCCCAAAGGGTTGGGTCAATTGCCGGCTATCTGGAGCGATCCAGCATTGCCGATCTGCCTGAGTCAGGCCCAGGAGTGCGGCTGGAGTATCGGTTGGCGCTGGCACCCGAGCCAGCAATTCGATTCCGAGCGTCTGCACCTGTGGCTGACATCCCTTGAGTGGCGCCGCGCCAAATTGGTTATCCACAGCCATGATGGCTGGATCTCGGCCAACGCTGTGGATAACAGCCCGCTTGCCTGGCAACCCAGCGAATGGCGTCGCGACTCACGTATCGAATTGATCTTCAGTGCGCCACAGGACGTGGCCACGTTGCAGGCCGCACTGGCTGCCTGCCGTTACTGACGGTTCTTGGTGGCGTGGTCCTGGCGCCACTGGCTCAGCTCGATCACATTGGCGCTGGGCGGTGTTTCCTTGGCCTCGAACGGGTAGGGCGCCAGTTCGATTTGCGCGCTGTGGGCGCCGAATTGCGTGATGGTTCCACTGTGACGGGTCTCGCCCGTGACGGTGAACTCGAAATTGTAGATACGCGCCAGACGCCGCCGACCGTTGGCGTCCTTCACAAAACCGACGCGCTTCAACGCTACGGCGCCGTCGAGCAATTCGATATCGAGCTTGGCACAATGCTGCTTGACCCGCGCCAGCGCCCGCTCTCGCAGGCCGTGGTTGTGCCATACCCAGGCGGCGCCGGTCGCCAGCAGCATCAACACGAAGATGTTTCCCAGGGTCAGCATGCGAAAAACTCCAACAAAGTGAGAGCAGCTTAACTGTGTCGCCGGTCTGTCGTACAGGCTGCGTTTAGTCGCATACTGCGCGGCCAGAATTTCAATCGCTTGACGGAAACCCCCTGCATGAAACGCACACCTCATCTGCTTGCGATCCAGTCTCATGTGGTATTTGGCCACGCCGGAAACAGCGCCGCCGTGTTCCCCATGCAGCGGGTCGGGGTGAATGTCTGGCCGCTGAACACGGTGCAGTTCTCCAACCATACGCAGTATGGCCAGTGGGCGGGCGAAGTGTTGGCGCCGCAGCAGATTCCTGCGCTGGTGGAAGGCATTGCTGCCATCGGCGAGCTGGGCAACTGCGATGCGATCCTGTCTGGCTACCTGGGCAGTGCGGACCAGGGTCGCGCGATTCTTACCGGTGTGGCGCGCATCAAGGCCATCAACCCCAAGGCTCTTTACCTGTGCGACCCGGTGATGGGCCATCCGGAAAAAGGCTGCATCGTGCCGCAGGAAGTCAGCGATTTCCTGCTGGAAGAAGCCGCCGCCATGGCCGACTTCCTGTGTCCCAACCAACTGGAACTGGACAGCTTTGCCGGGCGCAAGCCGCAATCGCTGTTCGATTGCCTGGGAATGGCCAAGGCGCTGTTGGCGCGCGGGCCGAAGGCGGTGCTGGTCAAGCACCTGGATTATCCGGGCAAGCTGCCGGATGGCTTCGAGATGCTGTTGGTAACCGCCGAGGGCAGCTGGCACCTGCGTCGGCCGCTGCTGGCGTTCCCGCGCCAGCCGGTGGGCGTGGGCGACCTGACGTCGGGGCTGTTCCTGGCGCGGGTGCTGCTGGGCGACAGCCTGCTGGCGGCTTTTGAATTCACGGCAGCGGCGGTGCACGAAGTGCTGCTGGAAACCCAGGCCTGCGCCAGTTACGAGCTGGAACTGGTACGCGCCCAGGACCGCATCGCCCATCCTCGCGTACGTTTCGAGGCGACGCCGATCGGCCTGTAAATGTGGGAGGGAGCAAGTCCCTCCCACATTTTGATCGGGCTTACAGGCCTGGACTTACAGCGCGTCATCCTTGATTTCCTGGTAGCGCTTCTCCAGCTCCTGGCGGATCTGCCGGCGTTGCTGGGCCTGCACGAACCGGCGCTTGTCTTCACTGTTATGCGGTTGCAGCGGCGGTACGGCAGCGGGTTTGCGCTGGTCGTCCACGGCCACCATGGTGAAGAAGCAGCTGTTGGTATGGCGCACCGAGCGTTCGCGGATGTTCTCGGTCACCACCTTGATGCCCACTTCCATCGACGTATTGCCGGTGTAGTTGACCGATGCAAGGAATGTCACCAGCTCGCCGACATGGATCGGCTCGCGAAAAATCACCTGGTCCACCGACAACGTCACCACATAGCGACCGGCATAACGGCTCGCGCAGGCGTAGGCCACTTCGTCGAGGTACTTGAGCAGGGTGCCGCCGTGGACATTGCCTGAGAAGTTGGCCATGTCAGGGGTCATCAATACCGTCATCGACAGTTGGGCGTTTCCGGGTTCCATAGCACACTCACGGGTTGTAGGCATTGGTTGGGGGGCACCTCTGCGGGTGCTGGAATCTTTGCAGCGCCATCCCTTACGGGACGCCAGTGGGCGGCTTGCCGTCACGCGTTCACCGATCTGTTTCCATATATTGCACCGGCTTTCCGGCGGAAGTCGCGGTGTTAACCTTCCAAAGCCCATCTCAGGGCATTTCTTACGATCAAGGCAGACTTTTCCTTCCGATCTTCACGGCCTCTTATGGGCGTGGGCGGAAGTGGGAAAAGCGCCAGTACCCTCAAGGAGCCCCTCGCCATGCACGCCATCAGCTTTATCCAGGACTTGGCCGTGATCATGCTGGTGGCGGGGGTGGTCACCGTCCTGTTTCACCGCCTCAAGCAGCCCGTGGTGCTGGGGTACATCGTCGCCGGCTTCATCATTGGCCCGCACACGCCGCCGTTCGGCCTGATCCACGACGAAGACACCATCAAGACCCTCGCCGAGCTGGGGGTGATCTTCCTGATGTTCTGCCTGGGCCTGGAGTTCAGCCTGCGCAAGCTGTTCAAGGTGGGTGCCACGGCGTTTATCGCGGCCTTCCTGGAAATCATCCTGATGATCTGGATCGGCTACGAGATTGGCCGCTGGTTCGACTGGAACACCATGGATTCGCTGTTCCTCGGCGCGATCCTGGCAATCTCCTCGACCACTATCATCGTGAAGGCACTTAATGACCTGAAGATGAAAAACCAACGCTTTGCCCAGCTGATTTTTGGCGTGCTGATCGTCGAAGATATTCTTGGCATCGGCATCATCGCCTTGCTGTCGAGCATCGCCGTCAGCGGCACGGTGAGTTCCGGCGAGGTGTTCTCCACGGTCGGCAAGCTCTCGCTGTTCATGATTGTGGCCTTGGTGATTGGCATCCTGCTGGTGCCGCGCCTGCTGGCCTACGTGGCCAAGTTCGAAAGCAACGAAATGCTGCTGATTACCGTATTGGGCCTGTGTTTCGGTTTCTGCCTGCTGGTGGTCAAGCTGGAGTACAGCATGGTGCTGGGCGCGTTCCTGATCGGCGCGATCATGGCCGAATCCCGGCAATTGGTGAAGATCGAGCGCCTGATCGAGCCGGTTCGCGACATGTTCAGCGCGATCTTCTTCGTGGCGATCGGCTTGATGATCGACCCGCAGATCCTCCTGCAATACGCCTGGCCGATCGCGGTGATCACCGTGGCCGTGGTGCTGGGCAAGATGCTGTCCTGCGGCCTGGGTGCCTTTATCGCCGGCAATGACGGCCGTACCTCACTGCGCGTAGGCATGGGGCTGTCACAAATTGGCGAGTTTTCCTTCATCATCGCCGCGCTGGGCATGACCTTGCAGGTCACCAGCGACTTCCTGTATCCGGTGGCGGTGGCCGTTTCGGCGATCACTACGCTGCTCACGCCGTACCTGATTCGCGGCGCCGATCCCTTGTCATTGAAGATCGCCGCCGTGATGCCCAAGCGTATGAGCCGGGTGTTTGGCATGTACGGCGAATGGTTGCGCAGTATTCAGCCGCAAGGCGAGGGCGCAATGCTGGCGTCGATGATCCGCAAGATCATCCTGCAGGTGGGCGTGAACCTGGCGCTGGTGATCGCGATTTTCTTCGCCGGAAGCTTTTTTGCGGTGCGCATTGGTGGGTATCTGGAGGGTTGGATCAGTGATCCAAGCTGGCAGAAGGCGTTGATCTGGGGTGGGGCATTGCTGTTGTCGCTGCCGTTCCTGATTGCGGCGTACCGCAAGCTCAAGGCGCTGTCGATGTTGCTGGCGGAGATGAGTGTGAAACCGGAGATGGCCGGGCGACATACCCAGCGGGTGCGCCGGGTGATTGCGGAGCTGATCCCGATTTTGTCGCTGCTGGTGATCTTTGTGCTATTGGCAGCCTTGTCGGCCAGTATTCTGCCGACCAACAAGTTGCTGGTGCTGATTGCCGTGGTCACGGCAGCGGTGGCGGCGGTGCTCTGGCGATGGTTCATCCGCGTGCATACGCGGATGCAGGTCGCCTTGCTGGAGACGCTGGATAACCATAAGGATACGCCGGAGCACTAGTGGGGGCCGCTACGCGGCCCGGCGCGGGACAAGCCCGCTCACCACAGCAAGCCCGTTCGCCAGGGGGATCAGGTGTCAGCTTTCCAGCCAGACGTCCCGCGCCCAGTGCCACACCGACTCCCAGGTTTCTTCGGTGACGAGTTCTTCTTCGCCGGACCACAGCACCACGGTGCCGTCTTCTTCGACGCAGTAGTAATCGTCACCGTCCTGGCAGATCGGGATCATGCTGCGGTCAACACCGGCATCCCAGGCGTTGGCAGCCACGTCCGGCAGGTAGGTGTGGGATTGCGGGTCGGTGACAGTCACCGGCTCCAGGCTGCCGTACACCACGTCGCTGACGGTCAGCAGGAATTCACGGAAGACAAACGGGATATCGATGAACAGCTGTTCCTCGATTTCCACCAGTTGATCTTCGTCAGGCAACTCCAGAGGAACCGGGACCGGTTCGTTGGCTTCACGCAATTGTTCGATGATTTCTTCCACGGCCGGGATCCTCTTGCTGATGGCGCGGTTTATAGGGGCGTTTTATACAGTAGCTCGCTATAAGTGCAACCGTGAAATAGAAAACCCCGGACAGGTCCGGGGTTTTTTTACGGCTTGCTCAAGCGCGTGGGTATCAGCCG
The DNA here is from genome assembly GCF_001269925.1 of Pseudomonas sp. MIACH. Lineage (GTDB taxonomy): Bacteria > Pseudomonadota > Gammaproteobacteria > Pseudomonadales > Pseudomonadaceae > Aquipseudomonas. Next base: position 187,500 of record NZ_LHVO01000002.1, read on the forward strand.
TTCTGGCGGATACCGGCGACCAGCCATGGCTGGTTGTCGCCTTGGGCACGTTCCATGTTCCAGCTTTCGCTGAACACTTCACCCTGGTCGAAACGCGAAGTCTTCGACACGCCACTGAAGGTCAAAGTTGCGATGGTCTTGTCGGCGCGATCATCCACACCATCCAGTTGCACGCGCAGGTCGTCGATATAGGTCGACTGGAAGCCGTCGCCCAGCTCGGCGCGCTCGCGCTTGAGGAACTCCAGCAGTTGTGGGGTCACGAACTCGGAGATCTTGTCCATTTCATTGGCGTCCCAGTGCTGCTGCAGGGACTGGAAGTGGCTGCGGGCCGCTTCGATGAAACGTTCTTCGTTGAACCAGGCCGGGGCGTTGATCACCGGGCGGGCAGCGGCAGGTGCAGCCGAACCACCGAAGATCGAACCCATGGCTGGCTTCTGCTCGAACACTTCACGCTGCATCGGCGCGCCGGCCGGAGCCAGTTGCTCCTGCTGCTTGCGGCGACGGGCGGCAATGAAACGGAAGACCAGGAAGGCGATGACCGCCATGATCAGGATGTCGAAGATCTGCATACCCTCGAAGCCGCCGCCCATGAACATGGAAGCGAGCAGGCCACCGGCCGCGATACCGGCCAGAGGGCCCAACCAGCGCGAAGCACCGCCGGCCTTGGCAGCGGCGCCAGCAGCACCGGCTGCGCCTGCGGTAGCGGCAGCACCGCCTGCACCGGCGGATGGAGCCATTTGGCTGGTCTGGTGAGTCGGTGCCGCGCCCGAGCTTTTGCCGCCACCGAAGCGTTTGGCGTTGGCGTCGAGACTCATCGTCAGGCCGATGCACAACGCCATGGCGATGCTAAGAAAACGTTTCATAAAGGGAATTCCCATTTGTGGATTGCACGCGCGCCATGTTGCACAGGTGTCGTGACAGTGGCTAGCGACATAATGTTTCGGGCTTTTGCGTAAGACCGAATCAGAATGGCCTGTAGGACTTATTACAGATATTGGCCCGCGCTCGTTAAAAACAAGGGCGGGCCAATAACCTTCATGTAGGCAAATGTTTCAGACTGCTTCGAGCTTCGCGTAGCCCATCATCAGCCACTTGCTGCCTTCGGCGAAATTCACCTGCACCCGAGCCTGAGCACCGGCGCCTTCGAAGTTGAGGATCACCCCTTCGCCGAAAATCGCATGCTTGACCTGCTGGCCCAGGCTGAACGGGGTTTCCGGGATCTCGGAACCGGCGAACATGCTGCTGGAGTTCTGCTGCTGGCCGCCGCCGAACGGGCGACTGACGCTGTTGGACAGGCGCACTTCCTGGATCAGCCCCTTCGGCACTTCGCGTACGAAGCGCGACACCTTGTTGTAGGTCTCGCTGCCGTACAGGCGTCGGGTCTCGGCGTAGGTCATCACCAGGTTCTGCATCGCGCGAGTGATGCCTACGTAGGCCAGGCGGCGTTCTTCCTCAAGGCGGCCGGGCTCTTCCAGGCTCATCTTGTGGGGGAACAGGCCTTCTTCCATGCCCACCAGGAACACATAGGGGAATTCCAGGCCCTTGGCGCTGTGCAGGGTCATCAACTGGATGCTGTCTTCATGCTCATCGGCCTGGGTGTCGCCGGCTTCCAGGGACGCATGGCCGAGGAAGGCGGCGAGCGGGGTCAACTCTTCGTCCTCCTCGGTGTTTTCGAACGCGCGGGCGGCGCTGACCAGTTCCTCAAGGTTTTCTACCCGGGCCTGGCCTTTCTCGCCTTTTTCCGCTTCGTGATAAGCGATCAGCCCGGACTGCTCGATCACCGTCTGGGTCATCAGGTGCAGGGGCATTTCCGCGCATTTGGCGGCGAGGTTCTCGATCAGCTCGACAAACACCCCCAGCGCCCCGGCAGCACGCCCGGTCAGGCCTTTATTGGCGATCAGCAAGCGCATGGCTTCCCACATCGACACATCGGCGTGACGCGCGTGGTCGCGGATCGCCTCGACGGTTTTCTCGCCGATGCCACGCGCCGGAATATTGATCACCCGCTCCAGCGCCGCATCGTTGCCACGGCCTTCGAGCAAACGCAGGTAAGCCATGGCGTTCTTGATTTCCGCCCGTTCGAAGAAGCGCTGGCCACCATAGATGCGGTACGGGATACGTTCGCGCAGCAAAGCTTCTTCCAGCACCCGTGATTGGGCGTTGGAGCGGTACAGGATCGCGATGTCGCTGCGCGCCAGGCCGGTTTTCAGTGCGCTTTCGATGGTTTCCACCACGTAGCGCGCTTCATCGTGTTCGTTGAACGCGGCGTACAGGTTGATCGCTTCGCCTTCGCCGCCGTCGGTCCACAGCTCTTTGCCCAGGCGCCCGGTGTTGTTGGCGATCAAGGCGTTGGCAGCCTTGAGGATGCCGGCGGTGGAGCGGTAGTTCTGCTCCAGGCGGATGGTGACCGCGTCGGGGAAATCGTCGGAGTACTGGTAGATGTTCTCGATTTTCGCGCCACGCCAGCCGTAGATCGACTGGTCGTCGTCGCCCACCACCATCAGGCTGTCGCCGCCCTTGGCCAGCAGGCGCAACCAGGCGTACTGCACGGCGTTGGTGTCCTGGAATTCGTCTACCAGAATGTGACGGAAGCGTTTCTGGTAATGGGCCAGCAAGCCGGGGTTGTCGCGCCACAGGTCGAGGGCGCGCAGCAGCAGCTCGGAGAAGTCGATGACACCGGCGCGTGCGCAGGCGGCCTCGTAGGCTTCATAAATGCTGCGCATGGTGGCCAGGAACAAGTCGCCGCTGGCCTGGATGTGCTGCGGGCGCAGGCCTTCGTCTTTCTGGCCGTTGATAAACCACTGGGCCTGGCGTGCCGGCCAACGCTGTTCGTCGAGGCCCAACTCGCGGATCACGCGCTTGACCAAACGTTGCTGGTCATCGCTGTCGAGGATCTGGAAGGTCTGGGCCAGGCCCGCTTCCTGCCAGTGTGCCCGCAACAAGCGGTGCGCCAGGCCGTGGAAGGTGCCCACCCACATGCCGGCCGGGCTGATGCCCATCAACTGCTCGATGCGGTGGCGCATCTCGGCAGCGGCCTTATTGGTGAAGGTCACCGACAGGATGGAATGCGGGGACGCGTTCTCGACCTGGATCAACCAGGCGATACGGTGCACCAGCACTCGGGTTTTACCGGAGCCAGCACCGGCCAGGACCAACTGACGGCCAACGGGGGCCGCTACGGCCTGGCGTTGGGCATCGTTGAGGGAGTTCAGCAAAAGAGAGAGATCATCGCGCATCGGCGCATTCTAGGGTGCCGGGGAGAGTCGGGCAAATCCCAATGCCGGGTGGTCGACGCAAAAACTCCGAGGTGATCCGGCAGGGCAAACATTCTGGCAGGGCTGACGACCGGTAAGTCATAGGCCACAGCCCGCGCACTGCCTCGCTCAAGGGGTCTGGCACCAAGGTTTGCGGCTGATCACCGGGTGATTTTTATGATCTGGAGCAGTTTGGCCCAAGCGCTTGCTTGTGTATGCTCCGTCGACGTTTCGGGCTCACCATTATAAGAACACTGCCTATGACTCTCAGCACCGACCTGCTTGGCCCCTCGGCGGCGCCCGCGCAGGTTATCCGCAAACATTACGCCACCGAGATGGCGGTCGAGCGCACACGCCTGCTCTATCAGGGCTCGTTGCTGCCCACCTTATTAATGCTGGTCAACGGCCTGGTCTGCGCCTGGCTGCTGTGGAACCCCAAGCAATACCTGCTCGACAGCATCTGGCTGGTGTGGCTGCTGGCCCTGGTGGCGATGCGCGTGATCCAGGTGGCGGCCTTTGATTCGGCCATGCCCAGCCGGCAGGCCCAACCGATCTGGCGGCGCATGTTCATGCTCGGCTCGGCGGTCAGCGGCCTGACCCTGGCCACTGCCGCCATCGCCCTGGTGCCGGTGGACAGCTTCATGCAACAGGCCTGGGTGTTCGGCCTGATCGGTGCGGCGACGCTGTCCGCCAGTGTCGCCTACGCGGTGAGCCTGCCGGCGTTCCTGTCCTTTGCCTTGCCATGCCTGGTGCCGGCCATCGTCTATCTGTTCTGGAACGGCGCCCCGCAACAGCAGGGCTGGGGCGTGCTGGGCCTGATCCTGCTGGCGTCCTTGAGCGTGGTGGCGTGGCAGGTCAACCGCCTGATCCAGCGCGGGCTGCTGCGGCGTTTCCAGAACCAGGCATTGATTGAGCATCTGCAGCAGGCGCAACAGCGCAGCGAGCAACTGAATCAGGATCTGGTACGCGAAGTCGAGCAGCGGCGTCAGGTTGAGCAGGAACTACGTGAGGCGCAGATCGGCCTGCAGGACCGCGTGGCGCAACGCAGCCAGGAACTGGACGCCGCCAGCCTTGCGCTGAATAAAAGCGAGGCGCGCCTGGCCATGGCCCTGCAAGCCAGCGAGCTCGGGCTGTGGGACTGGAACCTGCAAACCGACGAGGTTCATCACACCCAGCTCAAAGAGCTGTTCGGCCTGGAACCCGAGTACGTCACGGCCATGCTCGGCCACCTCAAGCCACGGCTGCACCCCGACGACCTGCCGCTGCTCAAGCGGGCGCTGGTGGAGCACCTTAAAGGGCGCACTGAGGATTACCAGGTGGAATACCGCGTGCGCCATGGCGATGGTCACTGGGTATGGATCGAAGACCGTGGCCGCGCCGTAGAGCGCGCGCCGAGCGGGCGAGTGATTCGAATGCTCGGCACACGCCGCGACGTCAGCGCCGGCAAAGCCCTGGAGGAGCAACAGCGACTGGCCTCGACCGTATTCGAGGCGGCCAGCGAAGGCATTGTGATCCTTGATCCGGACTACAAATTAATCGCCGTCAATCAGGCTTTCAGCCGTGTCACTGGCTTTGAGATCGATGACATGCTCGGTCGCAACGTCGTCGAGCTGCCCAGCAGTCGTGATGCGCGGCGCCACTTCCCGGTGATCCGCCAAGCGCTGCTCACGCATGGGACCTGGCAGGGCGAATTGGTAGAAACGCGTAAGAATGGCGAACTGTACCCGCAATGGCTGCAACTGAACGTGGTGCGCGATGTTCGCGGAAAAGTCAGTCATATCGTGGGCTTCTTCGCCGATCTATCGGCGCGGCGCGAATCCGAGGAGCGCATGCGCTACCTCACCCACTACGATGAGTTGACCGGCCTGGCCAACCGCTCGCTGTTCCGCGAACGGCTGCGCGAGGCCCATCAGCGTGTACGCCAGGGCGGGCGCAGCCTGGCGTTGCTGCATATCAACCTCGACCGCTTCAAGTTGCTCAATGACAGCCTGGGCCATGAAGTGGCCGACCAGTTGCTGCAAAAAATGGCCCGCCGGTTGATCAATGCTTTGCCCGAGGCCGACACCATCGCACGTTTGTCCGGCGATGAATTCGCCGTGTTGTTCGACGCCTACGGCAACCTGTCGAGCCTGGCGCGGGTGGCCACACGGCTGCTGGCCAAGCTGCGGGTGCCGGTGACGGTGGAAGGACATGAGTTGGTGGTGAGTGCGTCGATGGGCATCAGCCTGTTGCCGGATAACGCGCGTGAAATTTCCGCGCTGGTCAGCCAATCGAACATGGCCATGCAGCACGCCAAACACCTGGGCGGCAACAACTTCCAGTTCTACACCGACAGCCTGCAAGCCAGCACCCTGGAGCGTTTGCAGCTGGAAAACCATCTGCGCAAAGCTATCGACGAGCGCCAGCTCACGGTCTTCTACCAGCCCAAGCTGTGCCTGGCCACCGGCAAGCTGAACGCCGCTGAAGCGTTGATCCGTTGGGAACATCCGCAATGGGGCATGGTGCCGCCCTGCGACTTTATCGGCCTGGCTGAAGAAACGGGCCTGATCGTGCCGCTGGGCGAATTCGTACTGCGCGAGGCCTGCTGGCAAGCCTGTGAGTGGCAGCGCCAGGGGCTGGCGCCGATTCGTGTGTCGGTGAACCTGTCGGTGCATCAGTTGCGCCAGGGCAAGCTGGTCAGCCTGGTGCGCCAAGTGCTGGAAGAAACCGGCCTGGACCCGCAATACCTTGAGCTGGAGCTGACCGAAAGCCAGTTGCTCGACAGCGTCGAGCACATCATCGCGACCTTCCAGCAGTTGCGTGATTTGGGCGTGAAGCTGGCCATCGACGACTTTGGCACCGGCTATTCGTCCCTCAGTTACCTCAAGCGCATCCCCGTGGACTACGTGAAGATCGATCAGACGTTTATCCGTGGGCTCGGCCAGGGGCGCGAGGATGCTGCCATCACCCGGGCGATCATTGCCATGGCGCACGGTTTGGCGCTCAAAGTGGTGGCCGAAGGCGTGGAGGATCAGCAGCAGCTGGATTTCCTGCGCCTGGAACATTGTGACGAGGTGCAGGGTTATTTGATCAGCCGGCCGATGCAGGCTGATGGACTGGCAGATTTGTTACGGAAAAATGCAGATTTTCCTTAGTCGCGCGAGGATCTCCCCTGTGGCTACAAAGCGCCTGGCCTTTGAATATGAGGGTGACAGGGCAATTTAGTGATGCGTCGGGCGGGCAAAACGACAATTCTTGTAGTATAACTACAAGCTTGCTACATCCCTGGCCCTGCCAATAACAAGAGTCCTGCCCTTTGAACCTGTTGCAACATATCGCCCAGTCGCGCCACCTGTTACGCAAATCGGAACTCAAGGTTGCCGATCACGTGCTGCTTGACCCTGCGGCCGTGATGCACAGTTCCATGGCCGACCTGGCCCACAGCGTGGGCATCAGCGAGCCGACCATCGTGCGCTTCTGCCGCGCCATCGGTTGCTCCGGGTTCCAGGACTTGAAACTCAAGCTGGCCCAGAGCCTGGCTGCTGGTGCGAGCTTCGGCCAGTTTGCGATTCACGAAGACGATTCCGTCGCTGACTACAGCCTGAAAATCTTCGACACCACCCTGCACACGCTGATGGAAGTGCGCGAGAAGCTCGACCCGGTGGAGCTGCAAAAAGCCGTGACCGCCATGTCCCAGGCCCAGCGTGTGGAGTTCTATGGTTTCGGCGCATCCGGTGCGGTGGCGGCCGACGCCCAGCACAAATTTTTCCGCCTGCTGCTGACTGCGGCGGCCTACAGCGACCCGCACATGCAGGCCATGTCGGCGGTGACTTTGAAGCCGACTGACGTGGCGATCTGTATTTCCCAGTCGGGCCGTTCCAAAGACCTGCTGATCACTGCCAACCTGGTGCGTGAAAGCGGCGCCACGCTGATTACCTTGTGCCCGAGCCAGACGCCCTTGGCGGAGCTGTCCACGGTCAACCTGGCCATCGATGTGCACGAAGACACCGAGATCTACACCCCGCTGACGTCGCGCATCGCTCACCTGGTGGTGATCGACGTGCTGGCGATGGGCGTGGCCATGGCGCGCGGACCGAGCCTGGTCAACCACCTCAAGAGCGTGAAGCGCAGTTTGCGCAGCCTGCGTCTCTCGCCCAAGTCCGTCAAAGCCCTCGACGACTGATCCAGGGCCATACACGCTCAAAATGTGGGAGGGGGCTTGCTCCCGATAGCAGTGGGTCAGTCAAAGAGAAATCGGCTGATGTACCGTAATCGGGAGCAAGCCCCTTCCCACATTTGGATTGTTTACCTATTCGGAAGATTCATCGTCCTGTAACCCCCACGCCGTTAAACCGTCATCGCTACAACCCATCCTGTACTCCCCGTACTCGCATTGGGAGACTCCAAATGGCCCGGCCCTACGAAGACACCAACAGCTCCGTCAAAACCCGTCGTCAGCAGGAAGACCAGCGCCGCATGGCGTTCCGTCGCGCAATCGAAGACCGTTGCCAGGAGCGCCAACTGCTCCAGAGCATCAGTGACTACCCGGAACTCCACTGGCAGGCACCCGCGGCTGCCCAGCGAAGCGCTCAGCCAGCGCGCTGATTTGCACCCGTTCGCTGCGGATAAAGCCCAGGAAGGCATGGGCCACCGGTGACAGGCGCTTGGCTTTGGCCTGCACCAGGCACCAACTGCGGTACAGCGGCAGTTCTTCCACCGGCAGCTCTTTGAGCCCGCCGGTGGCCAGTTCCATATTGACCGCATGGCGCGTCAGCAGAGCCACGCCCAGTCCGGCGCAGACGCATTCACGTTGCGCCTCGGCCGAGGCCACTTCCACGGTCTGGGTGAAGTGCACGCGTTTCTCCTTGAAATATTCCTCGCAGGCCAGTCGCGTGCCGGAACCCGGTTCGCGCAGCAACAGCGTGTAGGGTTCAAGGTCCTGCAAGCGCAGCGGCCCTTGCAGGCTCAAGGGGTGATCGGGTGGCGCTACAGCCACGATCGGATTGTTGAGAAACGGCAGGAATTCCAGGCCCATGTCCTGGGGCACCATGGACATGATCACCAGGTCGTCGCGGTTGTCAGAGAGACGACGAATCACCTGGGCACGGTTGACCACGGTCAGGTGCAGCTGTACTTCAGGATGCTGGCGCTTGAACGCGGCAAACAGGTGCGGCACGAAGTACTTGGCGCTGGACTCGATCGCGAGCTTGAGCTGGCCCTGCAGCGAACCCTGCATGTCCGACAGCTGCATATCGAGGTTTTCCAAACGCCCGAAAATATCCCGGCTGGCCCGTTGCAGGGCTTCAGCCGCCTCGGTCATGTAGAGTTTTTTGCCGACATAATCGAACAGCGGCTGGCCGACCAGCTCTTCCAACTGGCGAATTTGCAGGCTGACGGCCGGTTGGGTGAGAGACATTTCCTCGGCTGCGCGGCTGTAAGAGCGCAAATCGCACACTTCATTGAAGATCTGCAATTGACGCAATGTCATACGCATCAATGACTTACGCATTATTTCAATCCTCTCGCCCCAGGCCGACCGGCCAACTATAAGTCTTTACTTATGCATGACCCAATAATTATTGATTTTTGTTAATCCCTCCACGGGCTTAGTGTGTGCCTGCGACTGGCTTGAAACATTTGGTCACGCGCCGACCCGGCTTCAGCGGGTCGAAGAACGCAGCAATCGGCTCAAGGGAATTTCCAAGTGATAAAAAAGATCCTGATCGCCAACCGTGGTGAAATTGCCGTACGAATCGTGCGTGCCTGCGCCGAGATGGGCATTCGCTCGGTCGCGGTGTACTCGGACGCCGACCGCCATGCGTTGCACGTCAAACGTGCCGACGAAGCCCACAGCATCGGCGCCGAGCCGCTGGCCGGCTACCTGAACCCGCGCAAGCTGGTGAACCTGGCGGTGGAAACCGGTTGCGACGCGCTCCACCCCGGTTACGGCTTCCTGTCGGAAAACGCCGAACTGGCGGACATCTGCGCCGAGCGTGGAATCAAATTCATTGGTCCTTCGGCGGAAGTGATTCGCCGCATGGGCGACAAGACCGAAGCCCGCCGCAGCATGATCAAGGCCGGCGTACCGGTCACGCCCGGCACTGAAGGCAACGTCGCCGACATCGCCGAGGCCCTCACCGAAGGCGACCGCATTGGTTACCCGGTGATGCTCAAGGCCACCTCCGGTGGTGGCGGTCGCGGCATCCGTCGTTGCAACAGCCGCGAAGAACTTGAACAAGCCTTCCCCCGCGTGATCTCCGAAGCCACCAAGGCGTTCGGTTCGGCGGAAGTGTTCCTGGAAAAATGCATCGTCAATCCCAAGCACATCGAGGCGCAGATTCTCGGTGACAGCTTCGGCAACGTCGTGCACCTGTTCGAGCGCGATTGCTCGATCCAGCGCCGCAATCAGAAGCTCATCGAAATCGCCCCGAGCCCGCAACTCACCCCGGAACAGCGCGCCTACATCGGCGACCTGTCGGTGCGCGCGGCCAAGGCCGTGGGCTACGAGAACGCCGGCACCGTGGAGTTCCTGCTCGCCGAGGGCGAGGTGTACTTCATGGAGATGAACACCCGGGTGCAGGTGGAACACACCATCACCGAAGAGATCACCGGCATCGACATCGTGCGTGAGCAGATCCGCATTGCGTCGGGCCTGCCGCTGTCGGTCAAGCAGGAAGACATTCAGCACCGGGGTTTCGCGTTGCAGTTCCGCATCAACGCCGAAGACCCGAAGAACAACTTCCTCCCCAGCTTCGGCAAGATCACCCGTTACTACGCGCCCGGCGGCCCCGGCGTGCGCACCGACACGGCGATCTACACCGGCTACACCATTCCACCGTTCTACGACTCCATGTGCCTGAAGCTGGTGGTCTGGGCGTTGACCTGGGAAGAAGCCATGGACCGCGGCCTGCGCGCCCTGGACGACATGCGCCTGCAAGGCGTGAAGACCACGGCCGCCTACTACCAGGAAATCCTGCGCAACCCGGAATTCCGCAGCGGCCAGTTCAACACCAGTTTTGTGGAAAGCCACCCTGAGCTGACCAACTACTCGATCAAGCGCAAACCCGAAGAGCTGGCCCTGGCCATCGCCGCCGCCATCGCCGCCCACGCAGGCCTGTGAGGAACATCCAATGACTAAAAAAATCTTCGTAACCGACACTATCCTGCGCGACGCCCACCAATCGTTGCTGGCAACCCGCATGCGCACCGACGACATGCTGCCGATCTGCGACAAGCTCGACAAAGTCGGCTACTGGTCCCTGGAAGTCTGGGGCGGCGCGACCTTCGACGCGTGTGTACGCTTCCTCAAGGAAGACCCGTGGGAGCGCCTGCGCAAACTGCGCGCCGCGTTGCCCAACACCCGCCTGCAAATGCTCCTGCGCGGCCAGAACCTGCTCGGCTACCGCCACTACAGCGACGACGTGGTCAAGGCCTTCGTGGCCAAGGCCGCGGTGAATGGCATCGACGTATTCCGCATCTTCGACGCCATGAACGACGTGCGTAACCTGCGCGTGGCCATCGAAGCGGTCAAAGCCGCCGGCAAACATGCCCAGGGCACCATCGCCTACACCACCAGCCCGGTGCACACCGTCGAGGCCTTCGTGGCCCAGGCCAAGCAGCTGGAATCCATGGGTTGCGACTCGATCGCGATCAAGGACATGGCCGGCCTGCTGACGCCGTACGCCACCGGTGAACTGGTCAAGGCGTTGAAAGCCGAGCAGAGCCTGCCGATCTTCATCCACTCCCACGACACCGCCGGTTTGGCCGCGATGTGCCAACTCAAGGCCATCGAAAACGGCGCCGACCATATCGACACCGCGATCTCCAGCTTCGCCTGGGGCACCAGCCACCCGGGCACCGAGTCGATGGTCGCCGCCCTCAAAGGCAGCGAATTCGACACCGGCCTGAGCCTGGAACTGCTGCAGGAAATCGGCCTGTACTTCTATGCCGTGCGCAAGAAGTACCACCAGTTCGAAAGCGAATTCACCGCCGTCGACACCCGTGTGCAAGTCAACCAGGTACCGGGCGGGATGATTTCCAACCTGGCCAACCAGTTGAAAGAGCAGGGCGCGCTCAACCGCATGGGCGAAGTGCTGGCTGAAATTCCACGGGTGCGTGAAGACCTCGGCTTCCCGCCGCTGGTGACCCCGACTTCGCAGATCGTCGGCACCCAGGCGTTCTTCAACGTGCTGGCCGGTGAGCGCTACAAGACCATCACCAACGAAGTGAAGCTGTACCTGCAAGGCGGCTACGGCAAGGCGCCGGGCACGGTGAACGAGAAGTTGCGCCGCCAGGCCATCGGCAGCGAAGAGGTGATCGACGTGCGCCCCGCCGACCTGCTCAAGCCGGAGATGACCAAGCTGCGCGGCGAAATCGGCGCACTGGCCAAGTCCGAAGAAGACGTGCTGACCTACGCCATGTTCCCGGACATCGGACGCAAGTTCCTCGAAGAACGTGACGCCGGCACCCTGGCTCCAGAGGTGCTGCTGCCGATCCCTGAAGCCGGTGGCGTGGCTCGTGCCGGTGGTGAAGGGGTGCCGACCGAGTTCGTCATCGACGTGCACGGCGAAAGCTATCGTGTGGACATCACCGGTGTCGGCGTGAAGGCCGAAGGCAAGCGCCACTTCTACCTGTCCATCGACGGCATGCCCGAAGAAGTGGTGTTCGAACCGCTCAACGAGTTTGTCAGCAGCGGCGGCAGCAAGCGCAAGCACGCTACCGCGCCGGGCCATGTCAGCACGGCGATGCCGGGCAACATCGTCGACGTGCTGGTCAAGGAAGGCGATGTGGTCAAGGCCGGCCAGGCCGTGTTGATCACTGAAGCGATGAAGATGGAAACCGAAGTGCAGGCTGCGATTGCCGGCAAGGTGACCGCCGTTCACGTGGCGAAGGGCGACCGGGTGAATCCTGGCGAAATCCTGATTGAAATCGAAGGCTGATCCAGCCTTCGACACGACCGTTTAATCCTCGGGGGGGCAGGTGCCCCCCTTTTTTTTGCCTGGAATTTGGCTCTCAGGCCAGTGGGGGATCCTTGCGTTTGAAGCCGACGAATACGCCCGTCGGGGTGTAGGTCAGCTCCGGTGTCAGGGTTTTCAGGTTACTGGTCACGGTGCCGAATTGTCCTTCAAGCGCCTTCGCGTTGACGATGCGCAACTGCCGTGTGAGCAACTCGTCACTTTCGTTCTGCACCTGTATGTTCAGCGTGCCACCGCCGAGGTTGGCGGCGTTGTCGACTTTCAGCGTGCGGTGGGCTTGCCCCGTACCGACGGTAAAGCCCAGGGTCGATTGTTTTTCCAGATGCAGGTCGTTTTTGATCCGGGTCTGGGTTTGCGTGGCAGGGTCCAGCTGCAAGTGGCCGGCCACGCGCAAATTGTCAACGGTGCCCCCCCTGTAGGTGCCGCCGGCGTCGACCTTCATTGAGCCGCCAATACGACTTTGGTTGATCAAGGTTGCGCCGCTGTAGACCTCGCCCTGCTGGTTCGAGTCCACCGCACCGGTCAGGGTCCAGGTGCCTGCGCCGACCCACAGGTGTTGCATCTGGTTGGCACCGTTGAAATGGCCGCCCTTGGTATCGTCGAGAATGACTTGATTCGTGCCACTGCCGCCATCGATGGTGCCGTCGAAGCGGCCGCCACCGCGAACAATCAACACGTCGTCGCCACCACCCATCTCCAGGGCGACGCCGTTGCCACCGGCAATCAAGCCAGCGTTGATCACCACGTCAGATTTGTCCCCATTGAACGTCACCCCGGCGCCCCGTTTACCGGCGATAAGCCCTTGGTTCTCCAGCCAGACTGGCATCAGGCCTGCGGTGTGCAGCCCGTGGTCAGGGCCAGTGGTTTTTGCGCTCGCGCTGTTGTTGATTTCGACGGTGTGCAACGAGAGTGATGTCGCAGGTTTGTTGGAGGGGGTGATCAGTTTGGCGAATCGGTCGATGTTGAGCCCCGTGCCATTGTTGAGCGTAATCGAGACGGAGCGCAGGCTGGTGTTTGGCGGCAGGACGGGGGCTGTGCTGAGCTCACTCTTCGGGTCTGGGGGCGCGCTGAGGTGGTGGTCGAGGGGAGCCGGTTTTGGCGTTTCCTGTACGGCCTGTGCCAGCGTGCGGGTGCCATAGGCCAGCAACGCGCCCAGGGTGGGTAAGTACGATGATATTGACGACATAGTGGTTCGGTCTCGTGTGGGGTCGAGACCGAAATGTAGCGAGAAGGCGCACACCGCGGATGCCAGAGCGTGCAGCGGGTGCGTGTGTGAGGTTTCCTTAAGGTGCTGGCGTTAAAACCCCATTTGCCACTGGCCCATCACACCGTGGTTGCGACTGTCGGTGCCTATGTCTGCGGTGTACGCAACGCTGACGGTCTGTTGTGCCGACAGACCCCAGTCAAGGCCCGCTTGCAGGCCCAGGCTGTTGCGGTCCAGGGCAGTGCCTTCGATGGTGAAATTGCTGTTGAAGTCTTTGTTATCGACCAGGGTGGAAGACTGCCGAACCTTGCTGTCGACGTTGCCATACAGGTGCTTCCAGCTGGTGGTCAGGTAGGGCTTGAGGCTCATCTGGTTATCCAGTCGGTGAAGGCTGGCCAGTCGAACGCCGAAGGTGCTGCTGAAGTTCTTCTGGGTTTGTTCGCCGACATTCAGGGCCGCCCGGCCACCGTTTTCCTTGAAGCTGTCACGGTGATAACGCTGGTAGCCGATACCCGCGAAGGGCTCGGCGGTGAAGTCACCCTTGGTCATCTGGTAGCCCAGTTCGGCGAAGGCTGACTGGCTTTGGGCGCTGTATTTGCCCTTGAGCTGCTCCCGATAGTCGAAGAAATCAATGTCGATGTTGCGTTTGTTCTGACCGTCATGGCTGCTGTAGATCGCCCCGAGGCGAAGGGCCATCGGACCGTCCTGGCGCACGGCGTAACTGCCCAGGTGCCAGCTGTCCAGTTCGGCGTGGAAACGATTGGCGTCGAAGGTGCTGTCGGATTTTCCGCCCATCAGTCCGATTCGCCATTCATGGCCCGCGGCCCAGTCGGCACCGACCACCACGCCCCGGATGTCGCGCTGCAAGCCGGCACTGCCGTGCTGCCCGGACAGGCGACCGCCATTGTTCAGGCCCAGGGCCCACACACGTGTGCTGTCTTCGACGGAGCCGTTAGGCTGTTCGCGCATGGCTGACAACAAGCCGCTGCTGATCTGTTCCACACCTTGTTGGGTGGCCGTGCCGAGGTTGGCATTCTGGCTCCCGGCCAGTTGCTCCAGGACCGCGCCGACCCTGCCAGGCGCAAGGCTGTGGAGGTAGTCGCCGATTTGACCTATTTCATGTTTGTCCCAGTCGCTTAGCTCATCCGACTTCAGCAAGGCGTCTACCGCGGAGTCGAGTACATGCGCCGCCATAAGGCCATTACGGCTGGTCGCTTGCCCGGCGAAGGTGAAGTCGGAAGGCACAGGCAGCGCGGGATAGCCCGGACCCCGCTCGGGGTCGTAGGGCCTCTGGAAGATCCACTTGTTGGGTGGCTGTGCCTGCGCCTGTGCGAGTTGAACGCTGGTGAGGCCCAGCGCAAAGGTGATGGCAAGTACAAATTGTTGTGATGTGGAAGACATGCAATCCCGACCTCTGATGTATGAGGTCAGGGAATTTAGCCGGACGTCGAGGTAATGACTGTCAGGTCAGGTGCCGCTCACGTGCGGGAGAACTCTCTAGTCTGCTGTGGCAAAAGACCTGGGTGGTCGCTCGAATTGTGGGGGCGACTTCAGCGGTCTCACCCGCGCCTGACGTACCCCTTGCCATAGTGACGCTCCATCCGCGCCTGGATCAGTTCCAGGCCCAGGGACATGACCCAGTAAATGATCGCGGCCGTGGTGAGCATCTCGATGTAGCGATAGCTGGAGCGGCCGTAGGATTGCGCCAGGAACATCACTTCCCACACGCCCATCACCGAGATCAGCGACGAGTCCTTGAGCATGGAAATGAACTGGTTCGTGGTCGGCGGAATAATCGTACGCATGGCCTGGGGCAGGGTGACGTGCCAGAAGATTGCACTGTCGCGCATGCCCAGGGCCAGCGCGGCTTCGCGTTGCCCGTGGGGGACGCCAAGAATGCCGGCGCGAAAGATTTCGCTCAGGTAAGCGCCATAGTTCAGCGACAGCGCAATGATCCCGGCGACGATGGCGCCCGGCACCAGGCCCAGTTGCGGCAGGCCCAGGTAGATCAGCAGGATCTGGATCAGCAGCGGCGTACCACGGAAAAACGACGCGTAAAAGCTGGCGATGCCAAAGGCCACGGCACTTTTGGACAAGCGCCCGAGCGCGGTGACGAAGCCCAGCACCGACGAAGCGGCAATCGAACACAGACACAGGAACAGCGTCAGCGCTGCGCCTTGCAGGAAGCCATTGGGTGCCAGGTGCAGGCCAACCAGGTTGGGCAGCTTGTCGACGATGATCGAGAACTTCAGGTCAAAGCTGAGGAAGAAGCTGGCAAACAGGGCGAACAGGGCCGCCCAAGTCAGGTAAAGCCGCGTGCGAAAGCCCAGCAGGGCGCGCGCAGGTTTTGGAGGAACACTCATTGGCTGATATCGGCACCGATCCATTTTTGCGACAGTTTGCTCAGGGTGCCGTCCTGTTTCAACTGGGCAAACACCTCACGCACCTTGGCGTCCCACTGGGCATCGCCTTTTTCGATGGCGACCGAATTGGGTTCGGCGTACAGCGGCTCGCCGGCGAGCTTGAAGCGGTTGTCCTGGTTCAAGCGCGGCTGGGCGGTGACCAGGTTGGTGAGGATCGCATCCAGACGCACACCGGCGCCCAGGCCGAGGTCCTGGAAGGCGACGTTATCGGTGTCGTACGGGGCGATCTGCACGTCCTCGAACGGGTACTGCAGTTGGGTGTCTTCGGCGCCTTCGATCACCAGGTTCTTGTTCAGGTAGCTTTCGTAGCTGGAGGCGCTGGTGAGCCCGACCTTTTTGCCGCTCAGGTCCTTGGCGCCGTGGATGCGATCATCCTTGGCATTGACCACGATCACGGCTGGGGAGGCGTAGTACTCCACCGGGAAATCAAACACCTCGGCGCGGGCCTTGCTCGGGGTCATCGAGCAGATGCAGATGTCGTAGCGACCGCTCCAGCGGCCAGCGGCGATCACGTCCCACGACGGCGTTTCCAGGCGCAGTTTCACACCGAGCTTTTGCGCGACGGCCTTGGCCACATCCACATCGAAGCCGTCGAGTTGGTTTTGGTCGTTGAGGAACGAGAACGGCGGGTAGCTTTCCATCAGCACGCCCACCAGTTCTTTCTTCTTCTCAACCCGGTCCAGGGTCGCGCCGCCAAAGGCTTGGGTGGAGGCAGCAAGCATCGTCAGGCCCAAGGCCAATAGCGGTTTAAGTTTCAAAGAGGCACCTGAATAAAAAAGAAGTTGTTATGAACCGAATGGAACGTATTAAATAGTTATAAGAACG
Organism: Pseudomonas sp. MIACH; assembly: GCF_001269925.1. Lineage (GTDB taxonomy): Bacteria > Pseudomonadota > Gammaproteobacteria > Pseudomonadales > Pseudomonadaceae > Aquipseudomonas. The sequence continues at coordinate 204,160 of NZ_LHVO01000002.1, forward strand.
ACTCTCATAGTGAGTTATTTTCATAAGCTTATGAGTAAAAAGCATATGGGCGCAGTAAGCACAGTAATTCTGGACGGCGGCATGGGCCGTGAACTGCAACGCCGTGGCGCGCCCTTCCGGCAGCCGGAGTGGTCGGCGCTGGCGTTGAGCGAAGCGCCGCAAGCGGTCGAGGCTGTGCATGCGGCCTATATCGACAGCGGTGCCAACGTGATTACCAGTAACAGTTACGCGGTGGTGCCGTTTCATATCGGTGAGGCGCGGTTTGCTGCCGAAGGCCAGGCCCTGGCGGCGCTGGCGGGTGAGTTGGCGAGAAGGGCGGTGCAGGCTTCGGGCAAAGCCGTGCGTGTGGCCGGCTCGCTGCCGCCGCTGTTTGGTTCGTATCGTCCCGACCTGTTCGAGCCGCAGCGCGTGTCTGAGCTGCTGACGCCGCTGGTGCAGGGCCTGGCACCCCATGTCGACCTGTGGCTGGCGGAAACCCAGAGCTCAATCGTCGAAGCGCGGGCGATTCATGCGGGCCTGCCGAAGGATGGCAAGCCGTTCTGGCTGTCGTTTACCTTGAAAGACGAAGACACCGACGAAGTACCGCGCCTGCGCTCCGGCGAACCGGTGGCGGACGCGGCCGAAGCCGCCGCGCAGTTGGGCGTGCAAGTGTTGCTGTTCAACTGCAGCCAGCCGGAAGTGATCGGCGCGGCGATCGATGCCGCCCGCCAGACCTTCGAGCGGCTGGGCGTGCCGATTCAGATCGGCGCCTATGCCAATGCCTTCCCGCCACAGCCCAAGGAAGCCACGGCCAACGACGGCCTGGATCCCTTGCGCGAAGATCTCGACCCGCCGGGCTACCTGCAGTGGGCCGCGGACTGGCAAAAGCGCGGTGCCAGCCACTTGGGCGGGTGCTGCGGGATCGGGCCGGAGCACATTGCGGTGCTGGCCCAGAAGCTGGACTAAGCCTTAAAGCGCCTGGCGGCGACACTCCGCCAGGCCCTTCAACTGCCCGGAGCCTGCCTGGTTCGCCTCCGACAACCACGCCTCAAACCCCGCGCCCACCGTCGGCCATTCCGAATCCAAAATCGAATACCACGCCGTATCGCGGTTCTGCCCCTTCACCACCATATGCTGGCGGAACACCCCCTCAAAACTGAACCCCAACCGCTCAGCCGCATATTTGGAGCGGGCGTTGCCGTTGTTGCACTTCCACTCCAGGCGACGGTAGCCCTGCTCGAACGCATACTTGGCCAAGAGGTACACCGCCTCGGTGCTTTTGGGTGAGCGCTGCATCGGCGCGCCGAAGGTGACATGGCCGATTTCGATACGGCCCTGGGCCGGTACGATGGACATCAGGCTGAGGATGCCCTGTACCTGGCCGGACGCACGGTCGACCACGCTGAAGAAATACGGATCAGTGTTGGCCGCGTGGTTGTTCAGCCACGCATCGAAGGCGCTGCGCTCGGCAAACGGGCCGTACGGCAAGTAATCCCACAACTTGGGGTCGGCGCCGGGGCCTTCGAGGGCTTGCCACAGTTGGTCGGCGTGGCGGGCCGGGTCGAGTTTTTCCAGGCGGATAAAGCGCCCTTCGAGCAGTTGAGCGGTGGGCGCAGGGGCGCCTTTCCAGTCGGCGAGGGAAGTAGACATGCTGCGCTCCTTAAAGACCTTTGCGAAATTGAATGAAGCCAGGGCGTTCGGCGATGCGCTCGTAGAGTTGGATCGCGGTGGCGTTGGTCTCGTGGGTCAGCCAATGGACCTTGCAGCAGCCGTCGGCCTTGGCGGTGGCGTAGACGAACTCGATCAGTTTACGGCCGACACCGGTGCCGCGCTGGGCCGGGTCCACCAGCAGGTCCTGCAGGTAGCAGGAGTTTTCGATGCTCCAGTTGGAACGGTGGTAGATGAAGTTGACCATGCCCACAGCCTTGCCATCCTGCCAGGCCAGCGCAGAGTGGGTCGGCTCACGGGGATCGATCAGGCGCTGCCAGGTGCTGTGGCTGACGGCGTCCGGCAGTTCGGTGTTGTAGAACTTTAAATACGCCTGCCACAGCGGCAGCCAGGCGGCGTGGTCGGCCGCGGTGACCTGGCGGATGTCGATCTGGCTCATTCTGAAACTCCTTGGGGAATAAAGCGCGCGAGGGTCTGGTCGCGTATATCGGCGCTGGCGGCCAGGCCGTCGCGCACACCGGCGATGTCGGCTGCGCTGCGGTTCTGGCTGAGCTTGCGTTTGCCGATCAGCCGCTCGATCGGCAGGCTGAAGCCGACGATGGCCTTGAGCATGCCGTCAATGTAGTCGGCCGGGGCGTCGCTGACTTTCCACGGCTGTGCGCGGTTGCCTTCATGGCGGTCGGTGAGGGCGCTGACCAGGGCGAGCAAACGTCGGGCATCGGTAAACACCTCGGCCTTGCCGTAGGCATGCACGGCGATGTAATTCCAGGTGGGCACCACTTTGCCGTGCTCTGCCTTGGCCGGGTAAAACGCCGGACTGATGTAAGCCTCGGCGCCGGCAAAGATCACCAGGGCTTCGCTGCCGTTTTGCAGCTCGCGCCACTGCGGATTGGCCTTGGCCAGGTGCCCGTACAGCGTGCCATTGGGGCCTTCGTCGGGGTTGAGCAGCAGCGGCAAGTGGCTGGCCTGAAGGCCTTGTTCGCCAAAGGTCACCAGCTGCGCCAGGCGCGTGTGCTGGATCAGTTGCTGGAGTTCGGGCAAGTCTTCAAGGGCAAAGGCGCGAGGTGTGTACATGAATATTTTCCTTGGCGAATACCGCCATCCTAGGCAGGCTAATGGTCTGTTGTAAGAGCCATCTAAGGCCAATTTCATAGGTCCAATATGTCGCCCTCATCGCCGCCCCTGTCATTCAACCCTGCCGGAATTGAGCTGGACCGCCACCAGGGCCTCAGCCGCCAGCTGTATGAAGCTCTGCGCCAGCGCGTGCTGGACGGACGCTTGATCAGTGGCACGCGCTTGCCCGCCAGTCGTGACCTGGCGGCGGCCTTGGCGATTTCTCGCAACAGCGTAGTGCGCGCCTACGATCAGCTGTACGCCGAAGGATTTATCGAAGGCCGTGTCGGCGATGGCACCTATGTGGCCCAACTGCCGAGCGCGAAAAAATTATCCACAAAAGTGTCCACAGGGTTATCAACAAGCTTATCCCCAGCCTTATCCACAAAATGGGCAGATTTGCCGGAAAACCTCGACAACGAAGTTATCCACAGTGCAGGCCTGGCACGGGTGAAAAACAACCATCTGTCCCAGCCTCCCTCGGGACCGCCACGGGCGTTTCGTGTGGGCGTACCGGCGTTCGATCTGTTTCCGTTTGAGGTCTGGGCCAAGCTGAACGGGGCGTTCTGGCGCAAGCCTGACCTTGAGCAGCTGTGTTATGGCGACCCGGCGGGTGATGGTCGGCTGCGGGGTTTGATCGCCGCCTACCTGCGCAGCTCACGGGGCATGCAGTGCACGGCTGAGCAAATAGTGATCACCTGTGGCGCACAGCAGGCAATCAGCCTTTGTGCACAGCTGCTGATAGAGCCCGGTGACGGGGTGGCGGTGGAAAACCCGGGCTACCGTGCAGCCGGCCACGCCTTCGCCCTGGCCGGTGCGAACCTGCATGGCGTGCCGGTGGACACTGACGGAATCGACTGCCAAACCCTCAATCGTCTGGAAGATTGTCGCCTGGCGTATGTCACACCCTCCCACCAATACCCGTTGGGTGTGGTGATGAGCCTGGCGCGACGCCTGGAATTGCTGGCCTGGGCCGAGCGCACCGGCGGCTGGATCGTGGAGGACGACTACGACGGCGAATACCGCTACAGCGGCGCCCCGCTGGCGCCCCTGGCCGCGCTGGACCGCAGTGGCCGCGTGCTCTACGTCGGTACCTTCGGCAAAGTCGCGTTCCCGGCCTTGCGCCTGGGTTACCTGGTACTGCCGCCGGCCCTGGTGGATGCCTTCTCGCGGCGGCGCGCCGTAGACATGCGCCACTCCGAAGTCAGCACCCAGGCGGTGATGGCCGAATTCATGGCCGCCGGACACTTCCAGCGGCATATCCGCCGTATGCGGCGGGCGGCGTTGAGTCGACGTAATGCCTTGCTGGCCGGTTGGCCAAGCGGCCTGCCGGGTGTCGGCGAGTTACCCGGCGTGGCGGCGGGGCTGCACATGACGGTGCGCGTGGACAGCCTGGCCCGCGAGCAGCAACTGCTGGAACAGGCCCACGCCGTGGATATTGAAATCAATGGTCTGAGCAGTTACTGGCTGGCGCAATCCGCCACCCCGGCGGATCAGCGCGCCGGCCTGGTGCTGGGGTTTGCCGCCGTGCCTGAAGCGGCGATTGCCCAGGCCCTGGCAACGCTGCGCAGGGCCTGGCAGGCCGGTTGACGCTCAGTTCTGGAAGAACAGCGAGCGGGCCAATTGCGGGCTGATTTCGCTGCGATAAATTGCAATCTGATCACGATCGTTCAGGCCGGTACGATGGATAGCACCGCCGAGTTTCTGCTGGTCACGGGTCTTGAGGTGGCCGGCGGTGAAGTGGTCCAGCTCGGCTTGGGGTGATTCGTAGTGGAAATGCGCATACCACAGCACTTCCTGGGTGTGGTGATCGCTGATCGCGTACTCATCCAGGTAGTTCTTGTCGGCCCCCTTGAGACGTCGACGCGTGATGACTTTGGCAATGTTTACCGCCCCCTGGCTGTGCAGCCATTCCACCCGCGCGGCAGTGGGCGGTTGCTGCTTGCTCATGCTGATGCGGGTGCTGGTGCCCAGGGCGTAGAGCCGCTGAACGGCGTCGTTGAGTTTACGGTTGAGAGTGGCGGCAGAGGGGCGATCACTTTCGGTGAGGTTGCGTTGGGTCAGCGCTTCTTCGATGTTGGTTACCGCTTGCTCCATGCGCGCGGCGTGCTGGTGCAGCATCTCTTCGATTTCCACCGGGAGCCGCCCGGGCTTTCTCGACTGTGCCAGGATGCGCTGGGTAGCGGTGGGTTCCTCATCAAGCAAGGTCTGCGCGGTGCTCATGCTGGTATTCAGGTCGACAGCCTGTGGCCCTTGCGGCCGAGGGGTCGGCTTTGTGCGCTCGACCCACACCCCAGGACTTTTCTCGTGAAAGGTCGCAATGACCTTGCCCGTGATCGGCGCCTTTACATCCAGAAGTCCTTCTTCGCTCGGCCGTGGCTCTCCCACGACCACGGCATTGAAGCGGGTCTTGATGACCTTTTTTTTCGGTGCCTGCATCGCTTTTGACGAGCCGGCCTTGGGTTGCAGTGGCTTGCGCTCTTTCAAGCGTTTGGCCAGCTCATGGACGGCTTGCTGGTTGAATTCATCAATACGCTGGCGAAGGTCTTCGATGGGGTCTCTCTGCACGAGCTCTGGATGCTCGGCGTGCAGGTCCAGCAGGCGTTGGTCGACGAGGGCGAATTGTTCGACCAGGCTGTTGAGTACCTCAAGGCGCTCGTCCGGATTGCTGATGTTGGCGTCGGGCAGTGTCTCGATCCAGGTTTGTATGTTGAGGTCGGCGGTGTTGACGATTTGATTGAGCTGGTTGTGGGCATCGGAGACTGCTTCACCACTGCCCTCCTTGATGCACAGGTAGCGGGTCAGAGTGATTTGCATGGCCTTGAGGTCGTGCAGATCGAACTCGGGCAAGGCACGGATGGTGGCCGCGATAACCTTGTTGCCTTCGGCGCCCAGATCCTGCAGTTGCAGGTAACGGGTTTGCGCGTATTCCATGCGGCTGATCATGGCCAGGTTCAGCTTCGACATTTTCTCGGCGAGTGCCGTCTGCCTCAGGGTTTGCGTCGGTTCGAGGGCCTCCATCTCATCCAGAGTCGACAACAACTCTGTGCGGAAAGTGGGCAGGCTATCGGAGACGGCGAAGCGGGTCAGCAGCAGTTGCTGGTGCAAATAGTCGATCATGTTGCCCTTGTAATTGGGCACTGTATCAAGGACTTTCAGGGCTCTGAGCTGGCGGATGGGGACGTCGTACTCGGCCAGGCGCTTGTCCACTTTGTCGATGAATGTCTGGCGCTGTCGGTTGGCGGAAGGGCCGGGTTGTGGGTCTATTGCGGCACGGGCTTCGTTGATTTGCGCCTGTTCGTGGCGTTGCTCTGCATTGAACGTGTTGAGCTGCTCCCTGAGTTCAGTGATCCGAGAAGGTCTTTTCGCCTGCGCGGTTCTGCGCCGATTCCGAAACCCGGCGCCACGCAGGCGCAAGCGTGTGTCGACGAACCATTGGCCGGCCAGGTTGCTTATCAGCAAAGGGCCGAGGTGGGAGGGGCGTCTGGGGTCAACGATCATGACGTTTTCGTTTTCATCCAGCGTCACCTCGAACCAGCGTTCATTGACCGGTGCATACCATTTATCGCCAAGGGCATAGAGGTGCAGGTGAGCCCCTGGTTCTTTGATGGATTCTCCCAGCCCAGCGGGCTTGTCGACTTTGAAGCGGTCCAGCGTGGCTCCCAGGCTGGCGGGCGAGCGGTTGAGCGCACCACTGCTGTGCAGCAGGTCTTGATGGCGAGCCGGCAGTTCGGCTTCAGGCAGGTTGGGCTGTTGCTCCACGAGCACCTTGCGCACCGGCGGCGGTGCCTGCTCTGGAGGCTCCCCCTGTGTCGTTTCAGGCTCTATTTGTTTGGGGCCAGGCGCTGCGTCGAGCGGACGTCGCTGCGGCGGATGGCGCAGGGCGACATGCAGCACCAGAGCCATACCCAGGTTGAGCAGCAGGTCGACTTGCGCGGTCCAGGCAACCTGGCCGTCAGGCCCGGGTTCAGCGCGGAAGGTTTCTTGCAGGTCATCCATGATTTGCCAGATCCACGCGGCGATTCCCACCGTGCGCCCCAGGAATGGCAACGCCGCGCTGAAAATCAGCCAGCCGGCCTGTCGGTAGCTGTTCCAGCGTTTCTGCGCGTTGGACACCGATTGCCGGTTGGCCAGCTCGACCATGGCATTGGCGTTGTCTTTGAACAGGGTCGCCAGGGGGTCGTTGCCCACCACTTCATCGCTCAAGGCGATGGGGCCGCTCATTTGTACCACCACCTGCGGTTCCACCAGCCCGCGCACGACGGTCCATGGCGAGGGCAGGGCGGCAGGGAAGACGTATTGCTCGTAGTTGAAGCGGATGTCATCGGGCAACCAGGCCAGCACCGAATCGCGCAGGGTGCGGTGATGCTTGATGGCATAGAGCAGGTTTTGCCGGGATGGAAACTGCACCAATACCGGATCCAGCAGTGGGCGATACAGCAGGCACGGACCCTGGGTGTGGTCGCGGGGGCCGATCACGAACATGTTCGCTACCCCATCCTGTTGGTTGCCAGGACGCAAGGTCGGCATGAATGCCAGGCGGCGGATGACGATCTCTTGCCCATCGACTTGCCGCTCGTGGGTCTGCGCCTGCACGGCGGCGGCGATATAGCGGTAGCCGCGATCATCGAGGCCATGCAGGCGCTGGATTTTCCATTGCAGCGCCAGCAGCGGCAGTTGCACTCGCAGGTGCGAGGTGTAGAGGGCTTGCCGGCTTATGGACTGACTCGAGTCGTCGAGCAGGGTTTTTTTGATCAGGGCCGGGTATTGCTCGCCGATGTCGACGGTTTCGATGACGTCCTTGAGGTAGTTGTACGTCAGCCATGTGGGGGGCTTGCGACCGTTGTAGTGCACGCTGGGGGTGCCGGTGGGTAACCCGGTGAGGTTTTCCAGGGCCAGGTCGATCAGGCTGCGCCGGGTGATCTCGCTGGCACCGGGCAGCACAAAGGTGCCCCAGACCACCGGGCTCTGGATGCTGATCTCGACGTCGTCCAGGTTCAGTCCCGCGCCATTGGGCTGTTCTTGGATTTTATTTTGCAGCTGCTCTCGGGCGTAGTCGCGAATCGGTGGTATGCCGTCCTGGAAGGTTCGGCCGAGGTTGTGGGTATGCAGCTCGGCCAGATCGATCACGTACCGGCTGTAGGTCGACACGTCCAGGTCTGAAGCGTTGGCGAGCCAGTCGGGGAGTTGTTCGTGAATCTGGCGGATGCTCGACAGCGAGTGATCGCTCAAATCCTCAATCACCGGCAGGATCCGGGTGACCGCCTGGCTGGTGGAGACAGGCGCGGGTAGTGCTTCGATGTTGGATGAGCCAATCGAGCCGATGGCCTGCAATTGCAGGGTGATCAGGTTGCACGCCAGGCTGTCGAAGAAATTCCCGGCGGGTTCGTACAGTCGCCATTGCACGCTGACGTTCGGTCGAAATTGCACCAGGCTTGAAGGCAGTGATTCACCGAGCTTCTCCAGCGACTCGAACTTCTCATAACCGTTAAGCAGTGAATAGGCCAGAATCCGCTCGTTTTGTTCGTGTTTGCCGATCAACACCGCCATGTCCGACAGGCCAATGTGAGTGGACTGGTTGTTGTGCTGCCCATCCACGTCGATCAGAAAAGCATGTGTCTGAAACGTATCGAAGGCCTTGCGCCTGGCCTGCTCAGGGAAATGGAACAGCATCCTGGCCATGGCGCAGTCGTGTTCATCCCAGCCTTCCTGCTGGGTGACGTTCCACATGTTACGCAGGGAGTGGGAGAGGCTCTGCCAGCGGGGCCCGGAAACACCGTTGGAGGTGTTCCAGTAATCGAGCTGTTGCTCCTGGAAGGCTGCAAATATCAGTGGCACCAGCTCATTGATCAGCCGTGCGATGGCATCGATCTCCACCGGCAAGTGCTCGATGGGCTCGGCGTCCGGCTCAAGCGTGAGGAAATGGTCGCCGTCGATATAGATGATCGGGGTTGGCGATAAGGCCTGGTTGGCCAGGATCGAGGTCAGTGACTCCATGGAGGCGGGCGCGGGCTCGATGACGTCGTTGAGGATGCGCCAGTGCGGCGTAACGACCATGGCCAGGTCCGGGTCGATATTCAGTGCGGGGTATTGTTCCTTGAGCGATGAGCGCAACAGGTTGGCGGCGACTTCGCGGATGGAGGGGCCCGTACTCAGTTGCGTCAGCAGTTCATAGGAACTGGGCGGGCGATTATTGGCGGTGGGCGATTCGATGGGCATGTGCAGCTCCTTGGCCGGTATGAGGCATGAAGAGCTGCACGGTAATTTTCCACGCGGTGGGCAAGACGGTAGATAAGTAATCACGGCCGGGGAGCAGGCTCCGCGGCCGTGGCCGATCAGGTCCCGGATTTGATCTTGGTCCAGGCGCGGGTTCTGGCGCGTTCGGCATCGCGCCCCAGGGGTTTGAGGGTGTAGAGCGTGGCCATCGCTGCTTCAGTGGGGTACAGGTTGGGGTTGTTGCGGATCGCCGGGTCCACCTGCTCGGTCGCGTCTTTGTTGGGATTGGGGTAGCCGACAAAATCACTGATCGGTGCGATCACCCCGGGCTGCAGCAGGTAGTTGATAAAGGTGTAGGCGTCCTGCGGGTTTTTCGCGCCCTTGGGAATCGCGAGCATATCGAACCATATCGGCGCGCCTTCCTTGGGCAGGCGCATGTCCACGGTCACGCCGTTCTTGGCGTCCTTGGCGCGGTTGGCGGCCTGGGAGAAGCTGCCGGAGTAGCCGACGGCGACGCAGATGTCGCCGTTGGCGATATCGGCCATGTACTTGGAGGAGTGGAAGTAGGTGATGTATGGGCGGATCTTCATCAGCAGCGCTTCGGCTTTTTCATAGTCCTTGGGGTTGCTGCTGTTGGGGTCCAGGCCCAGGTGCTGCAAGGCCAGGGGCAGGATCTCCGACGGTGAATCCAGCAGTGCCACGCCGCATTGCTTGAGCTTGCTGATGTTCTCTTCCTTGAAGATCAGGTCCCAACTGTCCACCGGTGCATCGGCGCCCAGCGCGGCCTTGACCTTGTCGGGGTTGAACCCGATCAGGATGGTGCCGTACATGTAGGGCACGGCGAACTTATTGCCCGGGTCGTTGGCTTCGATCAGCTTCATCAACTTGGGATCGAGGTGGTTCCAGTTCGGCAACTGGCCGCGATCCAGGGGCTGGAACACGCCGGCCTCGATCTGCTTGGCCAGGAACACGTTGGACGGCACCACCACGTCATACCCGGAATTGCCGGTCAGCAGCTTGGCTTCCAGGGCTTCGTTGGTGTCGAAGATGTCGTAGACCAGCTTGACCTTCGGGTTCTGCGCCTTGAAGTCTTCCAGGGCCTTGGGGGTGATGTAGTCGAACCAGTTGTAGACCCGCAGGGTTTTTTCTTCGGCGTGGGCCGCGCCGCTGAGCACGGCGGCGCAGAGCACAAATGACTTGAGCCTGTTCATTGGGCTGCTTCCTCAAAACCTTCGAGAACGTTGACGGCATTGATGCCGATTTCTTCCACTGCGTAGCCGCCTTCCATCACGAACAGCGTCGGCCGGCCCAGGCGGGCGATACGTGCGCCCATCGCCAGGTAGTCCGGGCTGTCGAGCTTGAACTGCGAGATGGGGTCGTCCTTGAACGTGTCGACGCCCAGGGACACCACAATGACGTCCGCAGCGTAGCGCTCGATTTCCTCGCAGGCCTGCTCCAGCGCGGCGCTCCAGGTGTCCCAGCCGGAACCGGCCGGCAGCGGGTAGTTGAAGTTGAAGCCCGCGCCGGCACCGTCGCCCAGCTCATCGGCATAGCCGAGAAAAAACGGAAACTCAGCTTCCGGGTGCCCGTGGATCGAGGTGAACAGCACATCGCTGCGCTCATAGAAAATCGACTGGGTGCCGTTGCCGTGGTGGTAATCCACATCAAGGATTGCGACCTTCCCGTGGCCCTGGTCGAGAAAGGCCTGGGCGGCGATGGCGGCGTTATTGAGGTAGCAATAACCGCCCATCAAATCGCCGGCGGCGTGATGCCCCGGCGGCCGGCACAGGGCGAATGCGCTGTGGGCGCCGTGCTGGATGGCGTGTTGCGCGGTGAGGGCGACCTGCGCCGCGCTGTAGGCCGCTTGCCAGGTGCCGGCGGTGATCGGTGCGCCGCCATCGAAGCTGTAATAGCCAAGCTGGCCGTGCAGGCTGGTGGGCAGCACTCGGCGCAAGGTGCGGGCGGGCCAGGTGTAGGGCAGCAGGTCGCCGTCCTGGCCGAATTCAAGCCAGCGAGCCCAGGCGCCTTGGAAGAAGTCCAGGTAGTCACGGCTGTGGATGCGTTGCAGTGGCGCCAGGCCGAAGTCCTGCGGCGCTTGCACCGGGCCCAGTTCGCGGTCCTTGACCCGTTGCAATACGTGGTCGGCGCGCGAGGGCATTTCGAAGCAGGGCATCAGTTGCCCGTCCATCAATTCGCACCGGCCGTGGTGCAGGTGGTGATCGTCCGAGTAGATCGTCAGCATATTGTTGTTCTCCGCAGGCGGTATCGGTGTCTGCAGTCTTGCGGCCAGCGGGTGTTATGAGAACGGCAGGAGCGGCCAAAAGGGGATCAATATGGCCAGATTGTCTGTCCGAAATTCGCCCCTCTATGGCGCATCATGCGCGAAATTGGCTCGGCGCCACGCCGCTCCAGCGTACAAACGCGTGCCTGAAGCTGGCCGTCTCGCTGAAACCCAGGGCTTCGGCAATCCGATAGATCGGCCACTGATCCTGCACCAACAACTGCTTGGCGCGTTCGAAGCGCAGTTCGTCCAGCAGTTCCTGGTAGCTGCAACCCTGGTCATGCAGGTGCCGGCGCAGGGTGCGCGCCGAACAATTCATCTGCGCGGCCAGGCCCTCCAGGCCAGGCGCCGCGTTGAGTTGGCGGGTGAGCAGTTGGCGAATCCGGCCCAGCCAGGCCTGGCGCCCGGTGAACTCCAGGTTCTGCTTGCGGCAGCGCTCGGCCATGGCCTGGTGGGTAATCGCATCCGCCAGGGGCAGGGGCTGCTTGAGCCAGTGCTGGTCGAAGGCGAAGGCATGGGTGCTGGCCTTAAATTGCAACGGGCAGGGAAAGTGCTCTGCATAGCGCGGGTGGTAGTCCGGGGCATCATGTGCAAAGCGCGCGGCGAGCAGCGGCAGGGGGTGGCCGAGCAGGTCGTCGCAGATCACCTTCAGCGAGGCCAGGCACAGTTCGACGTTGAACATTGCCAGTGCCGGGGCTTCGCGGTAGTCACCGGCGGTGAACCAGACGCGCTCGCCGTCTTCCTCAAGGCTCAGTTCAAACAGTGTTCCCAACAGCGCCGGGTAGCGCAGGGCCAGGCGCAAAGCGTCACCGAAAGTGGCACTCGTCAGCAGCGCATAGCCGAGCATGCCGTAGGACGACACATGCATGCGGCGGCCCAATTCCAGGCCGAGGTCCGGGCGCAGTGCCACGGCGTTGGCACACACCCGCATCTCCTGGTTGGTGGTGATACGTGTGTCGGCGCGGCTCAGGTCCTCGCCACAGATACCGCTGCCGGCCAGCAGCGCCTCGCTGGCCACGCCTTCGGCCTGGAAGGTGTCGAGCACCAGGGCGACGGCGTTGAGCGTAGTAAGGTGCGAGTGCAGCATGGGCGAGTCCTGCCAGGGTTTGGCCAGAGGCAGCAAGGACTGTGCCGTCTAGTTGTGGCCAAAAAATAACCGACTGGCTGTCTCCAGGCTGATTTCGCTGCGGTAATAGTCAATGTGCTGTTGTTCGCTGAGCCCCTTGATGGAAACGGCCCGAGGTCGTCGCTCGGGTGTTCCATGTCAGGGCATAGGTATCTACACAACGCTGGTCCAACGCGGAACGCCCGGCAGATAGGGCTGTTGTGGCGAGCGGGCTTGTCCCGCGTTGGGCTGCGGAGCAGCCCCAAAACCAGCCTCTACAGAGTGTTTGATACACCGCGTTCTTCTTTACTGGGGCTGCTCCGCAGCCCAACGCGGGACAAGCCCGCTCGCCACAGGGAGATTTTTCAGGGTCTGAAAAGTTGTGTGGATACCCATGATGCTAGGGGCCGACCGGCCAGGGAAAGGGTGGGAGATCAGCTCAGCTCGCCGCACAGGTCCAGCTCCACCAGGCGACGGACCTCTGCGGTGGAAAGTGCCGCACCGATCAAGGCATTGAGCTTGCCGAATGCCGCCTCGCGGGTCATGCCGCCGCCTGACAGCACGCCGACGCTGCGCAAACGGCTGCCGGCTTCGTACACATCCAGCTCCACGCCGCCTTCATGGCATTGGGTGATTGCCACCACGACCACGCCCTGATCTTGCGCGCGCTTGAGGCTGGCGAGGAACGCCGGGTTGTCGCTGGGTCCGGTGCCGCTGCCGAAACATTCCAGCACCAGCGCCTGGATACCGCTGTCGACCAGCGCCTCTACCTGCGCGGCGGCGATGCCCGGTACCAGCGGTAATACGCCGACGTTGGCCAGGGCCTTGGACTGGCGGTAATCCAGTGCCGCTGGAAGCGCCTCGGCCTTGGCCGCGCCGCCGTTGCGCTGCAACGCGGCAAACGGATGGCGACCAAAGCTGCGGATCTTCGCACAGCGGGTCGGGGCCATCAGCGCGCCGTGGAAGTACAGGTGCACGCCCGCCGCCAGGCCTTCGCCAAGGGCCATTAGCGCGCCGCTGACGTTTTCCCAGGCATCGCTGTCAGGCACGCCTGCGGGGAGCATCGAGCCGGTAAACACCACCGGCGCCGGCAAGCCGAGCAGTTGGAAACTCATGGCTGCGGCGCTGTAGGCCAGGGTGTCGGTGCCATGCAGGATCAGCACCGCATCGCAACCTGCGTCCACGGCCTCGACCACGGCGGTGCGCAGACGCTGCCAGTAGGCGGGTGTCATGTTGGCGCTGTCGATCAGTGGGGACATTTCCCGGAAGCGCCAGGCGGGCACTGGCGCGTCGGCCAATTGTTCGCGCATGCGCGATTCGAACCCGGATGCGGGCGCAAGGCCATTGGCGCTGGCCTGCATGCCGATGGTGCCGCCGGTGTAGAGCACCATGATAGTGCGGGATGGGGACATGAATTTTCTCCTGAACGAAAAACGCCGCCGGGCCCAGAGCATGCCCAAGGCCAGGCGGCGTGTCATCTGTCTACGCTCAGCGTTGTACTTGAGCGTTCAGTTCAGCCGCTGGAGTCGCTTGCGGTTGTACCGGATTGGCCGGCCAGGCGGTGCGGTCCAGGTCCAGATCGGGGAACTGGCTGGAGTCGAACACCGGGGTCTTGATGCCTGCCGCGCGCTGGTTGTCGTAGTCGTTCAGGATGCGCATGGCAATCTTGAACAGGAACGCCAGGGCGAACAGGTTGACGAACGCCAGCATGGTCATGGTGATGTCGGCGAAGGCGAACACGGTGCTCAGGTTCTCGATCGAACCCCAGAAAATCAGCACCAGCACCAGCGCGCGATAACCCATCAGCACCTTGCGGTTGTTGCCTACCAGGAAGCGCAGGTTGCTCTCGCCGAGGTAGTAGTTGTACATGATCGAGGTGAACACGAACAACGCCAGGGCCACCGAGATAAACATGCGGCCCCAGTCACCCACGACAGCGGCCAGGGAGTTCTGGGTCAGGGCAATGCCGTCGCCTTCGAAGCCTGGGGTGTAGAAGCCGGAGAGCAGGATCAGCAAGGCGGTGCAGGTGCAGATCACGAAGGTGTCGAGGAACACGCTGAACGCCTGGACCACGCCTTGGGCGATCGGGTGTTCTACCGAAGCGACTGCCGCCACGTTAGGCGCACTGCCCAAACCGGCTTCGTTGGCGAACACGCCGCGTTTCACACCCATGATGATCGCGCTGCCTACCAGGCCACCGAAGGCTTGGTCGAGGCCGAAGGCGCTTTTGACGATGGTCGCGAGCATGGCCGGTACGTGGTCGAATTGCAGCACGATCACATACAGGGTCACGGCGATGTAGACCAGGGTCTTGACCGGCACCAGCAGGTCGGCGATCGAAGCGATGCGCTTGATCCCGCCGATGAAAACCAGGCCCAGCAATGCCGCCAGGGCCAGGCCGGTGTAGGTGGTGTCGAGGCCGAAAGCATTGTTCAGCGAGTGGGTCACGGCATGGGCTTGCAGGCCGTTGAAGGCAAAGCCGAAGGTCACCAGCAGCAGGAACGCCATGACCATCCCCAGCCAGCGCTTCTGCAAACCGTGCTGGATGTAATAGGCCGGGCCGCCACGGTAGGTGCCTTCAGCGTCAGTGCGCTTGTACAACTGGCCCAGGGAGCACTCGATAAAGCTCGAAGACATGCCCACCAGCGCGGTGACCCACATCCAGAACACGGCACCCGGGCCGCCCAGGGTCACGGCAATGCCGACACCCGCAATGTTACCGGCACCGACGCGGCCGGCCAGGCTGAGCATCAGCGCCTGGAACGAGCTGAGTTGGTCGGAGCTGCTTTTCAGGCTGTCGCGAAACACCGAAAACATGTGGAAAAAGTGACGCAACTGAACGAAACGCGAGCGGATCGTGAAATAACCGCCGAGCCCGACAATGAGCACGATCAGTACTTTCCCTGAGAGGAAGTCGTTGATGACTTCGAGCATGGAGTGTTCCTCGCTGATTTTTCTAATGGCAAACGCAGGACGGTCCGAGCCTTCGCATAGCACCAGGCAGTGCGCGACGTTTCGACCCCAATCCTTTTGCGGGTGTTGTTATTCATGCGCTTTCGCGTGTATCCGGGCCTCGTTACCGACTGCCGCAGACGCGAAGAGGGGCGGCACTATACCTAGGCGAACGTGATCCGTCTGCTCGGGCTGATTAAAGGTTTCAGCCACGCTGTTACAGGCAAGGAAGGTTTACGGGGCGATATTGGATTTTTTATGGGCGTCATTTCACAACCTTGAGGCAAAAAAAAGGGCCTGAAGAACGAGCCTTCAGGCCCTCAAAAGGTGAGAGGTGTCTAGTCCCTCAACCTGGTGAGCGGTGCAACAAACGCTTAGGCCTTCAACGGGACCAAGCGTGGAGCGATCATGTTTTCGGGGCGCAGGATGTCGTCGAGCATGGCGTCGTCGAGCAAGCCTTCTTCGCGCACCAGTTCCAGCACGCCGCGGCCGCTTTCGAGGGCGATACGCGCGATGCGGGTGGCGTTTTCATAGCCGATGTACGGGTTCAGCGCGGTGACCAGGCCGATGGAGTGCTCCACCAGTTCGCGGCAGCGGGCTTCGTTGGCGGTGATGCCGACGATGCAGTGTTCGCGCAGCATGTCCATGGCGCGTTGCAGCAGGCGGATCGAGTCGAAGATCTTGAAGGCGATCAGCGGCTCCATCACGTTCAACTGCAGCTGGCCGCCTTCGGCCGCCATGGTCAGGGCCAGGTCGTTACCGATGACTTGGAACGCAACCTGGTTCACGGCTTCCGGGATCACCGGGTTGACCTTGCCGGGCATGATCGAGCTGCCTGGCTGGCGCGCCGGCAGGTTGATCTCGTTGATGCCGGTGCGTGGGCCGCTGGACAGCAGGCGCAGGTCGTTGCAGATCTTCGACAGTTTCACGGCGGTACGCTTGAGCATGCCGGAGAACAGCACGAAGGCGCCCATGTCGGAGGTGGCTTCGATCAGGTCGGCAGCCGGGACCACTGGCTGGCCGCTGATAACGGCCAGGCGTTGTACGGCCAGGGCCTGGTAACGCGGGTCGGCGTTGATGCCGGTACCGATGGCGGTACCGCCCAGGTTCACTTCGGTCAGCAACTCTGGCGCCAGGGTTTTCAGGCGGGCCAGGTCTTCACCGAGGGTGGTGGCGAAGGCGCGGAATTCCTGGCCGAGGGTCATCGGCACGGCGTCTTGCAATTGGGTGCGGCCCATTTTCAGCACGTGGCTGAACTCGACGCCCTTGGCGGCAAACGCTTGGATCAGGCTGTCGAGGCTGGCCAGCAGCGCGTCATGGCCCAACAGCAGACCGAGGCGGATCGCGGTCGGATAGGCGTCGTTGGTCGACTGCGCCATGTTCACGTCGTTGTTGGGGTGCAGGTATTGGTACTCGCCCTTGTTGTGGCCCATGGCCTCCAACGCGATGTTGGCGATGACTTCGTTGGCATTCATATTGGTTGAAGTGCCGGCGCCGCCTTGAAT
Source organism: Pseudomonas sp. MIACH (assembly GCF_001269925.1). Classification (GTDB taxonomy): domain Bacteria; phylum Pseudomonadota; class Gammaproteobacteria; order Pseudomonadales; family Pseudomonadaceae; genus Aquipseudomonas. The sequence goes on from NZ_LHVO01000002.1 coordinate 220,979, forward strand.
CATGTCCACCACGAACTCTTCGTGGAAATCGCCGCGGATCAGGCGGGCACAGGCTTCGCTGATGGCAGCGTGCTTGGCTTCGCTGAGCTGGCCCAACTCGCGGTTGGCGTCAGCGGCGGCTTGCTTGACCATTGCCAGGCCGACCACCAGTTTCGGGTAATGCGAAATCGGGACGCCCGAGAGGCGGAAGTTGTTCACCGCACGCAGAGTCTGGATGCCGTAATACGCTTGAGCAGGTACTTCGAGTACGCCAAGCAGGTCTTTTTCTGTGCGGAATGATGCGGCGGAGGACATGACGGAAATCATCTCGATAAGGACCCGGAACAGGCCGGAACGCTGCGAATGCTAGGCCTGTAGGAAATTTTGGGCCAATGCTGTTAAACACTGGCCTATGCATAAACGGCATAATGTGAGTGTGACCCGGCTATCATGGCGGGCGTGTGTGCCAAAATGGTGCGTACCCGTGGGAGGCAGTGATGAACCTTGAGAGCAAATGGCTGGAAGACTTCAGTGCCCTGGCGGCGACGCGCAGCTTTTCCCAGGCGGCGGAGCGGCGTTTTGTCACCCAGCCAGCGTTCAGCCGACGTATCCGCAGCCTTGAGGCCGCACTGGGCCTGACCCTGGTCAACCGCTCGCGCACGCCGGTTGAGCTGACGGCGGCGGGACAGCTGTTCCTGGTCACCGCACGCACTGTGGTCGAGCAGCTCGGCGAAGTGCTGCGCCATTTGCATCACCTGGAAGGCGGGCAGGGCGAGGTCATGCAGGTGGCCGCTGCCCACTCCCTGGCGCTGGGATTCTTCCCGCGCTGGATCGCGCAACTGCGCAACGAAGGCCTGAACATCGCCACACGGCTGGTTGCCACCAACGTCGGTGACGCCGTGCACGCCCTGCGCGAAGGCGGTTGCGATTTGATGCTGGCCTTCTACGACCCGGATGCGGCCATGCAGATGGACGCCGAGATCTTCCCCTCACTGCACTTGGGCAATACCGAAATGCTCCCGGTGTGCGCGGCCGACGCGGATGGCAAGCCGTTGTTCGATCTGGAAGGCGAGGGCAGTGTGCCGTTGCTGGCCTACAGTGCTGGCGCGTTCCTTGGCCGGTCGGTGCATCTGCTGCTGCGCCAGCGCGCGTTGCGCTTTACCACCGTGTACGAAACCGCCATGGCCGACAGCCTCAAAAGCATGGCCCTCGAAGGCCTGGGCATCGCCTGGGTGCCGCAGTTGAGCGTGCGTGCCGAACTGGCCCGAGGCGAACTGGTGGTGTGCGGCGGGCCGCAATGGCATGTGCCGCTGGAGATTCGGCTGTATCGCTGCGCGCTGGTGCGCAAGGCGAACGTGCGGTTGTTGTGGCGTAAGTTGGAAGGTGGGGCGGCACAAAGTACCTGAATGCGATCCCTGTAGGAGCGAGCGTGCTCGCGAAAAACCTGAGAGCGCCGCATCCATTCAGAACGCCCGCGTCATCGTTGGCGATCTTCGCGAGCAAGCTCGCTCCTACAGGGTCAATAAAACCGCCGGTTTGCGCCGCTGGACAGATGGTCATTCCAGGGGCTGTTTATCTGGATTATTACGGTATACTGCGCGGCCTTCGGCCGGTCCAACCGGCCAAATTTCGTACAACAAGCCACGCCGGATTTCCCGCGTGGCTTGTTGTTTTTTGACGCGCCTGCGGGCGCCCAGAGAGAAGAGGCACGACGATGAGTGCATTGGTTGGCGTGATCATGGGCTCCAAGTCCGATTGGTCCACCCTTAGCCACACCGCCGATATGCTGGAAAAACTCGGCATTCCGTATGAAGTGAAAGTGGTCTCTGCCCACCGCACCCCGGATTTGCTGTTCCAGTATGCCGATGAAGCAGAATCCCGTGGCATCGAGGTGATCATCGCCGGTGCCGGTGGCGCAGCGCACCTGCCGGGCATGTGTGCGGCCAAGACTCACCTGCCAGTGCTTGGCGTACCGGTGCAGTCGGCAATGCTCTCGGGCGTGGATTCGCTGTTGTCCATCGTGCAGATGCCGGCCGGTATCCCGGTGGCCACCCTGGCGATCGGCAAGGCCGGCGCGATCAACGCAGCCCTGCTGTCCGCCAGCATCCTGGGCGCCAAGCACCCGCAGTTCCACGCGGTGCTGAAGAAATTCCGTGCTGAACAGACAGACAGCGTGCTGGACAATCCAGACCCACGTATCGCCTGAGGTTGTTGACGATGAAAATCGGTGTAATCGGTGGCGGCCAACTGGGCCGCATGCTGGCCCTGGCGGGTACCCCGCTGGGGATGAACTTCGCTTTCCTGGACCCGGCGCCGGACGCCTGTGCGGCTGCGTTGGGTGAACACCTGCGCGCTGACTACAGCGACCCGGACCACCTGCGCCAACTGGCCGACGAAGTCGATCTGGTGACGTTCGAGTTTGAAAGCGTGCCGGCCGAAACCGTGGCCTTCCTGTCGCAGTTCGTACCGGTGTACCCGAGCGCCGAAGCCTTGCGCATCGCCCGTGACCGCTGGTTCGAGAAGAGCATGTTCAAGGACCTGGGCATCCCGACCCCGGCCTTCGCCGATATCCAGTCCCAGGCGGACCTGGACGCCGCCGTCGCCAGCATCGGCCTGCCAGCCGTGCTGAAAACCCGCACCCTGGGTTACGACGGCAAGGGCCAGAAAGTCCTGCGCACCGCCGCCGACGTGGTCGGCACCTTTGCCGAACTGGGCAGCGTGGCCTGCCTGCTGGAAGGCTTCGTGCCCTTCACCGGCGAAGTCTCGTTGATCGCCGTGCGTGCCCGTGATGGCGAGACCCGCTTCTACCCGCTGGTGCACAACACCCACGACAGCGGCATCCTCAAGCTGTCCGTGGCCAGCACCGATCACCCGTTGCAGGCCCTGGCCGAAGACTATTCCAGCCGTGTGCTCAAGCAGCTGGATTACGTTGGTGTGATGGCGTTCGAGTTCTTTGAAGTCGACGGTGGCCTCAAGGCCAACGAAATCGCCCCGCGTGTGCATAACTCCGGGCACTGGACCACCGAAGGCGCCGAGTGCAGCCAGTTCGAAAACCACCTGCGGGCGGTGGCGGGCTTGCCGTTGGGCTCCACGGCCAAGGTCGGTGAGAGCGCGATGCTCAACTTTATCGGCGTGGTACCGCCGGTTGAGCGCGTGATCGCGATCGAAGACTGCCACCTGCATCACTACGGCAAGGCCTTCAAGGCCGGGCGCAAGGTCGGCCACGCCAACCTGCGCTGCAAGGACCGCGCAACGCTGCAAGCGCAGATCCTCAAGGTCGAAGCGCTGATCGCCGAGCAATAAGCCAGGGATCGGCGGGAACCATTCGGTTATCGCCGTCCTCTGATTGCAGGATGCCAAAGCCTGTCTAGGCTTTGGCATAGCTCACTTCATTCAGAGGGAAATGCCATGGGTATCATCGGAACCATCTTTATCGGCTTGATCGTCGGCCTGCTGGCGCGTTTCCTCAAGCCCGGCGACGACAGCATGGGCTGGATCATGACCATTCTGCTGGGTATCGCCGGCTCCCTGGCCGCGACCTACGGTGGTCAGGCACTGGGCATCTACCAGGCGGGTCAAGGTGCAGGCTTTATCGGCGCACTGGTCGGCGCCATTGTGTTGCTGGTGATCTACGGCCTGATCAAAAAGAAGTAATCAGCCGACAAAGTCCTCTGCGCTGCGCAGGCGCAGAGGGCTAGAATGCTCGGCACTTGTTACTTGCCGAGCCTCTCCATGCGCCGTTTCCTGTTGACTCTTCTCTTGCTGGGCTCTGGCCTGGCGCACGCCGGCGAACTGCCGGAAACCGACTGGCTCGACCTGATGCCGCTGTCGGACCAGAAGGCCCTCGAGGCCATGCCCGAGATCGACCACAACTCCCCCGAAGCCCAAGGCACGTTCACCGACAAAGGTGGCCTGAAGCAGAGCAAAGGCTTGCCGGCCGTGATGTATTCGACCAAGACCGTGGCCGCCATGAACGGCAAGAACATCCGCATCGGCGGTTACCCGGTGCCGTTGGAAACCGACGCCAAGGGCCGCAGTACGTTGTTCTTCCTGGTGCCGTACCCAGGCGCCTGCATCCACGTGCCGCCACCGCCGCCGAACCAGTTGGTGCTGGTGCGTTATCCCAAGGGCTTGAAGCTGGATGACATCTACACGCCGCTGTGGGTTACCGGTACGTTGAAGGTGGAGACAGTGAATAACGACCTGGCGGATGCGGCGTATGCGCTGGATGCTGGGAAAGTGCGGGTCGTAAAGGAGTCCGATCTCTAAGCTTGCGCAAAACCCAATGTGGGGGGCGGTGCGCCCCTCCCACATTTTCGATTGGGTTTACAGGGCGATAGCGGTGATGCTCACGCCCAGCGTGTGGCTTTCACCTGGGGCCAGGTTCACCACATCATCCAGCACATTCGCGGTTTCGATGCACAGCATGCCCTGCCAGCCATCGTCGGCCATGTCGTCGAAGGCCTTGGCGCGTTCGGTCCAGGGGTTCCAGATCACGGTGGATTTCGAGCCTTGGCTGGTGAGCTGGATACGGCGCTGCCAGTCCTTATCGACGATGTTCAGCGATGAGGGGGTATCGAGGTAGATGCGGTCGGTCTCGGCGCTGAAGTGCAGCAGGCCGGATTGTGTCTTCTCGCTCCAGCCATCGGCGGTATCGATGTAGGCCGAACCGTCCAGGCCGTCGACCTGCACGTTGCGTACGTCGCTCACGGCGAAGTAGGTGTGCAGCGCCTGGCTGAGCGTGACAGTGTCGTCGCCACGGTTGTGGCTGGTCAGGCGGATGTGCAGTTGATCGTCCAGCAGCAGGCTCAGTTTCAGCTCCACCTGATGGGGCCAGCCGGGGAAGCCGCCTGCAGGAACCGGTAGTTCCAGGTCCACCCGCAGCGCTTGACCTTCAAGCGTGGTCCCGGCCAATACCCAGGTCGCGGTACGCGCGAAACCGTGGGCGCCTGCAGGCTGATCACTGTGGCGCATCGCCTTTACGCTGTGCGGGTTGCGATCAAATACGCCAAACCATGGCCAGCACACCGGTACGCCGGTACGGATGCCTTTGCCTTTCTTGAATAGCGCCTCGGGGTTCGGCCAAATCAGCGGCTGCTCGCCCTCGCGGCCGTAACTGAAGATGTGTGCGCCCTGTTGGGCAATCATCAGCTCGGCGCCGTTGTGGCGGATGCGCCAGCAGTCCAGTTCGTCGATCTTTACGGGCTCAACGTGGGGCGTAGGCATAACAGGCACTCTCAATGGCAGGCAATGGGGCAATGGACCGTCAAAACGCCACGAGGTTTAACGCGCGCGTGAAGGCACCGAACGTGTGCGGCCGCTGCCATCGATCGCGACGAATACAAACACCGCCTCGGTCACCTTGCGCCATTCGCTGGACAGCGGGTCGTCGCTCCACACTTCGACCATCATCTGGATCGAGCTGCGGCCGATTTCCAGGGCCTGGGTATAGAAGGACAATTGCGCGCCCACTGCCACCGGCACCAGGAACGCCATGCGATCAATGGCCACGGTAGCCACGCGACCACCCGCAACCTTGCTGGCCATCGCCGTACCGGCGAGGTCCATCTGCGCGACCAGCCAGCCGCCGAAGATATCGCCAAAACCGTTGGTTTCACGCGGAAGCGCGGTGATTTGCAGGGCGAGATCGCCTTGCGGGATAGGATCTTCTTGTTCGAGTTCGATCATGCCGGGGGTGCCTCTGACCCGTGACGCTTTTTATAGATGTTGCAAAGTGGATAGCCGACTGGTGGAAAAACGTTTCAGCACAAACATACTCCGTTCGATACGTTTCTCGTAAGGCGTACTAAAGGGAAACTCTGCCAAACCGGCTGGATGGCACCCAACGACGTTTTGGCACAGCAGCCCCTCAAGGATGCGGGTCTTGAGCCTGCAAGGGCCGAGTATATCGAGACCCTGGCGCCACGACGACCTCCCGGCGCTCATTTGGTCGGTAAATAGCCGCTGTATCGCGGCTTTTGCGCGCAACTGTTCTCCTGGCGCTGTGCTTTTACAAGCGATTTGCTATCTTGCCAGACCCGCCGCCAGTCCCGGGCGTGCCGTCCTTATCAAGCTGCCTACTATAAGAGAAGCCTTGCCATGTCCTCCGTGCCCGCAAGCAGTGCGCAACCCTCGCGCCCGCTGACCCGCAACGACTACAAAACCCTGTCGCTGTCTGCCTTGGGCGGGGCGTTGGAGTTTTATGATTTCATCATTTTCGTGTTTTTCGCCACCGTGGTCGGAAAACTGTTCTTCCCCGTCGACATGCCCGAGTGGCTGCGCATGATGCAGACCTTCGGCATCTTCGCCGCCGGTTACCTGGCACGCCCGCTGGGCGGCATCATCATGGCGCACTTCGGTGACCTGCTGGGCCGCAAGAAAATGTTCACCCTGAGCATCTTCATGATGGCCGTACCGACCCTGATCATGGGCCTGCTGCCGACCTACGCGCAGATCGGGCTGTGGGCGCCGCTGCTGTTGCTGCTGATGCGCGTGATCCAGGGTGCGGCGATTGGCGGCGAAGTACCGGGCGCTTGGGTGTTCGTCTCCGAACACGTACCGCCGCGCCATATCGGCTACGCCTGCGGCACCCTGACCAGCGGCCTCACCGCCGGTATCCTGCTGGGTTCACTGGTTGCCACTGCAATCAACACTATCTATAGCCCGGAGCAGGTCTCGGATTACGCCTGGCGGATTCCGTTCCTGCTTGGCGGCGTGTTTGGCCTGCTGTCGGTGTACCTGCGCCGCTGGCTGCATGAAACACCGATCTTCGCCGAGATGCAGCAACGCAAGACCCTGGCCGCCGAGCTGCCATTGCGTGCCGTACTGCGCGATCACCGTGGTGCCATCGTGTTGTCGATGCTGCTGACCTGGCTGCTGTCGGCCGGCGTCGTGGTAGTGATCCTGATGACCCCGACCGTGCTGCAGACCATCTACCACTTCAGCCCGACCGTTGCGCTGCAAGCCAATAGCCTGGCCATCGTGACCCTGAGCCTGGGCTGCATTGCCTCCGGCGCCCTGGCCGACCGCTTCGGTGCCGGTCGTGTACTGGTTGCCGGTTGCGCACTGTTGCTGGCAACGTCGTGGACGCTGTACCACAGCTTGCTGGATCACCCGGACTGGCTGTTCCCGCTGTACGCTTTGACCGGCTTGTTCGTCGGCACCATTGGCGTGGTGCCTTACGTGATGGTGAAAGCCTTCCCGCCCGTGGTGCGTTTCAGTGGCTTGTCGTTTTCCTACAACGTGGCCTACGCCGTGTTCGGCGGGCTGACGCCGCTGGCGGTGTCGCTGCTGATGAAGGAAAGCCCGATGGGCCCGGCTTACTACGTGGCTGTCCTGTGTGTAATGGGGATGGTGGTGGGTGGGTATCTGTGGAAAAAAGGCCGCTAAGCTACTGATCGTTCCCACGCTCCCGCGTGGGAACGCCGCCTGGGACGCTCCCGCGTCCCGCTGCTGTCGCAAGACGCAAGCCCTACGCAGGGTGACGCAGAGCGTCACGGGATGCATTCCCACGCACAGCGTGAGAACGAGCATTACCTCCCTTCTTCAATGCTGGCCTTTCATCCAATTGTCATATTTCAGACATAGAGTGTTCACACGGCCTCTCGATACTTGGCCCCGATCCAACTATCCCTATCTGCTAGGAGCAAGGCATGAAACTGAAACGTTTGATGGCGGCAATGACTTTTGTCGCTGCTGGCGTTGCGACCGCCAACGCGGTGGCCGCAGGTGTTGATCCGGCAATCCCGGCTTACGTTAAGACCACTGGTGTGTCGGGCAACTTGTCCAGCGTCGGTTCCGATACCCTGGCTAACCTGATGACCCTGTGGGCCGAGGGGTACAAAAAGGAATACCCGAACGTCAACATCCAGATTCAAGCTGCCGGCTCCGCCACCGCGCCACCTGCGCTGACTGAAGGCACCTCCAACCTGGGCCCGATGAGCCGCAAGATGAAGGACACCGAACTGGCTGCCTTCGAGCAGAAGTACGGCTACAAGCCAACCGCTATCCCGGTTGCCGTGGATGCCCTGGCTGTGTTCGTGCACAAGGACAACCCGATCCAGCACCTGACCATGGAACAAGTCGACGCGATCTTCTCCTCGACTCGCCTGTGCGGTGGCAAAGCCGACGTGAAAACCTGGGGCGACCTGGGTGTGACGGGCGACCTGGCCAACAAGCCAGTGCAACTGTTCGGTCGTAACTCGGTATCCGGCACCTACGGCTACTTCAAGGAAGAAGCCCTGTGCAAAGGCGACTACAAGCCTAACGTGAACGAACAACCTGGCTCGGCTTCGGTCGTGCAGTCGATCAGCTCCTCGCTGAACGGCATCGGTTACTCGGGCATCGGCTACAAGACCGCCAGCGTGAAGACCGTGGCCCTGGCCAAGAAAGGCAGCACTGAGTTCATCGAAGACAGCGAAGAAAACGCCCTGAACGGCAAATACCCGCTGTCGCGTTTCCTCTACGTTTACGTCAACAAAGCCCCGAACAAGCCTCTGGCCCCGCTGGAAGCCGAGTTCGTGAAACTGGTTCTGTCCAAACAGGGCCAGGAAGTTGTAGTGAAAGACGGCTACATCCCGCTGCCAGCCAAAGTGGCCGCCAAGGCCCTGGCTGACCTGGGTCTGAAAGAAGGCAACTGATTGCCTCTGCGGGGCCGGCATGCCGGCTCCGCCTCCGAATTTTCTAGTCCGCTGCCAGCCATGCTTCGCGGCGGATTTGTTGCGTCACTGCACTGTCATCTTTCTGTCATACAGGATCGCTAGGGTGTGCGCATGAATGATCTGGCCAATTCCACCATGACGACAACTTCTCCCCCCAAGCGCATTGATTTCAATACGCCTGAGCTGCAACGCAAGCGCCGCATTCGCGCGCTCAAGGACCGTCTGACCCGTTGGTACGTGCTGGTCGGCGGTCTCGCCGTCCTCGGCGCTATCACCCTGATCTTCTTCTTCCTTGCCTACGTGGTCGCGCCTTTGTTCCAAGGCGCTTCGCTGACCAAGGAGGATGCGCTCACACCGGCCTGGATCCAGGACGCCGGCAAGCCGCTGATGATCTCTCTGGAAGAGCAGAACCAGGTCGCGATGCGGGTTTCCGACAAGGGCCAGGCGCTGTTCTTTGATGTCACGACCGGTGCTGAACTCAAGCGTGTCGACCTGCCGCTGCCGGCGGGCGTAAGCGTCGCGTCCATCGGTGAAGACCAGCCGGGCAGCCCGTTGGTGATCCTGGGTTTTTCCAATGGCCAGTCCCTGGTGTTCCGCCACACCTATAAGGTGTCGTACCCGGACGGCAAGAAAACCATCACGCCTGCGATTGAATACCCCTACGGCGAAACGCCGATCGTGCTCGACGATGGCGGTCGCCCGTTGGAACACGTCGCCCTCAACGCCACTGACAGCTCGCTGGTGATTGCCGGCTCGGCCGGTTCGCACTTGAACGTGCTGACCCTGAGCCGCGAAGAAAACATGATGACCGGTGAAGTCACCAGCGAGCAGAAGCGTGTCGAGCTGCCGCAAATGACCGAGCCGGTGAAAGCGATCTTCATCGACCCTCGCCAGCAGTGGCTGTACGTGATCAACGGCCGCGCCCTGGCGGATGTGTTCAGCCTGCGCGACAAGAGCCTCAACGGTCGCTACAAATTGCTCGAAGACGGCAACGCCGAAATCACCGCCAGCACCCAGCTGGTGGGCGGTATCTCGCTGATCGTCGGTAACTCCAAAGGTGGCCTGGCCCAGTGGTTCATGGCCCGTGATCCGGATGGCGAGCAGCATTTCAAGCAGATCCGTACCTTCCAGATGGGCACTGCGCCGATCATTGAGATCTCCGCCGAAGAGCGTCGCAAAGGCTTCACTGCCCTCGACGCTTCCGGCAAATTCGGCGTGTTCCACAGCACCGCCCACCGCACCCTGCTGGTGGATCCGGTGGTCGACGGCCAGGGCGTGTTCGGCCTGTCGCCACGCGCCAACCGTGTGATCGTCGAAGCTGGTGGCAAGCTGCAACCGCTGCTGCTGGACAACCCGCACCCGGAAGTGTCCTGGAGCGCGTTGTGGAGCAAGGTCTGGTACGAAAACTACGACGAGCCTAAATACGTTTGGCAATCGACCGCCGCCAACACCGACTTCGAACCCAAGATGAGCCTGGCGCCATTGACCTTCGGTACGCTGAAGGCGGCGTTCTACGCCATGCTGCTGGCGGCGCCACTGGCGGTTGCCGCGGCGATCTACACCGCTTACTTCATGGCCCCGAGCCTGCGCCGCAAGGTCAAGCCGGTGATCGAATTGATGGAAGCGATGCCGACGGTGATCCTCGGCTTCTTCGCCGGCCTGTTCCTTGCGCCGTATGTCGAAGGGCATCTGCCGGGGATTTTCAGCCTGCTGATGCTGTTGCCGATCGGCATCCTGGTGGCCGGTTTTGTCTTCAGTCGCCTGCCCGAGTCGATTCGCCTGCGGGTTCCCGATGGTTGGGAAAGCGCGATCCTGATCCCGGTGATCCTGTTCGTGGGCTGGCTCTCGCTGTACATGAGCCCGTACCTGGAAACCTGGTTCTTCGGCGGCGACATGCGCATGTGGATCTCCCACGACCTGGGCATCACCTACGACCAGCGCAACGCCCTGGTCGTCGGCCTGGCCATGGGCTTCGCGGTGATCCCGAACATCTACTCCATCGCCGAAGACGCCGTGTTCAGCGTACCGCGCGGTCTGACCCTGGGCTCCCTGGCCCTGGGCGCCACGCCGTGGCAGACCATGACCCGCGTGGTGATCCTGACCGCCAGCCCAGGCATCTTCTCGGCACTGATGATCGGCATGGGTCGCGCCGTGGGCGAGACCATGATCGTGCTGATGGCCACCGGCAACACGCCGGTGATGGAGATGAACCTGTTCGAAGGCCTGCGCACCCTGGCGGCCAACGTCGCGGTGGAAATGCCCGAGTCGGAAGTCGGCGGCAGTCACTACCGCGTGCTGTTCCTCTCGGCGCTGGTGCTGCTGCTGTTCACCTTCATCATGAACACCCTCGCCGAGCTGATTCGTCAGCGTCTGCGCAAGAAATACTCGTCGCTTTAAGAAAGGTAGAAGTCTGTGAAACAGAACTCCCTGAATGGATGGTTCAAGAGCGGCGCTCCCGGCGTCTGGATCAGCGGTGGCGCGGTGTCCATCGCGGTCATCATGACCATTGGTTTGCTGGCGGTGATTGCCGTGCGTGGTTTGGGCCATTTCTGGCCGGCTGACCTGATCCAGGCCAATTACAACGTGCCGGGCCAGGAAAACCATATCGTTATCGGCGAAGTGGTGCAGAAAGAAGAAGTGCCGCGCGAGCGCCTGAAAAGCGCTGGCCTGCCGGTGCCCGATGCGGGCCCGGAATTCATGACCCGCGAGCTGATCAAGGTCGGCAACCGTGACCTGAACGGCAACGACTTCACCTGGATCGTCGGCGAGTGGTTGAAGGACCAGAGCACGCCGAAGAACCTGATGACCATCGAGCGTCGTGAGTGGGGCAACTTCTACGGCACCCTGGTCAACGTCAAGCAGGATGGCAAGGTCATCGCTGAAGGCGAGGCCGCGTGGCCGGAGCTGCAAGCCCGCGTGGACCGCGTGAACAAGCTGGCGGCCCAACTCAAGACCCTGGAGAAATCCGACATCGGCGCGATCAACGCCGGCCTCGAACGCATCCGCCTGCACGGTCGCAAGCTGGAACTGGAAGGCAAGCTCGACGCCGCCGCCCAGGCCGACATGGATGCCGACCGCGCCGAGCTGAACGCCCGCTACCAGGACATCGAAGCGCGCCTGGCCGACCTGCACGCCCAGTTCAACCGCGATGCCCTGACCGCTCGCGATGGCAACGGCAAGGAAATTGAAATCGGCATCGGCAAAGTGGTGCATGCCTACCAGCCGAACGCCATGGGTACCGTGACCAAGATCGGTTTCTACTTCAGCAAAGTGTGGGAATTCCTCAGCGATGACCCACGGGAAGCCAACACCGAAGGCGGGATCTTCCCGGCCATCTTTGGCACCGTAATGATGACCCTGATCATGGCGATGATCGTGACCCCGTTCGGCGTGCTGGCGGCGGTGTACCTGCGTGAATACGCCAAGCAGAACACTCTGACGCGGATTATCCGCATCGCCGTGAACAACCTGGCGGGTGTACCGGCCATCGTTTACGGCGTGTTCGGCCTGGGTTTCTTCGTGTATGTATTGGGTGGCTCGGTCGACCGTCTGTTCTTCGCCGAAGCGCTGCCGGCACCGACCTTCGGTACACCGGGCCTGCTCTGGGCCTCGCTGACCCTGGCGCTGCTGGCAGTACCGGTGGTGATCGTGGCCACCGAAGAAGGCCTGGCGCGGATTCCGCGTACGGTGCGTGAAGGCTCCCTGGCGCTGGGCGCGACCAAGGCGGAAACGCTGTGGAAGATCGTGCTGCCGATGGCCAGCCCGGCGATGATGACCGGCATGATCCTCGCCGTGGCCCGCGCCGCCGGTGAAGTGGCGCCGCTGATGCTGGTAGGCGTGGTGAAACTGGCCCCGTCGCTGCCGCTGGACGGCAATTACCCGTACCTGCACCTGGACCAGAAGATCATGCACCTGGGCTTCCATATCTATGACGTCGGCTTCCAGAGCCCTAACGTCGAAGCCGCACGGCCGCTGGTGTACGCCACCGCCTTGCTGCTGGTGCTGGTGATCGCCACGCTCAACCTGTCGGCAGTGTGGATTCGTAACCACCTGCGCGAGAAGTACAAAGCGTTGGACAGCTAACACGATCCAATGTGGGAGGAGGCAAGCCCCCTCCCACCTACACAGAACTTGAGTAGATCGCTCCGGCGGTTCAACGAAACGAATTGGTAGCACAGGGAGCATCCCATGCAACACGACACCCATTCCCACGGCATCAACATGTCTGCTCTGGGTCGCGACAAACAGAGCCTGAGCCTGGCCCAGGAAACCGTGGCCATCGAAGTGCCGGGCCTGAGCCTGTACTACGGTGAAAAGCAGGCGCTGTTCGACGTCAGCATGAACATTCCCAAGCAGCGCGTGACCGCCTTCATCGGCCCGTCCGGCTGCGGCAAGTCCACGTTGCTGCGTACCTTCAACCGCATGAACGACCTGGTCGACGGTTGCCGCGTGGACGGTGCCATCAACCTCTACGGCACCAACATCTACCGCAAGGGCGAAGACGTGGCCGAGTTGCGTCGCCGCGTGGGCATGGTGTTCCAGAAGCCTAACCCGTTCCCCAAGACCATCTACGAAAACGTGGTCTACGGCCTGCGCATCCAGGGCATCAACAAGAAGCGCATCCTCGACGAAGCCGTTGAGTGGGCCCTTAAAGGCGCGGCGCTGTGGGACGAGGTCAAGGACCGCCTGCATGAGTCGGCACTCGGCCTGTCCGGCGGCCAGCAGCAACGTCTGGTGATCGCGCGCACCATCGCCGTGGAGCCGGAAGTGCTGCTGCTCGACGAACCGTGCTCGGCACTCGACCCGATCTCGACGTTGAAAGTCGAAGAATTGATCTACGAGCTCAAATCCAAGTTCACCATCGTCATCGTGACCCACAACATGCAACAGGCGGCGCGGGTTTCCGACTACACCGCGTTCATGTACATGGGCAAGCTGGTGGAGTTTGGCGATACCGACACCCTGTTCACCAATCCGGCGAAGAAGCAGACCGAAGACTACATCACCGGTCGCTACGGCTAGGAAGCTGTGGTTCTGATTGCACTGACGCTGCGGTTCTCCGCACCTTACCGGACGCTCCAAGGACGCCAACATGATTAGCAAAGAAGGCCTTACCCATCACATCTCCGCGCAGTTCAACGCCGAGCTCGAGGAAGTGCGCAGCCACCTCCTGGCGATGGGCGGGCTGGTGGAGAAGCAAGTCAACGACGCCGTGACCGCGCTGATCGAGGCTGACTCGGGCCTGGCCCAGCAGGTGCGTGAGATCGACGACCAGATCAACCAGATGGAACGCAACATCGACGAAGAATGCCTGCGCATTCTCGCCCGTCGCCAGCCGGCGGCATCCGACCTGCGCTTGATCATCAGCATCTCCAAGTCGGTGATCGACCTGGAACGCATCGGCGACGAAGCCACCAAGATCGCGCGTCGCGCCATCCAGCTGTGCGAAGAGGGTGAAGCCCCGCGTGGTTATGTCGAAGTGCGCCACATTGGCGACCAGGTGCGCAACATGGTGCGGGATGCCCTGGATGCCTTTGCGCGCTTTGACGCCGATCTGGCGTTGTCGGTGGCGCAGTACGACAAGGTCATCGACCGTGAATACAAGACGGCCCTGCGTGAGCTGGCCACCTACATGATGGAAGACCCGCGCTCTATCTCGCGGGTCTTGAGCATCATCTGGGTGCTGCGCTCCCTGGAGCGGATCGGTGACCATGCGCGCAATATCTCGGAACTGGTGATCTACCTGGTGCGCGGTACCGACGTACGGCACATGGGCCTCAAGCGCATGAAGGCCGAAGTTGAAGGATCGGCTGATCAAATCCCTAATGTTCCGGGCGAACCTGACGATAAGTAAGTTGCCCGAGAAATTAACGCCCGGCCTTTGGTCGGGCGTTTTCGTTTGTGGCGCTTGAATTTTTTACGAATCGGGTAAAAGAAAATCCGAACGTGACTACAGAGTTTTGGCAAAATGCCATCAGTCAGGCGTTTTGCGTGCCGAAGTTTTTATAGGATGAAGGGTCGATGAGTAAAGTCAGTGTATTGGTGGTGGATGACGCCTCGTTTATCCGCGACCTGGTGAAGAAGTGCCTGCGCAACTACTTCCCCGGGATCAAGCTTGAAGATGCGGTGAACGGCAAGAAGGCCCAGACCATCCTGATGCGCGAGACCTTCGACCTGGTGCTGTGCGACTGGGAAATGCCCGAGATGTCCGGCCTGGAGCTGTTGACCTGGTGCCGTGAGCAACCGCACCTCAAGGCCATGCCGTTTGTGATGGTGACCAGCCGTGGCGACAAAGAGAACGTGGTCCAGGCGATCCAGGCCGGTGTTTCCGGCTACGTCAGCAAACCGTTCACCAACGAGCAACTGTTGAACAAGGTCAAGCAGGCCCTGCACAAGGTCGGTCGCCTCGACGCCCTGGTCGCCAGCGCGCCGACCAAAATGAACTCGGCCTTCGGCAATGACTCCCTGAGCGCCCTGACCGGCGGCAAGCCCGAAGCCGTACGTTCAGCTCCCGTTGCGGCTGCCGCGCCTGCGCCAAGCAAAGGCCTGCTTAACAGCCCGCCGATTCAAGCGCCAGGCGCCGCGCCGTCCGGCGGCCGTGGCCAGGGCCAGTTGCGCCTGTCCAGCGGCACCCAGCAATGTGTGATCAAAGCGCTGAGCATCAAGGAAGCGCTGCTGGTGGTGCGTCGCGGTGAAGTCCTGCCTCAGGTACTGGAAAGCGCCGTGCTCGACCTGGAACAGGGCGACAACGCCGAAGTGGCTCGCCTCAACGGCTACCTGCACGCCGTGGTTGCTTTCGAGCCCAAGCCTGACAGCGACTGGCTGCAGCTGACGTTCCGCTTTATCGACCAGGATGCGCAGAAGCTCGACTACATCTCCCGCCTGATCGCGCGCGGTACGGCGCAGAAGCATTTTGTGCCGGGGGCCTGACCTTCAGTCCGAAGGGGCGTGCCCCGGGATTGTCATGATCCCTTGCTAGCTTGCTGTTCATTCACTCCGGCAGGTTCGCGCCATGCTCCTTCGCCTTTTGCTGTCCTGCCTGTTGGCCTTGGTCGCCAATTCGACCCAGGCCATGACCCTGTACAAATCCACCGATGCCAACGGCATGGTGTTTTTCAGTGATCGGCAAACCCCCGGGGCCCAGGCGTTCGTGATCCAGGAGCGCAGGGTCGAACGTGTGCAGCGGCCGGTACTCGACAGGCCCAAACGAGTTTATCCACAACAAGCCTACCGCTATCCCTTGCCCTGGCGTGGCGGTCCGTTCCGCCTGACCCAAGGCCCCAACGGCAGCTTCAGCCACACCGACGCCAAAAGCCGCTACGCCATGGACATCGCCATGCCCGAAGGCACGCCGATCATTGCGGCGCGCAGCGGTGTGGTGGTGAAAATCGAGAATAGCCAGATCGGACGCGGTAACGATGCGTCCGGCAATTTCGTGCGCGTGCAGCACGATGACGGCAGCCAGGGCGTGTACCTGCACCTCAAGCAAGGTTCGGTCAGTGTCAGGCCGGGGCAGCGCGTGGCAGTGGGCAGCGCACTGGGGTTATCGGGCAATACCGGCAACAGCAGCGGGCCGCACCTGCACTTTGTGGTGCAGCAGAGTACCGAGGCCGGGCTGGTGTCGATTCCTTACGAATTCAACCAGCCGGTCGGCGCATTGTCCAATTTTGCATTGGGCAATTGAGGGTCAATCCAGCAGCAGGACTTTGGCCAGCACGATCTTCGGACCTTTCATCTTCTTGATGATGATCCGCAAGCCTTCAACCTCCAGCACTTCTTCCTCTTCCGGCACCCGTTTGAGCGTGTCGTAGATCAGCCCTGCGAGGGTTTCGGCCTCAATGTGGTCCAGGTCGACGCCCAACAGGCGTTCCACCTTGAACAGCGGCGTATCGCCCCGTACCAGCAGTTTGCCGGGCTGGTAGGCGAGGATGCCGCGCTCGGCCTTGCGGTGTTCGTCCTGGATATCGCCTACCAGCACTTCCAGCACGTCTTCCATGGTCAGGTAGCCGATGATCTTGCCGTCGGCTTCTTCCACCAAGGCAAAATGCGCGCCGCCTTTGCGGAACTGCTCCAGCAACTGCGACAACGGCATGTGCCGCGACACACGTTCCAGCGGGCGGGTCAACTCGGCCAGGTTGAACGATTCGGGGATGTGGTCCAGGGCCGCCAGTTCCAGCAGCAGGTCCTTGATGTGCAAAAGACCCACGAACTCGTTGCGCACCGCGTCATACACCGGATAGCGGCTGAATTTATGGCGGCGGAACAGCGCGAGGATTTCCTTGAGCGGGGCGTTGAAGTCCAGGGTCACGAGGTCTTCACGGGAGTTGGCCCAGTCCACCACTTCCAGCTCGCCCATTTCCACGGCCGAGGCAAGTACACGCATGCCTTGGTCGCTCGGGTCCTGGCCACGGCTGGAGTGCAGGATCAGCTTGAGCTCTTCGCGGCTGTAATGGTGCTCGTGGTGCGGGCCGGGCTCGCCTTGGCCGGCGATGCGCAGGATCGCGTTGGCGCTGGCGTTGAGCAGGTAGATCGCCGGGTACATCGCCCAGTAGAACAGGTACAGCGGCACCGCCGTCCACAGCGACAGCAACTCGGGCTTGCGAATGGCCCAGGATTTGGGCGCCAGTTCACCGACCACGATGTGCAGGTAGGAAATCACGAAGAACGCGGCAAAGAACGACACGCCCTTGATCACTTCCGGCGATTCGACGCCCACGGCGCCCAGCAGCGGCTCCAGGATGTGCGCGAATGCCGGCTCACCGACCCAACCGAGGCCCAGGGAGGCGAGGGTGATACCCAGCTGGCAGGCCGACAGGTAAGCATCGAGCTGGCTGTGCACGGTGCGCAGGATCTGTCCGCGCCAGCCGTTGGTATGGGCGATGGCCTCGACCCGCGTCGAGCGCAGTTTGACCATGGCAAATTCCGCCGCAACGAAAAAACCGTTGAGCAGTACCAGGATCAGAGCAAAAAGAATCATGCCGAAATCGGCGAAGAGGGTGGCGAAGGTGATACCAGGGGAAGGGTCCATGATGGGGTTTTGCAGGTTCCGTGTGTTCAATAAGGGGTGACAGAAGGGCCTGAAAGGCAGGCGCAAGTCGGCCAATGTAGCGGCTGACGGGGCGCTTGCCTAGTGGTTGCCGCCGGGTGGGGCCTGGAATGCCTTATTCGAAACAGCACAATTCCAATTGTGGGAGGGGGCTTGCTCCCGATAGCAGTGTGTCAGTCAGCATATCTGATACTGATGCACCGCCATCGGGAGCAAACCCCCTCCCACATTGGTTTCGTGCTGTGTTCGAGTTATTCATCATTTCCGACGAGCCGCGAACGGGTCATCTGCGCTGGCGGAAAATGGCAGGTGAACGTACTGCCATGCCCCAGCACGCTGCTGATTTCCAGGCGTGCGCGGTGGCGCAACAGCACATGCTTGACGATGGCCAGGCCCAGCCCGGTGCCGCCGGTGTTGGAGTTGCGGCTGGAGTCGACGCGGTAGAAACGCTCGGTCAGGCGTGGCAGATGCTTGGCGTCGATGCCGATGCCGGAGTCTTGCACGCTCAGGTGTGCGCCTTGCTCGTCGGCCCACCAGCGGATGCGGATATTGCCTTTGTCCTGGGTGTATTTCACCGCGTTGAATACCAGGTTGGAGAACGCACTGCGCAATTCGCCTTCGCTGCCTTTGAGCAGCACCTGTGGGTCGGCGTCCAGGCTGATCTGCTGTCCGCGCTCGCCTGACAGGGCCTGGGCGTCATTCTTGATGGTCTGCAACAGGCTTTGTACGGCCACAGGGTGGTTGTCCGACGGATAATCCGTGGCCTCCAGCTTGGCCAGCAACAGCAAGTCGTTGAGCAGGGTCTGCATGCGTGAGCCCTGTTGCTGCATCTGCTGCAGGGCACGGCTCCAGCGCGGGTTGATCTCGTCGACGTTGTCCAGCAGCGTCTCCAGGTAGCCGCAGATCACCGTCAATGGCGTGCGCAGTTCGTGGGAAACGTTGGCGACGAAGTCTTTGCGCATCTGTTCCAGCTGGTGGATACGGGTGACATCGCGCACCAGCATCAGGTGTTCGTTGTTGCCGTAGCGCGTCAGGTACAGCTGGATACGCACACGGTCGTTGGTAGGCGAGGGGATTTCCAGGGCTTCTTCGTAGTTTTCCTGCTCGAAGTACTCTTTGAAGCGCGGGTGGCGCACCAGGTTGGTCACTGGCTGGCCGCTGTCCTGGGGCGTCTTGAGGCCCAGCAAGGTCTCGGCGGCGCGGTTCCACCATTCCAGGTTGCCATCGCTGTCGAGCATGATCACCGCGTCTTTGAGCGCGGCGGTGGACTCCTGTACCCGGTCGATCACCGCTTGCAGGCGCCCGCGTACCCGTTGGTCGCGGCGTTGCAGGTGGTAGATGCTGTCGAACACCTCACCCCACAGGCCGTAGCCGTCGGGTGGCGCTTCGTCGGGTTTGTGCTGGCGCAGCCATTCATGCAGGCGCAGCAGTTGCTTGAGGGTCCAGCCCAGATACAGGCCGATACCGATGGCCAGGCTCCAGCCGTAATAACCGCTGACCAGACCCACCAACAGGCAGCCGGTGATCAGCAAGAGCATGTGGCGGATCAGGGTGCCATGCCAGTTTTGGTTCACTTAAACATGCGTCCTTGTCTGCTGTTAAGGAAGGAAAGTGACTGGCTCAGCCCTTGGTGGAGAACCGGTAGCCGGTGCCGCGCACGGTTTGTACCAGATTCTCGTAGGCATCACCCAAGGCTTTGCGCAGGCGACGGATATGCACGTCGACGGTGCGTTCCTCGACATACACGTTGCCGCCCCACACCTGGTCCAGCAACTGGCCACGGGTATAGGCACGCTCCTGATGGGTCATGAAGAATTGCAGCAGGCGGTATTCGGTCGGGCCCATCTCGGCCGGCTTGCCGTCGATGGTCACGCGGTGGCTGATCGGGTCCAGCAACAGGCCACCGACTTCGATCGGCGCTTCGCCGTCGGTCGGGCCGGCGCGACGCAATACGGCTTTCAGGCGCGCAACGAGTTCGCGTGGAGAAAACGGCTTGGTGATGTAGTCATCGGCGCCGACTTCCAGGCCCTGGATCTTGTTGTCCTCTTCACCCTTGGCGGTGAGCATGATGATCGGGATATCCCCGGTCAGCTCATCGCGCTTGAGGCGGCGGGCCAGTTCGATGCCGGAGGTGCCGGGCAGCATCCAGTCCAGCAGGATCAGGTCCGGCTTGCGGTCGACGATAATGGCATGGGCCTGCTGGGAGTTCTCCGCCTCCAGGCAGTCATAGCCGGCCATTTCCAACGCAACGGCGATCATCTCGCGGATGGGCGCTTCGTCGTCAACAATCAGAATGCTCCTGCCAACCATGCTCAAAAATCCTCTTGTCATTTAACTGTCTTGCGCCGCATTAGATAACGGAATTATTGCAGTCGTGTGACAGTAATTTAGTCGCTTGGGCAATCCGCGCCTCTCTGGACTACGCTTTGGGTCCGAATCCTGACAACCACAAAAGGAAGGTTCCGATGACTCACAGTACTTTTTCCTGGAAGGCCATGCTGGTCACGGCGGCGTTGACGCTGCCGACACTGGCGTTTGCCGCAGACCCGGCGATGACCAAAGACGGGATGTTGGTGGATCACAAAGGCATGACGCTCTACACCTTCGCCAAGGACGCCGATGGCAAGTCCATGTGTAACGACAAGTGCGCCACTAATTGGCCGCCGTTGATGGCCGAGTCTACCGACAAACCCATGGGCAAGTGGACCGTCATCACCCGCGACGATCAGAAGAGCCAATGGGCCTACAGCGGCAAGCCTCTCTATACCTTCGTGATGGACAAAAAGGCCGGTGACATGACCGGTGAAGGCAAAATGGACGGGGCCTGGAAAGTCGCCAAGCCCTGATTCAGCCCACTAGCGGTGAGGGGCCTGGCCCCTCATCGAAACCCGTAGTCGGCCACAATCCCGACAAAAATCGCCAACCCGGCCCAGTGGTTGTGCAAAAACGCCTTGAAGCACTTCATCCGGTCCCTGTCGCGGGTGTACCAGAACTCCCAGGCAAAGCAGCCTGCCGCCGCCAGCAACCCCAGGTGGAACCAACCCCCCAGCTCAAAGCGTGCGCCCGCCAGCAACAGGCACAGCAGCGCCAGGCCTTGCAGGGTGAGAATGATCACTCGGTCGGCATCGCCGAACAGAATCGCAGTGGACTTGACGCCGATCTTCAAGTCGTCGTCGCGGTCGGTCATTGCGTAATAGGTGTCGTAGCCCACCGTCCACAGCAGGTTGGCTATATACAGCAGCCAGGCGGTGGCGGGCAGGTGGCCGGTTTCGGCGGTGAACGCCATCGGCATGCCCCAGGAAAACGCCGCGCCCAACACCACCTGCGGGTAATAGGTATAGCGCTTCATGAACGGGTAGCTGACCGCCAGTGCCAGGCCGCCCAGCGATAGCCAGATGGTGGTGGCGTTGGTCAGCAGCACCAGCAGGAAGCTGATCAGCATCAGTGCCGCAAAGAACACCAGGGCCTCTTTGGAACTGATCTTGCCGCTGGCCAGCGGGCGTTGCGCGGTGCGCTTCACATGGCCGTCGACCTTGCGGTCCGCCCAGTCGTTGATGACGCAACCGGCAGCGCGAGTCAGCGTAACGCCAAGCACGAAAATCACGATGTTGGCCAGGGACGGCGAGCCCTTGCCGGCGATCCACAGCGCCCACAGCGTCGGCCACAGCAGCAAGTAGATGCCGATGGGCTTGTCCATGCGGGTCAACTGAATGAAATCCCAGGCCCTGGGGTTCAGGCGATTTAGGGATTTGAGCAGACGTTGATACATCAGCAGTTCTCCGGGTGGTCATGCAGCGCGCGCCAGAAGCTCGGCAGGAATATTTCTGCCACCAGCACGCTCAGCGCCCCACGATCAAAGCGTGAGCGACGTGCCCACAGTCCATCGGACTGATCAGCGGCCGGCAGCCATTGCGCTGGGTAGTGGCACACCTCGATCGCCTGGCGATTGAAGGCGTGGTCGCAGAACAACAACTCGCCCAAGGAGCGGCTGCCCAGTTCATCCATGTGCAAACCGTCGCCCTGCAAGGCACTGCGCGCCGCCACGCTGCGGGCAAACACCCACGGCTGGCCATGCCCGCGCAAATACACCTCGCGCACCCAGCCGACCGTCGCCGGGGCGAGGTCCAGCGCCGCGCATTCATCACCCCGCAGCGGTTGCCAGCCTTCGAACAGCGGCGTCACGCTGAAACCGTCGTTGGACAGCCGCGTCAGCCGGCGCGTCAGCGAGCCTTCGTCGAACAGCCAGTTGAGGGTCAAGGGCGCGGGCGCAGGGATCAGAAGGCTCTGGGTCAGCCATTGGCAAGCATCGGGAAGGGCGATTGAGTGCGGCACGGTGAGTCAGTATTGGCAGCAAAAGAGGCGGCGAGCTTACCATGGCGTCCTGATCTTTTGCCGTGCTGCGCCGGCGCCTTGCGTCGATCGTGCTTGCATCTGCCGGCCCCGATCAGTACAAAACGCCCTGAGCCGCGCGGCAACGCTGGATCCATCGACCGCCGGCCAACCAGCCTGGACCCTGAGGAAGCAAGTAAATGAAGAAGTGGCAATGTGTAGTCTGCGGCCTGATCTATGACGAAAAAGACGGCTGGCCGGATGATGGTATCGCTCCGGGCACCCTGTGGCAGGACGTACCCGAAGACTGGCTGTGCCCGGACTGCGGCGTGGGCAAGATGGATTTCGAAATGATCGAAATCGCTTAATCCCAAATTTAAGAAACGTACTACAAGGAGAAAGGAATGAACGCACCTGTCGTGATCATCGGCACAGGATTGGCCGGTTACAACGTGGCCCGGGAGTTTCGCAAGCTCGACAGCGAGACCCCATTGCTGCTGATCACCGCGGATGACGGGCGCTCCTACTCCAAGCCCATGCTCTCCACCGGCTTTGGCAAGAACAAGGAAGCCGATGGCCTGAGCATGGCGGAACCCGGCGCCATGGCTGAGCAACTCAAGGCCGAAGT
Organism: Pseudomonas sp. MIACH; assembly: GCF_001269925.1. Taxonomy (GTDB): domain Bacteria; phylum Pseudomonadota; class Gammaproteobacteria; order Pseudomonadales; family Pseudomonadaceae; genus Aquipseudomonas. The sequence goes on from NZ_LHVO01000002.1 coordinate 243,621, forward strand.
GCGCACCCACACCCGTGTCAGCGGCATCGACCCCGGCCACAAGCGCCTGTGGATCGGTGAAGAAGCGGTGGCCTATCGCGACCTGGTCCTGGCCTGGGGCGCAGAAACCGTGCGTGTACCAGTCGAAGGCGACGCCGCTGAGCTGGTTTTCCCGATCAACGACCTCGAAGATTACGCCCGCTTTCGCGCCGCCGCTGCCGGCAAGCGGCGCGTGCTGCTGCTCGGCGCCGGCCTGATCGGCTGCGAATTTGCCAACGACCTGATCCTCGGTGGCTATGAGATCGACCTGGTGGCGCCGTGCGAGCAAGTCATGCCGACCCTGCTGCACCCAGCAGCGGCCGCAGCGGTACAGGCCGGCCTGGAAGGACTGGGGGCGCGTTTCCACCTGGGCCCGGTGCTCAACCGCCTGCAACGCACCGCTGACGGCCTGGAAGCACACCTGTCGGACGGTGAAGTGGTCCACTGCGACCTGGTGGTCTCGGCCATCGGTCTGCGCCCGCGCGTCGACCTGGCCGCCGCCGCTGGCCTGCAGATCAATCGCGGGATCATGGTGGACCGTCACCTCAAGACCTCCCACGCCAATATCTACGCCCTGGGCGACTGCGCCGAAGTCGACGGTTTGAACCTGCTCTACGTCATGCCCCTGATGACCTGCGCACGCGCCCTGGCCCAGACCCTGGCCGGTAACGCCACCGCCGTCAGCTACGGCCCGATGCCGGTCACCGTGAAAACACCGGTCTGCCCGTTGGTGGTCTCGCCGCCGCCACGGGGCACCGAAGGTGTGTGGAGCGTCGAAGGGCAGGGCGCCGACATCAAGGCCCTGTGCCGCGACGCCAGCGGCCGCCTGCTGGGTTATGCGCTGACCGGCAGCGCCGTGATGGAAAAACTCGCCCTCAACAAAGAACTTCCACCGTTGCTGGCGTAAATACCGGTCGTTCTGTCGGAATAAGCACGTTTTTCCCCCGAGAAAGGTCGCCGCGAGACTGGCGGAGCGTGCGAGGGCATGCCATCCTCACTCCCGTCTGCCGCAGAGTAGAGCCTGCGGCGCCTTGGCCGCTGTTCCGTTAGAGAGCAGCACGGACATAACAACAAAAAACCGTCAAAGAGGCTTCACATATGCGTAAACCAGAACTCGCAGCCGCCATCGCTGAAAAAGCGGATCTCACCAAAGAACAGGCCAACCGCGTCCTCAACGCCGTTCTCGAAGAAATCACCGGCGCCCTGCACCGCAAGGACAGCGTCACCCTGGTGGGTTTCGGCACCTTCCTGCAACGCCACCGTGGCGCCCGCACCGGCAAAAACCCGCAAACCGGTGAGCCTGTGAAAATCAAGGCGAGCAACACCGTTGCGTTCAAGCCGGGCAAGTCGCTCAAAGACAGCGTCAACCCGTAATGGCAGTACCGTCTCGAAGGGAGGCGGGGCGGTAAGAAGAATGGGCACGCCGACTGGGTTGGGTGCCCATTTTTTGTGAAATTGCACAATCATTAGAGTTTAGGCTGTCCACCCGTTCTCGACACACCACTGCTGTACATCCGCGATCAGTTCTGCTGAAACCGGCTGAAGATTAGGCAGCTTTTTCTCGTACTTTTTAATGCTCTCGACAAAAAATTTAATAAATGCCGCACCGATTAATTTGCGCTGAGCGGATTTATCTTTTTTATGCGGGACGAAATCTTCCTCGTCCATGGAGATATCCAGACCGAACATTTTGTCTTTTGCGTAGTAGCGGCAAAATGTTTTCCGGTCCAGCCCCTTGGGCAGGCACCGCATGCAGACTGCTAGCTCCCAGTCGAGGGCAGAATACTTTTTTTCAAAAATCTCACTCAAGCCATTTAGTTCGTCAGTGATTTCAAAGACCTTTGTCCAACTGGGAGAGTCCGACGTTGTATCGACTCGCATAAAGTAATCCTCATGTCAGTGCCTGCATTTGTTACCTGGTGGCAGTTTTCCACGGCGTTTGAAATATTTTCCGATTTTTAATCTTTCCCATATCTGCATGTTGCCCTTCGTTGGGGCGGCCATAACACGTTTGTAAGCAAGATTATTAGCTTTCAGCCATTTCTGTGTGTATCGCCTATTCGGATTGACCGTTTCACCGACTTTCCAAACTTCACCCTTTTTCAAAAAAACTTTACCAACGGGCTTTTTATGCCCCCATGCCATCTCATCATAAAGGCCATCTTTCTTCGCTATCAGGTAGTAAAGTTCGGGGGTCAATCCCCATGGATCAATCCAGGATATTGGGTTGGGGCTGTACTGATAAAAATTTACGCCCCCCAACAACCCAATCGGATCCGGCGTAGTAAACCGCCCCACATCCGGATCATAAAACCGGAACGTGTTGTAGTGCAGCCCAATCTCCCGATCCAGATACTGCCCCTGAAACCGCAGATTCTGCTCTTCAATGTAATAAGGCTCGCGCACCTCCTCCAGCGTGTTGCCCCACACCCGATACTTCGCCTGCCAAACCGTGTGCCCATCCGCTTCGGTGAGTTGCTCCGGCAAGCCGTTCAGGTCGTTGTGGTAGTAGCGGAATTTTTGCAGAGGCCCGTTGCCGTCGATGCGGGCCAGGGGTTCGTAGCCTTCGTTTTCGTAGACGTACAGGCTGGTTTGGCTGTGGCGGTGTTCTTGTAACAACCGCAGGCCATCCCACACAAAACGCGTTTCCCCCAGCGGATACACGTCACCGCCGTGCTCGGTTTTCCCGATGCGTCGGCCCAGCGGGTCGTAGGTCATCCTGACCACGCTGCCGTTTTCATTGCGTACTTCGATCAGCCGGCTTTCGGCGTCGTAGGCAAAGCGCTGTACGCCGCGCTTGGCACTGCGTTTCTCGATCATCCGTCCAAACGCGTCATAGCGATAACGCTTGTCCTGATAGGTCAGCAGCTTGTTATGCACCACCAACCCGGCACCGGTCTGTGGGCCGTCGAGCAGGTTGGCGGCGGCGTCGTAGGCGAAGGTTTCGCGCTGGCCGTGCAGGTTGTCCTGGCTGGCGATGATGCGGCCGGTGGCGTCGTAGTGCAGCAGTTGGCGGTGTTGCGCGGCGGGTTGCTGGTCGAGTTTGCCGATCAGATTGTCGGCGGGGTCGTATTCAAACTGCTTTTGCGTCGCTGCCGGCATCAGCGAGGGCTGGCTCGCGTGGCGGCGTTGACGTGAGCGCAGTCGGCCGCTGCGGTCGTATTCGCTGCGGGTGCTGAGTTGGCCTTGGGTACGCAGCACTTCGCGGTGCAGGCGGTCACGTTCGAAGTCGCTGATCACCTGGCCGTCGAGGTTGATCTGGTGCAGGTGGCCGCTGCCGTAGTACAGGCGGTTGAGCCAGCGGCCGTCGGGCAATTGGGTCTGGATCAGGTTGCCCAACTCGTCGTAGTGGTGTTGCAGGCTGCCGGTTGCACTGTGTTCGGCGAGCAACTGGCCGAGGGCGTCGTAGGCGAAGCCCAGGGCCTGGGTATTGCCTTGCAGGTCGGTAAACGTCACCGCCGTAAGCTGGTCCACGGCGTCGTAACTGTAGTCGGTGCGGCCATCGTCGGTGGTCTTGGCGATCAGGCGTCCAACTGCGTCGCGCTCCAGTCGATGCACGATGGGCGCGGGCGGTGTCTCGGGGACGACGGCCAGACCACTGCCATATGGGGCTGGAACAGCGGTCACCGCAATCACATTGTCCAGCGGATCGTAGCGGTAGCACTTGGCGCTGCCGTCAAGGTCTTGCTGCTCAGCCAGGCGGTCCCCGGCATCCCAGGCAAACCGATAACGCTCACCGTTTTCGTTGATCAGCGCTTGCAGGCGCCCGTAGCTGTCATAGCCGAACTGTACCTGCCGCCCATGGGCGTCGGTACGTTGGCGTACCTGGCCGCGACGGTTGTGCTGGTACAGCGTGGTGTGCCCGGCCGGGTCGGTGTAACCCACCAGTTGGCCGCTGACATCGCGCTGGTACTGCTCGGTTCGACCGTCCGGTAGTTGGCTTTTGAGCAAATGTCCCTGAGCGTCATAGCTGAACTGAGTACGTTCGCCCAGCGCATCGGTAATGACCTGCAAATAACCGCGCTCGTCATAACTGAAACGCGTCGGGTAACCCGAGCAATCAATATGCTCAACCAACTGCCCGAACGGGTTCCAGCGCAGCTTCTTGCTTTTGCCGGTGGCGTCGATGATCTCCACGACCTGGCCGTGATCGTCATAGCGGTAGCGGGTGACGTAGCCCAGCGGATCGGTTTCGGCGATGCAGTTGCCGCGCTGATCGTAGCGATACGCCCAGCTATTGTCGGCGGCGTCGGTCTCTACCAGCGGCAGTGCCCAGTGCTCAAGCCACAAGGTCGAGTCGCTGCGGCCCAGCGGGTCGGTCTCGCCGATCAGGTTGCCGGCGTCGTCGTAGCTGTATGCAAAGCGCCCGCCCAGCGGGTCGGTGGCGCTGAGCAATTGGCGCTCGTCGTTCCACTCGAACAGCCAGGTTTGCCCGAGGTTATCGCAGTAGCGAACGATCTGGTGCTGGGTGTTCCAGTGGCGGGTACTGACGCGTTGCAAGCCGTCGGTAATGCGTGTGAGCCCTGCCTTCAAGTCATAGTCGAACTGGTACGCGTCGCCTTCGTCGGTCCAGTGCCGGACCACGCGCCATTCGGCGTCCTCAACCAAGGCCCATTCGTAGAAGCAGCGCAGACCGGTCGGCAACTGGTGCTCGACCATGCGCCGGCCGGCATCGTAGCTGAAGCGCCGCTGCACCTGGCCGGTGGCATCGCGTACTTCAGCCAGATTACCGGCGGCATCATAGCCATAGCTGACCAGTACTTCGCGGCGTTGATCGGGGTAAAGACGTTCGAGCCGCATCACGTGGCCTTGATCGCGGATCAACTCCACTTGCACCAAGTCGAACGTATCGCGCAGCCGGATCAGCCGCCCGGCTTCGTCGTAATCAACATGGATGCGGTTGTCGTTGCGGTCGCCGAGCTGGCTGAGGCGCAGCAACGCCGGGTTGGCGGAAGGCTCAAATAAGCGATACAGACCGTCATCGCTTTCAATCAGCAACTGCCCGTTGAGGTGTCGTCGCACTGCCAGCCCTTCACCGGCGCTGAACACCGCGCCGCCCAGGGGAATACTGCCCATGTCGATAGGCCGGCCCTGTTCATCGGTGTAGACCAGCGTTTCGCCCCCCTCGGGATGGGGACGAATTTCGACGCACACCTCATACGGCACGCTCCAACCCGCACCGAACAAACCGCCCGTACGTTCGTCACGGCTGTTGTAGAAACGCTGCCAATCAATCGGCAGGATGCCAGGCAGTACGAAATCCAGCTCATCATCGCCGCCCAGCACCTTGGCGCCGGTGGCCGCATGCACCGGGTTCGACGAGCCCATCGCCGCGTTGGCCATGGCCCCCATCGCACTGCTCACGGCCATCGAGGTCGCGCCGCCGATCAGCATGCACGGCAGCTTGCTGAAGAACTTGCCCTTGCCACCCTTGAGCATCAACAACGCCGTCACCGCCAGCCCCACACCCGGGGTCTTGCCGCTGCGAATCTCGCGCACCACCACCGAGCCGCCGCCGATGGTCACGTTGGATGAAATCAACCCGGACGACACCACGGTCGCATCACACGTGCTGCGATCACCGCTGCGCACCGCCGGCTGGCCGTTGATCGTGACCTTGTCCGAGCCCTCGGCAAGGAACTGCGGCGGCATCGGTGGGTGCTTCATGCACACCACCAGGTCCAGCGGCTTGGGCACGGCGCCGGGAGCGGGGGTTGCAACTGTAGGGCGCCACATCTGCGAGAAGAAACTTTCGGCCATGTCCAGGTAGCTGGCTTCTGGCTCAGGCTCGGGTTCTTCCAGCTCGGTGCCGGCCGGCGCGACGTGGGAGCTGATCGCCCCGGCGGCACGGGCGGCGGGGATGTTGTTGGTGAGGGTGTCGGTGGAGCCCGTGAGAATGTTCGCCTGCACCGTGGGCGGGAACAGCGCATTGCTGAAACTATCGCATAAATTCGTCAGACCTTTGTCTGCCCCGGTCTTGCTCATGGCCAGACCGACAATCGTGCCCACCACCGCGCCCAGCAGGAAGCAACCCAGCCCGCCAGTGGCGACGGTAATCCCGGTGGCGGCAACCACCGCCGCAGTCGCCACCGCCGTGATTGCGATGTTGGCCGCCACCTCCAGCACACCGCCGAGTATGTCGGCCATCATCGAGGTGTGGGAGAGCGCATCGCCCATCCGGGCGGCCCATAACGCGTCAGACATGCAGGCAACTCATCAGGAAATAGCGTCAAACGACAGCGAGTTTTTAATCAGCGCCCAATGCGCTGCCTCGGCATCCCCAAGCTTCTCTGCCTTCACATAACTCAAGGCGAGCATCTTGCGTGTGCCCGGTATCACCAAGGCCAACTGGTACTGGAACACCTTGTCATTGCCCTTGTTGAACTGGCTGCGCAGCTCGATGCCTTCCACCTCTTGCGCGGCGCCCAAGCGCACATCGACACCCGGTTGGTGGCGCAAGTCCTGCACCTGTTTTTCCAGGCGCTGGAGTTGGTCGTTGAAGTTGCTGTGCAGGGTTTCACCCTCGGCCAGCAGGCTGCGGCTGACGATCAGGGACGTGCCCAACTCCGGGAACTTGAGGATATTGATCGTCGCGTCCTGCAACTCACTGGCGGGCAGTTGAAACTGGAATTCGTTGATTCGGTACGTCATGGCAAACAGGTCTCGTCAGGAGCTTTTAGGTGCGGGGAACGCGGCCTTGATATTGGCGTCGATAGCGCCTTTCTGGCCTTGGCCGTCGGGCGTGGCACCGGGGCCGCCGCCGTTGTTCAGGTGCAACACGCCGCCGGTGTTGAACTCGGCATCGCCACTGGCATAGAAGCTGATGTTCACGCCGGTCAGGTTGATCTGCCCGCTGGCGTTGAGCTCCAGGATGCTTTCGCCGCAGACCAGGCGCAGGTTTTCGCCCACTTCGATGACGTAGCTCTGGCTGATGCTGTCGGTCTTTCTCTGGCCCACCGAGAGGATGTCTTCCTGCTTGACGATGCGCAGGCGGTTATTGCCGATGGTCACCGTTTCGTTATGCCCAATGCTTTTATTGCGGTCATGCCCCACCGAATGGCTCTCATCCACCTCCACCACAATGTCCTGGTTACGCTCTGCATGGATGTACAACTGCTCCAACCCCTTCTTGTCCTCCATGCGGATTTCATTGAAGTTGGCTGGCGTGCCGCCCTTGCTCGAGCGACTCTTCATGCCGCTCTGGGTCGCGTTTTCCGGGAGGTCGTACGGCACCGTCTGCTCGGCGTTGTACACCCGTCCCGTAATAATCGGCCGGTCCGGATCACCTTCGAGAAAGCTGACAATCACTTCCTGGCCGATCCGTGGAATCTGCATCGAGCCCCAGTTTTTGCCGGCCCAGGACTGCGACACACGAATCCAGCACGAGCTGTTTTCGTTGGATTGGTCGTGGCGGTCCCAGTAGAAGTGCACCTTCACGCGGCCGTACTGGTCGGTCCAGATTTCCTCGCCTTTGGGGCCGACCACCAGCGCGGTCTGCGGGCCTTTGACGATCGGGCGGTGGGTGCTCGCCAGGGGGCGGAAGCTTTGCTGGGCGTCGATGCAGGTCAGGCTGCTTTCGAACTGCGCCGAGCCTGAGCCACCGCCGCTTTCCAGGCTTTCCTGAACGATGTAGTAGCGGCAGCCGACGATCAGGTATTCGCGGTTCTGGTCCTGGCGGCTGAAGCCGGTGAGGCTGAACAGATGGCCGGAGCCGAGGCCGCGAGCATTGCCGCTGAACTCGATCTGCTCATGCAGGGTTTGCAGGGCTTCGATGCGGGTGCGCGCGTAGTGTTCGCCGTCGGCGCTTTGCACGTAGGTGCCGGGGTAGTCGTACAGCGGGTAGTCGCCGGCGGTGTGCGGGCGCGGCATGGCCGAACGCACGTCGATGCTGGCGCTGGGGCGCTGGAAGTCGTAGTCGTTGAGCTCCAGCGAGCCCGGCTGCACCTCCTGCGCCAGGTGCCAGTTGTGCATGTGGTCGCGTTCGCGCTGCTGTTCGTCCTTGGGGTAATACGGGATCGATGCATAGCCTGGCACCGTGGTGTGGGCGCCATAGGCATCGGCCAGCACCAGCACATGGCGGTCCTGCTCATGGCGGAAGAAGTAGTAGATGCCTTCCTGTTCCATCAAGCGGCTGACGAAGTCGAAGCTGGTCTCGCGGTACTGCACGCAGTATTCCCACTCGCGATAAGGCCGGCTCAGGGCGTCTTCGAAGTCGGAAAACCCCAGGTCACGGAACACCTGCTTGATGATCTGCGGGATGCTCAGGTTCTGGAAAATCCGGCAGTCGGACGTACGGCTGAGCAGCCACAGCCAGGGGCGCAACGTCACCTGGTAACTGGCGAACTGGCCCTGGTCGATGTTCTGGCTGCAGCGCGCGACGATGCCGTGGAAATGCCGCTCGCCGCCGTCCGCCAGTTGCAGACCGACACTCATGGGCTTGCCCAGCAATTGGTTGAGGTCGATGTTGGCGTCCAGGGACGTCAGTTGCAGCTCATAGTTGAACAGGCGGCCCAGCTCTTCGCCGCCGCCCATTTCATTGAGCAGCAGCACATCCGGCCCGAGGGGGCTGGTGATCTTGGCCAGGCGTGAGGCTTGGTTGAATAACATCGAAGTACCCTAATAACTGAAGGAACCCAGTCCAAATGTGGGAGGGGGCTTGCCCCCGATAGCAGTGTGTCAGGTGACGCATTGGTGACTGATTCACCGCCATCGGGGGCAAGCCCCCTCCCACATGTTGAGCTGTATTCCGTCAGATCAATCGTTGAACTGGTAGTGCAGCTCATTATCCCGGCTGCTGATGCGCACACCCGCCAATGCCTTGCCTTCGAGCATGCGCGTGAGGAATTCACGGCTCATGTCCGGCAGCAGGCTGTTGGTGAGGATAGTGTCGATCATGCGCCCGCCGCTTTCGGTCTCGGTGCAGCGCGAGACGATCAGGTCGACCACCGCGTCGTCGTAGTCGAAGGCGACCTTGTGGGTATTCTCCACGCGCTTCTTGATGCGGTTGAGTTGCAGGCGGGTGATCGCCTTGAGCATCTCGTCGCTCAGCGGGTAGTACGGAATGGTCACCAGGCGGCCGAGCAAGGCCGGCGGGAAGATCTCCAGCAGCGGCTGGCGCAGGGCCTTGGCGATTTCTTCCGGTTCGGGGATGTTCGCCGGGTCTTTGCAGACGCGGGAAATCAGCTCGGTACCGGCGTTGGTGGTCAGCAGGATCAAGGTGTTCTTGAAGTCGATCACCCGGCCTTCGCCGTCTTCCATCACGCCCTTGTCGAACACCTGGAAGAAGATTTCATGCACGTCCGGGTGGGCTTTTTCCACCTCGTCCAGCAGCACCACGCTGTAGGGTTTGCGCCGCACCGCTTCGGTCAACACGCCGCCTTCGCCGTAGCCGATATAGCCCGGTGGCGCGCCCTTGAGGGTGGACACCGTGTGGGCTTCCTGGAACTCGCTCATGTTGATGGTGATCACGTTCTGCTCACCGCCGTACATGGCTTCGGCCAGGGCCAGGGCGGTTTCGGTCTTGCCCACGCCGGAGGTGCCGGCCAGCATGAACACGCCAATTGGCTTGCTCGGGTTGTCGAGGCCGGCGCGGGAGGTCTGGATGCGCTTGGCGATCATCTGCAGGGCGTGGTCCTGGCCGATGATGCGTTTCTTCAGGTGCTGGTCGAGGTTGAGCACGGTTTCCAGTTCGTTGCGAGCCATGCGGCCCACCGGAATACCGGTCCAGTCGGCGACCACCGAGGCCACGGCCTGGTAATCCACGGTCGGCAGGATCAACGGGGTTTCGCCTTGCAGCGCGGTGAGGCGCTGTTGCAGGTCGACCAGTTGCGCACGCAACTCATCGCTCTCGTTGTTACCTGCATCGCTGTCCACAACCCCGGCCTTTTCGCGCAGGGTGGCACGGGTGGCGAGCAACTCATCCACCAGGGTTTTCTCTTCGGCCCAGCGGCTTTCCAGGATCGCCAGGCGCTCACGCTCGGCGCTTAACAGGGCTTCGCTGTTGCTCTGGCGCGCGCCAATCGCAATGCCGATCGCATGCTCGCGGGCGATGATTTGCAGCTCGGTTTCCAGCGCTTCGATGCGGCGGCGGCTGTCGTCCACTTCGGCCGGCACCGCGTGCAGGCTGATGGCGACGCGGGCACAGGCGGTGTCCAGCAGGCTCACGGATTTATCCGGCAACTGACGCGCCGGGATATAGCGATGGGACAGTTTCACCGAGGCTTCCAGGGCTTCGTCGAGGATCTGCACCTGGTGGTGTTTCTCCATGGTCGAGGCCACGCCGCGCATCATCAACAGCGCCTTGTCTTCCGATGGCTCGGCCACTTGTACCACCTGGAAGCGGCGGGTCAGGGCCGGGTCTTTCTCGATGTGTTTTTTGTACTCGGCCCAGGTAGTGGCGGCCACGGTACGCAGGGTGCCACGGGCCAGGGCGGGCTTGAGCAGGTTGGCTGCATCACCGGTCCCGGCAGCGCCACCGGCACCCACCAGGGTGTGGGCTTCGTCGATAAACAGAATGATCGGTTTCGGCGAGGCCTGGACGTCTTCGATGACCTGGCGCAGGCGCTGTTCGAACTCGCCTTTCATGCTCGCGCCGGCTTGCAGCAGGCCCACGTCGAGGCTACGCAGTTCCACATCCTTGAGTGCGGGCGGCACGTCACCGGCGACGATGCGCAGGGCAAAACCTTCGACCACAGCGGTCTTGCCGACGCCGGCTTCACCAGTGAGGATCGGGTTGTTCTGGCGGCGGCGCATGAGGATGTCCACCAGTTGGCGGATCTCTTCGTCACGGCCCACGATCGGGTCGAGCTTGCCGCTGCGCGCTTGTTCGGTCAGGTCGACGGTGAAGCGCTTGAGGGCTTCCTGCTTGCCCATCGCACTCGGTGCCATGGCGCCGCTGGCCTCGCCCGGCACCGCGCCGGCATTGAAACCGTCGCTGGCAGTCAGGGCGTTTTCCGGCGAATCACCGACGTATTCGTCAAAACGCTCGCTCAGTGCTTCGGCCTTGACCTTGTCGAATTCCGAAGACAACCCCAGCAGCGCATGGCGCAAGCTTGGCGTCTTGAGGATGCCCAGCACCAGATAGCCGGTGCGCACCTGGCTTTCGCCGAACATCAGGCTGCCATACACCCAGCCGCGTTCCACGGCTTCTTCCACGTGGGACGACAGGTCGGTGATCGACGTCGAGCCACGCGGCAGGCGGTCCAGGGCTTCGGTGAGGTCACGGGCCAGGCGCGCCGGCTCGACGTTGAACTGGCGGATGATGCGGTGCAGGTCCGAGTCCTGCAGTTGCAGCAACTGGTGAAACCAGTGGGCCAGTTCCACGTACGGGTTGCCCCGCAGCTTGCAGAACACGGTGGCGGCTTCGATGGCCTTGTAGGCCACGCTGTTGAGTTTGCCGAACAGTGCGGCGCGACTGATTTCACCCATGCTCTGGATTCCTTGAGGTGGTGGCTTGATCGGCGTAATGCCGGGCCAGGATTAGGTCGTTGGCATCAACCGCAGGGCAGCCGAGCCAGGTGTTGAAGCCCAGGCGGAACTGGCCATTGAGTTGCAGCGCCGGTACTTCGGGTTGTTGCAGAACCAGGTTCAAGTCCCAGTCCAATTCATGGCCCAGGTACTCGGCCACCCACGCCACCAGCTCGTTGAACGGCTGGCTGCCGGGCAGCATGCCCATGTAGTCGTCCAGCTTGAGCGGGCCCAGGCGGATACGGAATTTATGCTGGCGGTCCCACACGTGGCTGCCCAGGCAGAAGTCCACGCCGAGCTGGTTGGCGCTCACGCCCACGCGGCTGCGTTCGGGCAGTTCCAGCCATTGGCCGACGTATTCTTCGATCTCCACCGGCAGGCCGAAATACTCGCCGAGAATCGCCTTTAAACCGTCCGGGTAGCGGGTTTGTGCCGACAGGTGGCCGCTGTAATGCAGCTTCGCTGTGTCGGGGATCAACCCCTGGTTAAGCAGGCTCGGCATGCCCCGGCCACTCAAGGCGGCGAGGCGTGCAGACCAGTAGTCATCGTCCGGGCGGTCGTGGCTGACCGTCGGCCGTGCCTCGGCCCAGGCCCGGTAAAACAGGCTCAGCAGGCGGTGGTGGAAGACGTCCAGGAACTGCTTGCTGGTGCTGTCGGCGTTGTTGCGCTGGCGCTCGCGTACGTACTCGGTGATATGCAGCGGCAACGGGCCGTTGGGGCCACCAAGGCCGAAGAAGAACTGTTCCAGCCGCGCCGGTTTGCCGTCGCCACCCGGATCGACCGAGGCCAGGGTGGCCGGGGCGAAGGTGCAGTCGGCCTGTTGCCCGAGGCGCAACGGGTCATCCGCCAGGCGCAGGGAATGGCCCAGGCGCGGCAGCTCGGGCGATTCGCACTCGATACGCCGCAACGCCTGGAAGAAATCGTATTCCCAGGGCTCCTGATGCATCGCATCCAACGTACTCACAGGGTCGGACGACGCCCGGGCTTGGCTTTCCATCGCATGATCTCGCCGCGTTCGGTGGTACGGATCACCGTCTCGGTAAAACTGTTGATCGACACGTAGCGTGCCAGGAAGCGTTCCAGCACCGCACCGAGCAGGAACACGCCGGTACCGCGAAACGCGTTTTCATCGAACTCCAAGGTAATTTCCAGACCGCGACCAAACACAATCGGGCCGGGCATCGGCAGGCGCCGGGTGACGGCCTTGCTGCTGACGTCGCGCAAGCCTTCGATCTGCAATTGCAGCGCCGCATCGTTGCTGTCGCCATACAGGCGCAGCAATTCGCGCAACGCCGCCGCGCCCTGGCCTTGTTCGCTCAGGGACAAATAGTTGAGCGACAACTGGCTGATCAGGCGCCAGGCCTTGGCGTCATGGGCATGGCTGGCGCGTGGACGGCTTGGCCCGGCGACGCAACGCACGGATAACACCGGCGCGCTGTCGGCCAGGGTGAAGTCGGTCTTGCCGTTGCCCACGCTCATGAACAACGGCAGGTCGCGGTTGGTGCACAGCGCGGTCACGCCGAGTTGGCGCAGGTCGTGGCGATATGGCGCCTGGCGGCTGTCGACCAGGCTGACAAAGGTTTCGCTGCCCACATAGGTGGAGCGCGGGCCGTTGCGGCGCTGGTCGCTGGACAACACCCGTGGCTCGCGGCGCACGGTGTAGTACGCCTGGTCGCGGCCATAACGGGATGGATCGCGTACCGCATAGAACGGCAAAAAGGGCTGCTCTGGCCCGGTGCCGTGGCCGGTGATGCCGCTCAACGAATGAATCTCGAAATCCATCGGCCGTGTGCGGTCGGCGATCACGTGGTGTTCGTTGACCCGGTCGGACAAGTGGATGCGGTCCACGCGCTTCGGGAACAGGTTGATCGCCGGGGTGCAGAACGGCAAAAACTGCGCTGCGCCGACGCTGCCTTCCAGGCTTGGCTCGTGACGGTCGAACAGCACGATCAGTTCCAGCTCCTGGCCGTCGCAACGTTTGACTGCACGGCTCAGCTCGGCGAATTCGACGAACAGGAAGCGGTGGGGCAGGGCGAAGTATTCCTGCAACAGGCGATAGCCCTGGAATGCGCGCGCGACGACCGGCATGGCCGCATCGGCGTCGTCGAAACCCCGCGAGCGCAGCGCGTCCTGGGGCAGGCGCTCGACCCAATCGCCACCGGGCTTACGCGCAAACACCGCGCAGGCGTTGCCCAGCAGTTGTTCGTAAAGGCGGAACGGTTGCTCGTCGGCCCCGCTGAGGTACAGCGGCAGGTTGTCCAGGTCGAGGCTGTTGAACGGCAATTCGGCGCCGGTGCGCAGGGTCAGGCGCAGGCCGGCCTTGGCTTTCGGCTCACTGGCGGCCAGGCGCCCGAGCACGGCGGCGGGGTTGCCGAAGTACTCGGCGTTGCTGACCTGCAACGGCCACAGCGTCACCGGGTGCGCGGTGCGGTACTCGCAGCAGGTCTGGGTTTCGCGGCCCAGGGCGGCGCGCAACACGGTGTCGCGCGGCAGCGGGAAGCCGCTGGCCAGGGAGCCTTCGTCGGGGTCGGTCTGCAATTGCACCACGGTCATCGAGGGCGTCGGCGCCAGGTAGTGCGGGTAAGCGATTTCCAGCAGGTTGTGGGTGAAGGTCGGGTACTCGGCGTCGAGTTTGAGCTGTACGCGGGCGGTGAGGTAGGCAAAGCCCTCAAGCAAGCGTTCGACGTACGGGTCGGCGCAGTCCATACCGGACAGGGTCAGCCGACTGGCGATCTTCGGGTATTCCTTGGCGAACTCCGCCGCGCTTTCGCGCACATGGTGCAGTTCCTGGTTGTACAGCTCCAGCAGGCGCGGATTCATGGGCGCCTCCGCTGGTCGGCATTCACCACACGCACATGCCCGGATTCCAGGTCGAGGTCGGTTTGCAGCAACAGGCGCAAGGGCACCGGCTGCGCCCACAGGTCGCCTTCGATCTCGAAACTCAGCGCGTTGTGATTCATCTCGCCATGGCCGACGCGGGCTTTGACGCGCAGGGTGTGGCGCAGGATGCGCGGTTCAAAGGTGGCAATCGCCTGGTAGATCAGGGCTTCCAGGGCCTTGATGTCGACACTGGACACGCTGTTGCCCGCCAGCGCCGGCAGGCCGTAATTGACCACTGAGGTGCCTGCCTGTGTGTGCAGCGTGGCATCGGCATCGAGCAACGACGTGGTATTGAGCAGCCACGCCAGGTCGCGCAGCACCGAGGCTTTCAATTGGGTCAGGGACAGCACGCGTTTATCGGCGCTTTCCTTGGGATTGGTTGGGTCGTCGTCGGTCAACCGGTCCAGCAGGGACGGTTGCAGACGGTCGCGGGAAGCGATTTCAGTTACCACCAAAGCAGCTCCACGGACGGGTTATGAGAGGAACAAAAGGCTGCACTTGAGACCGTAGTGCCGTGGCGCGAAGCCACGGCCTAAGGGCTATCAGCGCTTGGTGTTGGAACGGATGTTCCAGCCAAACTTGATCGCGCCGCCGTCTTTGGTGCCGTCGGCTTTCTGCGGCTGGTAGTCGACCATCACTTGGGCGAAGTTCAGGGTGACGTTTTCAGTCAGGCGGTCATCGCCGCCCGAACCGCCGGTGCTCAGGGACGTTACCAGCACTTCTTCCAGGTTGATCACCATGTACTCGACCTGGCTTTCACCACCGGCCTTGCGCACGGTCAGCTTGACCTTGTCGATGTGCTTGCCGCTGGCGCAGTGCATCATCAGGTTCGGCGAGGCCTTGTCGACGTACTTGGTCAGCGACAGGTCCTGGATATTCACCTTGCCCGCGCCGCCGCCACCGCCAACGTGCATGTTGCCGGACTGGGCCATGCCCCAGCTCCAGTTCAGCACGTCGATTTCGTCCTTGTGGGCCTTGTCCATGGACTCGCCCTTGATGTCGCCGATCTTGATGAAAATATCAACAGCCATGTTTTCTCCCTGGGTGGCATCAGCCACTGTATTTGTTAACGCCGCCGACCCCTGTAGGAGCGAGCTTGCTCGCGAAGGTCGTCAACGGTGACGCGGGCATCCTGGATGAACGCAGCGCCTTCAAGTTTTTCGCGAGCGAGCTCGCTCCTACAGGGAGCGAGCCAGTCCCGATTTTTTACGCGCTTTTCGCCGAAGGCAGCTTCGATACCAGGCGCAGCGACACGGTCAGCCCTTCGAGCTGGTAGTGCGGGCGCAGGTAGAACTTGGAGTTGTAGTACCCCGGGTTGCCCTCGACGTCTTCCACGATCACTTCGGCGGCGGCCAACGGGTGCTGGGCCTTGGTGGTTTCGGTGGAGTGCGCCGGGTCACCGTCGACGTAGTTGAGGATCCAGTCCTGCAACCAGCGCTGCATCTCGTCCTTCTCTTTGAAGGAACCGATCTTGTCGCGCACGATGCACTTCAAGTAGTGAGCGAAACGGCAGGTGGCGAACAGGTACGGCAGGCGCGCGGCCAGGTTGGCGTTGGCGGTGGCGTCCGGATCATCGTATTCGGCCGGTTTCTGCAACGACTGGGCGCCGATGAACGCGGCGAAGTCGGTGTTTTTCTTGTGCAGCAGCGGCATGAAACCGTTCTTCGCCAGCTCCGCTTCACGGCGGTCACTGATGGCGATTTCGGTCGGACACTTCATGTCCACGCCACCGTCATCGGTAGGGAACGTGTGGGCCGGCAGGTTTTCCACTTCACCGCCAGACTCCACGCCACGGATGCGTGAGCACCAGCCGTAGTGCTTGAACGAACGGTTGATGTTCACCGCCATCGCATAGGCCGCGTTGGCCCAGGTGTACTTGGAGCTGTCGGCGCCGTCGGTGTTTTCTTCGAAGGCGAAGGCTTCCACCGGGTCGGTCTTGGCGCCATACGGCAGGCGCGCCAGGAAGCGCGGCATGGTCAGGCCGATGTAGCGCGAGTCTTCCGATTCACGCAGCGAGCGCCAGCCGGCGTATTCCGGGGTGGTGAAGATCTTGGTCAGGTCACGCGGGTTCGACAGTTCCTGCCATGAGCCCATGCCCATCACGGTCGGCGATGCCGCAGCGATGAACGGGGCGTGCATGGCGGCGCAGACTTTCGACAGCTCGCCCAGCAGTTCCACGTCCGGTGGCGACTGGTCGAAGTAGTAGTCGCCTACCAGGCAGCCGTATGGTTCGCCGCCGAACTGGCCGTATTCTTCTTCGTACATCTTCTTGAAGATCGGGCTCTGGTCCCACGCGGTGCCCTTGAATTTCTTCAGGGTCTTGTGCAGGTCCGGCTTGGAGATGTTGAGCACGCGAATCTTCAGCTGCTCATCGCTCTCGGTGTTATTGACGAGATAGTGCAAGCCACGCCAGGCGCTTTCCAGCTGCTGGAAATCCTTGTGGTGGATGATCTGGTTGACCTGGGCGGTGAGCTTGGCGTCGATGGCGGCGATGATCGATTCGATCGACTTGATCGCATCGTTGGACACCAGGTCGGTTTGCGCCAGGGCCTGTTCGGCCAAGGTGCGCACGGCGGTTTCCACGGCTTCGCGGGCACGCTCGGTCTTGGGCTTGAATTCCTGCATCAACAAGGATGCGAACTCGCTGGTTTCCTCGGTTGCACCCAGGCTCTGGGCGCCTTCGCGGGCGGTATTGTCAGTCATGATTACTGCTCCCCTGCAGGCTTAGGCGCGCTGGCAAGTGCCTGGAGCAGTGCCGGGTCCTTGATCGCCTTCATGATGATTTCTTCAGCGCCAGTCTTGCCGTCCATGTAGGTCAGCAGGTTGGCCAGTTGGGTGCGGGCTTCGAGCAGTTGCTTGAGCGAGTCGACCTTGCGGGCCACGGCGGCCGGGCTGAAGTCGTCCATGCTTTCGAAGGTGATGTCCAGGCTCAGGTTGCCTTCGCCGGTCAGCTCGTTGGGTACGTGGAACGCCACGCGCGGCTGCATGGCCTTGAGGCGCGAGTCGAAGTTGTCGACGTCCACTTCAAGGAACTTGCGGTCGGCCACCGGCGCCAGAGGCTCGGCAGGCTTGCCAGCGAGGTCGGCCATCACACCCATCACGAAGGGCAGCTGGACCTTTTTCTCGGCGCCGTAGAGCTCGACGTCGTACTCGATCTGCACTCGAGGCGCGCGGTTGCGCGCGATGAATTTCTGAGAACTTTGCTTCGCCACGTTGCTGCTCCTGGTCGCTTGAGCGACGGTGTTGTTACTGCACAGTCGGGCGGCTTACTCGCCGTCCGGGCCGCGCAGGTTTTCAAATTGGGACATGCCATCGGGAATCAGGTTGCGCACGATGGCCGCGAAGTCGGCGTGCACCAGATGCTTGGCCCGGTTCAACAACACCGGCAGCGGGCTCGAAGGCTCGTGCCGGGTGTAGTACGCAAGGATCTTGTCGAGGCTGCGCAGCACGTCATCACGGTTGGTGATGTCGCCGGTGGGGCGAGGTGCGGCGGGGGCAGCGGCGAAGTCGACCGAGGGGGCATTGTCGTCACTGACGGCCTCGGGTTCGCTGCTGGTATCGCTGTTCGGTACGAATTGGTTGAGGACCTGCAGTGCTTGCTTGAGCGGTTGCTTCAACAGGCTGAGGTCCACGCCTTGGGCGGAACCCACTTGGTCGCTGACTTGCTGTTCGATGGCTTCGCAGGCAGCGCGCGCGGTGCTCAAGGCGTCGCGGGTGGCTTGCAGTTGTTCGGGGTCGCTGTCGAGGAACGCGGCGTTGAGTTGCTGGGCGCCGAGCTGTTCGTCGGGGAAACTCATCAGGCCGCTGGCATTCAGCGCGGCGCGCAGGCTAACAGGACCGAAGGTGCGCGAGCGCGTGAGGATACTTTCGCGCAGCAGACGAATGGTCGAATCGCTGGTCAAGCCGGAGAGGGCATTGATCCGTACGGTGGGGTCGTTATCGTCGTCGGCATCCAGGCGCGGATGCAGGTCGGCCCAGTATTCGCGCAGCAGCGCATTGATCAGCGTAAGGACGTCTGCCAACCCGGCCACACCCTGGAGGGCGAGGGAGCTTTGCAGCAGGAAATGGGTGATGCGCAGGTCTTTGCTGCGCTGCAGCAAGTCGAGGCTCTGTTGCTGGATGCCACGCCATTCCGGCGGCTCAGCAGGCAGGATCGAGTCGCCCATGCTGCGCTCGGGTTGGCCCTTGGCATCACGCTCCAGTTGGAGAAAGTCCGCGTCATATTCCATATCTTCGCCACAGGGCGAAGTCGCGGAAACGGCGGTGAGCAGCAACGGCACATCCACTGGAATTGATCTCCCTATCAGCCCGTTAGATGACGGGCAATGCATGCATTAGTTGCGCGAGGAACTTTGCATGTTTTCTTGGTCATATAAGCAAGATGCCACTAATGTGCCATCACTGGTATTCAAGAAGTTGTGCATTTTTGGTGTAGTACTTAGGCCTTGTCAAGGTAAGCTATTCGCCCTCTGTGACAGATGTGCGGTGCTTAACAACCTGCGCGACTGGTGGGTCGAACGATGCACCGGCATAGGATTTTTGTCATGGAGCCCAGTTAAGATCAGCGATCATGCTGGCATCAGCCGGTTTTGGACGGTCGATTACACGGCCCGATGGGGATCTCCCGGGAATCGCTGTCCCTGGGGTCGACTGCGCGCGAAGTATCAGCAAGGAGGCAAGATGTCGCTGTGTTTGACTATCACTAGTTATCACAAGATTACCCCCGGGCAATGCTCGGAAAAGTCCATGAACCAGGGCTCGATGGCCATCGGCCGCAGCTCGGATAATGACTGGGTATTGCCTGATCCTGAGCGGTTGGTTTCTTCGCAACACTGCGTTATTCAATACAAAGATGGCCGTTATTATTTAACCGATCACAGTACAAACGGTGTGGAGTTGGTTAACGCCGGCATCCGTTTGCGCAGGGGTAATAGCGAGCTGTTGCAAGATGGCGAGCTGATCCGCATCGGCGATTACGAGATCCAGGCGCGTATTGACTTCAACGTGCAGGCCATCGACAGCCAGCCATTCGCCGGTGATTCGCCGAACAGCTTTGAGGCCTTGATGGGCGCCGTGGTGAGCAAGCCCGCGCCGACGCCGGTGATTGCCCCGCAGTTCCAAGGCGCCTCGTCGATGGACACGCTGCCGGACCTGTTCGACTTCCTCAGCCCCACCGCCGTGCCGCCGCCCACCGTGGCCGACCACGTCCCCAGCGAACAACACGACTTCCGCCCGCCGACGCCGGTGGCTGTGCCCGTGGTCGAGACACCCGTGGTCTCGGGCTCGGTGATTCCCGAAGACTGGGACCTGTTTGGCGACACGCCAGCGCCGTCGGCCAGTGCACCGCCACCGCCACCTCCGCCACCCGCACCGATCATCCAGCCGCCACCCGTGGTCGAGCCAGCGCTCCCCGTGGCAGACAGCCAACAACCCGACCTCTTGCAAGCCTTCCTGCGCGGCGCCGGCCTGGACCAGTTGCGCCTGGATAAAGCCCAGGCTGAAGCGCAGATGGAGAACATCGGTCGCAGCTATCGCCTGATGGTCGAAGGCCTGATCGACGTGTTGCGTGCCCGCGCCAGCCTCAAGGGCGAATTCCGCATGCAGCAGACCATGATCCAGCCTGCCGAAAACAATCCGTTGAAATTCGCACCGAATGCCGACGAAGCGTTACTGCTGTTGCTTCGCCACGGCAACCAGGCGTTTATGGCGCCGGACCTCGCCGTGCGCGACAGTTTCAACGATCTGCGCGCCCACCAACTGGCAGTGATGGCCGGCGTGGAGGCGGCGATCAAACACCTGCTCACGCGCTTTGAACCGGCACAACTGGAAGAGCGCATGGGCAAGCCCGGCGGGCTGTCGAACCTGTTCGCCGGCTCGCGCCAGGCCCAGTACTGGCAGCAGTTCACCGAGCTTTACAGCAATATTTCCCGCGAGGCCCAGGAAGACTTCCAGGACCTGTTCGGCCGCGAATTCAGCCGGGCGTACGAAGAACACAGCGCGCGACAGCGTCGGTAAAGCTGCGCCGCAACACACGGATTAACGGATAGCTAAGTACGTCATTGAGGACGCAGGATGATTCCCAGGTTTTTACTCGCAGTCGCCACCGCGCTGCTGCTGACCGCGTGTGCCAAGGACGCGGCCAAACCCGAAACAGCCGCCGAGGCTGAAGCGGACACCGCCGCCGTCGAGCTGCATTTCCACGCCATTGCCGGGCTTAACCCGGGTGCCAATGGCCAGGCCGCCCCGGTGCGGGTGCGCATTTTCGAACTGAAGAACGCGGCCACCTTCGCCCGCTCCGATTACTTCGCCCTGGCCGACCGTGCGCAATCGACCCTCGGTCTGGACCTGCTGGACCAAGACGAAGTCATGGTGCAACCCGGCCAGCAACTGAGCATCCAGCGCGATCTCGACCCCTCCACGCGCCAGATCGGCTTGCTGGTGGGTTATCGCGAGTTGGACCGCGCGCAATGGCGCACGGTGATCAACGTGCCGGCGCGCCAATACACCGAATACCAGATCAGCCTCGATGTACGTGCCGTGCGCGCCGACGTCGTGGTCACCCCATCCAGCCCTGCCCAATAAGAAGCAATCGGAGCTCCCCATGTCCTGGAACAATCGCGTGGTCTGGTCGGAAGGCATGTTCATCGGAACGCAGCACTTCCAGCAGCATGACCGTTACCTGGAAAACCTGATCGATGCCCGCAGCCGCCCGTTGTCCGCCGGCGCCTGGGGGTTCTCCGAGTTGCTGATCGACCAGGGCCTGTTGGCCCAGGGCAAGCTGGCCATCGTCTCGGCGCGCGGCCTGTTGCCGGACGGCACGCCGTTCAATATCCCCCAGGACGACCTGGCGCCCAGCCCGTTGAATATCGACGACAACCTGCGCGATGGCCTGGTCTACCTGGCCTTGCCCCTCAAGCGTGCGGGTGCGCGTGACACCGTGGATGAAGGCGAAGCCCTGGAAGCCGCGCGTTACGTGAGCCAGGTGCGCGAAGTGCGCGATGACAACGCGCCGTTCGAAAACCGCGCGCCGGTGGCCGTGGGGGCCCGGGCCCTGCGCTTGCTGACCGCCCAGGATGGCATCAGCGACTACGCCGCCGTGGGCCTGGTGCGCATAAAGGAAAAGCGCGCCGACCGAGCGCTGGTTCTCGACGACAGCTACATCCCGCCAGTCCTCGATGTGGCCGCGAGCAAACCGTTGAGCGCGTTTCGCAGCGAACTGCTGGGCCTGCTGCACCAGCGCGGCGAAGCCCTGGCTGGCCGCGTGGTTGCCTCGGGTGCGGGCGGTGCGTCGGAGATCGCCGACTTCATGCTGCTGCAACTGGTCAACCGCGCCCAGCCGTTGATCCAGCATTTCAGCCAGTTGAGCCCGCTGCACCCGGAGCGCTTCTTCAGCGAACTGGTCAGCCTGGCCGGTGAGTTCTCGACCTTTTCCACCTCGGGCCGTCGCCCCCAGGAATACCCGCAATACCAGCACGACGACCTGGCCCTGAGCTTCGCCCCAGTCATGGCGGCGTTGCGCGAAGCCCTGTCGATGCTGATCGACAGCAAGGCCACGCCGATCCCGATTGTCGAGAAAGCCTACGGCGTTCATGTGGCCATGTTGGCCGACAAGACCCTGCTCGACAGTGCCAGCTTCATTCTGGTGGTCCGCGCCGACGTGCCCGGCGAAACCCTGCGCGCGCGCTTCGGCCAGCAGAGCAAGGTTGGTTCGGTGGAGCACATCCGTGACCTGGTCAACCTGCAACTGCCGGGTATCACCTTGCTGCCGTTGCCAGTGGCGCCGCGCCAACTGCCGTACCACGCGGGTTCCACTTACTACGAGCTGGATCGCGGCAGCGAGCATTGGCAGCAACTGGGCAATTCCGGTGGTTTTGCCTTCCATATCGCCGGGCAGTTCCCGGGCTTGAACCTGGCCTTCTGGGCGATCCGAGGATAATCCGCGATGCATCCCAATGATGATGACCGCACCCAGTTCATGCCGCGCCCGGGTGGCCGTGCGCCGGAACCCGCGCGTGCCGAACCGGCCCCGCTGTCGATGCCGGCCGCGCCGATCCTCACCGGCAAAAGCCAGGGCCTGAACCCGCTGGAAAGCGCCGCCGGCCCGCTGCTGGCGCTGCTGACGCGCCTGCGCAACACCATCGCGCACCCGGCGCCGGCCAGCCTGCGCGCGCAGTTGCTGGCCTACCTGCGCCAGTTCGAAGAGCGCGCCGAAGCTGCTGGAGTGGCCCGCAACGAAGTGCTGCTGGCGCGTTACGCACTGTGCACCGCCCTCGATGAGGCGGTGTTGAGCACGCCGTGGGGCAGCACCAGCGATTGGGGCAAGCAGAGCCTGTTGATCACCGTGCACAACGAAGCCTGGGGGGGCGAAAAAGTCTTCCAGTTGCTCGACCACTGCCTGCAAAGCCCACGGGAGCGCCTGTACCTGCTGGAGCTGTTGTACCTGTGCATGTGCCTGGGTTTCGAAGGCCGCTACCGCGTGATGAACGACGGTCGCAGCCAGTTGGAAGCCTTGCGTGAGCGCACGGCGGCGGCGATTCGCAGTGCTCGCGGTGACCACGAGCGCGAGCTGTCGCCGCATTGGCGCGGCGTCACCGTGGCGCGTGATCGGCTGGCGCAGTTCATGCCGCCGTGGATCGCCGTGGCGATTGGCCTGGCGTTGCTGCTGGCCTTGCTGTTCACCTTGCGCATGCTGCTCGCGGCGCAGGCGGAGCCGGTGTTCAAAAATATCCATGCCCTGGGTGAGATCCCGGTGCAGGCCATCGACCGTCCCGTGGCGCAGCCCAAAGTGATTGAGCGTCCGCGCCTGGCCGGCTTCCTGGCGGAAGACATCAAGGCCGGTCGCGTCGCGGTGGAAGACAAGGTCGACCGTTCTGTCGTCACCATTCGTGGTGATGAGCTGTTTGCGTCCGCCAGCTCCAGCATCGTCGAGGACTACCAGCCGCTGATGCTGCGCATTGCCGACGCCATCCGTAAGGTCAAGGGCCAGGTGCGGGTTACCGGGCACAGCGACAACCGTCCGATTGCCACGCTGCGCTTCCCGTCGAACTGGGCCTTGTCCGAAGCGCGGGCCAAGTCGGTGTTGGAGATCCTCGCGGCCAAGACCGGCCAGGCCGATCGCTTCAGTGCCGAAGGCAGGAGCGACACCGAGCCGTTGGCGACCAACGCGACTGCCGAAGGCCGTGCCCGCAATCGTCGGGTTGAAATCACCGTATTGGCGGAGGGCGTCGAGTGAAGGCGTTTTTCAGTTTCATGATTCGCTGGGTGATCCCCGTGCTGGGCCTGATCGCCCTGAGCCTGATCATCTGGTTTGTGGGGCCGTTGCTCGATGTGCTGGTGCCGGAAGGCCGGCGCTGGGCGCTGATCATCCTGGTGTTTGCGGTGTGGATCGCCTACCGCGTGTTTCGCATCATCCAGGCGCGGCGCCAAGCGGCCGAAGTGATGCGCAGCCTGGCCGCAGAAACCCCGGCCGACCCCAACAGCGTGGCCACCGCCGAAGAGCTCACCACCCTGCGCCAGCGCATGGACGAAGCCCTGGCGCTGCTGAAGAAGGCCAAGCTGGGTGGCGACGAACGCCGCAACCTCTACGAGCTGCCGTGGTACGTGATCATCGGCCCGCCGGGTTCGGGCAAGACCACGGCGCTGGTCAACTCCGGGCTGCACTTTCCGTTGGCGGCCCAGTTGGGCGCCGGGGCGGTGCGCGGTGTTGGCGGTACGCGTAACTGCGACTGGTGGTTTACCGACCAGGCGGTATTGCTCGACACCGCCGGCCGCTATACCACTCAGGACAGCAACTCCACGGTGGATAAGGCCGCGTGGCTGGGCTTTCTCGACCTGCTGAAAAAGCAGCGCTCGCGCCGCCCGATCGATGGCGCCTTTATCGCCATCAGCCTCTCGGACCTGCTGCTGGGCACCGATGCCGAACGCGCGGCCCATGCGGCGGCGATCCGCCTGCGTATCCAGGAGCTGTACACCCAACTGGGCGTGCGTTTCCCGATCTACCTGATGCTGACCAAGCTCGACCTGGTGCCGGGCTTCATGGAGTTCTTCGACAACCTGAGCAAGGAAGAACGCGCCCAGGTGTGGGGCATGACCTTTGCCCTCGATGACGGCAAGAGCAGTGAGAGCCCGCTGGCCCATCTGCAAAGCGAATTCGCCGGTCTGGAGCAGCGTCTCAACGAGCGTCTGGTGGAGCGCCTGCAACAGGAGCGCGACCCGGCGCGGCGCGACCTGATCTACGGCTTCCCGCAGCAGTTCGGCGCATTGAAGGATTGCCTGCAAAGCTTCCTCGAAGGCGTGTTCAAACCCAACGCCTTTGAAGAGCGCGTGTTGCTGCGCGGCGTGTACTTCACCAGCGGTACCCAGGAAGGCAGCCCGATTGATCGCCTGATCGGCGCCATGGCCCAGAGCATGAACCTGGACCGCCAGCACCTGGCACGCCAAAGCGGCACCGGGCGCAGTTACTTCATCGAAAAACTCTTCACCGCCGTGGCCTTTGCCGAACGTGGACTGGTGGGGGTGAACCCGAAAGTCGAACGCCGACGCAAGTGGATCGCGCGGGGTGTGCTTGCGGCCACCGTGGCCTTGGTGATCGTGGTCAGCAGCCTGTGGTGGGTGAGCTATCGCGCCAACCAGGCGTATATCGCCCAGGTCGACCAAAAGGTCGCGCCGCTGGGCCAGACCGTACAGAACCTGAGCCCGGCGCAGCGTGAAGTGCTCGCGGTGCTGCCGCTGCTCAATGCGGTGAAGAACCTGGCGGGCGATTCGCCGAGCTGGTCCGAAGGCCTGGGGCTGTATCAGGGCGATATGCTCGAAGCCGAGTCTGCCAGTGTCTATCGCAAGCTGTTGATCGCCGTGTTTGCGCCGCGTCTGGTGACGCGCATCGAGGAGCAACTGCACGGCGGCGGTAACTCGGACTTCCTCTACGAAGGCCTCAAGGCCTACCTGATGCTTGCCGACAGCGAGCATTACGACCCGGACTTCATCAAGGCCTGGATCGCCCTCGACTGGGACCGCAACCTGCCGCGCGACCTGCCGGCCGATCAGCGCCAGGCGTTGACCGGGCACTTGCAGGCGCTGTTCGAACGCCATCCGCCGAATGCGCGCCTTGACCCCCGCTTGATCGACGATCTGCGTCGCCAGTTGCAACAACTGCCGGTGGCCCAGCGTGTCTACGACCGGGTCAAGCGCCAGAAACTGCCCGAAGGCATCCCGGACTTTCGTATCAACGAAGCCGCTGGCCGTGATGCCGCGCTGGTGTTCAGCCGTAAAAGCGGCAAGCCGTTGGGCGAGCCGTTGAGTGGCTTTTTCACCGCCAAGGGCTATCGCCAGGCGTTTTTGCTGAGCAGCCTGAACCAGACCGGCACCCTGGCTGAAGAGCAATGGGTGCTGGGCCATGAGCAGGCCGATCAGCAGAACGTGGTCAGTCTGGCCGCCGATGTGCGTCGCCTGTACTTCCAGGACTACCAGCGCCAGTGGGATGCGTTGCTTGCCGACATCGACTTTGTGCCGATCACCAGCGTGGCCCAGGCGGCCGACGTGCTGCGGGTGATTTCCGGCCCGAGTTCGCCGCTGAAAAAACTGTTGGTGGCCGTGGCCAAGGAAACCGATCTGCAAGCTGAAGAGCGCCAATTGGCGGCCAAAGGCGTGCCCGTGGAAGGTGGCGTCGACAAGCTCAAAGAGCGCCTCGGCAGCCTGCTCGGCCAGGAGCAACCGACGGCCAATGCGCCGGCGGCGGCGGATGATCCGGTGACCGCGCACTTTGCCGAACTCAACAGCATCGTCAGCAAGAACGAAGGCGAACCGGCGGCCATCGACGGCCTGTTGTCGGACATGAACGCGCTGTATGTGCAGGTCAGCGCCATGGTCGGTGCCAGCGGCGATGCCTTGCTGGGCGAGGCCAAGAACCAGGCGGCGGCTGCGGCCACGCGGGTCAGCCTGAATGCCGAGCGCCAACCGCCGCTGGTGCAGGGCATGGTCAAGTCGGTGGTCAACTCCACCACCAACAGCATGATGGGCGGGGTGCGTAACCAACTGAACGCGGCGTGGGTCAGCGAAGTGGTCAATGTGTACCGCCAGTCCCTGGCCGGCCGCTACCCGATGTCGCCGGGCAGTTCGCGGGATGCGACCCTGGATGACTTCGGTCAGTTCTTCGGCGTCGGCGGGGTGATGGACAACTATTTCCGCAAATACCTGCAGCCGTACGTGGACACGTCGGCACAGACCTGGCGCTGGCAGCCGGGTGCGGCGCAGAAGCTCGGGATTGCGCCGGGCGTGCTGCAAACCTTCCAACGGGCTGCAACGATCCGCGATGCGTTTTTCCGCTCCGGGGGTACCCAACCGATCGTGCGTTTCGAACTCAAGCCGGTGTCGATGGATCCGACCATCACCCAGTTCCTGCTCGACCTCGACGGTCAGCAATTGAGCTATGACCACGGCCCAAGCCGCCCGGTGGCGATGCAATGGCCGAACCCCGGCAGCATCGGCGTGGTGCGTATCTCGATCATGCCGCCGTCGGCCAGTGGCCGCTCGGGCGTGACCCTCGACGGGCCGTGGGCCTGGTTCCGCTTGCTGGAACAGTCGGACCTCACCGCCGGTAATTCGCCGGACCGCTTCAACCTGCGCCTGCGCGTCGACGGTGCGAGCATCGCCTACGAGTTGCGCGCCAACAGCGCCTTCAACCCGTTCAAGAGCCGCGTGCTCAGTGGCTTCAGCCTGCCGGAGCGGCTATGACGACGCTGGGCTTCTACGGCAAGTTGGCCAGCCGTGGTGACTTCGTCAGTCGCGCCTTGCCCCAAAGCTTTATCGGCCCGTGGGACAGCTGGCTGGCGGCGGGTTTGCTCGCCAGCCAGAACAGCCTGGGCGCCGGCTGGCTCAATGCGTACCTGGTCAGCCCACAGTGGCGCTTTGTGCTGGCGCCCGGCGTGTGTGGGCCGGACGCGGCGGCGGGCGTGGTGATGCCGAGCATTGACCGGGTCGGGCGCTATTTCCCGCTGGCGGTGGTCACCTTGCTGGATCACGACATCAACCCTGCGTCCCTGGTGGGTGGGCCGGATGCCTGGTTCGAGCAGGCCGAAGAGCTGTTGCTCAGCACCCTGGATGCCGGCGCCACGTTCGAACGCTTCAACGATGGCCTCGACGACCTGGGCTTGCCGGCGACAGAGCCGCGCGCGGTCGACAGCCGTTTCGCCGGCCTGCAGCGCGTGGCGGCGAGCGTGCCGCACCAGCGCATGACCGCGCTCGCCGAACAGGCCTGCGACGGGGCGAGCCTGTGGTGGGGGCGTGGTTCGCAGACGATTTCCCCTGGTTTATTGCGGTGTCAGGGCCTGCCTGCCGCTGGCGATTTTGCGCAGTTTTTGCTCGGACAAGAAGGTGTGGTGTAGATGGGGTCGACGTACAAATCCGCGAGCAAAAGCCATGTGGGCATGGTCCGCCAGGTCAACGAAGACGCGTGCCTGGACCTGCCGGAAAACCGCCTGTGGGTGGTGGCCGACGGCATGGGCGGGCATGCGGCCGGGGATTACGTCAGCAGCCTGATCGTCGACAGCCTGCGCAGCGTGCCGATGGGGCGCTCCCTCGATGAGTACTCGGCGGCCTTGCGCAATGACCTGATCCGCATCAACGCCGCCGTGCGTGAAGAAACCGCCAACCGTGGCGTGACCATGATGGGCAGCACGGTGGTGGTGTTCGCTGCACGCGGTTTGCGCGGTGTGTGCCTGTGGGCCGGCGACAGCCGCCTGTACCGCCTGCGCGACGGCGTGCTCGAAGGCGTTTCCCGCGATCACAGCTACGTGCAGGACCTGCAAGACAGCGGCCTGCTCAGCGAAGCCGATGCCCGTGTGCATCCGCGCGCCAATATCGTCACCCGCGCGATTGGGGTGGAAGCCCAGTTGGAGCTGGCGGTGGTCGACCTGCTGATCGCCCCCGGCGACAGCTACCTGCTGTGCAGCGATGGCCTGAACAAAACCGTCGAAGACCATGAAATCCGCGAAGTGCTCAGCCACGACGCGCCGGACGAAATCGTGCGCAGCCTGGTGCACCTGGGGCTCAACCGCGGCGCGCCGGACAACATCACCGCCATCGTCGTGAAGGTATCGGCATGAACATTGTGATTCCGGGCTATGACATCGACGGCGAGATCGGCGAAGGCGCCATGGCCAGCGTGTACCTGGCGACCCAGCGCTCTCTGGAGCGCAAGGTGGCGTTGAAGGTGATGGCGGCGGCGCTGGCGGCCGACCCGAGTTTCTGCGAGCGTTTCCTGCGCGAGGGCAAGACCCTGGCGCGGCTGTCGCACCCGCACACGGTCACCATCCATGACATCGGCAATGTCGGTGAGCTGTATTACATGGCCATGGAATACCTGCCCAACGGCACGCTCAAGGAGCGCATCGCCGCCGGCCTGACGCCGGAGCAGGGCATTACGCTGATCCGCCAGATCGCCTCGGCGCTGGGCTATGCCCATGCCCAGGGGCTGGTGCACCGCGACGTCAAACCGGCAAACATCCTGTTCCGTGCCGATGGCACGGCGGTGCTGTCGGACTTCGGTATCGCCAAGTCCCTGGACGACCGCACCCAGTTCACCCAGGCCGGTTTTGCCGTGGGCACGCCGAGCTACATGAGCCCGGAGCAGGCGCGGGGCCAGGAGATCGATGGCCGTGCCGACCTCTACGCGCTGGGCGTGGTGCTGTATGAAATCCTTGTCGGCAAGCTGCCCTATAACGGCAGCGATGCGCTGTCCACGGCGCTGGCGCACCTGACCGAACCGTTGCCGGAATTGCCGGTGCATCACGGCCGTTATCAGGGCGTGCTGCGCAAGCTGTTGGCCAAGGACCCGGCGGAGCGTTTCCCGGATGCGGCGGCGTTGCTGCAGGCGCTGGATAACCTGCCGACGGACTCGCCGGAAGCCACGCTGGTGCGGCCGTTGCCGATCCCGCTGAGTTTTGACCTGGCGGGCATGACACCGGTCACCATCGACATCCCGACCGATAAACCCCAGCCGCAACCGGTGCGCCAGCCGGTGGTGACGCCGACCCAGCATCACGCCGTGTCCGAGCAGCGGCGTGGGCCGGTGTTGGCACTGGCCGCCGTAGCGGTGGCCGTCGCATTGGCCATTGCTGGCGGCAGCTACTGGTGGTTGAGCGGTAGTGATGAACCGGCCAAACCGCCGGCTGCCGTCGTGCCTCAGGCCAAGCCACCTGCAGCAGCAGCCGAAGTGCCCCAGGCAACACCACCCGTGTCGGTCGCCGAGGTGGACGGCGGCCAACGGCCGTTGTTGATGGCCGGCAAGAAGACCCTGTTCCAGCGCGTCCTCAGCAAGCCCGGCGCCAAGCTGTCGAATGACGCCGGCAGCGCACCGGGTAAGGCTCTGCCGGCGTTCTCCGTGCTTTATGTGTACCAGCGCAAAGACGTCGACGGCAGCCCGTGGGTGCGCGTCGGTGCCGCCACCGATGGCCGCAGCGACGGCTGGTTGCCGGCCGCCCAGGTCAGCGACTGGAAGCAAAGCCTCGTGCTCAAATTCACCGAACGCTCCGGCCGAGCGCCGGTGATGTTCCTGCGCCAATCTGCTGAAGTGGAAAAACTGCTGGCCGACCCAGCCGCCGCCAAAGGCGTGTTGGCCAAGGCGCAGAAGAACCGCGAAGACAACGGCCAGGTCCTGGCCCTGGAGCCGTCCGCCAGCGCGGTGCCGCAGAACCAGTTCTACCTGCTGCCGATTTTCGACGCCAAGGAGAGCTTCGACGAAAACGGCCAGCCGGTGCAGTTGCTTAACATCGCCTCCATCGACCCAGGCAGCAACGCGGCGGCCAAGCCCGCGACGCCGGTGATCAACGCCAATGCTGATGCCTTCCGCACGGCGGTGGTGCTGGTAGTGGACACCACGGTCTCCATGCAGCCGTATATCGACCAGATCCGCGATGTGGTGCACGAGTTGCAAACCCGCATCGCCGAGCGTGGCGAGCTGGACAGTGTCAGCTTCGGCATGGTCGGTTTCCGGAGCAGCATCAAGAAAACCCCAGGCCTGGAATACGTGGCCAAGACCTTGATCAGCCTCGACCAGGGCCGCGACCCGCAACGCTTCCTCGACATGGCGCGCCAGGTCAAGGCGTCTACCGTGTCCAGCCACTCCTTCAACGAGGATGCGTTTGCCGGCGTGATGCAGGCCGTGGACGGCATGGACTGGTCTGGCTATGGCGGGCGTATCATCCTGCTGGTCACCGATGCCGGGGCGCTGCGCAAGAACGATCCCTTTGCCGCCACCCAGATGAACGAAGCCGAAGTGCGCCAGGCCGCGCTGGGCAAGCAGATCAAGATCTACGCGCTGCACCTGCGTACCGACGCCGGCAAGAAAACCCACGCCGGCGCCGAGAGCCAGTACCGCATCCTCACGGCCGACGCCAACCCGCAGATCGGCGACCTCTACACAGCGGTTCCGGGTGGCGATGTACGCAAGCTGGGCGAGCGCGTCGACGAGATCGGCAGCGTGTTCGCCAACCTCGTGCATCAAGTGCGCAGCAACACCCCGCAACCGGTGCCGCTGCTGAGTGCCGCGCCAAGCCTGGCGGACAAATCCGCAGCGGTCGGTTATGCGATGCACATGGATTTCCTCGGTCGCAAGAGCGCGAGCCAGGCACCGCAGCTGGTGAGCGCCTGGACCGCCGACCGCGACCTCACCAACCCCGCGCTGCCGGCGTTCCAGGTGTGCGTGATGCTGACCAAATTACAGCTCAACGACCTGCAACAGTCGCTGAAACTGATTGTCGATGCGGCGCGCAAGACCCAGACCTCGCCCAAGGATTTCTTCCAGGAAATCGCCAGCGCCTCGGCCTACATGAGCCGCGATCCGCAGGCCCTGCGCAAGGGCGGCAACCTGGCCGACGGCGGCATTCTTGGCGAATACCTGGAAGGCCTGCCGTACCGCAGCAAGTCGCTGAACATGACCCAGGACCTGTGGTTGTCGTTGAGCGTGGCCGAGCAGGAAGACTTTATCGACGAGTTGGATTCGAAAATCCGCCTCTACGAAACTTTCCACAATGACGTGGCCAACTGGGTCCGTTTCGGCGATGCCGAGCCGGGCGACGCGTTGTACCGCGTGCCCTTGTCGACACTGCCGTAATGCTGAACCTGAGCGCGGTGCATAAGAGCCGGGGGATCGGGAGTCAGCGTTACAGCCTGGTGATCCCGGCGCTGCACCTGCGGGCCGGGGAACAGTTGGCGATTGTCGGGCCCAGCGGGTGCGGCAAGAGCACCTTGCTGGATCTGTTGGCGCTGGTACTGGCGCCGGATCAGGTGGGCCGGTTCGAATTCAATCAGCAGGACATTGGTGGACTGTGGCGCGCCGATCAGCAATCCACCCTGGCCGCGCTGCGCAGCCAGCACTTGGGCTATGTGCTGCAAACCGGCGGGCTGCTGGGCTTTCTGGATGTGCGCAGCAATATCGCGCTGTCCCGGCAGTTGCTGGGCCTGAAGGATGACGGCAGCGTGACGCGCCTGGCTGAACAGCTGGAGATCAGCGACCAGTTGGCCAAGAAGCCCGCCGCGTTGTCGGTGGGCCAGCGCCAGCGTGTGAGCTGCGCCCGCGCCCTGGCCCATGCGCCGCAACTGGTGCTGGCCGATGAACCGACGGCGTCCCTTGACCCGCTGAATGCCGAGCGCGTAATGCAGGCCCTGCTGGCCCAGGCCCGCGAGCACCGCGCCGCCTGTGTGATCGCCACTCATGACGAACCCCTGGCCCGCGCCAGTGGCTTGCAGGTGCGGCGCATCAGCTGTCGGCGCGACACCGACGGTGGCGTCACCGCGACCCTCGGGGAGGCGTGCTGATGCGCATCCCTCTGGTGGCGTCCCTGGCCTGGCAGGATTACCGCAACGATGCCTGGCTGTCGGCCTGTTCGGTGCTGGCGCTGGTGGCGGTGATCGCGCCGTTGCTGGTGTTATTCGGCCTGAAATTTGGACTGGTTAGCAGTTTGACCGAACGTTTGGAGACCGATCCGGCCACCCGTGAAATTATTCCGTTGGGCGGTGGTCGATTCAGCAGCGCATTTGTCGAACAGCTCGGCCATCGCAGTGATGTGGCGTTCGCGCTACCGCGTACGCGGCAGATTGCGGCGACGGCGCAGGTCGGCACGCTGACCTTGGAGATGCTGCCGACGGCGGCGGGTGACCCGTTGCTGGGCGGTCTGCCGATGCCCAGGGGCCTGGACCAGATTGTGTTGAGCCACACCGCTGCCGAGAAGCTTGCGGCGCGGCCGGGGGATTGGTTGGAGACCAGCTTTGCGCGGCAAGTGGCCGGGCGCGTGGAGGCCCAGCGCACGCGCGTGCAGGTACTGGCGGTGCTGCCGCTGGAAGCCTTCGCTCGGGATGGGTTGTTTGCCGATTTGAGATTGCTGGAAGCGGCGGAAGATTACCGCGATGGCCGTGCGGTGCCGGCGTTGGGTTGGGCCGGTGATGAGGTCGCTGTGAGCGAACAGCGGGTGTATCCGGCGTTTCGTTTGTACGCGCGTAGCCTGGTCGATGTGGAGCCACTGCGGGTATTTTTCGCCGGGCAGAATCTGTTGGTATCGACCCAGGCCCAGACCATCGCCCAGGTGCAGTCGCTGAGCCGCAACCTGTCGATCGTGTTCTGGATCATCGCCGGGTTGGCCTTGGCGGGCGCATTTGCGGCGATCTTCGCCGGGGCGTTGGCGGCTGTGGCACGCAAGCGTCGAGAGTTGTCGGTGTTGCGCCTGTTGGGGTTTTCCACCGGCGCGCTGTTGCTGTTTGTGGTGCTGCAAGCGCTGTACAGCGCAGGGTTTGCCGCTTTGCTCAGTGCCGGGTTGTATGGCCTGGCCGAAACAGCTGTGAATAAGCTATTTGTGCAGGTGCCGGGCGAACACGCCAGCCACCTGCTGGCGCGTCACTATGGCCTGGCCCTGGTTGCAGTCCTTGGCGTCAGCGCCGTGGCGGCCGCCTGTGGTGGTTGGCGAGTGGCGCGTATCCAGGCTTCTGAAGGAATCAGAGATGTATAAGTTACTGGGCGCCGCCGTGGCGCTGAGCCTGGCCTCGATGGCCTGGGCCGATGAGGCAAGCGACAAGCTCGACAACCCCAAGCCGTTGCCGGATGACGTCAGCCTGCCGCTGCCGTGCGAAGGCAATATGGTGTTCCGCTACGCCTACGTGCTGGCCCAAGGGACGTTGGATGACCGCGAGATCAGCCTCGGCTACCCCTTCGCCGAAGGTGAGGCGGGTTATCAGCAGTCGTTTATTTCCGGCTATCGCCGCGACTTTATCAACGGCCAGTTCACCCTCAAGGACTTGCCGAAAGACTGGAACAAAGTCATCGCGCCCCTGATGCCGAAGACCGACGCCAAGACCCCGCTCAAGCCCATGTTGTACTTCATCGGCAAGTACGAAGTGACCGCACGCCAGTACGCCCAGGTGATGGCCCAGGCGCAGTCGCTGGCCAGTGGCGAGCCAGCGCCGGCGTGCGATGCACCCACCGGCATGGCCGGGCGTTTGCCCAAGGTGAAGCTGTCGCGCTTTGAGGCTGAACGCTTTTCGGCGGTGTACAGCGCCTGGCTGATGAAATACCACCGCGACTTGCTGCCGGTGAGCGGTCGCGGTTCATCGGCAGAAGATGGCGGTCTGGGCTTTGTACGCCTGCCCACCGAAGTGGAATGGGAGTTCGCCGCGCGCGGTGGCCAGGCGGTGAGCCGTCAGGATCTGGAAGGGCGCCTGTTTCCACGCCGCGTCGAAGGCAGCGACAGCGATGGCCCGCTGGGTGATTACGCGGTGTTCAATCAGGTCGCCGGCGGCACCGGCCAGGCCGCGCGCCTGATGCCCATCGGCACCAAGCTGCCCAACCCCATCGGCATGTTTGACGTGATCGGCAACGCTGCGGAAATGGTCCAGGAGTCCTTCCAGCTGGTCCACGCCGGTCGTCGCCAGGGCACGTACGGTGGCTTTGTGGTCAAGGGTGGCAACTACCTGGAAGGCGAGGGCACGCTGTTCACCGGCATGCGCCGCGAATACCCGCTGTTCGCCGCCGACGGCACCGAGCAAAGCAATGAGACCACCGGGTTCCGCGTGGCGATTGGTGCGTTGTCTGCGCCGCGTTCGCGTTACAAGGAGCTGTTTGCGCAATGGCAGAAGGAGGGCCGCCTGGCCTCGCTGACCGATGCCATCGACGACGCCCAGGACCCGACCAAGCGCCTGGACAGCATCATCGCCGCCAGCGTCGATCCCAAGCTGCAAGCCGAGTTGGGGCTGGTCAATGAAGAGCTCAAGCGCAATGTCTCGCTGATCGCCCAGCAACGCGAAGAAGCGGCGGGCAACCTGATTCAGTCGGCCGCGCTGGTGGCCGAGACCATCGGCAACTACAACATCCGCCTGGCCAACCTGCAGAAGAGTCGCCAGCAGGCTCTGGACAATAAGGACGAGGCCAGCGCGGCGCTGTTTGCCACGGCCATCGACAACGGGCGCAGCGCCCTTGATGGCGCGGTGGCGATCTATATCGACAACCTGGCCACCGGCACGCGCTACACCGATGCGGTAATCCAGGCGCAGTTTCAACGGATCAAGGAAGAGTTGGATCGCAAGCCAGTGCTCGGCAAAAGCCTGGTGACGCGCGCAACACTGTTCGTTCGCCATGTCGGCAACTACCGCAAGCAACAGCGGGCCGACCCGGCGACGATCTTGAAGGAATTGCTCGCAGCGAGCGGTCAGCGATGATCGCTGGCTGTATGGCGAGCTTGGAAGGGACTCAGGCGGCAGTGGCCGTGCTGGGCAAGTCAAACTTAGAAGAGAACACAACCTATGCTTTTTTCCCGTAAGGCGGTTTCCAAGCGTCATCTTTTGCTGATTGCCGCTGGCTTCAGCACCGTGTTGACAGGCTGCGCCACGTCACCGGCTTCCAAGGTCGCGTCCAGCACCAAGGTCGAGTACTACCCCAACTGCTACGAGCCGGTGCAGCACTTGCGCGCCACCGATTCGAACATGACCAAGTCGGTGGTCACCGGCGCAGCCATCGGCGCGGCCGGCGGTGCATTGTTGGGCGCCCTGACCGGCGACAAGGAAAAGCGTGGCCGTAACGCCGCCATCGGCGCAGCGGGCGGGGCCCTGGCCGGCGGCGCAGCGGGTTATTACACCGAGCGTCAGAAGCAGATCGCCGATGACAACCAGCGCATTGCCTCGTATGCGGCTGACGTGAACAAAAGCGCCTCCGACATCGACCGCAGTACCGCGTACGCCAAGGCGTCCCAGCAGTGCTACCAGAGCGCATTCACCAAGTTGGTGAATGATCGCAAAGCCAAGACCGTCAACGACACCGAAGGCCGCAAACGCCTGGCGGAAATCGTCTCGGGCCTGAAGGAGTCCAATGACCTGATCGTTGCGGTCAACGGCAAAGCCGCCGAAGACCTGAACAACTACACCCAGGCGTACGAGAAAGACCTGCAGCAGGTTGGCGTACAGCGTGCCGACGTGGTCACCGTGGCCAAGGCCGATGCAACACCCGTTGTGCCAGCGGGCAAGAAGAAAGGTACCGGTACCAAGCCGCCGAAAAAGCCGCCGCTTCCAACCGTACCAACAGAAGCGGTGAGCACCGAGAAAACCTTCCAGACCGCCCAGACCAAGCAAGATGAAAGCAAGAAGGTCGCCAGCGCCGGTAAAGCGCAGATCGAAGGCACTTGCCGTGATCCAAACCTGGCCGACTGGGCGCCGGTTCCTTGCCCTAACGTTTAAGTAACATGCTGCTATAAGCGTCAAACGCCAGCCGATCTTCCGCTAATGCGCAAGATCGGTGGCGTTCTTTTTGCAATTGGTTAAACTGCTGCGGCCACTCAATAATTACACCGAGGCCGTGTGCATGAAATTTCGTCTTCTGCTGTGGGTGCTGGGCCTGATGATGGGCAAAGCCAGCCGCACCAATCCTGCCTTCCAGCAACAGCTGGGTGACAAAGACCTGGCGTTCCAGTTGCAGACCCTCGACGGCAAGGTTGCCCGTCATTTCATCGTCAAAGACCAGCGCATTACCAGCCGCTCGGGTGTCCATCCGGCGCCGGCGTTTGCCATCGCGTTCAAGGATGCCGCCTACGGCTTCGCCACGATGCAGGCGAAGAACAAGCAACTGGCGTTCATGACGGGCATTCAGGACAAGTCGATCCAGATCAAGGGCAACCCGGCGCTGGTGATCTGGTTCCAGGGGTTGACCAAGTATTTGAAGCCGAAGAAAAAGGCAAAAAGTTAAGACGGTTATCGGAACTCTTCATAAACAAAAACCACGCATTGGAGAACAGCGATCCCGGTGCGGACATGAAGATTGATGTGTCAGTTAAGCCCTCGTATCACACGAGGGCTGCAGCAGAAGAGCCTTTCAACAAGCTTGCAGATAGCCCCCGGCCGCCTCTCAAGGCCGCGCTGGCTCCCGATGCATTACGACCTCCTGAGGCGGTCTGCAATGCGAGGCTCAATAAAGCCGATCTTTCAGCGGGAGATATTCTGCTCTTGATGGACCAGCCACAAAACACCGCGATGAGTCATCGGTTAATCAAGCTTGGCCAGCGATTGCCTGCGCTTTCGGTATTACGTCGTAATGGCGGCGATGCTGAATTGGTGCATGCGCTTATGTGGTCTAAAAGACCGAATAACGGTGCGAAACTTGGACCGAGCGCTGAGGGCGAATCGGAAATAGTCGAGATGCGGGGCGGATCCAAACTTTCATCCTCATCAAGTGCAGTTCGACAGGGGCTTTACAAAGTCTACTCGCCAAAAGATAAAAATCTCGGCGACTGGGCCGCACAAGTCGGGCAAGTTTGGAGCGTCGAAGGAGGGATTCCTTATTCAAAGCCGCAATCGGCATTGAGTGTTTTGAGAAACTCGAACTTCAAGGAAAACGCGGCGGCGGCGAGCGAGCGATATGCCAACCAGGCCTTTGAAAATGAGCCTCGGCTTTTGAAAAAGGGCTCCTTCTGCTCGCATTTTGTACTTGCGGCCTATCAGGCGGCAGCAAAAAACATAGGCGTTGAGCTGAGCGGCGCATTAAAGGTGGATGCGCAAGGCACTTCGGTAAGAACGTTGGAGCATTTCCTCAAAGAGGATAAGCAGGGGTTCGATTTCAAAGGGTATTTGAACGTCGAACCCCAGGATGTGCTGTATCAAGAATAACGGTGTTGTACTTATCCCTGACTGAACTGCGATGCCAATTCGCGTAGCAGTACTTCGGCATCCAGCACCTTGCCCACTACTTCCTCAGCCTTGTCACGGCTCAAGCCCAAACGCTCAAGCAGTTCGTCCGGGATGGTCTCGTCCGGCCCGGAGCCGATCCCCCGGCTGCGCAGCAAGCGCACGGCCAGACACACCAGGTTCGGGTACTCGGCGTATTGCCCATCGTAGGTCGGGTCGTGCTGGAAGCGCAGGGCGGTGGACAGTTCGTCCGGCATGTCCCAGTAGCGCATCAGCCAGGCGCCGATCTGCTCGCGGCTGATGCCCAACAAGTGTTGCTCCACGTAGCTGTGGCACAGGTGCGGGTTGACCTCCAGGTGGCGGCAGATCAGTGAGAAATGCGGCGGGAACACATGGGCCAGCAGCAGGTAGCCGAAGTTGTGCAGCAGGCCGGCGAGGTAGGTCAGGCCGGCTTCCGGGCGCTGGGCGCGAGGCATGGCGCGGGTCAGGCCTTCGATCACGGCGGCGGTGTAGATGGACTGGTGCCAGTACGGCGTGGCCTGGTGCGGGTGGTCCTTGGGCAGGCTCAAGGTCTTGCCCAGGGCCAGGCCCAGTGCGAGGTTGATCACCAGGTCAAAACCCAGCACGCGTACGATGGCGTCTTCCACCGAGCGGATCTTGCCCGGCGATGCGTAGTACGGTGACGCGGCCCAGCTCACCACTTGGGCGGCCAGGGCCGGGTCGGTTTCGACCACGCCGGTGATGTCGTCGATGGTGGCATTGGGGTCGACGCGCAGCTTGATGATCTTCTGTGCGGTGTCGGCCAGCGGTGGAATCTCGATGGTCGCTTCCAGGCGTTGCTGGATGCGGCGGGCGGTAAACGCCTGCATCGCCTGGGTGATTTCCTCACGGTCATCATTCGGGCGGTCGAGGTTCGGGCGGATATTGCTCAGCGGTTCACCGAACTGGGCGGCGCTGGCCTTGGTGAGCATGGTCTTGAAGGCGTCGCTGGCGATCTCCAGCAGCAGCCCGGCTTCACCTGAATGCACCAGCAGGCTCGGCTCGTTGAGTAGGCTGCCTTCGTACAGGCACGGCGAACTGGTGAGTGCCGGCAGACCCGGCAGCAGGCTCAGGTCGTGCTTGCCCAGCATGCGTGCGACGCGATCCGGTGACACGGCCGTAAGGCGGCGACCGGTGAGTTCGGTGAGGCGGTTGAGGTCCAGCAGCTGGCTCTGTGGGAACAGCACCATCAGAGCGCCCACCGCGTCTTCCAGCAATACGGCCTGGACCTTTTGCGCAGGATTCAGGCCCGGATGTTCGGTGACTTCCGTGTAGCTGATGGCGAGTTTTTCGAGCAGCGCGCGAATGACCGGCGGGGCGGTCAGTGGGGCTGTGGCGAGGGCAACTTCTGACATGGCCTGATCCAATTTCCTACAGTCACCGGAGTATAACCAGCTTGATACAACTGTAGGTCGGATAAGTGAGTCTGGTGTCACACTTGGCCGTATTGCTGCCCATGACGCAGCCAGCGATCCAGCAGCGGGCTGACATGATCCGGCCAGCGTTCCAGCAGCGCTTGCGCGGCATCGCGCACGGCGGGCAACAGGTCGGCGTCGCGCATCAGGTCGGCGACCTTGAATTGCAGCAGGCCGGTCTGGCGGGTGCCGAGCATTTCACCGGGGCCGCGCAGTTCGAGGTCTTTTTCGGCGATGACAAAACCGTCGTTGGTTTCGCGCATGATCCCCAGGCGCTGGCGGCCGATCTGCGACAGCGGTGGGTGGTAGAGCAGCACGCAATGGCTGGCGGCGCTGCCCCGGCCGACACGGCCGCGCAACTGGTGCAATTGCGCCAGGCCCAGGCGCTCGGGGTTCTCGATGATCATCAGGCTGGCGTTGGGCACGTCCACGCCCACTTCAATCACCGTGGTAGCAACCAGCAACTGCAGGTTGCCAGCTTTGAATTCGGCCATCACCGCGGCCTTTTCCGCGGGCTTCATGCGCCCGTGGATCAGTCCGACCTTGAGCTCGCCCAAGGCGCTGGTGAGGTCTTCATAGGTGGTCTCGGCGGCCTGGCAGGTCAGTTCCTCGGACTCTTCGATCAGCGTGCACACCCAGTACGCCTGGCGGCCTTCGGCGCAGGCGCCGCGCACACGCTCGATCACTTCGACGCGCCGCGTATCGGTGACCAGCACGGTATTCACCGGTGTACGGCCGGGGGGCAGTTCGTCGAGGATCGAGGTGTCGAGGTCGGCGTAGGCGCTCATGGCCAGGGTGCGCGGGATCGGGGTGGCGGTCATGATCAACTGGTGCGGGTTCATGCGTCCGCCCACGCCTTTCTGGCGCAGGGCCAGGCGCTGCTGCACGCCGAAGCGGTGCTGTTCGTCGATGATCACCAGGGCCAGGTTCTTGAACTGGACTTCGTCCTGGAACAGCGCATGGGTACCCACCACCATCGGTGCGCCGCCGGCGATCTGCTCCAGCGCTGCCGCGCGCGTCTTGCCCTTGAGCTTGCCGGCCAGCCACGCGACTTCCAGGCCCAGGGGCTCGAGCCAGCGCTTGAACGTGATGAAGTGCTGCTCGGCGAGGATCTCGGTGGGCGCCATCAGCGCCACCTGGTAACCGGCTTCCAGGGCTTGCAGGGCGGCGAGGGCGGCGACCACGGTCTTGCCTGCGCCCACGTCGCCCTGAATCAGGCGCAGCATCGGCTCGTGCTGGCTGAGGTCGTAGGCGATTTCATTGCCCACGCGCTGCTGGGCACCCGTCGGCGCAAAGCCGAGGTTGGCCAGGTATTGCGCAGGCAGGCGCGTGGCCTTGGGCATGGCGGGCGCACGCAGGGAGCGCATGCTTTCGCGCAGGCGTTGCTGGGATAACTGGTGGGTCAGCAGCTCTTCGAACGCCAGGCGATGCTGGGCCCAGTGATGACCGAGGGCCAGTTCGTCGACATCGGCGTCGGCCGGTGGGTGATGCAGGTAGCGGATCGCATCGGCCAGCGGCGCCAGTTGATAGTCGCGCGCCAGCTCCAGGGGCAGCCAGTCGGGCAGGCTCTGCGGGCCGAGCATGCCCAGGGTCTGCATGCACAACTGGCGCAGGCGCTGTTGAGTCAGGCCTTCGGTGAGCGGGTAGATCGGCGTCAGGGTGGTGTCCACCGGAGGCGGTTCATCCCCGGTGATGGCGCGGTACTCCGGGTGGTAGATCTCCAGGCCCGAGGCGCCGGGGCGGGCTTCGCCGTAGCAGCGCACGCGGGTGCCGCGCTTGAGGCCTTCCTTTTGTGCGTTGCTGAAATGGTAGAAGCGCAGGCTCAGGCCTCCGGTGCCGTCCTGCAGGCGCACCACCAGACTGCGGCGCTTGCCCATCACCACGTCGGCGCCGCTGACGGTGCCTTCGACCACGGCATCCTGCCCCGGGCGCAAATGGCCGATGGGCACCACGCGGGTGCGATCCTGATAGCGCAGGGGC
Source organism: Pseudomonas sp. MIACH (assembly GCF_001269925.1). Lineage (GTDB taxonomy): Bacteria > Pseudomonadota > Gammaproteobacteria > Pseudomonadales > Pseudomonadaceae > Aquipseudomonas. Next base: position 284,567 of record NZ_LHVO01000002.1, read on the forward strand.
AGGTGAAACAGCACGTCCTGGAGATTCTCCAGGCCGACCTTGGCCAGCTTTTCGGCCATGGCTTCACCGACACCCTTGAGTGCCGTCACCGACACCTGCGACAGCTCAGTCATACGTTTACTTAGCTCGCAGCAGGCGGCTTGGCCACCGAGCACAGGCGGATCGAGTCGGCGAGGATCTCAATCGCTTTGGGCCGTGGGAAGCTGGCGCGCCAGGCGATCGCTACGGTGCGGAACGGCACCGGTGGCGTGAGTGGACGCACTTCGATCACACCGGGGGCGTAGTGATGGCTGTCGACTGCCGACAGCGGCAGGATCGAGATGCCCAGCCCGGAGGCGACCATATGGCGGATGGTTTCCAGGGAGCTGGATTCCACGGTGGTGTGCTTGGCGCCATCGTTGCCTTTGGTCAGGGTCGGGCAGGCTTCCAGCACCTGGTCGCGGAAGCAGTGGCCTTCGCCGAGCAGCAGCAGGCTCTTGTCGTTGAGCAGGCCGGCATCGATGGTGTCTTTTTGCGTCCACGGATGGGAGGCGGGCATCAGCACGTAGAACGGCTCGTCGTAGAGCTGCAGGGTCAACACATCCGCTTCGTTGAACGGCAGGGCGATGATGATCGCATCCAGCTCGCCGTTGCGCAGTTTGTCGCGCAGCACGTGGGTGAAGTTCTCTTCGATATACAGCGGCATCTGCGGTGCGACGCGGTGCAGTTGCGGGATCAGGTGCGGGAACAGGTACGGGCCGACGGTATAGATGGCGCCGACTTTCAGCGGTGCAGTCAGCTGGTTCTTACCGGCCTGGGCCAGTTCTCGAATGCTCTGTGCTTGCTCCAGCACCTTCTGGGCCTGGGCAACGATGCCTTCGCCCACCGGGGTGAGGCGTACGGCGCTTTTGCTGCGCTCGAAAATCAGCACACCGAGTTCGTCTTCAAGCTTTTTCACACCCACCGACAGCGTCGGCTGGCTGACGTGGCAGCGTTCGGCCGCGTGGCCAAAGTGCTGCTCTTGGGCGAGGGTAACGATGTAGCGTAATTCTGTAAGAGTCATAGCGGGCGTCCATGAGGTTGCGGGCCAAGCATACCGGCTGCAATCGATAGACGCACGTTATCAGAACTTTGCTGGGCATTGAGGGGGGAATGCGCGGGATTTTGCTGAGAGTGGCGAGGGGGCCCCTCGCCACTTTCATTTTCAGCGACGACGTTTTTCGATGTTGTACACAAACGGTGCAACGATCTCGATGCTGCCGCCCTTGAGCATATCGGCCGGCGGCTTGGGCAGCGGCTGGGCACGACGGATCATGTCCAGGGTGGCACGGTCCAGGTCGGCGTTGCCGGAGCGGCCCACCAACTCGTAGGACAGCACGTTGCCGTCGGCATCCACCACGAACTTCAGGCGGTTCAGGCCTTCCTTGCCACGGGCCTGAGCACCTGGCGGGTACTTCTTGTACTTCTGCAAGTGTGCCAGCAGGGTGCCTTCCCAGGACGCTTTGGCGGCGATCTGTTGCGGCGACGGGCCTGGAACCGGCTGGGCCGATTTTTCAGCTGGAGCCTTGGTCGGCGGAGCGTCACTCGGTGGGTCCTCGGAGGGTTTCTCCTTGGGCGGCTCGATCTTCTTCTCCACCGGCTTGGGCGGTTGCGGTTTAGGCTTGGGCTTGACCGGTTTGGGCACCTGGATCGTTGGCTTGGGTGCCTCGGCCAGTTTCGGCAGGGGCAGCTCTTCCACCGGTGCAGGCGGTTGCGGTGGCGTTACCACTTTCGGCGGGGCCGGAGGCGGCGGTGCAGGCATCGGGGCCAGGTCGATGACCATGGCTGCCGGAGGCAACTGCACCGTGCGTGGCGCTGACCAATGGAGCGCGATGGCAATCGCGACGGCATGCACGCCCAGCACGACGGCGAGGCTGGTGCCATAACGCGTCAGTTTGTGGCGCGTCGTGATCATTTTTTGGCTGCCGTCTCGAGTCCGACCAGGCCTACCTTGAGGTAGCCGGCTGCCCGCAGGGCATCCATCACGCTCATCAGGTCGCCGTAGTCCACGCCCTTGTCAGCCTGGAAGAAGATCGTCGTGTCTTTCTTGCCTTGGGTCTTGGCGTCGAGCACCGGCCCCAGGGTTTCAGCTTTGACTTCTTCTTCGCCCAGGAACAGGCGTTGGTCCGCCTTGACGCTGAGGAAGATCGGTTTCTCTGGCCGCGGCGCCGGCTTGGCGCTGGAGGCGGGCAGGTCAACCTTGATATCCACGGTGGCCAACGGTGCGGCCACCATGAAGATGATCAGCAGCACCAGCATCACGTCGATGAACGGCGTGACGTTGATTTCGTGGTTCTCGACGAGTTCGTCGTCGCCTTGATTCAAATGCAGGCCCATGGCCGATTACCCCACTTTCACCATGTGCGGTTGCGAGCTGCGCTCGGTAGGCAGGTGATCGAGGTCGCGGCTGACCAGCAGCAGGACTTCTGCCGACGCATCCGATACCTGGGCCTTGTAGCCGGCAATCGAACGGGCGAAGACGTTGTAGATCACCACCGCAGGAATTGCGGCAACCAGGCCCAGGGCGGTTGCCAGCAGGGCTTCGGCGATGCCCGGGGCAACGACGGCGAGGTTGGTGGTCTGGGTTTTGGCGATGCCGATGAAGCTGTTCATGATGCCCCATACGGTACCGAACAGACCGACGAAAGGCGCGGTAGAGCCGATGGTCGCCAGCACACCGGTGCCGCTGCTCATGTTACGGCCGCAGGCTGCAACGAGACGCTCCAGACGGAAGGCCACGCGCTCCTTGATACCTTCTTTTTCGCGGGTGGTGGCCGACAGGCGCATTTCTTCCAGCGCGTCGTGCACCAGGGTGTTGGCCAGGGTGCCTTTCTTGGTCGCGCTTTCGCTGGCTTCCTTAAGGGTCGTGGCCTTTTTCAGGTGGACGATTTCATTGCGCAGACGACGCTTGGCGCCCAGCAGCTCGAAGCCCTTGGCGATCCAGATGGTCCAGGTGATGATCGAGGCGATGGCCAGGCCGATCATCACGGCTTTAACCACCACGTCAGCGTTCTGGTACATACCCCATGGGGACAGGTCGTGGGCCATGCCCAGGGTGTTGTCTTCTTCCAGCACCACCCCGGTGTCGCCGGCGGAGGCCGCTGGGTCGGCAGCCAGGGCCGGGTCGGTAGCCACTGGCGCAGCGGCTGGAGCCGCCGTGCTGTGCTCTGCAGCCGGTGCAGTGGCAGGTGCGGTGGCGTCAGCGAATGCGGCGGTCGGTGCCAGCAGTACGCTGAACAGCAACGCAGCAATCGCGCGCCAGGCGCGGGACGGGCTGTGAGGCTTGGTTGGCGAAGCGGGGGTTGTATTACGTGTCATGCTGGCCGGACCTGAGAGGAAAAAATGGGTAATCGTCCTTCCAGACCCTTGAGGGCCGAGGACAAATGGGCGGTTATTATTGCAAGTAATTCTTGTTAACAAAAGTAATACAGTAACTTTATTTGCCCTTTTTCTGGCCGCCGGTCTGCTACGAGGGCTAATCTAGACCTTTAAGTAGGGAGTTTTTTGATGTCTGCGCCGTCTGTTGTGATTGCCGGTTGTGGCGATGTGGGTAGCCGGCTGGCTAGCCAATTGCTCGCTTCGGAATGGGAAGTTCATGGTCTGCGACGGGACATTTCGCGCCTGCCGGAAGGAGTGATCGGCATTGCCGGTGACCTGTTCAACAAGGACTGCCCGGACACCTGGCCTATCGGTGGGGTGGATTACCTCGTCTACTGCGCCGCTGCGACCGACCACGATGAAGCCGGTTATCGCGCGGCTTACGTGCAAGGTTTGCGGCATGTCTTGGAATGGCTGAAAGACTACGGCCAGGAACCGAAACACCTGCTGTTTGTATCCAGCAGCAGCGTATACGGGCAGCAGAATGGGGAATGGGTCGACGAAACATCCGAGACCCAGGCGAAAGGCTATTCAGGGCAGGTGATGCTCGAAGCCGAGCAAGTGGCGCTCAGCAGCGGCATTCCGGCCAGCGTTGTGCGGTTGACGGGGATTTACGGCCCGGGCCGTGAGTGGCTGCTGACCCAAGTGCGCCAAGGTTATCGCGTCGCGATCGATCCACCGCTGTATGGCAACCGGATTCACGCGGACGATGCGGCAGGCTTGTTGGCGTTTTTGCTCCGGCATGTGGAGCAGGGCGGTTCGCTGGATAAGGTCTATATCGGCGTCGACGATTCACCGGCGCCGCTGGCTGAGGTGGTGGCCTGGTTGCGTGAGTACCTGGGCGTGACAGAGTGGTCCGAAGACGCCAGTGTGCGGCGGGCGGGCAGTAAGCAGTGCAGTAATGCGCGGATCAAGGCGTTGGGTTGGGTACCGACGTATCCAAGCTATCGCGAAGGGTATGCAGCCATTCTTAAAGGCTGAAATGCGGTTAAAGATGTGGGAGGGCTTGCCTCCTCCCACATTTGGATCTGGGTGATGACGGCTATTGTTTTTCAAGCAGCCATTGGCGTGGACCTTGGGTGAATTGCGGCACTTCGTCCGCCTGTGCGGTGTTGACCGCCTGGAATATTTCCAGCTGCTTGCCTTTGCGGGCGAAGATCCAGGGGTTGCCGACACCGTTGAGTTGCAGCCAGATGCTGTCGTAGCCGCCGCTCATGGAGGCGCAGTCGCCCGCCAGGCACAGTGAGTACCGATCAACATTTGGCAGGCCCACGACCTTGCCGTCGGGCTGGAACTGCACGATGGCGCCGTTTCCGAAGCCGTCAGTGATCTTCCAGTCGCCGCCCATATAGGCCGCGTACAGCGCGCGCTCAAAGTTGGCGCCCAGTGGCGCGCCTTCCGGTGCGGGGTCCTGGGCACGGGCGAACAGTTGCTCAGGCTCATTGTCGTTGGCGGATTGCAGCAGTTGCTTGCCTTTGCGCTTGAGTTCGGTGGCGGAGCTGCCGTAGAAATCCACGTTCCAGGCGCCGGATTTTTCACCAAGCAACTTGCCTTCGGCGACTTCAAAACCGTTGTAGTAGCGCGCCTGCGAAGCCTTGGGGTTGATCTCCCATTCGAGGTTCGGGCCATAGCTTTGCAGCGCTTCACGCAAAGGGCCGCCTTTGGCTGCCGCATCGATGGCGACCTGATTGATCCAGGTGCCGCTCACATCCAAATCGGCAGGGTTGCTGGCGCAGCCGCCAAGCAGCAGGGCGAGCAACGACGTGGCTACAAGCGCTTTGCGCATCATGAAATCCTTTTAAAACGAAGTCGGCGCAGCCTGTGGAGGCTGCGCCGGGTGTTTTACTCGATGACCAGAATCGCGTCCATTTCAACCTGCGCGCCCTTTGGCAGGGCTGCAACACCAATCGCGGCACGGGCGGGGTAAGGCTGTTCGAAGTACTTGCCCATGATCTCGTTGACCTTGGCGAAGTGGCTCAGGTCGGTGAGGAAAATGTTCAGCTTGACGATGTCCTTGAAGGAGCCGCCGGCGGCTTCTGCTACGGACTTGAGGTTTTCGAAGACCTGTACGGTCTGGGCTTCGAAGCCTTCCACCAGTTCCATGGTCTTTGGATCCAGCGGGATCTGGCCGGACATGTAGACGGTGTTGCCCGCCTTGATGGCCTGGGAATAAGTACCGATGGCGGCTGGGGCTTTGTCGCTGGTGATAACGGTCTTGGTCATGAATGACTCCTTGTAATGGATGGGCTACGCACGCATGCGAGTGATGCGGATCACACCGGTCAAGGCGCGCAGTTTCTTGATTACGCGGGCCAGGTGCACGCGGTCATGCACACTGACCACCAGCTGGACCACGCTGATGCGACCATCGCGCTCGTCCATGCTGATTTTCTCGATATTGCCGTCGGCCGCGTTGACGCTGCTGGCCAGCAGGGCGATCAGGCCGCGCTGGTGTTCCAGCTCCACGCGCAGCTCGACGTTGAATTCGCCGGTGACATCCTTGGCCCACGAGAGCTGGATGCATTTTTCCGGGTTGTGACGGATCTCGGTGATGTTGCGGCAGTTGTCGAGGTGAACGACCATGCCCTTGCCAGCCGACAGGTGGCCGACAATCGGGTCGCCAGGGATCGGCGTGCAGCATTTGGCGTAGCTGAGCACCAGGCCCTCGGTGCCGCGAATCGCCAGCGGGCCTTCGGGGCTTGGCAACTGTTCGCCTTCGCCCAGCAGGCGGCGTGCGACCACGTAGGCCATGCGGTTGCCCAGGCCGATATCTTCCAGCAGGTCTTCGATGGTTTCCTGGCGGTACTCGTGGAGCATCGCTTGCACGCGCTCTTGCGGAATCTTGTCCAAGGCGCTGTCGAAGCCGTTGAGTACTTTGTTCAGCAGGCGTTCGCCCAGGCTGATGGACTCGGAGCGGCGCTGCAGTTTCAGGGCATGGCGGATGTGTGTGCGGGCCTTGCCGGTGACCACGAAGTTGAGCCACGCCGGATTCGGGCGGGCTCCGGGTGCACTGACGATCTCGACCGTGGAGCCGCTTTGCAGCGGTTCGGACAGCGGCGCGAGACGGCGGTTGATCCGGCAGGCAATGCAGCTGTTGCCGACGTCGGTGTGCACCGCGTAGGCAAAGTCGACCGCAGTGGAGCCTTTGGGCAGCTCCATGATGCGGCCTTTGGGCGTGAACACGTAGACCTCGTCCGGGAACAGGTCGATCTTCACGCTTTCGATGAATTCCAGGGAGTTGCCGGCACGTTGCTGCATTTCCAGCACGCCCTTGACCCACTGGCGCGCGCGGGCATGGGTGCCTTTGGGCTGCTCGTCGCCGCTGGATTTGTACAGCCAGTGCGCAGCGATGCCATTGTTGGCCATCTCTTCCATTTCGCGGGTGCGGATCTGGATCTCGATGGGCACCCCGTGCATACCGAACAGCGTGGTATGCAGCGATTGATAGCCGTTGGCCTTGGGAATGGCGATGTAGTCCTTGAAGCGCCCCGGCAGGGGTTTGTACAAATTATGCACAGCCCCGAGTACGCGGTAGCAGGTATCGACCTTGTCCACGATGATGCGGAACGCGTACACGTCCATGATCTCGTTAAAGGCCCGGCGCTTGCCGCGCATCTTCTTGTAGATGCCGTAGATGTGCTTCTGCCGGCCGCTGACCTCGCCCTCGATCTCGTCGATCGCCAGGCAATGGCTCAGGGATTCTTCGATCTTGTTGACGATTTCCTTGCGGTTGCCCCGGGCACGCTTGACCGCCTGGTAGATGCGCGCCGAACGCATCGGGTGCATGGCTTTGAAGCCGAGGTCTTCGAACTCGATACGAATGGCGTGCATGCCCAGCCGGTTGGCGATGGGCGCGTAGATTTCCAGGGTTTCCTTGGCGATGCGCCGGCGTTTTTCGCCGGACAGCACTTCCAGCGTACGCATGTTGTGCAGCCGGTCGGCCAGCTTGACCAGGATCACCCGGATATCGCGGGCCATGGCCATGGCCATCTTCTGGAAGTTTTCCGCCTGGGCTTCGGCCTTGGTCTCGAAGTTCATCTGGGTCAGTTTGCTGACCCCGTCGACCAGTTCGGCCACGGTTTCGCCAAATTGCGCACTGAGCGCTTCCTTGGCAATGCCGGTGTCTTCGATCACGTCATGCAGCATCGCGGCCATCAGGCTCTGATGGTCCATGTGCATGTCGGCCAGGATATTTGCCACCGCAAGAGGATGGGTGACGTACGCCTCGCCGCTTCGGCGGCGTTGGCCGTCGTGGGCTTGTTCGGCGTAGAAATACGCTCGGCGGACCAGGTTGACCTGGTCGGGGCCGAGGTAGGTCGATAAGCGATCGGCGAGGGCGTCTATGCTCGGCAAAGTGTGAACTCCTGCCGAAGGCTGTGACCCCGCGCCGTGCTACGTCGACCAGGCATAGGCTTAGACGGCCTCGTTGGACTCGTCCTCGAACGCTGCGAACAGCGGTTCGTCTTCAACGATCTCAGCGTTGGCGATGAACTCGTAGCTCATCAGGCCTTCAGCGATTTCGCGCAGGGCTACAACGGTAGGCTTGTCGTTTTCCCACTGTACCAGGGGCTCTTTGCCGCCAGTAGCCAGTTGACGGGCACGCTTGGTAGAGAGCATGACCAGCTCAAAGCGGTTTGCCACGTGGTCTAGGCAGTCTTCAACGGTTACGCGGGCCATGATATTCCTCGGAGCGAATGCAAGATGCGCGCTGCCCGGTTGGGCGAGCGGACTAAACAGTTTAAAAAATCACCAGCGTTTAGGGAAGCGCTGATTTTTCGCAGGCCCTCGCAAAACCGCTACAAGCGCCAATGTAAAGCCCTTGCAGCGGTTTTGGGAAGAGCCAATCAGCCGAGCAGTTCGGCCAGTAATTTGCCGAAACGCTGCTGTTGACGCTTTTGCTGGAGCTGATTGGCACGAAAAATCGCCTTCAAGTCATCCAGTGCGTGGGAAAAATCGTCATTGATGATCAGGTAGTCGTAGTCGACGTAGTGGCTCATTTCGCTGACGGCTTCACGCATGCGGCCTTCGATGATTTCGTCGCTGTCCTGTCCCCGGTTGGTCAGGCGCTGGTGCAACGCCTCGAGGGACGGCGGCAGGATGAAGATCGAGCGTGCCTTGGGCATCAGCTGGCGCACTTGCTCGGCGCCCTGCCAGTCGATTTCCAGGATCAGGTCATGGCCTTCGTCCAGGGTCTGCTGCAGGTGGCTTTGCGAGGTGCCATAGAGGTTGCCGAATACTTCGGCGCGCTCCAGGAAGTCGCCGTGTTCGATCATCTTGACGAACTCGGTGCGCTCGACGAAGTGATAGTGCACGCCGTTCACCTCGCCCGGGCGCATGGCACGGGTGGTGTGGGAGACCGAGATGCGAATCTGCTCGTCGGCGTCGGTCAGGGCCTTGACCAGGCTGCTCTTGCCCGCGCCCGAAGGGGCGGAAATGATGTAAAGGGTGCCGGTGCTGTGGGTCATGGAGGTTGCCTTACTCAATATTCTGTACTTGTTCGCGCATCTGCTCGATCAACACCTTGAGGTTGACCGCCGCCGTGGTGCTGCGCGGATCGAAAGCCTTGGAGCCCAGTGTATTGGCTTCGCGGTTGAGTTCCTGCATCAGGAAGTCCAGGCGCCGACCAGCGGCGCCGCCGGACTTGAGCACGCGGCGCACTTCGAGGATGTGGGTGCTCAGGCGGTCCAGCTCTTCGGCAACGTCGCTCTTCTGCGCCAGTAGCACCATTTCCTGCTCCAGGCGCACGGGGTCGAGGTCGGCCTTCATGTCGGTGAAGCGATCGAGGACCTTCTGGCGTTGGGTGGCGAGCATTTGCGGGACCAGCTCGCGCAGGATGACCACGTCTGCTTCGATCGATGTCAGGCGCTCATTGATCAGTCGGGCCAGTTCGGCGCCTTCGCGCTCGCGGCCGGCCTTGAGCTCCTTCAAGCCCTGGGTGAACAGGGCGAGGGCTTCGGCATTGAGGGCTTGCGGGTCGGTGGCATCGGCCACCAGCACGCCGGGCCAGGCCAGCACTTCCAGAGGGTTCAGCGCGGCGGGTTGCTTGATCAGGCCGGCGATGGTTTCGGCGGCAGCGACCAGTTGCGCTGCGCGCTCGCGATCCACCTGCAGCGGCTTGCCAGTGGTTTCCTCGGTAAACCGCAGGGTGCATTCCAGCTTGCCGCGGGAAATCCCCTGGCGCAGTGCCTCACGCACGGCGCCTTCGAGGTCGCGGAAGGATTCCGGCAGGCGCAGGTGCGGTTCCAGGTAGCGGCTGTTGACCGAGCGCAGTTCCCAGCTCAGGGTGCCTTGGACACCGGCTTTTTCGACGCGGGCGAAGGCGGTCATGCTGTGCACCATGGAGGTACCTCGCGTTACAGCCTGCAAACACGGGCTGATGGGTAAATTGAAGCCGACTGGCTGCGAAGGCGCAGGATTGTAGCGCAGTGCGGCGAGCGCGCCCAAACAATGGGCGATAGGCTGGCCATTCGTAACCAGATTTTTAGCAGTGCCCCGAATCGGCTCGCGGCTCTATAATGCTCGGCAGTTTTTCGTCCTCAGTACAGGTATCCCCTATGAAACGTCCAAGTGGTCGCGCTGCCGATCAGCTCCGCTCGATCCGCATCACCCGCAACTACACCAAACACGCCGAGGGATCCGTACTGGTCGAGTTTGGCGATACCAAGGTGATCTGCACCGTCAGCGTCGAAAACGGTGTGCCACGTTTCCTCAAGGGCCAGGGCCAGGGCTGGTTGACCGCCGAATACGGCATGCTGCCGCGCGCCACCGGCGAGCGTAACCAGCGTGAAGCCAGCCGTGGCAAGCAAGGCGGCCGCACCCTGGAAATCCAGCGCCTGATCGGGCGCTCCCTGCGCGCCGCGCTGGACATGTCCAAGCTGGGCGACGTGACCCTGTACGTCGACTGCGACGTGATCCAGGCCGACGGTGGTACGCGTACTGCGTCCATCACCGGCGCCATGGTGGCGCTGGTTGATGCACTGAAAGTCATCAAGAAGCGTGGCGGCCTGAAAGGCGGTGACCCGCTCAAGCAGATGATTGCCGCCGTATCGGTGGGCATGTACCAGGGCGAGCCAGTGCTGGACCTGGACTACCTGGAAGATTCGGCCGCCGAGACCGACCTGAACGTGGTGATGACCAGCACCGGTGGTTTCATCGAAGTGCAGGGCACCGCCGAAGGCGCGCCTTTCCAACCGGCCGAGCTGAACGCCATGCTGGCCCTGGCGCAGAAAGGCATGACCGAAATCTTCGAATTGCAAAACGCCGCACTGGCTGACTAAGCCGGCTTCAAGGAGAAGCGCCATGAGTGACAGTCAATTGCCGGTTCCGGCACCGACCAAGGAAGTTCGCCAGTGGGCGATGTTGTGTCACTTCGCGGCGTTCCTGGGGTTGGTGTTCCCCTTCGGCAGCCTGTTGGGGCCGCTGATCGTGTGGCAGATCAAGAAGGATATGGACCCGCTTATCGATGATCAGGGCAAGGAAGCCCTGAACTTCCAGATCACCGTGGCCATCGCCTGGCTGGTCTGCATGGTGCTGGGGTTCGTGGTGATCGGCTTTCTGCTGATGTTGATCCTGGTGGTGGCGGCGCTGGTGCTGACGATCATCGCTGGCATCAAGGCCAACAACGGCACGGCCTATCGCTACCCGTGGACCTGGCGCCTGGTCAAATAACACCCACAAAAAAACCGACAGCGATGTCGGTTTTTTTGTGCCTGGATAAAGACCTTAGATGGTCAGTGTCCAGTCGTAGTCCACGATCAGCGGCGCGTGCTGCGAGAAGCGCGGCTGGCGCGGCAAACGTGCACTGCGCACGAACCGGCGCAGACCTGGGGTCAGCAACTGGTAGTCGAAGCGCCAGCCCAGGTTGAGCATCTCAGCCTGTTCGTTGTCTGGCCACCAGCTGTACTGGTCGCCTTCGCGGCTGACTTCGCGCAGGGCATCCACATAGCCCATGTTACCGACAATCTCGTCCATCCAGGCCCGTTCCGGCGCCAGGAAACCCGGGGATTGCTGGCTGTCGCGCCAGTTCTTGATATCCAGCTTTTGTTGCGCCACGTACAGCGAGCCACAATAAATGTACTCGCGACGTTTGCGTCGCTGTTTATCCAGGTAACGGGCGAAATCGTCCATTAGCTTGAACTTCTGGTTCAAGTCTTCATCGCCGTTCTGCCCCGAAGGAAGCAGCAAGGTCGCGATGCTGACCTTGTCGAAATCGGCTTGCAGGTAGCGCCCGTAGCGGTCGGCTGTCTCGAAGCCGAGGCCGCTGATGACCGCCTTGGGTTGCAACCGCGAGTACAAAGCCACGCCACCTTGGGTGGGCACTTCGGCATCGCAGGCATAAAGGAAGTAGCCATCCAGTTGGAAGGCTGGGTCGTCCAGTTCAAAGGCGGAGGCGCGGGTGTCCTGCAGGCAGATGACGTCGGCATTCTGAGCTTGCAGCCAACTGAGCAAACCACGCTCGACTGCAGCCTGAATACCATTAACGTTCACACTGATGATCCGCATAAATGGCCCCAAAAATCGCGTGCGTGTATGATACACGCCGTCTACCTAATTAGCTAAATCCGTGGTATCTGAGGCTTTTTTCATGCAGGCGTATCAACGCGATTTCATTCGTTTTGCCATCGATCGCGGGGTTTTGCGCTTCGGTGAGTTCACCCTCAAGTCCGGGCGCACCAGCCCGTACTTCTTCAATGCGGGCTTGTTCAACTCGGGTTCGGCCCTGGCTCAGCTGGGTCGTTTCTACGCGGCAGCCATTGTTGAAAGCGGTATTTCCTTCGACGTGCTATTTGGCCCGGCCTACAAGGGTATTCCCCTGGCAGCTGCAACGGCCGTGGCCCTGGCGGAACATCATGGGCGGGATCTGCCATGGTGCTTCAACCGCAAGGAAGCCAAGGCGCATGGCGAAGGTGGCAGTCTGGTGGGTGCGCCGCTGACCGGCGATGTATTGATCATTGATGACGTGATCACGGCCGGTACGGCTATCCGTGAAGTGATGCAGATCATCGCTTCCCAGGACGGCGCCAAGGCCGCTGGTGTGCTGATCGCGCTGAACCGTCAGGAGCGTGGCAACGGTGAGTTGTCGGCGATCCAGGAAGTGGAGCGTGATTTCGGTATTCCAGTGGTAAGCATCGTGTCGTTGAACCAGGTGTTGCAGTTCCTGGAAGATGATCCGCAGCTCAAGCAGCACTTGCCGGCAGTGAAGGCGTATCGCGAGCAGTTCGGCGTTCAGTAATCGGCGCCCAACAAAAAGCCCCACCCCTTGTAGGAGCGAGCAAGCTCGCTCCTACAAGGGGTGGGGCTTTTTAGTGCTTTAAGGACGCTTGCGGTTACTGATCAGCGTGCCCACGCCGGTATCGGTGAAGATTTCCAGCAGGATCGCATTCGGCACACGGCCATCCAGGATCAGCGAGCTGCCGACGCCGCCTTGCACGGCTTCCAGCGCGCAACGGATCTTCGGCAGCATGCCGCCGTAGATGGTGCCGTCGGCGATCAGTTCGTCCACTTGTTGAGTGGTCAAGCCGGTCAGTACCTTGCCTTCCTTGTCCATCAGGCCGGCGATGTTGGTCAGCAGCATCAGCTTTTCAGCCTTCAGCGCCTCGGCTACCTTGCCGGCGACCAGGTCGGCGTTGATGTTGTAGGACTCACCGTTGGCACCCACGCCGATCGGCGCGATCACCGGGATGAAGTCACCCTTGACCAGCAGGTTCAGCAGGTCGGTGTTGATGCCGATCACTTCGCCTACCTGGCCGATATCGATGATTTCCGGCTGGGTCATTTCCGGCGTTTGACGGGTAACGGTCAGTTTTTTCGCACGGATCAGCTCGGCGTCCTTGCCGGTCAGGCCAATGGCGCTGCCGCCGTGACGGTTGATCAGGTTGACGATGTCTTTGTTCACCTGGCCGCCGAGGACCATCTCCACCACGTCCATGGTTTGCGCGTCAGTGACGCGCATGCCATCGATGAAGTGACTCTCGATCGACAAGCGCTTGAGCAGGTCGCCGATTTGCGGGCCGCCACCGTGGACAACAACAGGGTTGATCCCCACGGCTTTCATCAACACGATGTCGCGGGCAAAGCCGGTTTTCAGCTCGTCGCTTTCCATGGCATTGCCACCGTACTTGATCACCAGCGTCTTGCCGACGTAGCGTCGAATGTAAGGCAACGCTTCGGACAGGACCTTGGCGGTGTTAGCAGCGGCTTCGCGTTCGAGGGTCATTCAGGGCTCCGGTAAAAATCAGAACGGTAATTGGAGATCAGGGGCAACACGTTTCAACTGGGCGTGGAACACGTCCTTGATGCGCTGCAACTCAGCCTCGGTATCCGCCTCGAAACGCAGCACCAGCACCGGTGTGGTGTTGGACGCGCGAACCAGGCCCCAGCCTTTGGCGTAATCGACTCGCACACCATCAATGGTGGTCAGGTTGGCGCCTTCACCCCATTGCGCATCGTGCAGTGCGTCAATGATGCTGAATTTGCTCTCCTCGGTCACATGGATATTGATCTCTGGCGTAGAAATATCATTCGGGAAGGTCTGAAACAGCTCTTCGGCGGTGGATTTTTCCTTGCTGAGGATCTCCAGCAGACGGGCGGCGCTGTAAATGCCGTCATCAAAGCCGAACCAGCGCTCCTTGAAGAACACGTGGCCGCTCATTTCGCCGGCCAACAGTGCGCCGGTTTCTTTCATTTTCTTTTTGATCAACGAGTGACCGGTCTTCCACATTAGCGGACGGCCGCCATATTCCTTGATCAGCGGGGTGAGGCGGCGGGTGCACTTCACGTCGAAAATGATTTCGGCGTTGGGGTTGCGCGCCACCACGTCACGGGCAAACAGCATCAGCAAACGGTCCGGGAATACGATCTCGCCGGTTTCGGTCACCACGCCCACGCGGTCGCCGTCACCGTCGAAGGCCAGGCCGACGTCAGCACCGGTTTCCTTCACCTTGGCGATCAGGTCCACCAGGTTTTCTGGCTTGCCCGGATCCGGGTGGTGATTGGGGAAGTTGCCGTCGACCTCGCAGAACAGTGGGATCACTTCGCAGTTCAGGGCTTCGAGTAGTTGCGGAGCGATCACGCCAGCCGCGCCGTTGCCGCAATCCACCACCACTTTGAGGCGGCGCGCGAGTTTGACGTCGCGGGTGATTTCGTCAGAGTAGCGCGGCAGGATGTCAACTTTAGTGATGCTGCCTTGGCCGCTGGTCAGGTCGTTGGTCTTCAGGCGGGTGTGCAGGGCCTGGATCTGTTCGTTGGCCAGGGTGTCGCCGGCGATGACAATCTTGAAGCCGTTGTAGTCCGACGGGTTATGGCTACCGGTCAGCATCACCCCGGATTTGCCGGCCAGTACGTTGGCGGCGTAGTAAAGCGCAGGGGTGGGCACCAGGCCGACGTCGCTGACATGGCAGCCGCTGTCGGCCAGGCCCTGGATCAGTTGCTCCACCAGTTCCGGACCGGACAGGCGACCGTCACGGCCGACGGAAACGTTCGGCTCATCCTGGGCCAGGCTCTGGGCGCCAATGGCACGGCCAATCCAGTAGGCGGTTTCGGCGGTCAGGGTCTTGGGCACCACGCCACGAATGTCATAGGCGCGAAAGATGCTGTCAGGGAATGTCGGGGCTACTCGGGCTGCGGTACTCATCGCGGGGGGAAACTCCATCTCAAGGGGGCAAGGCTGGCCTTAATGTGGCTGACCGGCAGGCTCAAACTGAAGGGTATGACGGTGTTTTCGGCAGAGAGTTCGTGGTGCAAAAGTGCCATCGGAGCTTGGCTCCTGTCTTTTTGTCTGCGTAATGCATTGATTTCAAAGGTGAAATCTCGCTGATAAAGTCCGCGCATTCTTCATCCTGAAAAGCCTTGCGGGGGCGTCGAGCCGGGCAAAAGCGCCCGGCCAGGTTCAGCGTAGTCAGTGACTGCCGGAATGCCCAAAACCGCCTGCGCCGCGTTGGGTTTCGTCGAAATCCTGTACCAGCTCGAAATGCGCCTGCACCACCGGTACCAGTACAAGCTGGGCAATGCGCTCGCCGACGACGATGTTGAACGCCGTCTGGCCACGGTTCCAGCACGACACCATCAGCTCGCCCTGGTAGTCCGAATCGATCAGGCCCACCAGGTTGCCCAGCACGATGCCGTGTTTGTGTCCCAGGCCGGAGCGCGGCAGGATCAGCGCCGCCAGGCCCGGGTCGCCGACGTAGATCGACAGGCCAGTGGGGATCAGGAGGGTCTGGCCCGGTTCAAGCACGGTGTCTTGCTTGAGCATGGCACGCAGGTCCAGGCCGGCGGAGCCTGGGGTGGCGTAGGCCGGCAGTGGAAATTCGGTGCCGATGCGGGGGTCGAGGATCTTGGCTTGCAAAGCGTGCATGGAAATTAAACCTGGTTCAGCCGTTGGGCGATAAAAGAGATCAGTTGGCGGGCAATCTTGCCTTTGCTGGTCTGGGCGAAAAGGGTGGCGTGCAGGTCGCGGTCGATCACGCTGCAGGCGTTTTCCTCGCTGTTGAAGCCGATGCTCGGGTTGGCGACATCATTGGCAACGATCAGGTCGAGATTTTTGTCTTTCAGTTTGCGTGCGGCGTAGTCCAGCAGGTGCTCGGTCTCGGCGGCGAAGCCGACACTGAACGGGCGGTCCGCACGCGTGGCGATGGTGGCCAGAATGTCCGGGTTGCGCACCATTTGCAGGAGCAGGCCATCGCCGCTCGTAGGGTCTTTCTTGAGCTTTTGCGGGGCGACGACTTCCGGGCGGTAGTCTGCAACCGCTGCCGAAGCGATAAACAGGTCACAGGGGATGGCGGCCTCACAGGCGGCCAGCATGTCCCGGGCGCTGACTACGTCGATTCGCGTGACGCGATCGGGGGTCGGCAAGTGCACCGGGCCGGTGATCAGGGTTACGCGTGCGCCTGCCTCGACCGCCGCTTCCGCCAAGGCAAAACCCATTTTTCCTGAGCTATGGTTGGTGATGTAGCGCACCGGGTCGATGTTTTCCTGGGTCGGGCCTGCCGTAATCAGCACGTGCTTGCCGGTCAGGGCCAGGTGCTGGAAGCACTCCGCGGCGCACAGTGCCAGGTCGATGGCTTCGAGCATGCGGCCCATGCCGACATCGCCGCAGGCCTGGCTGCCGGAGGCCGGGCCGAACACCTTGAGGCCACGGCTTTGCAGGAGTTGGGTGTTCGCCTGGGTTGCCGGGTCACGCCACATGGCCTGGTTCATGGCTGGGGCGATGGCGACGGTGGCGTCGGTGGCCAGTACCAGGGTGGTCAGCAGGTCATCGGCGATGCCTTGCGCCAAGCGGGCGATCAGGTCGGCGGTGGCAGGGGCGATCAACACCAGGTCGGCCCACTTGGCCAGCTCGATATGGCCCATGGCAGCTTCGGCTGCTGGGTCCAGCAGGTCCAGGTGGACCGGGTGTCCGGACAAGGCCTGCATGGTCAGCGGGGTGATGAACTCACTGCCGCCGCGGGTCATGACCACGCGCACTTCGGCGCCCTGGTCGAGAAGCCTGCGGACCAGCTCTGCGCTCTTGTAGGCGGCAATGCCGCCGCCGACGCCGAGAACGATGCGTTTCCGATACAGACGCTGCATTGGTTTGCCTTTCCAGTTCAGTGAAGCCAGTTCAGTGACGCCTGCGATGTCCCCTCCCCAGGTGAAATCGCATGCAAAAAAGAGGGCCTACGATAACACAGCGCCTGCCAGGCAACAGCGGCGCACATGCACAGGGAGGTGGGATGAGTATTCGTGATTGGCCGGCAGCAGAGCGGCCGCGAGAGAAGCTTTTGGAGTGGGGCGCGGCGAGTCTGTCCGACGCTGAATTGCTGGCGATCTTCCTGCGCACCGGGGTAACCGGCAGGAGCGCGGTGGACCTGGCGCGGCATCTGCTGGCGCAATTTGGCGGTTTGCGCCCGCTCATGGAAGCCAGCCAGACATTGTTCAGCCAGCAATTGGGCTTGGGCCCGGCGAAGTTTGCCCAGTTGCAGGCAGTGCTGGAAATGTCCCGGCGCCATATGGCTGAGCGCCTGCGCAGCGATTCGGTGCTGGAAAGCCCGGTAGCGGTGCGCGACTACCTCAAGGCGTTGTTGCGTCATGAGCCTCACGAGATCTTCGGCTGCCTGTTCCTGGACTCAAAGCATCGGGTGTTAGGGTTCGAGGCGTTGTCCGAAGGGACCATCGACGCGGCCGTGGTTTACCCCCGGCAAGTGGTCAAGCGCGCCCTTGCCTATAACGCGGCGGCGTTGATTCTGTGTCACAACCATCCATCCGGGAGTGTGGAGCCCAGCGCAGCTGATCGAAAATTGACCAAGGTGCTGCAAAAGGCCTTGGAAGTGGTGGATGTGCGAGTACTGGATCACATCATCGTGGGGGATGGTGATCCGTTGTCGATGGCGGAATATGGCTGGATGTAAGCCCGCCCAGTGAGGGCGGGCGTGGTTCTCAGGGCTTGACGCTGACCTTCGAGAAGTCCTGGCGCCCGAACGGGCTCACCTGGTAGCCCTCGACGCTCTTGCGCGCCAGGGCGAAGGCCGTCGGGTGCGCCAGCGGCAACCACAGCGCCTGCTGCTGGATCTGCGCCTGGGCCTGCTGATACAGCTTGCTGCGCACGCCTTGCTCGCTGGTGGTCTTGCCGGCGCTGATCAGCTTGTCCAGTGCCGGATCACAGTAGCGCGCGAAGTTGGTGCCGGACTTAACCGCCGCGCAGGAAAACTGCGGGGTGAGGAAGTTATCCGGGTCGCCGTTATCACCGGCCCAGCCCATGAACAGCAGGTCGTGTTCACCCGCTTTGGCACGGCGAATCAGCTCGCCCCACTCAATCACGCGGATCTCGGCCTGGATGCCGACCTTGGCCAGGTCCGCCTGCAGCAGTTGTGCGCCGAGGTTCGGGTTGGGATTCAGCAGGCTGCCGGTGGGGCGCGTCCAGATGGTGGTCTTGAAGCCGTCCTTGAGGCCGGCACGGTCCAGCAAGGCCTTGGCCTTGGCGAGGTCCTGTGGATAACCCGTCAAGTCCTTGGCGTAGCTCCAGGTATTGGGCGGGTAAGGGCCATTCGCGGCTTCGGCGGTGCCTTCGAACACGGCCTTGAGGTAGCTGTCTTTGTCGAAGGCCAGATTGATTGCCTGGCGTACCTCGGGTTTGTCCAGCGGCGGATGCTGGCTGTTGATGGCCACGAATGCGGTCATGAACGCTGCGGTTTTTTCCACCTTGAGTGCGGGGTCCTTCTCCGCCTCGCCCACGTCCAGGGGCTTGGGCGACAGGGCGATCTGGCATTCATCGCGGTGCAGTTTCTGCAGGCGCACGTTGGCGTCCGGGGTAATGGCAAAGATCAAGTTATCCACAGCCGGTTTGCCGGCGAAGTAGTCCGCGTTGGCCTTGTAGCGCACCACGGCGTCTTTCTGGAAACGGCTGAAGATGAACGGCCCGGTGCCGATCGGTTGGCTGTTGAGCTTCTCTGGCGTGCCAGCCTTGAGCAGTTTATCGGCGTATTCCGCCGGGTAGATCGAGGCAAAGCCCATGCTCAGGGCCGCGAGGAAGGTGGAGTCGGCGTGATCGAGGGTAAAGCGCACGGTCAGCGGGTCGAGCGCATCGATCTTCTTGACCAGGGCCGGCAATTGCAGGGACTGGGCGTGGGGGAAGCCGCTCTGGGCGATCTTATGCCACGGGTTGGCCGGGTCGAGCATGCGCTCGAAGCTGAAGCGTACGTCTTCGGCGGTCAGGGTGCGGCTTGGGGTGAAATACTCGGTGCGATGGAATTTCACGTCCGGGTGCAGCTTGAAGGTATAGGTCAGGCCATCCGGCGAGACGTCCCAGCTGTCCGCCAGGCTTGGCACCAGTTTGCCGCTGGCCGCGTCGTAGTCCACCAGGCGGTTCATCAGCACGTCGGCCGAGGCGTTGGTGGTGGTCAGTGAGTTGTATTGCACCACATCGAACCCTTCGGGGCTGGCCTCGGTGCAGACGCTCAAATTGCTGGCGGCGGAGGCCAGCGGCGCGATAAATAGAGGGGCTAGCAATAGCGGTAGGGCAGCGAGGCGCATGTTCGGTTTCCTTTGCAGATCGAAGGCCCATCTGCGAGTGCAGTCTGGAAAAGTCCTACCGTAGTGCTCTGATTGATAAATGACTAGCCCATTTTTGCCTGTGCTTTTGGGCAAAATGCTGTTTTGATGGCGCCTCAGATCGTTTCGTCATGCGCTTTGCGGTGCTGGCGGGCGCTGAAAATCATTCTGTGCGACGAGCGGTCGGCTGTTGTAGCGGCCCCTCCTGGCAACGGTTCAGGTATCAACAGCCGAGATTTGCGTCGATAAAAATATACGGCCTGTTGTTGCGCCGGGGTCTTTCTGGTATAAAGCAGCGCTCTTTTCTAGGGGCCCGGTTCCTTCGCTTGTAGGTGTAGCCGGTAAGACCCTAAAGAAACGCGGCGCCTGGCGCCAAATGACTGAGAGATTAAGCGGCCAACCCATGCCGGGTTGGGCATGTGGTTTTAGAGGGCTGAGGCATGTCGAGAGTCTGTCAAGTTACCGGTAAGGGTCCGGTGACTGGGAATAACATTTCCCACGCAAATAACAAAACCCGTCGTCGTTTCCTGCCGAACCTGCAGCATCACCGCTTCTGGGTTGAAGAAGAGAAACGTTTTGTTCGCCTGCGTGTATCTGCCAAAGGCATGCGTATTATCGACAAGCGTGGCATCACTGTCGTGCTGGCCGAAATCCGCGCCGCTGGCAAGATCTAAGGAGCTCTATCATGCGTGAATTGATTCGAATGATCTCTAGCGCCGGTACTGGTCACTTCTACACTACCGACAAGAACAAGCGTACTACCCCGGACAAGCTCGAAAAGAAAATGTTCGACCCGCGCGTTCGCAAGCACGTGATCTACAAAGAAGGCAAAATCAAGTAATTGATTTTCTTCCTTGTGAAAAAACGCCCGTATCTCACGATACGGGCTTTTTTTTGCCTGGCGTTTGTTGATCAGGCCTTCTGTTCGAACACCACGTAGATCTTGCGGCACGGCTCCAGCACTTCCCAGGTGCCACTGAAGCCGGCCGGGATCACAAAGCGGTCGCCGGCACGCAATGTCTTGGCATTGCCCTCAGCGTCGCGCAATACGGAAACCCCCTGCACGATCTCGCAGTATTCATGCTCGGTGTAGTTGACCTTCCACTGCCCGACCTCACCTTCCCAGACCCCGGCGTTCATCTGGCCGCACGGGCTGTTGTAATGGTTGTACACCGTTTGTTCGGGATCGCCCTTGAGGATTTTTTCGGCGGCAGGGCGGTAGCGGTCGGGGGCGGTGTTGGCTTGGCTGAAGTCGACGATGTCCTGGATGCTCATGTGCGTGTCCCGTCTGGCCTGGGGTTGGAGAGCCCAAAGTCTATGTTTATTAAAATGAACATCGCAAGGGCATTTCCCGGCGTTATGTCAAATATATTGAAACATCCCCAGCCGCTGGTTTAGGGTGGCAGCTGCCTTTGAGCCGAACAGCTGGCTGGCGGGCAAGCATTCTTTGAGGCTGCCGGGGGACATCGCCTGGCCCTTGTATTCAATAAGAGGAGGACACTCGCATGACCACCCTGACCCGTGCCGACTGGGAACAACGCGCCAAGGACCTGAAGATCGAAGGCCGCGCCTACATCAATGGCGAATACACCGCCGCTGTTTCCGGTGACACCTTCGAATGCATCAGCCCGGTCGATGGCCGCCTGCTCACCCGCGTAGCCAGTTGTGACGCCGCCGACGCCCAGCGCGCTGTGGAAAACGCCCGCGCCACCTTCAATTCCGGTGTCTGGTCGCGCCTGGCGCCGGCCAAACGCAAAGCCACCATGATCCGTTTCGCCGCGCTGCTCAAGGCCAATGCCGAAGAGCTGGCGCTGCTCGAAACCCTGGACATGGGCAAGCCGATCAGCGATTCCCTGAACATTGACGTACCCGGCGCGGCAAATGCCCTGAGCTGGAGCGGCGAGGCAATCGACAAGATCTATGACGAAGTCGCGGCCACCCCGCACGATCAACTGGGTCTGGTGACCCGTGAGCCGGTCGGCGTTGTGGGGGCCATTGTGCCCTGGAACTTCCCGCTGATGATGGCCTGCTGGAAGCTCGGCCCGGCGCTGTCGACCGGTAACTCGGTAATCCTCAAGCCGTCTGAAAAATCCCCACTCACCGCCATCCGCATCGCGGCCCTGGCCGTTGAAGCCGGTATTCCGAAAGGCGTGTTCAACGTGTTGCCGGGCTACGGCCACACCGTGGGTAACGCGCTGGCGCTGCACATGGACGTCGACACCCTGGTGTTCACCGGTTCGACCAAGATCGCCAAGCAACTGTTGATCCGCTCCGGCGAATCGAACATGAAGCGCGTCTGGCTGGAAGCCGGCGGCAAGAGCCCAAACATCGTGTTCGCCGATGCTCCGGACCTGCAGGCTGCCGCCAAATCCGCTGCCAGCGCCATCGCCTTCAACCAGGGCGAAGTCTGCACGGCCGGCTCGCGCCTGCTGGTGGAGCGTTCGATCAAGGACACGTTCCTGCCGCTGGTGATTGAGGCCCTCAAAGGCTGGAAACCCGGCAACCCGCTGGATCCGGCGACCACCGTTGGTGCGCTGGTGGACACCCAGCAGATGAACACCGTGCTCTCGTATATCGAAGCGGGTCACGCCGATGGCGCCAAGTTGGTAGCGGGCGGCAAGCGCATTCTTGAAGAGACGGGTGGCACCTACGTCGAGCCGACGATTTTCGACGGTGTGACCAACGCCATGAGAATCGCCCAGGAAGAGATCTTCGGCCCGGTGCTGTCGGTGATCACCTTTGACGGCGCCGAAGAAGCGATCAAAATCGCCAACGAC
Source organism: Pseudomonas sp. MIACH (assembly GCF_001269925.1). Lineage (GTDB taxonomy): Bacteria > Pseudomonadota > Gammaproteobacteria > Pseudomonadales > Pseudomonadaceae > Aquipseudomonas. Next base: position 306,763 of record NZ_LHVO01000002.1, read on the forward strand.
ACCCAATACGGCCTCGCCGCTGCGGTGTGGACGTCGGACATTTCCAAGGCGCACCTCACCGCCAAGGCCCTGCGCGCCGGTAGCGTGTGGGTTAACCAATATGATGGCGGCGACATGACCGCGCCGTTTGGTGGCTTCAAGCAGTCGGGTAATGGTCGCGACAAATCGCTGCATGCGTTCGACAAGTACACCGAGCTGAAGGCGACCTGGATCAAGCTCTAAGCAACACCGCTGACCCCTGTAGGAGCGAGCTTGCTCGCGAAGAACTTGAAGGCGCCGCGTTTATCCAGGATGAACGCGTCATCGTTAACGTTTTTCGCGAACAAGTTCGCTCCTACAGTTCGTTTTGAAACTAGATAAATAATTATCCACAGGAGCGTGGACATGCGTTGGGCGACCTATTTCGCCGTCCTGACCTCGGTACTCAGTGTCGGTCTGGCCCTGGGCGTCAGCATGCCGCTGGTGTCGCTGCGCCTTGAAGGCTGGGGCTACGGCAGTTTTGCCATTGGCGTGATGGCCGCCATGCCGGCGTTCGGCGTGCTGCTCGGCGCCAAGGTCTCCAGCCGTCTTGCTTCATGGCTGGGCACCGCCAATCTGATGCGCCTGTGCCTATGGGCCGGAGCCGTGTCCATCGGCCTGCTGGCAATTTTGCCCAGCTATCCGGTGTGGCTGGTGCTGCGGCTGATGATCGGGGTGATCCTGACCATCGTGTTTATCCTCGGTGAAAGCTGGATCAACCAGTTGGTGGTGGAACAGTGGCGTGGCCGGCTGGTGGCGCTGTATGGCTGCAGTTATGCCTTGAGCCAACTCTCGGGGCCGTTGCTGCTGGGCGTGATCGGCACCGACCATGACTATGGTTTCTGGGTCGGCGTTGGCCTGTTGCTGGTGGCACCGCTGGCCTTGCTGGGTCGCTCCGGTGCGCCCAGTGCCGAGTCGTTCAGCGTGACCTTCGCGGACCTGTGGCGCTTCTGCCTGAGCCTGCCAGCGATTGCCTGGGCGGTGGCGCTGTTCGCGGCGTTCGAGGCGATGATCCTGACGCTGCTGCCGGTGTACTGCCTGCAGCAGGGCTTCACCGCCGAGGTCGCCTTGGCGATGGTCAGCACGGTGGTGGTCGGCGACGCGTTGCTGCAACTGCCCATTGGCGCGCTGGCGGATTACCTGCCGCGGCGCACTTTATTCCTGAGTTGCGCGGTGCTGTTGCTGGCGTCAAGCCTGGCGATCCCATTGTTGTTGCACACGCCGTTGATCTGGCCGGTGTGGGTGCTGTTCGGCGCCAGTGCTGGTGGGTTGTTCACGTTGTCGCTGATTCTGATCGGCGAGCGTTATCGTGACGATGCGCTGGTGCGCGCCAATGCTCACATTGCGCAGTTGTGGGGAATCGGTTGCCTGATCGGCCCGCTGGTGGCTGGCGCGGGTAGCCAGTGGATCAGCGGGCATGCGCTGCCGTGGCTGATGGCGGCCGGAGCGCTGGGGTTGGTGGTGCTGTTGTTGCGCCAAGGCGCATTTGGTGTCGCACAGCCCGCTTGATCCTCGCTGTTCCTAGAGCATGCGCTCCAGGCCGACCGAGGTGGCGAACCAGGCATTGAAGCGCCGCCACCAACTGCCAGGCTCACGGGTCAGGGTGTGCAGTTGGCCGTTGTCCTCGGTCACCCACACCAGGTTGCCGTCCTGCAATTTCGCCTCGTAGCTCAAGGCCGGCGCCATGCCTTGCAGAGCCAGGTTGCGCACGTGTTCCGCCAGCTCGGGGCTGTCCACCAGCACACCGACTTCGGTGTTCCACAGCACGGAGCGAGGGTCGAAATTGAAAGAGCCGACAAACGATTTTTGCCGATCAAAGATCATCGCCTTGCTGTGCAGGCTCGAGTCCGAGCCGCGGAACGTGCCTCGCCGAAACAGGTGCGGGCCGCTGCCGCCACCGTCACCCGGTTGGCGGCGCAGTTCGTAGAGTTTTACCCCGTGCTCCAGCAGTGCCTTGCGATACGGCGCATAGCCGCCATGTACGGCAGGCACGTCGGTGGCTTCAAGGGAATTGGTCAACAAGCTCACCGATACGCCCGCGTCGGCGCGGCCCGTCAGGTACACCAGCCCTGGCTGCCCCGGGACGAAGTACGCCGAGATCATGATCAGCTCGTGGTTGACGCCTTCCAGTTCCGGGGCCAGTTGGGTGGTCAGCAGCAGGTGCGGGTCCGGGTCGGCCTTGGACAGGACCTTGCTCGGCGCGTCCCACAGTGCCTGGTTCCAGGCCCAGATCAGTTCGCGGCGCCAGATGTCCATGCGCGGCTGAGTCTGGTAGGTCCGCAAGCGCGCATACAGCGCATGCTTTTGCTGGCGCGACTCGGCCAGCGATGCTTCCAGGCTCAGGCGCGCGGCGGCCAGGTCACCTTTGGAGGGCGTATTGGAGACAAAGTCATCAATGGGTTTGCTCAGGGCGCTGTTCCAGTACTGATCGAAACTGTGCCCGAGTTGCTCGGCCACCGGTCCGACGCTGAGCATGTCGATATCGGTGAAGTTCAGGTTGGGCTCGGCGTCGAAATACTCGTCCCCCAGGTTGCGCCCACCGACGATGGCCACGCTGTTGTCCGCCAGCCACAGCTTGTTGTGCATGCGCCGGTGCTGCAGCGACAGGTTGAACAGGCGGCCCATGGCGCGCGTCACGCCGGTGCTGCGCCCCAGGTGCAAGGGGTTGAACAGGCGAATCTCGATCTTGGGGTGGGCGGCGAGGGTGGCGATGATCTGGTCGAGGCCGTCGCTGGTGGTGTCGTCCAGCAGGATGCGCACGCGCACCCCACGGTCGGCAGCCTTGAGCAGTTCATCCACCAGCATGCGGGTGCTGATGCCGTCGTGGACGATGTAGTACTGCAGGTCGAGGCTGGTCTGGGCGTTGCGGATCAGCTCGGCGCGGGCCATGAAGGCTTCGCTGCTGTTGGGCAGCAGGCGGAAACCGGAGCGCCCTTGATACGGCGCGGCCTGGGCCTGGATCGAGCGGCCGAATGACGACTGGGCAGCCGGTAGGGCATCGCTGGAGATGCGCGGGGTACTCACCGTGGCACAGCCGCCCAAGGCCAGGGCTCCCAACAGGAAAAGCGGTAAAAGCCGTCGAATCATCAAGGGAGTCGCTTCCAGGTCAGGGCGGTTGTCGACATATGACGGCGATTTCTCGTGAAAGGTCAGTCGGCGGCCTCGGCCAGCAGTTTGCTCGCGGCAGCGCCGACCTTGCGCACGGCCTCTTCGATCTGGGCGGTTGGCTTGGCAGCGTAGTTCATGCGCAGGCAATTCCTGTACTTGCCCGAGGCGGAAAAGATGCTGCCCACCGCCACCTGAACACCTTGTTCCACCAGCACACGGTTGAGCTTCAACGTATCAAAACCTTCCGGCAGTTCGATCCACAGCATAAAACTGCCCTGCGGGCGGCTGGCACGGGTACCCGCTGGGAAATAGCGGCTGACCCAGTCGAGCATCAAGTCGCGATTACGTTGATATTGCGTGCGCATTCGCCGTAGATGCGGCTCGAAATGCCCGCCCTTGAGAAACTCGGCAATGGCGATCTGTGGCTGTGTGGCGGTGGAACCGGTGCTGATGTACTTCATGTGCAGCACCCGCTCCAGGTACCGGCCCGGCGCCACCCAACCAATACGCAGGCCCGGCGCCAGGGTCTTGGAGAACGAGCTGCACAGCAGCACGCGGCCGTCTTCGTCGAAGGATTTAATGGTGCGCGGGCGCGGGTAGCTGTAGGCAAGCTCGCCATACACGTCGTCTTCGATAATCGCCACGTCAAAGCGCTGGGCCAGGTTCAGCAGCGCTCGCTTGCGTGCCTCCGGCATGATGTAGCCCAGGGGGTTGTTGCAGTTTGGGGTCAGTTGGATGACCTTGATCGGCCACTGCTCCAATGCCAGTTCCAGGGCTTCGAGGCTGATGCCGGTGATCGGGTCGGTGGGGATTTCCAGGGCTTTCATGCCCAGGCCCTTGAGGGTCTGCATGGCGCCGTGGAAGCTGGGCGAGTCCACCGCAACGATGTCGCCGGGCTCACAGATGGCGTGGATGCTGGCGGACAGCGCCTCGTGGCAACCAGTGGTAATCACAATGTCCTCGGCCGTCAGTTGGCAGCCGGAGTCCAGTGACAGTCGGGCAATCTGCTCGCGCAACTCCATACAGCCGAGGATGTTGTCGTAATACAGCCCCGGCAAGTCCTGGCGCCGGCTGACACGGGCCAGGCTGCGCAGCAAAGGCTTGATGGTGGGCGACAATACATCCGGCATGCCGCGACCCAACTGTATGACGTCTTTGCGCGGAACCGCGCGAATCAGTTCCAACACCAGGTCCCATTGCGAAATCTCCACCGGGCGCTGGGCCGGGCGGCTGACCTCAGGCAGCGCCGGTAACTCACGGCCCACCGGTACAAAGTAGCCGGACTTGGGCTTGGGCATCGCCAGGCCATTGTCTTCCAGCAACCGATAAGCCTGCTGCACGGTGCTCAGGCTGACCCCGTGCTCCACGCTCAAGGCGCGTACGGACGGCAGTCGATCACCGGGGCGATAGAAACCCTGCTCGATGCGCGTGCCCAGCAATTCGGCGAGGTTGACGTAAAGCGTCATGGCGGTCGCTCCCAGGGGACCAGTACAGATAGCGGGAAAATACAGGGTTCAGCCACGTAAAGGCAGTATCTGTATGGATTTAATAAAGATTGGTTGAATCTGTAATGGTTTTGCTCGCTCACCCATTCTAGTCACTCATGGCAACAGGCAAATGAGGGGCAGCAAAATGAACGGCATGAGCGATGTGCGGCTGATGTTACACAGTCAGGAATTGCAGGCTGGGCAAGAGCGGGCGACGTCGCCGCGCGAGATCAGCCGCTGGAGTCTGTTCTGGCACCGCCGTCATACGCGCAAGGCCCTGCTGCACTTGACCTGCGAGCAATTGCGCGACGTTGGATTGACTCCTGAGCAAGCGCGCCAGGAAGGCCTGAAACCCTTCTGGCGCGATTGATCAGGCCAGCTCTTTGAGGCGGTGCCAGAGCATTCCCAAGGCCAGCAGCGGCGAGCGCAGGTATTTGCCGCCGGGGAAGGTGATGTGTGGCACCTGGGCGAACAGGTCGAAACGTCCCTGCTGCTGGCCACTGATGGCTTCGGCCAGCAACTTGCCCGCCAGGTGCGTGGCGTTGAGGCCATGGCCTGCATAGGCCTGGGCGTAATACACGTTGGGCTGATCCGCCAAGCGGCCGATCTGCGGCAGGCGGTTGGCGCCGATGCCGATCATGCCGCCCCATTGGTAATCGATCTTCACCTCTGCCAGCTGTGGGAATACCTGCAGCATCTTTGGCCGCATGTAGGCGCCGATGTCCTTGGGGTCGCGTCCGGAGTAGTGGCAGGCGCCGCCGAATAACAGGCGGCGGTCGGCGGACAGGCGGAAGTAATCCACCGTCACGCGCTGGTCACACACCGCCATGTTCTGCGGCAGCAGGTTGGCGGCTTGTGCTTCGCTCAACGGTTCGGTGGCGATGATGTAGCTGCCGGCGGGCAGCACCTTGCCGCTCAATTGCGGGTTCAGCCCATTCAGGTAGGCATTGCAGGCCAGCACCAGGGTCTTGGCGCGCACATGGCCCTGGGCGGTGTGCACCTTGACCTCGGGGCCGTAGTCGATACGCGTGACTTCGGACTGTTCGAACAACTGCACACCCCATTGCTGCGCGGCGGCGGCTTCGCCGAGAGCCAGATTCAACGGGTGCAGGTGGCCGGAACCCATGTCGATCATGCCGCCCACATAGCGGTCGGAGCCGATGACGCTGCCCATTTCGCTCGCTTGCAGCAAGCGTACTTCGTGGCGATAGCCCAGGCTGCGCAGTTCTTCGGCGTCTTCGGCCAGGCCGTGCAGGTCGCGAGGCTTGTTGGCCAGGTCGCAGTAGCCCCAGGTCAGGTCACAGGGGATCTGGTAGCGTTCGACACGTTCACGCACGATCTCCACGGCTTCCAGGCCCATCAGCTTCATCTGGCGCACGCCATCGGTGCCGATCACGTTGGTGAACTGCTCCAGGCCATGGCCGACGCCGCGAATCAACTGGCCGCCATTGCGCCCGCTGGCGCCCCAGGCGATCTTGCGCGCCTCCAGCAGCACCACACTGAAGCCGCGCTCAGCCAGCTCCAGGGCCGTGTTGAGCCCGGAGAAACCGCCGCCGATCACGCACACATCGGCGCTCACTTCGCCCGTCAACGCTGGGTAATCGGGTTGCGGCACGCTGCTGGCGGCGTAGTAGGAAGCGGTGTGCCGGGTGCTGGCAGTCATGGGGAGCATCCCTGTTTGGAAAATTTGACGCAGGATACAGCGGTCGGACGAAGCTGTCTGCGCAGGGCGTTTTGCTTCAGAATCCACCTCTATTTGCCGTTCGGTACGTGTTTCGATGAGTTGCAACAGTCAGAAAATCAGCGCGCTGCGCCGTCAGATTCCTTCGTTCGAGTGCGTCCCTGGCTGCCACGACTGCTGTGGGCCGGTCACCACTTCGCCCGAGGAAATGTCGCGCCTGCCACGCAAGACCGCTGCCGAGCAGGACGCGGCGATGGACGAGCTGAACTGCGTGCACCTGGGCCCCAACGGCTGCACCGTGTATGACGAGCGGCCGCTGATCTGTCGGCTGTTCGGCACCACCAAGACCTTGCCTTGCCCCAATGGGCGCGGGCCGGTGGAGCTGATTCACCCTCGGGTGGAGAAGCAGATCCATGAGTACATGGCGAGCACCCGGCAGGTGCTGGTCTGACAGGCGTATGTGCCGATCAGTCAGGGATCGGCAGGTTCAGGCTCTCTTTCACCTCTTCCATCACGATATAGCTCTTCGATTCCCGCACATGGGGCAGCTTGAGCAGGATATCGCCGAGCAATTTGCGGTACGAGGCCATCTCGGAAATTCGCGCTTTCACCAGGTAGTCGAAGTCTCCCGAGACCAGGTGGCACTCCAAGACATGGGGCAGTTTCAGCACGGCGCGGCGGAACTCTTCAAAGGTGTCGCCGGATTTGTAATCGAGGCTGATCTCGACAAATACCAGCAAACTTCCCTTCAAATGCTGTGGGTTTAGACGCGCGTTGTAGCCCATGATGATCCCCTCGCGCTCCAGTCGCCGTACCCGCTCGGTACACGGCGTGGTGGAGAGCCCGACCTTTTCCCCCAGCTCGGTGAACGAAATTCGCCCGTCGGTTTGCAGGATGCGCAGGATGTTGCGGTCGATCTTGTCCAGCTCCCGCTTGGTCTGGGTGTTGGTACGCATAGGGGATACGCCTCTGTGAAAAGGGTTTTTGCCGAGAATTGTCGCCAAATATAGGCATTTATATAGTGAAATGCACTGGTGATTGCTTTTTATACTGCGCCCATCATTGCTCGAATAACACACGTCAGCGGCTAAGCCCGTGATGAGGATATAAAAATGCGCGTTCTGGTCTTAGGTAGCGGCGTCATTGGTGTGACCAGTGCCTACTATTTGGCGCGGGCCGGCTTTGAAGTCGTTGTAGTCGACCGTCAGCCTGCGGCTGCCATGGAAACCAGTTTCGCCAACGCCGGCCAGGTGTCCCCAGGCTATGCATCGCCATGGGCCGCGCCGGGCGTGCCGCTCAAGGCCATCAAGTGGCTGCTGCAACGCCACGCGCCGCTGGCGATCAAGGCCACTGCCGATATCGACCAATACCTGTGGATGGCGCAGATGCTGCGCAACTGCACCGCCAGCCGTTATGCGGTGAACAAGGAGCGCATGGTGCGCCTGTCCGAGTACAGCCGTGACTGCCTCGACGAATTACGTGCCGAAACCGGCATCGCCTACGAAGGCCGCAGCCTCGGGACTACCCAGTTGTTCCGCACCCAGGCCCAGTTGGATGGCGCCGCCAAAGACATCGCCGTGTTGAAAGAGTCCGGCGTGCCATTCGAACTGCTCGACCGCGCCGGTATCGCCCGTGTTGAGCCGGCCCTGGCCAGTGTCACCGATATTCTCGCCGGTGCCCTGCGCCTGCCCAACGACCAGACCGGCGACTGCCAGATGTTCACCTCCCGCTTGGCCGAGATGTGCAAGCAGTTGGGCGTGGAGTTCCGCTTCGAACAGGACATCCAGCGCCTCGACTACGCCGGCGAGCGCGTCAACGGCGTGTGGATCGACGGCAAGCTGGAAACCGCCGACCGCTACGTGCTGGCCCTCGGCAGCTACTCGCCGAAGCTGCTCAAGCCGCTGGGGATCAAGGCGCCGGTGTACCCGCTCAAGGGTTACTCGCTGACGGTGCCGATCACCAACCCGGCGATGGCGCCAACGTCGACCATTCTCGATGAGACCTACAAGGTCGCCATCACCCGTTTCGACAACCGCATCCGCGTCGGCGGCATGGCTGAAATAGCCGGTTTTGACCTGTCGCTTAACCCGCGTCGGCGTGAAACCCTGGAGATGATCGTCAACGACCTTTATCCTCAGGGCGGCGATCTGGCCGAAGCCACGTTCTGGACCGGCCTGCGTCCGACCACACCCGACGGCACGCCGATTGTCGGTGCCACGCCATTCAAGAACCTGTTCCTGAACACCGGCCATGGCACCCTCGGTTGGACCATGGCGTGCGGCTCCGGGCGCTTGCTGGCTGATCTGATGGCGAAGAAAACGCCGCAGATCAGCGCCGAAGGCCTCGATATTTCCCGTTATGGCAACCACCAGGAGTCTGCAAAACATGTCAATCCAGCGCCAGCTCACCAATGAGCGCATGAGCCAGATCGTTGTTCACAGCGGTACCGTGTATCTGGCCGGGCAAGTCGGTGACGACATGAACGCCGGGATCGAACAGCAGACCCGTGAAACCCTGGCCAATATCGAGCGTTTGCTGGACTTGGCGGGCACCGACAAAACCAAGCTGCTGTCGGTGACGATCTACCTGAAAGACATCGACGCCGACTTCGCCGGCATGAACGCGGTGTGGGACAAGTGGCTGCCCAAAGGCTTCGCCCCGGCCCGTGCCACGGTTGAAGCCAAGCTGTGCGAACCGCAAATCCTGGTAGAGCTGTCCGTCGTGGCTGCATTGCCTTAAACAACGATCCCTCTCCCGGTGCCGAAGCTGTTAGGCGGTGCCGGTTTTTTCATCATTTTGCCGCCTAGAAGCCTGCCGCCATGCGTCCTGCCCGTGCCCTGATCGACCTCCAAGCCCTGCGCCACAACTACCAATTGGCCCGTGAAGTCACGGGCGCCAAGGCCCTCGCGGTGGTCAAGGCCGACGCCTACGGCCATGGTGCCGTGCGCGTCGCCCAGGCGCTCGAAGCCGAGGCCGACGGGTTTGCCGTGGCGTGCATCGAAGAAGCGTTGGAGCTGCGCGCCGCCGGTATTCGCGCGCCAGTGCTGCTACTGGAAGGCTTTTTCGAGGCCGATGAGCTGCCGTTGATCGTCGAGCATGACTTCTGGTGCGTGGTGCATTCGCTGTGGCAACTGGAGGCCATCGAACAGGCCAGCCTGCTCAAGCCGCTGACTATCTGGCTCAAGCTCGATTCGGGCATGCACCGCGTTGGCCTGCACCCCAAGGATTACCACGAGGCTTACCAGCGCCTGCTGGCCAGCGGTAAAGTCGCGAAGATTGTGTTGATGAGCCATTTTGCCCGCGCCGATGAACTCGATTGCGTCAGCAGCACCGAGCAAGTGGCGGTATTTGAGGCCGCGCGCCAAGGTCTGGTGGCTGAAGTCAGCCTGCGCAATTCGCCGTCGGTGCTGGGCTGGCCGAGCGTGTCCAGCGACTGGGTGCGTCCGGGCATCATGCTTTACGGTGCCACACCGTTTGGTGAGGGCCAGGCCTTGGCTGCGCGCTTGCAGCCGGTGATGACCCTGGAATCGAAAGTGATCTGCGTGCGTGAACTGCCAGCCGGCGAGCCGGTGGGCTACGGCGCCCGGTTCATCACACCTAAACCGATGCGTATCGGCGTGGTTGCCATGGGTTATGCCGACGGCTACCCGCGCCATGCGCCCACCGGCACGCCGGTACTGGTGGCGGGGCAGCGCAGCCAATTGCTGGGGCGCGTGTCCATGGACATGCTGTGCATCGATCTGACGGACGTGCCTGAGGCGGGTCTTGGCTCCACGGTAGAGCTGTGGGGCAAAAACATCCTCGCCAGTGACGTCGCCGTCGCCGCTGAGACCATTCCGTACCAGATCTTTTGCAACCTGCGTCGTGTGCCAAGGCTCTATTCCGGCGCTTGACCGTCAGGCACGAACACCGCTCCCTGGGATTTAGGCCCAAGTGTTGTAAATACTGAACGCTGTCGCCATGATAACGCTCAATTACAACAAAGCCTGAATCCTAGGAGGCACCTGCATTGGACGTCGGCGAACGACTGCAATCCATCCGTAAACTGAAGGGTCTTTCCCAGCGTGAGCTCGCCAAGCGCGCGGGTGTCACCAACAGCACCATTTCGATGATCGAAAAAAACAGTGTCAGCCCTTCCATCAGCTCCTTACGCAAGGTGCTGGGCGGCATTCCCATGTCGATGGTCGAGTTCTTTTCCGAAGAGATCCTCCAGGAAATACCGACGCAGATCGTCTATAAAGCCAATGAGCTGATCGACATCTCTGACGGCGCCGTCACCATGAAACTGGTGGGCCGGGCGCACCCGAGCCGGGCAATTGCATTTCTCAACGAGATCTACCCGCCTGGCGCCGACACCGGCGAAGAAATGCTCACCCACGAGGGCGAAGAAACCGGGATTCTGGTGGAAGGCCGTTTGGAATTGGTGGTCGGTCTTGAAACTTTTGTGCTCGAAGCCGGCGATAGCTACTACTTTGAAAGCACCAAGCCTCATCGTTTCCGTAATCCGTTCGATGTGCCGGCGCGACTAATCAGCGCAGCCACACCCGCGAACTTTTAACAAAAGAGGCGTCCTGCCAGCGTTGCAGAGACACCCGAGCAGCATTCCGCGAGACTGAATCTCCCTTTGTTTAATAGGGTTGTTTCGGCCGGACGGGCTAACCGTTATACTTTCGCCGCCTGCGAAACCGTGGCCGCAGGCGTGAATAGCCACCATTGAGGGTGAACGCGTGAACCTAATTATGAAAATGCTGGCTGCACCAGCAACCGTACTGGCCCTATGGGCTGTCAGCGCTCAAGCTGCGACCAATGATGAAATTGCCAAGCGCCTGGAGCCTGTGGGCCAGGTGTGCGTTCAGGGGCAAGAGTGCAAGGGGATGGAAGTGGCTGTGGCAGCGGGCGGCGGCGGTGGAGCGAAAACACCAGATGACGTGATCGCCAAACACTGCAACGCGTGCCACGGCACCGGTTTGCTGGGCGCGCCGAAAATCGGCGACACCGCTGCCTGGAAAGAACGCGCTGATCACCAAGGCGGTCTCGACGGCATCCTGGCCAAGGCGATCACCGGTATCAACGCCATGCCGCCAAAAGGCACCTGTGCTGATTGCTCGGATGATGAGCTTAAAGGTGCAATCAAGAAGATGTCCGGCCTGTAACCGTCGATCTTCGCCAAAAACGCCGCTTACGAGCGGCTTTTTTGTGCCCGTAATTTGTGTTTCGAAGCTGTTCTTTGCAGCAAAGACCCGCCACTCTCTGTCCAACCCCTAATCACGGAATGTTCAGGAGGGTCGGATGGTGCAGTTGTGTTCAATCGAGCAAGCAGTTGACGACGTACTGGCGCGGTTACCGGCGCATATCCACATGGGCATGCCCCTGGGCCTGGGTAAGCCGAACCTGTTCGCCAATGCACTGTACCGGCGTATCGCCAAGTTGCCGGATCGCGCGCTGACGATTTACACCGCGTTGAGCCTGGGCCGCCCCACCTTGGGCGATGGCTTGCAGAAGCGCTTTCTCGAACCCTTTATCGAGCGGGTGTTTGGCGACTATCCCGAGCTGGATTTCCTCGCTGACCTGCACAAGGACAGCCTGCCGAAGAATATCCATGTGCAGCAGTTCTTCATGCAGCCCGGCAGCCTGCTCCACAGCACGTCGGCCCAGCAGGACTACGTGAGCAGCAACTACAGCCATGCCGCCCGCGACATCAATGCCGCCGGCCTGAACCTGGTGGCGCAGTTGGTCGCGAGCAGCGCCGAACACCCGGATCGCCTGAGCCTGAGCTGCAACCCCGACATCACCCTCGACCTGCTGCCCATGATCGCCAAGCGACGTGAAGCGGGCGAAACCGTTTTGATCGTTGGCCAGGTTCACACTGACTTGCCCTACATGCCGGGCGACTCCGAGTTGGGCATGGACGCGTTCGACTACCTGATCGATGCAAAGGACAGCAGCACGTTGTTCTCCACGCCGAACATGCCGGTGGGGTTCCAGGACCATTTCATCGGCTTGCACGCCAGCACCCTGGTGCGCGATGGGGGCACCTTGCAGATAGGTATCGGTTCCATGGGCGACGCACTGACCGCCGCTTTGCTGGCGCGCCAGGCCGATAACGAAGCTTATCGCCTGCTACTGACTGACCTGGATGTGTACCAATGGGCCCCGCTGATCAGCCGTGAAGGCGGTGTCGACCCCTTCGCCCGTGGCCTCTACGGTTGCAGCGAAATGTTCGTCAACGGCCTGCTGGTGCTGGCGGATGCGGGGATTATCCGGCGCAAGGTCTACCCGGATGTGGCCACTCAGGAACAAGCCAACGCCGGTTTGCTGGACGATGCGGCGCAGCCCGATGGCGTTTCGATCCACGGCGGTTTCTTCCTGGGGCCGCGCAGTTTTTACCAGCGTTTGCAGGAGATGACCCACGCCAAGCGTCTGGAATTCAACATGACCCGTATCAGCTACATCAACGAGCTGTACGGCCAGGAAGAGCTCAAGCGCCTGCAGCGCCAGGATGCACGGTTTATCAACAGCGCGATCACGGTGACGTTGCTGGGCGCAGGCGTGGCCGACCAGTTGGAGGACGGCCGCGTGCTCAGCGGTGTGGGCGGGCAATACAACTTTGTGGCCCAGGGGCATGCGCTGGAGGGCGCGCGTTCGATCCTGATCCTGCGCAGCTGGCGCGAGTCGGCGGGTGAGGTCAGTTCCAATATCGTCTGGGAGTATGGGCATTGCACCATCCCCCGGCACCTGCGGGATATTGTCATCACCGAGTATGGAATTGCCGACTTGCGTGGTCAGACGGATGCCAAGGTGATCGAGGCGTTGCTCAACATTACCGACTCACGCTTCCAGGCCGACTTGATCGAGCAGGCGCAAAAAGCCGGCAAGTTATCCAAGGATTTCCAGCTGGATCCGCGCTTTGGCGACAACACGCCGGAGCGGCTCCAAGGTATCCAGGCGCGGCATCGGCGGCTGTTCCCGGAATATCCGCTGGGCAGCGACTTCACGGATGAAGAGCGGGACCTGTTGCGTGCATTGAACTGGCTCAAGAGCAAATTCAAGCTCACGGAGATTCTGGAGTTGGGCAAGGCGGCGCTGGATGCACCGGAGCCGGAGGCGTTTCCAGCGCATTTGAGGCGGATGCGGTTGGATAAACCGGAGGGGCTGAAAGAGGATCTCTATCAGCGCCTATTGCTCGCTGGCTTACAAGCAACCGCATACTAAAAACCAACACAAAGCCAAATGTGGGAGGGTGCTTGCCCCTCCCAGATGTTTAACCGCGTGCAGGCAACGATTATTCGATGAAGGTGACGACGCCACCGGCCAGCGACTTCACCCGCGCCAGCGACTCAACCCGATAACCCTGTGCGTCCAACTCCGCACGGCCACCCTGGAACGACTTCTCGATCACAATCCCCAAACCGGCAACGGTCGCACCGGCCTGCTTGATGATCGAAATCAGCGCCTGGGACGCCTTGCCATTGGCCAGGAAGTCATCGATCACCAGTACGCGGTCGCTGCTGGTCAGGTGACGCGGCGAGATCGCCACGGTGCTTTCGGTTTTCTTGGTGAAGGAATACACCGTTGCCGACAGCAGGTTTTCGGTCAGGGTCAGGGATTGTTGCTTACGAGCGAAGATCACCGGCACGCCGAGGTTCAGGCCGGTCATGATCGCCGGCGCGATGCCCGAGGCTTCGATGGTGACGATCTTGGTGATGCCCGAATCCTTGAACAGCGCGGCGAATTCGTCGCCGATCAGTTTCATCAGCGCCGGGTCGATCTGGTGGTTCAGAAAGGCGTCGACCTTGAGTACCTGATCGGAAAGCACGATGCCTTCTTCGCGAATTTTCTTGTGCAGTGCTTCCACGGAAAGCTTCCTCTAATGGCGCGTTGTGCGCCGAAAGTAGATTAAAAAGTAGTCGATTCTAGCGCTTTAACATCGCGCGTATATCCGCCAGGGCGGTGTTGCCGCGAACGGCCTTCACTTCGGTCGGTGTGTCGTCATTGCCTTCCCAGGCCAGGTCATCCGGAGGCAATTCGTCCAGGAACCGGCTGGGGGCGCAATCGATGATTTCGCCGTATTGCTTGCGCTTGGCGGCAAAGGTGAAGGCCAGTGTCTGACGCGCGCGGGTAATACCCACGTAGGCCAGGCGCCGTTCTTCCTCAATGGTGTCGGCTTCGATGCTGGAGCGGTGCGGGAGGATTTCCTCTTCCATGCCCATGATGAACACGTAGGGAAATTCCAGGCCCTTGGACGCATGCAAGGTCATCATCTGTACACCTTCGGCGCCATCTTCCTCTTCCTGCTGGCGCTCGAGCATGTCGCGCAGCACCAGCTTGCCGATGGCGTCTTCGACGGTCATTTCGCCGTCTTCGTCTTTTTCCAGGGTGTTCTTCAGCGCTTCGATCAGGAACCAGACGTTGCCCATTCGGTAATCCGCGGCCTTGTCGCTGGAACTGTTGGTGCGCAGCCAGTTTTCATAGTCGATGTCCATGACCATGCTGCGCAGGGCGCTGATCGGGTCTTCGCCGGCGCACTGCTCACGTACCTTGTCCATAAAGCGCTTGAAACGTGACAGGCGATCGGTGAAGCGCGTGTCCAAGTGTTCGCCCAAGCCGATTTCGTCGGTGGCGGCGTACATCGAGATCTTGCGTTCGGTGGCGTAGTTGCCGAGCTTTTCCAGGGTGGTGGAACCGATCTCGCGGCGCGGCACGTTGATCACGCGCAGGAAGGCGTTGTCGTCGTCCGGGTTCACGATCAGACGGAAGTAGGCCATCAGGTCTTTCACTTCCTGGCGTCCGAAAAAGCTGTTGCCGCCCGACAGACGATACGGCACCTGGTGGTGCTGCAACTTCAGTTCGATCAGCTTGGCCTGGTAGTTGCCGCGATAGAGGATTGCGAAGTCGCTGTAAGGGCGGTCGGTGCGCAGGTGCAGGCTGAGGATTTCGACGGCAACACGCTCAGCCTCGGCGTCTTCGTTACGGCAGCGGATCACGCGGATCTCATCGCCGTGACCCATCTCGCTCCACAGTTGTTTTTCAAACTCGTGGGGGTTGTTCGAGATCAGCACGTTGGCGCAACGCAGGATGCGGCTGGTGGAGCGGTAGTTCTGCTCCAGCATCACCACTTTCAGGGACGGGTAGTCGTCCTTGAGCAGCATCAGGTTTTCCGGGCGGGCGCCGCGCCAGGCGTAGATCGACTGGTCGTCGTCGCCCACCACGGTGAACTGGTTGCGCGTACCGATCAGCAACTTTACCAGCAGGTATTGGCTGGCGTTGGTGTCCTGGTATTCGTCTACCAGCAGGTAGCGCACCTTGTTCTGCCACTTTTCGAGGATGTCGGCGTGTTCCTGGAACAGCTTCACCGGCAGCAGGATCAGGTCGTCGAAGTCCACCGCGTTGAACGCCTTGAGCGTTCGCTGGTAGTGGGTGTAGACGATGGCGGCGGTCTGTTCCTTGGGGTTGCGCGCGTTTTCCAGGGCTTCGGGCGGCAGGATCAGGTCGTTTTTCCAGGCGCCGATCATGTTCTTGATCTCGTCGACGCCGTCGTCGCCCGCGTATTCCTTCTGCATGATGTCGGTCATCAGGGCCTTGACGTCGGTCTCGTCGAAGATCGAGAAGCCCGGCTTGTAGCCCAGCCGCACATGCTCCTTGCGGATGATGTTCAGCCCCAGGTTGTGGAAGGTACACACAGTGAGGCCACGGCCTTCGCCACCCTTGAGCAGGGTGCCGACACGCTCTTTCATCTCGCGCGCGGCCTTGTTGGTAAAGGTCATGGCGACGATGTACTGGGCGCGGATGCCACAGTTCTGGATCAGGTGCGCGATCTTGCGGGTGATCACGCTGGTCTTGCCGGAGCCAGCACCGGCGAGCACCAATAGAGGGCCGCCGACGTAGTTCACGGCTTCTTGCTGCCGGGGATTGAGTCGGGACATACGGAATTCAGGGAGTCGTTGTTCAAAAGGGCGGGCATTTTAACAGGCTGGCAAGATTCTGCTGCGCTGGATCGACGGTGTGACGTACCACTCGATCTAAATTTGCCGGTTTTGTTACTTTGCCGCAGGATGTCGGGGCTTCTTGTGGTTAAAGCAGCGACAATTGCTTACACCTGCGTATTTGATAACCCCTATCATTGGTGATTATCAGGCCGCACGTCATAATGCCCTCCGCCAACGAAACTTTGCAGAGTCTAGGGAGCTAGCTTGTCTACGCCTGTCGAACCCTTGCGTTTGCTGCTACTGGCCGATGCGCCTGAGTGGGCAGCGTTGTTGCGCGAGTGCCTGGCGCCGATGGGCGATGGGGCTGTGCTGATCAGCGCCCCCAACTGGGACTCGGTGAGTCGTCTGTTCGATGACGACGACAGCGCCGTGCTGCTGACCACGCCCAGCCTGCAACCCGGCCCTGGCCGTTGCAGCTTGCCGTGCGTGTTGTTGCTGGAGCAGGAGCCGCTGGTTTCGCCGCTGGGCGTCAGTGACTGGCTGATCCGCGATGTTCTGGACGCCGACACATTGCGTCGCTGCCTGCGCCATGTGCGCGAGCGTGGTGTGTTGGAAACCACCCTGCAACGCCTGGCCGAGCAAGACCCGCTCACCGGCATCGCCAACCGCCAGGGCTTCCAGACCCTGCTGGCCGCGCGGCTGGCCGAGAATGAAGGTCGCGGCCTGGCCCTCGGTCACCTGGACCTCGATAACTTTCGCCATGCCAACGATGCCCTCGGTCACCAGGCCGGCGACCGCCTGATCCTGCAGGTGGTGTCGCGCCTCAAGAGCCAACTCGAAGCCGGCGATCAACTGGCGCGGCTGGGCAGCGACGAATTTGCCCTGCTGATCGATACCCGCCGCGCGCCGCAGCGTGCAGAGTGGATGGCCGAGCGCATCACCGAAGCGATGGCCGAGCCTTACTGGGTGGATGGCGAAAGCCTGTTGATCGGTTGCAGCCTGGGCGTGGCCCATGCCCGCGCCCGTGCCGGCGCCGACCCACTGATGTGGCACGCCCATATCGCCATGCAGCAAGCCAAGAGCACCCAGGGCTGCACCTTTCATATCTTCAACGAACGCATCAACCGCAACGCGCGCAGCCTGGCCGACCTGGAAAGCGAGCTGCGCCGTGCCTTGCGCCGCGATGAACTGGAACTGCATTACCAGCCGCGCCTGGACCTGGACGACGGGCATATCGTCGGCCTGGAAGCCCTCGTTCGCTGGCGTCACGGCGAGCGCGGCCTGTTGCCGCCGAGCGAATTCGTGCCCCTGGCCGAACAGAGTGGCCTGATTGTGCCCCTGGGTTACTGGGTGATTTCCCGGGCCCTGCGTGACATGCAAGACCTGCGCGAACGCGGCCTGCCGCCGCTGCATATGGCGGTCAACCTGTCGTTCCGTCAGTTCCAGGACAGCCAATTGCTGTCCACCCTCAGTCGGCTGATTGCCGAGCGTGGGGTAGAAGCCCAATGGTTGGAATTCGAACTGACCGAAACCGCCGTGATGCGCCGCAGTGACTTGGTCAAGCAGACCATGGACGCCCTTGGCCGCCTGGGTGTGCGGTTTTCCCTGGATGACTTCGGCACCGGTTTCTCGTCCTTCGTGCACCTCAACAGCCTGCCGATTGCGTTGCTGAAGATCGACAAGAGCTTTGTCGGCGGCATGGAAGAGCGCGAGGAAAACCGCAAGCTGGTGCACGCCATGATCAACCTGGCGCACAACCTCAATCTGGAAGTGGTGGCCGAAGGTGTCGAGACTCCCGAGCAACTGGCACTGTTGCGGCTGTTCGGCTGCGACCAGGCCCAGGGTTACCTGATCAGCAAGCCGCTGCCCTTGCCGGAACTGGTGGAATACCTGACCTTCGGCAACGGCCAGCACACCCGCGTGGGGGAGGGGCTCTAGTCGGTCTGTGCAGCCTGAAACCCGGTGTCGGCTTCGGGCTCTGAGCCTTCCCGCCGAATCATCCGCTTCATCTTTGCTTCAAACGCCCAGGTCAGGCTTATCGCCGCGCAGGCCAGGCCCAGTGCCAGGCCCCACCACACGCCGGTCGGCCCCCAGCCCAGGGTGAAAGCCATCAACCAGGCCGACGGAGCGCCAATCAACCAGTAGCAGCCCGCACCGATCAAGAAGGTGGTCTTGGCGTCTTTGAGCCCGCGAATGCAACCCATGGCGATGGTTTGCACGCCGTCGAACAGCTCGAACCAGGCGGCGACGGCGAGCAGGCTCACGGCCAGGACGATCACGTCGTGGAACGCCGGGTTGTTGTGGTCGATAAGCAGTCCTATGAGCGGATCGGAAAACAGCCACAACACGGCGGCAAATCCCAACATGATTGCCGCGCCAAAGCCTATGCCAACGCGCCCGGCCATGCGTGCCTGCAGCAATTGTCCGGCGCCGTAATGCTGGCCGATGCGCATGGTCACCGCGTAGGACATCCCCGCCGGCACCATAAAGGCTACCGACACGATTTGCAGGGCGACCTGATGTGCCGCCAATTGCGTGCTGCCCATGGTGCCCATGCACAGTGCCGCAAAGGCAAACAGCCCGACCTCCACCGCGTAGGTGCCACCAATGGGCAGGCCCAGGCGCCACAACTCACGCAGATAGTGGGTGTTGAGGCGCAGCAGCCCGGCGCTCAGCGGGTAGGCTGCATAGGCCCGGTTGCTGCGGATGTACCACATCAACGCCAGCGCCATGCTGTTGGCGACAATCGCCGTGACTAAACCAATGCCCATCAAGCCGAGTTTGGGCAGGCCGAACATGCCTTCGATCAGCGCGTGGTTGAGCAGGTAGTTGACCACCGTGCCACCGACGCTGATCACCATCACCGGAGTGGCTTTGCCGATGGCGCTGGTAAAACCGCGCAGCGCCATGAAGCTCAGGTAGCCGGGCAGGGCGAACGGCAGCAGGGTCAGAAATTGCCCTGCCGAGTGCACGTTGGTGTCGGTCTGGCCGAACATCAGCAACACGGGCTTGAGGTTCCACAGCAGCAGGGCCGCCGCCAAGGCCATCAGCCAGGCCAGCCACAGCCCTGCCTGGGTCAGGCGGGTGGCGCCTTCGATATCGCCCGCGCCATGGCGGATGGCAACCAGGGTGCCCACGGCGGCAATCACGCCGATGCAGAAAATCGCGACGAACGAATAACTCGCCGCGCCCAGGCCGCCACCGGCCAGGGCTTCGGGGCTCAGGCGCGCCATCATCAGGGTGTCGGTCAACACCATCAGCATGTGCGCCAACTGCGAGGCAATCAACGGCCCTGACAGCCGCAGAATGGCCCAGAGCTCGGTACGTGCCGGATGCTGCATGATCATCACGCTCAAAAAGTCAGAGGGTTGGGGAGGGGTTGATTCTCGGCGCTCTCAGCCGATTGCACAAAGGGATAAATGCGATCACTTGCATGATTAAAACTCATGCCTGATTGATTCTGGTAGGGTTTCGGTATTGCGCTGTCGGAGCTTTCCTCATGCATCGTCGTCTTCCTCCCCTTTATGCCTTGCGCGCATTTGAAGCGGCCTCCCGGCACAGCTCCTTCACCCGGGCAGCCGAGGAGTTGTCGATCACCCAAAGTGCGGTGAGCCGGCATATCCGCACACTTGAAGAGCATTTCGCCTGCCGCCTGTTCCTGCGCAGTGGCCGTACCCTGCAGCTCACTGAATCGGCGCGCCTGTTGTTGCCCGGCGTGCGCGAAGGGTTTGCGGCGCTGGAGCGGGCCTGTCATACCTTGAATGCTGAAGATGACATCCTGCGCATGAAGGCCCCCTCCACATTGACCATGCGCTGGCTGCTCGCGCGGCTCAGCCGCTTCCGGGCACTGCAGCCCGGCAATGAGGTGCAACTGACCAGCGCCTGGATGAACGTGGATGAGGTGGACTTCAATCAGGAGCCTTTCGACTGTGCGGTGCTGTTGAGCTACGGGCATTTTCCAGTGGACTGGGAGGCCAGCTACCTGTTCCCCGAACTGTTGATCCCTGTCGGTGCGCCGAACCTGTTGGAGGATGGGCCCTGGGATGCCTCGCGCCTGGCCACCACCGAGCTGCTGCATCCCACCCCCGACCGCAGGGACTGGCGCAAATGGCTGGAGCGCATGGGGCTGTCATCCCAGGTATCACTCAAGGGCGGGCAGGTGTTCGATACCCTGGAGCTGGGCATGATCGCCGCAGCGCGGGGGTATGGCGTGTCCATGGGCGACTTGTTGATGGTGGCCGAGGACGTGGCGCAGGGACGGCTGAGCCTGCCGTGGCCAACCGCAGTCGCCAGTGGGGAGAATTACTATCTGGTGTGGCCGAAAACCCGCCCCGGCGGTGAGCGTTTGCGGCGCCTGGCGGACTTCCTCCAGAGCGAAGTGCAGGCCATGGTTCTGCCCGGCGTCGAACGCCTCTATTGAGTGGTTCAGGCCTCAACGCGCAACCGTTTGCCTGGTACCCCTGCGATTCGCTCAAGTATTGTCGCCTGCCGCCGAAGTAGGTGTGTTGGAACCATCGTGCACCAACGTTTCCCACCAGATAATTTGCCGAGCAGCGCTATGAGATCAGGATGATCCTGGCCTCGGCCAGGAGCTGTCATGTCTCAACCTCGCGCCCGGATTGCCTCACAGTTAGGCCTCGCATTAGCCGTGATACTGGCTGTCGCTATTGGCGGCAGTACGGTGTTTGCCTTGCGCTCCCTCGACTCTGCCAACCTCGATACCCGCGAGGAACACCTGGCCAGCGAGGCGCGCCTGCTCGCCGACCAGCTCAACACTTTCCACAGCACCTTGCGCGAGAGCACTCAGCGCCTGACAGGGTTGTTCGAGAAGCGCTTCAGCGCCGGGTTGACGGTGCAGTCGGATCAGATGATCACTGTCGCCGGGGTTCAGACACCGAGTCTGCTGTTGGGCAGCGAAGTGCTCAACAACAACTTCAGCGAAGTTGACGAGTTCAAGCAGATGTCCGGCGGCGTGGCTACGGTATTCGTGCGCAGCGGTGACGACTTCATCCGCGTCAGCACCTCCCTGACCAAACAGGACGGCAGCCGTGCGATCGGCACCGTGCTTGATCGCCAGGGCCCGGCTTACCAGCGTGTACTGGGTGGCCAGGCCTATATCGGGCGCGCGGTATTGTTCGATCGGTCCTACATGACCCAGTACAGCCCCGTACGGGACTCCAGCGGCAAGGTAATTGCCGTGCTGTTCATCGGTTTTGACTACACCGATGCGCAAGCCGCGCAGTTCGAAAACCTCAAGCGCTTCCGCATTGGCCAGACGGGTTCCCTGGCGTTGCTGGATGAGCAGAAGCGTTGGCTGGTGCCGCCGGCGGGCGTGCAGGCGTTGGATCAGTCGGTTCCTGTGATGCTGGACCTGGCCAAGAGTCCAGGCAAAGGCCGCTTCTGGAGCGACAAGAACGAAGACTTCTACAGCGTTTCGGTGCCCTTCGAGGGCGGTCCTTGGGCCGTGGTCGCGAGCATGCCGAAAGCTGAAATCCGCGCGGTCACCTGGGCGGTGGGTACTCGCCTGGTGATCGGCAGCGTGCTGGCGATGTTGCTGGCGGTGGGCGCCACGGTCTGGCTGCTGCGCAGCAAGCTGCAACCCCTGAGTGACCTTGTGCGTCAGGCCGAAGCCTTGGGCGCGGGTGACTTGAGTGCACGCCTCAACGTGTCCAGCCATGACGAAATCGGCCAGTTGGCGCGTAGTTTCAACCAGATGGGCGAAGCGCTGTCGACCATGGTTTCGCATATCCGCAAGGCGGCCGAAGACGTCAACAGCCGCGCCCAGGCGTTGTCCGGCCTGTCCGGCGGTGCCTATGACGGCATGGAGCAACAGTCCGGTGAGATCACCAGCATGGCTGGCGCGGTCGAAGAATTCAGCGCCACTTCGCTGAACATCGCCGACAACATGGGCGCCACCGAGCGCCTCGCCCAGGAAAACGCCCAGCAAACCCGCATTGGCCGCAACTCGATGCAGGAAGCCTCGTCGTCTCTGGAACATATCGCCACGGCGCTGAACAGCACTGCCACCGTGATCAACACTTTGGGCCAGCGCTCCCAGGAAATCGGCGGGATCGTCGGCGTGATCACCTCGATCGCCGAACAGACCAACCTGCTGGCGCTCAACGCTGCCATCGAAGCCGCCCGCGCCGGTGAGCAGGGCCGTGGGTTTGCCGTGGTCGCCGATGAGGTACGTAACCTGGCGTCGCGTACCCGCGAAGCCACCGATGAAATTTCCGGGATGATCCAGAGCATCCAGAAGGAAACCGGCAACGCCATCAGCACCATGGAGCACGGTAATGCGCTGATGCAGGAAGGCCTGTCGCGCAACGCCGACGTGGCCTCGGCCCTGGCGCGCATCGACGAGCAAAGCCGCTCGGCCGGTCAGCAGTTCGCCGCGATCACCACCGCCACCCAGGAGCAGAGCAGCACCGCGACCTTGCTCAGCAGCAACTTGCAAAGTATCGCGCTGGCCAACAGCGAGCAGCGTGAAGTGGTGTCCAACCTGGCAATTACCGCCAAGGAGCTGGAGACGCTGGCGGCGAGTTTGCGCCATGAGGTGGATCGCTTTCGCTGAGCCACCGCTGTACAAAATGTGGGAGAGACCCAGCCCCCTCCCACATTTGGATCTGCGCCACGCTTAAGTGATCGCCGCCGGGCGGTATTGCAGGGCCTCTTTCAGATGATCACGGGTGATGGCATCCACCTGATCCAGGTCCGCCAGGGTACGTGCCACTTTGAGCAGTCGATGGGCTGCGCGCAGCGATAGCGTCAGTCGTTCACAGGCCGTTTCCAGCCAGCCTTCATCCACCTTCGCGAGCTTGCAGTGCTCGCGCAGCCCTGGCAGGTCAAGAAAGGCATTCGCACAACCCTGGCGCTTTTGTTGATGCTCGCGGGCCTGGGCGACCCGTGCTGATGCATGGGCGGTATCCTCGCCAGCCTGTTGGATCGGGTTCAGCGCAGTCGTTTCCCTTGCCACTGTCAGGTGCAGGTCGATTCGGTCCAGCAGCGGCCCGGAGAGCTTGTTGCGATACCGCTGAATCTGTTCCGGCGTACAGCGACAGCGCCCGCTGGGTTCTCCCATGTAGCCGCAGGGGCAGGGATTCATCGCGGCCACCAGCTGAAAGCGCGCGGGGAAGCTTACCCGGTCGCGAGCGCGGGAAATCACGATATGCCCCGATTCCAGGGGCTCGCGCAGCACCTCAAGCACCTTGCGATCAAACTCCGGCAGCTCATCGAGAAACAGCACCCCATGGTGAGCCAGGGTGATTTCTCCCGGCTGTGGTTTCGAGCCGCCGCCCACCAGTGCCGGACCTGATGCCGAATGATGCGGTTGGCGGAACGGTCGATGGGGCCAATGGCTCAGCGGTGCCAGACTTACAACCGATTGAATCGCGGCAACTTCCAGCGCCTCCTGTTCGCTCAACGGGGGCAATAAACCTGGCAGGCGGCTGGCGAGCAAGGTTTTGCCGGTGCCGGGCGGTCCGCTGAACAGCAGGTTATGCGCGCCGGCCGCCGCAATCAGCAGCGCCCGCTTGGCCGCCAATTGGCCCTGCACCTCACTCAAGTCCGGGTACGGCTTGTTCAAGTACATCAAGCCATCGGACTTGTAAGGCTCGATCGGCACGTGCCCATTCAGGTGCGCCACCACTTGCAGCAGGTGGTCCACTGCTATCACCTTCAACCCGGAAGCCAGGCACGCTTCCTCGGCATTCGCCCGTGGCACTATCACGGTGCGCCCGGCCTTGCGTGCCGCCAGGGCCGCCGGCAACACGCCTTTTACCGCACGCACCTCGCCGGACAGCGCCAACTCCCCCAGGCATTCCACGTCATCGAGCATCAACGCCGGCACCTGCACACTGGCTGCCAGGATCCCCAGGGCAATCGCCAGGTCAAAACGGCCGCCGTCCTTGGGCAGGTCGGCGGGCGCGAGGTTGAGGGTGATGCGGCGGGCGGGATATTGCAGCGCGGAGTTGAGGATGGCGCTGCGTACGCGGTCCTTGCTTTCCTTGACCGCCGTTTCGGGCAGACCCACCAGCGTCAGGGACGGCAGACCATTGGCCATATGCACTTCGACGGTGACGGCAGGGGCTTCGACGCCGATCTGGGCGCGGCTGTGGACGATGGCGAGGGACATGCTCGTTCCTTGAATGGGGGAGGCCGCTTCCTGCGGTTTTTCAAGGGTAGACGAGGTAGGGAAGAGCGAGGCGGGGAGGTTTTACAGAACGTATCCAGAGCAAAAGGTGGAGCAAATGTAGGAGGGGACTTGTTCCCTCCCACACTGATCGCATTTATTCAGCAGGAGGGGTCAACCGCGCTTCCAGCTCGGCAACTTTCGCCTCCAGGCTCTCCAATCGCGCACGGGTGCGGGCCAAAACCACCATCTGACTATCAAACTCTTCCCGGCTCACCAGGTCGAGCTTGCTGAAGCCGCTTTGCAGCAAGGCCTTGAACTGGCTTTCGATTTCATTGCGGGGCAGCGGGGTGTCGCCGCTGAACAGGCGAGAGGCGTGGCCGCTCAGGGCATCGAGGAGGTCTTTGGGCGCGAGCATGGGGAATATTCCGGAAAACTGTTGGCGGGCAGTGTATCACGCAGCGTCTATAGTCTTTTTCACGACCTCGGGCGCACGGTTTTCGCGCAGGGGGACGGGCGGCGGCGCACTGTTTTTGTGCGCATTGCCCTCGTCGCAAAGCCCGGCAATTGGGCGTACGTGGCCAAAGGACTGATTTCAGTGATTTTTACGGAGCTGGCAAGGTTTCTGCTTAGACGATCATGACCCATGCACTGATGCAGTCGCTGTGACGAATGCAGTGCGCCGACGGATCAGGGGTACAGGTTTCGTCACCAGTGGTTCGCTGGCGTCGCAATGGCAACTGCCCTTGCGACGATGCGTTACAAAGCCAGGCACTGCGCTTAGACTTGAGACGGGTTTGTTTTCCTGGGGCAAGTCCACCAATTCGGGAGAGAGTTTTCATGAAGCTAGTCACTGCCATCATCAAGCCGTTCAAGTTGGACGATGTACGCGAGTCGTTGTCCGAGATCGGCGTGCAGGGCATTACCGTTACTGAGGTCAAGGGCTTCGGTCGGCAGAAGGGTCACACCGAGCTGTATCGCGGCGCGGAATACGTAGTCGATTTCCTGCCGAAGGTGAAGATTGATGTCGCCATTGACGACAAGGATCTTGACCGGGTTATCGAAGCGATAACCAAGGCCGCCAACACCGGCAAGATCGGTGACGGCAAGATCTTCGTGGTCAATCTGGAACAGGCTATTCGCATCCGTACCGGCGAAACCGATACCGACGCAATCTAAGCCGCCAAACCCCAACGCCCCAGGAGAAAACAATATGACTCTGCGTAAATTCGCAGGGCTCGGAGCCCTGTTGTCCATCGTAATGCCAAGCCTGGCCATGGCGGCAGACGAAGTGGCTGCTCCAGTCCTCAACTCCGGCGACACCGCCTGGATGCTGACCGCCACCGCACTGGTGCTGTTCATGACCATCCCCGGCCTGGCGCTGTTCTACGGCGGCATGGTCCGCTCCAAAAATATTCTGTCGGTGATGATGCAGTGCTTCGCCATCACCGGCCTGATCAGCATCCTGTGGGTCGTCTACGGCTATAGCATCGCGTTCGATACCACGGGTATGGAACAGGGTGTGGTCAACTTCAACTCCTTCTTCGGCGGCATGGGCAAGGCGTTCCTGGCGGGTGTGACCCCGGCCAGCATCACCGGGCCTGCGGCGCTGTTCCCTGAAGCGGTGTTCGTCACCTTCCAGATGACCTTCGCCATCATCACCCCGGCGCTGATCGTCGGTGCTTTCGCCGAGCGCATGAAGTTTTCCGCGATGCTGATCTTCATGGCTATCTGGTTCACCCTGGTCTATGCACCCATCGCCCACATGGTGTGGAGCGGCAACGGTGGCCTGCTGTGGGACTGGGGCGTGCTGGACTTCGCTGGCGGCACCGTGGTGCATATCAACGCCGGTGTGGCTGGCCTGGTGGCGTGCATCGTGCTCGGCAAGCGCAAAGGCTTCCCGACTACCCCAATGGCACCGCATAACCTGGGTTACACCTTGGTAGGTGCGGCGATGCTGTGGATCGGCTGGTTCGGTTTCAACGCCGGTTCCGCTGCTGCGGCCAACGGCACCGCCGGCATGGCGATGCTGGTGACTCAGATTGCTACCGCTGCTGCAGCGCTGGGCTGGATGTTCGCCGAGTGGATCACTCACGGTAAGCCAAGCGCACTGGGCATCGCCTCGGGTGTAGTGGCCGGCCTGGTAGCCGTTACGCCGGCCGCCGGCACCGTTGGCCCGATGGGCGCCCTGGTGATCGGCCTGGTGGCGGGTGTGATCTGCTTCTTCTGCGCGACCAGCCTCAAGCGCAAGCTGGGCTATGACGACTCCCTGGACGCATTCGGCGTGCACGGTATCGGCGGTATCGTCGGCGCGATCCTCACGGGTGTGTTTGCAGCCCCTGCATTGGGCGGCTTCGGCACCGTGACAGATATCGCGGCTCAAGTCTGGATCCAGTGCAAAGGTGTCGGTTTCACCGTGATCTACACGGCCATCGTTACCTACGTCATCCTCAAGGTGCTGGACATGGTCATGGGCCTGCGCGTCACCGAGGAGGAAGAGGCTGTCGGCCTTGATCTGGCGCAACACAACGAACGCGGCTACAACCTGTAAGTACGCAAAAAAAAGATGCCCGGCTTGCCGGGCATTTTTTTGTCTGGTGTTTGTCAGTCTTAACAAGCTGTGTCGGTTTTTGCGTCGAGTTTGTGATGGTACGCATGCGGCACTTTCCTGCGTGCAAATGTCTTACAGGCATGTAGGCGTATTCGGCACTTTGTTTTTTCCCAGAGCGCGCTAGAATGCGCGCCGATGGGCGGAGAACTGTATGTGGCAACAGACCCTGATTACCCTGCGGGCCAAGCCCCGAGGCTTTCACCTGGTGACCGACGAGTTGCTTGCCGGCTTGCCTGAGTTGAAGGCCTGTCGCGTGGGCCTGTTGCATCTGTGGTTGCAGCACACCTCGGCCTCGTTGACCGTCAACGAGAATGCCGATCCGGCGGTTCGCCGTGACTTCGAACGGTTTTTCAACTCGCTGGTGCCGCAAGGCCGTGCCGGGTTTGAACATAACGACGAAGGT
Organism: Pseudomonas sp. MIACH; assembly: GCF_001269925.1. Lineage (GTDB taxonomy): Bacteria > Pseudomonadota > Gammaproteobacteria > Pseudomonadales > Pseudomonadaceae > Aquipseudomonas. The sequence continues at coordinate 334,128 of NZ_LHVO01000002.1, forward strand.
CCGGATGATCTGCCGGCGCACTTCAAGGCCAGTCTCCTGGGCTGCCAGCTGAGTTTGCCGGTCAAGGCCGGCCGCTTGGCGATGGGAACCTGGCAAGGTGTTTATCTGGGCGAGCACCGTGATCATGGCGGTGCTCGTAAAGTCCTCGCCACCTTGCAGGGTGATGAGGCATAAGCCACTGGTTATCCGGTGGATGTTGATTTTTTCCCGGCGGCCTCGACAGAGGATGAAGCTGGGCTATAACTAATCTGCTTTTCGCAAGTCATGAGGTAGAACATGAGCGACGATGATCTGGAAAACGACGACCTTGAAGTAGGTGACGACGACGAGGCCGAAGATAATCTTGACGCGGCAGCAGTTGACGACGTTGCTGACGAGGCCGATGACGCTGGTGGCGATGACGCGGCTCCCAAAGCCAAGGGCAAAGCCAAGGCTGCGGTTTCGGTAGACGAATTGCCGAGCGTTGAAGCCAAGAACAAAGAGCGCGATGCGCTGGCCCGTGCGATGGAAGAGTTTCTTGCCAAAGGCGGCAAAGTGGTCGAAGTCGAGCCCAATGTGGTTGCAGACCCGCCCAAGAAGCCGGATAACAAGTACGGCAGCCGACCTATCTAAGGTCAGCCACCTGCTTGTAAGAAAAAACCCGCCGTCGCTGCGGGTTTTTTCATGCCTGATGATTTGTTTGAGCCTTGTGGTGATCCAAATGTGGGAGGGGGGCTTGGATCTCTGGTGCTACTGCCAACTGCGCAGCAACTCCGGTAGCTCAGTCAGGCTACGAATCTCCGCGTCGGGGTGCTTATCTGCTTCCCACACCTTGGCGGTGGGGTTGAACCACACCGCCCTCAGCCCCGCCTGCTGCGCCCCAGCAATGTCATCCCCAGGATGGTCGCCAACATGCACCGCCGCGCTGGCATCCACTCCGCCGCGTTGCAGCGCTTCCTGGAACAGTCGTGCGTCCGGCTTGGCGATGCCGATATCTTCAGCGCGCAAGGCAAAGTGAAAGTAGTCCGCCAGGCCCACACGCTGCACATCGGCATTGCCATTGGTGATCACACCCAGCAGGAAATGCTGGCGCAGCGCTCGCAACATCGGCTCGGCCTCAGGGAATGGCGTGAGCTGATGGCGGGCGTGAATGAACGCTTCGAAACACACATCGGCCATTTCGGTGGCCTCAGGCTGTGGATAACCGGCCTCTTCAAACGCGTGCATCAACACCCGGTGGCGCAGGATACTGATGCGGTGCTTGAGTTCGGGATGGCGTTGCAGCACCTGCTGGCGAAGATTGGCGAAATGCTCCAGGGGCAGGTCGCCGACTTTGGCAGCGTGGGTGGCCAGCCATTCGCGCATCGACGCTTCGGCGCTGATGATGACGGGTACGTTGTCCCAGAGCGTGTCGTCCAGGTCGAAGGTGATCAGCTTGATACTCATGAGTCGCCGCCCTTGATGCGTTTGGCCCGTGGATGGGCACTGTCGTACACCGTTGCCAGGTGTTGGAAGTCCAGATGGGTATAGATCTGTGTGGTCTTGATGTCGGAGTGGCCGAGCAGTTCCTGCACCGCGCGCAGGTCCTGGGACGATTCCAGCATATGGCTGGCAAAGGAGTGGCGCAGCATATGCGGGTGCAGGTTCTGCCCCAGCTCGCGCTCGCCGGCGGCCTTGACCCGTATCTGGATGGCCCGTGGGCCCAGGCGCCGGCCTTGCTGGCTGATAAACACCGCGTCGTCCACCGGGTTGGCCAGGGCGCGCAGCGGCAGCCAGGTTTGCAGGGCTTCGCGGGCTTTCCTGCCGACCGGCAGCACTCGGGTCTTGCTGCCTTTGCCGAGCACTTGCACCAGGCCGTCCGCCAGGTCCAGTTGATCGAGGTTCAGGCCGGTCAGCTCCGACAGGCGCAGGCCTGAAGAGTAAAACAGTTCGAGGATCGCCTGGTCGCGGTGGGCGAGGAAATCGTCCTCTACTGCACCATCGAGCAATTGCAGGGCACGGTCGGTATCCAGGGTCTTGGGCAGGCGCCGCTCGCCTTTCGGCGGGGACAGGCCATTGGCCGGGTCGTGGTCGCAGAGGCCTTCGCGATTGAGGTAGTGATAGAGACCGCGCACCGCCGACAGCAGCCGCGACAGGCTGCGCGAAGACTGGCCCGCCTGGTGCAGCCGTGCGATCAGGCTGCGCAGGTTCTGGATATCCAGGGTCTTCCAGCTGCTGATCTGCTGTTTTTCGCAGTAGGCCAGGACCTTGTTCAAGTCCCGCCGATAGGCTTCCAGCGTATGGGGTGACACCTGGCGCTCATTGCGCAGGTGAGCGCAATAAGCGTCCAGTTGCCGTTCCATGGTTAGCGCACCGCGCGCAGGGCGGTGGTGAAGCGTGGCAGGACGCGGCCCAGCACTTCGGCGATATAGGTCAGGAACAGCGTGCCCACCGAGCTCTTGTAGTGCGCGGGATCACGGCTGGCAATGGCCAGCACGCCATGCAGGCCTTGATGGCTGAGGGCGACTACGGCCGTAGAGCCGATCTGCTTGCGCTGTTCGGCGCCGAACAGGAAGTCCAGTTCATGCTCGCGTAGCGTGCCGCTGATGGTCTTGCCTTCGGAAAGCAGGCCGCCAATGGCCGTCTGTGCTTCGCTGCCGCTGACCCAGCGACCCACCGGCATCGGGTTGTCGCTGAACAGAATCAGGCTGACAAACGGCACCTGGAAGTCCTGACGCAGGCTGTCTTCCACGGCGATCACGGTTTCTTCCAGGCTGGTGGCGTCCATCAGCGTCAGAATCAGGCGACGGGTCTTGTCGAACAGGCGATCGTTGTCGCGCGCGACGTCCATCAACTGCGAAAGTCGATGGCGCATTTCGATATTGCGCTCGCGCAGGATCTTCATCTGTCGCTCCACCAGCGACACGGTATCGCCGCGCTGGTGGGGGATGCGCAGGGCCGGCAGCAGTTCTTCGTGTTCGACGAAGAAGTCCGGATTAGCCTCAAGGTACGCCGCGACAGCAGCGGCCTCCAGACTATCGCTCGGGGTTGCGTGTGCGGGTACTTGAGGCTTATCGGTCATTCGCTTGGCTCACTCATAGACGGACCTGTCCTTCGTATACGCGCGAGGCCGGCCCGGTCATCATCACCGGGTGGCCAGGGCCTGCCCATTCGATGGACAAGCGTCCACCGGGCAGGTCGATCAGCAGTGGCGAATCCATCCACCCCTGGCTGATCGCGGCCACGGCAGCGGCGCAAGCACCGGTACCGCAGGCCTGGGTTTCGCCGGCGCCGCGTTCCCACACACGCAATTGCGCGCGGGAACGGTCGATCACCTGCAGGAAACCCACATTGACCCGCGCCGGAAAGCGCGGGTGGTGTTCGATTTTCGGCCCCAGTTCATGCACGGGGGCATTGTTGATGTCGTTGACCCGTAGCACCGCATGGGGGTTGCCCATGGACACGGCAGCGATGTCGACGGTCTGGCCGTCAACGTCCAGCGGGTAGCTGGCGGCCTGCTCGGTCGCCTGGAACGGAATATCCGCCGGGACCAGGCGTGGCGCACCCATGTTGACGCTGATCTGGCCGTCGCTGCGGATATCCAGCTCGATCACGCCGCTCTTGGTCTCGACGCGGATCTGCCGCTTGGCGGTCAGGCGCTTGTCCAGCACAAAGCGTGCAAAGCAGCGCGCGCCATTGCCGCACTGTTCCACTTCGGAGCCATCGGAGTTGAAGATCCGATAACGGAAATCCACCTCCGGGTTGCTTGGCGCCTCGACGATCAGTAACTGGTCGAAACCAATCCCGGTATGACGGTCGCCCCACTGTTTAGCGTGCTTGGGCAGGATGTGTGCGTGCTGGCTGACCAGGTCGAGGACCATGAAATCATTGCCCAGCCCGTGCATCTTGGTAAAACGCAGCAGCATGGCTTACTCCGGCAGCAGGCTTTCGCCAGCATACAACTCGGCTACCGTCTCGCGGCGACGCACTTCAAACGCTTGATCACCGTCCACCAGCACCTCGGCGGTACGCCCGCGGGTGTTGTAGTTGGAACTCATGACAAACCCGTAGGCACCGGCCGAATGCACGGCCAGCAGGTCGCCTTCTTCCAGGGCCAGTTGACGATCCTTGGCCAGGAAGTCACCGGTCTCACAGATCGGGCCGACAATGTCGTACGCGCGGGCTTGGGTGTCACGAGGCGTCACGGCGGTGACGTTCATCCAGGCCTGGTACAGCGCCGGGCGGATCAGGTCGTTCATCGCCGCATCGACGATGGCGAAATCCTTGTGCTCGGTGTGCTTGAGGTACTCGACCTGGGTCAGCAGCACGCCAGCGTTGGCGACGATATAGCGGCCCGGCTCGAACATCAGCGTCAGGTCGCGGCCTTCGATGCGCTCGCGCACCGCCTGGATATAGTCGGCGATCGCCGGTGGCTCTTCATCGCGATAACGCACGCCCACGCCACCACCGAGGTCGATGTGGTGCAGGTAGATGCCGCATTCGCCCAAGCGGTCGATCAAAGCCAGCAGGCGGTCGAGGGCGTCCAGGAACGGCGGCAGCGTAGTCAGTTGCGAACCGATGTGGCAGTCGACACCCAGCACTTCCAGGTTCGGCAGTTGGGCGGCACGGATGTACACGTCTTCGGCGTCGGCAATGGCGATGCCGAATTTGTTCTCTTTGAGACCGGTGGAAATGTACGGGTGGGTGCCGGCATCGACGTCCGGATTGACGCGCAGGGAGATCGGCGCACGAACGCCCATTTCGGCGGCAACGACTTGCAGGCGTTCCAGCTCGTCGGTGGATTCGACGTTGAAGCAATGCACGCCGACTTCCAGGGCGCGGCGCATGTCTTCGCGGCTCTTGCCGACGCCGGAGAACACGATCTTGTCAGCCTGGCCGCCAGCGGCCAGTACCCGTTCCAGCTCGCCACGGGAGACGATGTCGAAACCGGCGCCCAGACGCGCCAGGACATTCAGTACGCCCAGGTTGGAGTTGGCCTTGACCGCGTAGCACACCAGGTGCGGTACGCCATCGAGCGGGTCGGTGAACGAGCGGTACTGAGCTTCGATATGCGCACGGGAGTACACGTAGGTCGGGGTACCAAAGCGCTGGGCAATCGCGGACAACGCCACGCCTTCCGCGAACAGCTCGCCGTCCCGGTAGTTAAAAGCGTCCATGGAGCTCCCTTATTCGTAGGTGTCGTGCTTATGCGCTTTGGATGGCTTTTGCGACGATTGTGCCTGTTCGTTCGGGTCTTTGCTGTCATCGGGCAGGTACAGCGGGCCTTTTTGACCACAGGCACTAACGAGGCAAGCGACCGCGACGAGCGCAGCAAGGGAAGAGATCAGGCGCTTCATGGCGAAATCCTTGAATATGCATTAATTGCGCCCGAGTATACCGACCACCCGCCAGCTTGCCTATGCGCTGAAATACCCGTCCGGCGGGGGTTTGCCGAGATGGTCTGGAGGCGGACTACGCTGGTTGAGGATATTTCCCGCCGTCAATCGCGTTGAAATCGGTATCCTTTGCAATCGGCGAGGCTCGCCCGTATCGTGCGGCGCTTGAGCAAAACCAGACACTTTTGAGGTTGCCACAATGAGTTTGACCGAAGCCCGTTTTCACGACCTGGTGGATGCGACCCAGCAGGCACTGGAAGATATTTTCGACGACAGCGGCCTGGACGTGGACCTGGAAAACTCGGCCGGCGTGCTGACCGTCAAGTTCGAGAACGGCACCCAGTTGATCTTCAGTCGCCAGGAGCCGTTGCGTCAGCTGTGGCTGGCTGCACGTTCCGGTGGTTTTCACTTCGACTACGACGAAGAAGAAAGTCGTTGGGCACACGACACCACTGAGGAACTGCTGAGCGAAATGCTGGCTCGTCTCACGAAGGAACAGTCCGGCGCTGACCTGGACTTCGACGAGATTTGATCGTGACGCAACCTGTACCCGCACGCCCACCCAAGCCGCTGTTCAGTAATGTCAGCCCGGCGGTGCCGTCACCTTGTATCAGTTTGTGTCGCCTGGACGAGCAAAAAGTCTGCCTCGGCTGCTTCCGCCATGTGGAAGACATCCGTGAATGGCGCTCCGCCGATGATCAGCGGCGGCGAGTGATCGTGGCCCAGGCCGAGCAACGCAAAGCCACGCCTTGAGCCCGTCTTGTTTATTTGCGGTGCTGTGGTAGTGTCCGGATACGCCTCAACTCATCGAGGCCCGTGAGAACCCCGCCTTTTCCTGGCGGGGTTTTGCTTTTTTGTGCAGAAAAAAGGAGTCTGCCTGAATCATGACCGCACCTTCCATCATCCTCACCCGTCTTGATGTGCAGCGTCTTGAGCAATTGATCGACCGTATGGACGAGACGCAGCCGGGCGTTATTGCATTGCAAGCCGAACTCGACCGCGCCGAAGAAGTGGTTGGCCACGATGAAGTGCCTGCAACGGTCGTGACCATGAATTCCAGCGTGCATTGCCGTGAGCAAGGCAGCGGTAAGGACTACCACCTGACCCTGGTCTATCCGAAGGATGCTAATGCCGATGAAGGCAAGATCTCGGTCCTGGCCCCGGTGGGCAGTGCCTTGCTTGGCTTGCAGGTAGGGCAGCACATCGATTGGCCGGCACCGGGTGGCAAGACCCTCAAGCTTGAGCTGCTCAGTGTTGACGGTCAGCCCAAGGACGGCGGTGCCTTCCCGCTCTAAACCTGATTCAACGCTGCATTGAGTGACTGTTCCAGCTCGGCTTTGTAGCGCAGGTACAGGTTGCTCGGGCTTTGCACATCACCGAGCAGCCCCGACAGGTCGAGGTCGGTGATGTAGCAGCGGTAGCGCTCGGTTTCCCGGCGTTGCCCGACGATTTCCTGGGCGACCACCGCAAACAGTTGGTCGCCAAACTCCAGTTCGGAAAACTCCCGCTGATTGCAGTACAGGGTAATGCCCACCTGGCCTGGCGCTGCCTTGCCGATAATCGCCTGCACGTCGTAAAACGGTTTGTTCGCGGGGTTCTGCGGGGCCGGCCGAGGTTCGATACCGCGCGCGCGGCCGTTGCCTGTCGGCAATAGCTGGTAATACAAGGTCTGCACTGCGCCCAACGGTTCCTGCGGATCCAGCGGCGATAACGCATCCCGGCGATAAATGATCGATTGCAGGAAGCGCTGCAGCGGTGCCAACAGGCTCTGCTCATCGTGAAACGGCAAGCTCTGCTGCCAGAGCGCGTTGAACTCATCCAGCACATACAGCTCGGCGAAGCCTTCATTGACCCGGTAGAACACTTGCACGCAATCGGCCATACCCATGGGCAAAAGCAGCGCCAGGTCGTGGTCTTCCAGGGCCATCGCGTCCAGGTGCAGCGGGCTGTAGCTGGCCAGTTCTTCGCTGAGGTAGGCGATCAGCGCATCCTGGGTTGCCAGTGATACGTGGGTGGCCTGGCCCGGTATCAACTCCATCACGTGGTAGTGCTGCTGTACCTGGAGCAGGTAGCGGTGATTGCCTTGACTCAGTAGCAGGTTCTGCGCGGTGTCGAAGATTTCTTCTACGCGTTGGGCAATGAACTGCGCACGGTTATGGCAAAAGCAGCGCACCCGCAGGCGCGGCAAGTGATCCGAGGGCAGTTGATTGAGGTAGTCGCGCAGGCAATCGAGCAGGGCGTGCGGGCCGTCGTAGCGGCTGACCATCACCTCGTTCCAGCTGTTGAGCGTGACCTGGTCCAGGGTCAGTACCAGATTGTCGCGGACCCCTGCATAGCTCAGGGAGTCGGTGCGCTCGGTGGTCATCAGGATGTTCAGGTCGCGGTGATGCTTGAGCGGGTCGACGCCGACGTTGATCAGCAGCAACACCTCCTCGGGTACCGCCGAGCGCAACAGGCGCGTCTCATCGACGCTGGCCAAGGGCAGCGCGACAGTCTGTTGCAGGCTGCCCAGCAGGTTGAACAGCTCGAATTCGGTCATGTCGCTGGTGCCAGGGTGCAGAGCCAGGCGCGTGCTGCTGTCGATCACGCCGTTGCGATGGCACCAGGTGAGCATTTCCAGCAGGTCGCGGCTGCGCTTGATCGGCGCGAAATGCTCCCACTCCAGGGCCGTGAGGTTGCCGTTGTACAGGCCCCAATGGTGCTGGCCGGGCTCCTTGCGGTTAGGCGATTGCACCAGTGTCAGGGTGTCTTCGGCCAGATCGGGGGCGATCCCGGGGTTGATGAATTCGACTTTGCCGGCCTTGCGTTCAAAGGCGGCATACAGGCGCCGTCCCAGCACATTGAGGTCGCGCTTGTTGATCAGGCTGACGGTCTGTTCGGTCCGGGCGAACTGGGTCAGGAAGCGATAGCTGTAGTTCAGCTCGCTGACCAGGGCGCGGCGCTCGGAGGCCACCTGGCGGACTTTCCACTGGCTGCGGCTGTCCAGCAGCGCCAGTTGGCGTTGGTCCCAGCCCCACTCGTGGGCCAGGCGCTCCAGCAATAAGCGTTGCCAACTGCTGCTGCGCTGGCCGGCACTGAGCTTGCGGTTGACCTTCAGGTACAGCGCACGGCGCACCAGTTCCAGGCGCTCCGGCTCGTTGCGTGCCTGGAGGTATTCCTCGATGCGGCGGTACACCACGATGTACGGGTCCAGCTCATCCAGGTCCATCTGGTTGGCGAACACCGCACGCTTGAAGCGCAGGCTCAGGCAATGCACGTTCGGGTGCTCGCTGGCATAAACCTCGGTCAGCAGCAGCTTGAGTACCGACTTGTAGGGCGACTCGATGCCTTTGAACAGTTGCCACAGCCCGGCACCGATAAATTCGCCCGGGGGGATGTGCGCCAGGTGACCCAAATCGAGGGTTTCATCGGCCCGGATAAACCGCTTGGAAATCAGCGCGTGGGTGAATTCTGCATAGCGGGTCTCTTCATACACCGGCACCAGCCACCAGATCGGCGTGCGCCCGGCCAGCCAGATGGCGGTGCGGTAGAACTCGTCCAGCAACAGGTAATGCTGGGTGGTGCCGCAGTCGTCGGAGCTCAGTTGCGTGTCGCGCTCACCGAGCACGAAGCGCGTCGGCTCGATCAGGAAGAAGTGCGCCTCGGCGCCCATGGTCAGGGCCCAGGCTTCCAGCAGTTGGCATTTTTTGCGCAGTTCGACGAGCTCGTTGTCACCCAGGTCGGGGGCGTGGCATACCCACACATCCATGTCGCTCTGGTCGGCCTGGGCCAGGGTGCCGAGGCTGCCCATCAGGAACAGGCCGTGGATCGGTTTGGGTTGATTGACTGGACGCGGCTTGTAAGAGAACGAGCGGGTCAAGCGCTGGGCTTCGGTCAGGGCCTGGGCGTCGGGCTCGAAGTTCGACAGCCCGGCCGGCGTGCTGCCCGATACGTAGCCTGGCAACAGCGGATGATTAACGTGAAAAAACAGTGGCAGCAAGGTCAGCACGCTTTGCTGGCGCGGCGTCAGCCCTTCGATGGCACGAGCCATGCGACCTTCATTGAGGGCCATGAAGCGCGCACGCAATTGGGCCAGCACCTTGCGGTCGATGCCTTCGTCCAGGTCAGGGCGGATTTCATGGGTGCGGGTCATGTCGAACTCGGTGGCTCGCAGGGCCCGACGTGGGCGGCCGTGTAGGAGTTTACAGCCAGTCGCGTAGGAGGTTTAGAGGGAAATGATTGTTGACGTCAAAAATCGAGCCGTTGCGCAGCAATGCCCTCGGAGTCCGCAAGAGGCGGACTCCATGGGCGTTGTACGGTTTCAGGCTGCTTCTTTGGTGTTGGCGGTGGTCAAGATGGTCAGCAGGGTTTGTGCCTGCTCTGCAGCGTCCCGGCCAAGGCTGGTCAGGTAGCCCCCGTCCGCTTGGTCGATAAGTCCTTTCGCATGGAGGCGCTTGGCAGCGGCGATGGCAGTGGGAGCGGCGGTCTGATGGACTTTCAGACCTTCCTTGGTGCTGTCCAAGGGGAAGAGTACAAGGATTTCCAGTTCGGCAACCAACTCAGGGGTATACGACATAAGGACTCCAGACTTTCTAAAATTTATTAGAGGCTAGCAGGCCATAAGGTGAACGCACTTTGCCGAACTGTCCAGCGTGTTGCGGTGTGCCGGGATTATTCCTTTTCGGGCGGCAGCTCAGGCAGTGCCCGCAACGCGGTTTCATACCACTCGGTATTGAATGCGCGGTCTTCGTCCAGCATCGCGTCGATTTCGAAAGCGAGCACGTGAGCCATGAGATTCAGGATTTCGTCACGCTCATAGCCCACCAGCGTCAGCTTGTTGAAAGTAGCCTTGGCAGCAGGCGGGTTGTCACTTTCGATCTGGTTTTCGATCGCTTCGATCAAGGTGTTCTCGGTGAACTCTTCTTCGTCGTTGTCGATATCGGTCGGCTCGCTCATGGCAGGCTCCTCAAGGAAAGGGCGCCAGTCTACCCCCATTCAGGCAGGTGATGCTGCTGGTCAGGCCGGGCCCAGGGATCTATAACTCTTGCAGCCAACCCCGCACACGGCCTGGAGGCTTTGCGATGCTCAAGCTTTACGGATTTTCGGTCAGCAACTACTACAACATGGTGAAACTGGCATTGTTGGAGAAGGGCCTGCCCTTTGAGGAGGTGCCTTTTTATGCCGGGCAAACCCCCGAGGCCCTGGCGGTCAGTCCGCGCGGCAAAGTCCCCGTTCTGCGCGTGAAGCAGGGATTTATCAATGAAACCAGCGTGATCCTCGAATACATAGAACAGACCCAGGAAGGTCGTTCGCTGCTGCCGGCCGATCCTTTCCAGCGCGCTCAGGTGCTGGCGCTGTGCAGGGAGATCGAGCTGTACATCGAATTACCCGCCCGTGCGTGTTTTGCCGAGGCATTTTTCGGCATGCCGGTACCGGAGGCGATCAAGGAGAAAACCAGGGCCGAGTTGTCGCTTGGGATCGCGTCTTTAGGGCGGCACGGGCGGTTCGCGCCGTATGTGGCGGGGGAGAGCTTCACGATTGCGGATCTGTATTTCATGTACAGCGTGAACCTCGCCTGTGCGGTGGGCGAGAAGCTGTTTGGGCTGGACCTGTTGGCTGAACTGCCGGCGGCCAAAGCGTTGCTGGAGCGACTGCATGCCATGCCTAATGCGCAGAAGGTGGCGGCGGACAGGGAGGCCGCGATGCCGGCGTTCATGGCGATGATTGCGGCCAAAAAGTGATCAAGTGTGAGAGGGGGCAAGCCCCTCCCACATTTTTGACCGAGTTGTCTGAGATAACTCGGATCAGCGACTGGCGAGCAGGGCCTGGCCGCGCACGACCGCAGCCTTCACCTGTGCCGGCGCGGTACCGCCGACGTGGTTGCGGGCATTCACCGAGCCTTCCAGCGTCAGCACGGCAAACACGTCCTGTTCGATCTGGTCACTGAACTGACGCAGTTCTTCCAGGCTCATTTCTGCCAGGTCCTTGCCGGTGTCGACGCCGTATTTCACCGCATGCCCGACGATCTCGTGGCAATCGCGGAACGGCAGGCCACGGCGCACCAGGTAGTCCGCCAGGTCTGTCGCCGTGGAGAAACCGCGCAAAGCCGCTTCCCGCATGATGGCGTGCTTGGGTTTGATCGCCGGGATCATGTCGGCAAACGCGCGCAGCGAGTCACGCAGGGTGTCGGCGGCGTCGAACAGCGGTTCCTTGTCTTCCTGGTTGTCCTTGTTGTAGGCCAGGGGCTGGCCTTTCATCAGGGTCAGCAGGCCCATCAGCGCGCCGAATACGCGACCGCTCTTGCCGCGCACCAACTCTGGCACGTCGGGGTTTTTCTTTTGCGGCATGATCGAGCTGCCGGTGCAGAAGCGATCAGGCAGGTCGATGAACTGGAATTGCGCGCTGGTCCACAGCACCAGCTCTTCGGAGAAGCGCGACAGGTGCATCATCGCGATGCTGGCGGCGGCGCAGAATTCGATGGCGAAGTCGCGGTCCGACACGCCGTCCAGGGAGTTGCCGCCGACGGCGTCGAAACCCAGCAGTTGTGCGGTGTACTCGCGGTCGATCGGGTAGGTGGTGCCGGCCAGGGCAGCGCTGCCGAGCGGCATGCGGTTGGCGCGCTTGCGGCAATCGACCAGGCGCTCGTAGTCGCGGCTGAGCATCTCGAACCAGGCCAGCAGGTGGTGGCCGAAGGTGACCGGCTGTGCGGTTTGCAGGTGGGTGAAGCCGGGCATGATGGTGCCCGATTCGCGCTCGGCCTGCTCCAGCAAACCTTTCTGCAAGCGGGTGATTTCGGCCAGGATCAGGTCGATTTCGTCACGCAGCCACAGGCGGATGTCGGTAGCTACCTGGTCGTTACGGCTACGACCGGTGTGCAGCTTCTTGCCGGTCACACCGATACGGTCGGTGAGACGGGCCTCGATATTCATGTGCACGTCTTCCAGGTCGACACGCCAGTCGAACGTACCGGCTTCGATTTCACCGCGAATGGTGGTCAGGCCTTCGATGATGCTGTCGCGCTCGGCGTCGGTCAGCACGCCGACTTTGGCCAGCATCGTGGCGTGGGCAATCGAGCCCATGATGTCGTGGCGGTACAGGCGCTGGTCGAAGGTGACGGAGGCGGTGAAGCGGGCGACGAAGGCGTCGACGGGTTCACTGAAGCGGCCGCCCCAGGACTGGTTGGTCTTGTCGGTGCTCATGGATTCGCTCGTGGTCTGCTTATTAAGAGGCATGAAAGTGTGCCGGCGATAATAACAGGGTTGCCCGTGGAGGCGGTGCTGCGGGTCGTCGGCATTTTTATTTGTGCAAAGGATGGCTAAGTGCCTTGCCCCCGCTCGCGTCCGGGAAGAGACTGGAGACAGGTGCTTATTGATACGATATTTGACGATTGAGCAATATCGTCTCGGCGAGCGTCTACAGTTGGACTGAGAGTGTGTGAATGCACCAAAGTCGGGTAACGCGGTCAGAACCTGACTATCCATTTAAAAGGGGGATATTCGGATTGTGTATCAGCAAACCCTACGACGATGCCCGAAGGCAGCAGGTCTTGGGCGCTATTGAACAGGTCCGGGTAAATTTGGGTGCCGCTGCCGGGGCACTTTTTGCCGCTCGCGCTAGTCTTAGCGTGGATCGCTGTGACGCAAGTCACCGCACCTGTCTACGCTATCCTTGTGCGAGACTCACGCAGGAATCCAGCGCAATATGAATGTCCTGATCGTTGATGACGAACCCCAAGCCCGCGAGCGACTGAGCCGTTTGGTCAGTGAACTCGAGGGTTATACAGTCCTTGAGCCGAGCGCCACCAGCGGAGAGGAGGCGTTGACGTTGATCGACAGCCTCAAGCCGGACGTGGTGTTGCTCGATATCCGCATGCCGGGCCTTGATGGCCTGCAAGTTGCCGCCCGCCTGAGTGAGCGTGAATCGCCACCCGCCGTGGTGTTATTTGCTGCGCAGGAAGAGTTTGCCGCGCAGACACTCGAAGCCAGTGGTGTCAGCTTCGTGATCAAGCCAGTGACTGCCGAGGCCTTGCTCAGGGCCCTGAAGAAAGCTGAACGCCCCAATCGCACCCAGCTGGCAGCCTTGACCCAGCCGGCCGCCCAAAGTGGTAACGGGCCGCGCAGCCATATCAGCGCCCGCACACGCAAAGGGATCGAGCTGATTCCTTTGAACCAGGTGGTCTACTTCATTGCCGATCATAAATACGTGACCCTGCGGCATGAGGCTGGTGAAGTGTTGCTCGATGAGCCGCTCAAGGCCCTTGAGGATGAATTCGGTGACCGCTTCGTGCGTATCCACCGTAACGCGCTGGTGGCCCGCGAGCGAATCGAGCGCCTGCAGCGCACGCCTCTTGGACACTTTCAGTTATTTCTTAAAGGGCTCAACGGTGATGCGTTGATCGTCAGCCGGCGCCACGTCGCTGGCGTGCGCAAGATGATGCAGCAGCTTTAGACCGAGGTTTTTCGCGAGCCTGCATTCATTATCCCGGTGCGACGTGGCCAGGGAGGCCCCGCACTTGCTGATTCAAATCAAAGCGTATTTACCTGAGCTGTTATTATCTGCCGTATCTATTCAGTACGGATTGATCCATGTCCTCTCGCGAAATCCGCATCGCTACCCGTAAAAGCGCCCTGGCCTTGTGGCAGGCCGAATACGTCAGAGCACGCCTTGAACAGGCCCACCCCGGCCTCAAGGTGACCCTGGTGCCCATGGTCAGTCGCGGCGACAAGCTGCTCGACTCGCCGCTGTCGAAAATCGGCGGCAAGGGTTTGTTCGTCAAGGAACTGGAAACCGCGCTGCTGGAAAACGAAGCCGATATCGCCGTGCATTCGATGAAAGATGTGCCCATGGACTTCCCCGAAGGCCTGGGCCTGTTTTGCATCTGCGAGCGTGAAGACCCGCGCGACGCCTTCGTTTCCAACACGTATGCGTCCTTGGACGACCTACCCCTGGGCAGCATTGTCGGCACCTCCAGTTTGCGTCGCCAGGCACAGTTGTTGACCCGTCGTCCGGACCTGCAGATTCGCTTCCTGCGCGGTAACGTCAACACCCGCCTGTCCAAGCTGGACGCCGGTGAGTATGACGCGATCATCCTTGCCGCCGCTGGCTTGATCCGCCTGGGCTTTGAAGACCGCATCACCTCCGCGATCAGCGTTGAAGACAGCTTGCCTGCCGGTGGGCAGGGTGCCGTGGGCATTGAATGCCGCACCGCTGACAGTGAAATCCACGCGCTGCTCAAACCCCTCGATCACCACGACACCGAAGTGCGTGTCACGGCCGAACGGGCCCTCAACAAGCACCTCAACGGTGGCTGCCAGGTACCGATCGCCTGCTACGCCGTGCTCGAAGGTGAAAACCTATGGCTGCGCGGCCTTGTCGGGGATCCGGAAGGGGGCACTCTGCTGACTGCCGAAATCCGTGGCCCGCAGCGTGACGCTACGGCCCTGGGTATCCAGGTGGCGGAAGCGCTGCTGGACAAGGGCGCCGGCGCCATCCTGCAGAAAGTCTACGGCGAGGCCGGCCCGCAGTGACCGACTGGCGAGTGCTGCTGACACGGCCTGCCGAGGAATCGGCGGCCCTGGCGGCGGCGTTGTCCGACGCCGGTATCTTCAGCAGCAGCTTGCCTTTGCTGGACATCGAGCCGTTACCGGTGACTGCCGAACAACAGGTCATCCTTGGCGATCTTGGCCGCTATTGCGCGGTGATCGTGGTGAGTAAGCCCGCCGCACGGCTTGCCCTGGATCAATTGAATCAAACCTGGTTGCAACTGCCGTGGTTCAGCGTCGGCGCGGCTACCGCGCAGGTGCTGGCTGATCACGGTCTCCAGGTTCACTTCCCCCAGACGGGCGACGACAGCGAGGCCTTGCTTCAATTGCCTGCGTTGCGCGAGGCTATTGCACGGCCCGGCGCGCGGGTGTTGATCCTGCGCGGCGAAGGTGGTCGCGAGCTGCTGGCTGAGCGTTTGCGCGAGCAAGGTGCTAGTGTCGACTACCTGGAGTTGTATCGCCGTTTCCTTCCGGCTTATGACCCCGGAGTGCTGAGCCAACGCATCCAGTTGGAACGCTTGAACGGCCTGGTGGTCAGCAGTGGGCAGGGTTTTTTGCACCTGCAAGCCTTGGCCGGAGCTGATTGGCCACAGGTGGCACAGCTGCCGTTGTTCGTGCCCAGCCCGCGAGTCGCCGAGATGGCGCGAGCCGCTGGCGCAGAAAAAGTTGTGGATTGTCGCGGCGCGAGTGCTGCGGCTTTGTTAGTGGCGTTACGCAGCTCTGCCCTATGAGGCACGCCGTAGCCACTCTCTGATACGCAAAGGACGAATACGTGAGCGAAACAGCCTTGCCTAAAGATGAAACCCAACCCGCACTTGATGCGCCGGTTGAGTCACCGGTCACCGCGCCGCGCCGTGGCAATGGCCTGGCAGTTGTCGCCCTGCTGCTTGGTGCCGCCGGGGTTGCCGCCGGTGGGTGGGGGATCTGGCAGGTCCGTGCCCTGCAAGCCAGCAGTCAGCAGCAGTTGGGCCAGGTACAGACCCTCGATGACCAATCCCAGTCCCTCAAGCAGAGTCAGCAGCAGTTGGCGGCGCGCTTGGCGCAGTTGCCGGGCGCGGATGAGCTGGAGGAGCGCCGTCGTCTGGTAGCCCAGTTGCAGGGTGATCAGCAGCATTTGAGCCAGCGTCTGGAAACCGTGCTGGGTGCCAGCCGCCAGGACTGGCGACTGGCCGAGGCTGAGCACTTGATCCGCCTCGCAAGCCTGCGGCTGTCAGCCCTGCAGGATATCAACAGTGCCCAGGCGCTGGTCCAGGGCGCCGATGAGATTCTTCGCGAGCAGAGCGACCCAGGTTCCTACGCCGCCCGTGAACAATTGGCCAAGAGCCTGGCCGCGCTGCGCAGTACCGAGCAGCCGGACCGGACTGGGCTGTATCTGCAATTGGCAGCCTTGCGTGACCAGGTTGTGCAGTTGGCGGCGATTGCTCCCGAGTATCAACTCACCGATCCCGCATCCGCGGGGCGCCCAAGCACCGATACGGATAGCCGCTGGAACCAGTGGTGGGAACAGATCTCCCGCTATTTCCGCATCGATTTCAACCCTGATGACAATATCCGGCCGTTGCTTGCCGGGCAGGGCTTGAACCAAGTACGCCTGGCCCTGAGCCTGGCCCTGGAGCAAGCTCAATGGGCGGCGCTCAATGGGGAGTCGGCGGTATACAGCCGTTCGTTGGGTGAAGCGCGCAGCGTGTTGCAGGATAACTTCAACCAAGACAACCCGCAGAGCAAGGCGATGCTGGCGCGTGTCGCCGAGCTTGAGCCCAAGGCTGTCTCGGTGGTGACACCGGACCTGGCGGCGAGCCTGGCTGCGGTGCAGGCGTACCTTGAGCGTCGTCACCTGTCTGCCGACGAAGCCAAGGCGGCGTCCACGCCAGCGAAGCAGGAGTAGAGCCGATGAAGCGTTTCTATGTGATCCTGGTGCTGGCGATTGCGATTGCCCTGGCACTGGCCGTGGGCATTTCGAAACACACCGGCTACGTGCTGATTACCTACCCTCATGTGCTGCATTACGAATCAAGCCTGTGGGCAACCGTGGTGGCAGTGTTTGTCTTCTGCCTGGCAATCTACTTGATCCGCGTATTGCTGAGCCTGGTCACTACCTCGGGCGGCGTGGTCAACCCGTGGTCGCGGCGTAACCGTAGTCGTCGCGTGCAGATCGCCATCGAACAGGGCCAGATGGACCTCGCCGAAGGCCGCTGGGCGAGTGCCGAACGTCACTTGCACCGTGCCGCCGAGGCCGAGCGCCAGCCATTGCTGTACTACCTGGGCGCGGCCCGGGCAGCGAATGAGCAGGGTCGTTATGAAGAGTCGGACGGTCTGCTCGAGCGCGCCCTGGAGCGTCAGCCCCAAGCCGAGCTGGCGGTTGCCTTGAGCCATGCGCAGTTGCAATTGGACCGTGGCGATACTGACGGCGCGCTTACCACCTTGCAGGCCATGCATGAGCGTCATCCCCATAACGCCCAGGTGCTGCGCCAATTGCAGCGCCTGCATCAGCAGCGAGGCGACTGGTCGTCAGTGATCCGTCTGCTGCCGGAGTTGCGCAAGGACAAGGTGCTGCCCGCCAGCGAATTGTCCGAGCTGGAGCGCCGCGCCTGGGGCGAAAACCTGAGCCTGGCGGCCCAGCGCGAAGAGCAGGGCGAAGCCGGCTTGCAATCTCTTGAGCGGGCCTGGCAACAACTTACTTCCGCCCAGCGCCAGGAGCCGCAACTGGTCTTGGCCTATGCCGAACAACTGCGCCAGTTGGGTGCCGATGCCAAGGCAGAGGAGGCGTTGCGCGGTGCTATCAAGCGCGGCTACGACAGCCACCTGATTCGTCTCTATGGCCTGCTGCGCGGTAGCGATCCGGGCAAGCAATTGAAGTTTGCCGAAGGTTGGCTCAAGGACCATCCAGGTGATGCCAGCCTGTTGCTGACGTTGGGTCGTCTGTGCCTGCAAAACAGCTTGTGGGGCAAGGCGCGGGATTACCTCGAAAGCAGCCTGCAGGTGCAGCGTAATCCCGAGGCCTGTGCCGAACTGGCGCGGTTGTTGGCCCAGTTGGGCGACACCGAGCGCAGCAACCAGCTGTTCCAGGAAGGCCTGGGACTCTTGGATAACCGCTTGCTGGCGTCTCCGCTGCCAGTTCCTGCCCGAGCTTGATGTAGGAACAAGGGTGAGGGTTGGCTCAGATCGGTCTGACAGCCAACCCTTCAATGCTACGCATATGACGGCCCTGAGGCGCTTTGACGCAAACTCCTACGCTCGTGCGTTTCAAGTCCTCCATGTTCTGACGGGATGTCCCTACGTTCTCACGGAATCGTCTGCTCCGGTGCGTATTGAAAGGGGTCAGGCCTTTCCTCTACCGTAACGACCTATCTCTCGCGATGCGGATAAAGCATGTCTTTGGCCCCTTCACGCTCCTTGTTTTTCCTTGCGTTCATGGCGGGTGCTCTGACGTTGGGTGCATCCTTCTATCTTGAGTTCGGTGCATCGTTACGGCCGTGTTTCCTGTGCCAGATGCAACGGGCCTTCCTGGCTGCATTTACACTGATCAACCTGGCCGCCGCTCTCCACAACCCTCGGCGTTCCACGTTTTACCTGTATGGGGTTGCGAGCATGGTCTGTGCGTTGCTGGGGGCCATCACGGCGGTGCGCCAGGTGCTGCTGCAAAATGCCGCAGCGGATCTGGCCACCGATTGTTGGCCCAGCCTGAGCCACATGCTCGAAAACCTGTCGCTGTGGCAGGCACTGCAATTGACGGTGAAAGGCACTGTCGACTGCGTGGACATACGCTGGACGCTGTTTGACTTAAGCCTTCCCGAATGGAGCCTGTTGTTCTTCCTGGGCATGTTGATCCTCGGTGCCATGCAGTTTTCACGGCTGTTTTTGAGCCGGCCATGTGCTCCGGGAGGCGCTGAACGAAGGTCGCAGTTTGTAGGAATGGATTAAACACTTGTATGAACTTTCTCTCCTGCGTACCTTGAAGGCATAGTCATGGGGGCATAATCTGGCCCGCACGCGTTATTGAAACCGTTTGTTCAGACGCGGCCTTGTCCCGCTGCTGTTTATCCTTGAAGTGTTGCGCGGGCATCAGGCGGCAGCGCCCCTATAGGGAAGAGAGATCATCATGCTGGAAAGTTGTCAGAATGCTCAGGAACGCTGGGGTGGGGTGCACAAGCTGATCGACAGCTGGTTGAAGGCACGTCACGAACTGGTTCGGGCCTTTGATGCTCTCGGCGCCAAGCCCGAGGCCCTGGCTGAGAATCGCAAGCCGTTGCAGGAATTCTGTGAAGTGTTGGTGGACTACGTGTCGGCTGGCCATTTTGGTGTCTATGAGCAACTGACCAAAGAAGCGGAAGCTTTCGGTGATAAGCGGGGGCTGGAACTGGCCGAGACCCTCTATCCACGTATCGATGTCATCACTGAGAAACTGCTCGCGTTCACCGATCTGTGTGATGCCGGCCAATGCGTTGCTGAGAAATTCAAGGAGCTGGGTGGCCTGCTCCATGAGCGTTTCGAACTGGAAGATTGCCTGATCGAAGTGCTCCACAACGCCCATAAGGAAGAAGCCGCCACTCAGGCCTGACCTTTGCTGGCGAGATAAAAACGGTGCGCATGGCGCGCCGTTTTTTATTGGGTCAATGACGGGTGTCGAGCAATTCGATCTCGAATACCAGTGGCGTATAGGGCGGGATCAACTCTCCCGCACCGTCGGCACCATAGGCCTGGGCCGAAGGGATCACCAGACGCCATTTGGCCCCCACCGGCATCTGCTGCAACGCGCTGCTCCAGCCGCTTATCACACTGTCCAGGCGAAACCACTGGGGCTGTGTGCTCTGATCGAAGACCGTGCCATCGGGCAATCGTCCAACGTATTTCACTTGAACCTGATCATTCGCACCTGGCTTGGTACCGCTGCCGGGTGCCAGTTCCGTGAGCAGGATTCCATCGGGTAACTCGCGGACCCCTTTCGCGGCTTTTTCTTTGGCTAAAAACTGCTGTTCGACGGCGAGCGCCTTTTCACTTTTTGGGGCTTGGATGTCGGCCTCGGCCTGCGCTTCATGCTGGGCGAGAATCTGTTCGATGCGTGCGTTATCCAACGCCAGCGGCTTGCCTTGATAAGCCTGCTTGAGGCCGTCGATCAAGGCCTGGATCTGCAGGTCCGGGACTTCCTGGCGCAGACGCTCACCAAGGCTGGCGCCCAGGCTGTACGCGAGGTCGTGCTGGTCTTGGGGCGTGGTTTTTGACGGTGATTGCTCGCTCGCATTGGCCGCGGAAATCGCCAGGCCCAGCACAAGAAAAAGGTAACGCGACATGGGCATTCTCCTGCCGAAAGTGCGACGGATTATGCCAGTGCGTGAGTGCAAAAAGTGCCGCGTATTTTCGTTATATCGATAAGAATTTTCGCACGGTGCAACGCAACGCAAACGATACTGTCAACATGCCCTAGCGGCGGTAAGAGCAGAGGGCTAGTATGAGCCGCACCCACGTCAGCCAGGAGGTAAACCATGTCGGCCAAACAGAAGCCTGTAAATACCCCGTTGCATTTACTCCAACAACTTTCGGGCAGCTTGCTCGAACATCTGGAAAGCGCATGTTCCCAAGCGTTGGCCGATGCAGAAAAACTGCTCGCCAAGCTGGAAAAACAACGCGGTAAAGCGCAAGAAAAACTGCACAAATCCCGCACCAAACTGCAAGATGCCGCCACTGCTGGCAAGGCCAAGGCTCAAGCCAAAGCCAAAGACGCTGTCAAAGAACTTGAGGACCTGCTGGACGCCCTCAAGGATCGCCAAGCTGAAACCCGCACCTACATTTCCCAACTGAAAAAAGACGCCCAAGAAAGCCTGAAATTGGCCCAGGGTGTTGGTCGTGTTAAGGAAGCTGTAGCGAAAGTGCTGGGTGCTCGTGCACCTGCTAAAGCACCGGCCAAGCCAGCTGCCAAAACCGCTGCTGTAAAACCAGCCGCCAAGCCAGTTGCTAAAACCGCTGCTGCAAAACCAGCCGCCAAGCCAGTTGCTAAAACCGCTGCTGCAAAACCAGCCGCCAAGCCAGCTGCCAAAACTGCTGCTGCAAAACCAGCCGCGAAGCCAGTTGCTAAAACCGCTGCTGCAAAACCAGCCGCCAAGCCAGCCGCTAAAACTGCTGCCGCAAAACCAGCCGTAAAGCCAGTTGCTAAAACTGCTGCTGCAAAACCAGCCGCCAAGCCAGTTGCTAAAACCGCTGCTGCAAAACCAGCCGCGAAGCCAGCCGCTAAAACGGCTGCCGCAAAACCAGCCGTAAAGCCTGCCGCTGCAAAGCCAGTCGTCAAGCCTGCTGCTGCAAAACCAGCACCGGCCAAGCCAGCAGCACCTGCTGCTACTCCGGCAGCGTCCACCGCTCCAACCGCATCGGCCAGCAGCACCCCTGCACCGGTTGCGCCAAGCACCACCCCAACCAGCGCTTCCTAAGTGCCGGTGACCATGACGCGCAGCTGCTGCAGCGCGTCATGGTCAAGGTTGGCGGCATTCTCAGCCGCCAGACCTTCCAGCCACGGCTGTTGAGTCAGTTCCCC
Source organism: Pseudomonas sp. MIACH (assembly GCF_001269925.1). Classification (GTDB taxonomy): domain Bacteria; phylum Pseudomonadota; class Gammaproteobacteria; order Pseudomonadales; family Pseudomonadaceae; genus Aquipseudomonas. Next base: position 355,526 of record NZ_LHVO01000002.1, read on the forward strand.
TGTCGGCCATGCCCGCGTTAATGCTTCCAGGTGCGCCAGCAATTGCCGTTCGGCATCCAGTTCCAGGGTTTTGACCCGTTCGCGTAACGCCTTCAATTGCTCATCCTGCTGTGCCATTGCACGCCATTGCACACGCACTTGCCGCAATGGTTCGATCACCTGCGCCTGCCAAGGACGCGCCAATTGTTGCAATGCATGCACGCGCTCGGGCACACACGCCACGCCCCGCTGTTCCAGCCACGCGCCGCAGAGCAGCAGGCACACATCCGCCCCTTGCTCCTGCAAGCGCAGGCAGGCGGCCTCGACGCCCGGGCGGGCGTAAGTCGAGAGGGCAAAGCTCCACAGGTCAGCGCACATATTCACACCCAAGCCAGCGGCCAACGAAGCTGGTAGACTCCGCCGCCATTATGATCCGACTTCAAAGCCTAACATTACAGCGTGGCCCGCAACGTCTTCTCGAAGACGCCGAGCTGACCCTGCACGCCGGTCACAAAGCCGGCCTGATCGGTGCCAACGGCGCCGGCAAATCCACGTTGTTCGCCCTGTTGCTGGGTGAGCTGACCCCGGATTCCGGGGACTGCTTGCTGCCTGCCGACTGGCGTATCGCCCATATGCGCCAGGAGATCGACACCCTGGACCGCATCGCGATCGACTACGTGCTCGATGGCGACCTGCGTCTGCGCCAGGTGCAACACGACCTGGCCGAGGCCGAGAAAGCCCAGGACGGCGCCGCCCAGGCCCGCCTGCACGCGGAACTCGACAGCGCCGACGGCTACACCGCCGACGCCCGCGCCCGCAAGATGCTAGCCGGCCTTGGCTTCACCAACGAACAGATGGACCGTCCGGTCGCGGACTTTTCCGGTGGCTGGCGCATGCGCCTGAATTTGGCCCAGGCGCTGATGTGCCCCTCGGACCTGCTGCTGCTCGACGAACCCACCAACCACTTGGACCTCGATGCGATCCTGTGGCTGGAAGACTTCCTCAAGAGCTATCAGGGCACTTTGCTGCTGATTTCCCACGACCGGGACTTCCTCGACGCCGTGGTCGACAACATCGCCCACGTCGAACAGAAGAAGATCACCCTCTACCGTGGCGGCTACACCGCGTTCGAACGTGCGCGTGCCGAGCGCCTGGCCCAGCAGCAGCAGGCGTTCGAGAAGCAGCAGGCGCAGCGTGCGCACATGGAAAGCTACATCGCCCGGTTCAAGGCCCAGGCCACCAAGGCCCGCCAGGCCCAGAGCCGGATCAAGGCCCTGGAGCGCATGGAAGAACTGTCGGCGGCCCACGTCGATTCACCGTTCGACTTTGTGTTCCGCGAGTCGGTGAAGATCTCCAGCCCGTTGCTGGATCTTTCGGATGCCCGCCTGGGTTATGGCGAGAAAACCATCCTGGAGAAGGTCAAGCTGCAGCTCACTCCGGGTGCACGCATCGGTTTGCTCGGCCCTAACGGTGCGGGCAAGTCGACGCTGATCAAGAACCTGTCGGGCGAGCTGCAACCCCTGGCCGGTCGCCTGACCCGTGGTGAGAACCTGGTGGTGGGCTACTTTGCCCAGCATCAGTTGGACTCCCTCGACTCCAAGGCCAGTCCGTTGCTGCACCTGCAACGCCTGGCGCCGACCGAGCGCGAGCAGACCCTGCGCGACTTCCTCGGTGGCTTTGACTTCCGTGGCGCGCGCATCGATGAGCCGGTGCTGAATTTCTCCGGCGGCGAAAAAGCCCGCCTGGCCCTGGCGTTGATCGCCTGGGACCGCCCGAACCTGCTGCTGCTCGACGAACCGACCAACCACCTCGACCTGGAAATGCGCCTGGCGCTGACCATGGCCTTGCAGGAGTTCAGCGGTGCAGTATTGGTGGTGTCTCACGATCGCCACTTGCTCAAGAGCACCACCGACAACTTCCTGTTGGTGGCGGATGGCAAAGTCGAAGAGTTCGACGGTGACCTGGACGACTACGCCCGCTGGCTGACGGATTATCGTCTGCGCAACGCACCGGTCAGCAACACCCCGGTCAACCCGGACAAGACCGACAAGAAAGCCCAGCGCCAGGCCGCTGCCGCACTGCGCCAGCAGTTGGCGCCGCATAAGCGCGAAGCCGACAAGCTTGAGGCGGAGTTGGGCAAGGTGCACGAGCGTCTGGCCAAGATCGAAGCCAGCCTGGGCGACAGTGCCGTGTACGAGGCCGCACGCAAGGATGAGTTGCGCGACCTGCTGGCTGAACAGGCCAAGCTCAAGGTGCGCGAAGGGCAATTGGAGGAAACCTGGATGGAGGCCCTCGAACTGCTGGAAACCCTGCAAGCGGAGCTGGAGGCGCTGTCCTGATGGAAGCGTTGCAATTGCCGCTGCCGGCGCAATGGATCGAGCCTGTGTGGATCGGCGTGCAAATCCTGCTGATCCTGTTGGCCGGTTACGTTGCCCAGCGATTCGTCGCCAAAGGCCTGACCCGCCTGGGTGAGCGCTACCCGTTCCCGCCGCAACTGCTGATGCCGCTGCGCGGTGGTCTGCGCTGGTTGATCATGGGCAGTGCGCTGATCTTTGTGCTGGAACGCCTGGGCGTGTCCGCTACGGTGCTGTGGACGGCGCTGTCGGGGTTTGTCGCGGTGGCGGCAGTGGCGTTCTTCGCCATGTGGTCGGTGTTGTCCAACCTGCTGTGCGCGATCCTGATCTTCACGGTGGGGCCGTTTCGCCTCGGTGACATCGTCGAGTTGGTCGATACCGTCGACAAGCCAGGCGTGAAGGGCAGGGTGGTGGCGATCAACTTGCTCTACACCACGCTGATCGAAGTGGAAGCAGCAGGCACCGACAGCGCCATCGTGCAGGTGCCTAACAGCCTGTTCTTCCAGCGCTCGGTACGGCGTTGGCCCGGCACCCATGTGTTCCCTGGCGACCGCTAGCGTTTACATCCTGTAAAAACCTATAGCCAGCCTCTGGCCAGCGGAGTTAGCTTAAGGCACAACAACCGCTGACTCTTTCCCGAGGTGTGCAATGGCACTCGACACTTGGCTGGCCTTTTTCCTGGCCAGTTGGATCATCTCCCTTTCCCCTGGTGCCGGCGCCATCGCGTCGATGTCCAGCGGCCTGCAATATGGTTTTGTACGTGGCTACTGGAACGCTATCGGCCTGCAACTGGGCCTGGCGATGCAGATTGCCGTGGTCGCGGGCGGCTTGGGCGCCATTCTGGCGGCATCGTCGACCGCGTTCTATGCGATCAAATGGTTTGGCGTGGCGTACCTGGTGTACCTGGCCATCAAGCAATGGCGCGCCTTGCCCATGGACCTGGCCGATGACGCGGCGATACGCCCGATCGGCAAGCCGCTGGCGATGATGTTCCGGGGTTTCCTGGTCAACGCCAGCAACCCCAAGGCCCTGGTGTTCATGCTCGCGGTGCTGCCGCAGTTCGTGAATCCCCAGGCGCCGTTGCTGGTCCAGTACCTGATCATCGGTGCGACGATGATCAGCGTCGATATGATCGTGATGGCGGGGTACACGGGGTTGGCGTCGAAAGTCTTGCGCCTGTTGCGCACGCCTAAGCAGCAGAAGCGTGTGAACCGCACGTTTGCCGGCTTGTTCGTGGGGGCTGCGGGTTTTCTGGCCAGCTTGCATCGCGCAACGGCGTAAACCTCGGTACCTCTGAAGAAACCGAGTTAAATGTGTGGGAGGGGGCTTGCTCTCGATGGCGGCGTCTCAGTTACAGCTAAGCTGACTGACACCCTGCTATCGGGAGCAAGCCCCCTCCCACATAGGTTGTGTGTTTCCAAAGGATTACCCTTCAGCGCAGGATCTTCGGCGCTTCATCCCTTGGCAGGTTATTGCGCAACACCGGCTGGCCAGGCTCTTGATAGCCGCCGCCCAACTGTTCTGCCAGTTGCCGTGCCACGTCCTCACCCAGTGCCTTCGACACTTCCTTCACCACACGCGGTCGGTTCAGGCTCACGCGCATGTCGCGGCTGTTCACCAGCTTGGTGTCCTGGCCTTCGCCCATGGCGGTGAACGCCGAGGTGATTTCGTAGGTGCGCGTATTGATCAGGCTGAAATCCGCCACCAGCGTCAGGCCCAGCACTGCCGAGTAGCTGTTGGTGTGGTCCAGGGCGTTGATGTCCTGGGTGAAGTCGATGTCTGACAGCGTGCCGAACAGCACGTAGTCCGCACCCTTGAAGTCACCGGCCTTGATGCGCTTGATCACGTCATAGACGTCACCCTTGGCATCGGCGGTGTAGGGCGTGCCCTGCACCAGTTGGAACTGGCGGGACTTGAGAATCTCCCCCTTGATATCACCGCTGAATTTGCGCAGCTCGATCTGCTCGATGTAGCTGCTACGGCTCTCGTACTCGCTGTAGTTCGATGCACCGCTGGCGTTATAAGCGCTGGCCTGGAAGTTGTTGCTGGCCGAAACCTGGTGGATGTACTCCTCGACCCGCGCCTGGTAGGCAAGGTCGGTCACCGCGATCTTCGGCGCGGCCGATGCGCCAAAGGCGCACAGCAGGCCGATCAAACCAATCCATGCACGCATTGCTTAGCGCTCCGTGGTCTTGCGGATTTCTTTTTCGTCCATCCATTCAGCCAGGCCGCTCTCGACGTCGATCAGCTGCAGGCTGAACTTGTAGAACACGTCCTTGTAGTCCGAGCTGCGCTTGACGATGGAGCTGATGGAGCCTTCCAGGCGGTACTTGGCCGCGACCATGTTGCCGGTCTTGCTGACGGTGGACTTCTTGTACAAGCCGCTCTGGTTCTGCAGCTTGAGCTGGTCGACCTGGCTCTGCATGTCGGTGTTGTCGCTGGCGAAGCGGGCGGTGCCAGTCTTCATCAGCTGGGTCTTGATCGACGTGGTGATCTCGCGGGTGTCGATGTACTCGCTGGTCTTGTTCTTCACATCATACACCTGCACCACCGGGCGGCCTTGCAGGATGCCGGACTGGGCCAGGGAGCGGGTCATGCTTTCGGCGATCATCTGCAGGTCGGTGGATCCGAACTCGTTGGTCACCAACTCCACGGCCTTGGTGTCGCCGTAGCTGATGTTTTTACCGCCCAGTACCGGGGAGGTGTTCGCGCAACCGCTGGCCAGGACGGCCACCACGGCGAGAATCGAGAAGCGTGCAAGCATGGGGAAATCTCTCAGCAGCAAAAAGGATGAACGGCTCAAGGGGTTTTGACTTCAAGGCGGAAGTCCGCAGCCTGGGGCAAGTTGGCAATCGCCGGCAGGAAAGTCGCCTGGTTGGCGTACAGGTTGAGCACTTTCCAGGTCTCTTCATCGCCCACCGGGAATCCGTCGGCGCCCAGCCAGGCGAAGCGGTAATACATCATCTGGTTACTGCTGGTGATGTTGCTCAGTTGCACCTTGGCGGTGAGGAAGCCGTTCTCGCGGGCCACACGAATGGCACCCACGGCGATGCCCTTGAACTTGCCCATCACCACGATCTTGCTCGCGGCGCTGCCAGGCTCCGGCGGCGGTGGGGTGGCGCAGCCGGCGAGCAGGACCAGCGCCAGGGCGCCGAGGATGAAGTGACGCATAGCGTGCTCCTTAAGGTTGTTTGAGGGTGGCAATGGCCTGGGGCGGATAGCTCTGCACCACATGGGCGGCCAGACCGCCCGCGAACACCTGGTTGCCGACCACGCGCAGGGTGATCACCTGGTAGCGTTGATCGGCCTTGACCGTCACCAGCGTGCCGCCCAAGGCGTTGGGGAGGCTGACCTGGTGGTCGCCGTGCTTGAGGCGCAGGCGCGTGACCTGGGTCATGTCCGGCAGGGTGCGCCAGGTGCGGGTGTCGGCGCCTTCAGTCACGGCCGAGGCGATCCCCAGTACCAGGCCTGCCATGGGGTTGGTCTTGTTCAGGTTGTTCTGCGCCACACCACGGCTTACCGCGCGCACGGTGGTGCGCAGGATGATTCCCGGCATGTCGTCACGCAGGGCGCGGCGGGACATGGCCGTGGTGCTGTTGAGCGCAGTGAGGTTCTGTTGCTGGCCGTCGACACCGATCTGGGCGAAGGTCGCCGTGGAGGTGTCGGCCTTGATCACCGGGAACGACAGCGGGGTGATCACCAGGTTGCCATTGATCGGGATCGGCAGTGGCAGGCGGATCGAGTCGCGGGCGGGCGCGAGGCCACTCTGCACGACGATCAGCACGTCGGTTTCATCGGCGCCGACCTTGGATTTGTCCAGATCGAGCAGCGCTTTTTCCAGCAATGGCGTGTTAGGACGCAGCTCAATGGCCTTGCGATAACCGGGGGCGGCCAGGTCTTTTTCGCCCAGGGCTTCGTAGACGAAGCCCGCCAGGTAATGGCTGAACGCACTCTGGTAGCTGTTTTTCAGGCCGACCACTTCCGGCGCGTCGAGGGCTTGCACCGGGTAGCCGTGCAGGTCCTTGATCTGGGTGGTCACGCCTTGGCGCTCGGCTTCGTCTTCGCGCTTGAGGTATTCCTTGTCGCGCAGGTCGGCGATCACCGCTTCGCGTTCGTGGGTCTTCTTGATTTCGGTACGGGCGCCGTCGAAGTCATTCAGGGCCAGCAGGTTCAGGGCCATCTGTGTGGTCAGCATGACTTTTTCGTAGTCATACCCTTCGTAGCGACGCACCTTGTCGTTGGCCAGGAAGCTGCCGAATTGGGACAGGTACTTTGCGCTGTCGAACTTGACCGACTCTTCCCACTTGTAGACTTGCAGGTCGGCGCTGCGCCAGGCGGTCTGGCTGCCGGTCAGGTCGCCCTTGGCCCGCAACAACTCACCCTTTTCGAAGAAATACAGCAGGTCTTTGTCTTCGCCGGTGTTGTTCTTTTCCAGCAGGGTCAGGGCGGCGTCGACATTGCCGCTGGCCAGCTGCTGGTTGGTGGCTTGCAGCTCGGTGTCGTAGCTGCGGAACATCGAGCAGCCGGACAGTAAGGTGACCGCCGTGAGCGCAAGCGGAGTTAAGGCGCGAAAAGCCATGTAACTTCTTCCCTGAAAGTGGTCGATCGACGTGGTAATTCCTCATAAAAACGAGAAACTAAATTCCCTTTCGCACTAACAGGGCGCGGCATTATAAGCACCGTTACTGGCAAAACAATGGCTTTTTGCTTTGATTGAGTTGACGTGGATGCCACTACTGCGCCGCTGAAATTTCCCGCCCTCGCAAACGGCAAATCACTAACGCCTTGAGTCAAACCCTTTAAGGCTTAACAATGTGTTACTTCGTATTTCCACTTGAGATTCATTCATGATTGCCCCTTTCCGTTTTCTCGCCTGGCTGCTGTTGCCGGCATTGATGTCGTGCAGCGTCAATCTGTTGGCCGCGACTGCCGAGGGCGCCCCACAAGCCCTGCATTTGCTGGACTACATTGGCGCTGACTACCCACCGACGGTGGCGGCGGGCAAGGTTGTGGATGATGGGGAATACCGCGAGCAGGTGGAGTTTCTCGGGGTGTTGCAGGGGTTGGTGGCTGATTTACCGCAAAAGCCCGAGCGTGCGGAGCTGGTGAAGGGCGTCGACGAGCTGCTGGCGGCGGTTACCGCTCACGCAGACGGCGCCGGCGTTGCTCGCCAGGCCCGGCAACTGGGTGCCAAGCTGGCGGTCGCGTATGAAGTCAGCCAAGCCCCGGCCATCACGCCCGACCCAACGCGCGGCGCACCGCTGTACGCCCAACATTGCTCGGTGTGCCACGGCACTGTCGGTGCCGGCGATGGCCCGGCCGGCGTGGGGATGACCCCGCCGCCGGCCAACTTGACGGATGCTGCGCGCCTGGATCGCCTGAGCCTCTACGCGATCTACAACACCCTGGGCCTGGGCGTCGAAGGCACCGATATGCCGTCCTTTGCCGACCAACTGGATGACCGCCAGCGCTGGGACCTGGCCACCTACATCGCCGGCTTCACCGCCGACCCGGCTGCGGCCAAGAGTGAACAGCCTTTCAACCTCGCCGACCTGGCCCGCCAGACGCCCAATGAAGTACTGGCCGCAAACGGCCCGGCAGCTGCCGCAACCTTCCGCGCCCAGCGTGCGCAACCGCCGCAGGTCAAGCGTGGACCGGCGCAGCTGCTCGATTACACCGCGACCACCCTGGACAAAAGCCTCGCGGCGTTCCGTAACGGAGACCACGAACAAGCCTATGACTTGTCGGTAGCGGCCTACCTGGAAGGCTTCGAGCTGGTGGAAAGCTCACTGGATAACGTCGACGCCAACGTGCGCAAGGACACCGAGAAGGCGTTGATGGCTTATCGGCAGTCATTGCAGGACGGCCTGCCGATCGAGCAGGTGCAGCAACGCTTGGACGTGGCCAAGGGCAAGCTCACCGAATCCGCAGGCTTGCTGGGCAGCGATGGCCTGAGCTGGTCGTTGAGCTACATCTCGGGCCTGCTGATCCTGCTGCGCGAAGGCCTGGAAGCGATCCTGGTGCTGGCAGCGATCCTCGCGTTCCTGCGCAACACCGGCCAGCAATCGGCGGTGCGCAGCGTCAACGTCGGCTGGGGCCTGGCGCTATTGGCCGGCTTGGCCACCTGGGCGTTGGCGGCGTATGTGATTGACGTCAGCGGCGCCCAGCGCGAACTGCTCGAAGGCTGCACGGCGCTGTTCGCCAGCGTAATGGTGCTGTGGCTGGGTGTGTGGATGCACGACCGTCGCCATGCCGCGGCGTGGCAGGATTACATCAAGAGCAGCCTGGTGGGCGGCGGTGGGCGTTTCGGTTTTGCGATATTGGCGTTCTTCTCGGTCTACCGCGAGCTGTTCGAAGTGATCCTGTTCTACGAAACCCTGTGGCTGCAAGCCGGCCCGGCTGGGCACAACGCGGTGCTGGCGGGTGGCGCCACGGCGTTGGTGCTGCTGGTGGGCCTGGCCTGGGTGATCCTGCGCGGTTCGGCGAAACTGCCGCTGGCGCTGTTTTTCGGCATCAATGCGGCGCTGCTGTGTGCGCTGTCGGTGGTGTTTGCTGGCCATGGCGTCAAGGCGTTGCAGGAAGCCGGTATCTTCGGCACGCGGCCGGTGGCGTTCTTTGACTTCGACTGGCTGGGCATCCATGCCGATGCGTATTCGTTGAGTGCACAGGCCGTGGCGATCCTGGCGATTGTGGTGCTGTATGGCCGCAGTCGTCTGGCCGAAAAACGCCGTGTGGCGGCCTGACCATGCGGGTATGGATCGACGCCGACGCCTGCCCTCGGGCCGCCAAGGATCAGGTGGTGAAGTTTGCCCTCAAGCGCCAGTTTGAGGTCGTGCTGGTGGCCGGGCAGAGCCAGATCAAGCCGAGCTTCTCGTGTGTGAAGTTGATCGTGGTGCCCAGCGGCCCGGACGCAGCGGATGACTACCTGGTGGAACATGCAGTGCCCGGTGAATTGGTGATCTGCAGCGATGTGCCCCTGGCCGACCGGCTGGTGAAGAAGGGTGTCACTGCCCTCGACCCGCGTGGCAAGGAATTCAGCCCCGCGAACATGAGCGAGCGATTGGCGGTGCGTAACCTCTTCACCGATCTGCGTGAGCAAGGCCAGATGGGCGGTGGTCCACCGCCCCATGGGGAAAAGGACAAGCAGGCGTTTGCCAATGCGTTGGACCGGATCCTCACCCGTTTGATGAAGCCCGTGTAGGCGCGGGCTTCAGTCGTTCTCGTGGGTCAGTTCCAGCACCCGATCCACCAGCTTGTTGATACCGGAAGCCACCTCGCTGATGCTTTTACCGAGCATATAGGCCGGGGTGCTTACCAGTTTGCGGGCCTTGTCTTCTACGATGTCTTCAACCGTGCATTCCTGGTGGGTGGCGCCCATCTTGTCGAGGGCGGCGGCGGTATCGGTGTCGTTGCCGATGGTGCAGGTCACGCCCGGGCCGTAGATCTTCGCGGCCAGAGCCGGCGAAATGCAGATCAGGCCCACCGGCTTGCCAGCTTCGGCAAAGGCTTCAGCCAACGCCAGTACCTGCGGATTGACGCTGCAAGCAGCGCCCTCCAGCGCAAAGTCCGATAGGTTCTTCGCCGCACCAAACCCGCCGGGCACGATCAACGCATCGAAGTCTTCTGCATTCGCCTCGGCAATGTCCTGCACGGCGCCTCGGGCAATCCGCGCCGACTCCACCAGTACATTGCGCGACTCGGGCATTTCCTCGCCGGTGAGGTGGTTGATCACGTGCAACTGCGCAATGTTCGGTGCAAAGCATTGGACCTGAGCGCCGCGCTGATCCAGGCGCAGCAGGGTGATCACGCTTTCGTGGACCTCTGCGCCGTCGTACACGCCACAGCCGGAAAGGATCACTGCAATTTTTTTGCTCATGGGCATTTCTCCTGGGGTCTTGGCGTTAAATGTCTACTAATTTGTAACCTGTTGCCAATGGGATCTCACGCCGCTGCACCTAATCTTGATGTAACAAAAATAGACCGGACCAGACCATGGACTTCGTGCCTTACGCGGTACCGTTTTTCATTGCCTTGATCGTGGTGGAGCTGCTCGCGGACCGTTGGCGTGGCCAGCGCAACTACCGCGTGGCAGATGCCATCAACAGCCTCAGCACCGGCGTGCTGTCCACCACCACTGGCTTGTTGACCAAGGGCGTGGGGCTTTTGACCTATGCGTTCGCCCTCAAGCACCTGGCGTTGATCGAGCTGCCTGCCCAGAGTGTCTGGACCTGGGTGTTCGCATTTGTGTTCTACGACTTCTGTTATTACTGGCTGCACCGGATGGGGCACGAGCGCAACATCCTCTGGGCCGCGCATTCGGTGCATCACCAGAGCGAGGACTACAACCTCAGCACCGCCCTGCGCCAGACCAGCACCGGCTTCCTGCTGAGCTGGATTTTCTACCTGCCCCTGGCCGTGCTTGGCGTGCCGCTGGTGGTGTTTATCAGCGTGGCGTCCCTCAACCTGCTGTATCAATTCTGGGTGCATACCCGGCACGTGCCCAAGCTTGGCTGGTTCGAGTGGTTTTTCGTCACGCCATCCAATCATCGGGCCCACCATGCACAGAATGCTCTCTACATGGATCGCAACTACGGCGGGGTGTTCATTCTTTGGGACCGGCTGTTCGGTACCTTCCAGGAAGAAGACGACAACGAACCGGTGATTTTCGGCGTGACCACACCCTTGGCCAGTTGGAACCCGCTGTGGGCCAACCTGCAGTTTTATGCACAGCTTTGGAGTGATGCACGGCGTACCGAGAGTCGGTGGGACAAGCTGCGCATCTGGTTTATGCGCACCGGTTGGCGCCCGGCGGACGTGAAGGCCAAGTATCCATTGGCCAAGCCCGACTTGAGCCAGTTCCGCAAATTCGAAGTGCCGCTGGACACGCGCCAACAGGTCTATATCGCCCTGCAGTTCGCGGCGTATGTGGGGTTTGGCAGCTACTTGATGAATTTCGGCGAGGGGCTGCCCAGTGCAGCGCTGATTGTCGGCTGGAGTGCGATGGCGCTTGGGTTGTTTACCCTCGGCGTGGCCCTGGAGAATCGCCCATGGGCCTTAAAGGCCGAGCTGATGCGCCTGGCGCTGAATGTGCCGTTGGTGTGGCTGGCGCCGCTGGTCGGGCTGTGGCCGGCCAGCAACCTGGGCTGGCTGGGGCTGGCGAGCTACAGCCTGCTCAGCGGGATTGGCCTCTACTGCTGCAGAGGCCGGCTTACTCGACTGATGTCTTAGGGGGGGCTGCCGGGGCCGGCTCGGCGGCTGCGAGCCGTGCCTTGGCATCGGCACAGGCCTGGCGGGCGATGCGTGCGTTCTTGAAGCGGCGGCGCAGCCACAGGCCAAAGCCCAGCAACAGCAAGGCGCCCAGTACCCACAGCTCGTATTTCTTGACGCTGCCAAGCATGCCTTCCAGCACCGCGCCAAAGTGATAAGCCGCAGCCCCCAACGCGGCAGCCCAGATCGCGGCGCCGATACCGTTGAGGATCAGGTAGCGCATCGGTGGGTAACCGGAAAGACCAATGGCCACCGGCATCACCGTGCGCAATCCGTAGACGAAGCGGAAGCTCAGCACCCAGATATCCGGGTGCTTGCGGATGTGCTCCAGGGCCTTGTCGCCCATCAATTGCCAGCGCGGCTTGCGCGCCAACAGTTTGCGGCCGTGCTTGCGCCCCATGTAGTACCAAAGCTGATCGCCGGCGTAGCTGCCAAAGAAGGCAACGACCACCACCAGGTTGATATCCATGTATCCACGGAACGCCAGGAAGCCTGCGAGAACCAGGATGGTTTCGCCTTCGAAGAACGTGCCTAGGAAGAGGGCAAAGTAGCCGAAGTCATGCAGAAATTGTTGAAGCATGGTCTGGGTGCTGGCGAAATGAACGCGCAGCCTACGCCTTCGTGAACATTCGTGAAAGTATCGAGATGTGTCACGAAGTGAACAATTCCTACATAAACGACGAATGCGGCTACAGGTCGCGTCGATAAGCACAACTGTCATACCTTCGTCATAATGCCCGCTTATAACTGCAACGCTCGCCCGTAAACCCGGGCTCAGGAGTCTGTCGTGAGCTTTACCCCTGCCAATCGCCTGTTCCCTGCTACTCGCCTGCGCCGTAATCGCCGTGATGATTTTTCTCGCCGCCTGGTTCGTGAAAACGTACTGACGACGAATGATCTGATCCTGCCGGTGTTTGTGCTCGACGGCGAAAATCGTCGGGAAGCGGTGGCATCTATGCCAGGTGTAGAGCGCTTGACTGTTGATCTGCTGCTTGAAGAAGCCGCTGGTTGGGTCGAGTTGGGGATTCCGGCGTTGGCGTTGTTTCCGGTCACGCCGTCTGAACTCAAGTCCCTTGACGCTGCCGAAGCCTGGAACCCGAATGGGATCGCCCAGCGCGCCACCCGCGCCCTGCGCGAGCGTTTCCCGGAGCTGGGGGTGATCACCGATGTGGCGCTGGACCCGTTCACCACCCACGGTCAGGATGGCATTCTGGACGAAGACGGCTATGTTCAGAACGACATTACCGTCGATGCGTTGGTCAAACAGGCTTTGTCCCACGCGGCGGCAGGCGCCCAGGTGGTTGCGCCGTCGGACATGATGGATGGCCGTATCCAGGCGATTCGCGAAGCCCTGGAGCTGGCAGGCCACGTCAATGTGCGGATCATGGCCTACTCGGCCAAGTACGCCAGCGCCTACTACGGGCCGTTCCGCGATGCGGTGGGCTCGGCGCTGAACCTGGGCAAGGCCAACAAGGCTTCGTACCAGATGGACCCGGCCAACAGCCATGAAGCGCTGCACGAAGTGGCCGCCGACCTGGCCGAAGGCGCCGACATGGTGATGGTCAAGCCTGGGATGCCGTACCTGGACATCCTTTACCGGGTCAAAGAGGAATTCAAAGTGCCGACCTTTGTGTATCAGGTCAGTGGCGAATACGCCATGCACATGGCTGCAATACAAAATGGCTGGTTGAGTGAAGGGGTGATCCTTGAATCCTTGACGGCCTTTAAACGTGCCGGGGCTGATGGCATCCTGACCTATTTCGCCGCCCGCGCCGCCCAATTGCTTAGAGAGCAACAATAGCCCTCACAGGAACACTCGATGAATACCGAAGGACTCTCCGAAGTTGCCGTAAAAGACGCTCACCCGGTGGTGGAACAAGTCACCGAGACGCCCCCGGAACATGAGCCGGCCCCGCCTGCCGTGGTAGCCGAAGCGCCAACCCCGGCCCCGGTGGCCGCGGTGGTGACCAACCTGGATGACAGCAGCCTGTACATCCACCGTGAGCTGTCACAATTGCAATTCAACATCCGCGTGCTTGAACAGGCGCTGGATGAGTCCTACCCGTTGCTGGAACGCCTGAAATTCCTGCTGATTTTCTCCAGCAACCTGGACGAGTTCTTCGAGATCCGTGTCGCCGGCCTCAAGAAACAGATCACCTTCGCCCGTGAACAAGCCGGCGCCGACGGCCTGCAGCCGCACCAGGCCCTGGCGCGCATCAGCGAGCTGGTGCATGGTCATGTGGACCGCCAATACGCGATCCTCAACGACATCCTGCTGCCGGAACTGGAAAAACATCAGGTCCGCTTCATTCGTCGCCGCCACTGGACCACCAAGATCAAAACCTGGGTGCGCCGGTACTTCCGTGACGAGATTTCACCGATCATCACCCCCATCGGCCTCGACCCGACGCACCCGTTCCCATTGCTGGTGAACAAGAGCCTCAACTTTATCGTCGAGCTGGAAGGCATCGATGCCTTCGGCCGCGATTCGGGCCTGGCGATCATCCCGGCACCGCGTCTGCTGCCACGGATCATCAAGGTACCGGAAGAGGTGGGGGGCGCTGGCGACAACTATGTATTCCTGTCGTCAATGATCCACGCTCACGCCGATGACCTGTTCCAAGGCATGAAGGTCAAGGGCTGCTACCAGTTCCGCCTGACCCGTAACGCCGACCTGGCGCTGGACTCCGAAGACGTCGAAGACTTGGCCCGTGCCCTGCGCGGCGAGCTGTTCTCGCGGCGCTACGGCGATGCGGTGCGCCTGGAAGTGGCCGATACCTGCCCGAAACATCTGTCGGACTACCTGCTCAAGCAGTTCAACCTGGCCGAATCCGAGCTGTACCAGGTCAACGGCCCGGTGAACCTCACACGCCTGTTCAGCATCACTGGCCTGGACAGTCATCCGGAACTGCAATACACGCCGTTCACCCCGCAGATCCCGAAACTGCTGCAAAACAGCGAGAACATCTTCAGCGTGGTGAGCAAGCAGGACATCCTCCTGCTGCACCCGTTCGAGTCCTTCACTCCGGTGGTCGACCTGCTGCGCCAGGCCGCCAAGGACCCGCATGTATTGGCCGTACGCCAGACCCTGTACCGCAGCGGCGCCAACTCGGAAATCGTCGATGCCCTGGTAGACGCCGCGCGTAACGGCAAGGAAGTCACGGCGGTGATTGAGTTGCGGGCGCGCTTTGACGAAGAGTCGAACCTGCAACTGGCCAGCCGTCTGCAAGCGGCCGGTGCGGTCGTGATCTACGGCGTGGTCGGCTTCAAGACCCACGCCAAGATGATGCTGATCCTGCGTCGCGAAGCCGGTGAAATCGTGCGCTACGCCCACCTCGGTACTGGCAACTACCACGCCGGCAACGCCAAGCTCTACACCGACTACAGCCTGCTGACCTCCGACGATGCCTTGTGCGAAGACGTCGGCAAGTTGTTCAGCCAGTTGATCGGCATGGGCAAGACCTTGCGCATGAAGAAGCTGCTGCACGCGCCGTTCACCCTCAAGAAGGGCATGCTCGACATGATTGCCCGCGAGACCCAGTTCGCCCTCGACGGCAAACCGGCGCACATCATCGCCAAGTTCAACTCGCTGACCGATCCGAAGATCATCCGCGCGCTGTACAAGGCCAGCCAGTCCGGTGTGCGCATCGACCTGGTGGTGCGTGGCATGTGCTGCCTGCGTCCGGGCATTGTCGGTGTGTCGCATAACATCCATGTGCGCTCGATCATCGGCCGCTTCCTGGAGCACACCCGGGTGTTCTACTTCCTCAATGGGGGCGAAGAGCAGATGTTCCTCTCCAGCGCCGACTGGATGGAGCGCAACCTCGATAAGCGCGTGGAGACCTGCTTCCCGGTGGAAGGCAAGAAGCTGATCATGCGGGTCAAGAAGGAGCTGGAAAGCTACCTCACCGACAACACCCACAGCTGGAGCCTGCAGTCGGATGGCCGCTACGTGCGTAACACGCCGACCGGCAACCAGAACCCGCGCAGCGCCCAGGCGACGTTGCTGGAGAAGTTGGGCAGCCCGATTCTGTCGGTGAACTAACAGACAACACGCTCTGAAAATGTGGGAGGGGGCTTGCTCCCGATTACGGTGGTTCAGTCAAAGTATTCGCGACTGACACACCGTAATCGGGGGCAAGCCCCCTCCCACATTTGTTTTGCAGTGTTCTTTAGATCGGGTCAGCGCAGGTTCAGGCTGAACCCCACCCGTGTCAGCCACTCCGCTTCCTGGGCGAAGTCCGCCTGGGTCAGTTGGTTCTCATCCAGCCAGCCTTTCGGGAACACCACATCCAGGCTGTCGCCGTTGGCGCGCAGTGTCACCTGGGGCATTTCCTGGGTGCCACGGATATGGTGGAACAGGATCGCAAAGCGCAGCAGCACGCACAGGCGGATCAGCTTGATGCCTTCATCGCCGAACTCGGCAAACTTGTCCTTGGGGATATTGCGACGATGGCCGCGCACCAGCAGCGCGAGCATCTGCTGGTCTTCCCGGGAGAAGCCGGCCAGGTCGGAGTGCTCGATCAGGTAGGCGCCGTGCTTGTGATAATGGTAGTGGGCGATGTCCAGGCCCACTTCATGCACCTTGGCGGCCCAGCCCAGCAGTTCGCGCCATACGCCATCTTCCAGGTCCCAGTCCTCGGCCACCTGATCGAAGGCATGCAGGGCTTTGCGCTCCACACGGGCGGCCTGCTCCAGATCGACGTGATAACGCTCCATCAGCGAGCTGAGCGTGCGCTCACGCACGTCCTCGTGGTGATGGCGACCGAGCAGGTCATACAGCACGCCTTCACGCAGGGCGCCGTCACAGTGGTCCATGCGTTGCAGTTCGAGGGCGTCGAAGATCGCCTCAAGAATCGCCAGGCCGGCCGGGAAGATGGTGCGGCGGTCGGGCTTGATGCCGTCGAAGTCGATCTTTTCGGCATCCCCCAGCTTGAACAGCTTGCGTTTGAGCCACGCCAGGCCTTCGGCGTTGACCTCACCGGTGCCATGGCCGCCGGCTTTCAACGCCAGGCCGATGGCACGGATGGTGCCGGACGAGCCGATGGCTTCATCCCAGGTCAGGCGGTGCAGGGCGTGCTCGATACTCATGATCTCCAGCCGCGCCGCGGTGTAGGCCTGGGCATAGCGCGCCGGAGTGATCTTGCCGTCCTTGAAATAGCGTTGGGTATAGCTGACACAACCCATCTGCAGGCTTTCACGCAGCAGCGGCTCAAAGCGCTGGCCGATGATGAACTCGGTACTGCCGCCACCGATATCCGCCACCAGGCGCTTGCCGGGGGTATCGGCCAGGGTGTGGGACACGCCGAGATAGATCAGGCGTGCTTCTTCACGGCCGGAGATGACTTCTACAGGGTGTCCGAGGATCTCTTCGGCGCGGCGGATGAATTCGCCACGGTTGCGGGCTTCGCGCAAGGCGTTGGTGCCGACGATTCGCACGGCGCCCAGGGGCATGCCGTTGATCAGTTGAGCAAAACGCTTGAGGCAATCGAGCCCGCGCTGCATGGATTCTTCATTGAGCTGGCGCTCATCGTCGATCCCGGCAGCCAGTTGCACTTTCTCTCCGAGCCGCTCAAGGATGCGGATTTCGCCGTTCTGGGCCTTGGCCACGACCATGTGAAAGCTGTTGGAGCCCAGGTCGATGGCGGCGATCAGGGACAGATTCTTGGCTTGGAATTGCGGCATGGTTAGGGGGTCTCGGTCGATAACCTTGCCATCGTGCCACGATCGACCGCTGACGCCAACGCGTAGCGCCAGAGGATTTCCAATCAGCGCCTCGCGGGTAATCGTCGAGGCGGGTTGTAGGAAATGTTTGTGACAGTTGTATTACAAGAGCGACCCATGCGTAGTCTTTGTTTTTAGAAGCCTCTGTTTGCCGGATGAGTAACTAATTCCTACGTGGTTTTTTATTAGTCCTCCTGATTGTTATTTCAATTCGTACAGTAATTGTGCCGGTGTGGGAGGGCGGCTGCCGATTGCTCTTACGATGATTGAGATTTCTCCTGTTTTACTGAAGGGGCGAAGTGTTAATACTTTGGCTCGGCAATTGTGCCGTGGTGGTATTTGTTTATAGGTCGGGATCTCGGGTGGCGCTATGTTTTGAACGCCGGCTTGTGGAGTCTGTTTTTGCGGTTTTTGAAAGTTTAGCTGCGCACCTGTAAATGATTTCTGAGAGTGAGGTGATTGACAGATGATAAATAAAAGTACTCTGTTGGTGGGGATGATTCTTGCAGTTTCTGGCCTGAGTGCCCAAGCTGCGGATTTACGTGTCAAGGGCTCTATTGCCCCGGCCAGTTGTAGTTTTTCCATCACTCATTCGACCATTGATTATGGGCGAATCAATCCTGGTTCGTTGAGCGATACGAACTACACCAAGTTGGAAAAAAAAGGCACACCGTTTACTGTCAATTGCTCAGCGCCGATGATGGTTGGCATCAAGACGCTGGATAATCGTGCTTCCAGCAAAGTGCCTGGCATGATGCAGACCATGTATAACAAGACCTATCACGATGGGTTCAATTACGGGCTGGGTACTACGGCTAAAGGTGAAAACATCGGCGGTTATGTTGTTTTCATGGAAAATAACGTTGCCGATGGAAAAGCAGTTCTTCTTGCGCGATCCTTCAATAATGGCGGGGCGTGGCACTACACAGATCAAGTCCTGGGGCAACCGCCGGAGTTGGGCAGTTGGCGTTCAGGGTCCGCGTATACGCCTATCAGGTTGAAAGTTGTCTCGGGCAACCTGAGGGTGCAGCCAGTTATTAACAAGACCTCTGCGTTGACGATGAACAGCGAAATACGCCTGGATGGTCATACTACGCTGGAATTGGTCTATCTCTAAGAAACCTATCTGCGGTGTTCGCTGCAGTGAATCGACGCCATTGACGGCCTTGGGCATGTTTCCCTTGTTGCTGCGTTTTGAAAATCAATCGATCAAGGAAGATAAGTTGTTGGGCGTCATTGATGACGTTGAATGAGGGCTCGGTGGGTGATTAAAAAGAAAGTTTTTTTATTAATGGGGCTGTTTTTTGGCGTTGCTGGTATGAACGCCCACGCAGCTGATGTACGCGTTAAAGGGACTATTGCTCCCGCAAGTTGCAGCTTTACGATAACCAATTCGGTGTTTGACTACGGCATGATTCGGCCGAGCTCGCTGAGCGCCACCCATTACACCAGGCTGGATAAGAAAAGTACGCCTTTCATAGTCAGGTGTGACGCACCTACCTTGGTAAGCATCAGGACTCAGGACAATCGAGCAAGCAGTAAAGTGCCTGGGATGATGCAGAGTGCATTTAACGCAACCTATGTCGACGCCTTCAACTATGGCCTGGGTACTTCGTCCAAAGGTGAGAAGGTGGGCGGTTACGTCATGTTCATGGCGAATACCGTTGCTGACGGCAAGTCTGTCAGGGTTAATGGGTCTAACAATAACGGTGCTACCTGGAGTTTCGGCGACGGAGCCCTGGCACAACCCCCGCATTTGACAAGTTGGGCCTCTGGCACCGCCACGCCGATTAGGTTGTCCGTTGTTTCTGGAAACCTGCAAGTTCAAGGCGTCATCAATAAGACCTCCGCTTTCTCCATCGGTGAAGGCCTCAGTCTGGATGGGCATGCCACATTAGAGTTGCGCTACTTGTAAACAAGGCTGGGTCGGCGAGCGCAGGTTGAAACTTCGACTGTTTGAAGTTTTAACCTGCGTTGGCTGTTTTGCTGTGCTCGAAGTAAAGGACAGAACGAATGGGTATCTTCTCGAAGTCAACGTTTTTTTCTGCGTTATGCGTGTGCTTTAGCTTTGTTTTATGCGGTGCAGCGCACGCCGATGGCATGGAGCCTGAAACCACTGTCATCGTGCTGAATGAAGCGGATGGTGAGGTCAGCATTAACGTCAAAAACACTGACGCCAAGCCTGCGCTGCTCCATGCGGCAATTGAAGATGTGCCTGAAGATCTTGAGCCGCTGGTGATTGTTACTCCGCCTGTTTCTCGGGTGGATGCTGGCGAATTACAAATGGTGAGGTTTCTGGCGGTCGGCAAGGAACCGCTCAAGACCCAGCGTTTGAAACGTGTGACCTTCGAGGGTATTCCACAAACCCAACCTGGGTCGGGGGCGACGATCGGTATCAGCCTGCGACAAAACCTGCCATTGATTCTCCACCCCAAAGGCCTGCCCCAGCACAATGCGCCTTGGGAACTGCTGACCTGGAGTCTCCAGGGCAAAACCTTGAGCGTGCGTAACGACAGTCCCTATGTCGTTCGTCTGGCGGCTGAGGTGCAACTGAACCCGCAAAAAGCCAAAGCCTATCTTTCACGCACCTATGTCCTGCCGGGTGAGGTGCTGAGCACCGAGTTTTCGAGCCCCAGCCCTGATGCCACATCAGTCACCATCGCGCCTGCCACGGTCTATGGATTTACCGTAGATAACTACGATGCCCTGCTCGTAGCCAACACGCCGTGACTGCGTATGAGAAAAATAAACGAGGTCAACGGCGCAGTTCGTAACAACCGACGTAACGCGAAAAAGACCGAAGCGTCCTTTACGTTCCACCGAGTCAGTTTCTCTGTCTGCATCGCAATGTTCTCGGGCGTCGCTGGGCCTGTGTATGCCGGGCCTGGGGCGTCTACCCTGGGGTTCGATCTGGCGATCTTGGCGCATCGCGGGCTTGATCCATCGGTTGCCCGCTATTTTCAGAATGCACCACGCTTCAGTGAAGGCGTTCGGGTCGTCGATCTGAGCGTTAATGGCGAGCGTATTGGATTGACCGATGCGCGGTTCAACCATGAGGGGGAGCTGTGCTTTACCCGTGGGTTGTTGGACCAAGCAGGCCTGCGTGTACCCGCCTCGGTGATAGACAAACAGGTTGCCGCTGATCAGGCCTGCCATGACTTTCTTGCCGAGTTTCCCAGCACGGTATTGAACCTGCGCCCAGGCAGCGAAGAAGTGTCGCTCGTGGTTCCAACCCAAGCGATGCGTGAGCCGCAACGAGGTACTGGGCATTTCGCCCGAGGAGGCACGGCCGGCCTGCTCAACTATGACTTGCAAGGGATCAACAGCCATTCGCGAGAGGCCAGGGGCCGTTTTCTGTCGGCGTCGACGGAGGTCGGATTCAACCTCGGCGATTGGATTGCCCGCAGCCGTCAGCTCTATATCTCTACCGATGGTCGCTCACAGACAGAGCATTTGTACGCTTATGCGCAACGAGACATTGCGTCGTTGGCGTCTACGTTTCAGGTGGGGCAGATATCGGGTAGCAGTTCTGTATTTGGTGGTGTGCAACTGACCGGTTTTCAGCTGTCTCCGGACGGTGTCGAAGGCGGTGGCGGCAGCAATGGCGTGGTGGTCGAAGGCCAGGCCCTGAGCCAATCGCGCGTAGAGGTGCGTCAGTCGGGGGCACTGATCTACACCACCGTCGTGCCGGAAGGGCCATTTGCGCTGAGCAACCTGCCGCTGCTCAACGGCACGAGCGACCTTGAAGTCCGGGTTATCGAAACCCGTGGCGGGCAGCGTAGCTTCGTCGTGCCAGCCGCTTCTTTTCGCGGTGCGGTGCCGGTGAAATCAGGGTATACCGCAGCCGTCGGCAAGGTTCGGGATGTGGACCGCAGCGGTGCCGATGAACCGCTGCTGGCCATGGGTACCGGGACCTGGGCCCTCACTGCCGATACCGCCCTCAGTTCGGGTGTGCAGCTTACCGATCATTACCATTCGGTGGGGTTGGCACTGGACAGTCATTTCGCCCAGCGATTCTCTGTTGGCCTGCGTAACAACGTTTCGCAGGACAGCAAGAACAGCGTGCGGGGTGTGGGTAACAGCGTCTCCTTGGGCAGCGCCTTGCCGGGTGACGTGCACTTGACGTTGAGCGCTACGACCCAGACACCCGGTTATCGCGATGTGCTCGATACCTTGCGCAATGAGAGGGGCGACGGAACGGACTCGCGTTTCAAGCACCAATACACGGCGGGGTTGAACTGGGCGAACCCACAGTTTGGCGGATTCGCGGTCGGATACACCCGTGCTGCACATTTCAACAACCGCACCTCCCAGCATGTCCACGCCTCCTGGAACAAGCCTTTCAAGTACGCCAATGTCGGTGTGAGCGTGGATTCGCAGCTGGGCGCTTCCGGCGATAACAAGGATGACAACGATGGGGTCGGCATTCGATTGCAGGTCAGTGCTCCGTTGGGGAGCGATCGCTCGCTGACTTCCACCGCCAGGCGCCAGGGAAGTCGATCGAGTATCGGTACAGCTTTCAGTGAGCGCGTCGACGACACGCTCAATTATGAACTGCGTGCCGACAGCGACCTGGGCGCGGCCGCCCGGCATGCGCTGGGCGGTACGCTCAACACGACGTCCCGTTATGCCCAACTGGGCCTGGGCGTTAACCGGGACTCGAGCAACACCAGCTATAGCGGGCAGTTGCAGGGCGCGATTGTGGCTCATGAGCGCGGGCTGACGCTCTCACCGTACAGGGTCGAGGACACGTTTGGGGTCGTGTCGGTTGGCGATGTTTCAGGCGCGCGCATCACCACGCCCCAGGGGCCTGTATGGACTGATCGCTGGGGCATGGCGGTGATCCCCGGTTTGCCTGCCTATCAGGCCAGTCTGGTCGAGGTGGAAGGCAAATCCCTGCCACGCCAGATCGATATCAAGAACGGCATCAAAAGCCTGGAGGCTGGGCGAGGTTCGTTCAGCACGGTCGACTTTGACGTGGTGAAGGTCCGACGGGTGCTGTTGCGTGCCGTTGACCCAGGTGGCCAACCGTTGGCCAAAGGCGCTTCGGTGCTGGCCGCAGACAATACCTTCCTGACCACAGTCGTCGGAGACGGCCTGATTTTCCTCAACAGCATCGATGCGCCACAAGCCCTGACCGTGTCATCGCCGAACGCGACGTCCTGCAAACTGCAACTCGACCTGTCGGAACAAAACGATGAGGGCCAACTTTATGAAAGCACAGTGGCGATCTGCAGCTAGCGGTGCCCTGGCGCCGGGAGCGCTTGGGGTTCTGGTAAGCCTGTTGACGGTTTTTGAGGCCTCGGCTTCCGAGTGCCGCCTCTCAGTGAGCCAGCCACACATTGATTACGGGCTTCTGCGCCCCGCTACAACGCCCGAGCCGCGCGGGATTTTCCTGGGTAAACGCATGGTGCGTCTGAACGTGGTGTGCTCAGAGGCTACGGTGATTGCCGTGCGTTTTCTGGGACTGCCGGCCGACGCCCAGGGTTTCAGGTTCGGCCGGGAGGGGCGGTTTGACCTGACGCTGCAGCAGCCACTGCTGGATGGCCAGGCGATAGAGTTGGCACCGCTGCACAACCGCGCCGAGCGCAGTGGTCAACTGCGGCCGGACCAGGCGCTGGTGGCGCTGAAGGCTGGACAGCCTGTCAGGGGGCGGGTTTTTTCTGCACAGGTGCAGGTCGACACCTTTCTATCGAACCCCGCGCCCTCAGTACGCGATAAAACGTTGCTGGAGGGTAGCGGGCGTTTTGAATGGGTGCCGGGTGGTTGAGCGATCAGGCGTGGGCTTCGGTCGTGCCGATGAAGTTCGCCAGTTCGGCGGTCTGCGGGTTGGCAAACAGTACCTTTGGATCACCGACTTCATGCACCTTGCCCTGGTGCATGAACACCAGCTTGTCGCCGACTTCCCGGGCAAAGCGCATTTCGTGGGTGACCATGATCAGGGTCATGCCGTCCTTGGCCAATTGGCGGACCACGCTGAGCACTTCATTGACCAGCTCCGGGTCCAGGGCCGAAGTGATTTCATCGCACAGCAGTACCTTGGGTGACATCGCCAGCGCACGGGCAATGGCAACGCGTTGCTGCTGGCCACCTGAGAGGCGATCGGGAAAGGCGTCGAACTTCTCGCCCAGGCCAACACGCTCCAGCATCTGCCGCGCCAATTGCGCCGCCTTGGCCTTAGGCACTTTTTGCACGACCTGCGGTGCGAGCATGACGTTTTCGCCGACGGTCAGGTGCGGGAACAGGTTGAATTGCTGGAACACCATGCCGACCTTCTGCCGCAGGCTGCGCAGGTCGGCGCGGGCGGCATCGAGGTATTCGCCATCGACCTCGATCACGCCGTCGTTGATGGATTCCAGGCCATTGAGGGTCCGCAGCAAGGTGGACTTGCCCGAGCCGCTGCGGCCGATGATTGCCACCACCTGGCCTTCTTCAACGGTCAGGTCGATGCCCTTGAGGACGTGGTGATCGCCGTAATACTTATGCAGGGCGGAAATTCTAAGCAGAGGCATGCAGTCTCCTTTCCAGGTAGCGCGCACTGAGGGACAAGGGGTAGCAGAGCAGGAAGTAACCGAGGGCCACCAGGCCGTAGACCATAAAGGGCTCGAAGGTGGCGTTGGCGAGCATGCCGCCGGTCTTGGTCAGTTCGGTGAAGCCGATGATCGAGGTCACGGCGGTGCCTTTGACCACCTGCACCGAGAAACCCACGGTGGGCGCCACGGCGATGCGTAGGGCTTGGGGCAGGATCACGTAGCGCAGTTGTTCAAGGGGGTTCAACGCCAGGCTGGCCGACGCCTCCCACTGCCCGTGGGCAATGGAGTCGACACAACCGCGCCAGATCTCGGCGAGGTAGGCGCTGGTAAACAGCGTCAGGGCAATCGCCGCTGCCAGCCAGGGTGAAATATCCACCCCCAGCAGGGCGATGCCGAAGAACACCAGGAACAGCTGCATCAGCAGCGGCGTGCCCTGGAACAGCTCGATATAGGTACGCGCAAGATTGCGCGCGAATGCCTTGCTGCTGATGCGCATGGTCATCACCAGCAAGCCGATCAGGCCGCCGCCGACAAACGCCACCAGCGACAGCAACAGCGTCCACTGCAGGCCCGTGAGCAGGTTGCGCACGATGTCCCAGAAGGAAAAATCACTCATCGGCTGTTCCTCATCACAAAGCGGCGGCCGATCCAGTTGAGCAACTGGCGAATCATCAACGCCATGCACAGGTACACCAGGGTGGTCAGGGCATAGGTTTCAAACGCACGGAAATTGCGCGACTGGATAAAGTTGGCGGCGAAGCTCAGTTCCTCGGTGGCGATCTGTGAACACACCGCCGAACCGAGCATCACGATGATGATCTGGCTGCTCAGGGCCGGCCACACCTTGCCCAGTGCCGGCAGCAGCACCACATGGCGGAACGCTTCGAAACGCGTCATCGCCAACGCGGCGGCGGCCTCCAGTTGTCCGCGTGGGATCGCCTGGATGCCGGCGCGGATGATCTCCGTGGAGTAGGCCCCCAGATTGATCACCATCGCCAGGATCGCCGCCTGCCACTCAGTGATTTTCAAGCCCAGTGACGGCAGGCCGAAGAAAATGAAGAACAACTGCACGAGGAACGGCGTGTTGCGGATCAACTCGACATAGACGCCGAAGAACCAGGCAAATGGCTGGATTTTCCACGCCCGCACCACCGCGCCGACGGTGCCCAGGGCCACCCCCAGGATCGCACCGATGGCCGTCAGCTCAAGGGTGAACAACGCGCCGCGCAACAGCAGATCGGTATTGGCCAGCACCGGCACAAAGTCAAATTGATACGCCATGAGTCAGCTCCGTCGTCTCAAAGATCGGCGGGCAGCGGCTCTTTCAGCCATTGCATCGCGTTCTTTTCCAGGCTGCCGTCAGCTTTGGCCGCGACCAGGATCTGGTTGACCTTCTCCAGCAGCGCCGGCTCGTTCTTGTTCACGCCCACGTAGACCGGCGAGTCCTTGAGTTTCACTTTCAGTGCCGGCACGCGTTTCGGGTTGCGTTCGCTGATCGCCACCATCACCACGTTGCCGCTGGCGATCAGGTCGACCTGGCCGGCCAGGTAGGCAGCGATGGTGGAGTTGTTGTCTTCGAAGCGCTTGATGGTGGCTTCCTTGGGCGCTACGGCGGTCAGCTCGATGTCCTCGATGGCGCCACGGGTCACGCTGATGGTCTTGCCCTTGAGGTCGTCGGTGCTGCTGATGGCGGCGTCAGGCGGGCCGAATACGGCCAGGTAGAACGGTGCGTAGGCTTTGGAGAAATCGATGACCTTTTCGCGCTCGGGGTTCTTGCCCAGGCTGGAGATCACCAGGTCGACCTTGCCGGTGGTGAGGAAGGGGATGCGGTTGGTGCTGTTGACCGGGGTCAGTTCCAGTTTGACCTTGAGCTGGTCGGCCAGCAGCTTGGCGGTGTCGATGTCCAGGCCGCGGGGCTTCATGTCGGGGCCGACCGAGCCAAACGGCGGGAAGTCCTGGGGCACGGCGACCTTGAGGGTGCCACGGGCGACGATATCGTCCAGACCGTTGGCCTGGGCGGGTGCCTGGCTCAGCATCAGGCTGGCAAACAGGGCAGTGAGCAGGGCGCTGTAGCGCTTGGTCATGGCAACTCTCCGAGAAGGGCGAAGGAATTTTCTGGATTTGCTCAGTGCATAGCCCATGCCAGTACGGCTTGGATGGTCTGCGGGGCCGGAGTTTGTTGAGCTGTAGTGGTCTTACTGGTCTGAACAGTGCTGGGAGTTTTCGCACCCTTTTCGAGCGTCGGTAAAACCCCGCGAGCCCCTTTGGGGCGTGGCTTGCCGTGGGCCACGAATAGCTTTACAACTGGCCGCTCTGTTGACGCGAACCTCGAGTTTTTTATGAATTCCATCGCCCAAGCCGTACCGGAAGCGGCCCTGCAGGCCATCCGCAAACTGATCAAGGAGCAGGGCTTTGGGCCAGGCGATGCACTGCCCTCCCAGCGCGACTTGGCGCTGCAGTTGGGCGTGAGCCGGGCATCGTTGCGTGAGGCGCTGTCGTCCTTGAGCGCTTTGGGTGTGGTCAGTGTGCAGCCGGGCAAAGGCGTGTTCGTGCAGACGGCGGATGACGCGCCGGGCTTTGCCTGGCCTTTCGCAGCCCAGGCCACGCCGCTGGATATCTTCCAGTTGCGCTATGCGCTGGAGGGATTTGCGGCGGGGTTGGCGGCGGTCACGCTGACGATCGATGAGCTGGACAGCCTGGAAGACAACGTCGAAGCGATGCGCAAGGTGCTCAAGGCCGGCGACTTCGAAGCGGCCGCACGGCTGGACTTCGAATTTCACCAGCGCATCCTGCTGGCCAGCGGCAACCAGGCGATGGTGAGCATCCTGAGTGCCAGTGCCGAGGTGTTTCTGGAAAGCCAGAAACTACCGTTCATCCGGCCGGAGCGGGCCATGGAAACCTGGCAGGAACATCGCAAGATCCTGCGGGCCCTGGCCCGGCGTGCCAGTGCGTCGGCGCAGAAAACCATGCAGGAGCATGTACGCTATGCGGCATTGCGCACGGGAATCGCCTTTGTGACTCCCGTTACGCCGTGAGTTGGGTTATACCCAAACTCATGCGCCATCATAGGAAGACTCAATCAGAGGCGGCTTCCTGAACGGGGGAAGGGCGGCTATGATGGGCAACGTTTTTTTTGCTTACAATCCGGAGACATCCATGAGCAACGATCTTATCAAGCACGTCACCGACGCGACCTTTGAGGCCGAAGTACTCAAGGCTGCTGGCCCGGTGCTGGTTGACTACTGGGCTGAATGGTGTGGCCCTTGCAAAATGATCGCTCCGGTCCTGGACGACATTGCAACCGCCTACGAAGGCAAACTGACCATTGCCAAGCTGAACATCGACGACAACCAGGAAACCCCGGCCAAGCATGGCGTGCGCGGTATTCCTACGTTGATGCTGTTCAAGAACGGCAACGTCGAAGCCACTAAGGTGGGCGCGCTGTCGAAGTCTCAGCTGCAAGCTTTCCTCGACGCGAACATCTAAGCGTCGTCAAAAAGGCCCCGCAAATTGCGGGGCTTTTTCGTGAAACAGGGCTAGACGCTCCGAAACTCAGGTGGTACATTCGGCCCCGCACTGGTTTCTCCACTGCCCCCTGCAAGCCGTCGCCGACGCATTCCTTTTCGATTAGTACGCGATCCTGTCGCCTTCTCTGCGGCGCGGCCTCATTAAGCCAAAAGCTTAATTTCCCCCCTCCATAAATGATTACGTCATTCCTATATGAATCTGACTGAACTCAAGCAAAAGCCGATTACCGACCTGCTCCAACTGGCCGAAGAAATGGGCATAGAAAATATGGCCCGTTCGCGCAAGCAGGACGTGATTTTCTCCCTGCTGAAAAAGCACGCGAAAAGCGGCGAGGAAATCTCCGGTGATGGCGTGCTGGAGATTCTCCAGGACGGCTTCGGCTTCCTCCGCTCTGCAGACGCCTCCTATCTCGCCGGCCCAGACGATATCTATGTCTCGCCGAGCCAGATCCGTCGCTTCAACTTGCGCACCGGTGACACCATCGTTGGCAAGATCCGCCCACCGAAGGAAGGCGAGCGTTACTTCGCCCTGCTCAAGGTCGACACGATCAACTTCGATCGTCCCGAGAACGCGAAAAACAAGATTCTCTTCGAGAACCTGACGCCGCTGTTCCCGACCGTGCGCATGAAGATGGAAGCCGGTAACGGTTCCACCGAAGACCTGACCGGTCGCGTGATCGACCTGTGCGCCCCGATCGGCAAAGGCCAGCGTGGCCTGATCGTCGCCCCGCCGAAAGCCGGTAAGACCATCATGCTGCAGAACATTGCAGCGAACATCGCACGTAACAATCCTGAAGTTCACCTGATCGTATTGCTGATCGATGAGCGTCCGGAAGAAGTAACCGAAATGCAGCGCACCGTGCGCGGCGAAGTGGTTGCCTCGACGTTCGATGAGCCGCCGACCCGCCACGTGCAGGTTGCCGAAATGGTGATCGAGAAGGCCAAGCGCCTGGTCGAACACAAGAAGGACGTGGTGATCCTGCTCGACTCCATCACCCGTCTGGCCCGCGCCTACAACACTGTGATCCCGAGCTCCGGCAAGGTCCTCACCGGTGGTGTCGATGCCCACGCCCTGGAGAAACCGAAGCGTTTCTTCGGCGCCGCGCGGAACATCGAAGAAGGCGGCTCGCTGACCATTATCGCCACCGCACTGGTTGAAACCGGTTCGAAGATGGACGAAGTGATCTACGAAGAGTTCAAGGGTACCGGCAACATGGAACTGCCCCTGGACCGTCGCATCGCGGAAAAACGCGTGTTCCCGGCGATCAACATCAACCGCTCCGGCACCCGCCGCGAAGAGTTGCTGACCGCCGACGACGAACTGCAGCGCATGTGGATCCTGCGCAAGCTGCTGCACCCGATGGACGAAGTTGCGGCCATCGAGTTCCTGATCGACAAGTTGAAAACCACCAAGACCAACGACGAGTTCTTCCTGTCGATGAAACGTAAGTAATACGACGTTTCAGGTCCGAAAGAATGGCGCCTCCAGGGGCGCCATTTTTTTTTGCGCGTTTTTTAAGCCTGTTCCTGACCCAAATGCGCCGCGATAAGCTGCCAGCCGCCCTCAGAGCAGGTAGGATGTACGCCTATTTTACGGGTGGCATGGTTAATGAAATTCAAGGATCTTCGGGATTTCGTGCAGCAACTTGAGCAGCGCGGAGAGTTGAAACGTATCCAGATGCCGATCTCCCCGGTACTGGAAATGACTGAGATTTGCGACCGCACCTTGCGCAACAAGGGCCCGGCGCTGCTGTTCGAGAACCCGACCGGCTATGACATTCCGGTACTCGGCAACCTGTTCGGCACCCCCGAGCGCGTGGCCTTTGGCATGGGCGCCGAGGCGGTCAGCGAATTGCGCGAGATCGGCAAGCTGCTGGCGTTCCTCAAGGAGCCCGAGCCGCCCAAGGGCCTGAAGGATGCCTGGTCGAAGCTGCCGATCTTCCGCAAGATCATTGCCATGGCACCCAAGGTGGTCAAGGACGCGGTATGCCAGGAAGTGGTCATCGAAGGCGATGATGTCGATCTGGCCATGCTGCCGGTGCAGACCTGCTGGCCCGGCGATGTTGGTCCGCTGATCACCTGGGGCCTGACCGTCACCAAAGGCCCGAACAAAGACCGCCAGAACCTCGGTATCTATCGCCAGCAAGTGATCGGCCGCAACAAGGTGATCATGCGTTGGCTGAGCCACCGTGGCGGTGCCTTGGACTTCCGTGAATGGTGCGAGAAGCACCCCGGCAAGCCGTTCCCGGTGTCTGTGGCCCTGGGCGCCGACCCTGCGACCATCCTCGGCGCCGTTACCCCGGTGCCCGACAGCCTGTCCGAATACGCCTTCGCCGGCCTGTTGCGTGGCAACCGCACCGAACTGGTGAAGTGCCGTGGCAATGACCTGCAAGTGCCGGCCACCGCTGAAATCATCCTCGAAGGCGTGATTCACCCCGGCGAGATGGCCGATGAAGGCCCGTACGGCGACCACACCGGCTATTACAACGAAGTCGACAGCTTCCCGGTGTTTACCGTCGAGCGCATCACCCATCGGATCAAGCCGATCTACCACAGCACCTACACCGGCCGTCCGCCAGATGAGCCGGCGATTCTGGGGGTGGCGCTGAACGAAGTGTTCGTGCCGATCCTGCAAAAGCAATTCCCGGAAATCACCGACTTCTACCTGCCGCCGGAAGGCTGCTCGTATCGCATGGCTATCGTGACCATGAAGAAGTCGTACCCGGGCCATGCCAAGCGGGTCATGCTGGGTGTGTGGTCGTTTTTGCGACAGTTCATGTACACCAAGTTCGTTATCGTTACCGACGACGACATCAATGCCCGGGACTGGAACGATGTGATCTGGGCCATCACCACGCGCATGGACCCCAAGCGCGACACGGTGATGATCGACAACACGCCGATCGACTACCTCGACTTCGCGTCGCCGGTGTCGGGCCTGGGCTCGAAGATGGGCCTGGATGCCACCCACAAATGGCCGGGTGAAACGACCCGCGAGTGGGGCCGGGTGATCGTCAAGGATGAGGCCGTCACGGCACGTGTCGATGCGATCTGGAAAGAATTGGGAATAGATTGATGCGTGTAACCCTGCAACCTTCCGGCGCCGTGCTGGAGCTGGAACCCGGCGAGCGAATCCTCGAAGGCGCGCGCCGCCTGGGCTACGAGTGCCCCCAGGCGTGCCGCAATGGCGTGTGCCACGTGTGCGCCGCACTGCTGGTGGAAGGCCGGGTGCAGCAAGCCGGTGAAGTGCGCGATCACGGTGAGTTCTACACCTGCATCGCCGAGCCGCTGGAAGATTGCATCGTGTTGTGGGATGGCGTGCTGGCGCCGGGAGAGTTGCCGTTGCGCAAGTTGTCGTGCCAATTGAGTGAGTGCGTGGAAGTGGGCGGCGATGTGTGGCGCGTGCGCCTGCGGGCCCCGGCCGGCAAGGCGGTGCGTTACCACGCCGGGCAATACCTGATGATCGAGCGGGAGAATGGCGAGAAATCGGCGTTTTCCCTGGCCTCTGCGCCCCACGCCGGTCGCGAGTTGGAACTGCATGTACTGGCCCGTGAGGACAGCGCGCGCAACTTGCTCGAGCAATTGCAGCGCAACCAGATGGCGCGCATCGAGCTGCCATTTGGCGACACCCACCTGGCCGAGCTGCCGGACGGGCCATTGGTGCTGATCGCTGCCGGCACCGGCATGGCGCAGATGCACAGCCTGATCGAGCATTGCCGCGCTTCCGGCTTCAAGCACTCGGTGCACCTGTACTGGGGTGTGCGGCGCCCGGAAGATTTCTACGAGATCGAGCACTGGGACCAATGGCGGCAACTGCCCAACCTGTTCCTGCACAAGGTGGTCAGTGACCTGTGCGGCTGGGAAGGACGCTGCGGCCTGCTGCATGAAGCGGTGTGCGAAGACATTGCCGACCTCAAGGCGGTGCATGTCTACGCCAGCGGTTCACCGGCGATGATCTACGGCACGCTGGATGCGTTGGTCGACGCCGGCATGGACGCGCACCAGATGCGCGCCGACGTATTCGCCTACGCCCCGCGGCCCTAAAGCGATCAACGTGTGGGGGGCAGCTTGCTCCCCCTGCTCAGAATCGTACTCCGGTCGTCACCATCGCCGCATTGAACCCCAGCAGCACCAACTCCGCTGCAACCGGCCCGTAATGGGTGCCTACCGACGGAATGATCACCGGCGCCACGCCGAAACGGTTCAGGGGGATCTTGTCGCGGTATTTGCCGCGATAGCCCTGGATCGCGCCGCCTGTGACTTTCAGGTACACCGCAGAATCGTTCAGGTCATAGCGTTTGCCTGCATAGGCGTAGTACGAGCGCTGACGGAACGAGTTGCGAAATGTCGCTCCGCCATACACCAATCCTGACGCCTCATTGCGCTCCAGGCCGATCAGGCCCTGGTTGTTGTTGTGATCTTTATCCGGTGCGAAGTGCCGGGTATAGACGCTGGTCTGCGCGTACCAGAAGCCTTTTTCGTCATCGGCAGTTGGGGTCTCGCCAGCCAGTGCGGTGGTGGCCTGTGCCAGGAATAGCAGGCCCGGCAGTCGAAATTTCTTCATGGTGCGACCTCGATAGTCGGTTTGATGGGCGGCTAGGTGGGTCGTGAATGTGCGCGCTATTTTGACGGCATGGCGTGCTCCCAGGCTGAACCGGGGCTGAAAGTAGCCGGATTGCCGTGTGCAATTCTGACGAAAGGGGTCTCGGGCTTATGCATTCGCTTATGCTTTAAAGGTATTTAATTTGTTGCGTAAATATCTTTAGGCTATATCTCAACGGACTACCGATTTTCTTCCAATAACCATTAACTGACCGCCACCGCCCGCCAGCCGGATCGATCTTACGCACTCAGAACACTGACGTTCTGATGTTTGATTCAAAGGGGAGCGGTATGGGGAGCTACACGCAACACGCGTTGTACACAGCGATTTTGTCGGCCAATTTGCTCGCCGCTGTGGGATTCAATCCAGTCTTTGCGGACGAAACGTCTGCCACCGATGCACCCAAACTCGACACCGTGATCGTCACCGGCACCCGCGCCCAGGAGCGTACCGCCAGTGCTTCGCTGTCACCGATTGATGTGATTTCCGGTGATAGCCTGCGCAGCACGGGCTCTGATGAGTTGGGGGCGGTGCTGGCGCGCCTGATTCCGTCGATCAACTTCCCGCGCCCAAGCCTGGTGGATGGCGCCGAGCTGGTGCGCCCTGCGCAGTTGCGCGGCCTGTCACCCGATCAGGTGCTGGTGCTGGTCAACGGCAAGCGCCGCCACACCAGTGCCTTCGTCAACCTGGGCGGCGCGGTGGGCCGGGGGTCGGCACCGGCGGACCTGAATGCGATCCCGCTGTCGGCGGTGGACCATATCGAAGTGCTGCGTGACGGTGCTTCCGCGCGCTACGGCTCGGATGCGATTGCCGGGGTGATCAATGTGATCCTCAAGCACGCCGACCATGGCGGATCGATCTCCACCAAGTTCGGCGAATACAAGAAAGGCGACGGTATCCAGCGCAACGTCAGCGGCAACACCGGCCTGGCATTGGGCGACAACGGCTTTATCAACCTGTCGGCCGAAGGGGCGGACAACGACTACACCAACCGCGCCGGGGATGACTACCGCACGGGCAGCATCGGCTCTACGACCTATGGCCAGCGCGTGTTTCGCCAGGGTGAGCCGGCCACCAATGAAGGCAAATTCCAGTTCAACTCCGAATATGCCTTCAACGATGCGGCCGAGTTCTACACCTTCGGCGGCTACAGCAAGCGGCGCGGCGAGACGGCGGCGTTCTACCGGGCGAGCAATGCGTCCAACAACATCCCGGCGCTCAACCCCAACGGTTACCTGCCGCTGATCAAGGGCAACCTTGAAGATACGTCGTTGGTGGTGGGCCTGCGTGGCTTGCTGGGGTACGACTGGCATTACGACCTGTCGGCCAACTACGGCAAGAACCAGTACGCACTCAGCACCGAAACCATCAACACCTCCCTGGGCCTGGCCACGCCGCGCAAGTTCGACAACGGCACCCTGAGCAACGACCAGAAGCAAGTCAGCCTGGACCTGTCCCGCGAGTTCGATGTGGGTTGGCTGCCTTACCCGGTGTCCGTGGCGTTTGGCGGTGAATACCTGCACCAGGGTTATGAAATCGAGGCGGGCGAGCCGGCCTCCTACTTTCAGACCGGCAGTTCCGGACTGGGTGGTTTCCGTGATGCGGATGCCGGCACCAGCACACGGCATAACTGGGCCCAGTACCTGGACCTGGAAACCAACTTCACCGAAAAACTCAGCGCCTCGGCCGCCGTGCGCCATGAGGACTACAGCGATTTCGGCTCCAATGTCAGCGGCTCGCTGTCGGCCCGTTATGACTTCACCCCGCAGGTGGCCTTGCGCGGCAGCGTTTCCAACGGTTTCCGCGCACCGTCCCTGGCCCAGCAGAACTTTGCCTACACCTCATCGCAACTGATCGGCAGCACCATCCAGGAAGCTGGCACCTTCCCGGCCAACAGCCAGGTCGCGCGTTTGCTCGGTGCCGAAGACCTCAAGGCCGAAAAATCGCGCAATTACAGCCTTGGCCTGGTGCTGGAGCCGGCCGATGACCTGACGGTGACGGTGGACGTGTACCGCATCGACATCCGGGACCGTATCAGCCTGTCGTCCAACCTCGGCATAAACGCGGCGACGCGCGCCTATTTGCAGGCCAACGGGGTTGGCAATATCGACTACACCACCGCCCGCTACTTCACCAATGCCACCGATACCAGCACCGACGGCGTCGACCTGGTCGCCAACTATCGCTATCAGTTCGATAACGGCATCCGCTGGAACAGCACCGTGGGCTACAACTACAACCACACCAAGGTGACGGACGTGAAGGCCAACCCGGCCATCCTCGACAGCCTGGGCGCGAACCTGGTGCGCGTGGACCGCCGCGAGCGCATCGGTTTGCTGGGCGATACCACGCCGCAGCACAAGCTGAGCCTGGGTAACGACTTCACTTACGGCCATTGGGCGCTGCACAGCAACCTGGTGCGCTATGGTGAATTCACCAGTTACCAGGCGGACAAGGTCAATGACCAGACCTTTAAGGCCGCCTGGGTGCTGGACCTGTCGGCGGATTACAAGCTGAAGAACTGGACCTTCACCCTGGGCGGCGACAACGTCACCGATAAATACCCGGAGAAGGTCAACGCCTTCGCCAGCAGTGGTGGCAATTTGGCCTATAGCACTTTTTCGCCGTACGGTTACAGCGGCGCGTTTTATTACGGTAAAGTTGCTTACAACTGGTAACACACAGGAGGCGCACCGCTTTTCGCCATGACCGCCATTGAAACCGATCTTTTGCAATTGGCTTACCCTCCGCGGCTCGATCTTGGGCCGCAACTCACTCACGAACAGTTAATGAGCTCGATGCAGGCCACCATGGGCCGGCACAAGGGTGGGCCGGTCTGGCTATTTGCATATGGTTCGCTGATCTGGCGGCCGGAATGCTCGTCGACCGAACGGATGCGGGCACGGGTGCACGGTTATCACCGGGGCCTGTACCTGTGGTCCCACGAGCATCGGGGTACGCCGGAATTGCCGGGGCTGGTCTTTGGCCTGGATCGCGGAGGTTCGTGCAGCGGGTTCGCCTACCGCTTGCCGGAAGATCAACTGGAGGCCTCGCTTTACGCCTTGTGGCAGCGCGAGATGCCTTACCCGTCCTACCGGCCGCACTGGCTCAGTTGCCGTCTTGAAGATGGCAGTCAGGTACAGGCGTTGGGGTTTGTGTTGGAGCGGCACTTGCCCAGCTACGCCGGCAACTTGCCCGATATCGTGCTGAACCATGTGCTGCAAAGCGCTTGCGGGCGTTACGGCACTACTCGCGATTACGTCGAGCAGACCGTCAACGCCCTGCGTAGCCACGCCATGCCAGACAAGAATCTGGAGGCGCGGCTCA
Organism: Pseudomonas sp. MIACH; assembly: GCF_001269925.1. Classification (GTDB taxonomy): domain Bacteria; phylum Pseudomonadota; class Gammaproteobacteria; order Pseudomonadales; family Pseudomonadaceae; genus Aquipseudomonas. Next base: position 390,840 of record NZ_LHVO01000002.1, read on the forward strand.
AGCGTTGTGCCAAGGATTGCTCAGGCGATTAACGCGCCGAGCTGACACTGTTGGTGTGCCACAGCGTTGGGATCAGGAACGCGATGGCCAGCAGGCACGCGCCGATCAGCAGCACGAAACCACCGTCCCAGCCGAAATGGTCCACGGTGTAGCCCATGGCCGCACTGGCTGCCACCGAACCGCCCAAATAGCCGAACAGGCCGGTGAAGCCCGCAGCCGTCCCGGCGGCTTTCTTCGGTGCCAGTTCAAGCGCCTGCAGGCCGATCAGCATCACCGGGCCGTAGATCAAAAAGCCGATCGAGACTAGCGCGATCATGTCGACCACCGGGTTGCCCGGCGGGTTGAGCCAGTACACCAGGGTCGCCACGGTCACCAGCGCCATGAACACGATGCCGGTCAGGCCACGGTTGCCACGGAAGATCTTGTCTGACATCCAGCCGCACAGCAGCGTGCCCGGAATACCTGCCCACTCGTAGAAGAAGTACGCCCAGGACGATTTATCGACCGTGAAGTGCTTGGCTTCCTTGAGGTAGGTCGGCGCCCAGTCCAGTACGCCGTAGCGCAGCAGGTAGACGAACACGTTGGCAAAGGCGATGTACCAGAGCATTTTGTTGCGCAGCACGTACTTGACGAAGATTTCCTTGGCGCTGAATTCGTCTTCGTGGCTGGCGTCGTAGCCTTCCGGGTAGTCATTCTTGTATTGCTCGATCGGCGGCAGGCCGACCGATTGCGGGGTGTCGCGCATGGTAATGAAGGCAAATGCCGCCACGGCCAAGGCCACGGTGGCCGGTACGTAGAACGCCGCATGCCAGTCGTTGAACCAAGCCATACCCAGCAGGAACAGCGGGCCGATCAGGCCGCCGCCGACGTTGTGCGCCACGTTCCACACTGACACCACGCCGCCGCGTTCTTTCTGCGACCACCAGTGCACCATGGTCCGGCCACTTGGCGGCCAGCCCATGCCCTGGGCCCAGCCGTTGATGAACAGCAAAATGAACATCATGGTCACACTGGACGTTGCCCAAGGTGCGAAACCGAAAATGAACATCACCCCCGCTGAAACCAGCAGGCCGAAGGGCAGGAAGTAGCGCGGGTTGGAACGGTCGGACACCAGGCCCATGAGGAACTTGGACAGGCCGTAGGCGATCGCGATCGCCGACATCGCCAGGCCCAGCTCACCGCGGGTGTAACCCTCGTCGATCAGGTAGGGCATGGCCAGGGAGAAGTTTTTGCGCAGCAGGTAGTACCCGGCATAACCGAAGAAAATACCGGCGAAGATCTGCCAGCGCAGCCGTCGATAGGTACTGTCGATTTTTTCTTCAGGCAGGGGCGCCTGGTGTGCGGCAGGACGAAAGAAAGCAAACATTCAAGAGCTCCAGATTTCTTGTTTTGACTGCGGATGCGAATGTTACAGTTTCGTTACCGAAAATAGCATTGCCTCTTATGCGCAAACACAGGAAATGAGAGCAATTGCATGTTCTCTTATGAACATGTCGTAAATGGATAAGTGTGGGTCGTTATCGATTTTAAGACCGCAGGAGATCAAAGGTGGGAGGGGACAAGCCCCCTCCCACCCTTGATTGCATTTCAGGTCGGTTAGCGGGTCTGGACGACGACCTTGCCTACCGCCCGGCGCTGGCCGAGGTCGTTGATCGCCTGGGCGGCCTGCTCCAGCGGATACACCTGCGACACCAATGGTTTGAGCTTGCCCTCACCGTACCAAGTGAACAGCTGCTGGAAGTTCGCTGCATTATCCTGCGGCTGGCGCTGGGCGAACGAGCCCCAGAACACCCCGACCACTGCCGCACCCTTGAGCAGCGCCAGGTTCACCGGCAGTTCCGGGATGCGCCCGCTGGCGAAGCCCACCACCAGCAGGCGGCCGTTCCAGGCGATGGCGCGGATGGCCTGGTCAAACAGATCGCCGCCCACCGGATCGTAGATCACATCGGCACCGTTGCCGTCGGTCAGGCGCTTGATCTCGTCCTTGAGGTTGGCTTCGCTGTAGTTGATCAACTCATCGGCGCCGGCGGCCTTGGCTACGGCGAGTTTGTCGGCGCTGCTCGCGGCGGCGATCACCCGCGCGCCCATGGCCTTGCCGATTTCCACCGCAGCCAGGCCCACGCCACCGGACGCGCCGAGCACCAGCAGGGTTTCGCCGGGTTGCAGGTTGGCCCGTTGTTTCAGCGCGTGCATGGAGGTGCCGTAGGTCATGCTGAAGGCGGCGGCGGTGTTGAAGTCCATGCTTGGCGGGATCGGCAGCACGTTGTAGCCAGGCACCGCGACCTGCTCGGCAAAGCTGCCCCAGCCGGTGAGCGCCATGACCCGGTCGCCGACTTTCAAGTGGCTGACCTTTTCCCCGACTTCGCTGACCACGCCCGATGCCTCGCCACCCGGCGAGAACGGGAAGGGCGGCTTGAACTGGTATTTGCCCTCGATGATCAGGGTGTCGGGGAAGTTGACCCCGGCGGCGTGCACGTCCAGCAGGATTTCGTTCTTCTTGATCGCCGGGCTGGCGATTTCTTCCAGCACCAGGGTTTCGGCGGGGCCGAAGGCTTTGCACAGCACAGCTTTCATCGGGCTATTCCTTTTGGTGTCGTGGCCGATAAGTGTAGGAGGGTAGGCCTGTGGGTCAACGAGCATGCTCGGCCCTGATAAGTCGCCATAAGCTTGTGCTCTGCCTTGCTAGCGTTATGCTACCCGGCAACCGAATGTGAGGAATGAACTGTGAAAGCGTGGATCCTGTTGATGCTGGCCCTGACCTTGCCGATGGCAGCCCAGGCCGAAGAAGCCAAAGAAGGTGCGGCGCCGAAGGTCAGCTATATCAGCCTGAGCCCGCCGTTCGTGGGTAACTACGGCCTGGATGGCACGGCCAAGCTCAAAGTGTTCAAGGCCGATATCGCCCTGCGCGTGACCGGCGAAGAAGCCGCCAAAGCGGTCAAGGCCAACGACGCATTGATCCGTAACCAGTTGGTCGCGCTATTCACCCAGCAGACCAACGAGACCATGAGCACTGTCGACGGCAAGGAAAAGCTGCGTCAGGAAGCCCTGAAGCAAACCCAGCAAGTGATGAACGACGAGACTGGCAAGCCCATGGTGGAAGACCTGCTGTTCAATAACCTGATCATCCAGTAACGGTGGCGAGCGGCTTGTTGTGGCGAGCGGGCTTGCCCCGCGTTGGGCTGCGCAGCAGCCCCCCCGCCACAACCAGCGGGCTCATCACGCTCAAGACGCCAAGCTCTTCCTGAATCGCGCCAACGCCACCGTAAAAAACAACAGCCCAATCCCCGCCAGCGCCAGCACGTCCGGCCACACCACGCTCAGCCCCGCATCACGAAACAGAATCGCCGCGCTCAAGCTCACAAAGTGCGTCGACGGCGAGCCCTGCATCACCCACTGCAACCACTCGGGCATGCTGTCCAGCGGCGTGCTGCCGCCTGACAGCAGCAGCATCGGGATAATCACCGGGATCGCCAGCAAGCCGAACTGCGGCGTCGAGCGGGCGAGGGTGGCGAGGAAGATCCCCAGTGCCGTACTGGCAAACAGGTACAGCGCGGTCACAAACAGGAACAGGCTCAGCGACCCGGCCAGCGGCACGCCGAGCAGCCCTTTGACCACCACCTCCAGCGATAGCCAGGTGCACAGCACCACCACCAGCATGTTGCTCCAGATTTTCGCCAGCATGATTTCCAGCGCCGTCAGCGGCAGCACCAGCAGATGGTCGAGGGTGCCGTGTTCGCGCTCGCGCAACAGCGCGGTGCCGGTGAGGATGATGGCCAGGATGGTGATGTTGTTGACGATCTGGATTACGGCCAGGAACCAGCCGCCCTCCAGGTTGGTGTTGAACAGTGCTCGGGTCGTGAGCCGTGCGGGCGCCTGGGTGGCGGCATCGGTTTGCCCGCTGTAGTTGAGCAACTCGCGCTGGAAGATCCGTCCGATGTAGCCCGCGCCCATGAACGCCTGGCTCATCGCCGTGGCATCGACGTTCACCTGCACGCCAGGCTGGCGACCGGCCAACAGGTCGGCCTGGAAGTTGGCTGGCACGTTGATCACGAAGGTGTACTGGCCGCTGTCCATCACCTTGTCCAACTGGTCATAGGCCAACGGCGCCGGTGGTTGAAACTCGGGCGGTTGCAGCGCCTCGGCCATCTGCCGTGAGAGCGCGCTGTGGTCTTCATCGACAAACGCCACGCTGGCGTTGTGCACGCCGATCACCGAGCCGGCGGCGGGCATGTAGATGGCGACGGTGAAGGCGTAGAACAGAAACAGCAGCAATACGCTGTCGTGACGCAGGCTGGTGAGTTCCTTGATGCCCAGCCGGAAGATGTGTGCGAGCTTGTGCATCACGCCTCCTGCTTCTTGAGCATGATCAGGCTCAGCCCGGTGAACCCGATAAAGAAGCCGAACAGCGCCAGGCATTGTGGCCACAACTGGCGCAGGTCCAGGGCCTTGGTGAAGGTGCCCACGGCGATATCCAAAAAGTGCCCGGCCGGAAACAGTGCGCCCATCAAGGCGGCCGCGCCTTCCAGGGACGAGCGCGGCACGATCAGCCCGGAGAACTGAATGGTTGGCAGGCTGGTGATGATCATGGTGCCGAGGATCGCCGCGATCTGGGTGCGGGTGAACGCGGAGATCAGCAGGCCCATGCTGGTCGTGGCCAGCACATACAGCAGACCGCCAAACGCCAACGTCAGGCCGCTGCCCTTGAACGGCACACCGAACAGCCAGCGGTTCATCGCCACCAGAACCGCCAGGTTGACCAGGCTCACGGCCAGGTAGGGAGCCTGCTTGCCCAACAGGAACTCCAGGCGCGTCAGCGGTGTGGCGTAGAAATTGGTGATCGAGCCCAATTCTTTCTCGCGCACGATGCCCAGGGCGGTGAGCATCGCCGGGATAAACGCCAGGATCAGTGCCATCACGCCCGGGCCGATGGCGTTCACGCTGACCACGTCCTGGTTGTAGCGGAAACGGGTTTCCAGTTTGGCGGCCGCCTGGGGGCTGCGGGGCAGGCTGCTCAGATCGGCCAGTTGTTGCAGGTTGCCTTGGTGCACCGCCTCCACATAGTTGCGGCTGGTTTCCGCACGAAACGGCATGCCGCCATCGAGCCACGCGGCCACGGTGGGTTGGCGACCGGCATAGAGATCGCGACCAAAGCCGGGTGGGATTTCCAGGGCCAGCTTGATTTCCGAGCGTTGCAGGCGCCGGTGCAATTCATTGGCATCCTGGATCGGCGCCTGCTCGGCGAAGTAGCGCGAGCTGCGGAAGGCTTCCAGATAGGCGCGGCTTTGTGGCGTCTGGTCCTGGTCGTAGACGGCGAAGGCGAGGTTTTCCACATCCAGGGAAATGCCGTAGCCGAAGATCACCATCATGAACATCGCGCCGAGCAGGGCGAAGGCCATGCGCACTTTGTCGCGCAGCAACTCCTTGCCTTCGCGGCTGGCCACGGCCAGCAGGCGGGACAGGCTGAAACCACGCTTGCTGGTGGGCGGCGCATGGGTTTCGCTGACGGTTTTGGCGGACGTGGCGGGTTCGGCATCGCCCTGAGCTTGCTCCAGGCAGGTGACGAACGCGGCTTCCAGGGTGTCGCCGCTGAACTGCCGTTGCAGTGCGTCCGGCGTGTCGCAGGCGAGTACCTTGCCGGCATGCATCAGAGAGATGCGGTCGCAGCGCTGGGCTTCATTCATGAAGTGGGTAGACAGGAAGATCGTCACCCCTTGTTCGCGGGACAACTCGATCAACAGCCGCCAGAAATCATCCCGCGCCGCTGGGTCGACGCCCGAGGTGGGCTCATCGAGGATCAACACTTCCGGGCGATGCAGCACCGCCACGGCCAATGACAAGCGTTGGCGCAGGCCGAGGGGCAGCTCCCCGGACGGCTGCTCGGCCACTTCACCGAGGTCGAAGCGCTGGATCAGCTCATCGATGCGCGGGCCGCTGTCGGCCTTAGGCAAATCGAACAGTTGTGCATGCAGCACCAGGTTCTGGCGCACGCTCAGTTCGCCATACAGCGAGAAGCTTTGTGACATGAAACCCACGCGCTTGCGGGTGGCCAGGTCCTTGGCGTTCACCGGGTTGCCCAGCAACGTGGCGCTGCCTTCGGTGGCCGGCATCAGCCCGGTGAGGACTTTCATGGTGGTGGTCTTGCCGCAGCCGTTGGAGCCGAGGAAGCCGAAGATTTCGCCACGGCCGATGGCAAAGCTAACCTTGTTCACTGCCGTGAAGTCCCCGAAGCGCAGGGTCAGGTCGTGGGCTTCGATGGCGATATCGGTGTTGGCGTTTTCCCTGGGCGGGATCACCAGCGGTTGGTTGTCATGGGCGCTGTCGCCCTGGAAGTGGGTGAAGGCCTCATCCAGTTTGCCGCTGGGGGTCGCTGCCGCCAGTTCGCTGCTGAGCCCGTCGGCGATCAGCTTGCCACGGTCGAGCATCAGGCAATGTTCGAATTGCTCGGCCTCCTCCATATAGGCCGTGGCCACCAGCAGCGTCAGTTGCGGGCGCTCGCTGCGCACGGTCTCGACCAGTTCCCAGAAGCGCCGCCGCGACAGCGGGTCGACGCCGGTGGTGGGTTCGTCGAGGATCAACAAGTCCGGGTCGTGGATCAGCGCGCAGCACAGGCCGAGCTTCTGCTTCATGCCGCCGGAGAGCTTGCCGGCCGGGCGCTCGGCAAAGCGTGCAAGGTCGGTGGCCAACAGCAGGTTGTGCATGCGCTGGTCGCAGTCGGCTTTGGACAGGCCGAACAGCGTGGCAAAGAAGCGGATGTTTTCGCTGATGGACAGTTCGGGGTAGAGGTTGCCGCCCAGGCCCTGGGGCATGAAGGCGATGCGTGGGTACAGGCTGTTGCGGTGACGACGGTCGGCGATTGAGCCGCCGAGCACCTCCAGTTGGCCGTCCTGGAGCTTTTTAACCCCGGCGATCAATCCCAACAGGCTCGACTTGCCGGCCCCATCCGGGCCGATCAGACCGCAGCGCGTGCCGGTGGGCAGGCTGAAGGCGATGTCGATCAAGGCCTGCTGCTTGCCGTAACGGTGGTTGATGCCGGTGGCGTGCAGCGCCAGGCCGGTCATTGCAGGTTGGCCGGCCAGTCGATGTCAGCCATGCGCACGTAGCCGGCGCCGGGCATGCCCGGTTTGGCCTGGGGCACGGCGCTGGGTTGGGTCAGGCGCAGCTTGACGCGAAACACCAGTTTTTGGCGTTCGTCGCGGGTTTCGACTTCCTTGGGGGTGAACTGCGATTTGGCCGCGACAAAGCTGATCTTGGCCGGCAACGGTTGCTGAGGCAGGGCATCGAGCAGGATGCGTGCGTCGCTGCCAACCGTCAGGCGCCCGGTGACGGAGGCGGGCAGGTAGAGGTTCATGTACTGATCCTCGGGATCGATCAGCAACAGCACGCGTCCGCCGGCACCGAGGACCTCGCCGGGCTCGGCCAGGCGCAGCTGGATAATGCCGTCGATGGGCGCGCGCAGGCTGCTGTCGTCGATTTCGCTGGTCAACTGGGCGACCTGGGCCTGGGCGGCACCGATGGCGGCCTTTACCGAGTTGACCTGGGCTTGCGCGGCGATCACGGCGGCGTTGCCGGTGTTCTGGCGGGCCTGCTGTTGGTCGATCAACTGGCTGCTGGCAAAGCCGCGCTTGTACAGCTCCTGGGTGCGCTTGAGCTCCTGGTTGGCCAGCAGTTGCTCGCTTTGGCGCAGCTGCACGTTGGCCTCGGCGGCAGCGAAATTTTCCCTGGCGCGCAGCACTTCGGCTTCGGCCTGGGCGCGCTGGGCTTCCAGGGTGCGGGTGTCCATGCGCGCCAGCAGTTGGCCCTTGAGCACCTTGTCGCCTTCATCCACCCGCACCTCGGCCAGGCGTCCTGGGGTCTTGGCAGCGATCTGCACTTCGGTGGACTCCAGGCGGCCGTTGCCCATGCCCAAGCCTTCGGGCAGGCGGTCCTGGGTGGACTTCCAGTAACCGAAGCCGCCGGCGGCGAGCAGCAAGGCAATCAACAAAACGGCAAACAGGTGGGAGGAGCGGGGCGTGATCGACATGGGGGCATCCTGCAGCGTTAGCTTCCTAGTTTGACCGAGGCAGCCCGAGGGGGCGTTGATGCCGGTCAAATGAAGCGCAAGCCTAACCCTGTTCAGGTGCAGATGCATGCGCCGGGAGCGTGACCGCAGGGTTCTCGTCAGTGCAGTGCCAGCACCGCCGCCCATTGTTCTGCGGTGACCGGCATCACGGACAAGCGACTGCCTTTTTGTACCAGGGGTAATTCGGCGAGGGCGGTTTGCTGTTTCAGGTAGCCCAGGCCCAGCACCTTGGGAAAGGTCTGGACGTGCGCGACATTGATCGCGCTCCACGGGTTTTTCTCCGGGGTGACCTTGGCGTCGAAGTAGTGGCTGTCCGGCGCCAGCGCGGTAGGGTCGGGGTAGGCGGCCTCGATGATTTTGCCGATACCGGCAATCCCTGGCTCGGGGCAACTGGAGTGGTAGAAGAAAAATTGGTCACCCACCGTCATCGCCCGCAGGAAGTTGCGCGCCTGGTAGTTGCGCACCCCGTCCCAGCGCGCTTCGCCAAGCTTTTCCAGGCCGTTGATGGAGAGTTCGTCGGGCTCGGATTTCATCAGCCAGTAGGCCATTTTTGCGCTCCTGAAAAAGGCATTGGGCAAGTTGTCAGGCAATTTGATGACAAACCGACAGTCGGTTGGCGCCAAGGTTTGCGTGTTGGTTCACGTTACCGCAAAATGCCGGCCTTTAAGCTTGACGCAGCTGCAACGGACTACTTTGGAACGTTGTTGTCATCGTGTACGAGGTGCCTGAAGGGGGGCAATCGATGCAACGTAAACCGGATTTACTATGGATATTGGTGATTTTGTTTGGTCTGGGCGTCGTGACCACCGGGTATGCGCAAAGCTTGTGGTCGAACAAGACCGATGCGCCGGTTGAACTGGCTCAGCAGCAGCCGCAACCGTTCAAACGCTAACCCTCTTCAAGGCGCCGCTGCTTCTAGCGGCGTTTCTGCGACATACCACTGCTTATCGGTGACGGTGCCAGCCAATGGCACATCCCAACTGGCCTGCGCCAATCGCTCCACCTTCTGACATTCATGGGCCAGGCCCAGCAGTCTAGGCTTGCGCCAGTCTTGGCGGCGCGCCAGGTAGGCGAGGCTGCGGTCATAGAAACCGCCGCCCATGCCCAGGCGGCCACCGGCATCATCGAACCCTACCAACGGCAGCAACACCAGATCGAGCGTCCACACCTTGCGCTGGCGTTTGGCATTGACCCGTGGCTCCAGAATGCGAAAGCGGTTGGGCAGCAGCTTTTCCCCAGGCCTCACGCGCTGGAACACCATCTTGGTTTGTGGCCAGGCGCTGAGCACCGGCAGGTAGGTGGCCTTGCCCCGTCGCTGGGCGGCGCGCAGCAGCAGACGCGGATCGATTTCACCGTCCGTCGGTAGATATAAAGAAACATGCTTGGCCCGGCGAAACAGCGGGTGCTGTGCCAGTTGCCGATACAGGCCATGGGCGGCCTGGCGCTGCTCGCTCGGCGTGAGGGCGCGGCGGGCTTTGCGCAACATGCGTCGAAGGTGCGGACGGGAAAGCGGCGCAGGTTCGGTCATGGTTTTCGGCTCATAAAACAATGCCAGTCCGGGGACTGGCATTGAGTTTGGGAATTCAGGCTCCCCGACAGAGCCGCTGTCGACTTAGCCCTTGAACCCGAAAGTTCAAGGTGGAAGATGCAGTAGGCTTTAAGGCTTTCCGTCTAGCGGACATGCACACCAGCCCAACGTGCAACTTCCAGGGTAGTGCGAATCGGCTCAGGGACATCGCCGACTGGCAAACACGCCAGGGAGTGGGGCGAGTATACCTTAAACAGTCGCGGCAATCAGCCCTTGGGTACGTCCGAGTCGCTGGAAAGCACCAGATCAACGCGTTCGAGCAGGTCACGTACCTGCTCGCGTGTCGAGCCGCTGGCCTGTACGTCAGGGCGTTCCTGCTTATGCAGCAGGTCGTGGGTAATGTTCAACGCGGCCATCACGGCAATGCGGTCGGCACCGATCACTTTGCCGCTGCTACGGATTTCACGCATCTTGCCGTCCAGGTAGCGGGCGGCGCTCACCAGGTTGCTGCGCTCTTCCTGGGGACAGATGATCGAATATTCTTTGTCGAGGATCTGCACGGTGACGCTATTGCTTGAACTCATGAGTCTTGCTCCAGGGCCTTCAGGCGCGAAATCATCGATTCGACCTTACGCCGGGCGATTTCGTTTTTTTCAATGAGGTGAGCGCGTTCCTCGCGCCAGGTCTTTTCCTGAGCTAATAGGAGTCCGTTTTGACTCTTAAGTTGCTCGACCCGAGTAATTAGCAATTCGAGTCTGGCCATCAGCGCTTGCAGGTCGGTGTCTTCCATTGGGTTCCACTGGATTTTGTCTGATGAATGGCAACTGCAGGATAAACGATCTGACGCCCTCGATAGTCTTGGTACGTCTGCCGGTGCTAGGATACAGCGCTCCATTCTAGACATTGCGCCGTCTGGCGCCTAGCTCACCATGCCCATTCAGAACTCCCCGTACGATGCTTTTTCCAAACTGCTGAGCACCAGCGGTCATCCTTGCTCGCCTGCCGAACTGCACGGCGTGCTGCTCGGCCGCAGCTGCACCGGCGTTGGCTTTGATGCCGACAACTGGTTGGCCGATGTGGCCGAGCTGCTGGAAACCGAACCGACCGAAAACGTGCGTAACGCGCTGATCGGCCTGCAAGAGATGGTCAAGGGCGAACTGACCGGTGATGACGTCACCGTGGTCCTGCTGCTGCCGACCGACGATGCACCGCTCACGGAGCGCGCCGCCGCACTCGGCCAATGGTGCCAGGGCTTCCTCCACGGTTTCGGCGTGAACGCCAGCGGCCTGGAACTGAGCACCGACGCCAAGGAAGTGCTGCAGGACCTGGCGGCCATCTCCCAGGTGCAAGACGCCCTGGAAGAGTCCGAAGACGGCGAAGGCGACTACATGGAAGTCATGGAATACCTGCGCGTCGCGCCGTTGCTGCTGTTCACCGAGACCAAGAAGTCCGCTGAGCCTGCTGCACCCAAGCCTTCGCTGCATTAAAAGAGAAAGGAAGCCAATCTGCCCATGATCCATATCCCCAAAGCGGAATACACCCGGCGCCGCAAGGCGCTCATGGCGCAGATGGAACCCAACAGCATCGCGATCCTGCCGGCCGCCGCCGTGGCGATCCGCAATCGCGATGTGGAGCATGTCTACCGCCAGGACAGCGACTTCCAGTACCTGAGCGGTTTCCCTGAACCGGAAGCTGTGATCGTGCTGATGCCCGGCCGCCAGCATGGCGAGTACGTGCTGTTCTGCCGCGAACGCAACGCTGAGCGCGAATTGTGGGACGGCCTGCGTGCGGGCACCGAAGGCGCAATCCGTGACTTTGGCGCCGATGATGCCTTCCCCATCACCGATATCGACGACATCCTGCCCGGCCTGATCGAAGGCCGCGACCGGGTGTATTCGGCCATGGGCAGCAACGCTGAATTCGATCGGCACCTGATGGAGTGGATCAACGTCATCCGCTCTAAAGCGCACCTTGGCGCCCAGCCACCGAACGAATTTGTTGCCCTGGATCATCTGCTCCACGACATGCGCCTGTATAAATCGGCGGCGGAAGTGAAGGTGATGCGCGAGGCTGCGCGCATTTCCTGCGCGGCCCACGTAAAGGCGATGCAGGCCAGTCGCGCCGGTTTGCATGAGTTCAGCCTGGAAGCCGAACTGGACTACGAATTCCGTAAGGGCGGCGCAAAGATGCCGGCCTATGGCTCCATCGTCGCCACCGGGCGCAACAGCTGCATCCTGCATTACCAGCAGAATGACGCCGTGCTCAAGGACGGCGACCTGGTGCTGATTGATGCCGGTTGCGAAATCGACTGCTACGCCAGCGACATCACGCGCACCTGGCCGGTCAACGGCAAGTTTTCAGCGGAACAGAAAGCGATCTATGAAATCGTGCTGGCCTCCCAGGAAGCCGCCTTTGCCCAGATCGCGCCGAACAAACATTGGAACCAGGCCCACGAGGCGACGGTGCAGGTCATCACTGCCGGACTGGTCAAACTGGGGCTGCTCAAGGGTGACGTCGATGAACTGATCGCCAGTGAAGCCTACAAACCCTTCTATATGCACCGCGCCGGCCATTGGCTGGGGATGGATGTGCACGATGTGGGCGAGTACAAGGTGGGCGGCGAATGGCGTGTGCTGGAAGTCGGCATGGCGTTGACCGTGGAGCCGGGTATCTACATCTCGCCGGATAACCAGGCCGTAGCGAAAAAATGGCGTGGCATTGGCGTACGTATCGAGGACGACGTGGTGGTGACCAAGCAAGGCTGTGAAATTCTGACCAGCGGCGTGCCCAAGGCTGTCGCCGAGATTGAGGCGCTGATGGCGGCGGCCCGATGAGCCGGGTCAACCTGGCGATTATCGGCGGCGGCCTGGTGGGCGCGAGCCTGGCCTTGGCATTGCAGGCGGGGGCCAAGGCGCGTGGCTGGAAGATCGTGCTGATCGAACCCTTCGCGCCCGGCGACAGCTACCAGCCGAGCTACGATGCGCGGTCTTCGGCGCTGTCCTACGGCGCCCGGCAGATTTACCAGCGCCTGGGCCTGTGGCAGCAGATCTCGCGCCGCGCCGAACCGATCAAGCAGATCCATGTGTCGGACCGTGGGCGCTTCTCCACCGCGCGCCTGTCCGCCATGGAGGAGGGCGTGCCGGCCCTCGGTTACGTGGTGGAAAACGCCTGGCTCGGCCAATGCCTGTGGCAAGGCCTGGACAAGGACGTGGTGAGCTGGCGCTGCCCGGCGGAAGTCACCCGCATGGAGCCGCTGCCCGATGGCTACCGCCTGACCCTCAACGACGAAACCGTGCTGGAGTGCGACCTCGCGGTGCTGGCCGACGGCGGCCGCTCCGGCCTGCGCGAGCAACTGGGTATTGGCGTGAAAACCCGCCCGTATAACCAGAGCGCGCTGATCGCCAACATTACCCCGAGCGAAGCCCACAACGGTGAAGCGTTCGAGCGATTCACCGATGACGGCCCGATGGCCCTGCTGCCGCTGCCCGACAACCGCTGCGCGCTGGTGTGGACCCGTATCGGCATGGACGCACAGCGCCTGGCCAATCTCGATGAGCGCAGCTTCCTGAGTGAATTGCAGGGTGTGTTCGGCTACCGCCTGGGCACCCTCAAGCAAGTGGGCGCCCGGCACCTGTATCCGTTGACCCTGGTGGAAGCCGAAGAACAGGTACGCTCGCACCTGGCGATCCTCGGCAATGCCGCCCACAGCCTGCACCCGATTGCCGGGCAGGGGTTCAACCTGTCCCTGCGTGATGCGCACGCCTTGGCTGAGGCCTTGCTGGCCGGGCCGGCGGTACCGGGTGACCTGGCGACGTTGCAGGCTTATCGCGAGCGCCAGCGCATGGATCAGAAGTTGACCGTGGGTTTCTCTGACCAGGTCACGCGGTTGTTTGGCAGTGCGCAACCGCTGGTCGCACTGGGCCGCAATATGGGTCTGCTGGGCCTGGATTTGTTGCCTCCGGCCAAGCGTTGGTTCGCCCGTCAGGCCATGGGCCTGGGTACCCGTCCCGATGCGTAAGTGGCTGGTTGAACGGTTGGGCAAGGCGCGGTTGTTGCGTTGGGTCATGACCCTGTACCCGCCGTACCTGGGCGCTGGCGTCAGCGTGCAGCACATGAGCGCCGATTTTCGTCACGTCAAAGTGCGCATGGGCCTGGGCTGGTACAACCGCAACTATGTCGGCACGCAATTTGGCGGCAGCCTGTATTCGATGGTCGACCCGTTCTACATGCTGATGTTGATGGAGAACCTGGGCCGCGATTACATCGTGTGGGACAAGGCCGCGAGCATCGACTTCATTTCGCCGGGCAAGGGCCCGGTGTATGCCGAATTTTCCATCGACGAGGCCTTGCTGGATGAGGTGCGTCGACAGACCGAAGGTGGCGAGAAGTACTTGCCCCACCTCAAGGTGCAGATTCATGACGGCTCCGGCACCCTGGTGGCGCGGGTCGACAAAACCCTTTACGTGCGGCGCAAGCCGCCAGCGAGGCAGGCTTAAAGCATGGACATGCGCGCAGATGTGCTGATTGTCGGGGCCGGAATGGTCGGAAGCGCCCTGGCGCTGGCGTTGCAGGGCAGTGGCCTGCAAGTGTTGCTGCTCGACGGCAGCCCGCTGAGCGTCAAGCCGTTCGACCGCGCGGCGGCCTTCGAACCGCGTGTAAGCGCTTTGTCGGCTGCCAGCCAACGCATTCTCGAGCGCCTCGGTGTGTGGGATGGCATCGTTGAACGACGCGCCAGCCCCTACGGCGAGATGCAGGTGTGGGACGGCAGCGGCACCGGGCAGATCCACTTTTCGGCCGCCAGTGTGCATGCCGAAGTGCTCGGGCATATCGTCGAGAACCGGGTGGTCCAGGATGCCTTGCTTGACCGTCTGCACGACTGCGACCTGGGCCTGCTGGCGAATGCGCGCCTGGAGCAGATGCGTCGCTCCGGCGATGACTGGCTGCTGACCCTGGCCGATGGACGCAAATTGCGCGCACCGCTGGTGGTGGCCGCCGACGGCGCCAATTCCGCCGTGCGCCGCCTGACCGGTACCCCCACACGCGAGTGGGACTACCTGCATAACGCCATCGTTACCAGCGTGCGCAGCAGCCAGTCGCACCAGCGCACGGCCTGGCAGCGCTTTACCGACACCGGCCCGCTGGCGTTTTTGCCGCTGGAGCGGGACGGGCAGGAGGACTGGTGCTCAATCGTCTGGTCGACTACGCCGGCCGAATCCGAACGCCTGATGGCGTTGGATGATGAAGGCTTCTGCCGTGAGCTGGAGCGCGCCTTTGAAGGGCGCCTTGGCCGCGTGGTCAGCGCCGATCCGCGTGTGTGCGTGCCTTTGCGCCAACGTCACGCCAAACGCTATGTGGCCGAGGGCCTGGCGTTGATCGGCGACGCGGCCCATGTCATCCACCCATTGGCCGGGCAGGGCGTCAACCTGGGGTTCCTCGATGCGGCGGTGCTGGCCGAAGTGTTGTTGTCGGCCACCGAACGCGGTGAACGTCTTGCCGATGTGAAGGTGCTCAGTCGTTACGAGCGCCGACGCATGCCGCATAACCTGGCCTTGATGGCGGCGATGGAGGGTTTTGAGCGCTTGTTCCAGGCCGATCAACTGCCGCTGCGCTGGCTGCGCAATGCTGGCTTGAAGATGGTCGACCAGATGCCCGAAGCCAAGGCCGTGTTTGTGCGCCAGGCCCTCGGGTTGACCGGCGATCTGCCGGACCTCGCCAAGCCCTGATACGGCCATGCAACATTTGGTAACGGCTGCGCCGAGCGTTACCAAATGTGAGTCCCTATCATTTGCGCCTATTTTGCAAATGAGAGACCGCACCCATGTTGGCACCCAAGCGCCTCCTGACTGCCCTGGCACTCACCCTGATCGGCAGCACCACCGTGCAGGCAGCCGACGAGGTGGTGGTCTACTCCTCGCGTATCGACGAGCTGATCAAGCCGGTGTTCGACGCCTACACCCAAAAGACCGGTGTACAGGTGAAGTTCATCACCGACAAGGAAGCCCCGCTGATGCAGCGCATCAAGGCCGAGGGCGAAAACGCCACCGCCGACCTGCTGCTCACCGTTGATGCCGGCAACCTCTGGCAGGCCGAGCAGATGGGCATCCTGCAACCGTTCACTTCCCCGGTGATCGACAAGAACATTCCTCTGCAATATCGCTCTTCGGCTCACGCCTGGACCGGTTTGAGCCTGCGCGCGCGGACCATCGCCTATTCCACCGACCGGGTGAAACCGGGTGACCTGACCACCTACGAAGCCCTGGCCGACAAACAGTGGGAAGGCCGCCTGTGCCTGCGCACGGCGAAAAAGGTCTACAACCAGTCGCTGACCGCCACCCTGATCGAAACCCACGGCGCAGCCAAGACCGAAGAAATCGTCAAGGGCTGGGTGAATAACCTGTCCACCGACGTGTTCTCGGATGACATTGCCGTGCTGGAGGCGATCAACGCCGGGCAGTGCGACGTCGGGATCGTCAACACCTACTACTATGGCCGCTTGCACAAGCAGAAGCCGGACCTGGCGGTGAAGCTGTTCTGGCCGAACCAGGGCGACCGTGGCGTGCACGTGAACCTGTCGGGCATCGGCTTGACCAAGCACGCGCCACACCCGGAAGCCGCCAAGGCGCTGGTGGAGTGGATGACCACGCCTGAGGCGCAGAAGATCTTTGCCGATGTGAACCAGGAATTCCCGGCCAACCCGGCGGTACCGCCGTCGGCTGAAGTGGCGACCTGGGGCAAGTTCGTGGCGGATACATTGCCGGTGGAAGTGGCGGGCAAACGCCAGGCTGAAGCCATTCGCCTGATGGATCGGGCGGGCTGGAACTAAGTACAATTTGTAGGGCGCTGCAGATCCAAAGGTGGCAAGCTCGCTCCTACAAAAAGCCTTAACTGACTGGCATTAGGGCTTGCCCCCTCCCACATTGGATTGTGGTGATTTGAAGATTTCATTATTGAGAACCCACCTTTGGCCCACCCCGCTCAACGCCGCTGGTACCTGCCGGTCTTCACCGTCGCTGCCCTGGTGCTGCTGCCGCTGAGCGTGCTGTTGCTGTCCTGGCAAAGCATCGACGCGCAAATCTGGTCCCACCTCTGGGAAACCCAGATGCCGCGCCTGTTGGGTAACACCCTGACCCTGGTGCTGGGTGTCGGCGTTGGGGTAACGCTGTTGGGCGTAAGCCTGGCCTGGCTCACCAGCCTCTGCGAATTCCCTGGTCGGCGCTGGCTCGACTGGGCGTTGATGCTGCCCTTTGCCATTCCCGCCTATGTGCTGGCCTTCGTGTTTGTCGGCCTGCTGGATTTCTCCGGTCCCGTGCAGACTCTGCTGCGCGAATGGTTCGGCAGTGGCTTGCGTCTGCCACGGGTGCGCTCCACCAGTGGGGTGATCATCGTGCTGGTGCTGGTGTTCTATCCCTATGTGTACCTGCTGGCGCGCAGCGCATTCCTAGCCCAGGGCAAGGGCTTGATGGAAGCCGCGCGCGTGTTGGGACAATCGCCCTGGCAAGCGTTCTGGCGCGTCGCGCTGCCCATGGCGCGACCGGCGATTGGCGCGGGCGTGGCCCTGGCATTGATGGAGACCCTGGCGGATTTCGGTGCGGTCTCGGTGTTCAACTTCGATACCTTCACCACCGCCATCTACAAGACCTGGTACGGCTTTTTCAGCCTGTCCAGCGCGGCCCAACTGGCCAGCCTGTTGCTGCTGGTGGTGATGCTGGTGCTGTACGGCGAGCGTCGTGCCCGGGGCGCCAGTCGGCCCAGCAACGAGCGCCCCCGGGGTAAGGCGTTGTACCACTTGAAGGGGCTCAAGGCGGTAGCGGCCAGTGGGTGGTGTGGCCTGGTGTTCGCCTGCGCCTTTGTCATCCCGGTGCTGCAACTGGTTGCCTGGTTCTGGCAGCGTGGCCGGTTCGATCTGGATGAGCGCTATTCGGGCCTGATCGTCCACACCCTTTACCTGGGCGGCATTGCGGCGCTGATCACGGTCAGCGTGGCGCTGGTGCTGGCGTTCGCCAACCGCCTGGCGCCGACCCGGGCGATTCGCTCCGGTATCAGCCTGGCCAATGTCGGCTATGCCTTGCCGGGCTCGGTGCTGGCGGTGTCGATCATGCTGGCGTTCAGTTACCTGGATCGTGAACTGGTGGTGCCGATGTCCGGCTGGCTCGGAGCGGCGGGCAAGCCACTGTTGCTGGGCAGTCTGTCGGCGCTGGTGCTGGCGTATCTGGTGCGCTTTCTGGCCGTGGCCTACGGGCCGCTGGAAAACAGCCTGGCGCGCATCCGGCCTTCTTTGCCGGAAGCTGCGCGTAGTTTGGGCGTGAGTGGCCCGCGACTGTTTTGCAAAGTGTATCTGCCGCTATTGCTGCCTGGCACCCTGAGTGCCGCACTGCTGGTGTTTGTGGATGTGCTCAAGGAAATGCCCGCGACCCTGCTGATGCGCCCGTTCGGCTGGGACACGCTGGCGGTGCGGATCTTTGAAATGACCAGCGAAGGTGAGTGGGCGCGGGCCTCTCTGCCTGCGTTGACGCTGGTGTTGGTGGGGCTGCTGCCGGTCATTGGGCTGATCCGACGTTCCGCTCGACCAATCGGTTAGGTGCCAGTCCTACGGCTTGCGGCTACAATGCGCGGCATTCGGTGCGGTCTGTCCTTCGGGGCGAGTCGCTGTGCGTGGCTGCAGGCCTTGTAATTCAAGGCGTCCAGTGCGAGCAACGACACTGCGCACCTTCGCCAAGCCCGGAAGGAGAAACCCATGGGACAGCGCACGCCTCTGTACGACCTGCATCTCGCCCTCGGCGCGAAAATGGTCGATTTTGGCGGTTGGGATATGCCTTTGCATTACGGCTCGCAAGTTGAGGAGCACCATCAGGTGCGGCGCGACTGCGGGGTGTTCGATGTATCTCACATGACCGTGATCGATGTCACCGGCCCCCAGGCCAAGGAATGGCTGCAGCACTTGCTGGCCAATGATGTCGAGCGTTTGCACGGCTGTGGCCGTGCGTTGTACAGCGCCATGCTCAACGAGCAGGGTGGCGTGGTGGACGACATGATCGTCTATCGCACCGACGCCGGATACCGGCTGGTGGTCAAC
Source organism: Pseudomonas sp. MIACH (assembly GCF_001269925.1). GTDB lineage: Bacteria > Pseudomonadota > Gammaproteobacteria > Pseudomonadales > Pseudomonadaceae > Aquipseudomonas. The sequence goes on from NZ_LHVO01000002.1 coordinate 409,500, forward strand.
GCCGCCACCCGTGACCAGGACTTGGTCTGGATGCAGGCGCAACTTGGCAGCTATCAAGTGCAACTGCATGAGCGGCCCGAGTTGGCCATGCTCGCCATCCAAGGTCCCCATGCCCGGCAGAAGATTGCCGAGTTGGTCACCCAGTCTCGCGGCACCCTGATCCACCAGCTCAAGCCCTTTGAAGGCCAGGCCGACGGTGATTGGTTTATCGCGCGCACGGGTTACACCGGCGAAGACGGCTTGGAAATTGTCCTGCCGGCCGATCAGGCGCCGGGTTTTTTCAACGATCTGGTGGGTGCGGGTATTTCACCCATAGGCCTTGGCGCGCGGGACACCCTGCGGCTGGAAGCCGGCATGAACCTGTACGGCCAGGATATCCATCAGGACGTTTCGCCCCTGGCGGCCAACATGGCCTGGAGCATCGCTTGGGAGCCTGCTGAGCGAAATTTCATCGGGCGTGCGGCGCTGGAAGCCGAGTTGGCGGCCGGTGTGCAGTTCAAACTGGTCGGGCTGGTACTGGAAGAACGTGGGGTTTTACGCGCTCACCAGGTGGTTCGCATCGCCAATGTTGGCGAAGGAGAGATCACCAGTGGTAGTTTCTCTCCTACGCTGAGCAAATCCATTGCCCTGGCGCGCGTACCGACGGCGACTGCCGATCGGGCCGAAGTGGAAATCCGCGGCAAGTGGTACCCGGTTCGAGTGGTCAAACCGACCTTCGTGCGCCATGGCAAAACGTTGATCTAACCCTTTCCGGCAGGCCAATGGCTGCTGACATTTCTTCTTGAGGACACAGACTATGAGCGATATCCCTGCCGACCTGCGTTTTGCCAGCAGTCACGAGTGGGCCCGTCTGGAAGCTGACGGTACCGTCACCGTCGGGATCTCCGACCATGCCCAGGAAGCTTTGGGTGATGTGGTGTTTGTTGAGTTGGCCGAAGTTGGCGCCAAGTTTGACGCTGAGGGCCAGGCGGGTGTGGTTGAGTCGGTGAAGGCTGCTTCGGATATCTACGCCCCGGTTGCCGGCGAAGTGATTGCCGTCAACGAGGAGCTGAGCGGTAGCCCTGAGCTGCTGAACTCCGACCCTTACGGCGCTTGGATCTTCAAGCTCAAGCCAAGCAACCCGGCTGAGCTGGACGAGTTGCTGGATGCTGCTGGCTACAAAGCCGCCATCGGCGAGTAACTGAAACACCCATGTGGGAGGGAGCAAGCTCCCTCCACATTCAATCGTCGTGAGCCGTGAGTGTTCAGTTCGCCTTCAGGACTGCCTTTACTGCCGCCACCGACCGCTCGACATCTGCCTCTGTCATCGCCGTAAACATCGGCAACGACACGATCAAACGTCCAACCTTTTCCGCTACCGGGAACATCCCTTCCTTGAACCCCTGTGCCCGATACAGGCTCAGCAGGTGAATAGGCGGGTAGTGATAGCCAATGCCAACACCTTGTGCCTGCATTTTCTCCATGAAGGTCGCGCGGGCGGGCAGGCCGTCCTGGCGCTCCGGCAGCACCAACTGGAACAGGTGCCAGTTGCTGTTTTCGAAGTCAGCCGGCGGCAGTTGCGCGCCGTACTTTTCTTCGAAATCACTGCCGAAACATTTGAAGTAGTGCTGTGCCAGGTGCTGGCGATGGGCGGTGATCTTCTCGATGTGGGCGAACTGCCCCAGCCCGATGGCTGCAGCGATGTCGGTCATATTGAACTTGCCGCCCAGCACATCCACGTCCAGGCCGTCGAAGCCGGTACGCGTAACGCCCTGCAGGCGGTATTTTTCCGCCAGGCGGGCTTCTTCGGCATTGTTCAACACCAGGCAACCGCCCTCGGAAGAGGTGATGTTCTTGTTAGCCTGGAAGCTGAACGACACAAAATCGCCGGTGGCACCGATGCGTTCGCCGTCCCAGCTGGAGCCCAGGGCCTGGGCGGCATCTTCGACGATGCGCAGGTTGTACTTGTTGGCCAGCGCGTACAGCATCGGCATGTCCAGGGGCAGGCCGGCCAGGTACACCGGGATGATCGCCTTGGTGCGCGGGGTGATTGCGGCCTCCACCTGGGCCAGGTCGATATTGCGGGTGACCGGGTCGATATCGGCAAACACCGGTGTGGCCCCCACCTCCAAAATCACGTTGGCCGTGGCCACCCAGGAGATCGGTGTGGTAATCACTTCATCCCCAGGCCCGATACCGGCGATACGCAGGGCGATTTCCATGGTGCAGGTGCCGGAGTTGAATGTGCGCACCGGTCGGCCGCCAAAGTATTCCGATAGCTGCGCCTCAAACGCCTGCACTTTGGGTCCGCTGGTGATCCAGCCCGAGCGCAGTACATCGCCGACCGCCGAGATGGTGGCTTCATCGATGGTAGGTTTGGAGAACGGCAGAAAGGGCTGTTGGCTCATAACGACGAAGGCATCCGTTTCAGATTGACGATGAGTAAGCGAGGGCTCAGTACCGGCATGGTGGCACGGCCAGACTGAATATAGCCTGTCACCTGTGAATGAATCGTCACCGTACGGACAAAAAAATGCCGCTTTAAAAGCGGCATTTTTCAGAGTGAGGGAATCACTCGGTGACAGCATTCTTCGCGAGAATGGCGTTGGCCAGCTCCATATCCGTGGCCTGCAGGCCAGGGTTATCAGCGCGGACTTTCTGCATCGCAGCTTCCAGGTACGGGCCACGGATGCCGCCGTCACTGGCAACAAAGCTGCCGGCGTCGTCTTGTGCGGCGACCACCAGCTTGTGGTCCTTGAAGGTCAGGTACGTCGAGCCGGTAGTGGCGCCCGACGAGATGACATTGCGCCAGAAGCTGTCGGCCATTGCTGAACCGACAGGAAGGGAAAGCACGGCGAGCGTTGCGACAGCATATTTGAGACGCATGATGGGTGACTCCGGGTGGGTTATCTGTACATTATGATTGTAGTTATCCCGGTCGAGTTCCCTCGGCGACTAAACAGTTTCCACCTTCAAAATCACACCTTCCTGACCAATCACCCGTACTTGGGCGCCTACAGGGCTGTCCGGGCCGGTGACCATCCACACGCCATCGCCGACTTTTACCTTGCCTCGGCCATCCACAATTGCCTGGTGCACCACGAAGGTGCGACCGATCAGTTCCGAACCGCGTTCGTTCAGCCCCGGCTGGTCGCTGGCTTTGGCACTGCTGCGCTGACGTTTCCACCAGTACACCGCCGTTAATATCGACAACACAGCGAACAGCAACAGTTGCCATTCCAAGCCGAGCGGCGGCACTAAAAACTTGATCACGCCCACCGCTGCCGCTGCGATACCCATCCACAGCAGGTAACCACCTGCGCCGAATACTTCCAGAATCAATAGCACCGTACCCAGCGCCAGCCAATCCCAGAACGAAAGATGTTGCAGGAAATCCCACATGGCGATGGCCTCAACCTTTCTTGCTGTCGAACGTTGCCTTGACGATCTCGCCGATACCGCCGACCGCACCGATCACCTGGCTCGCTTCCAGCGGCATCAGGATCACTTTGCTGTTATTGGCCGATGCCAGCTTGCCGAGGGCATCGATGTATTTCTGTGCGACGAAGTAGTTGATGGCCTGCACGTTGCCGGTGGCGATCGCTTCGGAAACGACCTGGGTCGCACGGGCTTCTGCCTCTGCCTGGCGCTCGCGGGCTTCAGACTCCAGGAACGCGGCCTGCCGTCCACCTTCGGCTTCCAGGATCTGCGCCTGCTTCTTGCCCTCGGCAGTCAGGATCGCCGACGCCCGCAGGCCCTCGGCCTCAAGGATCTGTGCACGCTTGATCCGCTCGGCTTTCATCTGCCCAGACATGGCGGCCATCAGGTCGGCGGGTGGGCTGATGTCCTTGATCTCGATCCGGGTGATCTTGATACCCCATGGCGCCGTGGCTTCATCGACGGTGCGCAGCAGCTTTTCGTTGATACCGTCGCGCTGGCTGAGCATGGCATCCAGCTCCATGGAGCCGAGCACCGTGCGGATATTGGTTTGCAGCAGGTTGCGGATGGCATGTTCGAGGTTGTTGACCTCGTAGGCGGCCTGGGCGGTATTGACCACCTGGAAGAAGCACACGGCGTCGATCTGCACGGTGGCGTTATCGGCGGTGATCACTTCCTGCGGCGGAATATCCAGCACGCTTTCCATCACGTTGATCTTGCGACCGATGCGGTCCATGACCGGGATGATGATGTTCAGGCCTGGCTTGAGGGTGTTGGTGTAGCGGCCGAAACGCTCGACGGTCCACTGGTAGCCCTGAGGCACCACCTTGAAGCCCATGAACAGGATGGCGGCGGCCAAGCCCACGAAAAGAAGCAGGACGGTTCCGATCTGCATAATGATTCCCTATCTGATGGTGTCAGTTAAACGACGTTCGGCTGAGTGTAACGGTCTTGTCACCGATAAGAACGGTTTCAGCACGTGGTACTTAACGGATTTGTTACCGAATCCCCAGGCGTCGCGCGCAGCACTTCGGCCATCGTGGTCAGTCCTGCCTGTACTTTCCCGATGCCGGCCATGCGCAGGCTGCACATGCCTTGCGTAACCGCCGCCCGACGTAGGGACTGCACGTCGGTCCCGGGCACGATCAGGGCCTTGAGCGATTCATCCAGCACCATGATCTCGTAGACCCCGGCGCGCCCGCGAAACCCGCTGTTTCGACATTCCGCACACCCAACCGCCTCGTGGGCATCGCCCGCCGCCCGCTTGCAATGGGGGCATAACAGCCGCACCAAGCGCTGTGCCATCACCCCCAACACTGTGGCCTTGATCAAATAATGAGCAATGCCCAGTTCCTGCAAGCGGCTGATGGCGCTGGGCGCATCGTTGGTGTGCAGCGTCGAGAGCACCAAGTGCCCGGTCAGTGCGGCCTGGATCGCCATTTCGGCGGTTTCCTGGTCGCGGATCTCGCCGATCATGATGATGTCCGGGTCCTGGCGCAGCAGGGCTCGGATGCCGCTGGCGAAGGTCAGGTCGATATTGTGTTGCACCTGCATTTGGTTGAACGCCGGCTCGACCATTTCGATTGGGTCTTCCACGGTGCAGAGGTTGACCTCCCGGCTCGCCAGTTGCTTGAGCGTGGTGTAGAGGGTGCTGGTCTTGCCCGAGCCGGTAGGGCCCGTGACGAGGATGATGCCGTTGGTCTGGCGGGTCATGGCATGCCATCGCTGTTGGTCCTCGGCGGACAAACCGAGCTGGTCAAAGTCCTTGAGCAGCACCTGCGGATCGAAAATCCGCATCACCAGTTTTTCCCCAAAGGCGGTGGGCAGGGTCGACAGACGCAACTCGACTTCTGCGCCCGCGGGACTTTTGGTCTTGACCCGACCATCCTGGGGTTTGCGTTTTTCCGCCACGTTCATGCGGCCCAGGCTTTTCAGGCGGCTTACCACCGCCATCGTCACCTGGGGCGGAAATTGATAAACGTCGTGCAGCAGCCCATCGATGCGAAAGCGCATGCGGCCTTGTTCACGGCCCGGCTCGATATGAATATCGCTGGCCCGCTGGGCAAAGGCGTACTGCAACAGCCAGTCGACAATATTGACGATATGCGCGTCGTTGGCGTCCGGTTCCTGCTCGCCGGCGCCGAGGTTGAGCAACTCGAAATTGCCAGGCGCTGCGACCTTTTGATCGGCACTGCTGACGGACTTAGCCAATCGGTAAAACTCGCTGATACAACGCTGAATGTCCTGGGGGTTGGCAACCACGCGCTTGATCGAGCGCTTGAGCACCTGTGCCAGTCCTGACTCCCAACGGGTGACGTGGGGCTGGGCGCTGGCAACGGTGACGGTTTGCGCGTCCACGGCCACTGCAAGGATGCTGTGGCGCTGGGCAAACGCGTGGGACATCAGCGGCACCACCGCTGCGACATCGATCTTCAGCGGGTCGATACGCCAATAGGGTTGCCCGACATGCCGGGCCAGCCATTGGGTCAGGGTTTCCAGGGAAGGCCCATGGGCAGCGATGCATTCCAGCGGATGCTGGGCGTTGCCGGCTGGCAGCGCGGATAAGCGCTGAGCGATGTCGGCAGTGATCAACCCTGCCTCGACCAAGGCCGGAAGCAATTGATGCAGTTCCAATCGGTGCTCAACAGACATGAAGGTCTTCCTGGGTAGCCTCGAACGAAATTTCAGGCTAGCCGGACCTCGGATATCCTCCTCCCAGGGTATGTTGCAGGCCTTTACTGAGCGGCCACCGCCACTGCCTCAGGCCCCACGCAATCAGCTGGCCACACTTGCAGCGTGCACACGCTGATCAGGTTTCGAATCTTTTCCCCAATGACTTGGGCCCGGTGCCAGCTCAGGCCATCCATCACGATATCGATACTCAGCAGGTCTTCTTTGCGGTCAACGGTGACCTGGCTCGGCGTCAAGAACTGCAACGCAAAATAGTTGAGTACGCGGCACAGCACATCAGGCTCCGCCTCGGCGATGATCTGGTAACGCGCCTGGCAATGGGTGCTGGTGACACACCACGCATCGACGCGGCTCAGGGTGTGGGTGGTTTCGACGGCATGCATGCTGACTCTCCAGATTCGACTGGAGAAATTTTTACATTCGCTTCGGGAGATTTCTTATCTAAAATGAGCCAGATTTGCCAGTAATCGAATAGATCAATTCAAGAAAGCACCATTAAAAGGTATTTCTATGCATAGCGAGTTGGACGCCTACGATCGCCGCATCCTGGCCCTGCTGCAAGAGGACGCCTCGCTGTCGAGCGCACAGATCGCCGAACAGGTCGGCCTGTCCCAGTCGCCGTGCTGGCGGCGCATCCAGCGGCTCAAGGAGGAAGGGGTGATTCGCGGCCAGGTCACCCTGCTGGATCGCAAGAAGATCGGCCTCAATACGCAGATTTTTGCCGAGGTCAAACTCAACGCCCACGGTCGATCCAACTTCACCGAGTTCACCGAAGCGATTCGTGGGTTCCCTGAAGTATTGGAGTGCTATGTGCTGATGGGGGCGGTGGATTTTCTGCTGCGCATCGTGACGTCGGACATTGAGGCGTACGAGCGGTTTTTCTTTGAGAAGCTGTCGATGGTGCCGGGCATTCAGGAGGTCAACTCGATTGTGGCCTTGTCTGAGATCAAGTCGACCACCAGCCTGCCAGTATTGCGCTGACCAGACCGGCGTCATTGGGGGCAAGCCGATTCGACTTGCCCCCGCTGGCGATATTACAGGCGCAGGAGGGTCTTCCAGGCACGGTTCTGATACACCGCAATCGCCTGATGCATGCGCGCATCCAGCGACTCGTCGGTGATCGGCTGGTTGGCCAGTTGCACCAGCTTGTTCAGCTCGCCGTACAAGCGGTCCAGCTCCGCAATGTCCACCACGTTACGCGCGTGGTGCAGCCAGGCCTGGATGCGCTCGATGCGTGGCAGTTGCTCGGCCAGGTCTTCCGGTTGCTGCTGGTAGCGCGGCAGTTGCAGGGCGACGGCATCGTCGGCCAGCAGGCGCGGCAGCCAGTTGGTGATTTGCGCGGCGCCCTGGCGGTTGCCGCGTACATTGCGGTCGGCGGTCCAGGTGCGGGCTAGCAGCCAGCGGGAGGTGTTCAGTGAGAACAGGCCCCAGCGTACGTCTTCCAGTTCTTCGGCGAACTGTTCTGGAGCGGCTTTACGGATATCTTCGTCGTCGTCACCGGCCTGGACCAGCGGGCGCCAGTCTTCCAGCAAGGCATCCAGGGCGCTGCGCAGTTCGCTGGTGGATTGACGCGGTGCGGCCTGGCCGAGGCTGCCAATCAGGGCGCGCAGTTCGCCGAGGTTGTCGACCCAGTCCTGCAGCAGGCGCCAGTGACCATTGAAACGGTATTGCTCGGCCAGGCGCTGGCTGCTGCCGAGCAGGTGCCACATGATTGCGGCGAAGGCATCGTCCAGCGGCATTTCGGCGTGGATCTGCGGCGCCGGCATGCTCAAGGAGTAGCTGCTGGCGTCATACAGGCGGTAGCCGCGCTCGGCCTTGCTGATGTCACACGGCATCAGGGCCAGGGTCGCGGCCAGCTCGGCGGCCAGTTCCAGCAGGGCAGCCGGTTCGCCTTCGCGCAGTTCCAGTTCCAGCTCGCAGATTTCTTCTTTCTGCTTGCCGACCACCACATGGCCCAGGTCCAGGGCGGCTTCGATCACCACCTTGGCCTTGCCACGGCCCCAGGCGATTTCGGCGCGTTCGCGTACAAAGTCGGTGGTGAAGATCGGCTTGAGGGTCTTTTTGTCCAGCTCGGCCAGTTGCTCGGGCCAGCACTCGCCGTCGAGCTTCTTCACGTCGAGCTTGGCTTTGGGCAGGTCCCAGTTGTACTCATTGCGTTCCGACAAGCCGGCGACGCTTTGGCCACGGGTCTTGAGGGTCTGGATAATGTCGTCACCGTCCTTGCGCAGGCGCAGGGCGACTTTGGCCTGGGCCAGGTCACGTTCAGGGGTGTCGAAGTACTGGTTCATCAACTCACGGCGTTCCCAGCCACTTTTGTTGCGTTTTTTCAGTAGCGGGTGCTCACGCAGCGCAGCGAGTGTTTCGCGGCTGACGCGGAGCTTGATTTCGGTTTCTTTCTGCATGGCCGGAAAATCCAGGATCGGGAGCGCAGCCGGGAAAAAGAGTGGCTGCCAAGGTCGTGCAGTGTACAGGACTGAGCCCGGCAACGTGCCGCAACGGTTTATTGTGTCGTGCAGATGCCTCTATAGTGGGGCTCATCCGGGAAGTTGGGAGACCGCGTATGCCGTTACCGTCCATGAAAGAGCAGTTCGCCGCGTTGATTGCCGCGCCTTCGGTGAGTTGTACCCAAGCGTCTCTCGACCAGACCAATCGTCCGGTGATCGATTTGCTCGCCAGTTGGTTGGGCGATCTGGGTTTCTCCATCGACATCCAGCCCGTGAGCCCCGGCAAATTCAACCTGCTGGCCAGTTTCGGCACTGGCCCCGGCGGCCTGGTGTTGGCCGGACATAGCGATACCGTTCCTTATGACGCTGCGCTGTGGAAGACCGATCCGCTCAAGCTGACGGAAGTCGACGGCCGCTGGGTAGGATTGGGCAGTTGCGACATGAAGGGTTTTTTCGCGCTGGCGATTGAAGCGGTGTTGCCGTTGCTGGATCAACCGTTCAAGCAACCGCTGCTGATCCTCGCCACCTGCGATGAAGAAAGCTCCATGTCCGGTGCTAGGGCATTGGCCGAAGCCGGTCGTCCATTGGGCCGCGCCGCGGTGATCGGCGAACCCACCGGCCTCAAGCCGATCCGCCTGCACAAAGGCGTGATGATGGAGCGCATCGACATTCTCGGCCAAAGTGGCCATTCGTCGGATCCAAGCCTGGGCCACAGCGCCCTGGAAGCCATGCATGACGCCATCGGCGAGCTGCGCGGCCTGCGCCTCGCCTGGCAGCGCGAGTACCGAAACGCGCAATTCAGCGTGCCGCAACCGACCATGAACTTCGGTTGTATCCATGGTGGCGACAACCCCAACCGTATCTGCGGCCAGTGCTCCCTGGAATTCGACCTGCGACCTTTGCCGGGCATGGACCCCGAAGTGCTGCGTGCGGCGATCCGGCAAAAGCTCGAACCGCTGGCCGAGCGCCATAAAGTCAAGATCGACTACGCGCCGTTATTCCCTGCAGTGCCGCCGTTCGAACAGGCTGAAGACGCCGAGCTGGTGCGGGTCGCGGAACGATTGACCGGGCATCGTGCCGAAGCAGTAGCGTTCGGCACCGAAGCGCCTTATCTTCAGCGCCTTGGTTGTGAAACCCTGGTGCTGGGCCCTGGCGATATTGCGTGTGCCCACCAACCCGGCGAGTACCTCGAAATGTCACGCTTGACGCCTACAGTGCGTCTATTGCGGGACCTGATCGAACATTACTGCCTTAAACCTGCGTAAATTAACCCCTGTCCATTCGTACATAAGGAGAGCGAGCGTGTCGCCAAGCCTGTTCCGACGATAACCATCAGCCCGCTGTGCGTTTTCACGACTCATCCTTTTTCGGCTGCTTCTTATTACAGGCCCAGGTTCCATGCCCGACTACGTTAATTGGCTTCGTCACGCTTCGCCCTACATCAATGCCCACCGCGACTGCACCTTTGTCGTCATGCTGCCGGGCGATGGTGTGGATCATCCGAACTTCGGCAATATCGTCCACGACCTGGTGCTGCTCCACAGCCTGGGCGTGCGCCTGGTGCTGGTGCACGGATCGCGCCCACAGATCGAAGCGCGCCTTGAAGCGCGCGGCCTGATCCCGGCGTATCACGAAGGTATGCGCATCACCGATGCGGCGACGCTGGAGTGCGTCATCGACGCGGTCGGCCACCTGCGTATCGCCATCGAAGCGCGCTTGTCGATGGACATGGCCTCGTCGCCGATGCAGGGCTCGCGCCTGCGGGTGGCCAGCGGCAACCTGGTGACGGCACGTCCTATCGGCGTGCTGGAAGGCGTGGACTATCACCACACCGGCGAAGTGCGCCGGGTCGACCGCAAAGGCATCAATCGCCTGCTGGACGAGCGCTCGATTGTGCTGCTGTCGCCCCTGGGCTATTCGCCTACGGGTGAGATCTTCAACTTGGCCTGCGAAGACGTCGCCACCCGCGCCGCCATTGACCTGGGGGCCGATAAGCTGCTGCTGTTCGGTGCCGATCTCGGCCTGATCGATGAAAATGGCCGCCTGGTGCGTGAGTTGCGTCCGCAGCAAGTACCGGCGCACCTGCAACGCCTGGGCAGCAGTAACTACCAGTCCGAATTGCTCGATGCGGCGGCCGAGGCTTGCCGGGGCGGGGTAGGGCGCAGCCATATCGTCAGCTACGCCGAAGACGGCGCGTTGCTCACCGAGCTGTTTACCCGCGATGGCGGCGGTACGCTGGTGGCCCAGGAGCAATTCGAACTGGTGCGCGAGGCGGCGATTGAAGACGTCGGCGGCCTGCTCGACCTGATCAGCCCCTTGGAAGAGCAGGGCATCCTGGTACGCCGCTCGCGGGAAGTGCTGGAGCGTGAGATCGAGCAGTTCAGCGTGGTGGAGCGCGAAGGCATGATCATCGCCTGTGCGGCGTTGTATCAGATCGCCGATTCGGACGCGGGTGAACTGGCGTGCCTGGCGGTGAACCCGGAGTATCGCCATGGCGGGCGCGGTGATGAGCTGCTTGAGCGCATCGAGACGCGTGCCCGTGCCCAGGGGTTGAAGACTTTGTTCGTGCTCACCACACGCACTGCCCACTGGTTCCGTGAGCGCGGTTTTGTGCCGAGCAGCGTAGACCGTCTGCCATCCGCGCGGGCGTCGCTCTACAACTACCAGCGTAACTCGAAGATTTTCGAGAAGGCCTTGTAAAGCCCTACCCCCCCCCAAGTCACTGGGCAGGCTCGTGTAAGAGCCTGCCCGCGTCGCAGGCCAATCTGGCGTGCCGTCACGCACGACTAAAGTTTAAGAATTCTTGATCTGACGCCGATAACAGGATGGCGGATACGGATAGATTGTGGGAGCCCACAAACACTTGAATCGTCGAATGGGCGGCTTTGACACCAAAAGAAACTATTAGTGACACAAAAACTGTAACAAATTGACGGGAGGATGTGCCTTTGGCCATCATGGCGTCGCCTTTTTGATCGTAGGTGACGTATGCGGCAGAGCGGCCACGCTAGTCGATCTAAAAAAGCGCTAATAAATACCCTTTAGGAATTAGCTTGTTGAGCGGATGGTCTATGCTGGCCTGTTCGCATCACGGAAAGGCTTATTCCTGAATCGTATGAAAAAGAATGAAATAATTCTTTTTGGGTGTATGAAAAACTCATTACCCTGCAGGGACCAAATCAACGGTGGTTAGACGAAGGTAGTAGACACACAAGGTTACGATTGACTTGTCAGTCACTATCCGGTGCTAATCGCGCATCTGTGGATCGAGGGCGTCAGACCCGAGACCAAAGAAATACAAAAATTAGAAATGAGAGGAGCGGTACATGAAGAAGTCCACCTTGGCGCTGTCTGTAGCTTTGGGCGTAATCGCTCAGCAAGCAGGCGCTGCCGGTTTCATCGATGACAGTAAAGTAACTCTGGGTCTGCGTAACTTTTACATCAATACCGACAACCGTGACTCGGCTGCCGGCACTGCAGCCAACAAGCGCGCTGGTGTTCAGAGCAAGCAAGAAGAATGGGGCCAAGGCTTCGACCTGCGCTTCATCTCCGGTTACACCCAAGGCACCGTAGGCTTCGGTCTTGACGCTATCGGCCTGCTGGGTGTTCGCCTGGATTCCGGCGGCGGCACCAACGGCGCTACTGCCTCGTCCTACGGCGGCACTGTGTTCCCGAGCAAGTCCAATGGCGAAGCTGTTGATAACTACTCGAGCCTGGGCCTGACTGCCAAAGCCAAGATCTCCCAGACCGAACTGAAGCTGGGTACCCTGCAGCCTAAGCTGCCGGTTATCGTGACCAACGACGGTCGTCTGCTGCCGCAGACTTTCCAAGGTGGCCAGATCACTACCAACGACATCAAAGACTTGACGCTGGTTGCCGGTCAGATCGAAAAAGCCAAGGGTCGTAACTCCAGCAACGTCGACAACCTGTCGATCTCGGGTGCCAACTCCCGTGGCGCCAACTGGCGTGACAGCAACAAGTTCTACTACGCCGGTGGTGACTACAAGATCACCAAGGACCTGACTGCCCAGTACTACTACGGCAACCTGGAAGACTTCTACAAGCAGCACTTCCTGGGTCTGACCCACAACTGGGCCATCGGTCCTGGCGTATTGAAGTCTGACCTGCGTTATTTCCACAGCTCCGATGACGGTAAGAACGGCAACGAGTCGGCTTACTTCTCCTCGGGCAACTACAGCGGCGTCAACTCCGGTCGCGGCAAGGTGGATAACAACCTGTACAGCGGCCTGTTCCTGTACACCTTGGGCGGCCACACCTTCGGTGGTGGTTACCAGGTCAGCAACGGTAGCAGCGACTTCCCTTGGTTGAACCAGGGCGACGGTTCGTCGGCTTACCTGACCACTGACATGCAGATCGCTAAGTTCGCCCGTGCCGGCGAACGTACCTGGCAAGCTCGCTACGCTTATGACTTCGCCAAGGTTGGCGTGCCTGGCTTGACCGCTGGTGTTGTGTACCTCAAGGGTACTGACATCGACACCGTCAACGGTAGCCGTGCCGAGTTCACCGGCCAGTCCGAGTGGGAGCGCGATATCACTGTTGCCTACGTAGTGCCAGAAGGCCTGTTCAAAAACGTCGGCGTCGCCTGGAAAAACGCTATGTGGCGCAACGATGTCGCTGCCGCGCGCGATCAAGACGAAAACCGTGTAATCGTCAGCTACACCTACGCATTCAAGTAACTGCGTAAAACCTTGCCCGGCGCACTGCCGGGCAAGGTGTCTTGCATTTCAAGTCGGGCTAAACCCCCGCAAGCCCTTCCTGAACCCCTCTTTTTACAGCGTCTCAAGGCCTTCTCGAACCTTGGAACCGATGTTGCGCCTCCCCATTTCCCACGTCCAATGAACACATTTTTAATATTCCTTTATCGTCTAGATAAATCGATATTTATTCTTTTTAAATAATCCGTAATCCATGCACAGTGGGCTCCATAAGCACTCACCAGGAGCCACACCATGAGCCTAAGACTGGGCGACATCGCCCCCGACTTCGAACAGGATTCCAGCGCCGGCAAGATTCGTTTCCACGAATGGCTGGGCGACAGCTGGGGTGTGTTGTTTTCCCACCCGGCCGACTTTACCCCGGTGTGCACCACGGAGCTGGGCTTTACCGCCAAGCTCAAGGACGAATTCGCCAAGCGCGGCGTCAAGGCCATTGCCCTGTCGGTAGACCCGGTGGACTCGCACCACAAGTGGATCGAAGACATCAACGAAACCCAGGACACCGTCGTCAACTTCCCGATCCTGGCCGACGCCGACCGCAAGGTTTCGGACCTCTACGACCTGATCCACCCGAACGCCAGTGACACCCTCACCGTGCGTTCCTTGTTCGTGATCGACCCGAACAAGAAGGTCCGCCTGACCATCACCTACCCGGCCAGCACCGGCCGTAACTTCCACGAAATCCTGCGGGTCATCGACTCGCTGCAACTGACCGACAACTACAAAGTCGCCACCCCCGCCAACTGGCAGGACGGTGATGAAGTGGTGATCGTGCCGTCGCTCAAGGACGAGGAAGAGATCAAGAAGCGCTTTCCGAAGGGTTATCGGGCGGTGAAGCCGTATTTGCGGCTTACTCCACAGCCCAATCGTTGACGCTGAATCACAACAGGGGTTTTCAGGCCGTTTTTACGGCCTTTTTTTTCGCCTGACGACTTATAAATCTCATATGCATTTATAGAATAAACAAATGAAAAAATGAGATTTATAGATATATAAATCTGCTGATAAGGTCTGTTCCATCTTGGCGCCATCGCCACACAGCGAACCGCCGGCACTTGCTCAAGGAAATCCTGCATGTTGGTCGTAACACTTGGAGGCAGTCCCAGCCAGCGTTCCCGCTCCGGGGTCTTGCTGGAAAAAACCCGTCAGTGGTTGCAAGACAAGGGCGTGGAAGTGGTGAGTTACCAGATACGGGACTTCCCGGCTGAAGACTTGCTGCATGCACGCTTCGACAGCCCCAAGGTCATTGACCTGCTGCAACAGGTGGCTAACGCGGATGGCCTGGTGATCGCCACGCCGGTGTACAAGGCGTCGTTCTCCGGCGCGTTGAAAACCGTGCTCGACCTGCTGCCCGAACGCGCCCTGGCCCACAAGGTTGTGCTGCCGATGGCGACCGGCGGCAGCATCGCCCACATGCTGGCGGTGGACTACGCGTTGAAGCCAGTGTTGTCGGCCCTCAAAGCCCAGGAATTGCTCCACGGGATTTTCGCCGAAGACAGCCAGATCGCCTATGGCGAAGGCAGTGTCCAGGCGCAACTGGTGCCGGTCCTCGAACACCGTTTGCACGAGGCCCTGGAGACGCTTTACGGCGCCATGGCCCGTCGTCCGAAACCGTTGGACCCGCATGTGTTGAATGAACGTTTGTTGAGTGCTCGCTGGAGCATTTAAGTCAGCCTCACCGCTATATAGATGTACTCACCTTACTCAGCCGCCAACGGCCAAGCAGGTGCAGCCAACCCCCTCATCGCACTATTTGGAGAGAGCGCCATGCGCACTGTCATCTTGCGTCGTGGTCTGGTCGCACTGTTTGCTGCGGCTGTGTCCTTCGGCGCCATTGTTCAAGCTCAAGCTGCCGAGACCCTGCGGATCGGTTACCAGAAATACGGCACGCTGGTGCTGCTCAAGGCCAAGGGCACCCTGGAAAAACGCCTGGCGGCCCAAGGCGTCAATGTCCAATGGACCGAGTTTCCCGGCGGCCCGCAATTGCTCGAAGGCCTGAACGTCGGCTCCATCGACTTCGGTGTCACCGGGGAAACCCCGCCGGTCTTCGCCCAGGCCGCCGGTGCCGACCTGCTCTACGTGGCCTACGAACCGCCAGCGCCAACCAGTGAAGCGATCCTGGTGCCGAAAGATTCGACGATCAAATCGGTGGCCGAGCTCAAGGGCAAGAAAGTCGTGCTCAACAAAGGCTCCAACGTGCACTACCTGCTGGTGCGTGCCCTGGAAGACGCCGGCCTGAAATACACCGACGTGCAGACCGTGTTCCTGCCGCCCGCCGATGCCCGTGCCGCCTTCGAGCGTGGCAGTGTGGATGCGTGGGTGATCTGGGACCCGTACCAGGCCGCCGCCGAGAAACAACTGCAAGCGCGCACCCTGCGTGACGGCACCGGCATTGCCGACAACCACCAGTTCTACCTGGCCACCAAGCCTTACGCCGAAAAGCACCCTGAAGTGGTCAAGGCGCTGATCGAAGAAGTGCGCGCCGTGGGCGAATGGTCCAAGGCCAACCCTCAGGAAGTGACCGAGCAAGTCGCGCCGCTTCTGGGCCTGCCGGCAGACATCACCCTGACCTCGGTGAAACGCCAGGGCTACGGCGCGTTGTTCCTGACCCCGGAAGTGGTGGCGGCCCAGCAGAAAATCGCCGACAGCTTCTACCAACTCAAATTGATCCCCAAGCCCTTGAGCATCAAGGACGTGATCTGGACGCCACCTGCCGCCGTGGCTAAAGCACCGTAATCCGATTTCTTCAGGAGACAACTCCATGAGCCTCAATATTTTCTGGTTCCTGCCTACCCACGGTGACGGCCATTACCTTGGCACCGCCGAAGGCGCTCGCGCCGTTGATCACGGTTATCTGCAGCAAGTGGCCCAGGCCGCCGACCGCCTGGGATTCGGCGGGGTGCTGATCCCCACCGGTCGTTCCTGCGAAGACTCGTGGTTGGTGGCCGCCTCGCTGATCCCGGTGACCCAGCGGTTGAAATTCCTTGTCGCACTGCGCCCTGGGATCATTTCCCCGACGGTAGCCGCGCGTCAGGCCGCGACCCTGGACCGCCTGTCCGGCGGCCGTGCGTTGTTCAACCTGGTGACCGGTGGCGACCCGGAAGAATTGGCCGGCGATGGCTTGTTCCTCAGTCATGAAGAGCGCTATCAGGCCTCGGTAGAATTCACCCGCATCTGGCGGCGCGTGCTGGAAGGCGAAACCGTGGATTACGACGGCGAGCACATCAGCGTCAAAGGCGCCAAGTTGCTTTACCCGCCGATCCAGCAACCACGCCCGCCGCTGTACTTTGGCGGTTCCTCCGAAGCGGCCCAGGACCTGGCCGCCGAACAAGTGGAGATGGTGCTGACCTGGGGCGAGCCACCGGCCGCAGTCGCCGAGAAGATCGAACAGGTGCGGGCCAAGGCAGCGAAACTCGGGCGCACCGTGCGCTTCGGTATTCGTCTGCATGTGATCGTGCGCGAAACCAACGAGGAGGCCTGGAAAGCCGCCGACAAACTGATCTCCCATCTGGACGACGACACCATCGCCCGTGCCCAGGCTTCCCTGGCGCGCTTCGATTCCGTCGGCCAGCAGCGCATGGCGGCCTTGCATGGCGGCAACCGCGACAACCTGGAAGTCAGCCCCAACCTGTGGGCCGGTGTCGGCCTGGTACGTGGCGGTGCGGGCACTGCGCTGGTGGGCGATGGCCCGACCGTAGCCGAGCGCGTCAAGGAGTACGCAGCGCTGGGCATCGACACCTTTATCTTCTCCGGTTATCCACACCTGGAAGAGTCCTATCGGGTCGCCGAGCTGCTGTTCCCACACCTGGACATCGAACGTCCCGAGCTGCCGAAAAGCGCCGGTTACGTGAGCCCGTTCGGCGAAATGGTCGCCAACGACATCCTTCCCAAAGCTGCGTCACAGAGCTGAGGCGGCGCCATGAACTTTGAAAAATTGAGCCATCGCGTGGCGCCCTGGGTGCTGCCGATTCTATTGCTGGCGGTGTGGCAGTTGTCGGTGTCGGCGGGCTGGTTGTCGACACGCATCCTGCCGGCGCCCAGCGCGGTGATTGAGGCCGGGGTCAACCTGGTGCGCAGCGGTGAAATCTGGACGCACCTGGCCATCAGTGGCTGGCGGGCCGGCCTGGGCTTTGTGATCGGTGGCAGCATCGGCCTGGCGCTGGGGTTTATCACCGGCCTGTCGACGTGGGGCGAACGCCTGCTGGACAGCTCGGTGCAGATGATCCGCAACGTGCCGCACCTGGCGCTGATTCCGCTGGTGATCCTGTGGTTCGGCATCGACGAGACCGCAAAGATTTTCCTGGTGGCCCTCGGCACGCTGTTCCCGATCTACCTCAACACCTACCACGGCATCCGCAACGTCGACCCGGCGTTGGTGGAAATGTCGCGCAGCTATGGCTTGTCCGGTTTCAGCCTGTTCTGGCAAGTGATCCTGCCGGGCGCGCTGCCGTCGATCCTGGTGGGCGTGCGCTTTGCCCTGGGCTTTATGTGGCTGACGCTGATCGTGGCGGAAACCATCTCTGCCAGCTCCGGGATTGGCTACCTGGCGATGAACGCCCGCGAATTCCTGCAAACCGACGTGGTGGTGTTGGCCATCGTGATGTACGCCATCCTCGGCAAGCTGGCCGACCTGGCCGCGCGCGGTCTGGAACGTGTTTGGCTGCGCTGGCACCCGGCGTATCAAGTCAATAAAGGAGGTGCGGCATGACCGCTCAACAACCTCCGCGCCTGCTGAAGGGGATTCCCTTGGCGGTGCGCAAATTGCGCAAGGCCTTCGGCGCGCGGGAAGTGCTCAAGGAAATCGACCTGCACATTCCAGCGGGCCAGTTCGTGGCCGTGGTCGGTCGCAGTGGCTGCGGTAAAAGTACCTTGCTGCGCCTGCTGGCCGGCCTCGACAAAGCCAGCGGCGGTGAGCTGCTGGCCGGTTCGGCGCCGCTGAGCGAGGCGATTGAAGACACGCGGTTGATGTTCCAGGAAGCGCGCCTGCTGCCGTGGAAAAAGATCATCGACAACGTCGGCCTGGGCCTTAAAGGCAACTGGCGCCCTAAAGCCTTGGAAGCCCTGGAAGCGGTCGGCCTGGCCGAGCGTGCCAATGAGTGGCCGGCGGCCTTGTCCGGTGGCCAGAAGCAGCGTGTGGCCTTGGCTCGCGCCTTGATCCACCAGCCGCGTCTGCTGTTGCTCGACGAACCGCTGGGCGCACTGGATGCCCTGACCCGTATCGAGATGCAGCAACTGATCGAAAACCTCTGGCAAAAACACGGCTTCACCGTGTTGCTGGTGACCCATGACGTCAGCGAAGCCGTGGCCATTGCCGACCGTGTGATCCTGATCGAAGACGGCGAAATCGGCCTCGACCTGATCGTCGATCTGCCGCGCCCACGGGCCCGTGGCTCACATCGCCTGGCCGCGCTGGAAGCGCAAGTACTCAACCGCGTGCTGTCGTTGCCCGGCTCGCCGCCCGACCCCGAACCTGTTTCACCGCTGCCTACGCAATTGCGTTGGGCTCAATAACTCACTTGTCCCACGAAGGAAGTCCACCATGACTATTAAAGCCATCAACGTGCGTAACCAGTTCAAAGGCACCATCAAGGAAATCGTAGTCGGCGATGTGCTGTCGGAAATCGACGTGCAGACCGCGTCCGGTATCGTCACTTCCGTGATCACCACCCGCTCGGTCAAAGAGCTGGAGCTGGTGATTGGCAGTGAAGTGATTGCCTTTGTGAAGTCGACTGAGGTGTCGATCGCCAAGTTGTGATTCGCGTCGCTCTTGAGGCCGTCATCGGGGGCAGGCCCCCTCCCACATATTGATCTGTGAACACATTCAAAATGTGGGAGGGGGCTTGCCCCCGATGAGGCCGGCCCAGCCAACCCAGGATTCAGCGCTTAGGCAGATACGCCGGCAAATACAGCCCCACATACGCATCAAACACCCGCATCCCTTCCTCCGCCATACGCGGCGTAATCAGCCCATGCTGATGCACCGAGCGTGCATACACGCGATCACTCAATTCCAACGCCAGCGCAAACACATCCACATCGGTTGGCAAGCTCGGCACTTCGAAATGACGGCTGAACACCTCCAGCATCAAATCCCCCAACTCCAGATCATGCTGGCGGTCCGCCTGGGTCACTTCGGTCAGCCCGTGCTGGGCCAGGATCAGCTGGCGCGCGGCCGCGTCGTTGCTGTAGATGGTCAGCATGCGTTGCTCGACGATGTAGGACAGGTCACGCCAATGCTTGAGTGAATCGTGGTCGATGGGCGCCTGGATGGCACAGCGGAAGGCCGCATGTACATCGGCGGTCAGTGCCTCCAGCAGTGCCGGCACACTGGCGAAAAAGTGATACACCGACGACGGCGGAATCTGCGCGCGCTCGGCCACGCTGTAGATCGACAAACTCGCCACGCCTTCGGCGGCCAGCAAGGTGCGGGCGGCGTCGAGAATCGCGTCGATCCGCGCCTGGCTGCGGGCACGGGGTTTGCGAAGGGGGGCGGGGCGGGTGGTCATGGAAGTCTCCTACAAGGCAGCGGGCATTGTATGAGCAGGAAGGTGTGTTGTCTTCCAGACCCCTCCCACACTTTGATCTGTGAATACATTCAAATGTGGGAGGGGGCTTGCCCCCGATGAGGCCAACTCGATCTACCGGAAGAAACCCATAAAAAAACGCCACAGACCAAAGGCCCGCAGCGTTTTTTCAATGCAGCAACCGCTTACACGGTATGCAGGTACCAGTTGTACTCAAGGTCGGAGATGGAGTGTTCGAACTCTTCCAGCTCACTTTCCTTACAGGCGACGAAGATATCGATGTATTTAGGATCGATGTACTTGGCCATCACCTCGCTGTCGTCCAACTCGCGCAGGGCATCGCGCAGGTTGTTCGGCAGGCTCTGTTCGTTCTGCTCATAGCTGTTGCCTTCCACCGGTGCGCCCGGTTCGATCTTGTTGGTCAGACCGTGGTGCACGCCTGCCAGGACCGAAGCCATCAGCAGGTAAGGGTTGGCGTCAGCGCCGGCTACACGGTGTTCGATCCGTACGGCGTCGGACGAACCGGTCGGTACGCGAATCGCCACGGTGCGGTTATCCAGGCCCCAGCACGGCGAGTTCGGCACGTAGAACTGTGCGCCGAAACGACGGTAGGAGTTGACGTTAGGGCACAGGAACGCCATTTGGGCGGGCAGGGTCTCCAGCACACCGCCGATCGCGTGACGCAATGCGGCGTTCTGCTCGGGATCCTCGCTGGCAAAGATATTCTTGCCGTCTTTGTCCAGGATCGAAATGTGTACGTGCAACCCGTTACCTGCCTGGCCTGGGTAAGGCTTGGCCATGAAGGTGGTGTCCATCTCATGGTCGTAGGCGATGTTCTTGATCAGACGCTTGAGCAGTACCGCGTAGTCGCACGCCTTGATCGGGTCGGCCACGTGGTGCAGGTTCACTTCGAACTGCGCCGGGGCACTTTCCTTGACGATGGCGTCGGCCGGAATGCCTTGCTCTTTGGCACCTTCCAGAATGTCCTGGAGGCAGTCGACGTATTCGTCGAGGTCGTCGATCAGGTAGACCTGTGTCGAGTGCGGGCGTTTGCCGGAAATTGGTGAGCGGGGCGGTTGTGGGCGGCCGTTCACGTTCTCCTGGTCGATCAGGTAGAACTCAAGTTCGAAGGCGGCGCAGATGGTCAGACCGAGGTCGTCAAATTTGCTTACAACTTGGCGGAGCACTTCGCGCGGATCGGCGAAGAAAGGTTCACCTTCAAGTTCGTGCATGGTCATCAGCAGTTGCGCGGTAGGGCGCTTTTGCCAGGGCTCATTGCACAGTGTGTCAGGGATTGGATAACAGATTCGGTCAGCATCACCGATGTCCAGGCCCAGGCCGGTGCTTTCCACCGTTGAGCCGTTGATATCCAGGGCAAATAAAGAGGCAGGCAGGTTAATGCCCTTCTCGTAAACCTTGTGGAGGCTGGTGCGTTCGATGCGCTTACCGCGCACCACACCATTCATATCCGCAATTAGAAGGTCTACGTACAGAACCTCAGGATGATCCTTAAGGAACGCGTTCGCTTCGTTAAGCTGAACGGCACGCGGGGGTACCGACATGATGCAACACCTTTGTTGTTAAAAATATCAATCATTGATCTTTTCTGGTTTCAGTCAACCCGAACGGCATGCCGAAGTCAAGCGAGGCCTTTTTTGCCCTAAAAAAGCGCCGTGAAGGCATTTTTGGGGCTTTTTGGGGCGGTTTTTTCGGTTTGACGGGCTTGGGACTCGCAGGCTTGAGCGGGCCGTGTTGTATTTTTTACGGGGGTGTTGTGTAAAAAAATGAACAAGGCTAAGCTCGATTCAAACCCATAACAGCAATAATACCGGGGTGCTTCATGTCTCGCCTGCCGCCACTCGGCGTCTCAGCCTGCTTCAGCCAGGCTTTGTCCGCAGTCCGTTCGTCCCGCGTGAATGCCCACGCACCGGCCAATATTCTTGACGGCCAGTCCGCTCTCATCTTTGCCACCTCGATTGCCACTGACCGGCTCCCATCCGCGCGGCCGCTCATGATTCTGCACGACTTTGGCGTGAGGAATGCAACGCTGCAGCAAATGGCAGGTAAGCTCCTACCCTGAACGAAAAAACGACGCGGATGCTGCGTCAACCAACGCCTGGCCTTTAATGGATGCCAGGAAACCCAGCCCAGAGGCATTTATGAGTAACAACCTCGACCAGCTCACCGATTGGTTGAAAGACCACAAGATCACAGAAGTCGAATGCATGATTGGCGACCTGACCGGTATCACCCGGGGCAAGATCTCGCCGACCAACAAGTTCATCGCCGAAAAAGGCATGCGCCTGCCCGAGAGCGTTCTGTTGCAGACCGTGACCGGCGACTATGTCGAAGACGACATTTACTACGAATTGCTCGACCCGGCCGACATCGACATGATCTGCCGCCCCGACCAGAACGCGGTGTTCCTGGTGCCTTGGGCCATCGAGCCCACCGCCCAGGTGATCCACGACACCTACGACAAGCAAGGCAACCCGATCGAGCTGTCGCCGCGCAACGTGCTCAAGAAAGTCCTCAAGCTCTACGCCGACAAAGGCTGGCAGCCCATCGTGGCGCCGGAGATGGAGTTCTACCTGACCAAACGCTGTGAAGACCCGGACTTCCCGCTGCAACCGCCGATTGGCCGTTCCGGGCGCCCCGAGACCGGTCGCCAGTCCTTCTCTATAGAAGCGGCCAACGAATTCGACCCGTTGTTCGAAGACGTCTACGACTGGTGCGAGCTGCAGGAGCTGGACCTCGACACCCTGATCCACGAAGACGGCACGGCGCAGATGGAAATCAACTTCCGTCACGGCGATGCCCTGTCCCTGGCCGACCAGATCCTGGTGTTCAAGCGCACCATGCGCGAGGCCGCGCTCAAGCACAATGTGGCCGCCACCTTTATGGCCAAGCCGATGACCGGCGAGCCCGGCAGTGCGATGCACTTGCACCAGAGCATCATCGACATCGCCACCGGCAAGAACGTCTTCTCCAATGAAGACGGGAGCATGAGCGAGCTGTTCCTCAACCATATTGGCGGCCTGCAGAAATTCATCCCTGAATTGCTGCCGCTGTTTGCCCCCAACGTGAACTCGTTCCGTCGCTTCCTGCCGGACACCTCGGCGCCGGTGAACGTGGAGTGGGGCGAAGAAAACCGCACCGTCGGCCTGCGCGTACCGGATGCCGGCCCGCAGAACCGTCGCGTGGAAAACCGTCTGCCGGGCGCCGACGCCAACCCGTACCTGGCGATTGCCGCCAGCCTGCTGTGTGGCTACATCGGCATGGTCGAAGGCCATAACCCGAGCGCCCCAGTGGTGGGGCGTGGTTACGAGCGACGCAACCTGCGTCTGCCGTTGACCATTGAAGATGCCCTGGAACGCATGGAAAACAGCAAGACCATCGAAAAATACCTGGGTCAGAAATTCATCACAGGGTATGTCGCGGTCAAGCGGGCCGAGCATGAAAACTTCAAGCGCGTGATCAGTTCGTGGGAGCGGGAATTCCTGCTCTTCGCCGTCTGATGCGCCGGGCGCGCCCGTCACACGGCGCGCCCCTCACTGAAAAGTCTAGGAGATTGGTATGTCCAGCAACAACCCGCAAACCCGCGAATGGCAAGCCCTGAGTAGTGATCACCACCTGGCGCCGTTCAGCGACTTCAAGCAATTGAAAGAGAAAGGCCCACGGATCATCACCAAAGCCCACGGCGTGTACTTGTGGGACAGCGAAGGCAACAAGATCCTCGACGGCATGGCCGGCCTGTGGTGCGTGGCGATCGGTTACGGTCGCGATGAACTGGCCGACGCCGCCGCCAAGCAGATGAAAGAACTGCCGTACTACAACCTGTTCTTCCAGACCGCTCACCCGCCAGTGCTTGAGCTGGCCAAGGCGATTTCCGACATCGCACCTGCCGGCATGAACCACGTGTTCTTCACCGGCTCCGGCTCCGAAGGCAACGACACCATGTTGCGCATGGTCCGCCACTACTGGGCGATCAAAGGCCAGCCGAACAAGAAAACCATCATCAGCCGCAAGAATGGCTACCACGGCTCCACCGTGGCTGGCGCGAGCCTGGGCGGCATGACCTATATGCACGAACAGGGTGACTTGCCGATCCCCGGCATCACCCACATCGCCCAGCCGTACTGGTTCGGCGAAGGCGGCGACATGAGCCCCGAAGAGTTCGGGATCTGGGCCGCCAACCAACTGGAAGAGAAGATCCTCGAACTGGGCGTGGACAACGTCGGTGCCTTTATTGCCGAGCCGATCCAGGGCGCCGGTGGCGTGATCGTACCGCCAGCCACTTACTGGCCGCGCATCAAGGAAATCCTCGCCAAATACGACATCCTGTTTGTTGCCGACGAAGTGATTTGCGGTTTCGGCCGTACCGGTGAGTGGTTCGGTAGCGACTTCTACGACCTCAAGCCCCACATGATGACCATCGCCAAGGGCCTGACTTCCGGCTACATCCCCATGGGCGGCCTGATCGTGCGCGACGACGTGGTGGCCGTGCTTAATGAAGGCGGTGATTTCAACCACGGTTTCACCTACTCCGGCCACCCGGTGGCAGCGGCAGTGGCCCTGGAAAACATCCGCATCATGCGCGATGAAAAAATCATCGAGCAGGTCAACAGCGAAACGGCACCCTATTTGCAGCGTCGTCTGCGCGAGCTCAATGATCACCCGTTGGTGGGCGAAGTTCGTGGTGTGGGTCTGTTGGGCGCGATTGAACTGGTACAGGACAAGGCCACGCGCAAGCGTTATGAAGGCAAAGGCGTGGGCATGATTTGCCGCAACTTTTGCTTCAACAATGGCCTGATCATGCGCGCCGTGGGCGACACCATGATCATTTCGCCGCCGCTGGTGATCAGCAAGTCCGAAATCGACGAGTTGGTGACCAAGGCGCGTAAGTGCCTGGACCTGACTTTGGCGGCATTGCAGGGCTAAGTGCTAGGCTCAGTGCGCAGCGCACTGGGCAGTTATAAATGTGGGGGCTTTGGTTGAAAGCCGGCCCCTGAACTTGCCAGACTGTCGCCCTGTTTTGTTGCCCTCTGCAAGGGCCGCGAAACGAAAAAAGAACGTGGCCCAAAAAAGAAAAAATTGGAGCATCACCAAATGAAGGCATTAGGTTTGAAGAACGCTGGCAAGACCCTCCTTGCCTTGTCCCTGATGGGCGCAATGGCGGGCGCGGTCCAGGCAGACGATAAAGTGCTGCACGTCTACAACTGGTCCGACTACATTGCACCGGACACCATCGCCAACTTTGAAAAAGAGTCGGGCATCAAGGTGGTGTACGACGTTTTTGACAGCAACGAGACACTTGAAGCCAAGCTGCTGGCAGGCAAGTCCGGCTACGACATCGTCGTGCCGTCGAACAACTTCCTCGCCAAGCAGATCAAGGCCGGTGTCTACCAGGAGTTGGACAAGTCCAAACTGTCCAACTACGGCAACCTGAACACCTCCCTGCTTAAAGCCGTGTCGGTCAGCGACCCGGACAACAAGCACGCTTTCCCGTACATGTGGGGCTCGATCGGCATCGGCTACAACCCGGAGAAGGTCAAGGCCGCGCTGGGCGTGGACAAGATCGATTCGTGGGATGTGCTGCTCAAGCCTGAAAACATCGCCAAACTCAAAAGCTGCGGCGTGAGCTTCCTCGATTCGCCGACCGAAATGCTGCCGGTCGCGCTGCATTACCTGGGCCTGCCAACCGACAGCCAGAAGAAGGCTGACCTCAAGCAAGCCGAAGACCTGTTCCTGAAAATCCGTCCTTCGATTGGCTACTTCCACTCGTCCAAGTACATCTCCGACCTGGCCAACGGCAACATCTGCGTCGCCGTGGGTTACTCGGGTGACATCCAGCAGGCCAAGTCCCGCGCGGCTGAAGCCGGTGGCAAGGTGAAAGTTGCCTACGACATTCCGAAAGAAGGCGCCGGTAGCTTCTTCGACATGGTCGCCATCCCTAAAGATGCCGAAAACGTCGACGCCGCTTACAAGTTCATGAACTACCTGCTCAAGCCGGAAGTCATGGCTTCGATCACCAACAGCGTGCGTTTCCCGAACGGTAACGAGAAGGCCACCGCACTGGTTGATAAAGACATCACCAGCGACCCGGGCATCTACCCGCCAGCCGATGTGCAAGCCAAGCTCTACGCCATTGCGGACTTGCCGGCTGCCACCCAGCGTGAAATGACGCGCAGCTGGACCAAGATCAAGTCCGGTAAATAAACCGGTCTTTGTTAACCACCGCGCAGCCCGCGGTGGTTAATGAAACAAATAAATGACAGAAAGTTTTGCCGGATCGGTTTATCGAGGGTAAGTTGCGCGCCGGTTTTGTTGCCGGGCAACAACTTTAGGGCCCAACTATTTAAGAGGACCTCCACTTGCCAATTTCTTTATTTCGCCAAGCCTTGCTGGTAGGCGCGGGTCTCACGCTGGCTGTCAGCGTGCAGGCCGCACAGACTGTGCATATTTATAACTGGTCGGACTACATCGGTACCGACACCCTGGCCAACTTCGAAAAGGCCACCGGCATCAAACCCGTGTATGACGTGTTTGATTCCAACGAAACCCTGGAAGGCAAGTTGCTCGCCGGGCGTACCGGCTACGACGTGGTGGTGCCGTCCAACCACTTCCTCGGCAAGCAGATCAAGGCCGGGGCGTTCCAGAAGCTCGACAAGTCGCTGCTGACTCACTACGCCAACCTGGACCCTGTGCTGCTCAAGCGCCTGGAGAAGAACGACCCGGGCAATCAGTACGCCGTGCCCTACCTGTGGGGTACCAATGGCATCGGTTACAACGTCGCTAAAGTGAAGGAAGTGCTGGGTGTCGACAAGATCGATTCCTGGGCCGTGCTGTTCGAGCCGGAAAACATGAAGAAGCTGGCCACCTGCGGTGTGTCCTTCATGGACTCGGCGGATGAAATGCTGCCGGCGGTGCTCAACTACATGGGCCTGGATCCCAACAGTACCAACCCTGAAGACTACAAGAAGGCCGAAGAAAAGCTGCTCAAAGTGCGGCCCTACGTGACCTATTTCCATTCTTCCAAATACATCTCCGACCTGGCCAACGGCAATATCTGCGTGGCCGCCGGGTTCTCCGGCGATGTGTTCCAGGCCAAGGCCCGTGCGGCCGAGGCTGGCAAAGGCGTGAACATCGCCTACGCGATTCCGAAAGAAGGCGGCAACCTGTGGTTTGACGTGCTGGCGATCCCCAAGGATGCCACCAACGTCAAGGAAGCCCACGCCTACATCAACTATTTGCTGCAACCTGAGGTGATCGCCCAGGTCAGTGATTACGTCGGCTACGCCAACCCTAACCCAGGGGCGGACAAACTGATGAAGCAATCGATACGCACCGACGAAGCGGTTTACCCACCGCAGGCGGTTCTCGACAGGACATTCGTCAACTTCGAGCTACCCCCGAAAGTGCAGCGTTTAATGACCCGTAGCTGGACCAAGGTCAAGACGGGCAAGTAAGGCTCAAACTATCCAGGGTTCGTCCGCCTCGGGCGAACTGCACCGTTTTTTTGGGAGTTTCGTAAATGGCAGTTGCCTCCGGCGCCTATAAGAAAGCCCTCGAGGGCGACCAGACACCGAAAAAGGTGCTGGTCAAAATCGACCGGGTCACGAAGAAGTTCGACGAGACGATTGCCGTGGACGATGTGTCCCTGGAAATCAAGAAAGGCGAGATCTTCGCCTTGCTCGGCGGTTCGGGTTCGGGCAAGTCCACCTTGCTGCGCATGCTCGCAGGTTTCGAGCGCCCGACCGAAGGGCGTATCTACCTCGACGGTGTGGACATCACCGACATGCCGCCCTACGAGCGGCCGATCAACATGATGTTCCAGTCCTACGCCTTGTTCCCACACATGACCGTGGCGCAGAACATCGCGTTCGGCCTGCAACAGGACAAGATTCCCAAGGCCGAGGTCGATGCCCGCGTGGCCGAAATGCTCAAGCTGGTACAGATGAGCCAGTACGCCAAGCGCAAGCCGCACCAGTTGTCCGGTGGCCAGCGTCAGCGTGTGGCGTTGGCGCGCTCCCTGGCCAAGCGTCCGAAACTGCTGCTGCTCGATGAGCCCATGGGCGCCCTCGACAAGAAGCTGCGTTCGCAGATGCAACTGGAACTGGTGGAGATCATCGAGCGCGTCGGCGTGACCTGCGTGATGGTGACGCACGACCAGGAAGAGGCCATGACCATGGCCGAGCGCATCGCGATCATGCACCTGGGCTGGATCGCCCAGATCGGCAGCCCGATCGACATCTACGAGACGCCGACCAGCCGCCTGGTGTGCGAATTCATCGGTAACGTCAACATCTTCGACACCCAGGTGGTGGATGACGCTGAAGGTCACGCGGTGCTCAAGTGCCCGGACCTGGATCGCGACATCTACGTGGGCTACGGCATCGCCACCTCGGTGGAAGACAAGTCGGTGACCTACGCCATCCGCCCGGAAAAACTGCTGGTCACCACCGAAATGCCGACCTGCGAGCACAACTGGTCCAGCGGCAAGGTGCACGACATCGCCTACCTGGGCGGCCACTCGGTGTTCTACGTCGAGCTGCCAAGCGGCAAGCTGGTGCAGTCCTTCGTGGCCAACGCCGAACGCCGTGGCCAGCGCCCAACCTGGGGTGACCAGGTGTACGTGTGGTGGGAAGACGACAGTGGCGTGGTACTGCGCACATGAACATAAAGAAGCTCAAGCGGCGCTTGCACCGCATCGTCCCCAGTGGCAAGCAGGTGGTCATCGGGATTCCGTTCCTGTGGCTGTTCCTGTTTTTCGCCCTGCCGTTTTTCATCGTCCTGAAAATCAGCTTCGCCGAAGCCGACGTAGCGATTCCGCCGTACACCGAGATCTACACCTACGTTGAGCAAAAGCTGCAGGTGGTGCTGAACCTGGCCAACTACAGTTTGCTGGCAGGTGATGAGCTGTACATCGCGGCGTACCTGGGCTCGCTGAAAATGGCGTTCTTCAGCACGCTGCTGTGCCTGCTGATCGGCTACCCGATGGCCTACGCCATTGCCACCGCGCGCAAAGAGATGCAGACCGTGCTGGTGCTGCTGATCATGATGCCGACCTGGACCGCGATCCTGATCCGCGTGTATGCGTGGATGGGCATCCTCAGCAACAACGGGCTGCTCAATGGCTTCCTGATGTCCATGGGGTTGATCAACGAACCGCTGCAGATCCTCAACACCAACATCGCGGTGTATATCGGCGTGGTCTACTCGTACCTGCCGTTCATGATCCTGCCGCTGTACGCCAACCTGGTAAAGCATGACCAGAGCCTGCTGGAAGCCGCATCGGACCTGGGTTCGAGCACCTTCAACAGCTTCTGGAAAATCACCGTGCCGCTGTCCAAGAACGGCATCATCGCCGGCTGCATGCTGGTGTTTATCCCGGTGGTGGGCGAGTTCGTGATCCCGGAACTGCTCGGCGGCCCGGAAACCCTGATGATCGGTAAAGTGTTGTGGCAAGAGTTCTTCAACAACCGTGACTGGCCGGTGGCGTCTGCCCTGGCGGTAGTGATGCTGGCGATCCTGATCGTGCCGATCATTCTGTTTAACCGCAGCCAAGCCAAAGAGATGGAGGGCAAGATATGAGGCGCGTCAGTTTCTCAAGCTTCATGCTGGTGGCGGGGTTGTTGTTCATCTACCTGCCGATGCTGATCCTGGTGATCTACTCGTTCAACGAATCCAAGCTGGTAACGGTGTGGGGCGGTTGGTCGATCAAGTGGTACGTGGGCCTGCTGGACAACACCCAGTTGATGGGCTCGGTGGCACGTTCCCTGGAAATCGCCTGCTACACGGCGGTGGCCGCTGTTGCGCTGGGCACGTTGGCGGCGTTTGTGCTGACGCGCATCAGCCAGTTCAAGGGCCGCACGCTGTTCGGCGGCCTGGTGACCGCGCCGTTGGTGATGCCGGAAGTGATCACCGGCCTGTCGCTGTTGCTGCTGTTTGTGGCCATGGCGCAGATGATCGGCTGGCCCCAGGAGCGTGGCATCGTCACCATCTGGATCGCCCACACCACGTTCTGTGCGGCGTATGTGGCGGTAGTGGTATCGGCGCGCTTGCGTGAGCTGGACCTGTCGATCGAAGAAGCAGCGATGGACCTGGGTGCGCGACCGTGGAAGGTGTTCTTCCTGATCACCATCCCGATGATCGCGCCGTCTTTGGCGGCGGGCGGCATGATGTCGTTCGCACTGTCCTTGGATGACCTGGTACTGGCCAGCTTCGTGTCGGGCCCGGGCTCGACGACGTTGCCGATGGAAGTGTTCTCGGCCGTGCGCCTTGGGGTTAAACCCGAGATCAATGCCGTGGCCAGCCTGATTCTGCTGGCGGTGTCGCTGGTGACCTTCCTGGTGTGGTTCTTCAGCCGACGTGCCGAAGAGAATCGCAAGAAGGCTATCCAGCAAGCCATCGAAGAGGCCGCTGCCGATGGCTGGAAACAGCCGGACGTGCGTCGGGCGCAGGCGCCGGTCTAAAGGTGTGGGAGGGGGCTTGCTCCCGATGGCGGTGGGTCAGTCAATAGATGCAGTGACTGACACTCAGCAATCGCGGGCAAGCCCCCTCCCACAGTTGATCGCATTTCAACTCCGCTACGCCAACCACGGCGACTTGCGAATCACCTCGACAAAATTCATCGGCTTGAACCCCGGCTCCTGATCCACCAGCACATCCGTCTTCACGTTGCCAAACGTGGTCTGCGGGCGATGGCGCAAGCCGTCGGCAAAGGCGCAGATGATGCACTCCTTGAACCCTTCACCGCGTGGATGCGCATGCACCACGGCTTCGCGCTGTACGCTGCTGAAGGCGGCGTAGTCCATGCCCAGCACGTCCATTTCCACCCCTGCGGTCACCAGTGCCACAGTGGGGCGCAGGTGTTGCGGCACGCCCGGCGTGGTGTGCAGGGCGATGGACAACCACACCTGTTCGATATCGTCATCGCTCAGCCCGTAAGGCTTGAGGAAGGCCGCGGCGGCGTTGGCGCCGTCCACTTCGAAACGCTCGTCGTCACTGCGATGGCCTTCCACCAGGCCCAGGTCATGGAACATGGCGCCGACGTAGAGCAGCTCCGGGTTGTAGGCCAACTGCTTGCGCTCACCGCTCAAGGCGCCGAACAAAAACACCCGGCGCGAGTGGTGGTAGAGCAGGTCGGATTCGATGTCACGGATGTATTCGGTGGTGGCCTTGGCCAGGGCGCTGTCCGGGATCTTGATGCCGGCGATGGTGGTGGTCATGGTGGTTCTCCTCTGGAAAGCACCCAGTCTGGTCGCTGGTCGGTGCAGCGACCATCGCGGTGAGGGCGCGATCCCGGCCAATGTGCCGACACATCGTGCCAAGCAGAAATCGACTAGGGTGTAGCGGGCGATATCACTCTCGAAGCCTGCAAAAATCCCAATGTGGGAGGGGGCTTGCTCCCGATTGCTGAGTACCAGGCACTGCATCTGCTGACTGATACAGCGCCATCGGGAGCAAGCCCCCTCCCACAGGGTTTGCATTTTATTCCGCTAGAAAAAGGTGTCTGTGAGCATGCACAAGACCGTCGCGATCCTGATCTTCCCCGGCGTCCAGTCACTGGATGTGACCGGCCCCATGGATGTGTTCTGCGAAGCCAACCGCTTTCTGCCGCCCCAGGATCACTACCAGATAGAGGTCATCGGGCTGGGCCACGGCACCATGGCCGCCTCCAATGGTTTGGCATTGCAGGCCCATCGGCATTACAGCGAGGCCCTGCAAGCCTATGACTTGTTGTTGGTCGCCGGTGGCCCGCAGCTGCCATTCGAGGATTTCGGCGTGCCGTTCGATGATTGGCTCCGGGGTGCAACCGCCAGGGCGCAACGTTTCGGTTCGGTCTGCAACGGCGCCTTCATGCTGGCGCGCGCTGGATTGCTGGATGGCAAAACCGTCACTACCCACTGGAACGATGCTGCCGACCTGGCGCGTCTGTGCCCCTCGACCCAGGTCGAGGTTGACCGCCTCTACGTGCAGGACGGCAACCTCTACACCTCGGCAGGCGTCACGGCGGGCATCGACTTGTCGCTGTACCTGCTGGCCCAGGACCACGGCCCGGAAGTGGCGTTGAGCGTGGCCAAGCGCCTGGTGGTGTTCACCCAGCGTTCGGGCGGGCAGTCGCAGTTCAGCCCGTTCCTCACGCCTCACGCCGAAACCACCTCGGCGGTGGCGCTGGTGCAGTTGTATGTGCTGGCGAACCTGACCGGCGACCTGACCATCGCCGACCTGGCCAAGGCCGCCAATATGAGCGCGCGCAACTTCTCCCGGGTGTTTGCCCGTGAAGCGCGGATTACGCCGGCGGAGTTTGTCGAACGGGCACGGGTGGATGCGGCGCGGGTGATGCTCGAAAGCACGCATGCGCCGCTGAAGACCGTGGCCTACCAATGCGGGTTTCGCGATGCCCAGCACATGCGCAGCGTGTTCAATCGCCGGCTGGGCGTGACGCCGCAACAGTTCCGGCTCAACTTTGCGGTGCCGGTGCAGGCTCGTGCAACGAGCCCACTGTAGGAGCGAGCTTGCTCGCGAAAAACCCATGGGCACCGCGTTCATTCTGGCTTTACGCGTTATCGTTAACGACCTTCGCGAGCAAGCTCGCTCCTACAGAAAGGGTTAGCGCAGCGTGCGTGCTGGCAACAACTTCAGCGTGCCACGGGTGTTCGCGGTCACTTCCTCATCGGTGAAATGCGCCTGCTCATAACCCCCTTCGATATAGGTCTCGGCCTGGTCGCCATAGTGCTTGTCGAACGGCACGCCGCTTTGCCCCACCGGGTTGATGGTCAGGGCGTGTGCTACGTCAGCGAAGTCGATCAGGCGGCGGGTGGAGGGGCCGTAGGTCACCGGCCATGGTGCCGGGCCGATATTGGCGGATTGGTTATTCGGCACTTCGTGAGTGCCGGGCGCCGGGAACGGGCCGACGTTGACGATCAGGTCCAAGGGTTTCTGCGAGCCCAGCGGATGGCCGTGGGTCAGCGTATGCGCCTTGCCCCATTGCCATTGCGTCGGGTCATCGCCGAAGGTGACTTTGAGGTGCGCGAGGCTGTTGTCCCAGGCCCGCTTGACGGTGTCGGCGCGCTTGCCGTCCCACCAGGGCGAAGCCGGGTCGGCAGCCAGGCGGGGCAGGGCGGCGTCGATCACGCGGGTCGTGAGCAGGGTCTTGAACATGCCGTCGCCCAGTTTCGGGTGGAAAGCCGCGTCGGCGAGGTTGAACAGGAACTGGTTGAACAGCGTGGCGCTGGTGGAATCCAGTGGGTAGTCACCCTTCCAGCTTGCCAACTGCTCCACCAGCTTCAACTGTGCCGGGTCCGTGACCACCTCGCGCAGTACCGGCAACAGCGGCGCCAGCAGGCGCGGGCCGAAGGCGGTGGTGGTGCCCAGTTGCAGGGCCTGGCTGTTGATCACATCCCACTTCACGCTCTTGTCGCTCAACTGCGCGTTCAACTGCTGGCCACGGTCGGCGAGGTTGTAATAACCGGGGATTTCCATGCCGGAGGGCGACACCGGCTGGGCATTGGCCGAGACCACATAGCCGCGCGCCGGGTTTTCTTCCTGCGGGTTGGCGCTGAATGGGTAGAAGCCCAGCTTGTCGGCCTGGGCGGTGCTGCCGTCGAGGATAAAGCCTGGGTGGGTGCCGGCCGGGCGAATCGGCAACTGCGCCGCCGCCCACCAGCCGATATCGCCCTTGGCGTTGGCCCAGACGATATTCAGCCCCGGCGCCGACACCTTGGCCGCCGCAGCGCGCGCCTTGGCCAGGGTGTCGGCGCGGTTGAGTTGGTAGAAACCTTCGAGGATCGGGTTCTGGGTGTCGAGGAACGCCCACCACATGGCAATCGGCGTCTTGCCGCCGTTCTCGCCGAGCACGTCATTGACGATCGGGCCGTGGGGCGACTGGCGCAGGGTGAGGCTGACCGGTGCCTGGCCTTTGACGGCAATCTGTTGCTCGCTGCTGGTCATGTCGACCCACTGGCCGTGGTACCAGACCTGGTTGGCGTTGTCCGGGTTGACCTTCTCGGCGATCAGGTCGAGGTCGTCGTTCTGGAACATGGTCAGGCTCCAGCCGAAATCCAGGTTGTGCCCCAGGAACGCCACGGGGACCAGCGCGTTGTGGTAGCCATACAGCTCAAACCCCGGCGCTGACAGCTGCGCTTCGTACCACACCGACGGCACCGAGAAACGGATATGCGGGTCACCGGCCAGCAGCGGTTTGCCGCTCTTGGTGCGACTGCCGCTGATGGCCCAGGCGTTGCTGCCCTCGAACTGCGGCAAGCCGTTGTCCGCCAACGCTTGTTCGCTCAGGGCGGCGAGGGCGCCGAGGGTGTTCCAGTCACTGCCGGCGAGGTTGAGGGCGCCCTTGGGTTGCCAGTCGAGGTCGAAGACTTTCAGGTAGTCGCTGCCCAGTTGGTCGCGGACGTAAGTCAGCAAGGGCTCGGTACGAAACGCAGCGGCAAAGCTGTAGGCCATGTACCCGGCGACGCTGATGGTGTCCTCGGCGGTAAACGGGCGCCTGGGGATGCCCAGCACGTCGAACTCCATCGGGCGGGCGTGGCTGTCCTGATACTGGTTGATCCCGTCCAAATAGGCTTGCAGGGCCTTCCAGTGTGGTGACTCCGGGTCCAGCTGCGCCACATAGCTGGCCGCGCGGTCGCGAATGCGCAGGCTGCGGAACAGCTTGTCGGTCTCCAGCAGCTTCGGCCCGAGCACCTCGGCCAATTCGCCACGGGCCAGGCGCCGCATGATCTCCATCTGGAACAGGCGGTCCTGGGCATGCACGTAGCCCAGGGCGCGATACAGGTCGGTCTCGTTCTCGGCGCGAATATGCGGCACGCCACGGTCGTCGTAGCGCACGGTGACCGAGCCTTGGAGGTTGGCCAGTTCAACCGTGCCCTGGCGGGTGGGTTGCTTGCTGTAGACGTACCAGCCCGCACCGAGGGCGATCAGCACCAGCAGAACCGCGAGAACCCGCAAGACGCGCTTCATGGACATTCCTTACCGAGAGTGGGGACGAGCTACAGATCTTTCGACCACGAACAATAGCAGCCCACCGCCAGGGTGTGCGTGGCATTCACCGCTCGGCCGGCTTCAAGGGCTTTCAGGATCGGCTCGATAAAACTGTTATTGGAATTGCACGTCAGCCCTTCGCTGTAGGGCCCGAAATACGCGAGCTTGCCGGTGCGGTCCCAGATGCCCACGGCCGGGCTGGCCGGCACCTGGTCGGCGCCAGGCAGGGCGGTGAGGGTTTTCATCTGGCGCAGGTTGTCGGGCAACTGGCCGTGGCTGCCGGCTTTTTGCAGGGCATAGAACTCGACGCCCTGGGGCGCGTACTGCTCGATCAACTCGCCCAGGTGCTGCTGGTTGCCGACATTGCAGGGGCAAGCCGGATCCCAGAAGTGCACCAGGCGGATCGGCCCGGGGCCTGCGAGTTCAGCGGGCAGTTGCAGGGCATCGCCGGAAAACACTGCCGTGTGTTCACTGAAAGCGCGCAGGTAGCGGCCCTGGAACCAGTCATACGCCGCCCACAGCACGCCGGCGCAGATGATCAGGATCAGGCTGGCGAACAGGGCGTTACGGTAAGGCTGTCGCATTCGGATCTATCCTCGCAGGTCGCGTAGCTTGCCATGCTTGTCCTGACAGATGAATATCGCAGCTCGATATTCATCTTCGCCGCAAGTCTGGAACCCTTTATGCCTGTGACCTTTGACCCTGATCACCTTCGTGAAAGCCTGCGGCCCCTGGTGGATGCGCAACCGCTTTCAGCTGAAGCGCGGGTCTACCAGCGTTTCTACGGACTGGACCTGAGTGCGCGCAAAGTCCCGGCTGTGAGTCAGCTGGGGCGTTTCGAGGTGGAGGGATTTGAGGTGGTTGCCCAGGTGTGGCGGCCGCCTGTGCCGGTGGCCACGATGTTTATGTTTCACGGCTTCTACGACCATATGGGCCTGTATCGCCATGTGGTCGACTGGGCATTGGACCAGGGCTTCGTGGTGATCGCCTGCGACTTGCCGGGCCACGGCTTATCCAGTGGCGAGCGTGCCAGCATTGATGATTTTGCGGTGTATCAGGCGGTGGTGCGGGCGCTGTTTGCTCAGGCCCAGGCGCTGCAATTGCCACAGCCCTGGCACTTGTTCGGGCAAAGCACCGGCGGCGCGGTGGTGGTGGACCACTTGCTCAACCATGGCGCTGACAGCCCGGCCCAAGGCAAGACTTTCCTGTTGTCACCGCTGGTGCGACCGCGTGCGTGGGGATGGTCGCAGCTCAGCTATTACCTGTTGCGCCCGTTCGTCAAAGGCATCGCGCGGCGTTTCAGCGAGAACACCCACGACCCGGCGTTCAAACCGTTCCTGGAAGCCGACCCGCTTCAGCCGCGCCAACTGCCAACCGCCTGGGTGGGCGCGCTGGCGCGCTGGATCAAACGCATCGAAGCCGCCCCGCGCAGCCCACGGCGGCCGGTGATTGTGCAGGGTGAGGAAGACATGACGGTGGACTGGCAGCACAACTTGCAGGTGCTGCGGGGCAAGTTCGACCAGCCCGAAGTATTGATGCTGCCGCGTGGCCGGCATCACCTGGCGAATGAGATTCCGGAGATTCGTGAAGAGTACTTTCGGTATTTGACGGACCATCTGAAATAACACGGTGAAAATGTGGGAGGGGGCTTGCCCCTCCCACATTTTCTACTGCGCCAGGCTTGAGGTGCTCTGGCCGACCGCAAGTCCTGCGCGAATCGCCGCCAACGCCGCCTGGTAATACGCCTTACCCTGCGGCGACTCCGCAAACGTCGCGAACTCTTCCAGCTCCGGGTCGGACAGATCCCGATAGACGTACAGCAGGGTGTTGTTCAGATCATTCCCAATCTGTTGCATCAGCCGCTCACGCTGCCCATTCAACATGCCCTGGGCCTGACCCCCACCCAGCAGGCCGGGGATCATCTGGCTCAAACTGTCAGCCGCTACACCGGCAATCGCCAGGCTCACTTCGGCGCCGGCTTCACGGGCGGGCAGGGCTTGGGCCAGGTGGCCGATGATCAGGCTGCGGGTGGCGTCGGCTTCGATCTTGGGCAGGCCCTGGGCATTTTTTGCCAGTTGGTCGCGGCGCGTGGCCAGCAATTCGGCGGCGACGATCTTGCGACCCAGCGGCGACTGGAAGAACGCCAGGGCAGGCGCTGGGTCTGCCAGGTTCTTGCGCAATTGCGCCTCGGCACGCTGGTCCATGGCCTGGGCGGCAAAGCGCTTATTGCTGTTGTCCACCAGCGCCTGGTACACCGCCGGCGGCAGGCTATTGCGGTAGCGTTGCTGGGCGGCACTGAGGGCGTCATTGAAATGTGCACGTTGTTCGGCCCAGCCAGCGACCTTGTACAACTGGTCATGACCGTCTGCCCAGGCGGGCAAAACGCAGAACATCAGCAAGGAAAAAAACAAACGACGCATATGGACTCCTGTCAGTCGGCCACTATTGTCCGTGTCGGGCGTAGGATTTGTCGAGAAGTCCTATCGGTCACCTGACTAAAGTGTATTCAGACGCTCGGCGGCTCTGTCGGATTCACAGGCGTATGGATACTATGCGCGCCATGCAAATACCCCTCGATCACCCCCTGCTGCAACGCATCGTTGATGACCTGGCCGAAAAAGGCTGGTC
The DNA here is from genome assembly GCF_001269925.1 of Pseudomonas sp. MIACH. Classification (GTDB taxonomy): domain Bacteria; phylum Pseudomonadota; class Gammaproteobacteria; order Pseudomonadales; family Pseudomonadaceae; genus Aquipseudomonas. The sequence goes on from NZ_LHVO01000002.1 coordinate 446,940, forward strand.
GCAGCAGAACGGCTTCCTGCCCCAGGCTCTGACCCTGGAACTGGCGGCTGAGTGCCGTAAACGTGCGGCCGAGGGCGAGTTGGCCCCCGCAGCGGTGGGGCGTGGACCGGCCCAGGAGATTCGCGAGGGCATTCGCGGCGACCATATCCAGTGGCTGGAGGAGGGCGACGCGGCGGTCTGCGACAGCTATATGGCGGTGATGGACAGCCTGCGCCTGGCGATGAACCGTGGTTTGTTCCTCGGCCTTGAGGATTTCGAAAGCCACTTCGCGATGTATCCGCCTGGCGCGTTTTACCTGCGGCACCTGGACCGTTTTCGCGACGATGATCGGCGCATGGTGTCGGCGGTGATCTACTTGAACGACGCCTGGCTGCCCGAGCACGGCGGCCAGTTGCGCATGTACCTCAAGGACGGTGTCGAATACGATGTGGTCCCCACTGGCGGATGCCTGGTGGTGTTTCTGTCGGGCGAGGTGCCCCACGAAGTCATGCCCGCCACGCGCGAACGGCTGTCCCTCACCGGCTGGTTTCGCCGGCGCGGCAACGAGCCGTTTTAACCATGCAAAAGATTCTTGTCAGCCGCTGCCTGCTCGGCCACAAGGTGCGCTACGACGGCGGGGCCAGCGGGCCGTTCGATCAACTGGCGGCGTGGCAGGCTGAAGGTCGTGTGATTGCGATCTGCCCGGAAGTGTCGGGCGGTTTGCCGACGCCCAGGCCCTCTGCCGAGATTCCGGGCGGGCAGGGCATTGATGTGTGGGAAGGGCGTGCCCAGGTGCTCACTGCCGACGGTGAAGACTTCAGCGCCGCCTTCCTCGACGGCGCCCGCCAGGCCTTGGCGCTGGTGCAGCGCCACCACATCCGCATTGCCGTGCTCAAGGCCAATAGCCCGTCCTGCGGCAACCTGCTGACCTATGACGGAACCTTTACCGGTGTAAAGGTCAGCGGCGAGGGCGTAACGGCGGCGCTGCTCAAGCGCCACGGCGTGCAGGTGTTCAGTGAGCTGGAGTTGCCTGAGGCGGCACAGGCGTTGGCGCGTCTGTAGGGGCGTCGCCTTCGAACCACTTGTGCGACAGCGCCTTTAATCGGCCATCGTCCTTCACCCGCTTCAAGGCGCCGTCCAAACTCGTCTTGAAGGCCGGGTTGCCCTTCTGGAACGGGATCGCCAACTCAGGCTGCTCGTGATAAGCCTCGCTGAAATCGAACCGATCCTTAAGCTCGGCAGTCATAGCGATATGGTTGATGGCCACATCGTATTTGCCGGTTGAGACCCCAGGCAGCAGGTCGGCGTCATCGGTGGTGATAAATGAGGGACGCACGTCCATTTCTTTTGCCAGCAGTTCACCCAGCTCGACTTCAAAACCGGTGAGTTTGTCGCCTTCCTTGAAGTTGTACGGTGGGGTATTGGCTTCAAGGGCGATGCGCAGCTCGCCGCGATCGTTTACATCGTCGATCAGTTCGGCATGGGCCAAGGGGCTCAGAAGGGGTAGCAAAAGTAACAGGCCAGGCGAAAAGCGCATGGTCACTCCTAGAGAATTCGAATGTGCGAGGCGCCGATCAGCATCGCTTTGCTATGGTGGTGAGTGCCTTTGACAGCAATTTGTCGCGAAGTTGTCAGAACCCTACAGATTTCACAAAAAAACTGGAGAAGCGAATGAAAGCCCTATTGTCCCGTGCAACGATTGCCAGCCTGTTGCTGGGTGCCTCGATGTTGGCGAATGCCGCCGACGTTCCGCGTACCCCCGCGCCCAAAGGGGCTGAGGTGTTTATCGTCTCGCCCAAAGATGGCGCGACCGTCGACAAAACCTTCACCGTGAAGTTTGGCGTCAAGGGCCTGGACCTGGAGCCGATCGACAAACAAGTCCCCAACGCCGGTCACCATCACCTGCTGGTAGACCAGGATGTGCAGTCGCTCAAGGCCGATGAAGCCATTCCAGCCACCGCCACGTCGATTCACTTCGGTAAGGCGCAGACTGAAACCGAGCTGACCCTGACGCCAGGCAAGCACACCCTGCAACTGGTGGCTGGCGACAATGTGCATCGCCAGTTCGACCCGACTGTAGCCTCGAAAGTCATCACGGTTAACGTCAAGTAAGATTTGTTCAGACAAAAAATGGGAGACCCCTGCGGGTCTCCCATTTTTTTGTGCAGCGTTTGCAGCGTTAGAACAACACGCGGCTACGGATAGTGCCGTTGATGTGCTGCAGCTTTTCTTGCGCCAGGTCCGAGTACTCGGCGTCGACGTCGATCACCACGTAGCCGACCTTCTCGTTGGTCTGCAGGAACTGACCGGAGATGTTGATGCCGTTTTCCGCGAACACCTTGTTGATCTCCATCATCACGCCAGGGATGTTCTGGTGGATGTGCAGCAGGCGGTGCTTGCCAGGGTGAGCCGGCAGGGCCACTTCCGGGAAGTTGACCGACGATACCGAGGTACCGTTGTCGCTGTACTTGACCAGTTTCTCCGACACTTCCAGGCCGATGTTGGCTTGGGCTTCGGCAGTGGAACCACCGATGTGCGGGGTCAGGATCACGTTGTCCAGGCCACGCAGCGGGCTTTCGAAGATGTCGTCGTTGGAGCGTGGCTCCACCGGGAACACGTCGATTGCCGCGCCGATCAGGTGCTTGTCCTTGATCGCGTCGGCCAGGGCGTCCAACTCGACCACGGTGCCGCGTGCCGCGTTGATCAGGATGCCGCCTTTCTTGATGGCGCGGATTTCCTTCTCGCCGATCATCCACTGGGTCTCAGCGGTTTCCGGAACGTGCAGGGTGACGATGTCGGACATGCCCAGCAGTTCGGTCAGGCTCGACACCTGGGTGGCGTTGCCCAATGGCAGCTTGGTCAGGGTGTCGTAGAAGAACACCTGCATGCCCAGGCCTTCGGCCAGTACCGACAGTTGCGTGCCGATCGAACCGTAACCGACGATACCCAGCTTCTTGCCACGGATTTCGAAGGAGTTGGCCGCGCTCTTGATCCAGCCGCCACGGTGGCAGGAAGCGTTCTTCTCAGGGATACCGCGCAACAGCAGGATGGCCTCGGCCAGCACCAGCTCCGCGACGGAACGGGTGTTGGAGTACGGGGCATTGAACACTGCGATGCCGCGCTCGCGCGCTGCGTTGAGGTCGACCTGGTTGGTGCCGATGCAGAAACAGCCAACTGCCACGAGCTTCTTGGCGTGATCGAAGATCTCTTCGGTCAGTTGAGTGCGGGAGCGAATGCCGATGAAGTGTGCATCGGCGATCTTTTCCTTGAGCTGGGCTTCCGGCAGAGAACTGGTGATGTACTCAATGCTGGTGTACCCGGCAGCTTTCAGAACGTCGACAGCCGATGGGTGGACGCCTTCCAGAAGAAGGAACTTGATCTTGCTCTTATCGAGAGAAGTCTTGCTCATCTGCGTAAACCTGTATCCCGGAGAAAAATGGCAGGGAATCGAGCAGCGCAAGCTGACCCGGACGGCAGGAAAGCCGTCACCGCAGAAACGCCCTTGGGCTCTGTCCTGCGGGGGCGGTATGCTAGCATACGCGCCCCGCTAAACACTCATTCCTGCGACGTGAAGCGTTCTCAGGATGACCATGAATTGTTCGAGAGTTCTGTCGATGACCCATCCTGCCCTGATTGATGAGCTAAAGACCCTGGTTGAGCCCGGCAAAGTGCTGACCGACGCCGACTCCCTGGAGGCTTACGGCAAGGATTGGACCAAGCACTTCGCGCCCGCGCCCACCGCCATCGTGTTCCCCAAGACCACCGAGCAGGTGCAGGCCATTGTCCGTTGGGCCAATGAGCACAAGGTGGCGCTGGTGCCATCCGGTGGTCGTACCGGCCTGTCGGCTGCTGCCGTGGCGGCCAACGGCGAAGTGGTCGTCTCGTTCGACTATATGAACCAGATCCTCGACGTGAACCTCACCGACCGCACCGCCGTGTGCCAGCCGGGCGTGGTCACCAAGCAATTGCAGAACGTCGCCGAAGAAAAAGGCCTGTACTACCCGGTGGACTTCGCATCGTCCGGTTCCAGCCAGATTGGCGGTAATATCGGCACCAATGCCGGCGGGATCAAGGTCATTCGCTACGGTATGACCCGCAATTGGGTGGCCGGCATGAAAGTCGTCACCGGCAAGGGCGATGTGCTGGAGCTGAACCGCGACCTGATCAAGAACGCCACCGGCTACGACATGCGCCAACTGTTTATCGGCGCCGAAGGCACCCTGGGCTTTGTGGTCGAAGCCACCATGCGCCTGGACCGTGCGCCGAAAAATCTCACGGCGATGGTGCTCGGCACCACCGATTTCGACTCGATCATGCCGGTGCTGCACGCCTTCCAGAGCAAGCTGGACCTGACTGCCTTCGAATTCTTCTCCGACAAGGCCCTGGCCAAAGTCCTCGGCCGTGGCGATGTGCCGGCGCCGTTCGAAACCGAGTGCCCGTTCTACGCGCTGCTGGAATTCGAAGCCACCACCGAAGAAGTCGCCAACCACGCCCTGGAAACCTTCGAACACTGCGTCGAGCAGGGCTGGGTGCTGGACGGCGTGATGAGCCAGAGCGAAACCCAGCTGCATAACCTGTGGAAGCTACGCGAGTACATCTCCGAAACCATTTCCCACTGGACGCCGTACAAGAACGATATTTCGGTCACCGTCTCCAAAGTGCCGGCGTTCTTGAAGGAAATTGATGCGATCGTCGGTGAACACTACCCAGACTTCGAAATTGTCTGGTTCGGCCATATCGGCGACGGCAACCTGCACCTGAACATCCTCAAGCCGGAAAACCTGAGCAAGGATGAGTTCTTCGCCAAGTGCGCCACCGTGAACAAGTGGGTGTTCGAAACCGTGCAGAAATACAACGGTTCGATCTCCGCCGAGCACGGCGTGGGCATGACCAAGCGCGATTACCTGACCTACAGCCGCTCGCCGGTTGAGATCGAATACATGAAAGCAGTGAAGGCAGTGTTCGACCCGAACGGGATCATGAACCCTGGCAAGATCTTCGCTGTTTAACCGCCCCCGAAGGAGTCGTTTCATGAGCTACCAGCACAAGTACGTCGACGGCACCAACATCCACTTTCCTGTGGGTAAAGTGGTGTGCATTGGGCGTAACTACGCCGAACATGCCAAGGAACTGGACAACCCGGTACCGACCGAGCCGTTGCTGTTCATCAAGCCGGGCAGTTGCGTCGTGCCGCTGGAAGGCGGTTTCAGCATTCCGACCGAGCGCGGTTCGGTGCACTACGAGGCGGAAATCGCGGTATTGATCGGCAAGCCGCTGTCGAACAAGCCGAGCCGCGAAGAAGTGCTGGACGCCATCTCCGGTTTCGCCCCGGCCCTGGACTTGACCCTGCGCGACAAGCAAGCCGAGCTGAAAGCCAAGGGCCTGCCGTGGGAAATCGCCAAGTCCTTCGACGGTGCGGCGGTGATTGCGCCGTTCGTGGTCGGCAGCACGTTCCCGGATGTCACCGATATTGGCATTCGCCTGACCATCAATGGCGAAGTGCGCCAGGACGGCAACAGCGCGATCATGCTTAACCCGATCGTGCCGATGATCCAGTACATGGCCGGCTGCTTCTCGCTGCAGGCCGGCGACGTGATCCTCACCGGCACCCCGGCCGGCGTGGGGCCGTTGAATGTGGGTGATGAGCTGGTGCTGGAACTGAGCGGCGTGAATCGCTTCGAAAGCAGCGTTCGATAAGCACCTGATGTGGGAGGGGACTTGCTCCCTCCCACAGTGGGTCCGAGTCCATCTCGTGCATCGGCTTTTGCATTTTTTTCACACGCCATCCGGATAATCCTCAGCCTCCAGCGCGCGGGCCCGTTGATCCTGTGCTATCACCTACCGCTGACTTTCCGGAAAAAGCACCCCATGGCCGTGTCCCTGCCCTCCGCAACACCTAAGCCGCGTTCTCGCTTTGCCTTGCGCTGGTATTCCTGGTTATTTCTGGCGGGCGCCATCGTGTATGGCATTTCCTGGGCCATGCACTGGGACGACCGCGGCCTGCTGTGGGTGCTGGAGCGCTTCGAAACCCCGGCCGAGCGCCAGGAGAGCGTGTGGTTGCCGGACTACCATGCCGTGATCGATGGCAAGCTGCTGCCGGGCATGGAGAAGGACGAGGCATCGGATGTCTCCTACAGCCCGCAGACCAAAACCCTGTTTTCCGTGATGGGCAAGAATCCCTTCCTCGTCGAACTGAGCCTGCAGGGCGACGTGCTGCGCAAGATGCCGCTCAATGGCTGGGACAATCCGGAAGGCGTGACCGTGATGGAAAATGGCCTGATAGCGGTGGTCGACGAACGCCAGCACACCCTGACCATCGTTAAGGTCGACGCCACCACCCAGCAATTGAACAAGGCCGACTTCCCGAGCTATGACCTGGGCCCGTCCAAGGACCAGAACAAAGCGTTCGAAGGGCTCACCTGGGACAAGCGCAATCAGCAATTTGTGCTGGGTGAAGAGCGCCCGCCGGCGTTGTTCACCTGGAAAAGCGACGGCAGCCAGACCCTGGTCGGCGATAAACAGAAACTGGCCAGCAAAGAGCTGGATATGCGCAACCTCTCGGCCCTGGCCATCGACCCGCGCACCGGCCATCTGCTGGTGTTATCGGCCGACTCCCACTTGCTGCTGGAGTTGGACGAGAAGGGCGAACAAGTCAGCTTCATGACCCTGCTCGGTGGTTTCAATGGCCTCAAGAACACCATCCCCCGTGCAGAAGGGGTGACCATGGATGAGGACGGCACGCTCTACATTGTCAGCGAGCCAAACTTGTTCTATCGGTTCGAAAAGCAGAAGTAACGGACGAATTACGTCGGATATCTCTCTATTAGCGGCATTCGCCAGACACCAGGGCGCGTTTAAGTTTAAATTCAGACAGGCGTGATATTCATTCGCCACTTTTGACTTTGAGCCCGTCCGATGCGTCGATTTGCCCGCCCCACACCCATTCTCTTCATGCTTGCGCTGATCGCGGTGGTCAGCGCCGGGGCGGTTGCGCAGCACTATCGCCTGTTCGAACGTGCCTGGTTCAACTGGCAGGCCTGGCGCCAGCCGGCAGACGAGCGCTCCATCGGCCTGGCGGATTACCGGGTGACCCTGGAGGCCCAGGTTATCGAAGGGCTCGACGACGATGTCTCGGCCCTCACCTACGATCCGGTGCGCAAAAGCCTGTTTACCGTCACCAATCAAAACGCCGAACTGATCGAGCTGTCCCTTGAGGGCAAGATCCTGCGGCGCATTCCTTTGGTGGGGTTCGGTGATGCCGAGGCGGTGGAATTTATCAGCGACAACATCTACGTCATCACCGACGAACGCCAGCAGCGGCTGATCAAGGTGCATGTGGACGACGACACCCAATTCCTCGACGCCGCCGATGCGGAGCAGATGACCCTGGGCCTGCATGTCGGGGGCAACAAGGGTTTTGAGGGATTGGCCTATGACTCAGTCGGCAAGCGCCTGTTCGTGGCCAAGGAGCGCGACCCGATGCTGATCTATGAGGTCCACGGGTTTCCCCATTTCAAACCGGAAAAAACCTACTCGGTGCACGTGATCAACAACCCCAAGCGCGATGCCGGGCTGTTTGTGCGCGACCTGTCGAGCCTGCAATACGATGAGCGCAGCGGCCATCTGCTGGCGCTGTCGGATGAGTCGTTTCTGGTGTTGGAGTTGGATATCGACGGTCGCCCACTGAGCAGTCTGTCTCTGCTCAATGGGCGCCACGGCCTGAAAAAGCGGGTGCCGCAGGCCGAAGGGATCGCCATGGATGACGAGGGCACGTTGTACCTGGTCAGCGAGCCGAACCTGTTCTATGTGTTCAAGAAGTCCACTCCCTGAGACACCGCCCCTCCCACAGTTGGTTTTGCATCAGGCTTTAAGGGTTTTTACGCCTTCAGAAGTGCCCAGCAGCAGCACATCGGCCGGACGCGCGGCGAACAGGCCGTTGGTGACCACGCCGACGATGGCGTTGATTTGAGTCTCAAGCTCCACCGGGTTGGTGATCTGCATGTTGAACACGTCGAGGATGATGTTGCCGTTGTCGGTCAACACGCCTTCGCGGTACACCGGATCGCCACCCAGCTTCACCAGCTCGCGGGCCACGTGGCTGCGGGCCATCGGGATGACTTCCACCGGCAGTGGGAACGCGCCAAGTACCGGCACCAGTTTGCTGGCGTCGGCGATGCAGATAAAGGTCTTGGCCACCGCCGCGACGATTTTCTCGCGGGTCAGGGCGGCGCCGCCGCCTTTGATCAGGTTCAGGTGTTCGTCGCTTTCATCGGCGCCGTCGACGTAGAACTCCAGGTCGCTCACGGTGTTGAGCTCGTACACCGGAATGCCATGGCCCTTGAGGCGCGCGGCGGTGGCTTCGGAACTGGCCACGGCGCCGTCGAATGCGCCTTTGTGCTGGGCCAGCGCATCGATAAAGCAGTTGGCGGTGGAGCCGGTGCCGACACCGACGATGCTCTTGTCGTCGAGTTTAGGAAGGATTAAATCGACGGCGGCCTGGGCCACTGCCTGTTTGAGTTGATCCTGGGTCATGCGGGCTCCGGAACGGGCGGGGAGTAAAGAGGGGCGCGAGTATAACCCAACAAAACCTCTGGATTCGTGTGGTCGCCCGGCCAAACGCTGGGTTAGACTCCTTGGCCCTGCCCAACCCGCCCAGTGACTTCCGCCGATGCTTGAACAGTACGTCAAAAAGATCCTCACCTCGCGCGTCTATGACGTTGCCGTAGAAACCCCGCTGCAGACCGCTCGCCAGCTCTCCGAGCGGCTGGGCAACAAGGTCTGGCTCAAGCGTGAAGACTTGCAGCCGGTGTTCTCGTTCAAGATTCGCGGCGCGTACAACAAGCTGACTCAGTTGACGGCTGAAGAGCGTGCGCGCGGCGTCGTCACGGCCTCGGCGGGCAATCATGCGCAGGGCCTGGCCCTGGCGGCCAAGGTGCTGGGGGTCAAGGCCACCATCGTGATGCCCAAGACCACCCCGGAGATCAAGGTCGAAGGCGTGCGCTCCCGTGGCGGCAAAGTGGTGCTGCACGGCGATTCCTTCCCGGAAGCCCTGGCCTACTCGCTCAAGCTGGTCGACGAAAAAGGCTACGTCTACATTCACCCCTACGATGATCCGCACACCATTGCCGGGCAGGGCACCGTGGCGATGGAAATCCTGCGCCAGCACCCAGGGCCGCTGGACGCGATTTTCGTACCGGTGGGCGGCGGCGGGCTGATCGCCGGCATCGCCGCGTACGTGAAATACCTGCGTCCGGAGATCAAGATCATCGGCGTCGAACCGGACGACTCCAACTGCCTGCAAGCCGCCATGGCCGCCGGCGAGCGTGTGGTGTTGCCCAGTGTGGGTATCTTTGCCGACGGTGTGGCGGTGGCGCAGATCGGCCAGCACACCTTCGACATCTGCAAACACTACGTGGATGAAGTGATCACCGTGAGCACCGATGAAATCTGCGCGGCGATCAAGGACATCTACGACGACACCCGCTCCATCACCGAGCCTGCCGGCGCGCTGGGTGTGGCGGGGATCAAGAAATACGTGGAGACCCGTGGCGTCACCGGCCAGACACTGGTGGCCATCGACTCCGGCGCCAACGTCAACTTCGACCGCCTGCGCCATGTAGCCGAGCGCGCCGAGCTGGGTGAAGGCCGCGAAGCCATCATCGCCGTGACCATCCCCGAGAAACCGGGCAGCTTCAAGGCGTTCTGCGAGGCCGTGGGCAAGCGCCAGATCACCGAATTCAATTACCGCTATCACTCCGGCAGCGAAGCGCACATTTTTGTCGGTGTGCAGACCCACCCGGAAAACGACCCGCGCAGTGCGCTGATCACCAGCCTCACCAGCAAGGGTTTCCCGGTGCTGGACCTGACCGAGAACGAATTGGCCAAGTTGCACATTCGCCATATGGTCGGCGGGCATGCGGCCAAGGTCAGTGATGAAGTGGTGTTTCGCTTCGAATTCCCCGAACGTCCGGGGGCCTTGTTCAACTTTCTTAATAAATTGGGCGGGCGCTGGAACATCTCGATGTTCCACTACCGCAACCACGGCGCCGCTGACGGCCGTGTGGTCGCGGGCCTGCAAGTGCCGGCGAGCGAGCGTCACCTGGTCCCGGCAGCCCTGGAAGCCATTGGCTACCCGTATTGGGACGAAAGCGATAACCCGGCCTACAAACTGTTTCTCGGTTGAGCGACTACGCTGATTGGGGCGGCCTTTAAGGAAGACGACACATGGACACCCTTACCACCCTCAAAGTTATCCACATAGCCGCCACGGTGGTGTTGCTGCTCAGTGGCCTCGGCCTGGCGCTGCTGGCCTGGCGCAAGCGCAGCGCCGGCCCGGCCGTGACTGTGCAGCGCCCGTGGGCGTTCGTGTGGTTGCTGATGGGCGTTTGCATGCTCAGCATGCCGTTTACCGGCTGGTGGCTGGCGCACCTGATCGGCTGGCCGCTGGGGCAGACCTGGATTCTGGCTTCCAGCATCCTCTATACCGTGGCGGCGCTGGCCTGGTTCTGGCTGGTGGCACGGCTTAACCGCCTGCGCAAAGGCGAGGGCGGTAGCTTGAATTTCACCCTGGTGCTGGCGGTGGTGAGCCTGGTGGGGTTTGTGGCGATTGCAGGGTTGATGGGCGCGAAGCCGGTTTAGGGTTTTAGACCGCGTCGGCTGCATCGGGGGCAAGCCCCCTCCCACATTTAACCGAGTACATCCTTTGGAATCCGGTCGAGTGTGGGGGGGCCGATAAGGCCATCAGCTACGCAGCGTAATCACCGGCCAACCACGCTTCTCGGCTTCAGCGCGCAGATTCGGATCCGGGTCCACCGCTACCGGATGCGTCACCTGCTCCAGCAGTGGCAGGTCATTCATCGAGTCGCTATAGAAGTAGCTGTCTTCCAGGCTGTACCCAGTCTCTTCCAGCCAACGATTCAAGCGCGTCACCTTGCCCTCGCGAAAGCACGGTACGTCGGTGCTGCGTCCGGTGTAGCGGCCGTTTTCCATCTCGCATTCGGTGGCGATCAGGGTTTCGACGCCCAGGCGTGCGGCAATTGGCGCGGTGACGAAACGATTGGTGGCGGTGATGATCACCAGCTTGTCGCCAGCGGCGCGGTGCTTGGCCAGCAGTTCTGAGGCCAGCGGCAGCATGATCGGCTCGATGCAGTCGCGCATATAGTCATTGTGCCATTCGTCCAACTGAGTCATCTCGGTGCGGCCGAGGATTTCCAGGCAGAAGTTCAGGTAGGCGGCGTTGTCCAGCTTGCCGGCCAGGTAGTCCTGGTAGAACTCGTCGTTGCGAGCCTTGTAGGCCACCGGGTCGAGAATCCCCCGTGCGCAGAGGTAATCGCCCCAGGCGTGGTCGCTGTCACCGCCGAGAAGGGTGTTGTCCAAGTCGAATAAAGCCAGGCGCATTGCAGTTACTCGCTGAAAAGTCTGTAAAAAGGCGTCCAGAATACGGTCTTTTCACAAGAGTGCACATAAGGTAAGAAGCCTCGTTGCCGCTGGAACAACCTTTGTGGAACAATGCGGCGACATGCGTTTGCGAGGTTGTTGCCGTGATCGACCCCGATGGTTTCCGTCCTAATGTCGGGATTATTCTTACGAATGATGCCGGACAGGTGCTATGGGCTCGCCGAATCAACCAAGATGCCTGGCAGTTTCCTCAAGGCGGAATCAACCCCGATGAAACCCCTGAAGACGCCCTGTACCGTGAGTTGAATGAAGAAGTCGGCCTTGAGCGCGAAGATGTGCAAATTCTGGCCTGTACCCGGGGCTGGTTGCGCTATCGTTTGCCGCAACGCCTGGTGCGTACCCACAGCCAACCGCTGTGCATCGGCCAGAAGCAGAAATGGTTTCTCCTGCGCCTGATCTCCAACGAGCAGCGGGTGCGGATGGATTTGACCGGTAAACCGGAGTTCGATGGCTGGCGCTGGGTCAGCTATTGGTACCCGTTGGGCCAGGTGGTGACATTCAAGCGCGAGGTTTATCGTCGCGCTCTCAAAGAGCTTGCCCCGCGCCTTTTATCGCGCGACTGACGACGGAGTTCGACCCCGAGCCATGCTCAATACGCTGCGCAAGATCGTCCAGGAAGTTAACTCCGCCAAGGATCTCAAGGCGGCGTTGGGGATTATTGTGTTGCGCGTCAAGGAAGCCATGGGCAGCCAGGTCTGCTCGGTTTACCTGCTGGACCCAGAGACCAACCGTTTTGTGCTGATGGCCACCGAGGGCTTGAACAAGCGCTCCATCGGCAAGGTCAGCATGGCGCCCAATGAAGGTCTCGTGGGCTTGGTGGGGACGCGTGAAGAACCCCTGAACCTTGAAAACGCGGCCGATCACCCGCGTTATCGCTACTTTGCCGAAACCGGCGAAGAGCGCTACGCCTCGTTCCTCGGCGCACCGATCATTCACCACCGCCGCGTCGTCGGCGTGTTGGTTATCCAGCAGAAAGAGCGTCGCCAGTTCGACGAAGGTGAAGAAGCCTTCCTCGTGACCATGAGCGCGCAGCTCGCCGGGGTTATTGCCCACGCCGAAGCTACCGGCTCGATTCGCGGCTTGGGGCGCCAGGGCAAGGGTATCCAGGAAGCCAAGTTCGTCGGCGTACCGGGTTCGCCGGGGGCGGCGGTCGGTACTGCCGTGGTCATGCTGCCGCCGGCCGACCTCGATGTGGTGCCGGACAAGCACGTCGACGACATCGACGCTGAAATCAAACTGTTCAAGACGGCCCTGGAAGGCGTGCGCGCCGACATGCGCAACCTGTCGACCAAGCTGGCCACCCAGTTGCGCCCCGAAGAGCGCGCGCTGTTCGACGTGTACCAGATGATGCTCGACGACGCGTCCCTCGGGAACGAAGTCAAGACCGTGATCAAGACCGGCCAATGGGCCCAGGGCGCACTGCGCCAGGTGGTCACCGATCACGTCAACCGTTTCGAATTGATGGACGACGCCTACCTGCGCGAGCGGGCCTCGGATGTGCGCGACCTTGGCCGCCGTCTGCTGGCCTACCTGCAGGAGGACCGCACCACCAACCTGGTCTACCCCGACAACACCATCCTGATCAGTGAAGAACTGACCGCCACCATGCTCGGCGAAGTGCCCGAAGGCAAACTGGTGGGCCTGGTCTCGGTACTCGGTTCGGGCAACTCCCACGTCGCGATCCTGGCCCGGGCCATGGGCATTCCGACGGTGATGGGCCTGGTGGACCTGCCGTACTCCAAGGTCGATGGCATCGACATGATCGTCGACGGCCATCGTGGTGAAGTCTTTACCAACCCCAGCGATTTGCTGCGCAAGCAATACGCCGAGGTGGTGGAAGAAGAAAAGCAACTGGCGCTGGGTCTCGACTCGTTGCGCGAGCTGCCCTGCGTAACCCTCGACGGCCACCGTGTGCCGCTGCTGGTCAACACCGGCCTGCTGGCCGATGTGGCCCGCGCGCAACAGCGTGGCGCCGAAGGGGTGGGGCTGTACCGCACCGAAGTGCCGTTCATGATCAACCAGCGTTTTCCGAGTGAGAAGGAGCAGCTGGCGATTTATCGCGAGCAACTGTCCGCCTTCCACCCGTTGCCGGTGACCATGCGCAGCCTGGATATCGGCGGCGACAAGTCACTGTCGTATTTCCCTATCAAGGAAGACAACCCCTTCCTCGGCTGGCGCGGTATTCGCGTGACCCTCGACCACCCGGAAATCTTCCTGGTGCAGACCCGCGCCATGCTCAAGGCCAGCGAAGGCCTGAACAACCTGCGCATCCTGCTGCCGATGATCTCCGGCACCCATGAGCTGGAAGAAGCCCTGCACCTGATCCACCGCGCCTGGGGCGAAGTGCGCGACGAAGGCGCCGACGTACCGATGCCGCCGATTGGCGTGATGATCGAAATCCCGGCGGCGGTGTACCAGGCCAAGGAACTGGCACGGCAGGTGGACTTCCTGTCGGTGGGCTCCAACGACCTGACCCAGTACCTGCTGGCCGTGGACCGTAACAACCCGCGGGTAGCCGACCTCTATGACTACCTGCACCCGGCGGTGCTGCAAGCCCTGCAAAACGTGGTGCGCGACGCCCATGCCGAAGGCAAGCCGGTAAGTATCTGCGGTGAAATGGCCGGCGACCCGGCAGCGGCGGTGCTGTTGATGGCGATGGGTTTTGACAGCCTGTCGATGAACGCCACCAACTTGCCGAAGGTGAAGTGGATGCTGCGCCAGGTTGAACTGAGCATGGCCAAGGATCTGCTGGCCGAGTTGATGACCATCGACAACCCGCAGGTTATCCACAGCTCGCTGCAATTGGCGCTGAAGAACCTGGGGCTGACACGGATGATCAACCCGGCTTCCGCCAAAACCTTGTAGGCGCGAGCGTGCTCGCGAAGAACCTCAACGATAACGCGGGGAGCCTGATTCCCTGCGGCGTTCTCAGGTTTTTCGCGAGCAAGAACTAGGCGTCCCCCTCGCTCCTACAGGTTGATGTCCACCTCGCCCAACCGCCCACCCTGCGGCCCGAAGCTGCGCTCCACCATCCGCCGCGTGCCATCGGCATTCACAATCAGCGCCGTGCTCGCCCGCGTCCCATAACTCGGGCTGGCGATAAACACACTCGACAGCAGACTCTCCGTCGCCAACCCCACGCCGGTATCGGGCAAGTCAGCAAACGACGCCGTCTGCGGGTCGCTCAGGATCTCCAGTAGCGCTTCGGGCTGCGGATCGGTCAGCAATTCGCGCAGCGCGGCTTTGGCCTTCACCAGCTTCGGCCACGGCGTATCCAGCCCCGCGTTGGACAACCCATAGACCCCTGGCTTCAGTTGCGTCGGCTCGGTGTCATTGGCGTTGTAATGCCACAACTCTTCCCGCGTCCCCACCAGCAGGTTAAACCCGGCATATTCAATCGATCGGCCGTTAACGTCGGCCAAATACTGGTCAATCGGTAGCGAACCACTGAGAAACCGCGCCACCAGTTCCCCGCGTGACTTGCGTGCGGGCGGCTGGTGCGGGTCGCGGATGTTGGTCAGGGCAGCAAACCGCCCATCGGCATTCACTCCCAGCCAGGTGCCACCTGCTTCCTGATCGCGGCCGGCAAAGACCTCGGGCGCATCCGGCCATTGGGCCAGCGGCAGGCTGGGGCGGGCGTAGAACTCATCGCGGTTGGCCGCGACGATCAGCGGTTGGGCATGGCCCGGTCGCCAGGCGAAAACAATCAGGCACATCAGGCGATTCCCTTTTGTGTTTTTAGCCACTCTACCCACACCGGCAGCAGCGTTCCATCGTATCCAGTTGGGTCGCATGCCTTCCATCCGTTAACATGCCGGACTTGGTTGGGGGGCTCCCATGGAATTTCTGCTGTATTTGCTGCTGGGCGCGTGCGCGGGCGTACTCGCCGGGCTGTTTGGCGTGGGCGGCGGGATCATCATCGTGCCTGTGCTGGTGTTCAGCTTCACCTTGCAGGGCTTCGACCCGCAGGTGCTGACCCACCTGGCCGTGGGCACGTCCCTGGCAACGATCATCTTTACCTCGGTCAATGCCGTACGTGAGCACCACCGACGTGGCGCGGTGCGTTGGCCGATCTTTGTATGGATGACCGTGGGTATCCTGCTCGGCGCCGGTTTTGGTGCGCTGACCGCCGAAGCGATTTCCGGCCCCCACTTGCAGAAGATCATCGGCGTATTCGCCCTGATCATCGCCGTGCAACTGGCCCTGGAGGTCAAGCCCAAGGCCAGCCGCACCGTGCCGGGCAAGCTCGGCCTGACCCTGGCCGGTACCGTGATTGGCTGGGCTTCGGCGATTTTCGGCATTGGCGGCGGCTCGCTGACCGTACCGTTTTTGACCTGGCGCAGCGTGCCGATGCAACAGGCGGTGGCCACCTCATCCGCCTGTGGTCTGCCGATTGCGCTGGCCAGTGCATTAAGTTTCATGATTCTGGGCTGGCATGACCCGCTGTTGCCCGCTCATAGTCTAGGGTTCGTGTATTTGCCGGCGCTGCTGGGCATTGCCCTGACCAGCATGGTGTTTGCCCGCTTCGGTGCACGCCTGGCGCACCGGTTGTCGCCGCGCTTGTTGAAGCGGCTGTTCGCCGCACTGCTGTTTTGCGTCGGTTTGAATTTTTTGCTGTAACGCAGGCTTAATCGCGCCCGGGCATGGTCCGGTCGCCATAACGAATGATTTAACGAGGAGTCGCAATGCTGCCTTACCCGCAGATCGACCCGGTGGCCCTGGCCATCGGTCCGCTGAAAATCCACTGGTATGGGTTGATGTACCTGATCGGCATCGGCGGCGCCTGGCTGCTGGCGTCCCGGCGCCTGAACCGTTTCGACCCGACCTGGACCAAGGAGAAGCTCTCCGACATGGTGTTCTGGTTGTCGATGGGGGTAATCGTCGGCGGACGCCTGGGGTATGTGCTGTTCTACGACTTGTCCGCGTATATCGCCAACCCGATGCTGATCTTCGAAGTGTGGAAAGGCGGCATGGCGTTCCACGGTGGCTTTATCGGCGTGATGATCGCGGCCTGGTGGTTCGGCCGGCGCAACGGCAAGTCGTTCTTCCAACTGATGGACTTTGTCGCGCCGTTGGTGCCGATCGGCCTGGGTGCCGGACGTATCGGTAACTTCATCAACGCCGAGTTGTGGGGCAAGCCGACCGACGTGCCGTGGGCCATGGTGTTCCCGCCGTTCAGTGACCCGGCGCAATTGCCGCGCCATCCGTCGCAGCTGTACCAGTTCGCGTTGGAAGGCGTGGCACTGTTCCTTATCCTGTACCTCTTCTCGCGCAAACCGCGCCCGACCATGGCCGTTTCCGGCATGTTTGCGCTGTTCTACGGGATCTTCCGTTTCATCGTCGAATTCGTGCGCGTGCCGGATGCACAGCTGGGCTATCTGGCCTGGGGCTGGCTGACCATGGGGCAAGTGCTCAGCATTCCGATGATCCTGGTCGGCCTGGGCCTGCTGTGGTGGGCGTACAATCGCCCGCAACCGCTGAAGAACACCGCGCTTTAAATTCGAATGCCGAGGCCTGCGAGGTCTCGGCTTCAACGATACGGGTAATGACATGAAGCAATATCTCGAACTACTGAACGACGTCGTGACCAATGGCCTGACCAAAGGCGACCGTACCGGCACCGGCACCAAGGCCGTGTTCGCCCGTCAGTATCGGCATAACTTGGCCGACGGCTTCCCGCTGCTGACCACCAAGAAGCTTCACTTCAAAAGCATCGCCAACGAGCTGATCTGGATGTTGAGCGGCAACACCAACATCAAGTGGCTGAACGAAAACGGCGTGAAAATCTGGGACGAGTGGGCCACCGAAGAAGGTGACCTGGGCCCGGTGTACGGCGAGCAGTGGACCGCCTGGCCGACCAAGGATGGCGGCACGATCAACCAGATCGACTACATGGTGCACACGCTCAAGACCAACCCCAACAGCCGTCGCATCCTGTTCCACGGCTGGAACGTCGAGTACCTGCCGGACGAAACCAAGAGCCCGCAGGAAAACGCGCGCAACGGCAAACAAGCCCTGCCACCGTGCCACCTGCTGTACCAGGCGTTCGTGCATGACGGCCATCTGTCGATGCAGTTGTACATCCGCAGCTCCGACGTGTTCCTCGGCCTGCCTTACAACACTGCCGCCCTGGCGCTGCTGACCCACATGCTGGCCCAGCAATGCGACCTGATCCCCCACGAGATCATCGTCACCACCGGCGATACCCACGCCTACAGCAACCACATGGAACAGATCCAGACCCAGTTGGCGCGTACGCCGAAGAAGCTGCCGGAACTGGTGATCAAGCGTAAGCCGGCGTCGATCTACGACTACACGTTCGAAGACTTTGAAATCGTGGGCTATGACGCTTATCCAAGCATCAAGGCCGACGTGGCTATCTAGAGTCTGACGCTGTCCACTGTGGGAGGGGGCTTGCCCCTCCCACATTTGGCCCGTTCAATGGCCGTGGCTTCTGCCCACATGTGAGGGCTCGGCCTCGCTGGCGGCAACACCGCCGCTGACCTCCAGCTGCTGCAAAATCCCACAGTGATCCCCGCCGCCACAGCGTTGGCGCAGGTCCAGCAATTGCTCCTGCAACGCCAACAGCCCATCAATCCGCGCTTTCACATGGTGGATATGCTCATCAATCAAGGCATTCACGTTTTCGCACTGGTCCTGGGGGCTGTCCCGTAGCCCGAGCAAACTGCGGATTTCTTCCAGCGTCATGTCGAGGCTGCGGCAGTTGCGGATAAAGATCAGCCGCTCGGTGTGCGCCTGGGTGTAGACGCGGTAGTTGGCGTCGGTGCGTGCCGGGGGGGGCAGCAGGCCTTCTTTCTCGTAATAACGGATGGTTTCCACCGGGCAGTCGGTCAGTTTGGCCAGTTCGCCGATCTTCATTGCAGCAATCTCCAAATGGGTGCTTGACCCTATAGTGGCTACAGGGTCTTTACTTGGCAACAGGCACCTTACGGACGCGACCTGATGAGCGATTCCATTCACACCCCGCATAAGCACGACCACGACCACGATCATGGCCCGAAGAAACTCACGCCTGTGCATGACCACGGCCATGGCGGTTCCTGCTGTTCCGGTACCCCGGCACCTGCGCTGGTGCAATTGAGCGAAGCCCCGACTGCCGGTTCGCGCCTGAGCACCTTCCGCATCGAAGCCATGGACTGCCCCACCGAGCAGACGCTGATCCAGAACAAACTCGGCAAGCTGGCGGGTGTGCAGCAACTGGAGTTCAACCTGATCAACCGTATCCTCGGCGTCACCCATGACCTGCCGAGCACCGCGCCGATCATCGATGCGGTCAAATCCCTGGGCATGCAGGCCGATCCGATCGAGGAGGGCACCCCGCCCGCCGAGCCGCCTGCCAAGAAACATTGGTGGCCGTTGGCGTTGTCCGGCGTGGGCGCATTGGGCGCCGAAGTGCTGCACTTCACCAATGCCGCGCCCACTTGGGTGATTGCGCTGGTCGCACTGGTGTCGATCTTCAGTGGCGGCCTTACCACCTATAAAAAGGGCTGGATCGCCCTGAAAAACCTCAACCTGAACATTAACGCGCTGATGAGCATCGCGGTCACCGGCGCGATCCTGATTGGCCAGTGGCCGGAAGCGGCCATGGTGATGTTCCTGTTTACCGTGGCCGAGCTGATCGAAGCCAAATCCCTGGACCGTGCGCGCAATGCCATCAGCGGTTTGATGCAGATGACACCGGAGCAGGCCACGCTGCAGCAGGCTGATGGCAGCTGGGTTGAACAGGAGGTCAAAAGCATTGAGCTGGGCGCCATCGTGCGGGTAAAACCGGGCGAGCGCATCGGCCTCGACGGTGAAGTCACCGCCGGCCAATCCACCATCGACCAGGCGCCGATCACCGGTGAAAGCCTGCCGATTGAAAAGACCGTGGGCGATAAAGTCTTCGCCGGCACCATCAACCAGGCCGGGTCCCTGGAGTACAAGGTCACCGCAGCGGCCAACAACTCCACCCTGGCGCGCATCATCCATGCGGTGGAGCAGGCCCAGGGCGCACGGGCACCGACCCAGCGGTTTGTCGACAGTTTCTCGAAAATCTACACCCCGGCAGTGTTTCTGTTTGCCTTGGGTGTGGCGCTGATCCCGCCGCTGTTCATGGCCGGTGCCTGGTTCGACTGGATCTACCGCGCCCTCGTGCTGTTGGTGGTGGCTTGCCCTTGTGCGTTGGTGATCTCCACCCCGGTCACCATTGTCAGCGGCCTGGCGGCTGCGGCGCGCAAAGGCATCCTGATCAAGGGCGGCGTGTACCTGGAAGGCGGTTACAAGCTGGACTACCTGGCCCTCGACAAGACCGGCACCATCACCCACGGCAAGCCGGTGCAAACCGATTACCTGGCGCTGTTCCCTCATGTCGAAGACAGCGCCCCGGCCCTGGCTGCCAGCTTGGCCGGGCGTTCCGACCACCCGGTGTCGCTGGCGATTGCCAACGCGGCTGTGGATAAAAACCTGCCCGTGCACGTTGTGGATAACTTCGAAGCCCTCGCCGGTCGCGGCGTGCGCGGCGATATTAATGGCCAGACCTACCACTTGGGTAACCACCGCCTGGTGGAGGACCTTGGCCTGTGTTCGCCGGCGTTGGAAGAAAAGCTGTTCGCCCTGGAAAAACAGGGCAAGTCCGTGGTGCTGTTGCTCGACAAGTCCGGCCCGCTGGCACTGTTCGCCGTGGCCGACACCGTCAAGGACAGCAGCCGCGAAGCCATCCAGCAATTGCATGAACTGGGCATCAAGACCCTGATGCTCACCGGTGACAACACCCACACCGCCCAGGCGATTGCCGCCCAGGTCGGCATCGATCAGGCCCAGGGCGACCTGTTGCCCACCGACAAACTGCACGCCATCGAAACCCTCTACGGCCAAGGCCACCGGGTCGGCATGGTCGGCGACGGCATCAACGACGCACCGGCCCTGGCCCGCGCCGAGATTGGCTTTGCGATGGCCGCAGCAGGTACCGACACTGCCATCGAGACCGCCGACGTGGCCTTGATGGACGATGATTTGCGCAAGATTCCGGCATTCATTCGTTTGTCGCGGCAAACGTCGAGTATCCTCAAGCAGAACATCGCCCTGGCCCTGGTGATCAAGGCGATCTTCCTGGTGGTCACCTTCCTGGGGCTGGCGACTATGTGGATGGCGGTGTTCGCCGACATGGGCGTGGCCCTGCTGGTGGTGTTCAATGGCCTGCGCCTGTTGCGCAAATAGAGGATGAGAGGGTGGTGTGCTGAGTGCCGAGTTGAAGGCGTTTTTTATGGTCGCCCGCCTGGGCAGCATTACCCAGGCGGCGAAAAAACTCGGCCTGAGCCAGCCCACGGTCACCACCCAGATTCGCAACCTGGAAAGCCAGTACGGCGTTGAGCTGTTCTACCGTGGCGGGCGCCGCCTTACCGTCAGCGACGAAGGCGCGCGCCTGCTGCCGATGGTCAAGACGTTGCTGCAGCAGGAAGCAGACATCGAGTTTTTCCTGCGTAACAACGGCCAGGTCCAAGGGGCGCTGAGAATTGCCGCGACGGCGCCGTACTACATCCTCGACCTGGTCAAAGCCTTTCGTGAACGCCTGCCGCAAGTGGAAGTGTCGGTGGAAATCGGCAACTCCCAGCAGGTGCTCGAAGCGCTGGACGATTACCGCGTCGATGTCGCGGCATCCTCTCAGTTGCTTGAAGACCCGCGCCTGATCCGCCGCGTACTCGGCACCGACCCGCTGGTGCTGGCGGTGCACCGCAATCACCCACTGGCCAAACTCGACCACGTGCCGCTCAGCGCGTTGGCCGGGCATACGCTGTTGATGCGTGAAGCGGGCTCCACCACGCGGCGGCTCACGGAAGAGATGCTGCAAGGTGCCGGCGTGAGTTACGGGCCGCTGCTGGAAATCGGCAGCCGTGAATCGATCCGCGAAGCGGTGCTGCGCAATATCGGCATCAGCATCATCGCCCGCCAGGAAGTGCCCCACGACCCGCAGTTGCGGGTGCTGACCATCGAGAATGCGCCGCAGATTCCGGAGTACCTGTACTGCCTCAAAGAACGAAAAGGCGCTCGCCTACCGGCGGCGTTTTTGGGGTTGGCGCAGGAAATGTCGCCGATCTAAAGCCTTGTAGTGGCTTTGGGGACCAATCGGGAGCAAGCCCCCTCCCACAGGTGGCCGCATTTCCATGTTGGAACTCGGTCAAATGTGGGAGGGGGCTTGCCCCCGATGGCGATGTACCCGGCAACTCAGCTCTTAGAGTCCTACACAAATCTGCGAATACCACTATCGCCGCGTTTTGCCTTTCTGCCACAAGAGGGACGCATTGCCTGCCTAGCATGGCCTTCATCAGTTTGATGAGGTGCCACCATGAACACAGTCCTGACCCAACCCGGCGCGCCGATGAAAGTGCGCGCTATCCAGAAACGCTTCGGCGCTTTTACTGCGCTCGACAACGTGTCCCTGGACGTGGCTGCCGGCGAGCTGGTGTGCCTGCTGGGCCCTTCCGGCTGCGGCAAGACCACGTTGCTGCGCTGCATCGCCGGCCTGGAACGCCAGGACAGCGGCGAACTTTACCTGGGTGACCGCGATGTTTCCCTGCTGCCGCCCCAGGCTAGGGACTACGGCATTCTGTTCCAGTCCTACGCGTTGTTTCCCAATCTCACCGTCGAAGCGAACATCGGCTACGGCCTCACCGGCAGCGGTCGCGATGAAGTGCGCCAGCGTGTCGGCCAGATGCTGGAGCTGGTGGGTCTACTCGGCAGTGAAAAGAAATACCCCGGCCAGCTCTCCGGCGGCCAGCAGCAGCGCGTCGCCCTGGCCCGTGCGCTGGCGCCGGCCCCGTCGTTGCTGTTGCTGGATGAGCCGATGTCGGCCCTCGACGCCCGTGTGCGCGAACACCTGTGCACCGAGCTGCGCCAGCTGCAACGGCGCCTCGGTATCACCACCTTGATGGTCACCCACAACCAGGACGAAGCCATGTTGATGGCCGACCGCATCGCCGTGATGAACAACGGCAAGGTCGAGCAGTACGCCACGCCCCAGGAGATTTACGACCGCCCGGCCACGCCGTTTGTGGCGGAGTTTGTCGGCCAGGGCAACTGGCTGCCGTTCAGCCGCAACAGTGCCAGCCATGCCCAGGTCGGCGGGATGAATATGCGCCTGGCCGAGGATGCTGGCGTGGCCAAGTCCGGCCGACTGTTTTGCCGCCCGGAAGCGATCAACGTCAACCCGCCGGTGCATGAAGAAAACCTGTTCCCGGCCAAGGTCCGTGAGATCACCTTCCTCGGCAACCGCTGCCGCATGAGTTTCGAGCTGGAGCAACTGCCCGGCCATCCGCTGCTGGCCGAACTGGCCCCGGAAGCCATGCCGCGCCTGGGCGCCCAGGACATCTGGGTTGCCTTGCCGCCGCGCAGTCTGCAGGTGTTTGCCTGAGATGGCCGCTGTCATGACGCTGCCGCGCCAGGTGTCCCGCGCCGAAACCGGCGACCGTATTTTCGTGGTCGGCGGCAAACTGCTCTGGCTGTTGCTGCTGGGCATCGCCGTATTGCTGCCATTGCTGGCGATCTTCTGGCGCGGCTTCAGCAGTGAAGCCGGGCAGGGCGGTGGCCTGGTCGCCGCGCGGGAGTTGGTCACCAGCGCCAACTTCCATTGGCTGCTGGGCAATAGCCTGAAAGTTTCCCTCAGCGTGGCGGCCATTGTCGTACCGCTGGCCTACCTGTTTGCCTACGCCCTGCAACGCACGTTGATTCCCGGCAAGGCCATCTGGCGCGGCCTGTCGCTGCTGCCGTTGATGGCCCCGTCGATGCTGCCGGGCATTGCGCTGGTCTACCTGTTCGGTAACCAGGGCATGCTGCGCGGCTTGCTCTCGGACAACATCTACGGCTTCTGGGGCATTGTGCTCGGTGAAGTGATCTACACCTTCCCCCATGCCCTGATGATTTTGCTCTCGGCGCTGTCCCTGGCCGATGCGCGGTTGTTCGACGCCGCGTCGAGCATGGGTGCCAGCCCTGCGCGGGCGTTCCGCAGCATCACCTGGCCGGCCACGCGCCAGGCGGTGTTTGCCGCGTTCTGCCTGGTGTTCACCCTGACCATCACCGATTTCGGCGTGCCCGTGGTGGTCGGTGGGGATTACCAAGTGCTGGCGCTGGAAGCCTACAAGGCGGTGGTCGGCCAGCAACAGTTTGGTCGGGGCGCGTTGATTGGCATGGTGTTGCTGCTGCCGGCGCTGTTCAGCTTTGGCGTCGACGCCTGGTTGCGCCGTCGCCAAGGTGACGGCATGAGTGGCCGCGCCCAAGTCTTCCAGCCGGTGCCGTCGCGTTTACGGGATGGCTGCTACCTGCTCATCGTGTTGTTGATCTGTGCCGTGCTGCTGTTGGTGTTCGGCATGGCGGTGTACTCCTCGCTGGTGAAGTTCTGGCCGTACAACCTGTCGCTGTCGCTCAGCCACTATCAGTTCGAAGACACGGCCGGCGGCGGTTGGCTGGCCTATCGCAACAGCTTGACCCTGGCGTTGTGCACGGCGTTGATCGGCAGCGTGTTGATCTTCACTGGCGCCTACCTGATGGAAAAGACCAAGGGCCAGAAGGGCCTGAACCTGGCGCTGCGCATGCTCAGCTTTGTGCCGATGGCCGTGCCTGGGTTGGTGTTGGGCCTGGGCTACGTGTTCTTTTTCAACCTGAGTGGCAACCCGCTGCATGTGTTCTACGGCACCATGACCCTGCTGGTGGTGTGCACCATTGCTCACTATCTGACCACCGCACAGATGACCGCCACCACCGCGCTGCGCCAACTGGACGCCGAGTTCGAAGCGGCCGCGCTGTCGCTCAAGGCGCCGCTGTATCGCCATTACTTGAAAGTCACGGTGCCGATCTGCCTGCCGGCGCTGCTGGACATCGTGCGCTACTTGTTTGTGTCGGCGATGACCACCGTGTCCGCCGCGATCTTCCTCTACAGCCCCGACACCATCCTCGCCGCCGTCGCCGTGCTGAACATGGACGACGCCGGCAACGTGGGCGGCGCGGCGGCCATGTCGACCCTGATCCTGTTCACCTCGGCCGGCGTTTCGCTGCTGCTGGCGTGGGCTTCACGTGGCGCCTTGCGCCGCTCCCAAGCCTGGCGCCAGACCGCGCCCGGCCAATAAACATCCCTGAAGGAGGTGCTCCATGTTCAAGCCCCTGGCGCTGGTCGCTGCCGTACTCACTGCATTCAGCCTGAATGCCTTCGCCAAGACCGAGTTGACCGTGTACACGGCCCTTGAAGCCGAGCAGTTGAAGACCTACAAAAAAGCCTTCGAACAGGCCAACCCGGACGTCGAGATCAAATGGGTGCGCGACTCTACCGGCATCATTACCGCCAAGCTGCTGGCCGAAAAAGACCGCCCGCAAGCCGACGTGGTCTGGGGCCTGGCTGCATCGAGCCTGGCGATCCTCGATCAGCAAGGCATGCTGGACAACTACGCCCCCAAGGGCCTGGACAAGATCGGCAAGAATTACCGTGACGCCGCCAACCCACCGGCCTGGGTCGGTATGGATGTGTGGGCCGCGACCATTTGCTTCAACACGGTCGAAGCCGAGAAACAGGGCCTGACCAAGCCGGTGAGCTGGCAAGACCTGACCAAGCCCGAGTACAAGGGCAAGATCGTGATGCCTAACCCGGCATCGTCCGGCACCGGCTTCCTGGATGTGAGCGCCTGGCTGCAGACCTTCGGCGAGAAGCAGGGCTGGCAGTACATGGATGACTTGCACCAGAACATCGGCCAGTACGTACATTCGGGCTCCAAGCCTTGCAAGCTGGCGGCTTCGGGTGAGTTCCCGATTGGTATTTCCTTCGAATACCCGGCCGTGCAGTTGAAACGCCAGGGCGCACCGCTGGACATCATCCTGCCGAAGGAAGGCCTGGGCTGGGACATCGAAGCCACCGCCGTGATCAAGGGCACCGCCCATGCGGACGCGGCGAAAAAACTCGCGGATTTCTCCGCCAGTACAGCGGCAATGGACCTGTACAAAGACAACTTTGCCGTGCTCGCCCAGCCGGGGATCGCCAAGCCGCAGACCGAATTGCCGGCCGACTACGAGCAGCGTTTGATCAAGAACGACTTTGCCTGGGCGTCGAAGAATCGCGACAGCATTTTGACCGAATGGCGTAAGCGCTATGACGGCAAGTCGGAAAAACAATAATTTTCACCTCTACCTGTAGGAGCGAGCTTGCTCGCGAAGAACGAATAGACGGCGCGGATAACCTGAAGCGCTGCCTTATCGTTGACGTTCTTCGCGAGCAAGCTCGCTCCTACAGAGGGTTGCATATTCCATGACAGATTTACTGATCATCGGTGCCGGCATCCTCGGCCTTTCCCACGCCTACGCCGCCGCCAGGCGCGGGCTCAAGGTCAAGGTGTTCGAGCGCAGCGCCACGCCGTTGGGCGCCTCGGTACGCAACTTCGGCCAGGCCCTGGTCACCGGGCAGCCGCCGGGGCCGATGTTCGACCTGGCACGACAAAGCCGTGAAATCTGGGGGTATTGGGCACAGGAGGCGGGCCTTCACTTGAAGCGCAACGGCTCGTATCTATTCGCCCGCACCGAAGCCGAAGAGCATCTGCTGGAAGCCTTCTGCGCCGGCCGCGCGCGCGAGCACGGCTACAACGTCGACTTGTTGCAAGGCGCGGCGTTGAAGGAGCTGTATGGCGGCCAGTTCCGTCATCACCGCGCCGCGCTGCATGGCAAGGACGACCAGCAATTGTATTCGCGCGAGGCCATACCGGCGCTGATCCACTACCTGAGCCAGCAACTGGGTGTGGAATTTTACTTCTCCACCCTGGTGCGCGATGTCGAACCGGGCCAGGTGCACAGCACGGCGGGCAGCTTTCGTGGCGAGCAGGTCATCGTCTGTTCCGGTCACGATTATCAAACCCTGTTGGCCGAGGCCATCGCGGGGCTCAACCCGCAGATCTGCCGCCTGCAAATGCTGCGCGCCCGGCCTGCGCTTAACCTCAACCTGCAACACGCGTTGCTCACGGGCCTCAGTTGCGTGCATTACGGTGCCTTTGCCGACCTGCCTGAGGCCGCGCCGGTACAGGCGCAGATCCTGCGCGATGCGCCGCACCTGCATGCACACGGGATTCACCTGCTGATCAGCCCGACGCCCCATGGCGAACTGATCATCGGCGACTCCCACGACTACGGCAGCGATGCCTCGCCGTTCAATGCCGAGCAGGTAGATGACTGGATGATCGAGTTGGCCGAGCAGACCTTGGGTTGCAAGATCCAGGTGGTGGAACGCTGGCAGGGTGTCTACGGTGCCAGGGGCCCGGCGCCGTTTTCATTTGTGCAGGCCGCACCTGGCGTGAGCGCCGCCTTGATGCACACCGGCGTGGGCATGAGCGTGGGGCCGGCGATGGCCGAGCGCAATATCACAACACTGTGGGGGCAAGCGTGATGAACCCGGAACAGGCGATTGCCGCAGTCTTCGGTTTGTACGAGCAGCACGGCACGGCGGATTACATCGGCGAGCCGGTGTCGCAGATCGAGCACATGTCCCAGGCCGCGCAGTTGGCCATGGCCGAGGGCTTCGATGATGAGGTGGTATTGGCGGCGTTCTTCCACGATATCGGCCATCTCTGCGGCCAGGATGGCGAGAACATGGGCGGTTACGGCGTGGTCAGCCATGAGCGGTTGGGCGCGGATTATTTGCGCCGTGCAGGCTTCAGTGAGCGCCTGGCCAGGCTGGTGGAGTACCACGTCCAGGCCAAGCGCTACCTGACGTTCAGCCAGCCGGACTACTACGCACGCTTGAGCGAGGCCAGCCGCCGCACCCTGGGTTACCAGGGCGGCGTGATGACGGCCGAGGAGGCTCGGGCGTTTGAGCAAGACCCGCTGTGTCAGGTCAGCCTGCGCATGCGCTACTGGGATGAACAGGCCAAGCAAATGCACGTACCGGTGCTCGACCTGCAAGTGCTCAAGGCCAAGGCCCGGCAGCTGCTGGCGGCTTAAGTCTCGTCGAGGCGCTGGGCCAGGGCTTCGACCTGTTCCTGGCGCTCGGCCTGGCTCAGTTTGGCGTGGGGGTTGAGGGATGACCACTGCGGGTGGGCGCGGGCTTTGTGCAACGCGTCCGGCAATTTGCCTTCGCGCCAGGTCTTGTCCTGGGGCGTATCGACCTTGATGCTGTGCATCGCCGCATGGCCGCGCAGGTTCAGGGCCTTGAGCAACTGGCGCTGGCGCAGGGCAAGCAGGCGCAGCACGCTGTCGTCCACGGTCAGCTCGCGCTGGCCCTTGATCTTGCCCAGCAGGCGGCTGCCGTAGCTGCGTGCGGTTTGCAACGCGCCACCGGCGATGGCACCTGCGAGGGCAGCGGCGCCGAGGGTCAGCCCGCCGACCAGCAGGTCCACCCCGGCCCCGGCCGCTGCGCCTGCGGCGATGCCACCGCCGACGCGCACGCCGAGTTGCTTGAGGGTTTCCGGGTTGAACAGGTCATCCCCCCAGCGCCCGTCCAGCAACGGTAAATCGCTGGCGGCGGCGTCCTGGGGGCGAAAGCCGAACAGCTTGAGCAAGGCCTCCACGCATTTTTGTTCGCGCTGACGCACCGCCTTGCGCAAATCGCTGATGGCTTGTTGCTCATCTTCAGTCACCACGCTGCGTCGGCACGCGGCGCAGTCGATCAGCAATTCGGCAATCAACCGCGCGGCGCTCTGTTGGCGGGCCTGGCGTTGGGCATCCTGGTCGAGGATCAAGCGCTGCAACTGCGGACGGGCGTTTTCCAGCAGCAGGGCGAGGCTTTCATACAGGCGGCGTTCGCCGTCTTCCGGCGGCGCGACGCTGTCGAAACGCACCAGCGCATGCAGGCCCAGGCGCGCCAGGGCTTCACGCCAGTCCGGCTCGCGGTGGTCGCTGCTGCTGACGAAGTTGAGCACCGGCAGCAACGGTTTGCCGCAACTGGCCAGCACTTGCAGTTCATCACGGTACTTGGCCAGCACCGGTTCGCGAGCGTCGATCACATACAGCCCGGCGTCCGAGGCCAGCAATTGGCGCAGTACCTTGGCTTCCTGTTCGAAACGCTGGCGGGCTTCGCTGCCTTCCAGGAACCGCGCCAGGCGGGCTGGGCCGTCCAAGCGTTCGCCGGGGCGATCCAGGCGTTCCAGGTAGTCGAGCAGGGCGATGGCATCTTCCAGGCCGGGTGTGTCGTACAGCTCCAGCAAGGCTTCGCCGTCGACCGACAAGCGCGCACCTTCGACATGCCGCGTGGTGCTGGGGCGATGGGAGACTTCACCGAAACCGACGTCACGGGTAAGGGTGCGCAGCAGCGAGGTCTTGCCGACGTTGGTGTGGCCGACCACGGCGAGTTTCAGCGGTTTAGTCATGACCGGTCTCCAGCCAGTTCAACGGCGCGCAGTCGGCGAACGGCAGCTCCAGTTGTTGCAGCGCGGTGTGCCAATCGCCCAGGCGTTCGGCATCCAATGCCTGGCCCGCGGGGGCTTGCAGCAGCCACACACGGGTGGCGGTGGCGCTGCGCGTGAGTTCGGCGATCAGCGCCAGGCTGCCACGGTCCGGCGAGCGGCGCGGGTCGCAGGCGATGACCAGGCGCGCGGGCGGGAAGCGGCTGAGTTGCTCCAGGAGCTTGCTGCGCGATTCGCGGCTGTCGAGGATTCCCGCGTTCTTTACATTAGCCGGCAGCTTGGGGGGCCAGGGGTGCTGATCGTCCAGTTCGATGGCGACGAGTAAGGCGCCGTCGCTGTCCAGCTCACTGACGCCTCCGGTGACGTGGTGCAGTTGTTCCGGCGCGGCGTCGTTGACCCCAAGGCGCTCGCTGCTGGGCATCAGGCGTTCGCGCAGTGGGCTGTAGCCGGGCAGGTTGAGGTCCAGGCGCAAGGCGGCGCGCCCGCGTTTCCAGCGGCAGAGGCACAGCAGGGCGAGGATCAACCTTGGCAGCAGGCCGTAGACCAGCAATACGCCGACCAACCAGGCGGCCCACGCCTGGCGGGCGCTTTCGATATTCAATGCGGAGTCGCCGCTGGCGCGGATCATCTCGACGGTCGGCACATTGAAGCCCAGCAGGGCGGGCAGGGTGCCGAGGGCCTGGGTCACGGCGACGAAGGTGTCGGCGCCGAGGATGGTGGTTTCCCAGACAAAACCGTAACGGCGGGTGGCGAGCAGCGTCAGCAGAATCACCAGCGCGCTGAGCAGCGCCAGCAACCACAGGCTGTTGACCAGCACACCGACCGCCCAGCGATTGAGTTTCTGCCGTTGCAGCAACAGCAGCAACGCCGGGGCCAGTTGGGCGGCCTTGGCGTCGCGCGCCAGTTTTTCACTGAGCCACAACCACAAGCGCCCGAGGCTGGCGCTGTGCTCGCCGGCAAACAACAGCCCCAACGCCCAGCTCAACAGCAGGATCAGGTTCAAGCCGAGCAGGCTGCCCAGGGCCCAGAACACATTCACCGGGGTCAAGCCGTTACCCAGCGCAGCAAAGGCCAGGCCCGCGCCGATGATCATGGCGACAATTGCCAGCAGCACCAGCGCCAGGCGTGCGCCTTGCAGCCAGCGCGTGAGGGCGGCTGTCAGGCCGTCGCGCTCGGCCAGGTGCAGGGCGCGCTGCTGGATGCGCGTCGGCAGGTCGCCGCCCGCCGTGCGGGCGAGGCGATTGGCTTCCTGGTCTTCGAGGGGGCCGGCGTGTTCTTCACGCAGGCGCACGGTTTCCGTCAGCCAGAGTTTTTGCAGGGGGTTCAGTGCGGTCACGCGTCTTCCTGTCGTGCAAGTGAGCTTGGAGCATAACCGCTGGTTCGTGGCTCTGGTATTCTCGTCGCCATGAAAAAAACTCTCCCTTTAAGCCTGATCGCAGCCCTCGGTGAAAACCGCGTGATCGGCGTCGACAACAGCATGCCCTGGCATTTGCCGGGGGATTTCAAATACTTCAAGGCCACCACGCTCGGCAAGCCGATCATCATGGGGCGCAAGACCTGGGACTCCCTGGGCCGACCGCTGCCGGGGCGCTTGAACCTGGTGGTCAGTCGTCAGACCGATCTGGTGCTTGAAGGTGCGGAAGT
Source organism: Pseudomonas sp. MIACH (assembly GCF_001269925.1). Lineage (GTDB taxonomy): Bacteria > Pseudomonadota > Gammaproteobacteria > Pseudomonadales > Pseudomonadaceae > Aquipseudomonas. Next base: position 477,380 of record NZ_LHVO01000002.1, read on the forward strand.
TTTTCCGTCACTCGATGCCGCCGTCGCGCGGGCTGAAGCCTGGGCGCTGGAGCAGGGCGTGGATGAGCTGATGCTCATCGGCGGCGCGCAGTTATATGCGCAGGGGCTGGAACAGGCGGATCGCCTGTACCTGACGCGCGTGGCGCTGAGCCCGGAAGGGGATGCGTGGTTTCCGGCGTTTGATGCGAGCCAGTGGAAGTTGGTTTCCAATCTGCCGAACCCCGCCGAAGGTGATAAGCCGGCTTACAACTTCGAAGTCTGGGAAAAAGCCTAAAACCATCGGGGGCAAGCCCCTCCCACACTCGACCGCATTCTCATGTTGGAACTCGATCAACTGTGGGAGGGGGCTTGCCCCCGATGGCGGCCTATCAGGCCTGCGCTAACTCCGCATGCTCATCCGCATCCAACAACGCTTTATCCGTCTGCCCCATGATCTGGCTGGTAATTGCCCCCGCCGTCATCGAACCATTCACGTTCAGCGCCGTACGGCCCATGTCGATCAGCGGCTCCACGGAAATCAGCAGCGCCACCAGTGACACCGGCAAGCCCATGGCCGGGAGCACGATCAACGCGGCGAAGGTCGCGCCGCCGCCCACGCCCGCCACACCGGCCGAACTGAGGGTCACAATCGCTACCAGGGTCGCGATCCACAGCGGGTCCAGCGGGTTGATGCCCACGGTCGGTGCTACCATCACCGCCAACATGGCAGGGTAGAGACCGGCGCAGCCGTTCTGGCCGATGGTCGCGCCAAACGAGGCGGCGAAGCCGGCGATGGATTGCGGGATGCCCAGGCGGCGGGTCTGCGCTTCAATGCTCAGCGGGATGGCCGCCGCGCTGGAGCGGCTGGTGAAGGCAAAGGTCAGCACTGGCCAGACCTTGCGGAAGAAGCGCAGCGGGTTGATCCCGGCCAGGGACAGCAGCAGGCCGTGCACCACGAACATCAGACCCAGGGCCAGGTACGACACCACGACAAAACTGCCGAGCTTGATGATGTCCTGCAGGTTGGAACCAGCGACCACTTTGGTCATCAGCGCCAGTACACCGTACGGGGTCAGCTTCATCACCAGGCGCACCAGGCGCATCACCCAGGCTTGCAGGGTGTCGATGGCGTTGATGACTTTCTGGCCTTTTTCCACGTCATCCTTGAGCAGTTGCAGTGCGGCAACCCCGAGGAATGCCGCGAAAATCACCACGCTGATGATCGACGTCGGCTTGGCCCGCGCCAGGTCGGCGAACGGGTTGGCGGGCACGAACGAGAGCAGCAACTGCGGGATATTCAGGTCGGCAACCTTGCCCGCGTAATCGTTCTGGATCACTTGCAGGCGCGCCATTTCCTGGGTGCCAGCCACCAGGCCTTCAGCGGTGAGGCCGAACAGGTTGGTCAGGCCGATACCAATCAGCGCTGCGATGGCGGTGGTGAACAGCAGCGTACCGATAGTCAGGAAGCTGATCTTGCCCAGGGACGAGGCGTTATGCAGGCGCGCCACGGCGCTGAGGATCGAGGCGAATACCAGCGGGATCACGATCATTTGCAGCAATTGCACGTAGCCGTTGCCGACCAGGTCGAACCAGCCGATGGACGCCTTGAGGACCGGGTTACCGTCGCCATAAATAGCGTGCAACGCCGCACCAAACACCACGCCAAGCACCAGCGCGAACAGGACCTTCTTGGCGAGGCTCCAGTTTGTGCGGCGGGTTTGTGCCAGGCCCAGCAACAGGGCCACGAACACCAGTAAGTTGAGGATCAGGGGCAAATTCATTGAAGCTCCGTTGAGAGGGCAGCCAATCGCGTGAGCCTGCGATTGCGAACCGGAAATCCTAACAGCTTGAAATATATTGATTTAATACCAATATGGAATGGTGACTGTCGTTTTTGGAATAAGCGTTTGACGCTCAGGCATACGCCCGTGACGGAATCAGGACGCGCACCGTCGTGCTTGTGTTGGGAACTGTCACAGGGATTTGTTAGCGTTCATGTCTTTCACTCAGGGAGACAACGCCTATGAAGCTCGCGCCGAAACTACTAGTCGCCGCATTCTGCCTCGGACTCGCCAGTCAGGCGTTCGCCGCCACCGAGTTGAAACACTGGCCGGCACCTGCCGCCAAACAACTGAACGAGATGATCGCCGCGAACGCCAACAAGGGTAATTTCGCGGTGTTCGACATGGACAACACCAGCTACCGCTACGACCTCGAAGAGTCCCTGCTGCCCTACATGGAAAACAAGGGCCTGATCACCCGCGACAGCCTCGATCCGTCGCTCAAGCTTATGCCGTTCAAAGACACCGCCGACCATAAGGAAAGTCTGTTCAGTTACTACTACCGCCTCTGCGAAGTCGACGACATGGTCTGCTACCCATGGGTCGCGCAGGTGTTTGCAGGCTTCACCCTCAAGGAACTCAAGGTCCAGGTGGATGAGTTGATGGCCTCCGGCAAGCCGGTGCCGGTCAGCTACTTCGAAGGCGACGTGGTGAAGACATCCGAGGTACAGCCGCCGAAAGTCTTCACCGGCCAGGCCGAGCTTTACAACAAGCTGATGGAAAACGGCATTGAGGTCTACGTGATGACCGCCGCATCAGAGGAACTGGTGCGCATGGTCGCGGCTGATCCGAAATACGGTTACAACGTCAAACCCGAGAATGTCATCGGCGTGACGACCTTGCTCAAGGACCGCAAGACCGGCGAACTGACCACCGCACGCAAACAGATCGCCGCCGGCAAATACGACGAAAAAGCCAACCTCGGCCTGGAGCTGACCCCCTACCTGTGGACCCCGGCCACCTGGATGGCCGGCAAGCACGCGGCAATCCTGACCTACATCGACGAATGGAAAAAACCGGTGATCGTCGGTGGCGATACGCCGACCAGCGACGGCTACATGCTGTTCCACGATGTGGACGTGGCCAAGGGCGGCATCCACCTGTGGATCAACCGCAAGGACAAATACATGACCCAACTCAACGGCATGATCGCCAAGCATGCGGCGGCCCAGGCCAAGGAAGGGTTGCCGGTGACGGCGGACAAGAACTGGGTGATCGTCAAGCCGGACGAGATTCAGTAAGTACGGCTGGACTCGGTCAAAAATGTGGGAGCGGGCTTGCTCGCGAAGGCGGTGGATCAGCTAGCTTATTCAGTAACTGGCACACCGCAATTCGCGAGCAAGCCCGCTCCCACAGTTGATCTCCTTTGTTTGGGGAATTATCTCCAGGCAAAAAAATGCCCCGCACGTGGCGGGGCATTTTTATGGGCGAGGTTTACAGGCCGTCGAGCATTGCCTTGTTACGCACAGCACCTTTGTCGGCACTGGTGGCCAGCAGGGCGTAAGCCTTCAACGCGGTAGTGACTTTGCGCGGACGCTTCTCTACCGGCTTCCAGCCTTTCTTGTCCTGCTCAACCCGGCGTGCCGCCAGCTCTTCATCGCTGATCAGCAGGTTGATCGAGCGGTTCGGAATGTCGATCAGTACCTTGTCGCCATCCTGCACCAGACCAATCGCGCCGCCGGCAGCAGCTTCAGGCGAAGCGTGGCCGATGGACAGGCCCGAGGTGCCGCCGGAGAAGCGGCCGTCGGTCAGCAGGGCGCAGGCTTTGCCCAGGCCTTTGGATTTCAGGTACGACGTCGGGTAGAGCATCTCTTGCATACCCGGGCCGCCTTTCGGGCCTTCGTAACGGATGATGACGATGTCGCCTTCCTTCACTTCGTCGGCAAGGATGCCGCGAACCGAGCTGTCCTGGCTTTCGTAGATCTTGGCGCGACCTTCGAAGACGTGGATGGATTCATCCACACCGGCGGTTTTCACCACGCAGCCGTCGAGGGCGATGTTGCCGTACAGCACGGCCAGGCCGCCTTCTTTGGAGTAGGCGTGTTCGACACTGCGGATGCAGCCGTTTTCACGGTCGTCGTCGAGGGTGTCCCAACGGGTCGACTGGCTGAACGCGGTCTGGGTCGGGATACCGGCCGGGCCAGCCTTGAAGAAGGTGTGCACGGCTTCGTCGTCAGTCAGGGTGATGTCCCACTTGGCGATGCCTTCGGCCAGGGATTTGCTGTGCACGGTCGGCAGGTCGGTGTGCAGCAAGCCGCCACGGGCCAGGGAACCGAGGATCGAGAAGATCCCGCCGGCGCGGTGCACGTCTTCCATGTGGTACTTCTGGATGTTCGGCGCGACTTTGCACAGTTGCGGCACATGGCGGGACAGACGGTCGATGTCGCGCAGGTCGAAATCGATCTCGGCTTCCTGGGCAGCGGCCAGCAGGTGCAGGATGGTGTTGGTGGAACCGCCCATGGCGATGTCCAGGGTCATGGCGTTTTCGAACGCCTTGAAGTTGGCGATGTTGCGCGGCAACACCGACTCATCGTTCTCGCCGTAGTAGCGCTTGCACAGCTCGACGATGGTGCGGCCGGCCTGCAGGAACAATTGCTCGCGGTCGCTGTGGGTGGCCAGGGTCGACCCGTTGCCCGGCAACGCCAGGCCGAGGGCTTCGACCAGGCAGTTCATCGAGTTGGCGGTGAACATGCCGGAGCACGAACCGCAGGTCGGGCAGGCGCTGCGCTCGTATTCCGCGACCTTCTCGTCAGAAGCGCTGGAATCGGCGGCGATGACCATGGCGTCGACCAGGTCCAGGCCATGGGAGGCAAGCTTGGTCTTGCCGGCTTCCATCGGGCCGCCGGAAACGAAGATCACCGGGATGTTCAGGCGCAGGGCGGCCATCAGCATGCCGGGGGTGATCTTGTCGCAGTTGGAGATGCAGACGATGGCGTCGGCGCAGTGGGCGTTGACCATGTACTCCACGGAGTCGGCGATAATCTCGCGGCTCGGCAACGAGTACAGCATGCCGTCATGGCCCATGGCGATGCCGTCGTCCACGGCGATGGTGTTGAATTCTTTTGCCACGCCGCCAGCGCGTTCGATCTCGCGGGCGACCAGTTGGCCCAGGTCCTTGAGGTGGACGTGGCCCGGTACGAACTGGGTGAACGAGTTGGCAATCGCGATGATCGGCTTCTTGAAGTCGTCATCTTTCATCCCCGTGGCACGCCACAATGCGCGGGCGCCGGCCATGTTGCGGCCGTGGGTGGATGTTTTCGAGCGGTAATCGGGCATTTGAGCACTCCGGGCGGCTAATCAGGTATCAAAGGGGAGTGAGCTTCTATTGACGTCTGGAACACCCGAAAAATGGCACTGGTGTCCGGAAGTTGCCGCAAACGTGACGGGATCGCCGTGCGCATTGGCCTTGAGCTCATAAACCCGCCGGGGGATGACTGGCGATGAATAGGCCCGATTCTACACCGTCTTCCTGTAGGAGCGAGGGGGACGCCTAGTTCTTGCTCGCGAAAAACGTAAACGATAACGCAGCGCTGTCAGGTAGTTCGTGTCGCCGATGAGTTTTTCGCGAGCAAGAACTAGGCGTCCCCCTCGCTCCTACACAGGCAAGACATATTCAGAACCACTGTTTAAAGGCCTTTGGATGTTGTGCCTCCTACCGTTTCTCTTCCAATCACAGAAGAGGACGACGGAATGTCCACGCAACAAAATGCCTATCGGCTACGCACCGGGCGTTATTCAGAATCTGGCCGCGTGTACCTGATCACGGCTGTTACCTACCAACGGCAATCAGTTTTTCAGGACTGGCGCATGGGTCGCCTGCTCGTCAGCGAATTCAGGAAAGCTCAGGAAGACGGTGAGGCGACCTCGCTGGCCTGGGTCGTGATGCCTGACCATTTTCATTGGCTGGTCGAACTGCACAATGGCGACTTGCCAAGGTTGATGCGAATAACCAAGTCGCGAAGTGCCCGCGCGATAAACAGTGCGAGGGGTTCCTATGGGACGCTTTGGCAAAAAGGCTATTTCGATCGGGCATTGCGTCGTGAGGAGGACTTGAAAGCAATGGCTCGCTATATCGTCGCGAATCCTTTGCGTGCTGGTTTGGTCGAGCACATTGGCCTGTACCCACTATGGGATGCCATCTGGCTATGACGCACCTTCACTTGTAGGAGCGAGCTTGCTCGCGAAGAACGTCAACGATAGCGCAGCGCTATCAGGTAGTCCGTGTCGCCGATGAGTTTTTCGCGAGCAAGCTCGCTCCTACAGGGGCAGGCGTTAGCGCCCGACTCGTAAATTCGTCAACCAGCCCCAGAGGCTGAGCACGATGAAGCTGACCGCAATGGTCAGCAGCAGATGCGTTCCGGTTTGTGCCAGGGCCGCACTGCTGATGGCGGCCGTGAGAAACATGATGCTATTGCCCGCCGACGCCGCCGTGCCAGCGCTGCTAGAGAACAACAGCATCGCTGCGGAAATCGCGGCGGGCCGGACCAGGGTGACGGCCAGGGCGCTGATCAGCATTGGAATCAGCAGGGTCACGGTGGTGATCGCGTCAAAGCTGACGACCAGCGTCAGCAGCACACCGGCGACGAGCAGTAACCCAAGACCGATATTGATTTGCCGTGACAGCGCCATGCGTTTTTGCAGGTACGACGCCGCCACGCCGCCGAGCAGGTAGGCCACGCCGTACACCATCAGCACCAGCGCGTACTGGTACTCGGACAGTTTCAGCGCGTCCATGAAAATCAGCGGTGTCACGCTGATCAAGGCGAAGTAGCAGGCAAACACCAGGGCGGCGATCCACCAGTAGCGCAGGAAGTCGCGATTGGCGGCGACGGCTTTGAGCGTGCCGAGGATCGAGGCGGGCGCGCGGTGCGGGCTGGCAGCCCTGGAAGGCAAGATGCAAAACGCATGGATCAACATGCCCAATGCCATCAGCGCAAACCCATAGAAGCTGCCTTGCCAGTCGAAGGTGGTTTGCAGCCAGGAGCCGATCAGCGGCGACAGCGCGACAAACGAGCCGCTCAGGGTCATGTAATAGAGGCGCACCCGGGCTCGGTCCTGTTCGTCGAACAGGTCTTCCACCAGTGCATGGCCCAATACGAAGAAGCCGCAGCCCATGGCCTGTACAGAGCGAAACAGCAGGAAGGTCAGGTAATCCGGGGCCATTGCGCAGCCTATCGCCCCGAGGATCGACAGCGTGATGCAGCCGAGCAGCACTTCCTTGCGTCCCCATTTATCTGAAAGCGGGCCGGCGACCAGTTGGGAGATGGAAAAGACCAGGGTGAACAGGCTGATGGACAGCGCGATGTCTGCGCTGGGCGTGTCGAATCGGGCGGACAGGGCTGGGAACGACGGGAGCAGGATATTGATCGGGAAGAAGCTGATCAGTGAAATGCAGGTGATGAGGATGAAGCGCGAGAGGGTGGGCCCAGACATTGTTTTTGTTTTCCGAAGTAAAACCAGAAACCGATACTAGTCTGCGAAAAGTGGAATTCAATCAAAACTACTGTGGGAGGCTTCCCGTAGCAATGTAGGAGCGAGCTTGCTCGCGAAGAACGTCAACGATAACGCAGCGCTATCAGGTAGCCCGCGTTGTATATGCGTTTTTCGCGAGCAAGCTCGCTCCTACAGAGGGTTCACGTCTTAGCTATTGGGCAACAACCGGCACGTAATGCTCTTGATGTACCGCGTCTCGACAATCGCCGGATGCACCGGGTGATCCGGACCCTGGCCGCCACGCTCGAGCATCTGGATATTGCGGTCCAGATGGCGGGCGCTGGTCAGCAGGATGTTTTGCAGGTCGTCTTCCGGCAGGTGCATGGAGCACGAGGCGCTGACCAGGATGCCGTCCTTGCTGAGCAGGCGCATGGCTTGCTCGTTCAGGCGGCGGTAGGCGCCTTCGCCGTTCTTCATGTCTTTTTTGCGTTTGATGAAGGCCGGTGGGTCGGCGACGATCACGTCGAAGCGTTCTTCGCTGGCTTTCAATTCCTTGAGGGCTTCGAAGACGTCGCCTTCGATGCAGGTCATCTTCTCGGCAACGCCGTTCAGCGCGGCGTTGCGCTCCACGCCATCGAGGGCGAAGGCCGAGGCGTCGACGCAGAACACTTCACTGGCGCCGAAGGCCGCGGCTTGCACGCCCCAGCCGCCGATGTAGCTGTACAGGTCGAGTACACGTTTGCCTTTGGCGTATGGGGCCAGGCGTGCGCGGTTCATGCGGTGGTCGTAGAACCAGCCGGTTTTCTGGCCCTGGATCACCGGGGCTTCGAATTTCACGCCGTTTTCTTCCAGCGCGACCCACTCCGGCACCAGGCCGAACACGGTTTCGACGTAGCGGTTGAGGCCTTCGGCGTCGCGCGCGGCGGAGTCGTTCTTGAACAGGATGCCGCTCGGCTTGAGCACTTGGGTCAGTGCGGCGATCACGTCTTCCTTATGGGCTTCCATGGTCGCCGAGGCGATCTGCACCACCAGAATGTCGCCGAAACGGTCGACGACCAGGCCCGGCAGCAGGTCGGAATCGCCGTAGACCAGGCGGTAGAACGGCTTGTCGAACAGGCGATCACGCAGGGACAGGGCGACATTGATGCGGTGCACCAGCAGCGACTTGTCCAGGGGCAACTTGATGTCGCGCGACAGCAGGCGTGCGCAGATCAGGTTGTTCGGGCTCATGGCCACGATGCCGAGGGTCTTGCCGCCGGCCGCTTCCAGGATAGCCTGGTCGCCTGCCTGGAAGCCGTGAAGAGGGGTGGCGGCCACGTCGATTTCGTTGCTGTAGACCCACAGGTGGCCGTTGCGCAAACGACGATCGGCGTTGGCTTTGAGACGCAGGCTTGGCAGGGACATGACGTCGCTCCGGAAAAAAGAGCGGGAGTATACCGTGTTGTGTCGTTGTTGGCCGCGCCGCCGGACATGTGGGAGCTGGCGCCCACATTTGGTCCGGTTCCAATCCGGTTTTGAGGTGTCGGTGAGCTTCCCATCGGGGTTAGAATCCCCACCTAGCCCAGAGTGTGTACTTATGTCCCAAGAGCTTACCGCCGAACAGATCCAGCAGGCCCTGCAAGGCATCAGCGTGCCGCCCCAGCCGCAAATCATGGTGGATTTGCAGATGGAGCAGTACATGCCCGACCCGGACCTGGAAGTGATCGCGCGGTTGATCTCCCAAGACCCGGGCCTGTCCGGCGCGCTGCTGAAGATCGTCAATTCGTCCTATTACGGCCTGAGCAACAAGATCGCCTCGATCCAGCGCGCGGTGAACCTGCTGGGCAGCCGGTCGATTATCAACCTGATCAACGCCCTGTCGATCAGGGGCGAGATGAGCGACGACACCATCGTCACCCTCAACCGCTTCTGGGACACCGCCCAGGACGTGGCCATGACCTGCCTGACCCTGGCCAAGCGAACCGGCGCCCAGGCGGTGGACGAGGCTTATGCCCTGGGGCTGTTCCACGATTGCGGCGTGCCGCTGATGCTCAAGCGCTTCCCCAATTACATGACGGTGCTGGAACAGGCCTACGCCAATGCCGGCCCCGACTGCCGCGTGGTCGACACCGAAAACAATGCGTTCAACACCAACCATGCGGTGGTTGGCTACTACACCGCCAAATCCTGGCGCCTGCCGGAGCATGTAACCGACGCCATCGCCAACCACCACAACGCCCTGGCGGTGTTCAGTGATGAGTCGTCGCGCAATCCGCAGCTGAAAAACCTGCTGGCGATCCTGAAGATGGCCGAGCACATCTGCTCGTCCTGCCGCGTGCTGGGCAACCAGTCGGTGGACCATGAGTGGAATGCCATTGGCCACCTGGTGCTGGACTACGTGGGCCTGTCGGACTACGACTTCGAAAGCCTGAAGTTGTCGATCCGCGAACTGGGCGCGCACTGATCCCCCCTTCACGAGGTACACATGCCTGAGTTACCAGAAGTCGAAACCACCCGGCGCGGCATTGCGCCGCACCTGGAAGGCCAGCGGGTCAGCCGCGTGGTGGTGCGTGAGCGGCGCCTGCGCTGGCCGATCCCGGAAGACCTCGATGTGCGCCTGTCCGGCCAGCGCATCGTGTTGGTGGAGCGGCGCGCCAAGTACCTGTTGATCAATGCCGAAGTGGGCACCTTGATCAGCCACCTGGGCATGTCGGGCAACTTGCGCCTGGTTGAAGTCGGCATGCCGGCGGCCAAGCATGAACATGTGGACATTGAGCTGGAATCCGGCCTGGCCCTGCGCTACACCGACCCTCGGCGTTTCGGCGCGATGCTCTGGAGCCAGGACCCGCACAACCACGAGCTGCTGCTGCGCCTGGGGCCGGAGCCGTTGACCGAGCTGTTTGACGGCGAGCGTTTGTTTCAACTGTCGCGCGGCAAGTCGATGGCGGTGAAGCCGTTCATCATGGACAACGCGGTGGTGGTGGGCGTGGGCAATATCTATGCGACTGAAGCGTTGTTTGCGGCGGGGATTGATCCGCGTCGCGCGGCCGGCGGTATTTCACGCGGGCGTTATGTGAAGCTGGCGATCGAGATCAAGCGCATTCTGGCGGCGGCGATCGAGCGTGGCGGCACCACGTTGCGGGACTTTATCGGGGGTGATGGGCAGCCAGGGTATTTCCAGCAGGAGTTGTTCGTCTACGGCCGCGGTGGCGAGGCGTGCAAGGTCTGCGGGACTGAGCTGCGCAATGTGGTGCTGGGGCAGCGGGCGAGTGTGTTTTGCCCCAGGTGCCAGAGCTGATTGCTGTGTGAGGGCTGATATCGCTATCGGGAGCAAGCCCCCTCCCACATTTTGAACGTATTCACAAATCAAGTGGGAGAGGGCTTGCCCCCGATGAGGCCCTGAAGGACTTCAGGCCTTACCGGTAATCTTCCGGTACTTCTCCATCAACTGCTCTTCCGACTCCGGATGAGCTTCATCCAGCGGAATGCAATCGACCGGGCATACCTGTTGGCACTGCGGCTCGTCGTAGTGGCCGACGCACTGGGTGCACAGGTTAGGGTCGATCACGTAGATCTCTTCGCCCTGGGAGATGGCGGCGTTCGGGCACTCGGGTTCGCAGACGTCGCAATTGATGCAATCGTCGGTGATGATCAGGGACATGGAGACTCCTGCCAGGGCTGTCAGCCAAGGCATCTGAAAACTAATGCGCGCAATTGTGCCGCATTGGCGCCCGCAGTGCGAGCGGGCGCCGATTGAGCGGTCTTACTTCTTGAATCGCAACGTCAGCGCATCAGCCACGGCCGGGTGCACGAACTTGGTGATATCCCCGCCCAAAGCGGCAATTTCACGCACCAACGTCGAGGAAATGAACGAATAACGCTCCGACGGCGTGAGGAACAGGCTTTCCACGTCCGGCGCCAGTTGGCGGTTCATGTTGGCCAACTGGAATTCGTATTCGAAGTCCGACACCGCGCGCAGGCCACGCAGGAACACATTGGCGTTCTGCTCTTTGGCGAAATGTGCGAGCAGCGTGGAAAAGCCCACCACTTCCACGTTAGGCAGGTGCTTGGTGACCTCACGCGCCAGCTCCACGCGCTGCTCCAGGGGAAACAGCGGGTTTTTCTTGGGGCTGGCCGCGACTGCGATGATCACATGGTCGAACAAGCGAGAGGCGCGTTCGACCAGATCGCCATGGCCTTTGGTAATCGGGTCGAAGGTACCTGGGTACAACACTCGGTTCATCGCGTCGTCCTGGCGGAGTCCGTTGGGGAACCGGATGGTATCGCAGCCATCCCGGTCGGCCAAGTCAACTTATGCATAAGAAAGCCGTATAGACACCGCGAATGGCGTGTTTTTTCACGCTGTTTTCAGACGTTCGGCCAAGGCTGTCGCCAATTGAGCGGTTAATCCGTACACCGACAATTGCGGGTTAGCCCCAATACTGGTGGGGAATAACGAGCCATCGTGGATCGACAGGTTGCGCAACTGGTGATGGCGACCGAGGCTGTCAGCCACCGCGTTTTTGGGATCTTCGCCCATGGCACAGCCGCCCATCACATGGGCACTGCCCAGGGTTGTCCGGTGCAATTCCAGGCTCAAACCGTCAATCACGCTACGCGCCTCGGCCAAGGTGTTCACGAACTGCGCGTCGTGGTGCATGGGCTTGACCGACTTGGCGCCCGCCGCGAACTGAATCTCGGCCATGCTGTGAAAGGCCCGGCGCAGGCCGTCCCAGGCATAGGGTGAGACCTGATAGTCGAGCACCGGTGTACCGTCACCGCGTAAGTCCACGCTGCCGCCCTGGCTGTCGGGGTGAAAGCCGTCACGCAACAGCGCGAGCATGGCGTGGGTATGCGGCAATTGGCCCATGTCCAAGGCGTTCTGCGTGCCATAGCCGCCGAACAAGGTGCTGGCTAAGCCTGGGTGCAGGGGCGGTGCTTCCAGCTTGTAGGACATTTTGCCGGTGGTGCCGTCCTGCCATTGGAAGTGGTCGGAATAGATCGACTGCGGCGCGCCGTAGAACGGGTTGATCACCTCATCGAACAGCCCGGCGGAGAAATTCACCAGATGCAAAAAGGTCCGCTTGCCCAGCCGCGAATGCGGGTCGGGGGTGCCCGAGCGCAGCAACAGTGCCGGGCTATTGATGCCGCCGCCCGACAGCACGTAATGCTTGGCCTTGACGGTGATCTTGCGCCCGGTAGGCGCCACGCAACGTTCGTCCATCGCCACACATTCCAGGCTGCTGATGGTGTCGCCGCTGTATTTGAGGTGCTCGGCGCGCGCTAGGTAGAGCAGTTCACCGCCTTTTTCCAGGGTGGACGGAATGGTGGTCACCAGCATCGACTGCTTGGCGTTGACCGGGCAGCCCATGCCGCAATAACCCAGGTTGAAGCAGCCACGCACGTTGCGCGGGATCACATGCCAGCTGTAGCCGAGCTTTTCGCAGCCTTTGCGGATCACATCATTGTTGGCATTCGGGGGGATGGCCCACGGCGCGATGCCCAGGCGCTGCTCCATCTTTTCAAACCACGGTGCCATCTCCGCGCTGCTGTGACCTTTGATCGCGTACTCGCTGGCCCAATGGCTAAGGGTGGCGTCCGGGGTGCGGAAGCTGGAGGTCCAGTTGATCAGCGTGGTGCCACCCACCGCACGGCCCTGCAGGATGGTGATCGCGCCGTCCTTGCTCATGCGACCGATACCTTCCTGATACAGGCTGGCGTAGGCCTCGTCCTCCAGCAGCTTAAAGTCGCTGCTGGTCTTGAGCGGGCCTTCTTCGATCAACAGCACTTTGTAGCCGGCGGCGCTGAGGATCTCGGCAGTGGTGCCGCCACCGGCGCCGCTGCCGATAATGGCCACGTCGGCTTCCAGGGTCAGGTCGCTGTCGAGGGCGGCGCCATTGTGGGTTTTCCAGCCGCGGGCCAGGCCGTCGCGGAACAGATCGGGTACGGGCATCAGGGTCGTCTCTTGTTTTTATTGTGAGGGATGCAATTCAGATCTTCGGCGGGCCGGGGTAACCGCAATGCGCCCAAGACGCCGGCCGGAAGTACCAGGCCATGATCACCAGCTTGAGCAGTGAGCCCTGGCCCATGCGCAGCAGGTTCAGGTAGCTGTTTTCCCAGCGGTGCAGGAAGTTGCGGATCTGCTCGCTACTGGCGTTTTCCCAACTGCCCCAGATACCGGTCAACGGCCCGCGCGTAATGCCCATGCCGAGCACATCGAACAGCTGTTGGGTGAGCTTGAACATCTCCGGCGACAGGTGCTGCAGGCTGTAGTCGAGTTTTTTCAACGTGTCTTCAATCCCGGCGACCACATCCTGGGCGCTGGCCACGCCTTCGAGCAGTACCGGGATCACCGCGCGCAGAAACGGCAGGTCACTGCTGCGCAACATGGCATAGCCGCTGGCCGGGGTGCTGCTGGAGCAGCCGCTGAGGCTGGCGCCCAGCCCGGCCGTGGCCAGGAAGGCGCTGGCGCACAGACCGATTTTCAAGACGCCGCGCCGCGACAGCGCGGGTGAATCCGTGAGGCTAGGGTTCATTGTTATTGTTATCCCGTGGGTGGCGGTGTCAGCGGACAAACAACTTCTGGATCAGTTTTTGGATCGATTTGCCGTAGGGCGGGTAGATCAATTTCGCCGCGTTCAGGCGCTGTTTCACCAGCACGCCCTTGGCCTTGCTGAACGTCAGGAACCCTTCATGGCCGTGGTAGTGGCCCATGCCCGAAGGGCCGATGCCGCCAAACGGCATGTCGTCCTGGGCCACGTGCAAGAGGGTGTCGTTCAGGCAGACACCGCCGGAGTGGGTCTCGTGGAGTACCCGGTCCTGCTCGCGTTTGTTGTAGCCGAAGTAATACAGGGCGAGCGGGCGAGGGCGCTGGTTGATGTAGGCAAAGGCTTGGTCGATGCCGCGATAAGGCACGATCGGCAGTACCGGGCCGAAGATTTCGTCCTGCATCACGGTCATGTCATCGCTGACATTCAGCAGCAGGCTATGGGCCATGCGCCGTGCCTGGCCCTGGTCGTACAACGGAACCAAGGTGGCGCCCTTGTCGGTGGCGTCCTTGACGTAGGCATTGAGCCGGGCCAGTTGCCGCTCGTTGATGATAGCGGTGTAGTCCGGGTTGTCGGCCAGCGTCGGATAAAACCCGCGAACCGCCTTGCTGTAGGCCTCGACGAAACCCTCCACGCGGTCCTCCGGCACCAGCACGTAGTCCGGGGCCACGCAGGTTTGCCCGGCGTTCAGGGCCTTACCGAAGGCGATGCGCTCGGCGGCGTCCTTGAGCGGCACGTCGGCGGAGACGATGGCCGGCGACTTGCCGCCCAGTTCCAGGGTGACCGGCGTGAGGTGTTCGGCAGCGGCGCGCATCACATGCTTGCCAATACTGGTAGCGCCGGTAAACAGCAGGTGATGGAAGCGCAGCTTGGAAAACGCCATGCCCACTTCGGCCTCGCCCAGTACCACGCACACCAGGTCCTCGGGGAAAATCCTGGCCAGCAATGTCTTGAGCAGTTCGCCGGTGGCAGGTGTGGATTCGCTGAGCTTGAGCATCACCCGGTTGCCCGCCGCCAATGCGCCCACCAATGGTCCGATCGCCAGGTACAGGGGGTAATTCCACGGCACGATCACGCCGACCACACCCAGCGGTTGGTAAATGACTTTGGCTGACGCGGGTTGAAAGGCCAGGCCTACAGCGCGGCGGGAAGGTTTCATCCAGCCTTTGAGGTGTTTGCTGGCGTAGTGAATGCCATGCAGGCTGGGCATCAGTTCGGCGAACAGGGTTTCGTCGGCGCTGCGGTGGCTGAAATCCTGGCTGATCGCATGGATCAGTGCCTGGCGCTCATCACTGAGCAAATCCCGCAAGGCCTTGAGCCACTGCTGGCGCTGTGCCGCTGGCGGCATCGGGTGGGCAGCGTAGGCGCGCCGTTGGGCGTCGAACAGGTCCTGGAGTTGATCCAGCGCCTGGGAGTCTTGCAGGTAGGCAACGTGGGCAGACATGGCGCAGCACCGATTGTTATTGGTCTGCCTGGATTTTTAGAGTCATTGCTCTAAATTGTCAAATAACATTGCAGCAACATGCAGATTTATCCTGGCAAGGATAGGCCGTAAGATGTTCTATCACGTGTACAGAAGCTGATTCCCTATGGCACCACGAGTAAAGACCAGCGAACGCATTGTGCAAACCAGCCTGGAGCTTTTTAACCAGCAGGGCGAGCGCAGTATCAGCACCAACCATATCGCCGCCCATATGGAAATTTCGCCGGGCAACCTGTACTACCACTTCCCCAACAAGCAGGCGATCATCGCTGTGCTGTTCCGCGAATATGAAGCGTTGGTGGACACTTTCCTGCGTCCGCCCCAGGGGCGAGCCATGTTGGTGGAAGACAAGCGCTTCTACCTCCAGGCCCTGCTGGCTGGCATGTGGCGCTACCGTTTTCTGCACCGCGACCTTGAGCACCTGCTGGAGAGCGACCCGGAACTGGCTACGGGCTATCGGCGTTTTTCCCAGCGGTGCCTGATCCAGGGTGGCGCCATTTACCAAGGGTTTGTGGATGCGGGCATCTTGAATATGGACCCGGTGCAAACCGAAGCCCTGACCCTCAACGCCTGGATCATCCTCACCTCCTGGGTGCGTTTCTTGTGTACCACCAATGAAAACTCCGCCCACTTGAGTGCCGAAGCCATTAAGCGCGGGGTGTATCAGGTGCTGGTGCTGGAGGCGGGCTTTGTCACGCCCCAGGCAAAAGAAGCGGTGGATGCGCTGTTCAAAGAGTTTTACGTGCCGTTGAAGCAGGCACTGGAAGAAGTGAAGTAGGACCTTTCCCGAATCTGTTCACAGGAGTCCGCCATGCCGCTTGCCCAACTGATCAGCCCCCAGCAATTGGCCGAGCGCCAGAACACCGCCGGGCTGGTGATCCTGGATTGCCGTTTTGCCCTGGAAGACCCGGACTACGGACGTTGCAGTTACGCCGAGGGGCATATCGACGGCGCGCAATATGCTGATCTTGAGCGCCATCTCAGCGGGCCGGTGATCAAGGGCGTGACCGGTCGTCACCCGTTGCCGGCGGCGGGCACCTTTGCCGAGCAACTGCGGGCCTGGGGTGTGAGTGCCGATACCGACGTGGTGCTTTACGACGACGGTCCTGGTGCCTATGCCGCCCGCGCCTGGTGGTTGCTGGCCTGGCTGGGCAAGCGCGACGGCGTATTTATCCTGGATGGGGGGCTCAAGGCCTGGCATGCGGCGGGTTTCCCGTTGAGCCTGGATGCGCCGGTCGTCGAGCGCGGGACGTTTGCCGGTACACCGGACAATCGCCTGCTGCTGGATGCCGAACACCTGCAAAAACGTCTGGGCCAACCCGGCCTGACCTTGATCGATGCCCGCGCCCAACCGCGTTTTCGCGGCGAGGTGGAGCCTATCGACCCGATTGCTGGGCACATTCCCGGTGCGCAATGTGCGGCGTTCAACGAAAACCTGGGCAGTGATGGGCGTTTCCTGCCGGCCGAGCAACTCAAGCAACGCTTTGCTGCGCAGTTGCAGGGGCGCTCGCCGGAAGAACTGGTGGCGTATTGCGGCTCGGGCGTGACGGCCTGCCACAACCTGTTCGCCCTGAGCCTGGCGGGTTACCCGTTGGGCAAGTTGTATGCGGGGTCGTGGAGCGAGTGGATTACTGATCCTGCGCGGGCAATTGCTACGGGTGACTGAGTTCCCGGTCGTATAAACCCTCCCACATGCTCAACCGTGTTGCGCCAGTAGCCAGTGGGGAATGCGCCGCTCCAGGTAGTAGCTGGGGCGTTTCAGTGAACCCTCGACGAAGCCCACATGCCCACCTTTGGCCGTCAGCTCAAATTCGGTGCAGGCCGACAGCTCACTGGCCTCGGGCAAGCTGTGGGCGAATACGAACGGGTCGTCGGCAGCCTGGATTATCAACGTCGGCGTGCGGATAGCCCCCAGGTAGTAGCGACTCGATGCGCGGCGGTAATAGTCCTCGGCACTCAAGAACCCGTGCAGCGGCGCGGTGACCCGGCCATCGAAGTCCCAGAAGGTGCGCATCTTCTCCAGCGAGCCAAGCGCTTCCAGGGTTTTCAGCCCGTCCGCGCGGCCATCCTGTAAAAAACGGCGTTGTTTGACGCGGATATACGCGAGCATTTCACGCATGAAGTGCTTTTGATAAACCCGCGAAAAGCCGAGTCCGATGCGGTCCGCGCATTGGTCCAGCCGAAACGGCACCGATACCGCCGCCGCGCCTTGCAGCCCGGATGCCTCGCCGGTTTCCCCCAGGTGCTTGAGTAGCACATTGCCGCCCAGCGAATAACCCACCGCATACAGCGGCGCCAACGGCCGCTTGGCGCGCAGGTGCGCAATCGCGGCGGCGAGGTCTTCGCTGGCGCCTGAGTGATAGCTTCGTGCCAACAGGTTGGGCTCGCCCGAACAGCCGCGCCAGTTCAAGGCCGCACTGGCCCAGCCTTGACCCGCGAGGACTTTTTGCAGGCCGGCCACATAGGGGGAATTGGATGAGCCGGTCAGCCCATGCAGGACCAGCACCAACGGCGCCTGTGCGTCATGGGGGCCATGCCAGTCGAGGTCCAGAAAATCGCCGTCTTCCAGCCACAGGCGTTCGCGTTGGCGTTCGATATGGGTAGTCGGCCGCCACAGCGGCCCCCACAGGGTTTGCAGGTGAGGGTTGCCGAGGCCGAAGGCGGGGGTGAATGGGTTGGAGGACGGTGTCATGAAACTCTCAGTTTTGAGCTAACTCACCACAGCAAACGTGCTCGCCACAGATTAAGCGACGCTGTCGACCAACCGATGCCACAACGCGTAATACACCCGACCGGACTTCTGCTCCCGGTGCAGGCGCCACGCGCCCGGCAAGCCCAGGCTAGACGGCGCGGTCTCGCTTTCGGTGTAGATCCACGCGTCCGGTGCTAACCATTCGCGCTCTTCGAGCAAGGTGCACACGGTCGGCAGCAGGTTCTGATTGAACGGCGGGTCGAGGAACACCACGTCGTAGGCGCTGGCGGCCTGGGTTTCCAGGTAGCGCAGGGCGTCGGCAGTCTGTACCTGGCCGTTGGTGCAGCGCAGGGTGCCCAGGTGTTCCTTGAGGCTGGACACCGCGACATTGCTGGCATCCAGCGCCTGGGCCTGGGCTGCGCCACGGGACAGCGCCTCCAGGAACAGCGCGCCACTGCCGGCGAACGGGTCCAGCACCTTGGCGCCGGCAATGTACGGCGCGAGCCAGTTGAACAAGGTTTCACGCACGCGATCCGGCGTTGGGCGCAGGCCCACGACGTCGGGGAAGCTCAGCTTGCGGCTGCCCCATTCACCGCCAATGATGCGCAGTTGGCCCACACCGTTATGCACGTTGTGGACAGGTTTTTTCGGGCGAGATGAACTGGCCATTAATGCTCCGGAACCCCGAGCGGCTGCTCGGCAGGTTTATCAGTGGGGGGCGGTAGTGGCTTTTGCGCAGTCGTTGGGCCGGCGGTCACGATGACCATCTTGTCGGCGCTCAAGTGTTTGTTCAAGGCAGCCTTGACCTGCTCTACGGTCAGGGCCTGGGATTGTTTCATGAAATCTTCCAGATAGCTCAGCGGCAGGTTGTAGAAACCCATGGCGCCCAGTTGTCCGACGATATCGGCGTTGCTCGCGGTGGACAGCGGGAAGCTGCCGGCCAGCTCGCGCTTGGCGTCATCCAGTTCCTTTTGCGTCGGACCGGTCTTGAGGTAGTCGGCCAGCACGTCTTCGACCAGGCGCAGGGTGCCGCCGCTCATTTCGGCGCGGGTCTGCAGGTTGATCATGAACGGGCCACGCACTTGCATCGGCGAGAAGCCGGAATACACACCGTAGGTCAGGCCACGCTTTTCGCGCACTTCGCTCATCAAGCGGGTGCCGAAGCCTCCGCCGCCGAGGATCTGGTTGCCCAGGGACAGGGCCGCGTAGTCCGGGTCGGCGCGGTCGATGCCCAATTGGGCGAACAGCAGGTGAGTCTGTTTGGACGGGAACTCGATATGGCTCAGGCCGGCCTTGGGTTCGGTCGGCTGGGCGATCTTCGCCATGGCCGGGCCCTTGGGCAGCGAGGCGGACACTTTGGCCGTCATCGCTTCGGCTTCGGCGCGGGTCAAATCACCGACCACGGCAATCACGGCATTACCTGCCGCATAGGCCTTGGCGTGGAACGCCTGCAACTGTGCGAGGGTAATCTTCGGAACGCTTTGCGGCGTGCCTTCGCTCGGGTGAGCGTATGGGTGATCGCCGTACAGGCGCTTGAACAGCTCCAGGCTCGCCAGTTTGCCGGGGTTCTGCTTCTGGTATTCAAAGCCGGCGAGGATCTGGTTCTTGATCCGCGCCAGGGAGTCGGCGGGGAAGGTCGGCTTGCCGATCACATCGTCAAACAGTGCCAGGGCGGCCTCGCGTTTAGCGCTGTCGCTCAGGCTGCGCAGGGACACCAGCGCCATATCGCGGTAGGCGCCATTGCCAAAGTCGGCGCCCAGGCCTTCAAACCCGCTGGCAATCTGGCTCACATCCTTGCCCGGTACGCCTTCGTTGAGCATGGCGTTGGTCATCAGCGCCAGGCCCGGCACGTCGCCGTCCTGGCTGCTGCCGGCAGCGAACAGGATGCGCATGTCGAACATCGGCAGTTCATGGGCTTCGACGAACAGCACCTTGGCGCCTTCGGCGGTGGTCCAGGTTTGCACGTCGAGCTTGCGGTTGGTCGGCGCCTTGCCGTCCAGCTCCGCCAGGGATTGCAGTTTGTTGGCCGATTGAGCCTTGTCCAGCGCCTGGCTGGCAACGGACTCACTCGGGCGCAGGAAATACACGGCACTCGCCGCGATCAGGGTAACGGCGATCAGGCCCGGCAGGATCAGGCGGCTGCTTTTGCGATCACTCATGAGCGGTCTCCTCAGGCAAAACATGGGCGACGCTCAGACGTTCGCGGGTGAAATAGGTGCGCGCGGCCTTCTGGATATCTTCCGGGGTCACGCTTTGCAGGTCGGCCAGTTCGGTGTCCATAAGCTTCCAGGACAGGCCCACGGTTTCCAGGGAGCCGATGGCCGTGGCCTGGCTGGTGATGGAATCGCGCTGGTACACCAGGCCGGCGATGACCTGGGCACGGATGCGCTCCAGTTCTTCGGCGGTAGGTGGCTTGGCTTTAAGCTCTTCCAGCAGGCGCCACAGGCCAGCTTCGGCTTGGGCGACGGTCTTTTTCTTTTGCTGGTTCGGGGTGGCCGAGAGGGTGAACAGGCTGTCTCCGCGAGTGTAGGCGTCGTAGCTGGTGGACGCGGCGGATACCAGTTCTTCACCGCGCTCCAACTGCTCGGAGATCCGTGCGCTGTAGCCGCCGTCCAGCAGGCCCGAGATCAGGCGCAGGGCTTGGACCGAGCGCTTGTCTTCGGCTGTGGCCAGGCCAGGTACGTTGAAGCCCAGGATCACGCTCGGCAATTGGGTCTGCACATGGAGGGTCAGCAGGCGCTCGCCGGGCTCGGCCAGCTCCATCGGAACCTTGGCGGGTGGTACGTCGCGCTTGGGGATCGGGCCAAAGTAACGCTGGGCGAGGTTTTTTACCTCGTCCGGCGTGACGTCGCCGACCACGACCAGGGTGGCGTTGTTCGGCACGTACCAGGACTGGTACCAGTGGCGCAGTTCCTCGACCTTCATGCGATCGAGGTCGGCCATCCAGCCGATGGTCGGCGTGTGGTAGCCGCTGGCCGGGAAGGCCATCGCCTTGAAGCGCTCGAAGGCCTTGGACATCGGGTTGTCGTCGGTGCGCAGGCGGCGCTCTTCCTTGATGACTTCGATTTCGCGGCTGAACTCGTCGGCCGGCAGGCGCAGGCTGGCCATGCGGTCGGCTTCCAGCTCAAAGGCGACGCCCAGGCGGTCACGGGCCAGCACCTGGTAGTAGGCGGTGTAGTCATCGCTGGTGAAGGCGTTTTCTTCGGCGCCCAGGTCACGCAGGATCAGCGAGGCTTCGCCGGGGCCAACCTTGGCGCTGCCCTTGAACATCATGTGTTCCAAGGCGTGGGACAAACCGGTCTGGCCCGGGGTCTCGTAGCTCGAACCAACCTTGTACCAGACCTGGGAAACCACTACTGGCGCGCGATGGTCTTCGCGCACGACCACCTTGAGGCCGTTATCCAGGGTGAATTCATGGGTGGGTTGTGGGTCGGCAGCCAAGGCTGAAAGGGGCAGACAAACTGTGCTGAACAGCAGGCCTGCGGCGTGGCGGGCTAGAGCATTCATTCGTTTTTAAACCTGTTGGGCTGCCCGCTTGGTCTTAGCGTCGGCGGGCGAGGAGGTGCTAGGATACTGATCCGACCTAGAGACGGCCACTATGGCTGTCTTGTTAAGGCCCTATTTAGGCCTTACAAAATGTTGCGCATGAACGAGCTGGCTAAAAAACAGTCTGTTACGCATCGAATTTTATTTACCGATGCGCCCCTTGGCGCGTCGCTACCTTGAGATAGCCGTCTCCATGTTTGGTTCCAACGACGACAAGAAGACCCCAGCTGCGGCTGGCGAGAAGAAAGGCCTGTTCGGATGGCTGCGCAAAAAGCCGCAGGAAACCGTCGCTGAACAGCCACAGGTTCAAGCTGAGCCGATCCCCGATCCTATAGTAGAAGCCGAGCCCGTTGCCGAAGCGCCGGCGCCGGTCGTGTTGCCGATGGCTGAGCCGGTGCTGCAACCGGTGGCCGATGGGGTGCCGGAACCTGAGCCCGAGCATAAGCCGTGGCCGGAACTGCCGGTGCCCGAAGAGCCCGTGGCGCTGGTTGACGACGTGCAGGCTGAGCATGTGGCGCCGCCGATTCCGGTGGTTATCGAGCCGGCTCCTGTCGTGGTCGCAGAGCCGGCGCCTGTGGCTGTGAGCGAGCCGACGCCCGTTGCGGTTGTCGCACCAGTGGTTGAGCCGGTCCCCGTCGAGGTTGCCGCTCCCGCCGTTATCGAATCGCCCGTTGAGCCCGAGCCCGTCGCTCCTGTGGAAACCGGCAAGACCGGCTTCTTCGCCCGCCTCAAGCAAGGCCTGAGCAAGACCAGCGCCAGCATCGGCGAGGGTATGGCCAGCCTGTTCCTCGGCAAGAAGGTGATTGACGATGAGTTGCTGGAAGACATCGAAACCCGCCTGCTGACCGCCGACGTGGGCGTCGAAGCCACTGCTGTGATCATCCAGAGCCTGACCCAGAAGGTCGCGCGCAAGCAGTTGACCGATGCCGACGCCCTCTACAAATCCTTGCAGGCCGAGCTGGCTGCGATGCTCAAACCCGTGGAAGCACCGCTGGTGATCACCCCGAACAAGCCGTTCGTGATCCTGGTCGTGGGCGTCAACGGCGCCGGCAAGACCACCACCATCGGCAAACTGGCCAAGAAGCTGCAGTCGGAAGGCAAGAAAGTCATGCTCGCCGCCGGCGACACCTTCCGCGCCGCAGCCGTTGAGCAACTGCAGGTTTGGGGCGAGCGCAACAAGATCCCGGTTATTGCCCAGCACACCGGCGCCGATTCCGCCTCGGTGATCTTCGACGCCGTGCAAGCCGCCAAGGCTCGCAACATCGACGTGCTGATCGCGGATACCGCCGGTCGCCTGCACACCAAAGACAACCTGATGGAAGAGCTGAAGAAAGTCCGCCGCGTGATCGGCAAGCTTGACGCAGACGCCCCGCACGAGGTGTTGCTGGTGCTGGACGCCGGTACTGGCCAGAACGCCATCAGCCAGGCCAAACAATTCAACCAGACGGTCCAACTGACCGGCCTGGCCTTGACTAAGCTCGACGGCACGGCCAAAGGCGGTGTGATCTTCGCCCTGGCCAAGCAGTTCGGGTTGCCGATTCGTTATATCGGTGTCGGTGAAGGCATCGACGACCTGCGCACCTTTGAAGCCGAACCCTTTGTACAGGCACTGTTTGCCGAGCGGGAGCGTTCATGATTCGATTCGAACAGGTCGGTAAACGCTATGCCAACGGGCATGTCGGCTTGCATGAGCTGAGCTTTCGAGTGCGTCGCGGCGAGTTCTTGTTTGTTACCGGTCACTCGGGCGCCGGCAAAAGTACGCTGTTGCGCCTGCTGCTGGCCATGGAACGCCCGACCACGGGCAAGTTGCTGCTGGCGGGCCAGGACCTGGCCACCATCAGTAATGCGCAGATTCCGTTCCTGCGCCGCCAGATCGGCGTAGTGTTCCAGAACCACCAGTTGCTGTTCGATCGCACGGTGTTCAACAACATTGCGCTGCCCTTGCAGATTCTTGGGTTGTCCAAGGCCGAAATCGTCAAGCGTGTGGATTCGGCCCTGGAGCGCGTGGCGCTGTCAGACAAGACCGACCTCTACCCCGGCGACCTGTCCACCGGCCAGCAACAACGCGTCGGCATTGCTCGCGCCATCGTTCACCGTCCGGCCCTGCTGCTGGCGGACGAACCCACCGGTAACCTCGACCCGCGCCTGGCGGCCGAGATCATGGGCGTGTTCGAAGACATCAACCGTTTGGGCACCAGCGTACTGATCGCCAGTCACGACCTGGCGCTGATCGCCCGCATGCGCCACCGCATGCTGACCCTGCAACGCGGTCGTCTGATCGGTGACGGGGAGGCTGGCGTATGAGTGCGACACGTAGCCCCAAGGTTTCCGAGCGCGTGGCGCCGAAACCGGCCGATCCGCAACCGAAGAAGAAAAAGCACGACGAAGACGACGGCCCGGACTTCAGCACCCTGCTGCGCGCCTGGATCGAAAGCCATCGCGCCAGCCTGCTGGACAGCCTGCGTCGCCTGGGCAAGCAGCCGATCGGCAGCTTTTTTACCTGCCTGGTGATGGCCGTGGCCCTCAGCCTGCCGATGGGCTTGTCGCTGCTGCTTAATAATGTCGAGCGCCTGGGAGGTTCCTGGCAGCGTGCGGCGCAGATTTCGCTGTACCTGAACCTGGATGCCAGTACCAAGGAAGGCGAAGCGCTACGGGACGATATCAAGAACATGCCGGGCGTCGCGGACGCCGAGTACGTCAGTCGCGACCAGGCCCTCGAGGAGTTCCAGCAACAGTCCGGCCTGGGCGAGGCGCTTAAAGAGCTGCCGCAGAACCCGTTGCCGGGTGTGGTCCTGGTGACGCCGAATGAAGTCGACAAGGCGGGCCTTGAAGCCCTGCGACAAAAACTCGCAGAGATGCCCAAGGTGCAACAGGCGCAACTTGATCTAGTCTGGGTAGAGCGCCTGGCGGCGATCCTCAAGCTGGGCGACCGCTTTGTGTTCGGCCTGACAGTGCTGCTGGTGTCTGCATTACTTTTGGTGATAGGTAATACCATTCGTCTTCATATTGAAAACCGTCGCACCGAGATAGAAGTGATTAAACTGGTCGGCGGCACGGACAGCTATGTGCGTCGGCCTTTTCTGTACATGGGTGCGCTTTATGGCCTGGGTGCGGGGATTTTGTCCTGGGGCGTGCTGGCGTTCGGCCTGAACTGGCTGAACGACGCAGTCGTTGGGCTTGCCGGCTTGTACGGCAGTGATTTTGCTTTGGCCGGGGTACCGGTGGCCGATGGTCTGTCGCTCTTGCTTGGCGCGGTATTGTTGGGTTATATCGGTGCCTGGATTGCGGTCGCACGGCATTTACGTGAGCTGGCACCGAAGTAGTTAATGTCAGATTAATGTGGTTTCGTTTGTATTGACCGTATCAGTGGTTTAGGGAACTTGTCCTACGGTTTCCGGTCAATTTTCGCAGTGCTGAACTGCACGAGTTATGTGAGTCGGAGGTTTTTTCGTATGACCACTTCTTTGCAACCTGCTTATGCCTTGGTCCCGGGTGCGAACCTGGAAGCCTATGTGCACACGGTTAACAGCATTCCATTGCTGACGCCCGAGCAGGAGCGTGAACTGGCCGAGAGTCTCTACTATGAGCAGGATTTGGGGGCGGCTCGGCAGATGGTGCTCGCCCACCTGCGATTTGTCGTACATATCGCCCGTAGCTATAGCGGCTACGGCTTGGCCCAGGCTGACCTGATCCAGGAAGGCAACGTCGGCCTGATGAAGGCTGTGAAGCGCTTTAACCCTGAAATGGGTGTGCGCCTGGTGTCGTTTGCCGTGCACTGGATCAAGGCGGAAATCCACGAGTTCATCCTGCGCAACTGGCGCATCGTGAAAGTCGCGACCACCAAGGCCCAGCGCAAGCTGTTCTTCAACCTGCGCAGCCAGAAGAAACGCCTGGCGTGGCTGAACAACGAGGAAGTCCATCGCGTGGCTGAAAGCCTCGGCGTGGAGCCCCGTGAAGTGCGCGAGATGGAAAGCCGCCTGACCGGACATGACATGGCCTTTGACCCGGCCGCGGAAGCGGACGACGACAGCGCCTTCCAATCGCCGGCCAACTACCTGGAAGACCACCGGTACGACCCGGCGCGCCAACTGGAAGACGCCGACTGGAGCGACAACTCCAACCACAACCTGCACGAAGCGCTGGAAGTGCTGGACGATCGCAGCCGGGACATCCTCTACCAGCGCTGGCTGGCGGAAGAAAAAGCCACGCTGCACGACCTGGCGCAGAAGTACAACGTGTCGGCCGAGCGGATTCGTCAGCTTGAAAAGAGCGCGATGAACAAGCTGAAACTGTCCATCGCTGCTTAAAAGTGTGGGAGGGGGCAAGCCCCTCCCACATTTTTTTGTGTGTATCAGTCGGACCAAGGCGCTTTGCGAGAGTTGTTCAGTTCCACCAGATAACCATCCCCACCCAACTGGCTCATCTGCTGGCGAATCCACGCCGCTCGCCGCGCCACATACGCGGTCGGATGACTGGCACTCCACACCCGTGGATTAGGCAGCACCGCCGCCAGATAGCTGGCCTGCTGCCGGGACAGTCCCTTGGCGCTCACCCCAAAGTGATGCCGCGCCGCCGCTTCCGCGCCAAACACGCCTTCATCCCATTCCACGCTGTTGAGGTACACCTCAAGAATGCGCTGTTTGGGCCACAGCACCTCGATCAGCCCGGTAAACCAAGCCTCCAGGCCTTTGCGCAAATAGCTGCGACCGGCCCACAGGAACAGGTTTTTCGATACTTGCTGGCTCAGCGTACTGGCGCCACGGATCGAACCACCGCGTTCGTTGTGCACCAGCGCCGCCTGGATCGCACCGAAATCGAAGCCCCAATGCTGCGGGAAGCGCTGGTCTTCACCGGCCATCACCGCCACTTTGAGGTCATCGGCGATCTCGTCCCACGGCACCCAGGTACGCTGCAGGTCAATGGGTTCGCCGTCGAACCAGGATTCGACCTTGCGCTCCACCATCAGCGCGGTGAAGGGCGGCGGGACGACACGGAACAGCAGCACCAGCAAGACACTGCCGATGGCAAACCATTTCACGACATTGAGAAAGCGTTTGAAGAGGAGACGCAGCATAGAGATGGCTTGGCCGAACCCGTTGAGCGGGCCATTATACAGACCCTGTCCCATGAGTCTGACTGGAGTTCCTCATGCTGCGTAGCTTTCTGATGCTGGCTGCCTTTTTCGGCTTCACCGGTGTCGCCCTGGGTGCGTTCGCCGCCCATGGCCTGAAAAACCGTCTGAGCGCCGAATACCTGGCGATCTTTCACACCGGCGTAACCTACCAACTGGTTCACACCTTGGCGCTGTTCGGTGTGGCGCTGCTGGCCGCGCATATTCCTGGGCGACTGGTCACGTGGGCGGGTGTGTCGTTCGTTGTCGGCATTGTGCTGTTCTCCGGCAGCCTGTACGCGTTGACCATGACCGGCATCAGCAAACTGGGGATCATCACGCCATTTGGCGGGCTGGCGTTCCTGCTGGGTTGGTTCTTCCTGGGCTTGGCGGCCTGGCGCATGCAACTGACCGCTTGACGCTTGGAGCTGACCTTCAGGTCCCAATCGGGCTAGAATGCTGGCCCCTAAAAACGATGGCGGCCCGTGGCATGCGCATTCAGTTGAACGGCGAATCCTTTGAACTGCCCGACGGTGAAACCGTTGCGGCCCTGCTGACCCGTCTGGACCTGACCGGGCGTCGCGTTGCAGTGGAGCTCAATCAGGATATCGTCCCGCGTAGCCAGCACGGCGAGACCGCGCTCACCGAAGGTGATCAGGTCGAAGTGGTCCACGCCATCGGTGGCGGCTAGGCATCCGCCCCCCGAATTCTGCAGAACCTCACCCCATTTCGAGGATTTCCCATGAGCATCGTTCGTAGCGACAAGCCCTTCGTCCTGGCCGGTCGTACCTACCAGTCCCGTCTGCTGGTCGGCACCGGCAAGTACCGCGACATGGAAGAAACCCGTCTGGCCATCGAAGCCTCCGGCGCCGAGATCGTGACCGTGGCCGTGCGCCGCACCAACATCGGCCAGAACCCGGGCGAACCGAACCTGCTGGATATCCTGCCGCCGGACCGCTACACCATCCTGCCGAACACCGCCGGTTGCTACGACGCCATCGAAGCCGTGCGCACCTGCCGCCTGGCCCGCGAGCTGCTCGATGGTCACAATCTGGTCAAGCTGGAAGTGCTGGCAGACCAGAAAACCCTGTTTCCCAACGTGATCGAAACCCTCAAGGCCGCTGAAACCCTGGTCAAGGAAGGTTTCGACGTGATGGTCTACACCAGTGACGACCCGATCATCGCCCGCCAACTCGCCGAAATCGGCTGCATCGCTGTGATGCCGCTCGCCGGCCTGATCGGTACGGGCCTGGGGATCTGCAATCCGTACAACCTGCAGATCATCCTGGAAGAAGCCAAAATCCCGGTGCTGGTGGATGCGGGCGTGGGCACTGCCTCTGACGCCACCATCGCCATGGAGCTGGGTTGCGAAGCGGTGCTGATGAACTCGGCCATCGCCAATGCCCAGCAGCCGATCATGATGGCCGAAGCCATGAAACACGCCATCGTTGCGGGCCGTCTGGCCTACCTCGCCGGGCGCATGCCGAAAAAACTCTACGCCAGCGCCTCTTCGCCGCTGGATGGTCTGATCAAGTAAGAGCCATTGATGACTGAATCAAACGAAACGCCGAACACCGTGGAAGAAGGCGACGAGTCCAAGCACCGCCGCATCAAGAGTTTTGTGATGCGCGCCGGCCGCATGACCGAAGGCCAGCAAAAGGGCCTGGAGCAAGGTACGCCGCTGTTCATCCTGCCCCTGGCCGACGCGCCGGTGGACTATGACCAGGTGTTCGGCCGTTCGGCCCCACGCTCCCTGGAAATCGGGTTTGGCATGGGCCACTCCCTGCTGGAAATGGCCGCAGCCTCGCCGGAACAGGACTTCATCGGCGTGGAAGTGCACCGTCCGGGTGTCGGCGCGCTGCTCAATGGTGTGCTGACCCAAGGCCTGACCAACCTGCGGGTCTATGACTGCGACGCGATCGAAGTGCTCAACCGCTGCATCGCCGATAACAGCCTCGACCGCCTGATGCTGTTTTTCCCGGACCCTTGGCACAAGAGCCGTCACCACAAGCGCCGCATCGTCCAGGCCTCCTTCGCAGAGCTGGTGCGCAGCAAGCTGAAAGTCGGCGGTATCCTGCACATGGCCACCGACTGGGAACCGTACGCCGAATACATGCTGGAAGTGATGGACGTTGCCCCTGGCTACCGCAACCTGGCGGAAGACGGCAAATGCGTACCACGCCCGGCCGAACGCCCGATCACCAAGTTCGAACGCCGTGGCGAGCGGTTGGGGCATGGGGTTTGGGATTTGAAGTTCGAGAAGCTGGCGTAACTCGCCACTGACTTGAAATGCAATTCAATGTGGGAGGGGGCAAGCCTCCTCCCACAGTTGTTTTGTGTTGGATTTGAGCTCAGCGGCGGTCGGCGACGACGCCAATCAACACCAGCACCACCACCAGCACCGGCGCCAGGCTGTAGTTATTGAACTGGCTCAATCCCCGCACAATCCACGGCGTCGCATAGATCAGCGCCGCACCACTGCCGATCATGCACAGCAGGGCCATCAACGGTACGCGCAACGCGCCAGCAACGCTGCCCAGGCGCGCCTCGACCCAACCCTTGATGTCAGCGCCAAACAGCACCAGCAAACATCCCACAAGGGCCAGGGATATTTCCGACAGGTTGCTGCGGCTCCAGCGGGATACGGTGGCGAGCAGGTCGAGTACCAAATCCATTCGATTTCCTTAGAGCGATCAGCTCAAAAACTTCTGCAACAGGTCATTGAGAAACAGTTGCCCACGGTCGGTGGCCGCCAGGCGTGACGGTTCGACCTGCATTAAGCCACTTTGTTCTGCCTCGCGACGCGCCTCATCCAGGCTCGCCAGGTCGAGGCCGGTACGTTCGGCGTAAAGCCTGGCCTCGACGCCTTCGGTGAGGCGCAGCGCGTTCATCAGGAACTCGAACGGCAACTCTTCGTTGGTCAGTTCCTTCGCCCCGGCCTGGAAGTTTTTGGCCGGGTTGAGGTAGTCCTTCGGCGCGCGGGTTTTCCAGGTGCGCACAATGCGCCCGTCGGGGTGGCTGAGCTTGCCGTGGGCGCCGGCACCGATGCCGATAAAGTCGCCAAAACTCCAGTAGTTGAGGTTATGCCGCGCCGGGCGGCCAGCTTGGGCGTAGGCCGACACTTCATATTGCGCGTAACCGTGTTCGGCCAGCAGCGCCTGGCCAGCTTCCTGGATGTCCCACAGGGTGTCGTCTTCCGGCAGCGCAGGTGGCTGGTTCCAGAACACGGTGTTGGGTTCCAGGGTCAGCTGGTACCAGGACAGGTGCGTGGGTTTTAGCGCAATGGCCTGGCGCAGGTCGCTCAAGGCGTCTTCCAGGGACTGGTCCGGCAAGCCGTGCATCAGGTCCAGGTTGAAGTTATCGAACCCGGCCTGGCGCGCCATCCCGGCGGCGCGTACGGCTTCGTCGCCGTTGTGGATGCGGCCCAGGGCCTCAAGCTTTTCCTGCTGGAAGCTCTGGATGCCGATGGACAGCCGGTTGATCCCCAGCTTGCGGTAAGCGACGAACTTCTCTTGCTCGAACGTGCCGGGGTTGGCTTCCAGGGTGATCTCGATATCACCGGCAAACGGGATGCGTGCTTCCACGCCTTGGAGCAGTCGGCCCAGCGCCGCAGCACTGAACAGGCTTGGGGTGCCGCCCCCGAAGAAGATCGAACTCAGTTCGCGCCCATACACCGCGTGCAGGTCCTGATCGAGGTCAGTCAGCAAGGCGTCGACGTATTCCTCTTCCGGCAGCACCTTGCTGGCGGTGTGGGAGTTGAAGTCGCAATAAGGGCATTTGCGCACGCACCACGGGATGTGGATATACAGCGCCAGGGGCGGCAGCACCGGCATGGCCGCCCGAGGTGTTTGCGCGCCACCGTGGATCAGCGGCTGCGCGGAGGTGTTCTGGGTCATTTCAAGCTCAGGCGTTGGCGCAGCAAATCCATTGCGCGGGCGCGGTGGCTGATCTGGTTTTTGTCGGCCGGGCTCAGTTCGGCGCTGGAAACATTGCGTTCCGGCACCCAGAACAGCGGGTCATAGCCAAAACCGTGTTCACCACTGGCCGCATGCAGGATGCGCCCGTGCCACAGGCCTTCGCACAGGATCGGCAGCGGGTCATCGGCATGCCGCACCAAGGCCAGCACGCAGACGAACTGCGCGCCGCGCTCGCCATCCGGCACGTCCTTGAGGGCGTCCAGCAGCTTGGCGTTGTTGGCCGCGTCGCCCTTGCCATCGGCATAACGCGCCGAGTAGATACCAGGGGCGCCGCCGAGGAAGTCCACCGCCAGGCCCGAATCATCGGCCAGCGCCGGAAGGCCCGAGATGCGTGCGGCATTGCGTGCCTTGAGGATGGCGTTCTCGACGAACGACAGGCCGGTCTCTTCCGGCTCCACCTGGCTGAACTCGCCGATCGAGCGCAGTTGCACGGAGTCGCCGAGCATGGCCTGGAGTTCTTTGAGTTTGCCGGCGTTATGGCTGGCCAGGACGAGTTGGGTCAGGTTCATCATTCGGCCGGAAACAGTTCTTGGTTGAATTGGAAGCTATGGGCTTTGCCGCCGGTTTCGACGTTGATGGTAAACGTCTTGTATTCGCGCTGGGTCACGGAGTAGGGCGCGAGGTAGTTGATTCCGCCTTTCTCGTTGATCTGCTTGAACGTCAGGATCTCGCTCTTGCCCCCCAGGTCCTTGATGGTGCCGGTCACCTGTGCCGCCACCGGCGTCACGCCCTTGATCACGGCCACATTGATCAGGCCCTTCTCCTTGCTGCGCACCACGCCAACTTTCTGGGCGGTTTCCGGTTGCAGGAAGCTGGAGGTGAAGGTGTTGTAATGAACGGTGATATCGCCGAAGTCTTTCTTGCGATTAGCGTCGATAGTGTCCGCTGCCATGGCGCTGGCGCCCAGGCATGCGGTCAGTAGAAAAATAGCCAAGCGACTCATGATCGTCCCTCTTGAAAATGGTTAGACGGCAATCTGGTGATCCGTCAGGCCAGGACTGCTGACCCGGTAGATACCGATTTCGCCCAACAGATTGGGCCATAGCTTACTCGCCCAGCCATGACGATGCTGTTGATCGACGGCAAGGCGATTGATCACCTTGGCTTCGCGCTCGCCACACAGGGCTTCGAAGTCTTCGAAGGTGCAGAAGTGAATGTTGGGTGTGTTGTACCAGGTGTACGGCAGGAAGTCCGACACCGGCATGCGGCCCTTGGTCGCCAGGTACCAGCGGCAGCGCCAGTGCCCGAAGTTGGGGAAGGTGATGATGCACTGGCGGCCCACGCGCAGCATTTCGTCGAGGATACGGTCCGGGTAGTGCACCGCTTGCAGGGCCTGGGTCATCACCACGATATCGAAGCTGTTGCTGGCAAAATTGCCCAGGCCCTTGTCCAGGTCCTGCTCGATCACGTTGATGCCCTTGGCCACGCACTGGGCGATGTTGTCCGGGTCGTTTTCCAGGCCGTAGCCGGTGACTTGCTTGTTGTCGCGCAGCCAGCTCAGCAGTTCGCCATCACCGCAGCCCAGGTCGAGCACGCGGCTGCCGGCGGGGATCCAGTCTTGGATGATTTCCAGGTCGGCTCTCATGGCGTTCTCACAGAGTTATGCGGTTCATGTAGTTGCCAAAGGCCTGCAGGTAGCGCGGGATCGGGATCAGGAAAGCGTCATGGCCTTGCGGGGCATCGATTTCCAGGTAGCAGACGTCTTTGCGGGCGGCCATCAGGGCGTCCACCAGTTCGCGGGAACGGGCCGGCGAGAAGCGCCAGTCGGTGGTGAACGACATGACGCAGAACTTGGCCGTGGCGCCTTCGAAGGTTTTCGCCAGGTCGTCGTCATGGTTGGCGGCCGGGTCGAAGTAGTCCAGGGCCTTGGTCATCAGCAGGTAGGTGTTGGCGTCGAAACGCCCGGAGAACTCCTCGCCCTGATAACGCAGGTAGCTTTCCACCTGGAACTCGACACTGTGGAAGTCGTAGTTGAGCTTTTCGCTCTTGAGGCCACGGCCGAATTTTTCACCCATGGAGTCATCGGACAGGTAGGTGATATGCCCGACCATCCGCGCCAGCATCAAGCCGCGCTTGGGGATCACCCCGGCCTCCTGGAACGAGCCACCGTGGAACTCGGGGTCGGTCAGGATCGCCTGGCGCGCCACTTCGTTGAAGGCGATGTTCTGCGCCGACAATTTGGGGGCCGAGGCAATCGCCAGGCAATGGCGCACGCGATCCGGGTAGGTGATGGTCCATTGCAGGGCCTGCATGCCGCCCAGGCTGCCGCCGATCACAGCGGCCCATTGCTCGATGCCCAGCCGGTCGGCGAGGCGCGCCTGGCTGTGCACCCAGTCTTCCACGGTGAGCACCGGGAAGTCGGCGCCGAACGGCCTGCCGGTTTCCGGGTTGAGGCTGCTGGGGCCGGTGGAGCCATTGCAGCCGCCAAGGTTGTTCAGGCTGACCACAAAAAACCGGTTGGTGTCGATGGGTTTGCCGGGGCCGATGCAGCTGTCCCACCAGCCGGGCTTGCGCTCGTCAACGCTATGGAAACCCGCGGCATGATGATGACCGGAGAGGGCGTGGCAGATCAGCACGGCGTTGCTCGCCGTGGCGTTCAGTTGGCCGTAGGTTTCATAGATCAGGTCGTAGGCGGGCAGCGAACGGCCGCAGGCCAAGGCCAGCGGTTCGCTGAAGTGCGCCACTTGGGGCACGACCAGTCCAACAGAATCGGGGGGAAAGGCAGTTGGCATCGACCCTGCTCTCGTTTAAATGAGGCGTAAGTCTAAAGACCGCTGCCCCCAGCGGCAAGCAAAGGCGGGGTGGTTGCGCAGATCGTTCCCACACAGAGTGAGGGAACGATCAAGAGGGTCATCCGAGGGGGATCAGATCAGCCCGAACAACAGCGGCGGCATGGCGACGAATTCCGCCAGGTTTGGAATCGCCCAGCTTTGCAGGAGTTGGATCGCGATGAAGGCGAAAATCGGCGAGATATCCAGGCCACCCAGGTTGGGGATCCAGCGACGGAACGGTGCCAACACCGGCTCAGTGATCTGCGACACCAGCTCGGCGCCTGGGCTGCGGCTACCCGGTGCGACCCAGGAGAGGATCACACTGATGATCATCGACCAGAAAATGATCTTCAAAAACAACGAGAAGATCCCGATCAGTGCCCACGGCAGCAACAGCAGGGTCTTGGGCAGGTAGCCCTTGAGCATCAGGATGACTGCGAACAGCAGGATCTGCAGCAGCAGCGCCAGTACCAGCGAAGACATGTCCAGGCCGAACATGCTCGGGATCACCCGGCGCAGTGGCTTGAGCAGCGGTTGCGTGGCCTTCACCA
Organism: Pseudomonas sp. MIACH; assembly: GCF_001269925.1. GTDB lineage: Bacteria > Pseudomonadota > Gammaproteobacteria > Pseudomonadales > Pseudomonadaceae > Aquipseudomonas. The sequence continues at coordinate 511,290 of NZ_LHVO01000002.1, forward strand.
CGAATTGGCACAGCGGGTTGTAGAAGTTCGCCCGCACCAGTTGCAGGATAAAGCGCATCAGCACGATCAGCAGGTACAGGCTGCCCAGCGTCTGGATGATGAAGATGACAGCGTCATTGAGTCCGAGCATCATTTATTCCTTTGTAAGGGACGACTATTGGCCCAGTTGTTCGGCCAGTTCAGCCGAACGGTGCGCAGCGGCGCCGAGAGCCTTTTCCACCAGGGCTTCAAAGCCCCCGGCCTGGAACGATTCGATGGCCGCTTGGGTGGTGCCGCCCGGGGAGGTTACGCGGCGACGCAACTCAGCGGCGTCCACATCACTGGCCACGGCCATCTGCGCAGCGCCCAGGGCGGTCTGCTCGGCCAGTTGCTCGGCGACTTCGTGTGGCAGGCCCAGTTTCACCCCGGCAGCGGTCATGGCTTCGATCAGCAGGAAGAAGTACGCCGGGCCGCTGCCGGAAACGGCGGTGACCGCGTCCAGTTGCTGCTCCTGTTCCAGCCACAGGGCGATGCCCACGGCGGACAGCAGTTCCTGGGCCTGGTCACGTTGCTCGGCGCTCACTTCGTGGGTGGCGTACAAACCGCTCACGCCCTTGCGCAGCAGCGCCGGGGTGTTGGGCATGCAGCGCACGATCGGTTGCGCGCCGAGCCAGTTGTTCATGCTCGCGCAGGTGATGCCTGCGGCGATTGACACCACCAGTTGGTGTGGCTGCAGGCTCGGGCGCAGGCTTTCGCACACGGCCTTCATGGCCTGGGGCTTGACCGCCAGGACGATCACATCGACACCCTGGATGGCCTCGGCGTTATCGGCGAAGGTTTCGATACCGTGCTCGGCGCTGACGCGGGCACGGGTGTCGGCGCCCGGGTCGCTGGCGCGGATCTGCGCGGCGTCCAGGCCCTTGGCCCGCAGGCCACCGATCAGGCTGGCCGCCATGTTTCCGGCGCCGATAAAGGCAATACGCGTGTTGCTCATGACAGGTCCTTATTCAGAGGGAAGTCAGCCCTTGGAGGGCTGGCCGTAGTCGCGGGCGCCAAACAGGGCGGTACCGATCCGCACCCAGGTAGCGCCTTGGGCGATGGCCGACTCAAGGTCGTGGCTCATGCCCATGGAAAGTGTGTCGAGCGGCAGGTTCAGGCTGTTTTGCAGGTCGCGCACGCTGGCGAACGCTGCGTCTTGTTCGGCCCGATCTTCCGTCGGCTCGGGAATTGCCATCAAACCCCGTAGCTTCAGGCGCGGCAGGGCGCTGATCGCGTTGGCCAGGGCCGGCAGGTCGGCGGGCGTACAACCGGACTTGCTGGCCTCGCCACTGACATTGACCTGGATGCAGATATTCAACGCTGGCAGGTCGGCCGGACGTTGTTCGGACAGGCGTTGTGCAATTTTGAGGCGGTCCACGGAATGCACCCAAGCGAAATTCTCGGCGATCGCGCGAGTCTTGTTCGATTGAATGGGGCCGATGAAGTGCCAACTCAAGGGCAGGTCGGTTAATTCGGCCTGTTTGCCCAGGGCCTCCTGCAGATAGTTTTCACCAAACTCGTGCATCCCGGCGGCATAGGCTTCGCGCAGGGCTTGCGCGGGTTTGGTCTTGCTCACGGCCAGCAGGTGGATGCTGTTTGCGTCACGTTGCACGGCGTCGGCTGCGGCGCGGATGCGCTGGCTAACCAGGCCGATGTTGTCTGCTATCGTCGACATTCAAGATGCGCCCGTGGATATGGAGTCCGCGGCATTCTACTGGAAATGGAAAGCCCTATGGATATCACTGAATTGCTGGTGGACAGCGTGCGTCGGGGCGCCTCCGACCTGCATCTGTCGGCCGGTGTGGCACCCATGCTGCGGATCGATGGAGAGGTCTGGCCGCTGGATTGGCCGGTGCTTTCACCCGCGCAAGTGGCGGACTTATTGAGTCCGCTGCTCAGCAGCCACCAACAAAAGGATTTCGAAACATCTCTCGAAACGGATTTTGCCTTCGAACTGCCCGGTGTGGCGCGGTTCCGGGTGAATGTGTTCCAGCAGGATCGCGGCATGGGCGCGGTGTTTCGCACCATTGCGGCCGAGGTCCAGAGCCTGGAAAGCCTCGGGTTGGGAGAAGTGTTCCGGCGTATCGCCCAGCTACCGCGCGGCCTGGTGCTGGTGACGGGGCCTACCGGCAGCGGTAAATCCACCACCCTGGCGGCGATGATCGATTACCTCAATCAGCATCGGCGCCAGCACATCCTCACGCTGGAAGACCCCATCGAATTTATCCACACGCCAAAAATCGCGCTGATCAACCAGCGTCAGGTCCGCCGCGATACCCATAGCTTTTCTACCGCGCTGCGTTCGGCGTTACGGGAAGACCCGGATGTGATCCTGGTGGGCGAGTTGCGCGACTTGGAAACCATCCGCCTGGCCCTGACCGCGGCTGAGACCGGGCACCTGGTGTTTGGCACCCTGCACACCACCTCTGCGGCAAAGACCGTGGACCGGCTGGTGGACGTGTTCCCGGCGGGGGAAAAGGCCATGGTCCGCTCAATGCTGTCCGAGTCGTTGCAGGCGGTGGTGTCCCAGGTACTGGTCAAGAAGATCGGCGGCGGGCGGGTGGCGGCCCATGAAATCATGTTGGGCACCCCGGCCATTCGTAACTTGATCCGCGAAGACAAGGTGGCGCAGATGGTCTCAGCGATTCAGACCGGTGGGGCGCTGGGCATGAAGACGCTGGATATGAGCTTGAAGGCGTTGGTCACGGAGGGCGTGATCAGCCGTGAAGAGGCACGGGAGAAGGCGAGGGTGCCTGGGGATATATAAGCACGTCTAAATGTGGGAGGGGGCTTGCCCCGATAGCAGTGGGTCAGGTACAGATAAGCTGACTGATCCACCGCTATCGGGAGCAAGCCCCCTCCCACATTGACTACTGCATTCCAGCGTCAGATCAGCGTTGTACTACCCGCAACGTGTTCTGCTCTTTCGGCAGGACCCGCTTGGCAATCACGTAGTTCTTGTCCCAGAACGGCTTTTTCAGCGTGTCGATGCTGACAGCCTTGCCACGACGCGGTGCGTGGATAAAACGGTCATTGCCCAGGTAAATGGCAACGTGGTTCACCTGGCGGCTCTTCAGTTTGAAGAACAGCAGGTCACCCGGTTTCAGGTCCTTGCGCTCAACCTTCTGCCCGTGGCCGGCGGCCATGGCGTTGGAGGTGCGCGGCAGATCCACGGCGGCTACGTCGTTAAACGCATATTTCACCAGGCCGCTGCAGTCGAACCCTTTACTTGGGCTGCTGCCGCCCCAACGATAAGGCGTACCGAGCACGTTTACGGCGCGGCTGAGGACGGTGCTGCTCTGCTTGGTGTTGACTGCCACCAGGCCCGGAACTGCTTTGCCGTGGGCCTTGCTCAGTTGAGTCGGGCGGCTGACGGTCGGCTTTGCCGATTTGGCAGTGCTTGGCGTGCTGTGGACTTTAGGGGTGAAACCGTTGACGTTTGGAAGTCGTTGCTCACGATTGGTGGCGTGGGCGGCCAGTGGCATTAATAGGCAAATGGTTAGCCATGTCTTGAAAAATGGTCGCATTAGGCGTGGCTCTTATGGGTTTGCGCGCAACTTTATAACAGCTTTTTGTGTCGTTCTCAGGCCGTTTGTCGACTGAACCTTGGGGTCAAACTCAGGAAAAACGCGACGATTCGCCGCGATTGTCCTACACAAGTCAGGTGGCATAAGGCTTTCAGGGGAGGGAAGATACCATTTGCCGTACGTCGGGCGCCTGTAAAAAAGTCACAAAGAAAGTGAAAAAATTTATCTATCGAAGCAAATGAGGTACTCCATGAACACCTATCAACAGGTTGGTTCGCAGCAAGACACTCACAGCAAGGTGATCGGTTACCTGCTGTGGATTTTCGGGTTTACCGGGGCCCATCGCTTCTATTACGGCAAGCCCGTGACCGGCACGATCTGGTTTTTCACCCTGGGTTTGCTTGGAATCGGCTGGCTGATCGACCTCTTCCTCATCCCGGCCATGGACCGTGAAGCGGACCTGCGTTTTACCGCTGGCCCTATCGAATACAACGTGGCGTGGATTCTGTTGGCGTTTCTGGGGGTGTTCGGCGTGCACCGCATGTACCAGGGCAAATGGATCACCGGGCTGATCTACCTGCTGACCGGTGGTTTGTTCCTGGTGGGGGTGCTGTATGACTTCTGGACCTTGAATACCCAGGTTTCGATCCGCAATGCCGAGCGCAACGGCGGCCGGTAGATCATCAATAACCTGTAGGAGCGAGCTTGCTCGCGAAGAACGTTAACGATAACGCAGCGCTATCAGGTAGCCCGCATTGTCTATTCGTTCTTCGCGAGCAAGCTCGCTCCTACAGTTTTTAGTGGCTCAAGCCTGGTAGCTGATGCGTCCATCCACCAAGGTGTAGCGCACCGTCGCCGGCAGGCTATGGCCGATGAACGGGCAGTTCTCACCCTTGGATAGCCAGTGTTCCCCAGCAATTGCGGAGCTGGCCGGGTCAAACAGGACCAGGTCCGCTGCCGCACCTACCGCCAGTTTCCCCGCCGGCAGGCGCAAGGCTTCGGCCGGGCCGCTGCTCAGGCGTGCCAGCAGCGTCGGCAAGTCGAGCAAACCGTCTTCCACCAGCGTCATCGCCAGTGGCAGTAACAGCTCCACGCTGCTGATGCCCGGCTCTGTCGCGCCAAACGGTGCCAGCTTGGCATCCCGCTCGTGGGGCTGGTGATGGCTGGAAATCGCCGAGACTACGCCCGACTTCACTGCCGCCCGCAAACCATCACGATCGGCCAGTGTGCGCAGCGGCGGTTGTACGTGGTACAGGCTGGAGAAGTCGATCAGTGCCTCATCCGTCAGGATCAGTTGATACAACGCCACATCCGCCGTCACCGGCAAGCCACGGGCCTGGGCCTGGGCGATCAGGGCCACGCCGCGGGCGCTGGTCAGCTGGCTGAAGTGCGCACGCACGCCACTTTGCTCAACCAGCAGCAGGTCGCGGGCCAGGGCCACGGTTTCGGCGGTTTCCGGGATGCCCGGCAAGCCGAGGAAGCTGGCGACGGCGCCTTCATGGGCCAGGCCACCTTCCGCCAGGTCGCGGTCCTGGGAGTGGAAGATCACTGTCAGGTCAAAGGTCGCTGCGTATTCCAGGGCGCGGCACAGGGTGCGGGTGCTGCGAAAGCTCTCCAGGCCGTTGCCGAAGGCCACGCAACCGGCGTCGCGCAGGGCGATCAGCTCGGCGAGTTGTTCGCCTTCCAGGCCTTTGCTCAGGGCGCCGATGGGAAACACTTTGCAGTTGCCGGCTTCACGGGCGCGGTCGAGGATCAGCTCGGTCACGGCCGAGGTGTCCAGCACCGGCTTGGTGTGCGGCGGGCAGCACAGGCTGGTGACGCCACCGGCCGCAGCGGCGCGGGTTTCGCTGGCGATGCTGCCTTTGCGGCTGTAACCCGGTTCGCGCAACGCGACGTTCAGGTCCACCAGGCCAGGTGCGGCCACCAGGCCTTTGGCATCGATGGTCTCACTGGGGCTGAAATTGCTGGGTGCGGCGCCGATGGCGATGATCTTGCCGGCTTCCAGATGCAGATCGGTAACGTGATCCAGGCCACTGGCCGGATCGATGACTCGGGCGCCGAGAATGCTGAGCTTCACTGGGCCTTCTCCTGCTCGAATTGACGTTGCGCGGTTTGCCCGCTCATGGCCATGGACAACACCGCCATGCGCACGGCGATGCCATACGTGACCTGGTTGAGAATCACCGACTGGTTACCGTCGGCCACCGCCGACTCAATCTCCACGCCTCGGTTGATCGGTCCCGGGTGCATCACGATGGCATCCGGCTTGGCGCCGGCCAGGCGTGCGGTGGTCAGGCCGAACAGGCGGTAGAACTCGCCTTCGCTCGGCAGCAGGCCACCCGACATGCGTTCGCGCTGCAGGCGCAGCATGATCACTACGTCCACATCCTTGAGGCCTTCGGTCATGTCGGTGTAGACCTTCACGCCGTATTGCTCGATGCCGATGGGCAGCAGGGTTTTCGGTGCGATCACGCGGATGTCCGGGCAACCCAGGGTTTTCAGGGCCAGCATGTTCGAGCGTGCTACCCGCGAATGCAGGATGTCGCCGACGATGGCCACCGAGAGGTTTTCAAAGCTGCCCTTGTGCCGACGAATGGTGAGCATGTCGAGCATGCCCTGGGTCGGGTGGGCGTGACGGCCGTCGCCGCCGTTGATGATCGCTACCTGCGGACACACGTGCTCGGCAATGAAGTGCGCGGCACCGGAGTCGCCGTGGCGCACCACGAACATGTCGGCGGCCATCGCTTCCAGGTTGCGCAGGGTGTCGAGCAGGGTCTCGCCCTTGCTGGCCGACGAGGTGGACACGTTCAGCGTGATCACGTCGGCCGACAACCGTTGGGCCGCCAGTTCAAAGGTGGTACGGGTGCGGGTGGAGTTCTCGAAGAACACGTTGCAGATGGTCTTGCCGCGCAGCAGCGGGACTTTCTTCACCGCCCGGCCGCCAACTTCGAGGAATGAGTCGGCGGTGTCGAGGATTTCGGTGAGCAGTTCGCGGGGCAAACCGTCGAGGGACAAGAAATGTTGCAACTGGCCCTGAGCATTGAGCTGCAGCGGGCGCTTGGCATCTAGAGGCGTCATCGCGGGGACTCTTTACAAGGCGGTTTAAAGGGCAAGGTCTTGCAGTTCGAGTTCGAGCGGCGTGGGACCGGACAATTTTACTCGCTGGCTGGCCTCAAGGGACAGCGTGGCGCCAACCACGTCCGGGCTGATAGGCAGTTCGCCTGCCTCCAGGTCCAGCAGGCAGACCAGGGTGATGCTGGCCGGGCGCCCGTAATCGAACAATTCATTCATCGCGGCGCGGATGGTTCGGCCGCTCATCAGCACGTCGTCGATCAGCACCAGGTGCTGGCCTTCAATTTCGAACGGCAGGGCGGAAGGACGCACTTGTGGGTGCAGGCCGTTCTGGCTGAAGTCGTCGCGGTAGAAGGACACGTCCAGGGTACCCAAGGGGGAGTCGCTGCCCAGTTCGTCCAGCAACGCTTGGGCGACCCACACACCGCCGGTGCGAATCCCGATAAAGCGCGGTTCGCTGATGGCACGGTGTTCCAGGTGCGTCTTGAGGCTTACCGCCATCTGGCGGATCAGTTCGGCGGGGTTCGGCAGGCTCATGGTGGCTCCTTCAAGGCAGGCGATAGTGTGTAGGAGCGAGCTTGCTCGCGAAGAACTCACAGGCACCGTGTTCATCCAGGTTTCATGCGTTATCGTTGACGTTTTTCGCGAGCAAGCTCGCTCCTACAAAAAGCGACAGGCAAGCCGCGTCAGTCAGGATTCAAATAAAGCGGTGTTTTCGTCCAGCCAGCCTTGCAACAGCAAGGCGGCGGCAATGGCGTCCACCGGGTTGTCGCGGTAGCTGCCCTTCTGTCCGCCACGGTCGCGGCGCTCGCCCTTGGCTTCAAAGGTGGTCAGGCGTTCATCGTGGGTATAGAAGGGCAGGTTGTAGCGGCCGTTAAGACGGCGGGCGAACTTCTCGGCGCGCAGGCACATGTCGCTGGGGGTGCCGTCCATGTTCAGGGGCAGGCCGACCACCACGGCGTCAGGCTTCCACTCTTTAATCAGGGCTTCGACCTGGTTCCAGTCCGGTATGCCGTTCTGGGCCTTGAGGGTGCACAGTTCGCGGGCCTGGCCGGTGATCACCTGGCCGACCGCTACGCCGATCTGTTTGGTGCCGTAGTCAAAACCGAGGATCAGACGCAAGGCCATCAGGCGTGCCCCGCCTGGCTGGTCAGCAGGCTGAGGTTGACCCGCAGCTTGGCCGCTGCCGCTTCCAGGCGCAGCTCGCTTGCGGTGTTGAACAGGATGTCGGCATCGAACGGGCAGGTGAGCCAGGCATTGCTGGCGAGTTCGGCTTCCAGTTGCCCGGCTTCCCAGCCGGCGTATCCCAGGGTGATCACGCTTTGCTCAGGGCCCACGCCGTCGGCAATGGCGAACAACACGTCCTGGGAAGTGGACAGCGACACACCCTCCAGGTCCACGGTGGCCTGGAACTTCGGTCCGGTTGGGTGCAGCACAAAGCCGCGATCGGTCTGTACCGGCCCGCCGATGTAGATCGGCACGCCCTGGCAACGGGCCGGTGGGTCGACCTCCGGGCGCAGTTGCTCAAGGATATCGGCCAGGTTCAGTGCTTGCGGGCGGTTCACCACCAACCCCATGGCACCATTGGCGGTGTGCTCGACGATGTAGGTCAAGGTCTGCGCAAAGTTCGGGTCGGCCATATGGGGCATGGCGATCAGGAATTGGTGCTTGAGGTAGGTCGGGCTGACATTTTTCATGTCCGCTAGTGTGGCGTTGGAGGGGCGAACTGACAAGCTGGACGTGACCCGAATACAGTGCTGTTGGCTTTTCTGTAGGAGGGCGCTTTCAGTTGCTGGAGAGGCGGTCGCCCTTGGCAAACTTCCAGGTCCGGATAATTTCCAGGCGGTCCACGTCGTTCAAGTCGCCGCTGAACGGGGCAAAGGGCGCAGCCAGGCGCACGATGCGTTGGGCAGCCTGGTCCAGCAGCGGCTGGCCGGATGATTCCAGCACCTGCACTTCATATAGCGTCCCGTCGCGGTTGATCGACACCAATAGACGCAAATTGCCGTAAATCTGCTGGCGCCGTGCCTCTTCCGGGTAGTTGAGGTTACCGATGCGTTCGACCTTCTTACGCCACTCGTCCTTATACCAGGCGCCCTTGTCACGCATGGTCGAGGCCGCATTCAGCCGGTAGATGCGCGGGCGCTTGGCGTACAGCTGTTGCTCATGGGCCAGTTCGGCTTCCAGGCTGGAAATTTCGTCGGAGAGTGTCGAGCTATCGAACGTCGGTGCCGGCTTCACCGGCTCGGGCTGTGGTTCGGTCTTGGTTTTCTCGCGCTGGACCGGGGCTTTTTGCGGCTTGGGTGCGACGGTGGTCACGGTGGGCTTGGGCGTGGCCTGTTTGACTTCGGGCTTGGGCGCCGGCGGCGGTGTGACCTTATTGACCTTGTTGTCCTGGAAAGGCGCCACTTCAGTGGTCTTGGGGATGGCCTTCTTGTCCAGCGTACCGCTGCCCTGCTGGTTGTTCTGGGCGAGAAAATCCGCCTTCTCGGGCTTCTTTTCACTTTTGAACGTGGCGAGGGTGATTTCCAGGGTCTTGGTGATCTGCTTGGGCTCGACCATGGTGAAACCCACGCCGAGGATCAAGGCCAGGTGAATCAACGCGGCCAGGAACAGGGTAAATCCGAGCCGATCAGCCGGGCGCACGCCGCTGTGGGAGAGTTCGGGGGGCAGATCGGACGGGAGTGTCATGACAAAAAAACCAACATCGCGCGTTTCACAGGTCGCGCATGATAACGCAATGTTGGTGTGTGTCCGGCTGTTCTATGTCACTTGGCTTGCAGCTTGCGCTCGATGGCTGCCATCAACATTTCGCCGATGTTCGTGCCAAATGCATTGTCGATCTCGCGAATACAGGTCGGGCTGGTGACATTGATTTCGGTGAGGTTTTCACCAATTACGTCAAGGCCTACAAACAGCAGACCCTTTTCCCGGAGCGTCGGGCCAACTTGACTGGCGATCCAGCGGTCCTTGTCTGACAACGGCCGCGCTTCACCACGACCACCGGCTGCCAGGTTGCCACGGGTTTCGCCGGCTGCCGGGATACGCGCCAGGCAGTAATCCACCGGCTCGCCGTCGATCATCAGGATGCGCTTGTCGCCGTCCTTGATCGCCGGCAGGTAAGCCTGGCCCATGATCTGCTGGGTGCCCAGGGCAGTCAGGGTTTCGAGGATCACCGACAGGTTCGGGTCGCCGGCGCGGTGACGGAAGATCGAGGTGCCGCCCATGCCGTCCAGCGGCTTGAGGATCACATCACCGTGTTTGGCGGCGAATTCACGCAGTACATCGGCGCGACGGCTGACCACGGTCGGCGGTGTGCACTGTGGGAACAGCGTGGCAAATAGCTTTTCATTGCAGTCGCGCAGGCTTTGCGGCTTGTTGACGATCAACACGCCTGCACGCTCGGCTTGCTCCAACAGGTAGGTGGAATAGACGAATTCCATGTCGAACGGCGGATCCTTGCGCATCAGGATCACGTCCAGATCGCTCAGGGGGCTGTCGATTTCGTCCTGCAGTTCGAACCACTTCTCAGGGTTGGCAAACACCTGCAGCGGACGCATGCGTGCGCGGGCCTCGCCGTCGCCCTGGTAAAGGTCGCGCTGCTCCATATAAAACAGCGTCCAGCCCCGGGCCTGGGCGGCCAGGAGCATGGCCAGCGAGCTGTCCTTTTTATAGGAAATGCTGGCGATAGGGTCCATGACAATGCCGACGCGAACGCTCATGGGGGATTTCCTCTAGCAAATTAGGGCGCATAAAAGTGGCGTCAGAGTGGCGCTGCGGCTGTTGTGGGTCAAGGAAAAACCACTGCGCGGGTGCCTCGATAGATTGCTCCCCGAGACTGTGCTAAAAAGACTGCCACGGCGCAGCAGCCCTTGAATTCCAAGGCCTGCGGCGCTCATCCTGTGCAACATCAGGCAGTACACACCGAAAACCGATTCGCTGTGGCGATGGTAGAGCAGATATGGAACAGCATTCCAACGCCTTGAGAGTGATGGTGATCGACGATTCGAAAACGATCCGCCGCACCGCCGAGACGCTGTTGAAGAACGTGGGCTGCGATGTCATCACGGCCATCGACGGTTTCGATGCCCTGGCCCGGATTGTGGATCATCACCCGCACATTATCTTTGTCGACATCATGATGCCGCGCCTGGATGGTTATCAGACCTGCGCCCTGGTGAAGAACAACCCGGTGTTCAAGTCGATCCCGGTGATCATGCTGTCCTCCAAGGACGGCCTGTTCGACAAGGCCAAGGGGCGCATCGTGGGTGTCGATCAGTTTTTGACCAAGCCTTTCAGCAAGGAAGAGCTGCTGAGTGCGATCAAGGCCTATGTGCCAGGGTTCGCCGCAGTGGAACAAGCACACTGACGCCGCCTCACAAGGGCCGGCGCTGACCAATGTAGTGGGGAAAACCATGGCACGAGTTCTGATCGTCGACGATTCGCCGACCGAAATGTACAAATTGACCGGCATGCTCGAAAAGCATGGTCACGAGGTTCTCAAGGCCGCCAACGGCGGCGATGGTGTAGCGCTCGCCCGCCAGGAAAAGCCTGACGCGGTATTGATGGACATCGTGATGCCGGGCCTCAATGGGTTCCAGGCCACGCGCCAACTGACCAAAGACAAAGAAACCGAGCACATCCCGGTGATCATCATCACCACCAAAGATCAGGAAACCGACAAGGTCTGGGGGACTCGCCAAGGTGCCAAGGACTACCTGACCAAGCCGGTGGACGAGGAAACCCTGATCGCCACCCTGAACAAGGTGCTGGCCGGCTGACGGCACGCCATCATGACCGAGTCGCAAACCGCCTTCGAGCTGCTGCTGGACATCGACCGCCGCTGCCGCTTGCTGGCCGCCGACCTGCCGTCCCAGGAAACCCGCCTGCAACGCTGGAGCGGGATTGGCTTTCGCCTGGGTCAGTGTTGGTATGTCGCGCCCATGGGCGAAGTCGCCGAAGTCCTGCATGAGCCGCGCTGCACTTTAATGCCCGGGGTCAAGGCCTGGGTCAAGGGTGTTGCTAACCTGCGCGGGCGTTTGCTGCCGGTGATGGACCTGGGTGGTTTCCTTGGCCTTGAGCTGTCCAAGGCGCGCAAGCAACGGCGGGTGCTGGTGGTGGAATACAACGATCTGTTTGTCGGGCTGCTGGTAGACGAGGTGGTGGGGATGCAGCATTTTGCACAAGACGCCTTGCTGGCGAACACCAGCCCCAGCGCGCCGTTTATCCAGGGTCACTTCGATGGTGAGCCGCTGTGGCAGGTCTTCAGCCCCTTCGCCCTGGCCCAGGCCCCTGGTTTCATGGATGTCGCCGCATGACCACCGCTACCACGCCCAAACCCCAGGCCGGCTCGCGCAGCCGCTCACAGATCATCGTGCTGTTTATCGCGCTGATCGTATTCATCATGCTGCTGTTCGCCAACTTTGCTTACCTCAACACCCAGTCCACCTACGACAAACAGTACATCGGCCACGCCGGTGAACTGCGTGTGCTGTCCCAGCGTATCGCCAAGAACGCTACCGAGGCCGCCGCCGGCAAGGCCGCTGCATTCAAGCTGTTGGGCGAAGCGCGCAACGATTTCGCCCAACGCTGGGGCTACCTGAAAAAAGGCGACCCGGAAACCGGCCTGCCCGCTGCGCCCAGTGCGGTCCGCGCTGAAATGCGCGCGGTGCAGACGGACTGGGAAGCGCTGCTGAAAAACACCGACGCGATCCTCGCCAGCGAGCAGACCGTGCTGTCCCTGCACCAAGTGGCCGCGACCCTCGCCGAAACCGTGCCGCAATTGCAGATGGAATCGGAAAAGGTCGTCGACATCCTGCTGCAACGCGGCGCGCCGGCCAGCCAGGTAGCCTTGGCCCAGCGCCAGTCGTTGCTGGCCGAGCGTATTCTTGGCGCGGTCAACACCGTGCTGGCCGGCGACGAAACCGCCGTGCAGGCCGCCGACACCTTTGGCCGCGACGCCAATCGCTTCGGGCAGGTGCTCAATGGCATGCTCAACGGCAACCCCGGGCTGCGCATCACCCAGGTCGAAGACCACGATGCCCGTGCGCGGCTGGCGGAAATCGCCGAGCTGTTCGAGTTTGTCTCCGGCTCCGTGGATGAAATCCTCGAAACCTCGCCGCAGCTGTTCCAGGTACGCGCCTCGGCGAGCAATATTTTCAACCTGTCGCAAACCTTGCTCGATGAAGCCTCGCACCTGGCCACCGGTTTTGAAAACCTGGCCAGCGGACGCAGCTTCGACACCATCGGCGGCTATGTGCTGGGCCTGTTGGCGCTGACCTCGATCATCCTGATCGGCCTGGTGATGGTGCGCGAAACCAACCGCCAACTGCATGAGACCGCCGAGAAGAACGAGCGCAACCAGAACGCGATCATGCGCCTGCTGGATGAAATCGAAGACCTGGCCGACGGCGACCTCACCGTGACCGCCTCGGTGACTGAAGACTTCACCGGCACCATTGCCGACTCCATCAACTATTCCGTGGACCAACTGCGCGATCTGGTGGCCACCATCAACCTCACCGCCGGGCAAGTGGCGGGTGCCGTGCAAGAGACCCAAGCCACCGCCATGCACCTGGCCCAGGCCTCCGAACATCAGGCCCAACAGATTGCCGAAGCCTCCACCGCGATCAACCAGATGGCCCAATCCATCGACCAGGTATCGGCCAACGCGGCCGAATCCTCGGCGGTGGCGGAGCGTTCGGTAGAAATCGCCAACAAGGGCAACGAGGTGGTGCACAACACCATCCACGGCATGGACAACATCCGCGAACAGATCCAGGACACCGCCAAGCGCATCAAGCGCCTGGGCGAGTCGTCCCAGGAGATTGGCGACATCGTCAGCCTGATCGACGACATTGCCGACCAGACCAACATCCTCGCCCTCAACGCCGCGATCCAGGCCAGCATGGCCGGGGATGCCGGACGCGGCTTTGCCGTGGTGGCCGATGAAGTGCAGCGGCTGGCCGAGCGTTCATCGGCGGCCACGCGGCAGATTGAAACCCTGGTGCGCGCGATCCAGGCCGACACCAACGAAGCCGTTATCTCCATGGAACAGACCACCACCGAAGTGGTGCGCGGTGCGCGCTTGGCCCAGGACGCCGGAGTGGCCCTGGAGGAAATCGAAGGCGTGTCGAAAACCCTGGCCGCGCTGATCCAGAGCATCTCCAACGCGGCGCAGCAACAGACCTCGTCGGCGGGTCAGATCTCCCTGACCATGAACGTGATCCAGCAGATCACCACGCAGACGTCATCGGGCTCCACCGCCACCGCCGAAAGCATCGGCAACCTGGCGAAGATGGCGAGCCAGTTGCGCAGGTCGGTGTCGGGTTTCACCTTGCCTGCTGCTAAGCAGGCTGATGATTGAAATGCGATCCAAATGTGGGAGGGGGCAAGTCGAATCGTCGCACCGCCCCTCCCACATTTGATCTCCATTTGTTTCAAGAACACCAGCAACCCACGAATTCTAAGCGGAGCAGTTATGGTTGATCGGCACGACTACGTGGCCCTCGAATGGGTCAAGGGCGACATTGCCGAAACCCTGAAACAGGCCCGTTCGGCGCTGGATGCGTTTGTCGAGACCCACGACGAGGGCGTGATCAGCCAATGCCTGGCCGCTATCCACCAGGTGCATGGCGCGCTGCAAATGGTCGAGTTCTACGGCGCGGCGCTGCTGGCCGAAGAGATCGAAGAACTGGCCCTGGCGCTCCAGGCCGGGCGCGTCAGCCAGCACGACGAAAGCATCCGCCTGCTGCAACAGGCCCTCGGCCAACTGCCGCTGTACCTCGACCGCGTGCACAGCGCCCGCCGTGATTTACCGCTGGTGGTGCTGCCGCTGCTCAACGACCTGCGCAGTGCCCGCGGTGAAAGCCTGCTGTCGGAAACCAGCTTGTTCAGCCCACAACTGCTGTCGATTGCGCCGCTTGCCGATGACGCCCTGGCCCAACGCGCGCCGGCCGACCTTCAAGAGCAACTGCGCCAGTGGCACCAACTGCTGCAACAAGCCCTCGCCGGGTTGCTGCGTGAAGACCACGGCCCGAGCAACCTGGAAGACATGGCGCGGGTGTTCGCGCGCCTTGAGGCGCTGTGCCAGGGCGCGCCGCTGTTGCCGCTGTGGCAAGTGGCGTCGGCGCTGGTCGAGGGCATGCTCACCGGCGTGGTCGCCAACAGCCCGGCACTGCGCAGCCTGCTCAAGGCCAGCGACAAGCAGCTCAAGCGCCTGCTGGCACAGGGTATCGGCGGGATCAACCAGCCCGCACCGGATGAGCTGCTCAAGAGCCTGTTGTTTTACGTCGCCAAAGTCACCCGACCGACCCCGCGCATGCAGAGTTTGAAAGAACGCTACAGCCTGGATGAGGCCTTGCCCGACAGCGCAGTGGTGGACGCCGAGCGTGCGCGCCTCGCCGGGCCGGATCGCAATGCCATGGGCTCAGTGCTCGGTGCGTTGTGTGAAGAATTGGTGCGGGTCAAAGAGCGCCTCGACCTGTTCGTGCGCAGCGATCGCCAGCACACGAGCGACCTCGACGCGCTGCTGGCGCCCCTGCGCCAGATTGCCGATACCCTCGCGGTACTGGGGTTTGGCCAGCCGCGCAAAGTCATCATCGACCAGTTGGCCGTGGTATTGAGCCTGGCCCAGGGGCATCGCGAGCCCAACGACGCGGTGCTGATGGACGTCGCTGGCGCGCTGCTCTATGTGGAAGCCACGCTGGCGGGAATGGTCGGCACCGTCGAGCCGGAAGGCCACGAAGAAAGCCGTCTGCCCACCACCGACCTGACCCAGATTCACCAGTTGGTCGTCCGCGAATCCTGCCAGTGCCTGCGGCAAGCCAAGGAGCTGGTGATCGACTGTATCGAAGCCGATTGGGACCGCCAGCGCCTGGAGTCCCTGCCGGAACTGCTGAGCCAGGTGCGCGGCGCGCTGGCGATGATCCCCTTGCCTCGCGCGGCCAGCCTGATGCGCGGCTGCACTGATTACGTCGACGAACAGTTGATGGTCAACGACAGCCCGCCGTCCGAGGCACAGTTGGGGCATTTCGCTGATGTGATCAGCAGTCTGGAGTACTACCTCGAACGCATGCTCCTGGACCCCGACGCAGCCGGTGAACGGGTGTTGGAACTGGCCACCCAGAGCCTGGCTGCGCTGGGTTACCTGCCCGCCGAGAAGCCCTGGCGTCAGGCACTGGTAGCCCCTGATGGCGTGCTGTCGAGTGAGGTTGCACCCAGCCAGTCCCAGTTCGACGCACTGGCCAACCCGACGTCGCGCCTCAATCCGCCGGCCTTGCAACGCCCCGGTAGCCTGCTGCCGCCTCCGGCCGATGAAGCGCCCATCGACGATGAACTGCGCGAAGTCTTCCTGGAAGAAACCGACGAGGTCCTGGAGGTGCTGCACCGGCACTTGGCCAACAGCGCGGACAAAACGGCCCAAGGCGAAATGCGCCGCGCCTTCCATACCTTGAAAGGCAGCGGCCGCATGGTGCGCGCCCTGGTGCTGGCGGAGCTGGCCTGGGCCGTGGAAAACCTGCTCAACCGTGTGCTGGAGCGCAGCGTCGCCCTCGGCCCGGAAATACAACAGGTGCTGGGTGATGCCGTGGCCCTCTTGCCGGCATTGATCGCCGACTTCGCGACTGACGACCAACACCAGCGCGATGAGGTCGACGCGCTGGCCGCCCGCGCCCACGCCTGGGCCAACGGCGCCGCAGCGTCGGCCGGAGAACCCCACGATCCGATGTTGCTGGAGATCTTCCGCAACGAAGCCCAGAGCCATCTGGACAGTCTCAACCACTTCCTGCAACAGGCCGCCGAACATGTGCCGCTGCAAGTCAGCGATGAACTGCAACGCGCCCTGCACACCCTCAAGGGCAGCGCCTACATGGCCGGTGTGTTGCCCGTCGCCGAGCTGGTGCGCCCACTGGATCACCTGACCCGCGAATACAAAGCCCATCGCCTGCCGCTGGACCTGGACGAAGTCGAGTTGCTGCTGGAAGCCGAAGGCCTGTTCCAACGCGGGTTGCGCCAACTGGACCGCGATCCCCTGGTGCCGATCAAGGGCGCGGATGACTTGATCCGCCGTACCCAAACCCTGCTCGACCATCAACTGGCTGCGCTGCTCGATGCCCCCAACACGGGCCTGCGGATCAAGCGTGACCCGCAACTGATCGCCAACTTCCTGGCCCAGGGCATGGACATCCTGCTCGACGCCGAAAGCCTGCTGCGCCGCTGGCAGCAACACCCCGGCGAACGCCAGGAACTCACTGCGCTGCTGGATGAGTTGACCACGCTGGGGGAGGGCGCTCACATCGCAGACCTGCTCCCCATCGACGCCTTGTGCGAAGCCTTGCTCGACCTCTACGGCGCTGTGGAGGAGAGCAGCCTGGCGGTCAGCGAGCGGTTTTTCCATGAGGCCGAACAGGCCCATGAAGCGCTGATCAGCATGCTCGATCAACTGGCGGCCGGCCAGGAAATCAGCCCGGCACCGGCGCGGGTACAGGCCCTGCGCGAACTGCTCGACGACGCGCTGGACCCCTCCGCCACCGGCCTGATCAAAAGCGACGGCAGCCGTGCCCTGAGCATCGCTGAACTGGGCGCCGCCACTGCGAAACTGGATCATGAAACGGCGATGGACGATGAGATCGTCGAGATCTTCCTCGAAGAAGCCGTGGATATCCTCGACAGTGCCGGACAGTCCCTGAAACGCTGGCTGCTGGACCCAGAGAGTGCCGCGCCGTTGTCGTCACTGCAGCGCGACCTACACACCCTCAAGGGCGGCGCGCGCATGGCCGACATCGGGCCGGTGGGCGACCTGGCCCAGGAGTTGGAGTGCCTGTACGAAGGCCTGGTGGATCGGCGCTACAGCTACTCCAGCGAGCTGTCCCAAGTGCTGATGGCCAGCCATGAACGGTTGGCCTTGCAACTGGAGGAGCTGCAGCACCATCAACCCTTGAGCGACAGCGCCGAGCTGGTCGCCAGGTTGCGCGCATTGCGCCAAGGCGGCCTGCCTGCCGCACCGGCCGTAACCGCCACGGAAACGCCGGGCGCCGACCCTGAGTTGCTGGATATTTTCCTTGAAGAAGCCGCCGATATCCTCGACAGCTCCGGCAGCGCCTTGCTGCGCTGGCAAGCCGAACCGAACAATCGCCAGGAAGTGGAAACCTTGCTGCGCGACCTGCACACCCTCAAGGGTGGCGCGCGCATGGTCGAGATCGGGCCGATTGGTGACCTGGCCCATGAGCTGGAATTTCTCTACGAAGGGCTTTCCGCCGGGTTGCTGCTGCCGTCCGCCGAACTGTTCGCGTTGCTGCAAGGCTGTCACGACCGCCTGGCGCAGATGATTGACGCGGTGGCGGATGGACTGCCGGTGGGCTCGGTGGACAAGCTGATCGAACGGATAAGAAGCCTGGTGCATCCGAGCGACGAGCCGGTGGTGCCGGTGGCATTGCCACCGAGCAAGGCCGAAGTGGCGGTTGATCCTGGCGCCGACATGGTGAAAATCTCCGCCGATTTGCTCGACGACCTGGTCAACCTGGCCGGCGAGACTTCGATCTTCCGGGGCCGTATCGAGCAGCAGGTCAACGACGCACGCACCGCCCTGCATGAAGTGGAAACCACGATCGAGCGAATGCGCGACCAACTGCGCCGCCTCGACACCGAAACCCAGGGTCGCATTCTCAGCCGTCAACAGGCCGAGGCCGAGCGCCTGGGCTACGAAGAATTCGACCCGCTGGAAATGGACCGTCATTCGCAGTTGCAGCAACTGTCCCGGGCGCTGTCCGAATCGGCCTCCGACCTGCTCGACCTCAAGGACACCCTCGACCGCCGCAATGAGGATGCCCACGACCTGTTGCAGCAACAGGCACGCATCAACACCGAGTTGCAGGAGGGCCTGATGCGCACGCGCATGGTGCCCTTTGAACGCATGCTGCCGCGCCTCAAACGCATCGTGCGCCAGGTGGCGGGCGAGTTGGGCAAGGACGTGGAATTCATCGTCGGCAATGCCGAGGGCGAGATGGACCGCAACGTGCTGGAGCGCATGGCGGCGCCGCTCGAACACATGCTGCGCAACGCCGTCGACCATGGCCTGGAATCCCGCGATGTGCGGTTGCTGGCCGGCAAGCCGGAGAAGGGCCGCATCACCCTGGACCTGACCCACGAAGGCGGCGATATCGTTTTCGACATGCGCGACGACGGTGCCGGCGTGCCTCTGGAAGCGGTGCGGCGCAAGGCGATCAAGCGCGGTTTGCTCGCCCCTCATCAGGAGATGAGCGACCGCGATGTGTTGCAGTTCATCCTGCAGCCGGGGTTTTCCACTGCGGAAAAGATCACGCAGATTTCCGGGCGTGGCGTGGGCATGGACGTGGTGCATGAAGAAGTGCGCCAGCTCGGCGGCTCGATGGTCATTGACTCGACACCGGGGGAGGGCGTGCACTTTCGCATTCGCCTGCCGTTTACCGTGTCGGTCAACCGGGCGTTGATGGTGCAGTGCGCAGACGATCAATATGCGATCCCGCTCAACACCATCGAAGGGCTGGTGCGGGTGCTGCCCCATGAACTGGCGGGGCACTACCAGCAGGATCCGCCGCGTTATGAATATGCCGGCCAACGCTACGAGTTGTTTTACCTGGGTGACCTGCTGCACACCGTCGGCCGGCCTAAATTATTGGGTCAGTATCAACCCGTGCCGGTGTTGCTGGTGCAGTGCAACGAGCGCCGCGTGGCGGTACATGTGGACGCCATGGCCGGCACCCGGGAGATTGTGGTCAAGGGCCTGGGTCCGCAATTTTCCGGGGTGCAGGGGTTATCCGGCGCGACCATCCTGGGGGATGGGCGCGTGGTGTTGATCATTGACTTGCTCGCGCATATCCGCGCCCGGCAACCGGCCTTGCCGGACCAGTCGGTGGATGCTCCGCTGATCCTCAACGATCCGCTGAAAAAACGCCCGCTGCTGGTGCTGGTGGTGGACGACTCGGTCACCGTGCGCAAAGTCACCAGCCGCCTGCTGGAGCGCAACGGCATGAACGTGCTCACCGCCAAAGACGGCATCGATGCCCTGGCCGTACTTGAAGAACACACCCCGGACCTGATGCTGCTCGACATTGAAATGCCGCGCATGGACGGCTTCGAAGTGGCCATCCAGGTGCGCAACGACCCCCGCCTGATGCGCCTGCCGATCATCATGATCACCTCCCGCACCGGCCAGAAACACCGCGACCGCGCCATGGCCATCGGCGTTAACGACTACCTGGGCAAGCCGTACCAGGAATCGGTGCTGCTCGAAAGCATCGCCTACTGGAGCAAATCCCGTGCTTGACCACCGCACCAGCCAACTCACCGGCCTGCTCCTGCCCCTGGCCGACCGCCACTTGGTACTGCCCAACGTCGCCATCGCCGAGTTGATCGACTTCCAACGCGGCGAACCGGCCAGCGACGCACCGCCGTGGTATTTGCGGCAAGTGACGTGGCGGGATCGGCAAATCCCGTTGATCAGCTTTGAAGCGGTGTGCGGCGAGGCCAGCGTGACCGGCGAACGCTCACGGATCGTGGTGTTGAATGCGCTGGGCGGGCGGCCGACGTTGAAGTTTATTGCGCTGGTGATCCAGGGGATTCCGCGCTCGTACAAGCTCGATAGCGAGTTGAGCTATGTGGACGTGCCGCTGTGCCCGCTGGAACTGGCGGCGGTGCAGGTGGGGGAGCAGGTGGCGAAGGTGCCGGATTTGATGGGGCTTGAAGCCTTATTGGTCGAGTCCGGACTGGCCTGACTCTAAGCCATGTGAAGATCCAATGTGGGAGGGGGCTTGTCCCCGATGGCGGTGTGTCAGTCACTGCATCTGGTGGCTGACCCACCGCCATCGGGGACAAGCCCCCTCCCACATTAAAGTGCCGGTGTTTGACAGATTGCGGGTGGTCTTAGGATTTTTCCTGCAAGATTTTGGGCTGTGCATGAACTTGTCGCGTGCAGCCCGCGCGCCTAGTCTTCGTCCCGTCATCGCAAAAAACGGTGACACGGACGTGCAAGTCCGACGAAACTGTTTAGGCGTACAAACGCCCTGCCAACCAACGGGCGTTTTTTGTGCTCGCTGCTTTATGGCGGCTGCGCGCAGGAGGTCTTCGGACCTGCTGGGTGTCCTAAACAGGCCCGGTCTTGCACACCTGCGCACGGTCGCCACCCTCATTCGCGTGCAAGCGAACGGTGGCGCTCCTTACTGACTGTTTAGGAGTTTCATCATGATCAAACCTACCCCTAATCCGCCTCTCTTCACCGTAAACCCCCACCAAAACACCGAAACCCTGCTGGTCAACGCCAGCGAAACCCTGTCCTCCCTCAACGCACTCACCTGCAACCTGGCCTTCGACCTGGACACTTCCCAGCGCGCCATCATGCTTGGGATCCAGCAAATGGCCGAGTTGGGGCAGTTGTTGGTGGATCGGGCGCTGGAGCAGGTCAGTCCTTCGCTGGAAAAGATCCCAAAAAGGGACTGATCAGTCCCTTTTTGGGACCGATATCTAACAGACACCACTGAGCAAATGTGGGAGGGGGCTTGCCCCCTCCCACATTTTTGATCTTCACTTGGCTCGGCTCAGCGTTTGCCGACAATTCATTACTCCAACCGTAACGATCCGCCGCCCAGCTTGATTGATGGCCCCCCGAATCACTCCTAAGGTACAGCCCACGACAGCAAACCCGTGGAGCGACCATGACAACAATAACTACCCCCGACTCGCGGTGGACGCGGCGGCGCGACGAGAAGCAGCGGCGGCTGGGGCTGGTCAAAAAATACGCAGACGGGGCCGTGTTGCCCAGCGACAGGATCGTCGAGGCGCTTGAGGCCCTGATCCTTCCCGGTGACCGCGTGGTGCTGGAGGGCAACAACCAGAAGCAGGCCGACTTCCTCTCGCGCTCCCTGGCCAAGGCCGACCCGGCCAAGCTTCACGATTTGCACATGATCATGCCCAGCGTCGGGCGGTCCGAGCACCTGGACCTGTTTGAAAAAGGCATCGCGCGCAAACTCGACTTTTCCTTCGCCGGCACCCAATCCCTGCGCATCAGCCAACTGCTCGAAGACGGCCTGCTGGAAATCGGTGCGATCCACACCTACATCGAACTCTATGCACGGCTGGTGGTGGACCTGATCCCCAACGTCGTACTGTCCGCCGGTTTCATGGCCGACCGTGCCGGCAATATCTACACCGGCGCCAGCACCGAAGACACCCCGGCACTGATCGAGCCCGCCGCGTTCAGCGATGGCATCGTGATCGTGCAGGTCAACCAGTTGGTGGATGACGTCACCGACTTGCCCCGCGTCGACATTCCCGCCAGTTGGGTGGATTTCGTGGTGGTGGCCGACAAGCCCTTCTACATCGAGCCGCTGTTCACCCGTGACCCGCGCCATATCAAGCCGGTGCATGTGTTGATGGCGATGATGGCGATCCGTGGCATCTACGAAAAACACAATGTGCAGTCGCTCAACCATGGCATCGGCTTCAACACCGCCGCCATCGAATTGATCCTGCCCACCTACGGTGAATCCCTGGGCCTGAAGGGCAAGATCTGCCGCAACTGGACCCTCAACCCGCACCCCACGCTGATCCCCGCCATCGAAAGCGGTTGGGTGGAAAGCGTGCATTGCTTCGGCACCGAACTGGGCATGGAGAACTACATCGCCGCCCGCCCGGATGTGTTCTTCACCGGCCGCGACGGTTCGATGCGCTCCAACCGGATGTTCTGCCAATTGGCCGGCCAGTACGCGGTGGACCTGTTTATCGGCGCCACCCTGCAAGTCGACGGCGACGGCCATTCCAGCACCGTGACCCGTGGTCGCCTTGCCGGCTTTGGCGGGGCGCCGAACATGGGCCACGACCCGCGCGGTCGCCGCCATGGCACGCCGGCGTGGCTGGATATGCGTCACGACGATGCGCCGGTCGCGCTGCTGGAGCGCGGCAAAAAGCTCGTGGTGCAGATGGTCGAGACCTTCCAGGAAGGCGGCAAGCCCACCTTCGTCGACACCCTCGATGCGGTGGAAGTGGCGCGTAAAAGCGGCATGCCCCTGGCGCCGATCATGATCTACGGCGACGACGTCACCCACCTGCTCACCGAAGAAGGCATCGCCTACCTGTACAAGGCGCGGTCCCTGGAAGAGCGCCAGGCGATGATCGCCGCCGTCGCCGGGGTGACCGCCATCGGCATGCGCCATAACCCCAAGGACACCGCGCGCATGCGCCGCGAAGGCCTGATCGCCTTGCCCGAAGACTTGGGCATCCGCCGCACCGACGCCACCCGCGAGTTGTTGGCCGCCAAGAGCGTGGCCGACCTGGTGGAGTGGTCCGGTGGCCTGTACAACCCGCCCGCCAAATTCAGGAGCTGGTAAATGCGCGCCCTTAAACTGCACGAACTCAGCCTCGCGGATCGCCTGGCGGATATGGCCGTCGATGCGCTGATCGATGAAGCCGACCTGTCGCCCAAGCCCGCCCTGGTGGACCGTCGCGGCAACGGCGCCCACAGTGATTTGCACCTGGGGCTGATGCACGCGTCGGCGCTGTCGCTGTGGCCGATGTTCAAGGAAATGGCGGAGGCCGCGCTTGAATTCGGTGAAGTCGGCTTGCCCCTGCGCGAAGCCCTCGGCCGTATCGGGCGCGAAGGTGAACAAGCCATGCTCGCCACCACCCACGGCGTCAACACCCATCGCGGTGCGATCTGGGCCCTTGGCCTACTGACCGCAGCGGCCGCGCTGGAACCTCGCGCCATACCGCTGAATGCCGCCAGACTCGCCCTGCTCAACGACCGCTACGCGCCGCAAACCCCGAGCCACGGCGCCCAGGTCGCCCAGCGCTATGGCGCGCGCGGTGCCCGTGAAGAAGCGCAACTGGGCTTCCCGTCGGTGCTGCAACGCGGCCTGCCGCAACTGCACAAAAGCCGCCAGCAAAACGCCGGTGAACAGAACGCGCGCCTGGACGCCTTGCTCGCGATCATGACCGACCTGGCCGACACCTGCGTGCTCTATCGCGCCGGCCTGGAAGGCCTGCATGCCATGCAGCGCGGTGCCCAGGCCGTGCTCGACGCCGGCGGCAGCGCAAGCCTCGCCGGGCGCCGCCAACTGCATGAGCTGGACCACCAACTGCTGGCCCTGAATGCCTCCCCAGGTGGCGCCGCCGACCTGTTGGCCGCCTGCCTGTTTATCGACCGCCTCGACGGAGCGTTGTGATGGAAACCTTATCCTTTGAATTCCCCGCCGGGCAGCCGCCAAAAGGTCGTGCGCTGGTGGGTTGCGTCGGCTCGGGCGACTTGGAAGTGCTGCTGGAACCGGGCACGGCCGGCACGTTGACCATCCAGGTACAAACCTCGGTGAATGGCGCCGAACAACGCTGGCAGCACCTGTTCGAACGCATTTTTCAAGAGCAGACGCCACCGGCCCTGAACATTGATATTCACGATTTCGGCGCCACCCCCGGCGTGGTGCGCCTGCGCCTGGAGCAGGGTTTCGAGGAGATCGGCCATGACTGACTTGCTCGCTAAACACAGCTTCGTGGAACTGGGTGCGCGGCAGCGGGCCAAGGCCTTGTTGGATGCCGGCACCTTTCGCGAACTGATCGACCCGTTCCAGCGGGTCATGTCGCCCTGGCTCAGCCGCCAAGGTGTGGTGCCCCAGGCCGATGACGGCGTGGTGATCGCCAAGGGCAGCATCGGCGACTTGCCTGTGGTGATTGCAGCCATTGAAGGCAACTTCCAGGGCGGCAGCCTCGGTGAAGTGGGCGGCGCGAAAATCGCCGGCGCCCTGGAACTGGCCGCCGAAGACAACCGCAAGGGTATCCCGACCCGCGCCGTGCTGCTGCTGGAAACCGGCGGCGTGCGCTTGCAGGAAGCCAACCTCGGCCTGGCCGCGATTGCCGATATACACGCGGCGATTGTCGACCTGCGCCAGTACCAGCCGGTGATCGGCGTGGTGGCGGGCAGCGTTGGCTGTTTCGGCGGCATGTCTATCGCCGCCGGGCTGTGCAGCTACCTCGTCGTGACCCGCGAAGCGCGCCTGGGCCTGAATGGTCCGCAGGTGATCGAACAGGAGGCCGGGTTGGAAGAATACGACTCCCGCGACCGTCCTTTTATCTGGAGCCTCACGGGCGGCGAACAGCGTTTCAACAGCGGCCTGGCCGACCGTTACGTGGCCGACGATGTGGCGCAGATCCAGCAGACTGTCAGCGCGTTGTTGCAGCAAGGCGTACCCGCCCAACAACGCAGTCGCCAGGCTGATTATTACCTCACACGCTTGGCCGAGTTGGACGCCGTACCGCAAATCGACCCGGCGACCGTGCGCGAGCTGTATCAAGGAGAACGCTCATGAGAGGCTTGCAGTGGTTCAACGCATTGAGCGCCGGCGCTCCAACCGTAGAAGGATTGCCCGCGTCGCTGAGGGTTGCCGACGGTGTATTGGGTGAGCAACAGGTACGCTTTGTCGCCGTGGTTACTGACGCGCAAAACCGCTTCCCTCGGGCGCGCAATGGCGAAGTCGGCCTGCTCGAAGGCTGGGGCCTGGCCAAGGCCGTCGATGAGGCCATCGCCCGCGGCGACAAGCGCCCCATCATCGCCATCGTCGATGTGCCCAGCCAAGCCTACGGCCGCCGCGAAGAAGCCCTCGGCATTCACCAGGCCCTGGCCGCTGCCGCCGACAGCTATGCCCGCGCGCGCCTCGCCGGCCACCCAGTGATTGCGCTGCTGGTGGGCAAGGCCATGTCCGGTGCGTTCCTGGCCCACGGTTACCAGGCCAACCGCCTGATCGCCCTGCGCGATCCCGGTGTGATGGTGCACGCCATGGGCAAGGCGTCGGCCGCGCGGGTGACCCTGCGCAGCGTCGAAGAGCTGGAAGCCCTGGCCGCCAGCGTGCCGCCCATGGCCTATGACATCGACAGTTATGCCAGCCTCGGTCTGCTCTGGGAGACCTTGTCGGTCAGCCAGATTGAACAGCCCACGGCGGACGATGTGGCGCGGGTCAGCGATTGTCTGGTGCATGCGCTCAAGGATATCGGCAGCACCGACTTGAGCGGGCGCCTCGGCGCGACTAATCGCGCAGCCTCAAGCCACGTTCGCCAACTGCTGCGAGAACAATGGTGAACGCCCACGACTTGCTCTGGGGCATGACCCCGGCGCATGTGCCCGCCGATGCACCGGCCTGGGTGCTGGAGGCGCTCGGCGCCGGCCACCCGGTGGTGGTGCGCCGCGCCATTGCCGAACCGGGTTATGTGGCGGTCGGCGTACGCGGGCGTATGCGTGAGCAGCGGTTCGCCGCCGAGATGCCGCTGGCGGCAGTGCAGCGGCGCGTTGCACCGGAAGCCCTGCGCGACGTGGTGTCGTCACGGGATTTACCCGCGCTGCACGCGCTTGCTCAATTGCGTTCGGTGCTGGTGCACGAGACATGGGGCGTCAGCGGTAGCGCAGGCTTTGAATTGGCCACCGGCATCGAAGCACTGCATGCCCAGAGTGATCTGGATTTGATCCTGCGTACGCCCAAGCGCCTTGAACGCGCCGATGCCGAGGACCTGCTGGCGAGCCTGGACACGACGGTGTGCCCTGTGGACCTGCAACTGCAAACCCCGTTTGGCGCCGTCGCCTTGCGCGAATGGGCCAGCGGCTCACGCCGTGTGCTGCTGAAAACCACCAGCGGCGCGCATCTTGTGCTCGACCCTTGGCAGGCCGTGGCATGAGCAGCCTGCTGGTGTTTCCAGGGCAGGGCGCTCAGCGACCAGGCATGCTGAAGTCGTTGCCCGAACCTGTGCTGGCAGAAGCCAGCGATGCCCTGGGCGAAGACGTGCGCCTGCTCGATTCCGCGCAAGCCCTGGCCAGTACCCGTGCCGTGCAGCTGTGTCTGTTGATCGCCGGCGTGGCCCACGCCCGTCTGTTGGATCGCACCCCGGATTACGTCGCGGGCCTGTCCATCGGCGCCTACCCGGCTGCGGTCATTGCCGGTGCCCTGGCGTTTGCCGAGGCGGTAAAACTGGTGAGCCTGCGCGGCCAACTGATGCAAAACGCTTATCCACACGGCTACGGCATGACCGCGATCATCGGCGTGGAGTTATCCACCGTCGAAACACTCCTCGCCGACATCCACAGCCCCGAAACCCCGGTGTACCTGGCCAATATCAACGCCGACAACCAAAGCGTGATCGCCGGCAGCAACGAGGCCATGAAGCGTGTTGCCACGCGCATCAAGGGCAACGGCATCGCCAAACGCCTGGCCGTCAGTGTGCCGTCCCATTGCGCGCTGCTGGCGCAACCGGCCGAGGCCCTGGCCCAGGCATTTGTCCCGCTCAAGGCGCCGCGCATCACCTACCTGAGCAGCACCCGTGCGCGGCCGATCCACAACCCTGAACACCTTCGCGACGACCTGGCCTTCAACATGTGCCGCGTCGTTGACTGGCGCGGCACCGTACAAAGCGCCTACGAGCGCGGTGTGCGCCTGCAAATCGAACTGCCCCCGGGCGCCGTGCTCACCGGCCTGTCACGCCGCGTGTTCGAACAAGGCACGGTGATCGCCTGCGAAGGTGCACGCCTGGATACCTTGCAGGCCCTGCTGGAAGAGGAGGAGCGCCGCCACCGATAAAGCACCACCCAAGGCTGTCGAAGCACAAAAACAACAATTTCGATCGAGCACTTCGAGGACAACAACAATGATTATTTACGGTGTGGCATTGCTGGCGATCTGCACGCTTGCAGGCGTGATCATGGGCGACATGCTCGGCGTGTTGCTTGGCGTCAAATCCAACGTGGGCGGGGTGGGCATCGCCATGATCCTGCTGATCTGCGCCCGCCTGTGGATGCAAAAACGCGGCGGCATGACCAAGGAATGCGAGATGGGCGTGGGCTTTTGGGGCGCGATGTATATCCCCGTGGTGGTGGCGATGGCCGCGCAACAAAACGTCGTGACCGCCTTGCACGGCGGCCCGGTCGCGGTACTGGCGGCGATTGGTTCGGTAGTGGTCTGCGGTTGCACCATTGCGTTGATCAGCCGTACCCACAAGGGCGAGCCTTTGCCCGCCGAAGAGCCGCTGATCGTGCCTGCGGGAGGTCGCTGATATGTGGGATCTCATCGAAAAAGGTTTGGAACATAACGGCCTGATCACCGCGTTTGCCTTTGTTGGCGTGGTGATGTGGATTTCTGTGGTGCTGTCCAAGCGCCTGACGTTCGGGCGTATCCACGGCTCGGCGATTGCCATCGTCATCGGCCTGGTCCTGGCCTGGGTCGGCGGCACCATTACCGGTGGGCAAAAAGGCTTGGCCGACCTGGCACTGTTCTCCGGCATCGGCCTGATGGGCGGCGCGATGCTGCGCGACTTCGCCATCGTTGCCACGGCGTTTGAGGTGCAGGCCACCGAAGCGCGCAAGGCCGGGATGATCGGTGTGATTGCGCTGCTGCTGGGCACGATCCTGCCGTTTATCGTCGGCGCCAGCATGGCCTGGGTGTTTGGCTATCGCGACGCGATCAGCATGACCACCATCGGCGCGGGTGCCGTGACCTACATCGTCGGCCCGGTGACCGGTGCGGCGATTGGCGCGACCTCGGATGTGATGGCGCTGTCCATCGCGACCGGGTTGATCAAGGCGATCCTGGTGATGGTCGGCACACCGGTGGCGGCGCGTTGGATGGGCTTGGATAACCCGCGTTCAGCGATGGTGTTCGGTGGCTTGGCCGGCACCGTGAGCGGCGTGACGGCAGGGCTGGCGGCGACGGATCGGCGCTTGGTGCCGTATGGCGCGTTGACGG
Organism: Pseudomonas sp. MIACH; assembly: GCF_001269925.1. Lineage (GTDB taxonomy): Bacteria > Pseudomonadota > Gammaproteobacteria > Pseudomonadales > Pseudomonadaceae > Aquipseudomonas. Next base: position 539,647 of record NZ_LHVO01000002.1, read on the forward strand.
CGACGTTCCATACCGGGCTTGGGTGTTTGCTGGGGCCTTCGCTGCTGTACTTTATTGTGCGTGGGTTGGTGAGCTGAGCTTGGCGGTTGCGGTGACTGGTCTGGCGCTATCGGGAGCAAGCCTCCTCCCACATTTTGACCGCATTCTCATGTTGGAACTCGGTCAAGTGTGGGAGGGGCGGTGCGACGATTCGACTTGCCTCCGATAGCGGTCTCAGGCCTGCCGATTGGCGTACATCCGACACTCCGCCAGCAACGCCAGTAAATTCGGATCACGCTCCTTAGCCTTCAGAAACACCACCCCGATATGCTGCTGCAACCGATACCTGGGTTGCAGCGGTATCAGCTTCACGCGGTTCTCGTACACCGCCGCAATCCGCCCCGGCAGCAACGCATAACCCACCCCCGAACTGACCATGCTCAGCAGTGTGAAGATGTCATTCACCTGCATCGCTACCTTGGGTTCGAACCCCGCCTGCTTGAACACACGGTTGCCATCCTGATGGGTGGCGAAGCCTTGGGTGAGGGTGATGAAGGTGGCATCGCGCACGTCGGCCAGGTCGATTTGCTGGTCGCGGTCGAAGGGGGAGTCGGCCGGGGTGGCGAGGAAGATGTCGTCGGAGAACAGCGCAATCTGTTCGCAGTCGGGGTCGTTGGCGTGTTCGTCGAGGGAGATCAGGATGGCGTCGACTTCCATGTTCTTGAGCTTGTACAGCAGGTCGAAATTGGAGCCGAGGATCAGGTCGATATTGAGTTCACTGCGCCTGATTTTCAGGCCCATGATCAGTTGCGGCACGGTCTTGACCGTCAGCGAATACAACGAGCCGAGCTTGAAGCGTTCGGCGGAGAACCCGGCGGCTTCGCGGGTCAGGCGTACGCTATCGACCACATCGGCGATCAGTTTCTGCGCGCGTTCTTCGAGGACATAGGCGCTTTCCAGCGGGGTGAGATTGCGGCCCTCGTGTTTGAACAGCGGGCAGCGCAGGGCATTTTCCAGCGAGTGGATGGCGCGGTGCACGCTGACATTGCTGGTTTGCAGTTCGGCGGCGGCACGCGCCAGGTTGCCGGTGCGCATGAATGCCAGGAAGATTTCCAGCTTTTTGAGGGTGAATTCTTCGTCGATCAGCATGGCCGTGGGCTCTTGTTCGAATGCGTCCGATTGTGCCCGCAAAACCGTGCGGCGTCCTCGGAACGTCACAAGACACTTGCACTCTTATGCGCAAGGCTGGACGCTTGCCAGCCAGTTCCAGCGGCTACAGGAGGTCAGTGACAGATGTATCACGGGGAACGATTCAACGCCTGGAGCCATTTGCTCGGTGCAGTCGCGGCGTGTATTGGCGCCGTGTGGATGTTGGTGGTGGCGAGCCTGGATGGCAGCCCCTGGAAGATCGTCAGCGTGGCGATTTATGGCTTTACGCTGATGGTGCTGTACAGCGCGTCGACCGTGTACCACAGCGTCCAGGGACGGCGAAAAGAGATCATGCAGAAGGTCGATCACTTTTCGATCTACCTGTTGATCGCCGGCAGCTACACGCCGTTTTGCCTGGTGACGCTGAGAGGCCCGTGGGGGTGGACGTTGTTCGGCATCGTGTGGGGGCTGGCGGTGATCGGCATCCTGCAAGAGATCAAGCCGCGCTCCGAGGCGCGCATCCTGTCCATCGTGATCTACGCGGTGATGGGCTGGATCGTGCTGGTGGCGGTCAAGCCGCTGATTGCCGCGCTGGGGACGGCTGGATTTACCTGGCTGGCGGCGGGCGGGGTGCTGTACACCGTCGGCATCATCTTCTTTGCCCTGGAGGATCGCCTGCGGCATTCCCATGGGATCTGGCATTTATTTGTGATCGGCGGGAGCCTGCTGCACTTTGTGGCGATCATGCATTACGTGCTTTGAATGTGGGAGGGACGTTGTCCTTAGAGGCGCTCCAATAACTCGCCTGCTCGCTTGCCCAGGATCTCCAGCAGATTGGCCAGCATATGCGGCGGCGGTTCATCGGCGCGGGTCAGGGCGTACAGGGTGATCGGCAGCGGCGGTGTGAGGGTACGGATGCAGGTGGTGGCCGTTGAGGCGCCCAACGCCGTGAACGGATCGATGACCGTCAGGCCGGCGCCGGATTCCACCATGGCTCGGGCCAGGGAATAGGTCTGGACCGAGATCGTCACGCGGGGCGGTGGGTCGACATGTTCCAGGTAGCTGTCGAGTTTCGCCGCCAGCGGGTCGGCGCTGGACAGGCCAATCAACGGCGCACCCGCCAGGTCTGCCAGTGGCAGGGCCTGATGCAGTTCCGCCTCTGGCCAGTAGTTTTTCGACGCCAATGCGACCAGCACACCGTTGGCCAGCACCTGTGTGGTCAAGCCTGGATGGCCGGAGAAGTTGAGGGTCAGTGCCAGGTCGATCTCGCGCATCAACAGCTTGTGCACCAGCTCGCGGCTATGGTCGCTGGACAGCTCGCAGGCGATGTCCGGGTAGTCGCGCGTCCATTCCAGAATCGCCGGTGGCAGCAGCGACAGCGCCAATGCCGGGATCGCACCAATCCGCACGCTTTGCCCTGGGGCGCGGCGCAAGCTCTTGGCCAGGCGCCGCACGCCTTGCAGGCTCTCGGTAACTTTCTCGACCTCGCTTTCCAGCGCCAGGGCTTCCGGGGTGGGCTGCAATTTGCCGCGCACCCGCAGGAACAGCGGAAAGCCCAGTTGCAGTTCGGCATGCTGCAACACCTTGGTCACCGCCGGTTGCGACACATGCAGCAACTGCGCAGCGGCGCTGACGGAGCCGGTCTGGCGAATGGCCTGGAAGATTTCGATATGACGCAAGCGCATGGCAAGTCCATAACCTTTGTTTATAGGTGGCCCATCTTTATTCATTGTCGGTGGCCTGTCACCTGCGCCTACGCTTGAGCCTACTTATTCAAGGGCTGGAGGTTGGAATGGCCGGGCAGGTTTGCATCATTGGCGGTGGGGTTATCGGCCTGGCGAGCGCGTATGCGCTGGTGCGTGCCGGCCATGAAGTGACGGTGATCGATGCGCGCGACACCCTGGGCAGCGAAACCAGTTTTGCCAATGGCGGGCAGTTGTCTTACCGCTACGTCGCTCCGCTGGCTGATGCGGGCGTGCCGCTGCAGGCGATTGGCTGGTTGCTGCGCGGTGACTCGCCACTGAAGCTGCGCCCGCGTTTGGACCCCCAGCAATGGCGCTGGATGGCTGCCTTTATCAGTGCCTGCCGTGGCTCGGTGAACACGCGCAACGCCGCTCACTTGCTGCGCCTGGCAAGCCTGAGCCAAACCACCTTGCAGCAATGGCGGGTCTACGATTGCCTGGACGCGTTCAACTGGCGGCGTAATGGCAAGCTGGTGACCTTTCGCACTGCCGACACCTTTGAGCGTGCGCGCAGTAAGGTCACCGACATCCTGCAACAACAGGTGCTGTCGGCGCTGGATTGTGCGCGCCTGGAGCCGGCGTTGGCAGAGGCGGCGGAAGGGTTTGTCGGGGGTATCTACACGCCGAATGAGGAAGTGGCGGACTGTCATGCCTTTTGCCAACGGCTGGCCGCGCGGCTCAGGGCGTCGGGGCGCTGCAGCTTTTTGCTGGGGCGCAAGGTCAGCGGTATCCGTCACGCCGACGGTGCCGTGCAGGCCATCGAGCTGGGTGACGAGGTGATGCCGGTGGAGCAGTTGGTACTCGCGGCCGGCCATCGCAGCGCCGAGTTGGCATTGCCCGGTGTGTCACTGCCACTGTATCCACTCAAGGGTTATAGCCTCAGCGTGCCGATTGGCGCGCAACACCAGGCGCCGAATGTGAGCATCACCGACTACGACCGCAAGATTGTCTACGCGCGTATTGGCGAGCAACTGCGGGTGGCGGCGATGGTGGATATCGTCGGCTTTGACGCCAGTCTTGAGCCCAAGCGCCTGGCGCTGATGAAGCGTCAGGCAGTCGAGACATTTCCTATGGCCGGTGACTATGCCCATGCCGTGGAGTGGGCGGGTATGCGTCCCGCCACCCCGACTGGGGTGCCGCTGATTGGTGCCAGCGTCTATCGCAACCTGTGGTTGAACCTGGGCCATGGCGCCCTCGGTTTTACCCTCGCGTGTGGCAGCGGCCAATTGCTGGCCGAACTGATCGGCCACCAGACCCCTTCCATTGATATGCAGGGCCTCGCGCCCCGCGCCGCATAAGGATGCCTCCATGACCCTCAATCGAATCAGCAGCAACGACCGACTGTCCGGCGCCGTGACCTTCAAGGATCTGGTATTTCTCTCCGGCCAGGTACCCGGCGACGGCCAGGATGTGGCGACGCAAACCCACGAAGTGCTGGCCAAGATCGATGCGCTGCTGGCCCAGGCCGGCAGTGACAAGGATCATCTGCTGAATGCGACCATTTACTTGAAAGACATCGGCAGCGGTTTCGCACCGATGAATGAAGTGTGGGCCGCCTGGCTATCGCCCGGTATGGCGCCGACACGCACCACCCTGCAGGCGGAACTGGCGCGGCCGAGTGTGCTGGTGGAAATCAGCGTGATTGCGGCACGTAAATAACGTTAAAGACCAACGGAGAATAACAATGAAAAAAGTCCTGTTGACCGGCTGCACCCTGGGCCTTTTGCTGGGGGCACACGCCCATGCCAATCAGGCACCGCTGGAGGGTACGCTGGGCAAGATCGCCAACGCCAAGTCCATCACCCTGGGCTACCGTGATGCGTCGGTGCCGTTTTCCTACGTGGGGGATCACAGCGGCAAGCCGATGGGCTATTCGGTGGACCTGTCCGGCAAGATCGTCGAGCGTATCCAGCAGAAGATCGGCGTGGCCAACCTGAATGTGAAGTACAACCTGGTGACCTCTCAAACCCGTATCCCGCTGGTGCAGAACGGCACCGTCGACCTGGAATGTGGTTCCACCGGGGTGACCGCCGAGCGGCAGAAGCAGGTGGCATTTTCCTACGGGTTTATTTACGTGAAAGGCCAGTTGCTGACCGCTAAAGACAGTGGCATCAAGGGTTTCGCCGACCTGTCGGGCAAGAACGTGGTGACCACCGCCGGCACCACCAACGAGCGTTTTCTCAAGCGTTACAACGCTGAGCACAAAAGCAATATGTTCGTGATCAGCGCCAAGGATCACGGCGAGGCGTTCAAGATGCTGGAGACGGGGCGCGCGGCGGCGTTCTACATGGACGATGCGCTGCTCTACGGCGAACGTGCCAAGGCCAAGGACCCACACCATTGGGTAGTGGTCGGCGAGGAACAGTCGCGGGAGATCTACAGCTGCATGGTGCGCAAGGATGATCCGCAGTTTCTTGCGGTGGTCAACGAGACCCTGGGCGACTTGTACCGCTCGGGGGAGATCAACGGGATTTACCAGCGCTGGTTTGAACAGCCGATCCCGCCCAAGGGCTTGAACCTGGAATTCCCGATGACCAGTGAGTTGAAGGCGATCATTGCCAAGCCGGTGAGCGATCCGGTGGATTGATCACCCCTCCCACATTTAGAAGTCGCCCCAGAGTTGTTGGGCAACCGCCAACGCGACGACCGGCGCAGTTTCGGTGCGCAATACGCGCGGGCCGAGGCGGGCGGCGTGGAAGCCAGCGCCTTGGGCCACTTCGACTTCCCCATCCGTTAATCCACCCTCAGGCCCGATCAGAAACGCCAGGCTCGCAGGCTTGGCATGGCTGACCATCGGCTCTGCCACCGGGTGCAGCACCAGCTTCAGGTCGGCCTCGACCTGCTTCAACCAGTCCGCCAGCAGCAACGGCGGGTGAATCACCGGCACCGTCGAACGCCCGCACTGCTCGCAGGCGCTGATCGCCACCTGGCGCCAGTGCAGCAGGCGTTTGTCGGCGCGTTCGTCTTTCAGGCGCACTTCGCAGCGGTCGCTGAAGATCGGCGTGATGGCGTTGACGCCCAGTTCGGTGGCTTTCTGAATCGCCCAATCCATGCGCTCGCCCCGGGACAGGCCCTGGCCGAGGTGGATGTGCAGCGGCGATTCGGTCTGGCCGGCGAAGCTTTCCGTCAGTTGCACGGTGACGCGTTTTTTACCGACTTCCAGCAGGCTGCCCAGGAACTCCTGGCCGGAACCATCGAACAATTGCACGGCATCGCCTTCGCCCATGCGCAGTACGCGGCTGATGTAGTGCGCCTGGGCTTCGGGCAATTCGTGGTCGCCGAGGCTCAGCGGGGTGTCGGTGAAAAAGCGGGACAGTCTCATTTCTGCTCTCTGGAAAAGGTGTAGGTGTGCCGGCAATCAACCCGGATCGCGGAAGCCGGGGTGGAAGTCCTTCGGCACCGCCACGCTGACTTTGCTGTTGGTGGCGATGTCGATGCCTTCGCTGGCCACTTCGGCGAGGAAATCAATCTGCTCCGGCGTGATCACATACGGCGGCAGGAAATACACCACGCTGCCCAACGGCCGCAACAGCGCGCCGCGTTCCAGGGCGTGTTCGAACACCTTCAGGCCACGGCGTTCCTGCCACGGGTAAGCGGTCTTGGTGGCCTTGTCCTGGACCATCTCGATGGCCAGCACCATGCCGGTCTGGCGTACTTCCGAGACATGCGGATGGTCGACCAGATGCGCGGTTGCCGTGGCCATGCGCTGGGCCAGGGCCTTGTTGTTTTCGATGACGTTGTCTTCTTCGAAAATATCCAGGGTCGCCAGGGCCGCCGCGCATGCCAGCGGGTTGCCGGTGTAGCTGTGGGAGTGCAGGAAGGCGCGCAGGGTCGGGTAGTCGTCGTAGAACGCGTCGTAGACGTCGTCGGTGGTGACCACGGCGGCCAACGGCAGGTAGCCGCCAGTCAGGGCCTTGGACAAGCATAGGAAGTCCGGGCGGATGCCGGCCTGTTCACAGGCGAACATGGTCCCGGTGCGTCCGAAACCCACGGCGATTTCATCGTGGATCAGGTGCACGCCATAGCGGTCGCAGGCTTCGCGCAGCAGCTTGAGGTACACCGGGTGGTACATGCGCATGCCGCCGGCGCCCTGGATCAGCGGCTCGACGATCACGGCGGCGACGCTGTCGTGGTGCTCGGCCAGGGTCTGTTCCATGGCCAGGAACATCGTGCGCGAGTGTTCTTCCCAGCTCATGCCCTCGGGGCGCAGGTAGCAATCCGGGCTCGGCACCTTGAGGGTGTCCAGCAGCAGCGCCTTGTAGGTCTCGGTAAACAGCGGCACGTCGCCCACCGACATCGCGGCGATGGTTTCGCCGTGGTAGCTGTTGGTCAGGGTCACGAAGCGCTTTTTATTCGGCAGGCCACGGTTGAGCCAATAGTGAAAGCTCATCTTCAGCGCGACTTCGATGCACGACGAACCGTTATCGGCATAGAAGCAGCGGGTCAGGCCCTCGGGGGTCATCTTTACCAGGCGCTCGGACAGCTCGATCACCGGCTGGTGGCTGAAACCGGCGAGAATCACGTGTTCCAACTGGTCGACCTGGTCCTTGATGCGCTGGTTGATGCGCGGGTTGGCGTGACCGAATACGTTAACCCACCAGGAACTGACGGCGTCGAGGTAGCGCTTGCCTTCGAAGTCTTCCAGCCAGACGCCTTCGCCGCGCTTGATCGGGATCAGCGGCAGTTGCTGGTGGTCTTTCATCTGGGTGCAGGGATGCCACAGCACCGCGAGGTCGCGTTGCATCCACTGGTTGTTCAAGCCCATCGGTGATCTCCTCGAAGCGGTCCTGCGGCTGGCGCAGGCGAAACAATCGCGCAAGCCTATGCAATGGCGGCCCGTGTCACAACCCATTGTGGGTAATTGGCAGTAAACGCAGGACGGACTGTCACGTTTCTTAGGAATAGTCCTTAATCCGTCGTTAACTTACTGTGCATAGGCTCCAGATCGTATTTCTCGATATTTCAAAGCAAAATTTTCCGCTTTAATTCGATAGGTAAATCGCTAGTCTTGGGCGCAGCTCTTACGGGATTAAGTACATGCAGCTACGTAACTCTCCAGCCCGGTATGGCTGGGTCAGTATGATTTTGCACTGGGGCGTGGCCCTGGTGGTATTCGGCCTGTTTGCCCTGGGCTTGTGGATGGTGGGTCTGGACTACTACAGCGCCTGGCGCAAAGAAGCACCGGACCTGCACAAGAGCATTGGCATCACGCTGTTCGCCATCATGCTGGTACGTATTGTCTGGCGCTTGATCAGCCCGCCGCCTCCGCCGCTGGCCAGTTACAGCCGCTTGACTCGCATCGGTGCCGCGTTCGGCCACGCGTTCCTTTATCTCGGGCTGTTTGCCGTGATGATCGCCGGTTACCTGATTTCCACCGCAGACGGTGTCGGTATCCCGGTGTTTGGCCTGTTTGAAATTCCTGCCGTGGTTTCCGGTCTACCGGACCAGGCAGACACCGCTGGCGTGGTGCATCTGTACCTCGCCTGGGTGTTGGTGGTCTTCGCCGGCTTGCACGGCGTGGCTGCGTTGAAACACCACTTTATCGATCGTGATGCGACCCTCACGCGAATGCTGGGGCGCAAAGCCTGATGTTCAACCTCGACTCACAAGGAATAGAAAGCATGTTGAAAAAGACCCTCGCCGCTCTGGCAATCGGTACAGCGCTGCTGTCTGCAGGTCAGGTGATGGCTGCTGACTACAAGATTGACAAGGAAGGCCAGCACGCCTTCATCGACTGGAAAATCAGCCACCTGGGCTACAGCTACATCCACGGTACCTTCAAGGACTGGGATGGTACGTTCAGCTGGGATGCCGCCAAGCCTGAGGCCAGCAAAATCGCAGTCGACGTGAAAACCGCCAGCCTGTGGTCCAACCACGCTGAACGTGACAAGCACATCGCCAGCAAGGATTTCCTCGACGTTGCCAAGTTCGCGGACGCCAAGTTCGTGTCCACCGCGGTTAAATCCACCGGCGAAAAAACTGCTGACGTGACGGGCGACCTGACCTTCCACGGCGTGACCAAGCCTGTGACCTTCAAGGCCACGTTCAACGGTGAAGGCAAGGATCCATGGGGCGGCGAACGTGCTGGCTTCAACGCCAAGACCACGCTGGACCTGAACGACTTCGGCATCAAAGGCCCAGGCCCGAGTTCCCAGACTGTCGACCTGGACATCTCGCTGGAAGGCGTGAAAGCGAAGTAATGCTCCGCAGGTAGGAGCGAGCTTGCTCGCGAAAAACGTAGAGACACCGCGTTTATTCAGGCTGCCAGCGTTATCGTTGACGACCTTCGCGAGCAAGAACTAGGCGTCCCCCTCGCTCCTACAGGCAAAAAAAACCCGTATCTCGCGATACGGGTTTTTTTTATGCTTCGCGGTTGCGGGTCAGCAGCGCTGGTTTTTCACCACGAGGACGGCCTGGCAGTTGATCCAACTGCTCAGGTGTCGGGAAGCGATCAGCCTTCGACTCCTTGTGGATGATCTTTGGCGCCGGGCCACCGCGCGGGTTCTGCACGGCAGGCTCGGACAAACGCGGCTGGTCGTCACGGGCCGGGCGGCGGTTGTTGCTGCGCGAGTCTTCGCGACGCGCCTGGCCGTCACGCGGTGCGCCGTTACGCGGGCCGCTGCGCTTGGCCGGCGGGGTGCCGGTAGTGCCGCCGCTGCTGTTGCGCGGGCCGTTCTGACGACCGCCCTGAGGCTGGCCACCACGTGGAGCACCAGTGCCGGCAGCTGCGCCCGGCGCCGGAGCACCTGGACGACGGCCACGGCCTTGGGCCGGTTTGGCCTGGGGCACGTAGTCAACGCGGTTACCGAAGTTATCCACGTCGTCGTCGAGGAACTCGTCCGGGGCACGGTCAGCAGCGCGGGGCGGCTGGCTCGGCTGGCGCTGTTCGCGGGCCGGGGTGCCTTCGCGGGGCTTCTGCTCGCGGGCCGGGCGTTCGCCACGGCCGTTGGTTGGCGCTTTTTCCTTGCCGCCTTTGTCTTTGCCTTTGTCGCGACGACCACCGCCACCACCGCCACCGTTCGGGCCATCGCCCTTCGGACCGCGTGGGTTGCGCGGGTTGCGCACGTCCGGACGCTCGCGCACTTCAGGCTTCTCGGCCTCGACGGCGCTGGCATCGAAGCCCATCAGGTCGCCATCGGCGATTTTCTGCTTGGTCATGCGTTCGATGCTTTTCAGCAGTTTTTCTTCGTCCGGTGCAACCAGGGAAATGGCTTCACCCGAGCGACCGGCACGGCCAGTACGGCCGATACGGTGCACATAGTCTTCGTCGACGTTTGGCAGCTCGAAGTTGACCACGTGTGGCAATTGGTCGATATCCAGGCCGCGTGCGGCGATATCGGTGGCGACCAGGATGCGCACTTCACCGGCCTTGAAGTCGGCCAGGGCTTTGGTGCGGGCGTTCTGGCTCTTGTTGCCGTGGATGGCGACGGCGGTGAGGCCGTGCTTGTCCAAGTACTCGGCCAGGCGGTTGGCGCCGTGCTTGGTGCGGGTGAACACCAGCACCTGTTCCCAGGCGCCGGCGGTGATCAGGTGCGCCAGCAATGAACGCTTGTGGCTGGCGGCCAGGCGGAATACGCGTTGCTCGATACGCTCGACCGTGGTGTTCGGCGGCGTGACTTCGATGCGCTCCGGGTTATGCAGCAGCTTGCCGGCCAGGGCAGTGATGTCCTGGGAGAACGTTGCCGAGAACAGCAGGTTCTGACGTTTGGCCGGCAGGCGGGCGAGGACCTTTTTCACGTCATGGACAAAGCCCATGTCGAGCATGCGGTCGGCTTCGTCCAGCACGAGGATTTCCACGTGGGACAAATCGACGCTGCCTTGGCCGCACAGGTCGAGCAATCGACCAGGGCAGGCGACCAGCACGTCAACACCACGGGACATGGCCTGAACCTGTGGGTTCATGCCGACGCCGCCGAAGATGCAGGCGCTGACGAACTTCAGGTCGCGGGCGTACAGCTTGAAGCTGTCATGCACCTGGGCGGCGAGTTCGCGGGTAGGGGTCAGGACCAGTACGCGCGGTTGGCGCGGGCCGTGACGCTGGGATTTGTCCGGGTGACCGTTGGGGAACAACCGCTCCAGAATCGGGAGGGCGAAGCCGCCGGTTTTACCAGTACCTGTCTGAGCCGCGACCATCAGGTCGCGACCTTGCAACACGGCGGGGATAGCCCGCTGTTGCACCGGAGTAGGCTCGGTATAGCCCGCTGCCTCGATGGCGCGGACTAAAGCCTCGGAGAGACCGAGGGAAGCAAAGGACATGAGTAATCCTGTTTTAGTTAGGGCTTGGCCCAAAGGGATAATCTTGCCGGGCGTGAATGGCGCTTAGGGGAGCGCAATCCCGTCCGGTCCTGCTGCGTCTGGCGGGCACTCCACCGGCTCGCGCGGGCTGAAAGCTGCGCAGTAGCGGGGTTGGGTGCCTTTTTCAGGACCTCAGCGGCCGGGCGTAAGCCTGGCGGAAAGGCCGGAGTATAACAGAGCAATCACGGCGCGCCGCTTTCCTGCTGCTCAACGGTGTGTCCGGATGCTGTTTTGGCTTGGATTCCACCATATTTGGCGCTTAGAGCGGCGTAGGCCGGTTCCTGTTTGAAGCGCTTGAGTTCGGCGGCAAAGCGTTGTACCAGCAGGTCCATCCCCGCGCCACGGCGTACGGCGAGGTACTGCTGTTGACGGCTGACCACTACGGGGGCCTGGCTGACCTTGCCCTCCAGGCCCAGCGCCTTGATCACATGCTGGCCGACCCGGCGGTCGGTGATCACCAGGTCGATGCGCCCCAGCAGCAATTTGCCGAAGTTAGCCTCATGGCTGGGAGCCGGTTCGCGGTTAAACGCATCGGAGTCACTGAAGGGCGCGCCGTACAGGTAGCCTGGTGACGTGCCGACAGTCAGGCCACCAAGGCCGTCAAGGCTTTGGACCGGGTGAGGGCGCTCGTTGGCGTAGAACATCACGAACTCTACTTCCGACAACGGTTCGCTGGGGTACAGCAGCAGGGCGTCGCGGTCGTGACTGTGGAAAATATCCAGTGCGCCATCGGCATTGCCCTGGTCAAGCATGGCCAGGCAGCGCTTCCAGGGCAGGAACTGCCACTGCACATCGACCCCCAGGCGCTGGAACACGATCACCGTGGTTTCGTAATCCAGCCCTTGCATGGCGCCGTGTTCCTCATACACATACGGCGCCCAGGGCTCGGTGACAATGCGCAATTTCTCGCCATAAGCGGCCAGGCTCAAGCAAGTGAAAAGCGCAGCGGTCAACAGCTTCAGAATGACGGGCATACCCTGAGGTTACGATGCCCGTGCGCTAAAGAGAAGCTCTGGCACGCGCGCCCTAGGGCGGCGCTACTTTGTCGGTGAGGTCATCAGGTGTTCATAGATGGCGGCACGACGCTCGCCAAGAATCAGGCGTACCACGGGGTTTGCAAACCAATGTTCGAGCTGGTGCGCGTCGACTGGGCTGTTTTGTCGCTCTTGCTGGTTTTGCAGGGCTTTGTCCCACCAAACCGGGCCACAGGCCTGGTCGAATTCATTTTCGTGCTCGTAGCAGCCGTAGAGGATTTCACGGATGAACTGCTGCTTGCGTTTGGGCAAGGCCAGGGTGATCAGCTTGTACATCAAGCGCTGCAGGCGCGGCGGGCGCGGCAGGTGGGCCGAGACCTTGCGGGTGTCGGCCAAGGCCAGGGCGCAGATGGGGTCTGTGGCGTGCTTGTTGATCCATGCCTTGACCTTGGCGCGGAACAGCTGTTTACGGCTCCAGTAGTGGTGGATCAGGTCCGGGCACTGGCGCACGTTGAGCGTGCGGTACGCGGCCACCGACAGGCAGAACTCTTCCAGGGTGTAGGCGCCTTGGGCCATCGGGAACAGTTCGTCCATCAACTCGATCGAGCGATCAAGGATGTGCGCGTCCTGACGGGTCAGGCCCATGACGCCCGAGTTGAGCAGCCACATGTCGTCGTCGGCAATGCCTTTGTCGGCAAGGTGCTTGGCCAGGGCTTCATACAACACGCTTTCGCGGTTATCGCCGTACTTGGCGTGGAACGCATTGCACAGCACCGTGCCGGGCGCGACGCGTTCGAACAGCGCCATGGGTGAGTCGTGGAAAAAGGTGTCGGTGTCGATCAGCAGCGCTCGCTCTGCCGTTTCCAGGACCTGGCGTAACAGCACATGTTTGGTGCGGAAATGGTAGCCGTGGGGCTCGCTCCAGCGTTGGCGCGTGGCGTTGTCCAGTGTATGGACCTGCACCGGCAAGTCACGGTAGGGGGCCGGGTTGTCGCTGAACACCTGGATATCCAACGGCATGTTCTGAGGGCCACCGAGGTGGGCCAGGGCGCTGGCGATGCTGAATACGGCTTCCTGATGGTAGGTCTCGGCGCCGAAGACCAGGTAAACCAGCTGCGGGCGGGGAGTCGGGGACGCTGTATTCATTTACTGCAGGCTTCCTTTCCGGGGATATGTAGACGAAAAAAGCCCCCGTGATAACGAGGGCTGGGTACAGCGATTAAACCGACCTAGCGTGGCAGTTTAAGGTTGTTCCAGATCGCGAGGCTCGGTTCAGCCTGGTTAAGGGTATAGAAGTGCAAGCCTGGCGCGCCACCTTGCAACAATTCTTCACACATGTTGCTGATGACCTGTTCGCCGAACGCCTGGATGCTCTTGACGTCGTCGCCATAGGCTTCCAGTTGCTTGCGCACCCAGCGTGGGATCTCGGCACCGCAGGCGTCGGAGAAACGCGCCAGCTTGCTGTAGTTGGTGATCGGCATGATGCCCGGCACGATCGGGATGTTCACACCCATGGCGCGTACACGCTCGACGAAGTAGAAATAGCTGTCGGCGTTGAAGAAGTACTGGGTGATCGCGCTGTTGGCGCCGGCATTGGCCTTGCGCACGAAATTCTGCACATCGTCTTCGAAATTGCGTGCCTGGGGGTGCATCTCCGGGTAAGCCGCCACTTCGATATGGAAGTGGTCGCCGCTTTCTTCACGGATAAAGCTCACCAGGTCATTGGCGTAGCGCAGCTCACCACTGGCCATGCCCATGCCGGACGGCAAGTCGCCACGCAGGGCAACGATGCGCTTGATGCCGGCGGCTTTGTATTGGGTCAGCAGGCTGCGCAGGTCGGCCTTGCTGTCGCCCACGCACGACAAATGCGGAGCGGCGGGAATTTTGACTTCGCTTTCAAGCTGCAACACGGTGTTGATCGTACGATCACGGGTCGAGCCGCCTGCGCCGTAGGTGCAGGAGAAGAAGTCGGGGTTGTAGCTGGCCAACTGCTTGGCAGTCGCCATCAGTTTTTCATGCCCAGCATCGGTCTTGGTGGGGAAGAACTCGAAGCTGTAGCGACGGTCTTGGGACATGGTCATACCCTTTGAAACTCAGAAGCCGACTGTGCAACCCATCTGCACTGTAGGAGCGGGCTTGCTCGCGAAGAACGTCAACGATAACGCGTAGAAACAGGATGTACGCGGTGTCCTTGAGTTTTTCGCGAGCAAGCTCGCTCCTACAGGTAGAGCAGGTTGGGCTGATTACTTAGTAGCGGTAAGCGTGCGGCTTGAACGGACCTTCGACGGTCACGCCGATGTAGTCGGCCTGGGTCTTGGTCAGCTGAGTTACCACGCCACCGAAGCCGCGGACCATTTCCAGGGCCACTTCTTCGTCGAGTTTCTTCGGCAGTACTTCCACGGTCAGGCGCTCGGCTTTCTGGGCCGGCGACAGGTCGGCGTATTTCTGGCCGAACAGGAAGATCTGGGCCAGTACCTGGTTGGCGAACGAGCCGTCCATGATGCGGCTTGGGTGGCCGGTGGCGTTGCCCAGGTTAACCAGGCGGCCTTCGGCCAGCAGGATCAGGTAGTCGTCGTTCTGTGGATCGAAAGCGCCAGCGCCGGTACGGTGAACCTTGTGTACCTGTGGCTTCACTTCTTCCCATGCCCAGTTCTTGCGCATGAAAGCGGTGTCGATCTCGTTGTCGAAGTGACCGATGTTGCACACCACGGCGCGCTTTTTCAAGGCCTTGAGCATGTTGGCATCGCAGACGTTGACGTTACCGGTGGTGGTCACGATCAGGTCGATCTTGCCCAGCAGGGCCTTGTCGATGCTTGCTTCGGTGCCGTCATTGACGCCATCGATGAACGGCGAAACCACTTCGAAACCGTCCATGCAGGCTTGCATGGCGCAGATCGGGTCGACTTCGGAGACTTTAACGATCATGCCTTCCTGGCGCAGGGACTGGGACGAACCCTTGCCCACGTCGCCGTAGCCGATCACCAGGGCTTGCTTGCCCGACAGCAGGTGGTCGGTGCCGCGCTTGATGGCATCGTTCAGGCTATGACGGCAGCCGTACTTGTTGTCGTTCTTGCTCTTGGTCACCGAGTCGTTGACGTTGATGGCCGGGATTTTCAGCTCGCCCTTGGCCAGCATGTCCAGCAGGCGGTGCACGCCGGTGGTGGTTTCTTCGGTCACGCCGTGGACGCGGTCGAGGATCTGCGGGTACTTCTTGTGCAGCAGCTCGGTCAGGTCGCCGCCGTCATCGAGGATCATGTTGGCATCCCAAGGCGCGCCATCTTTGAGGATGGTTTGCTCCAGGCACCACTCGTACTCTTCTTCGGTCTCGCCTTTCCAGGCGAATACCGGGATACCGGCAGCGGCGATGGCGGCAGCGGCCTGGTCTTGAGTCGAGAAGATGTTGCAGGACGACCAACGCACTTCGGCACCCAGGGCAACCAGGGTTTCGATCAGCACGGCAGTCTGGATGGTCATGTGGATGCAGCCGAGGATCTTCGCGCCCTTGAGCGGTTGCTCAGCGGCATACTTGCGACGCAGGCCCATCAGGGCTGGCATTTCGGATTCGGCGATAAAGGTTTCGCGACGGCCCCAGGCGGCGAGGGACATGTCGGCGACTTTGTAGTCGTTGAAATCTGCAGGCGTAATTACAGCGCTCATGAAGAGCCTCCATTCGTAGTGTGCGAATGGGCGCCGTTGTGCGTTTAGTATCAGGCCAGGGCAACCAGGCCGGACAACGCCCCATCCGAGCCTGACAGGTTGAACCTGCTGCAGCGCCCCTCGGACAGGTGGCGGGAGAAACGGTATCAACTGAAGATGACCGTTTTGAAGCGGGGGCGATTATAGCCGTGTACGCGGCACTTCCCAAGCCTTTCTGTCGCCAGCATGCAGATCGCTCATGGGGTTGATAGGCAATGGCGCATAGAGCTTGGGGGCAGGCTCTGCCATGATGTTGCCCATCATTTGGCAAGACGCTTTGGAGTGACCATGAACTTCCACACCCGCAAATGGGTAAAACCTGAAGACCTCAACCCCAACGGCACCCTGTTCGGCGGCAGCCTGCTGCGCTGGATCGACGAAGAAGCAGCCATCTACGCCATCGTCCAACTGGGCAACCAGCGCGTGGTGACCAAGTACATCTCCGAAATCAACTTTGTCAGCGCCTCGCGCCAGGGCGATATCATCGAGCTGGGCATCACCGCCACCGAGTTCGGCCGCACCTCCATCACCCTCACCTGTGAAGTGCGTAACAAGATCACCCGCAAAAGCATCCTGACTGTAGAGAAAATGGTCTTCGTCAACCTTGGCGAAGACGGTTTGCCTGCGCCCCACGGCCGTACAGAGATCAAGTACGTCAAGGATCAGTTCCAGGACGACGGCATCAGCGAGTAAACCTGCTCGGGGCCAGTGAACGCTCTTGATCAACCATAGGTCGTACCTGAACATCGCCCCCCCGTTCAGGTATCACCATGGCTACGCAAGAAGATGGCAAGACCCCCAACCTGTCCCAGGAAGAGCAGCAGGACGTCGACAAGAACCAGCCGCCCCGCGCGGCAGTGCTGCATGAAATTATCCGCACACAGGGCGACCAGGAGCTGGAGCGCAGTGTCGCCGCGTTGTGGTGGTCGGCATTGGCAGCCGGGTTGACCATGGGCCTGTCGCTGATGGCCATGGGGTTGCTCAATTCACGCCTGCCGGACGGCGAAGCCTTCAAGGTGATCGCCAGCTTCGGCTATTGCGCAGGCTTTCTCGCGGTGATCCTCGCACGCCAGCAACTGTTTACCGAAAACACCCTGACCGCCGTGCTGCCGGTAATGAGCAAGCCGACCCTGGCCAATGCCGGGCGCCTGTTACGCCTGTGGTCGGTGGTGCTGGTGGGTAACCTCTGCGGCACCCTGCTGGTGGCGTACGTGATGCTGCACCTGCCGATCTTCGACACCAAGACCGACATGGCCTTCCTGGAAATCGGGCGCAAGATCATGGAAAACGACGCCGGCCAGATGTTCGCCAAAGGCATCGTCTCCGGCTGGATGATCGCCACCATGGTGTGGATGATCCCATCGATGGAAAGCGCCAAGATGTGGATCATCATTTTGATCACCTACCTGATGGCCCTGGGGGACTTCACCCATATCGTGGTGGGTTCGGCGGAAGTGTCGTACCTGGTGTTTGCCGGCGAGTTGCCGTGGAAGGATTTCTGGCTGGTGTTTGCCGGCCCCACACTGGCCGGCAACATCATCGGTGGCAGCTTCATCTTTGCGTTGATCAGCCATGCGCAGATTCGCAGCGAGGGTAGCTTGCCGGGCAAGAACGCTGCGGACCCGAGGCATCCGCAGCGGATCAACAAGGATCAGTGAACGTCAGGTGTGGCCTGGGGTTCGCCCTGGGTCACGCGCTTGACCAGCTTGCCGATGCTCAGGCCCTGCAACAGGATCGACGACAACACCACAATGTAGGTGATGCTCAGTAGCAGATCGCGCTCGGGGCCCAGTGGCAGGGCTAGCGCCAGTGCCACCGAAACCCCGCCGCGCAAGCCGCCCCAGGTGAGGATGCGGATGGTGCCGCGTGGCACCGTGCGCCAGCGGCGCAGCAACAGGATCGCCGGGGCCACGGTCAGCAGGCGCGACAGCAGGATCGCCACCGCCAGCAAACTGGCTGCGAACACGTGCAGCCAGTTGAACGGCAACAGCAGCAGCTCCATGCCGATCAGCGCAAACAGCAGCGCGTTGAGCATGTCATCGAGCAGTTCCCAGAAGCCGTCCAGGTAGCGCCGGGTCATGTCGTTCATCGCCAGCTTGCGCCCCAGGTTGCCGATGATCAGCCCGGCCACCACCATCGCGATCGGCGCGGAGACGTGCAGTTCGGTGGCCATCGCTGACCCGCCGATCACCAGGGCGAGGGTCAGCATCACTTCGATCTGGTGCTGTTCGATGCTCTTGATCATCAGGTACACCAGATAGCCGATCAACCCGCCGAAGACCACGCCGCCAATGGCTTCATGGGCGAACAGCATGGCCGTGGCCCCCACGGTAGGCGTCTCGCCCAACTGCGCGATGCCCAGCAATACGGTAAACACCACCACCGCCGTGCCGTCGTTGAACAGGCTCTCGCCCACAATCGTAGTCTTCAGCGGTTTCGACGCGTTGGCGGTTCGCAGTACGCCCAGCACTGCAATGGGGTCGGTGGGCGAGATCAGTGCGCCGAACAACAGGCAGTAAAGGAAGCTCACGTGCCAGCCAAACAGGGCGAAGATGTAATACGCCAGGCTGCCGATCACCACGGTGGCGATCAACACACCGAAGGTTGCCAGCAGGCCGATGGGCCAGCGGTAGCTGCGCAGGTCGTTCAAGTTGACGTGCAAGGCGCCGGCGAACAGCAGGAACGACAGCATCCAGTTCATCAGCAGGTCGCCGAAGTCGATCTGGCCGATCAGTTGCTGGATACGTTCCTCCAGGCCTGGGTAGCCGAGCAGGCTCAGGCCTTGCAGGATCAGGGAAAACAGCAGGGCCGTGACCATCACGCCGATGGTGGGCGGCAGGCCGATAAAACGGAAGTTCACATAGGTGAGCAGGGTGGTGAGGCAAATGAAGGCGGCGACAAGTTCAAGCATCCGGGGTCCTTGGAAGGTGGGGGGTGGAGTGTGAATGGGGGATGGACCGCAGCAGCGGCGTGAGGTTGCAAGGCCTTGGGCGAAAGTGCGGTAGAACCTTTCGGTGCTGCGCGGCTCATAGCGGGTAGGTGCGATATGGGTTTTTTAGTGCTAGAACTCTAATCGCTGCATAAAACTACAAAAGGAGTGAATGATGACGGCTGCTTTCTGGTGTGTGTTGATCGCGATTTTTCTGCCTTACCTGTGCACGGGGGTGGCCAAGTTCAGTGGCGGCAAGTTCGGGCCACGGCAGAACCACGACCCAAGGGCTTTCCTGGAAACCCTCGATGGGGTCGCCCGGCGCGCCCATAACGCACAACTCAACAGCTTTGAAGTCACCCCAGCCTTCGCGGCGGCGGTGATTGTCGCCCATTTGGCCGGTACGGCCGAACTGGTGACCATCAATGTGCTGGCCGTG
This sequence comes from Pseudomonas sp. MIACH, assembly GCF_001269925.1. Taxonomy (GTDB): domain Bacteria; phylum Pseudomonadota; class Gammaproteobacteria; order Pseudomonadales; family Pseudomonadaceae; genus Aquipseudomonas. Next base: position 558,850 of record NZ_LHVO01000002.1, read on the forward strand.
CTGTTTATCACCAGCCGCCTGCTGTACATCATCTGCTACCTGGCCGACTGGGCGATCTTGCGCTCGCTGGTGTGGGCGGTGGGCATGGCGTTGATTGCGAGCTTCTTCTTCGTCTCGATCTGAACCGGTTTCCGTAGGAGCGAGCTTGCTCGCGAAGAACCATCAGACGACGCGGGCTGCCAGAAAGCGCTGCGTTATCGTTGACGTTTTTCGCGAGCAAGCTCGCTCCTACGGTGTGTTTTCGGCGAGTGTCAGGTTCCGGTGGGTGCATCCGGCAGCTGCGGCAACGCCGCGCCCTTGGGCCATAGCATCCAGATTTGCCCTTGCTGCTTCATATTTCCCGCCAACTCTCCTGCTGCATCACCCGTGCCCCAGAACAGGTCCGCGCGTACTTCACCGGTGATTGCACCGCCGGTGTCCTGCGCAGCGACCGGGCGTGCCAATGGCGAGCCGTCGGGTTTGGTGGTCGACAGCCACAACAGGCTGCCCAGCGGAATCACCTTGCGATCCACCGCCACGCTGTAGCCGGCGGTCAAGGGCACGTTCAGCGAGCCGCGTGGACCCTCATTGCTGTCGGGGCGAGCGCTGAAGAATACGTAGCTGGGGTTGCTCGCCAGCAGTTCCGGGATGCGCTCGGGATGCGCCTTGGCCCAAGCGCTGATGGCGCCCATGGTCACGTCTTCCTTCTTCAGTTCGCCTTGCTCCACCAGCCAACGGCCGATAGGGCGATAGGGGTAGCCGTTCTGGTCGCCGTAACCCACGCGCAGCTGGCGCCCGTCCTTGAGTTGAATGCGGCCCGAGCCCTGGATCTGCAGAAATTGCAGGTCCATCGGGTTGGTCAGCCAGGCAATCGGCTTGGCGGTGGAGCCTTGGCCGTTGATCGCGCTGGCATCGTCATAGGGCTTGAGCACACGGCCTTCAAGGCGACCGCGCAGGCGCTTGCCCTTGAGTTCCGGGTAGATGCTTTCCAGATTGACGATGATCAGGTCGTCCGGCACGCCATACACCGGAACATGGGCGGTGGCGGTCTTGGTCAGGCTGCCGGGGTAGACCGGTTCGTAGTAACCGGTGATCAAGCCGTTGGGGGTGTTGTCGGCCGAACGCAGGCCGAACACATCCAGGCGCTCCTTGAGAAAACCGCGCACCGCCACGGCATCGGCGGGCACGCTGCCCGCTGCGGCACAGGTCGCGCCCCATACAGGGTCTGCCTTGAGGCGTTGGCAGGCGCTGCGCCAGGATTCAAAACCGGCCAGCAAGTCGCTGTCGGAGACGCTCGGCAAAGCCTCCCAAGGGGCACTCACGTAGGTGGCCACGGCGTGAGGTTTTACGCTTTCATCTTTGCTGGCGTCTTTGCCAGCATCGCAGCCGGCCAGCAGTGCGATCATCGGCAGGGCCCACGCCAGGCGGGGGCTCCAGTGTTTCAAAGTGAGATTCATGCGCGCGATTCCTGAAGCGATTGCCTGCGCCGTAGCGCCGTTGGGCAACCCTTATTATTAATAGGGCTATTGGTCTTTGCGGGCGGGGCGAGGATACTGGCCGCCGTTTCCCGTGACCCTGAGCCACCATGACTTTTAAAAAAATGACGCTTGTACTGTTGGCCTGCCTGGCACTGTCCGCCTGCGGCGGCGTCGATCCGAATTCGCCCCTGGGCCAGCGCAAGGCGATCTTCAAGCAGATGCTCAAGACCGGCGAAGACCTGGGCGGCATGCTGCGCGGGCGCATTGCATTTGACGGTGCGAAATTCGCCGAAGGCGCGGTCAAGCTCGATGCGCTGTCCCATGAACCATGGAAACACTTTCCGAGTGTGCGCGAAGAGGATCACACCAGCGCCAAGGACGATGTGTGGCAAAAACAGGCGCAGTTCCAGCAACTGGCCCGTGACCTGGAAGCGGCCACCGGTGAATTGGTGATTGCCAGTCAGGTGCAGCCCTACAAGGCCAGCAACCTTACCCCTGCCGTACAGAAAGTCGAAGATGCCTGCAGTGCCTGCCATAAGCAGTTTCGCGATCACTGACCGGTTTTACTGGTCGAGTTCTTCCACGGCGTCCTGCAGTTCCTTGCGTGACTCGGCGAGCTTGTCCTTACGCTTGTTGATCTTGTCCGCGTCGCCCTTTTTCATCGCCTTGTCGAGGTCGGCCTGACGACGGCTGACGTCGTGCTTGGCATCGAGCACCTTGTTTTCGCGCTCCTTTCTCAAGGAGGCATCAGTGCAGTTGGCGGTGACTTCGCTCAGGGCTTTTTCCAGGCCGGCTTGCTGGTCGCTGTTGCCGTGGGCCTTGGCTTGTTCGATCTGGGTGCTGATGGCTTGGCGCTTGGCAGCGCAGCCGGTGAGGGCGGGGGCTTCTTCGGCGGCCAGCACTGGCGTGGCCATGAAGCTTGCGACGGTCAGCAAGGCAAGAGGGGCTAGAAATTTCATGTGGAACTCCAGGGTCGCAAATAGCAGGGTGAATTCTGCTGTGATTTGAAGGTGGTCGGGACGGGTTCAAAACCCGTCTATTCCGGCCACGCGTAATGTGTCAGCCAAGGTCTGTACATGTGGGTCGCGAAAAAAAGCGCTCAGTTGCGCTGCGCGACCCGGGCCTATGCCATCGATGGCCAGCCAGGCCTGTGTGTCTCTGGCGACCAGCGTCTGCCAGTTGCCCGCCAGGTCTGCGCGTGCCGCAGGCGGTACACCCAAGGCCTTGAGCCATTGTGCAAAGGGTCGCTGCCGAGCGCTGTGAAGGCTGTCGAGCAGCCGCGTACGGCTGCGCTCACCGAAGCCATCAATGTTAGCAAGCTCTGCCGCATCCAGGGTCAACCAATCGAGAAAGCCTGCGATTAGACCGGCTTCGATCAATACGTTCCACGTCTCGCGGCCTATGTGCGGCAATGCCAGGCCCTGGTTGCCGCTCAGCCAGGTAAGGCGTGCGAGTAACTGTTCTTCGCAGCCGGGGTCCAGTTGCCAGCAACTCAAAGCGTGAAAGTCCCGAGGGTCCGGCACCGACAGGTCGACCCTCGTGGTGTTGCGCAGGATCACTTGGTCCAGCCGAGGGATCACTTGGCCCGCCAGGCTGATGGACACCTGGTCGCCCGGTCGAATATCCAGGGCTTGCCAGCGCCTCAAGGAGCCGACGCTTACCCGGCTGATCCGGCGGTCGTCCAGGCTTACCGGCTCCAGCTCCAGAATGGGGGTGATGCGTCCGGTGCGGCCGATCTTGAACTGCACCTTGCGTACCACAGCCAGGGCGTTGGCCGTGGGGTACTTCCAGGCGACAGCCCAGTAAGGCGCACTGACCTGCCAGCGCTCGGCCGGTGCACGTAATGCCTGGTGCAACACCACCCCGTCGCTGGCGAACGGCAGGGGATGGTTGTACCAGTAGGTACGCCAGTGCACGGCTTCGGCGATGTTCTGCACGGGCTGGCTAAAGCGCTGGCTGTCGGTGAACCCCCAGCGAGCCAGGGTGGTCAGGCGTTCGGTAAAAGTCGCGGGGCCGTCCGGCCAGGCCCAGACAAAAAAGCCGATGCCAGCGGCGTCAGAGTCGCTCAACTGTCGGCGATTCATCAGCCCCGCCACCTTGCTGCGCGCGTTGAACCCACCACGTGCCGATTGCACATGTTCGTCGAGGCGCCAATAGAGTTCGCCCTGCAGCACCAGATCGATGGGCTCGGGCAGTTGCTGGACAATGGCGGGGATCTTGCGCGCGGAGGTTGACCAGTCCTGGCCGAGGGCGCCATCGCCACGGCTGATCACCTGTTTCAACTGACCCTGCCGATACACTAGGGTCACCGCCACGCCGTCGACCTTTGGTTGAATCCACACATCCTGTCGTGTGTCCAGCCAGGCGCCGACGGCCTGTTCACCCAGCAGTTTTTCCAGGCCTGTATGGGCGACCGGGTGCGCCAAGGTGCCTCTGGCGCTGGCCAATGGGTGATCAGGTTCGAGGGCGGGTTGGGAGAAACATTGGCGCCAATGGGTCAGGCGCTGGCGGGCCTGATCGTAGAGTTCGTCGCTGACGGGGGATTGGCCGAGTCGGTGGTAGCTGTCATCCCACAAGCGGACCTGTTCGGCCAGGGGAGCGATCTGGGTTCGGGCCTCATCGGGGCAGTCCTCCGCCCAGGTCCAACCGGATAGCGCGGCAAGTAGACAAACAATCAGTAAGCGCATCATGAGCATCCTTGCTCGGAGTGGGCGCCCAGCCTAAAGGATCCACTCAGGCACAAAAAAGCCCCGACGCTACGGGGCTTTTTACCGGGTGTTTCGGCTTACTTGAACAGGCCGCCCAGTGCTTTTACGGCATCAGGCTTATCGGCCTTGGCTTCCTGGGTTTGCTGCTTGGCGTCGGCTTTGGCCTGGGCTTGTGCGAGCTTGTCACAGCCTTTGTTGATCTGCTCTTGCGCGGCTTTGAAGGCCTTCACTTTCAAGGTGTCTTTGCTGGCTTCGGCGGCATCGATCTTGGTTTGCAGGTCGGCGGATTGCTTTTGGCAATCGCCGGCATTACCGCCACCCAACTGGGAGGTCAGAGCGCCACTCAATGCGCTCAGGTCAGCGGCGTGGGCCGGCAGGGCGAACAGGCTAAGCAGAAGGGCGGCAGGGGCGAGTGTGGAGATGCGCATGAAAAACCTCAATGTTCGATTGCCTGCGCACTTATGAATCCCGGGCTGGCGCAGGGCAATATCCAAATAAGGTGAAGGCCCGAGAGGGCGCGGATTCTAGAGGGCCATTATTTCGCCTGCAAGCATTGGATCCAAAAAATGTGAAGGGCCTCCCGCAGGGCATAAAAAAGCCCCGCCGGGCAAACCCGGCGAGGCTTTATGTACCGTGAGCGATTACAGGCCGGCGGCAGTGCGCAGGTCGTTGGCGCGGTCGGTTTTTTCCCAGGTAAACGTGGTGAAGGTGTCGTCGCCGACAGTCTTCTGCGCAGGGGTGCGACCGAAGTGGCCGTAGGCTGCGGTTTCCTGGTACATCGGGTGCAGCAGGTCGAGCATGGTGGTGATCGCGTAAGGGCGCAGGTCGAAGATCTCACGCACCAGCTTGACGATCTTGTCATCGCTGATCTTGCCGGTGCCGAAGGTATTCAGCGAGATCGACGTCGGCTGGGCCACGCCGATGGCGTAGGAAACCTGAATCTCGCAACGCTCGGCCAGGCCGGCAGCGACGATGTTCTTGGCCACGTAACGACCGGCGTAGGCGGCGGAGCGGTCAACCTTGGATGGATCCTTGCCGGAGAACGCGCCACCGCCGTGACGGGCCATGCCGCCGTAGCTGTCGACGATGATCTTGCGACCGGTCAGGCCGCAGTCACCTACCGGGCCACCAATGATGAACTGGCCGGTCGGGTTGATGTGGAACTGGGTGTCCTTGCTCAGCAGTTCGGCCGGCAGCACGTGCTTGACGATCAGCTCCATCACGCCTTCGCGCAGGTCAGCGTAGGAAACGTCCGGGTTGTGCTGGGTCGACAGTACAACGGCGTCGATACCGACCACTTTTCCGCCTTCGTAGCGGCAGGTCACCTGGGACTTGGCATCCGGGCGCAGCCAAGGCAGCAGGCCGGATTTACGCGCTTCGGCCTGACGCTGCACCAGCTGGTGCGAGAAGGTGATCGGTGCCGGCATCAGCACCTCGGTTTCGTTGCTGGCGTAGCCGAACATCAGGCCTTGGTCGCCGGCGCCCTGGTCTTCCGGCTTGGCACGGTCGACGCCCTGGTTGATGTCGGGCGACTGCTTGCCGATGATGTTCATCACGCCGCAAGTCGCGCCGTCGAAGCCGACGTCGGAGCTGTTGTAGCCAATGTCGGTGATCACGTCACGAACGATCTGCTCGAGGTCGACCCAGGCCGTGGTGGTCACTTCGCCAGCGATGATCGCTACACCGGTTTTCACCAGAGTCTCGCACGCCACACGGGCGAACTTGTCTTCAGCAATGATGGCGTCCAGCACCGCATCAGAAATCTGGTCGGCGATTTTGTCCGGATGCCCTTCAGACACGGACTCGGAGGTGAAAAGGGAGTATTCGCTCATCTCGATGTTTTCCTGATATTTACCGATGGTGAGTGTCGCCAGTCGGTCGCTGAAAGTGGCGGACCTGGATCTGGAAACCATTACGTAAACCTACATAGAGGCTTTCCCCGGGAACGAGTCCCGCAGCGGTGGCCCAACGGGCCAGATCGTCCTGTTCAAAACCCAACCAGAGATCACCGCAGGCCTCCCTGGCCCAATTCTGGTTGTGGCTGCATAAATCCGTAACCAACAGGCTACCGCCGGGGTGCAGCAGCCCGGCCATTTGCTTGAGGGCGTCGGCGGGGGCTGCGAAATGGTGCAAGACCATGTTCAGCACCACGCAGTCGGCCTTGATCGTTGTACGGGTGAGGGCGTCAGCCAACTGCAGGCTGACATTGCCCAACGCCTCGCGCTCGCAGAGCTGGCGCGCCAGTTCGAGCATCGCCGGGCTATTGTCCAGCGCCGTGACTTGCTGAAAGCGGCGTGCCAGTTCCGGCAGGAAACCGCCATCCCCAGGCCCGACCTCCAGTGCCGTGGCCTCTTTACTGAAGCTCAGCTTGTCCAGCAACGCCAGCACGCTGTCGCGGTATTGGGCCAAGCCTGCGATCAGGTCCTGCTGGGCGCGAAATTTCTCGGCAACCCGTGCGAAAAAATCCTGGCTCGCAGCGGCACGTTGCCCGTGCACCTGGCCGATGCGTGACTGCACGTCGTGGGGCAGGCTCAGGCTATCCACTTCTTCAAGCAGGGCAGCGTGCAACTTGCCGCCGAGCAAGTCGGTGTGGGGCAGGGCGCGGCGGTAGAAAATCGCATTGCCTTCGCGGCGGGTGGCGACCAGGTCGGCCTGGGACAGCACCTTCAGATGGTGGCTCATGCCGGACTGGCCGATGGCGAAGATCTGTGCCAGTTCCAGCACGCCGAATGAATCGTTGGTCAGTGCGCGCAATACGTTCAGGCGCAACGGGTCGCCAGCGGCCTTGCACAAGGCTGCCAGGTCTTCACCGTCGTCAGGACGCAGGGAGGGCACGGGTAAGTTCATAAGGCCAGCAGTCTAGTGACGGGTTAGTATCCTCGCAAGGCCAATATCAAAAAGTTTTGATATTGGTCGATAAGTGGCAGTTATAAGCAACTGCTGTCTCCCTTAGACGAGCACGTAGCCGAGTTCTGCAAGCGATTGCCGCGTAAACCGCAGGAAAAACGCCTTCAAGTGACTATCTGTCATTGCCCGCAGCCGGTGGCTGAGGGAAAATGCCGGTCCTTTTTTCCGTTTCTTTTAAGCAAACCCCAGGAGATCAGCGATGCCCAGCCGTCGTGAGCGTGCCAACGCCATTCGTGCCCTCAGCATGGATGCCGTGCAAAAAGCCAACAGCGGCCATCCCGGTGCCCCGATGGGCATGGCGGATATCGCCGAGGTACTTTGGCGTGACTACCTGAAACACAACCCGAGCAACCCGTCGTTCGCCGACCGTGACCGCTTCGTGCTGTCCAACGGCCACGGCTCGATGCTGATCTACTCGCTGCTGCACCTGACCGGCTACGACGTCACCATTGATGACCTCAAGAGCTTCCGCCAGCTGCACAGCCGCACCCCGGGCCACCCGGAATTCGGCTACACCCCAGGCGTCGAGACCACCACCGGTCCCCTGGGCCAAGGCCTGGCCAACGCCGTTGGTTTTGCGCTGGCTGAAAAAGTCCTGGGCGCGCAATTCAACCGCCCCGGCCACGACATCGTCGACCACCACACCTACGTGTTCCTGGGTGATGGCTGCATGATGGAAGGCATTTCCCACGAAGTCGCTTCCCTGGCCGGCACCCTGGGCCTGGGCAAGCTGATCGCCTTCTACGATGACAACGGTATCTCCATCGACGGCGAAGTCGAAGGCTGGTTCACCGACGACACCCCTAAGCGTTTCGAAGCCTACAACTGGCAGGTAATCCGCAATGTCGACGGCCACGATCCGGAAGAGATCAAGACCGCCATCGACACCGCTCGCAAGAGCGCGCAGCCGACCCTGATCTGCTGCAAGACCACCATTGGTTTCGGCTCGCCGAACAAGCAAGGTAAAGAAGACTGCCACGGCGCCCCATTGGGTGACGCGGAAATCGCCCTGACCCGCGAAGCGCTGAAGTGGAACCACGGCCCGTTCGAAATCCCGGCCGACATCTACGCCGAATGGGATGCCAAGGAAAAAGGCCTGGCCACCGAAGCCGAGTGGGACCAGCGTTTCGCTGCCTACTCCGCCGAATTCCCGGCGTTGGCCAACGAGCTGGTGCGTCGCCTGGCCGGTGACCTGCCTGCCGACTTCTCGGAAAAAGCCTCGGCCTACATCGCCGAAGTCGCGGCCAAGGGCGAGACCATCGCCAGCCGTAAAGCCAGCCAGAACACCCTGAACGCCTTTGGCCCGCTGCTGCCTGAGTTCCTCGGCGGTTCGGCTGACCTGGCCGGTTCCAACCTGACCCTGTGGAAGGGCTGCAAAGGTGTTTCGGCCGACGACGCCAGCGGCAACTACATGTACTACGGCGTGCGCGAGTTCGGCATGAGCGCCATCATGAATGGCGTGTCCCTGCACGGCGGCCTGGTGCCTTACGGCGCGACCTTCCTGATGTTCATGGAATACGCGCGCAACGCCGTGCGTATGGCTGCGCTGATGAAGAAGCGGGTGATCCATGTCTACACCCACGACTCCATCGGCCTCGGCGAAGACGGCCCGACGCACCAGCCGGTCGAGCAACTGACCAGCCTGCGCACCACGCCGAACCTGGATTGCTGGCGCCCAGCCGACGCGGTGGAATCCGCCGTGGCCTGGAAGCACGCGATCGAGCGCAAGGACGGCCCTTCGGCGCTGATCTTCTCGCGTCAGAACCTGCAACACCAGGTGCGTACCGACGCGCAGATCGCCGACATCAGCCGTGGCGGCTACGTGCTCAAAGACTGCATCGGCGAGCCGGAGCTGATCCTGATCTCCACCGGTTCCGAAGTGGGCCTGACGGTTCAGGCGTACGACAAGCTGACTGCCCAAGGCCGCAACGTGCGCGTTGTGTCCATGCCGTGCACCAGTGTGTTCGAAGCCCAGGACGCCGGCTACAAGCAATCGGTCCTGCCGTTGCAGGTCAGCGCGCGTATCGCCATCGAAGCGGCTCACGCCGACTACTGGTACAAGTACGTGGGCCTGGAAGGCCGCGTGATCGGCATGACCACCTACGGTGAGTCGGCGCCGGCGCCAGCGTTGTTCGAAGAGTTCGGTTTCACCCTGGAAAACATCCTGGGTCAGGCTGAAGAGCTGCTGGAAGACTAAGTCAGTCTGCGTTGTCTGTACTGGCGCTATCGCGGGCAAGCCCGCTCCCACATTTGGATCTCGGTCTACTGTGGGAGCGGGCTTGCCCGCGATGGCGATACTGCATTCAACACCGAACTAACCTTGATCGAGAACCCCATGCCCCAACCGCGTCCCTACAAAGTTGCACTCAACGGCTACGGCCGCATTGGTCGTTGCGTCTTGCGTGCACTGTTTGAGCGAGGATCGGCGGCCGGGTTTGAAATTGTCGCGATCAACGATCTGGCCGACATGGCCAGCATCGAATACCTGACACGCTTTGACTCCACCCACGGCCGCTTCCCCGGCGAAGTGCGGGTCGAAGGCGATTGTCTGCATATCAAGGGCGACTGCGTGAAAGTATTGCGCAGTGCCACCCCCGAGGGCATCGACTGGGCGGCGCTGGGCGTCGACCTGGTGTTGGAATGCTCCGGTGCCTACAACACCCGCGCCGATGGCCAGCGTTTTCTCGACGCCGGCGCACCGCGTGTGCTGTTTTCCCAGCCGATGGCCAGCGAGGCGGATGTCGACGCCACCATCGTATATGGCATCAACCAGGATTGCCTGACCGGCAATGAGCTGCTGGTGTCCAACGCCTCCTGCACCACCAACTGCAGCGTGCCGCTGTTGCGCCTGCTGGATCAGGCGATCGGCCTGGACTACGTGTCGATCACCACCATCCACTCGGCAATGAACGACCAGCCTGTGATCGATGCCTACCACCATGAAGACCTGCGCCGTACGCGCTCGGCGTTTCAGTCGGTGATTCCGGTGTCCACAGGCCTTGCTCGCGGTATCGAGCGCCTGCTGCCGGAACTTGCCGGGCGAATCCAGGCCAAAGCCGTACGGGTGCCGACGGTGAACGTGTCCTGCCTGGACATCACCATGCAAACCGTCAGCGACACTGACGCGACGGAGGTCAACCGGATCCTGCGCGACGCCGCCACCAGCGGCCCGCTCAAAGGCTTGCTGGCCTACACCGAGTTGCCCCACGCCAGTTGTGATTTCAACCATGACCCGCATTCGGCGATTGTCGATGCCAGCCAGACCCGCGTTTCCGGCCCGAGGCTGGTGAACATCCTGGCCTGGTTCGACAACGAGTGGGGGTTTGCCAACCGAATGCTCGACGTTGCGGAACATTATCTGCATATCGCCTCTAAACAACCTCAACAGTAACTCAGGAACTGCGACCCATGACCGTGTTGAAGATGACCGACCTCGATCTGCAAGGTAAGCGCGTACTGATCCGCGAAGACCTCAACGTCCCAGTCAAGGACGGTGTTGTCACCAGCGATGCGCGAATCCTGGCTTCGCTGCCGACCATCAAGCTGGCCCTGGAAAAAGGCGCGGCCGTGATGGTCTGCTCCCACCTGGGTCGCCCGACCGAAGGTGAGTTCTCCGCCGAAAACAGCCTAAAGCCGGTAGCTGACTACCTGAGCAAGGCCTTGGGCCGTGACGTGCCGTTGGTAGCTGACTACCTGGACGGCGTTGACGTTAAGCCTGGCGACATCGTGCTGTTCGAAAACGTGCGCTTCAACAAAGGCGAGAAAAAGAACAGCGACGAACTGGCCCAGCAATACGCCGCCCTGTGCGACGTGTTCGTGATGGATGCCTTCGGCACCGCCCACCGCGCCGAGGGCTCGACCCACGGCGTGGCCAAGTTCGCCAAGGTGGCGGCTGCCGGCCCATTGCTGGCGGCTGAACTGGATGCACTGGGCAAAGCCCTGGGCGCTCCGGCCCAACCGATGGCTGCCATCGTTGCCGGCTCCAAGGTGTCCACCAAGCTGGACGTGCTTAACAGCCTGAGCCAGATCTGCAACCAGTTGATCGTCGGCGGCGGCATTGCCAACACCTTCCTGGCTGCTGCCGGCCACCCGGTGGGCAAGTCCCTGTACGAGCCGGACCTGCTCGACACCGCCCGCGCCATTGCCGCCAAGGTCAGCGTGCCGCTGCCGGTGGACGTGGTGGTTGCCAAGGAATTCGCTGAAACCGCCGAGGCCACCGTCAAGCTCATCGCCGACGTGGCCGCTGACGACATGATCCTGGACATCGGCCCGCAAACTGCGGCCAACTTCGCAGAGCTGCTGAAAGCCTCCCAGACCATCCTGTGGAATGGCCCGGTCGGCGTGTTCGAGTTCGATCAGTTCGGCAACGGCACCAAAGTGTTGGCCAAGGCGATTGCCGAGAGCTCGGCATTCTCCATCGCTGGCGGCGGCGACACCTTGGCGGCTATCGATAAATATGGCGTCGCTGACCAGATCTCCTACATTTCCACCGGTGGCGGCGCATTCCTCGAATTCGTCGAAGGCAAAGTCCTGCCGGCCGTCGAAGTGTTGGAAACCCGAGCCAAAGGCTAAGGCTCGTGATCCGGAAAAGGAGCATTCCCATGATCAAGTCATTGGCACTGGTAATCGCAGCGGGCCTGTTGGTCGGCTGCGGCAGCACGCCAAGCGCAGCGCCGCAGGCAGGGAAACCTGCCCCGGAGCAGAAAAAAAGTTGCTACCAGGCTGACTGGCAAGCCGAAACCATGCCGGTGATCAATAAGCGCATCGGCAACGAACGGCTGGAGAAATACGACTCTGCGCCCAACGGTCAGGAACAGGGTTGTCCTTGACGGGTCTGATCAACTAACCGACGGCATCGGCGGCCTTTGGCCCCGCTGCGAGGATTGGCAATGAAAGGCGTTTTCGCCCTGGCAGCCCTGGCCCTACTGGCCGGTTGCAGCAGCATGAACATGTTCAACAAGGCAGAGCCGGAAGGTAAGTGGACCACCTGGACCTGCGACAGCAAGGCCGAGGTCAACTGGCGCTTCGCCAACCAGGCCCGCAGTGAGGTGGATGTACGCCTCGGCGGTTCCGACCAGGTTTATCGCCTCAAACAGGATGTGGCGGCTTCGGGCGTGCTGTACAGCAACGACCAGTTGGCGTTTCACACAAAAGGTGAGGAAGGCCTGGTTTACTGGGTTGCCACCGACGATTTGATCGGGCGCGGCTGCAAGGCTCAATAAGATTTCAAATTTGATGCGATCCAAATGTGGGAGGGGGCTTGCCCCCGATAGCGGTTTGTCGGCACACCCATGTGCTGGCTGATCCACTGTCATCGGGGGCAAGCCCCCTCCCACATTAAATCCGGTTCCAAAGTGGCATAGGTGGTGAACCGGACGATGCAATAACGATTCAGCACGCCAGGCATGCAAAGCCTGACCTGCAATAACTTGAATAGCAGCCGCCGCTACGGCAGGCTTGCACGATTAACGACCCTCGACCGGGAGAGACAACACAATGGCACTTATCAGCATGCGTCAAATGCTGGACCACGCAGCCGAGTTCGGCTACGGCGTCCCAGCCTTTAACGTCAACAACCTTGAGCAGATGCGCGCCATCATGGAAGCCGCTGACAAGACCGACTCCCCAGTGATCGTCCAGGCTTCGGCCGGTGCCCGCAAATACGCCGGTGCTCCTTTCCTGCGTCACCTGATCCTCGCAGCGATCGAAGAATTCCCACACATCCCGGTGTGCATGCACCAGGACCACGGCACCAGCCCTGACGTGTGCCAGCGCTCCATCCAACTGGGTTTCAGCTCGGTGATGATGGACGGCTCCCTCGGCGAAGACGGCAAGACCCCGACCGACTACGAGTACAACGTACGCGTAACCCAACAAACCGTGGCCATGGCCCACGCCTGCGGCGTCTCGGTTGAAGGCGAACTGGGTTGCCTGGGTTCCCTGGAAACCGGCATGGCCGGTGAAGAAGACGGCATCGGCGCCGAAGGCGTGCTGGATCACAGCCAGATGCTGACCGACCCGGAAGAAGCTGCCGACTTCGTCAAGAAGACCCAAGTGGACGCCCTGGCGATCGCCATCGGCACCAGCCACGGCGCCTACAAGTTCACCAAGCCACCGACCGGCGACGTACTGGCCATCGACCGCATCAAGGAAATCCACAAGCGCATCCCTAACACCCACCTGGTGATGCACGGTTCTTCCTCGGTACCGCAAGAGTGGCTGGCGATCATCAACCAGTACGGCGGCGACATCAAAGAAACCTACGGCGTACCGGTTGAAGAAATCGTCGAAGGCATCAAGTACGGCGTGCGTAAGGTCAACATCGACACCGACCTGCGCCTGGCGTCCACCGGCGCGATGCGTCGCCTGATGGCCACCAACCCGAGCGAATTCGACCCACGTAAATTCTTCGGCGCCACCGTGACCGCGATGCGTGATGTGTGTATCGCTCGCTACGAAGCCTTCGGCACCGCCGGTAATGCGTCGAAGATCAAGCCGGTTTCGTTGGAAGCGATGTACCAGCGATATTTGAAAGGTGAGTTGAACGCTAAGGTGAACTGAGCCTCAGGCGTTTAAAAAGAAGCCCGCAGCGATGCGGGCTTTTTTGTTTATGGAATTTGATCAGGCGACGGTGGAGCTGTCGAAACCCCGGTGTTCAATCACCCGGAATACATCGCTCACGTCCTGGACGAGAATACGTGCGGTATTGGCCACGTTATTCAGATCACGCTCGGCGAAGTCCGGCAGGCTGGAGCAGGCGATCAGGTTGAGGTGTTCAAGGGCGGTGTTGAGGCGTTCACGCAGGCAGGCGTGAAGGTCGAGCAGTGGGGCGTTGCTGTCGATCAGGAGCACGGGGTAATCGGTGGCGGTTTCCGTGCAAGGGGTGAAGCGGCGGGGTGGTAGTTGATCGTTCATGGCAAATATTCCTCGTATCTAAAAAGGACTACCGCTGTTCGCTGCGAAACGAAAGGGTGGTAGCTGTGTGCGGGTTCGCAGACCGAGGATACGAGGAACCCGGCAGACCCGAAGGTCTCCCACACACAGCCACCATAAAGTGAACGCCGGACGCAGAAGCGCTCGTCGTTGCATTCATGATGCTTGGTTGCACACGTATCGTTAGGGCTGCGAAACCCCATCGCCGATCAATACCAGCGACGGGGCGAACTATAAGCGGCGAGTAGGCTTGCTGCAACGGCCGCGTAGGACGAGCACCGAATCCTCAGCCTGCACAGAACAAGGGAGAGGGCAGCCCTAATACCGATCAGTTAAGCGTACTTGCCTTCTGTAGGAGCGAGCTTGCTCGCGAAAAACGTCAACGGTAACGCGTGCATCCTGGATAAATGCGGTGCCTGTGAGTTCTTCGCGAGCAAGCTCGCTCCTACAGAGGGCGGTGGTGGGTTTAAGTGCTTGGATTTAGCAGGGAATCAGCCTTGCACTCATCAGACAATGCCTACTCGAAATGAGGCCAATCCATTCACTCGTGACCATAAGCGCTATCGAACTTTTGTTATCAAGTGCTTTATTGGGTATAAATTTAATTTCGAAACCCTCTAAAAAACTGTCAGTTATAACAGGTGTTTTTGGGGAGGGTGTTTTCTATTATAGGTGCGGCAATTGATTTGCGGTTTTTGAAGTGTCCCATGTTTTCAAATTATAATTTTTATTTTCATGGAGGTATTTTATGAGCTCTTCTGATGTCGAACAATCATTTACCGGCCGATTGAAGTATATGTATGCCAGTGACTCAAAGAGGGCGGCGGTTACTTTCAAAACGTTGGTGGCGACCAGTAATCCCGATGGTTCGAATTCACTTGCTCAACCGAAGATTAGTGAGTATTTGTGTGCTAATACGTTTGAGAGTGAAGGTGCGCTTCTCTATTTTCGCTGTGTTGAAGGGGCCTATGTCATTTATAGTCGCGATCAAAATCAGCAGTATGGAAAATGCATAGGTTTATATAAAAAATACCTTTGTGTCGGGGACACTACAAGTAATTTTGATATTGCGACTTATGATGAATCCTATAAAAATCAAGTTAAATTTGATTTGACGAAGGTTGATGCTGGTGTGAGCACTGTAAAAATCAGCTTGAACTCTTTAAGTGAAGGAATAGTGGGGGTGTATGAGCAGGTTGATGTTGCAGGCTGTTGGTGGGGGTATTTATATGCCCAAGGTCGCAGAGGGGGCGTGGGGTTTGAATTGACCATCGTTGAGCGGAATGTCGACTGGGTATCGAAATCGCAGTGATCGATTGTCTGTTGAGTGAGTAGGGCGTTCGTTCTGGCAGCAAACCCTTTCGCCAGTCAATACCAGCGACGGGGCGAACTATAAGAAGCGGCGAGTAGGCTTGCCCTATTGCCGATCAGTTAAGCGTACTTGCCTTCTTCTGTAGGAGCGAGCTTGCTCGCGAAAAACGTCAACGGTAACGCGTGCATCCTGGATAAATGCGGTGCCTGTGAGTTCTTCGCGAGCAAGCTCGCTCCTACAGAGGGCGGTGGTGGTTTAAGTGCTTGGATTTACCAGGGAATCAGCCTTGCACTCATCCGACAATGCCTACTCGAAATGAGGCTAATCCATTCACTCGTGATCAATATCCAACTTCGCAAACGTCACCTTTGCGCCTTCCTTGCTATTCCCGCTGTTGTCCTGCACATAAGCGCCCGCCTTGAAGTACAGCGGCTTGGCCGCCCACGCCGCACCGATGCGCTCGTTCCACTCACTGTCGGCGGCGTACACGCTGAGCAGGCCGGCCTTGTTGAGGTTGATCACGTAGGTGAAGCTCTTCTCCAGCGGCACATTGGACGCGACGATGATCACGCGGCTTTCATCTTCATCCGGGCGCATGCGCACTTTGGCGACGATGTTGCCGGTCTGGGTCTTTTCCTTGAACTGGTATTCGAGCTTGATCAGCGGTTTCTGGCTGTCATAGGCGTGGATCTGGCCGATGACGATTTTGCCGCTGGAGGGCACCTGGTTGACGGCCAGGGTGGCGCGCAGGAAGTTGTCGGCTTCAGGGTAGGTCCAGTTGCGCAGGCGGCCGTCGGCGTAGGTTTCGCGCAGTTCGCTGCGCGGGTACACGGCGTTTTCGGTACGGGTGCCGGTGACGGGTGTCCAGAATTGCACGTTGCTGCCTTCGGCCTGGAAGTATTGGTCATTGAAGCCGCTGAGCAGCTTTGGCGTGTCGATGGTCGCGGGGGGCGAGCCGACCGGAATGCTCAGGTTCCAAGTAGAGAGGTCGATCATGGCATTGGCCTTTTACAGGGGGGTGAAGGCTTTGGCCCGGGGGCCTGACAGGTTCTTTATAGGCGGTGGTCGGCCAGTTGTTAAACGTTTGCTGGCAATTTATTGGCGCCAAGGGAATGCCAAAAAGCCATGTTTCCCATGAACCGTGGGCTGTAGAGGTTGACCGTTAGTCGGCTGACTGAACTTTGGCGCAATGATGGCATCCACGTCACTTCTGATTTTCAGGATCCAGGGCTAGAGTGAGGCCTCAATGTTTGTCCGGGTTTTCTCTCAGAAGTGACCGGAGTAGACCCAAGGAAGAGACCCAGCATGGAATGCGCTCCACCTCATGGCGATGGCAGTTCGGTTCTTCTGGTGGTCGATGACTACCCAGAAAATCTGATCAGCATGCGTGCGCTTCTGCAACGTGATGATTGGCAGGTGGTGACCGCCGCGTCCGGGGTGGAAGCCCTGGAGTTGCTGCTGCAGCATGACGTCGACCTGGTGCTGCTGGATGTGATGATGCCCGGCATGGACGGCTTCGAAGTCGCCCGCTTGATGCGCGGCAGCCACCGAACGCGCATGACCCCGATCATCTTTCTGAGTGCCAACGCCCAGTCGCCCGCCGCGGTGCTGGAAGGCTACGCCAGCGGCGCCATCGACTACCTGTTCAAACCCTTCGACCCGCACATTCTCAAGCCCAAGGTCCAGGCGTTGCTGGAGCACCAGCGCAACCGCCGGGCCTTGCAGCGCCTGAGCCATGATCTGGAATCCGCCCGGGCGTTCAACGCGTCGGTGTTGGATAACGCCGCCGAGGGCATCCTGGTGGTGAGTGAGGAGGGGGTGATCGAATACGCCAATCCGGCGATTTCACGTCTGCTCAATGCCACGATCCAGGAACTGCAAGGCCAGGAGTTCCTGAATTTCCTGCAAAAGCCCCATGTACCCACCTGGCTGGAATCGCAGATGTACGCCGGCTACTGCCGCGGTGAAACCTGGCGTTTGCACGACGCGCTCCTGCGCACCGGCCGTGGTCAGCAAGTGCCGGTGGCATTGTCCTGCGCGCCGCTGCCTGCTGAGCAGAAGGCCATGGTGGTGACGGTGCTGGATATGTCCGAAGTGCGCCACCTGCATCAACAATTGGAGTTCCAGGCCGTGACCGATCCGCTGACCGGGCTGCTGAACCGGCGCGGTTTTTACCAGGCGGTGGAGAACACCTTATTGCGCGGCGAGCGGACAGAGCTGTCCCTGGTGTTGCTGTACCTGGACCTGGACGGCTTCAAGCGGGTCAACGATTCCCTCGGCCATGATGCCGGCGACCGTGTACTGCGCTGGGTCTCTGAGCAATTGCAGGGCTGTCTGCGCTCCTACGACATTATCGGCCGCATGGGCGGCGATGAATTCACGGCGTTGCTGGAACTTGAGTTCCCGGAGCAGGCGGCAAAAGTTTCGGAAAAACTGATCGAACGGGTCTCGGCGTGCCAGCAGGTCGACGGTTTGGACGTGATGCTCGGCGTCAGTATCGGCATTGCTACCTTTCCCGACTGTGGCTCGGATTTGAACGGTTTGTTGCGTGCGGCCGACATCGCCATGTACGAAGCCAAGCGCGCGGGCCGTCAGCAGTATCGCTATTACGACCAGGAAATGAACGGGCGCGCCCGCTCGCGGCTGATGCTCGAAGACAGCGTGCGCACGGCGATTCAAAACAAGGATTTCACCCTGGTCTATCAGCCTCAGGTCTCGCTGGTGGATGGGCGTTTGCGCGGCGTTGAGGTGTTGTTGCGCTGGCAACACCCCAGTGTCGGCGATGTGCCGCCGGGGCTGTTTTTGCCGTTGCTGGAAGAGGCGCGGCTGATCAGCCAACTGAGCGCGTGGATTTACCAGCAGGTCGCCGCCCAGCGCCAGGCATGGCAAGCCACGTTCGACGATGAATTGGTGCTGAGCGTGAGCCTCAGCAGCAGCCAGTTCAATATGCCTAACCTGGCCAATCAGTTGCAGCAGATGCTGGAGCGACATGGGCTGCAGGGGCGCCAGTTGGAGGTGGAAATCGGCGAGGACTGCCTGATGAGTAACCTGGAAGAGGCTGCCAAGCAGCTCAAGTTGCTGCGCCGCATCGGGGTGCGTATCGCCCTGGATGACTTTGGTTCGGGGCAGTGTTCCCTGGCGCATCTGCGCGACCTGGCGTTCGATACGCTCAAGCTTGACCCGCAATTGGTCGCGCGACTGCCGGGCTCGGCAAGGGATGCGGCGTTGGCGCGCAGCATTATCGAGCTGTGCGGGCATTTTGAGGTGGTCGTGGTGGCCGAAGGTGTAGAGACCCAGGAACAGGCCCAGTGGCTCAAGGCTCAGGGTTGTGCGTTTATCCAGGGACCATGGGCGGCGCAGCCGTTGATGGCTGAAGAAGTGGTCGACTGGTCACGCGCCCGCGTGCGCTGAATTCGCTACACTGGCGCCCATCCGAATCCTGTTGCAGACCCCAATGACCGCGCTGAAATACCTCCAGGCCTACCCCGCAGCCCTCCAGGAGCAAGTCCGCCAACTGATCGCCAAGGACCAGTTGGGCGCCTACTTGGAGCAGCGTTACCCCGATCGCCACGGGGTGCAGAGCGACAAAGCCCTGTACGCCTATGCCCAGGCCTTGAAGCAGGAACACCTGCGCAACGCGCCGGCCATCGACAAAGTGCTGTTCGATAACCGCCTGGACCTGACCCACCGCGCCCTTGGCCTGCACACCACGATCTCGCGGGTGCAGGGCGGCAACCTCAAATCCAAGAAAGAGATCCGCATTGCCTCGCTGTTCAAAGAGGCCGCGCCGCAATTCCTGCGCATGATCGTGGTTCACGAGCTGGCGCATTTCAAGGAATCGGACCACAACAAGGCGTTCTACAAACTCTGCGACTACATGATGCCCGGCTACCACCAGGTGGAATTCGACCTGCGGGTGTACCTCACGTATCGCGACCTGCAGGGCAAACCCTGACCGCACAAGGCGACTGACCATGGATGTGAGCAAGACCAAAAGCAGCTTCTACCGCCGCCTGTACGTGGCGTACCTGATCGACAGTGGGCTGGCCAGCAGCGTCCCGGCGCTGACCGACGTCACCGGCATGCCCCGGCGCACCGCGCAGGACACGATTGCGGCGCTGGCCGACCTGGATATCGTGTGTGAGTTCGAGCAGGAAGATGGGGCCCGCAACCATGCCGGGCACTATCGGATTCGCGATTGGGGCGCGATTGATCGGGGGTGGATCGAGGTGAATCTCAGCCAGATCAAGCGGGTTCTGGATTACCCCTGAGTTCAGCGGTGGCTGGGCCGACGCTATCGGGAGCAAGCCCCCTCCCACATGTTGACTGTGTTCACAAATCAAAACTGTGGGAGGGGGCTTGCTCCCGATAGCGTCCTCAAGCGCGCCGCATCCCTATATGTGGAATGTCATCCTCCAGGTATTCCTCACCCGCCACCACAAACCCATACCGCCCGTAATACCCCTGCAAATGTGCCTGGGCTGACAGGAAGATCGGCGTCTCAGGCCAGATCTCGTCAATCTGCCTGAGGGTTTCTTCCATCATCTGGTGACCAAGCCCGGTACCCCGTGCAACCGGCGCTACGATCACGCGGCCGATCACCACATCGCCGCCCTGGGACTCCGGGTCCAGCAGGCGCAGGTAGGCCACCAGCTCATCGTCTTTCCAGGCCATCAGGTGGTGGGTATCGCCCTCCAGGTCCTGCCCGTCGATGTCCTGGTAGATGCACTTCTGTTCGACAACGAAGACCTCGCCGCGCAAGCGCAAAATGGCGTACAGCTGCTCCTTGCCCAGGTCAGTGTGATGCTTGCAGACCCAATCGACTGTCATGGTGTGATCTCACGTAAATGTCTGTTCTGGATAGTAAGCGCGGCGAGCAGCGGTGTCTAAATCAACTATTTTTGTGAGTGAAATCAATTTGCCATCATTGAGTGCGTTCGCCGCCCGTTACTTTGTGTAATCTGAGCTAATGTTAGAACCTCAGGCGCTGCCTGAGCTAAGGCCACCGCCTGCCCGCCAAGGACTTTGAGCATGCCGCGATTGTCTCGTGCCGTTGCTTTGATTGGAGTGTTGTTGCTGGCAACGCCTGTGTTTGCACAGCGTCTGCGCCTGGTCGCGGATGCCTGGCCGCCCTTTACCGATGCCACCTTGATCAATGGTGGCTTGGCCACCGACATCGTCAGTACCGCCCTGGCCCGTGCGGGCTATGCCAGTGACTTCGAGCAAGTGCCCTGGGCTCGCGCGTTGATGGGCGTGGGCGACGGGCGCTATGACGTATTGATCAACGCCTGGTACGACGATGCCCGTACGCAATTGGGTCAGTTCTCGGGCGAGTACCTGCTCAACCGCGTGCGTTTCATCAAGCGCCGTGACGACCCCATCGAGTTTCAGAACCTGGAGCAGTTGCACGCCTATCCCATTGCGGTGGTGCGCGGTTATGCCTATTCGGCGCCGTTCGATGGGGATGCGCAGTTGCAGAAAATCCCGGTGCATAACTTCGCCATGGCCGTGCGCATGCTGGCGGCGCAGCGGGTGCGGTTGACGGTGGAGGATGAGTATGTGGCGCGCTATTACCTGTCGCGCGAGTCGGCGCGGGTGCGCAATGCGGTGGAATTCTTACCCACGCCGCTGAGCGAAAACAGCCTGCATATTCTGGTCAGCCTGAAGAACCCTGAGCATGCGCAGATAGTGGCGAGCTTTGACCGTGAGATTGCCAGGATGAAGGCGGATGGCAGTTATGCGCGGTTGATGAAGGCCCATGGCATGTAGTGCCTGTGCGGGCCTCATCGGGAGCAAGTCTAAGCCGCGCTGGTATCTTTGATCAAATGCGCCGCCAAGGTGCGCAACGGCCCCAACTGCCGACAGATCAACGCCAACTGTGTCTGCACCAATCGCTGCCCTTCATCAATCTCATCCGGCATCTGCTCCAGATCAGCCGCCAAGGCCTCCTCGGCATCGCTCTGAATCGCAATCGGCTGCTTGTTCGCCAGCCCCGTGGCGATTTCATCAATGCTCGCCGCCAGGCTGTTACCGGCACCATCGATCAAATGCTCGCGCACCTCGGCCGGCAGCTGGGTTTCGCGGTGTGCACCGAGCCCCGAGAGGTAGCTGAGCAAGGTGTGC
Organism: Pseudomonas sp. MIACH; assembly: GCF_001269925.1. Classification (GTDB taxonomy): domain Bacteria; phylum Pseudomonadota; class Gammaproteobacteria; order Pseudomonadales; family Pseudomonadaceae; genus Aquipseudomonas. The sequence continues at coordinate 580,290 of NZ_LHVO01000002.1, forward strand.
GACAGCACCAGGAAGCGGAAGCCCACATCCGCTTCCTTACGGAAATGCCCAGGTTCCATCAGCATATTCGCCAAGGTGGTGGACAGCGCCGCATCGGCGTTGTGCGCATTGCGTCGGGCCAGACGGTAGGCCAGGTCGTCGCTCTTGCCGGCGGCGTATTGCTGCATGATCTGGCGCAGGTAGATGCTGTTGCAGGTCAGGGTGTTGGCCAGCACTTTGTTCAGGCGCCGACCTTGCCAGTCCGGCAGGAACAGGAAGACCGCCAGGCCTGCAATCAAACTGCCGAGCAGGGTATCGAACAGGCGTGGCAGGAAGAGCCCGTAGCCATCGCCCACCTGGTTGAAGCAGAACAGCACCATCAAGGTGATCGCCGCCGTGGCCAGGGTGTAGCGGGTGGTGCGGTTGATAAAGAACACCAGCCCGGCGGCGATGGCGAACATCGATTGCACCAGGGGGCTGGGGAACAGGTCGAACAGCGCCCACGCCACGGTGAGGCCGATGGCGGTGCCGATGATCCGCTGGCCGAGCTTGCGCCGGGTAGCGCCGTAGTTCGGTTGGCAAACAAATAATGTGGTGAGGATGATCCAGTAACCCTGGGAGGCGTGGATCGCATGCAGCATGCCGTAGCCGACGGTCAGCGCCAGGGACAGGCGCAGCGCATGGCGAAACAGCAGCGACGTCGGCGTCAGTTGCGTGCGCAGGCGCGTCCACATTTCCTTCAGGTTGCGCGGGGCGCGGTCCAGCAGGTTGCTGTCGGTCGCGTCGGCCAGGGCATCGGGGTTGCTGGCGTCGCCGAGCAGGCGGTCGAGGGTGGACAGGTTGGCTGCCAGCGCCCGCAACGAACGCAGCAGGCCGCGCCAGGCCGGGTTGCTTTGGACGCGTAGGTGTTCCAGGGAGGCATTCAAGTCGCTGAGGGCTTCGGCGAAGCTGTCGTCATAGATGAATGGCTGGCGCAGCTGGATCGACTCGGCCAGGGCCTGGCAGGCCTTGCCTTGCTGGCGTAGCAGGCGTTGGCAGCGGAACAGCACATCGCTGTGGAAGAACGCATCGGCCAGGGCGTTGTAAGGGTAGTGGGACGAGCTGGCGCGTTCGTGGATGTCCTGGGCCAGGAAGTACAGCTTGAGGTAGCGACTGACCTTCGACCCCGGCCGGCCATTGCCGACGCGGTGCAGGATGATTTCCTTCGCCGCATTCAGCGCCGCCACCACCCGGCCATTTTGCTGGGCCAGTTCCAGGCGACGAGCTTCCACGTCCAGTTGGCGAATCGGTTCGAATAACGATGATTTGAGCTTGAGGTAACGCCCTAGTTCGCGGAACAACCGCGCCAGGCTCTGCTGCACCGGCTGATTGGAGAACAGCGCCTGCCACAGCACCGACAACGCGCCATACCAGGCGGCACCGGCCACCAGCAGCAACGGCTCATGCCAGAAGTCGCTGACGGCGCCCCCGCGCTGGTCTACGCCGATCATGGTGTAGACCGACAGGATCAAGGTGGCCGAGGCAATCGCGCCATAACGTTCGCCCAAGGCGCCGAGCATGGTCAGGCAGAACGTTGCCAGGGCCAGGGAGATGGCGAAAATCCAGGGGTAGGGGAACAGCAGCTCCACCGACAGCGCGGCGATGCTGAAACACACCAGCGTCACCGCCAGGGCGTTGAGGCGGCCTTGCCAGCTGTCGTCGGTCTCGGCCAGGGCGCTGGCGATAATCCCCAGGAACAGCGGGATCAGCAGCGTCATTTCATCCTGATACCAGCACAGCGCCATGCTGCCGGTGAGGGCGATGAACACCCGAATGCTGTAGCTGAATTTATCCAGCGCCCACAGGCGCCGCATGGACTGCTTGAACGAGGTCGATGACATGAAGTCTGGAGTCTTCCGGGACGATGCCGCTAAATTGAGCCATCAGTGACGCCACGGCAAGGGTGGTGATCACATCTGGCAGCAAATTATTCCCAGGCATACCGTAAATCAAATGTGGGAGGGGGCTTGCTCCCGATTGCAGTGTGTCAGTCAGAACATCTATCACTGATACACCGCTATCGGGAGCAAGCCCCCTCCCACATTTTTTACTGCGTCGTGTCAAACAAACTGCGCGGCCGCGTAACCGGACGCCCAGGCCCACTGGAAGTTAAACCCGCCCAGGTGCCCGGTCACATCCAGCACTTCGCCAATAAAGTACAAGCCTGGGCTTTTCAGCGATTCCATGGTCTTGGACGAGACTTCCCGCGTATCCACCCCGCCCAAGGTCACCTCGGCCGTGCGGTAGCCTTCGGTGCCGGCAGGCACCAGTTGCCAGCTCGACAGTTTTTGCGCGATGTCGGCCACTTCGGCGTGGGTGTATTGCTTCATCGGCTTGGACGCGAACCAGGTGTCCGCCAGCAGGTTGGCCATCTTCTTGGTGAAGATTTCACCCAGCAGGGTTTTCAGCTCGCTGTTGGGGCGCTCGACCTGTTGCTTTTGCAGCCAGGTGTGGGCGTCGTGGTCGGGCAGCAGGTTGATCTCCACCGTGTCGCCGGATTCCCAGTAGGAGGAAATCTGCAGAATCGCCGGGCCGCTGAGGCCGCGATGGGTAAACAGGATGTTCTCGCGAAAGCTCTGGCCGTTGCAGCTGACCAGGCAGTCCACCGAGGTACCGGACAACTCGCCGCACAACTCCTTGAGCTGGTCGGTGATGGTGAACGGCACCAGCCCGGCGCGGGTCGGTAACAGCTCGTGGCCGAACTGCCTGGCCACTTGATAGCCAAAACCGGTGGCGCCCAGGGTCGGGATCGACAGGCCACCAGTGGCGATCACCAGGGATTCGCAGCGCAGTTCACCCAAGGTGGTCTGCAACTGGTAGCCGCCGTCGACCTTGGCGATTTCTTCAATCGAGGTGTCCAGGTGCAGGCTCACGCCGGTCTGGATGCACTCGTCCAGCAGCATGCCGAGGATGTCACTGGATTTGTTATCGCAGAACAGTTGGCCGAGTTTCTTCTCGTGGTACGGCACACCGTGCTTGGCCACCAGCCCGATAAAGTCCCACTGGGTATAGCGGGCCAGGGCCGACTTGCAGAAGTGCGCGTTGTGCGAGAGGAAGTTGGCGGGCTCGGTGTACATATTGGTGAAATTACAGCGGCCACCGCCGGACATCAGGATCTTCTTGCCGGCCTTGTTCGCGTGGTCGATCAACATCACCTTGCGCCCACGCCCGGCGGCGGTCAGTGCGCACATCAGGCCTGCGGCGCCGGCGCCAATGATCACAACTTCGGTCGAGCGCACAGCAATGTCCCCATACAAATTCTGAATTGGAATGCAGTTAATGTGGGAGGGGGCAAGCCCCCTCCCACATTGGATCTCCATATAGGTTGGAGGTCGTGTTACAGGATCCGCACACGCAACGAACGGCCTTTGATCTTGCCGTCGTTCAAACGCTGCAACGCCTGCTTGGCGATGCCGCGTTCCACGGCCACGAAGGCCTGGAAGTCGAAGATCGCGATCTTGCCGACCTGGGCACCCGGGATGCCGGCTTCACCGGTCAATGCACCCAGGATGTCGCCCGGACGCACCTTGTCCTTACGGCCAGCAGCGATGCACAGGGTGCTCATCACCGGCAGCAGCGGACCACCGCTTTGCGGCTTGAGGTTGTCCAGTTGGTCCCAGTTCAGCGGCGACTTCTGCAGTTGCTCGATGGCTTGGGCGCGGTGTGCTTCGGACGGCGCCACCAGGCTGATGGCGATGCCGGTCTCACCGGCGCGACCGGTACGGCCCACGCGGTGGATGTGGATTTCCGAGTCGCGGGCCAGTTCGACGTTGATCACCATGTCCAGCGCGTCAATGTCCAGGCCGCGGGCGGCGACGTCGGTGGCCACCAGCACCGAGGTGCTGCGGTTGGCGAACATCGCCAATACCTGGTCACGGTCGCGCTGTTCCAGGTCGCCATGCAGGCCGACGGCGGAGATGCCCTTGGCCGTCAGGTGATCCACGGTTTCCTGCACTTGCTGCTTGGTGAAGCAGAACGCCACGCAGGAGGCCGGGCGGAAATGCGCCAGCACCTTGGTCACGGCGTCCATGCGCTCTTCCGGGGAGATCTCGTAGAAACGTTGTTCGATCTGATCGTCGGAGTGGAACGCTTCGGCCTTCACTTGCTGCGGCGCGCGCATGAACTTCGAGGCCAGCTGCTTGATGCTCACCGGGTAGGTGGCCGAGAACAGCAGAGTCTGGCGGCGTGGCGGGGTCTTGCTGATGATGTCTTCGATGGCGTCGTAGAAGCCCATGTCGAGCATGCGGTCGGCTTCGTCGAGGATCAGGGTGTTCAAGCCGTCCAGCACCAGCGAGCCTTTACGCAAGTGTTGCTGGATACGGCCCGGGGTGCCGACGATCACGTGGGCGCCGTGCTCCAGGGAGGCGATCTGCGGGCCGAGGGACACGCCGCCGCACAGGGTCAGGACCTTGATGTTGTCTTCGGCGCGGGCCAGGCGGCGGATTTCCTTGGCGACCTGGTCAGCCAGCTCACGGGTCGGACACATCACCAGGGCCTGGCAGCCGAAGTAGCGCGGGTTGATCGGGTTCAGCAGGCCGATGCCGAACGCAGCGGTCTTGCCGCTGCCGGTCTTGGCCTGGGCAATCAGGTCCAGCCCCTTGAGGATCACCGGCAAGCTTTGCGCCTGGATCTGCGTCATCTCGACATAACCCAGTGAGTCGAGGTTAGCCAGCATGGCGGCGGACAGGGGCAAAGTATTAAAAGCGGTGGCGATGGTAGTCACGGGACTGGCTCTGCAAAACAAAATGTCGCGCAGTGTACCAGCCCTGTGGGAATTTCCCCGCAAGTTCTAGACGAGACGCCCGTTAATGCTCGATATGCTGCTCCGGGCTGGCCGCCCGTTTGCCGTCTTGGGGCGACAGTTGCAGGAAGATCGCCGCCGCCAGCATCGCCATGATGCCCACGGTGAGGAAGGTCAGCTGGAACGCGCCGAGCACCGTGCTCACGCCGTCGTTGCCCGATTCGGCGGTAAACCCGCCGAGCAGCGCACCGGCGCAGGCCACCCCCAGGCTCAGGGACAGTTGCGCCACCACCGACAGCAAACTGTTGCCGCTGCTGGCCTGGGCGTCGTCGAGGTCGATCAGGGTGACGGTGTTCATCGCGGTGAATTGCAGCGAGTTGATAGCCCCCAGCACCGCCAGCATGGCCAGCAGCAGCGGGTAGGGCGTCTGCTCGCTGACCAGGCCCATGCTCGCCAGCATGATGCCCAGCGCCAGGGTGTTGCCGGTCAACACGATGCGGTAGCCCACACGCTCGATCAGCGGCCGGGCGATGGACTTGGCAAACATTGCCGCCGCCGCCAGGGGCAGCATGCTCATGCCGGCCTGGGACGGCGAATACCCCAGGGCCACTTGCAGCAGCAACGGCACCAGGAACGGCAATGCGCCGCTGCCCAGGCGCGCGAACAGGTTGCCGAGGATGCCCACGGCAAAGGTGCGGGTCTTGAACAGTGCCGGCGAAAACAGCGGATTATCGATATGCCCGGCGCGCAGCCAATACGCCGCGAGGCACGCCAACCCGCCGAACAGCAGCAACATCACCCGCAGGTGCGGCAGGTGCAGTTCACCCAGGCCTTCCATGGCAATGGTGATCAGCACCATCGCCGCGCCGAACAGCAGGAAACCGATGCCATCGAAGCGCGTGCGCTCGCTGCCGCGCAGGTCGGGGATGAATTTCCACACGGCATAGCAACCGATCATGCCCACCGGCAGGTTGATCAGGAAGATCCAGTGCCACGTCAGGTATTGCACCATCCAGCCGCCCATGGTCGGGCCGAGCAAGGGCCCGAGCAGGCCGGGAATAGTAATGAAACCCATGATCCGCACCAGCTCGGAGCGAGGGTAAGCGCGTAGCACCACGAGTCGGCCGACCGGCAGCATCAGTGCACCGCCGAGGCCCTGGATGACCCGCGCGCCCACCAGCATGGTCAGGGTACTGGACAGCGCACACAGCAAGGAGCCGATGCTGAACAGCATGATCGCGCCGAAGAAGATTTTCTTGGTGCCGAAGCGGTCGGCGATCCAGCCCGAGGCCGGGATCAGCAAGGCGACGGTGAGCATATAAGCGATCACCACCCCTTGCATGCGCAGTGGGTTCTCTGCCAGATCCCGCGCCATCGCCGGCAGTGCGGTGTTGAGAATCGTCCCATCCAGCGATTGCATGAAGAAGGCAATCGCTACCACCCAGGGGAGCCAGCGGGCGGTCTTGGCATCGAGAGGGGCACGATCTGGCATGGGGTACCTTTTTGTTAGCCGGCTATGTGTCGGCGATTATGCGCCATTCGTCGCTCCTTTTCCCACTGGCGGTTCGTCTAAATCCGACAAGTTCGCGTGCTCTCCCACCAGGAAATCCAACAACGCACGGTGCACCGCCAAAGCCGCCTCGCGGGACTCCAGGTCCAGTAAATGCCCGGTGTGTTCGGCCACGGCAAAGCTGCTGCGGTCGACGTAGTGCTTGAACAGTTGGGCATCCGCGGCGGGGGTGTATTCATCCAGTGCGCCGTTGAGAAAGTGCACCGGGGTTTCGATCTTTTGCAGTGCCGGCAGGTAGTTGCCATCGCCCAATGCCAGCACCTGATGGATATGAAAGCGCGCCTGGCGGTACTCGGTGGTGGCCATGTTCGACAGGTGCCGATGGTTATTGCGCTTGAGGCGCGGCGACAGGTATTGGCCGACGGTTTCGTTGAGCAGGTGCCCGACGGCGGATTTGTCATCGGCCTCGATCAGCACCCGCACGCGCTCCACATAGTCGAGCATCGCCTGGTTGAGGTTGGGCGCCAGGGCCATCACCACTGAGCTTTCGATGGATGGCGGGTTGTGCGCCAGGGTCAGCAGCGTGGAGATGCCGCCCCATGAGGCCGAGACCAGGTGATTGACCTGGAAGCGCTCGACCAGGGCGCGCAGGATTTGCACCTCGTCATCCTTGGTCACCAGGTCGAGGTCGGTGTTGTGTTCGCGGGAATAGCCCGAGAAGGGCAGATCGAACAGCAGCACATTGAAATGCTCGGCCAGGCATTTACTGGTGCGGGCGAATGAGCGGGTGGTGGACAGTGCGCCGTTGACCATCAAGACGGTCTTCTTTTGCGAATCGTTTCCTAGTTGCTCAACATGAACGTTGTAGTGCTTGAACAGCTTTTCTATGACAAAACTTCCATGGTTCATGTCAACGCTCCAGCTTGTCCTTCCCGGACAAGGTCGTGCTCTCGTGGGTGAGGTGGCGTGGTGCCACTAACCGTTATAACTAGGTTTTTTGCAGGCGACAACAAGCTGCCCGTGCAGACTGGGAGGAAGAGAATTTACCGTAGGACGGGCCGAAACCGAGCTGTCTGAAATCAGCGCAAGACAATGCGGGAGGGGGCAAGCCGCCCTCCCACACGGGTTTTGTATTTACAGGGTCAGGGTCAGGCGTTTGACCAGGGCACCCGGCAACAGGTTGGACGCGGTATTGCGCTGACTGTAGGTGCTGGCCGACAGCAGCAGTTCGCGCTCAGCCGTCAGCGCTTCCAATTGCGACCCGAGCAACTGGTAGACGCTGTCATCAAACCGCATGGTGCTGACCGGCGCCTTGATCTCGCCGTCTTCCACCCAGAACGTGGCGAAGCGCGTCATTCCGGTCAGGCGTGCGGCGGGCAGGTCGGAGTAGTTCAGGTACCACAGGTTACTGATGTAGAGCCCGGTGCCCAGTTGCTTGAGGATATCGGCCTGGGCCAGGGTGCCCGCCGCAATCTGCAAGGCGCTCGGTGACTCATCGCCGCTGGCGCCGTTGGCGCTGAGGCCATATTCGGCGGCGCTGCGCGAGTTCACCAGTTGGCCTTCGGCCTGGCCGGCGTTGATCAGCGTGACGTCACTGCGCGGGTAGCCTTCGCTGGAGAACGCCTGGCTCAGGGAGTCGGTGATGTGTTCTTTCACCGTCACCAGCGGGCTCAGGGACTGTTCACCGGCATACAGCCGTTGCAAAGAGCTGCCTTTGCTGGCGATGGCCTGGGCGGAAAAACCACCCCAGGTGATGATGCTGAGAATTTCTTCCAGCGCCGCCGGGGCGAGGTAGGCGCGGTATTGTCCGGGCGCCAATGGGTGCAGCGGGCGGCCGAGGAACTCCAGCTGTTCACGGGCGAGCTGGAAGCGCCGGGCGAACTCGGCGCTGTCCCAGGCATCGCCGGCGTAGCTGGCTTTTACCGCCTCGCCATTGGCGTGGAACAGGCTGAAATCGAAGTTGAAGCTATTGGCCTGATGCCAGCCAAACGCGCCGTCCGAACTGGCGAAGCCCCGGCTGATCGGACCGGCGGCATAGAAGCCGACCAGGTCGACGCCATCGGCCGCCTGGCTGATTTCTTCCAGCACCTGGGCCAGGTCGGGCAGGGGGCGGGCCTGTTCGTTGTGGCTTTGCCAGGCGTTGTGGTTGAGCAACAGGTACGGGTCATGCGGCAGCAGCGGCAGGGTTTCGCGCAGTTGCTGCAGACCGTCGGCGAGACGCTGACGATCCAACTCGGGCTCGCCGGCCAGCGTGATGCCGAGGTCGGCATGGCGGCCATCGTTGATCAGCTTGAGGGTGAGGCTGGCCTGCTGCACCTGCCCGGCCTGACGCACCTTGGCGTGGTTGAAGCGCACGAACTCCGACGATTCTGCCGCGTAGCCCAGGTGAAATTGTTCCTTGTCGGTGATGGCCTGCTTGAGCCACTGCACCAATGCCTTGAAGTTGTTCATCAGGCATCTCCCCCAAATACGTCAACGTTGCTGAACACACAGGCCGGCGACGCATGGCCGACGCGGATCACCTGGTTGGGCTCGCCCTTGCCGCAGTTCGGCGTGCCCAATACCTTGAAGGTACTGGCGTCGCCCACGGCGCTGAGGTTGCGCCAGAACTGCGCGGAAATCGCCCGGTAGTTGGGGTTTTTGACCACGCCCTTGAGTTCGCCGTTTTCAATCAACTGGCCCCACTCGCAGCCGAACTGGAACTTGTTGCGCGCATCGTCGATGGACCACGAACGGTTGGTCGACATCAGGATGCCGCTTTCGATGCCGCCAATCAGTTGCGCCAGGCTCTTGTCACCGGCTTCGATATTCAGGTTGGCCATGCGGTCGATCGGCGGGCGGTTCCAGCTGCTGGCGCGGCTGTTGGCCACGCCGCTCATGTCGGCGCGGAACTGCGACAACGCCCCACCCAGCGGCTTGAGCAGCAGCCCTTCGCGGATCAGGAATTGTTTGCTGGCCGCGGTGCCGTCGTCGTCATGGCCGTAGCTGGCCAGTTGCTCGGGAATGTCCGGGTCGAATGTCACGTTCAACAGCTTGGAACCGTATTGCAGCTGGCCGAAGTCGCTGGCCTTCACAAAACTGGTGCCGGCGTAATTGCGCTCGTCGCCGAGGATGCGGTCGAGTTCCAGCGGGTGGCCGATGGACTCGTGGATCTGCAGGATCATCTGGTCGGGCATCAGCAGCAGGTCGCGCGGGCCCTGGGGCGTGTTTGGCGCCAGCAGCAGTTGCAGGGCTTCGTCGGCAATGCGCGGCGCGGCGCCGACCAGGCCGAAGCGGCTGATCACGTCAAACCCGCCTTGCTGGCCGAAGTTGCTGCCGCCGAGGGTGCGCGACTGGCTGTCGTTGCCGTCGTAGGCGGTGACATTGATGCCAGGGAACACAAACCGCTGGGCCTGGCGCAGGTCGGCGCCGGCACTGTTGAGGTAGATCTGCTCGACGTGGGTCAGGCCGAGGCTGACTTCCCAGTTCACCAGGCGCTCGTCCTGGGGGACTGCCGAGGACTCATCGCCGAGCAGTTGGTAGCAGTCGCTCAGGGGCGGGAAGGCTTGCTCAATATTGGGCGACAGGTAGTCGGCGACGTCGCTGGACACCTGTTGGTCGCGCAAGTCGAGCAGGGCATGGGGTTTTATCAAGCGGGCTTGCTGTTCGGCGCGCTCAAGGGCGGCCTGCAGGCCGGCAAGGGAAATATCGTGGGTGGCGGCGTAGGCTTCTGCACCGTTGACACGCACGGTGAGCATGACGCCTTCGTCGTGGTTCAGGTGGGGCGGTTCGGCGACGTTCTTGCGCACCGACAGGTACTGGCCGGATTCGCGCACGTAGCGCAGGGAGAAGAACTCGGCGGTGGTGCGCAGGGCACTGAAATGCTTTTTGAGTGTGGCGTGGTGGTCGAACATGGGGCCTTCCTTGTGGGCGGCTCAGCGCGGGCAGGCAAACAGAGTAGGCCTGGGCTGAGGGCTGATCAAGGAGAGGTGATTCTTTGTGCCAAGTGCCCCTGTGGCGAGCGGGCTTGCCCCGCGTTGGGCTGCGCAGCGGCCCCAAAAATCTTGGGAGCGCTACGCACTCCAACGCGGGGCAAGCCCGCTCGCCACAGGGAATGGGTTACTGCGCAGTCGGCCCCACTTCACGCAACGGCTTACCACGCACCGGCGCATCGCCCGCCACGTAGTAGTCGGCGGTGCTGCGCGGCAGCGGCTGGCGGCCACGGATCTTGTCGGCGATTTTCTCGGCGATCATGATCGTCGGCGCGTTCAGGTTGCCGGTGGTGATGATCGGCATGATCGACGCATCGACTACGCGCAGACCCTGCATGCCATGCACGCGGCCTTCGCCATCGACCACGGCCATCTCGTCGTCGCCCATTTTGCACGAGCAGGACGGGTGGAACGCGGTTTCGGCGTGCTCGCGGATGAACTTGTCCAACTGCTCATCGGTTTGCACCTCGATGCCCGGGCTGATTTCGCGGCCACGGTACGGATCCAGGGCCGGCTGCTGCATGATTTCACGGGTCAGGCGGATGCCGTCGCGGAATTCCTGCCAGTCCTGCTCGGTGGCCATGTAGTTGAAGAGGATGCTCGGGTAGTCCCGTGGATTCTTCGACTTCAGTTGCACGCGGCCACGGCTCGGCGAGCGCATGGAGCCCATGTGCGCCTGGAAACCGTGCTCTTTCACACCGTTGCTGCCGTTGTAGTTAATCGCTACCGGCAGGAAGTGGTACTGGATGTTCGGCCATTCGAATTCTTCACGGGTACGGATAAAACCGCCCGCTTCGAACTGGTTGCTGGCGCCGATGCCGGTACCGTTGAACAGCCACTCGGCACCGATGGCCGGCTGGTTGTACCAGAGCAGCGACGGGTACAGCGACACTGGCTGAGTGCACGCATATTGCAGGTACAGCTCAAGGTGGTCCTGCAGGTTTTCGCCGACGCCAGGCAGGTCGTGGACCACCGGGATATCGAGGCTTTCCAGCAGTTTGGCCGGGCCCACGCCGGAGCGTTGCAGCAGTTGCGGCGAAGCGATTGCACCGCTGCACACCAGCACTTCTTTACGCGCACGGGCTTCAACGCGCTCTTCGGCGGCACCGATCAGGTAACGCACGCCCACGGCACGCTTGCCTTCGAACAACACTTTGTCGGTGAGGGCGTGGGTGACGATGGTCAGGGTCGAACGCTTCTTGGCCGTGTCCAGGTAACCGCGCGCGGTGCTGGCGCGACGGCCGTTCGGCGTGACGGTACGGTCCATCGGGCCGAAGCCTTCCTGCTGGTAGCCGTTCAAGTCTTCGGTGCGCGGGTAACCGGCCTGCACGCCCGCTTCAACCATGGCGTGGAACAGCGGGTTGTTGCCGGCTTTAGGCGTGGTCACGCTGACCGGGCCATCGCCGCCGTGCCAGTCGTTCGGGCCGATGTCGCGGGTTTCGGCCTTGCGGAAATACGGCAGGCAATCCAGGTAGCTCCAGTCTTCCAGACCTGGCAGCTTCGACCAGTTGTCGTAGTCCATGGCGTTGCCACGGATGTAGCACATGCCGTTGATCAGCGAAGAGCCACCCAGGCCCTTGCCGCGCCCGCATTCCATCCGGCGACCGTCCATGTGTGGCTCTGGATCGGTTTCGTAGGCCCAGTTGTAGCGGCGGCCTTGCAGCGGGAAGGCCAGGGCGGCGGGCATTTGGGTACGGAAGTCGAGACGGTAGTCGGGACCACCGGCTTCCAGCAGCAGGACGGTGACGCCTTCGTCTTCGGTCAGACGGGTCGCCAGGGTGTTACCGGCGGAGCCGGCACCCACAATGATGTAGTCGTATTCTTGGGACATAAATGCACCCTCTTTGATGTGTGGTCAGGTCGGGCCTCACCGGGGGCAAGCCCCCTCCCACATTTGATCGGGTTTACACAGTCAAAGGTGGGAGGGGGCTCGCCCCCGATGGCGGCCTCAAAGGCAACGCAAGGCTCGGGTCTTAGAACACCGAGGCGTAGTCGCCCAGCTCAACCTGTACCGATTTGATGCGGGTGAAGTTGTTCAGCGAGCTGATGCCGTTCTCACGGCCCACACCGGATTGTTTGTAGCCACCGACCGGCATCTTCGCGTCGGATTCGCCCCAGGCGTTGATCCAGCAGATGCCCGCTTCCAGTTGATGAATCACGCGGTGCGCGCGGTTCAGGTCCTTGGTCACAAGGCCCGCAGCCAGGCCGAAGTCGGTGTCGTTGGCGCGGCGGATCACTTCTTCTTCGGTTTCGTAGGTGAGGATGCTCATCACCGGGCCGAAGATTTCTTCACGGACGATGGTCATCTCGTCGGTGCAGTCGGTGAACACGGTCGGGGCCACGAAGGCGCCTTTGGCCAGGTCGCCGTCGGTCAGACGGTCGCCGCCGCACAGCACGCGAGCGCCTTCTTCCTTACCTTTGGCGATGTAGCCCAGCACGCTTTCCATGTGGGCGAAGCTGACCAGCGGGCCGAAGTTGGTGTTGTCGTCCTGCGGGTCGCCAACGCGGATGCGCGCAACACGCTCAACGATCTTGGCTTCGAACGCCGCTTGCAGGTGCTTGGGCACGAACACGCGGGTGCCGTTGGTGCAGACCTGACCGGAGCTGTAGAAGTTGGCCATCATCGCGATGTCGGCCGCACGATCCAGGTCGGCGTCTTCGAACACGATCAGCGGCGACTTGCCGCCCAGTTCCATGGTCACTTCCTTGAGCGAAGAACTCGACGCGCTGGCCATGACTTTCTTGCCGGTGTCGGTGCCGCCGGTGAACGAGACTTTCTCGATGCGCGGGTGCTCGGTCAGCCAGGTGCCGACTTCACGGCCGCTGCCGGTCAAGACGTTGAACACACCAGCTGGAACGCCGGCTTCGGTGTAGATCTCGGCCAGTTTCAGGGTGGTCAGCGACGTGACTTCGCTTGGCTTGAAGATCATCGCGTTACCGGCGGCCAGGGCCGGTGCGGATTTCCACAGGGCGATCTGGATCGGGTAGTTCCAGGCGCCGATACCGGCGACCACGCCCAGCGGCTCGCGGCGGGTGTAGACGAACGAGGTGTCGCGCAGTGGGATCTGTTCGCCTTCGATGGCCGGCACCAGGCCTGCGTAGTATTCCAGCACGTCGGCACCGGTGACGATGTCGACGTACTTGGTTTCGGAGAAGGCTTTACCGGTGTCCAGGGTTTCCAGGGCGGCCAGTTCATCGTTGCGCTCGCGCAGGATGTCGACGGCACGACGCAGGATGCGCGAACGCTCCATGGCGGTCATGGCGGCCCAGATTTTCTGGCCTTTTTCAGCGCTGACCACGGCACGTTCAACGTCTTCTTTCGTTGCGCGTTGCACTTGGGCGAGAACTTCACCGTTAGCCGGGTTGATGGCTTCGAAGGTGGCATCGCTGCCAGCGTCGCTGTAGCCGCCGTCAATGTAGAGTTTTTGCAGGTCGAAACGGGCCATAAAGTCCTCGCAAGTGCATAAGTGGTTGGCGTTACCCGCCGCAAAGTGGGCCATAAGGGTGTGGCAACACTGAGCGGCAGACGTTCAGGGGTTGAGCGTTTGTAAGGGCTCTAACTCACCTGCTTGGCCAATTGGAAATCCATGTATTCGTAAGCGATCCGTTGCGCCTGCGCCGTGTCGAAAGCGTCTCCCGACAGGGCGCCGCGCAACCACAAACCGTCGATCAACGCCGCCAGGCCTCTGGCTGCTTTGCGTGCGTGCGGCAGCGGCAGCACTCGGCGGAACTGGCAGCACAGGTTGGAATACAGACGTTGATCGTTGATCCGCTGCAACCTGTGCAATGACGGGTGATGCATGCTGGTGGCCCAGAAGGCCAGCCAGGTTTTCATTGCCGGGCCATTGACCTGGCTGGCGTCGAAGTTGCCCTCGATGATCACCCGAAGGTGCGCCCGTGGGCTGTCGTCCTTCAGCGCCAGCCTGCGTTCATGAACGTTCTCGATCAGCACGTTCATCAGATAGCGCATCGTCGCGGCGATCAGGCCGTTCTTGTCCTGAAAGTAGTGACTGATGATGCCGTTCGAGACCCCGGCCAAACGGGCGATCAGCGCAATGCTGGCGTCTCCCATTCCGACCTGATCGATGGCCGTCAACGTGGCTTCGATCAACTGTTGGCGGCGTATGGGTTGCATACCGACCTTGGGCATGTAGCACCTCTCCTTAGGCCTGCCGACGGGTGATGCACGTTCGTCGACTTGAAGGCCAGTCTATTTTGTTTTGATTGAACGTTCAATCAACAAAGAATAAGCTCTGCGACAAATGGTCGCTGCCTACAGGTATTTCCTACATGAGGGCGGCGACATCTGACACCTGCAAAAACCTTTGAAACAGGCGGTATCAAGGCCTGCCCACTGCCTGGTGGGGCTCAAGAATTTTCGGGGTGTCTTTATAACACCCGTCCGTCGACTGCCGAAAAATCGATAGGTCGGGATAACCGTTGCCTTGTGTTTCTCTCTCGCACTGCCTGGAGCATCTGCGCCATGAGTTCTGCCTCTCTTATAAAGACCCCGCCGGAAAAGGTGCGGGTCAACGGTTGGGTGTTCTACACCTCCACCGCGCTGATTCTGTTGTTGACCGCCATTCTGATCATCGCCCCACAGGAGGCCGGGCGCATGCTCGGCGTAGCTCAGGCGTGGCTTTCCAAAAGCTTCGGCTGGTACTACATGGTGGTCATCGCCGCTTACCTGGTGTTTGTGGTCGGCCTGGCGTTTTCGTCCTACGGCAAATTGAAACTGGGCAGCAAGGACGACACCCCGGACTTCAGCTACGGCGCCTGGGCCGGCATGTTGTTCTCGTCGGGCATCGGTATCTCGTTGCTGTACTTCGGTGCCTCCGAGCCGCTGGATCACTACTTCAACCCGCCCGAAGGCGCCGCCGCCAGCAATGGCGCAGCCCGCCAGGCGTTGCAGTTGACCTTCCTGCACTGGGGCCTGCATGGCTGGGCGATCTATGCGCTGGTCGGCCTGGCCGTGGCGTACTTCGCCTATCGGCATAACCAGCCGCTGGCCTTGCGTTCGGCGTTGTACCCGCTGGTGGGTGAGCGTTGGGTGAAAGGCGCGGCCGGTCACGCGGTGGATGGTTTCGGCATGTTCGTGACCCTGTTGGGCCTGGTGACCAACCTGGGCATCGGTTCGATGCAGGTGTCGTCCGGCCTGGAAAACCTGTTCGGCATGCAGCACAGCAACACCAACCTGCTGATCGTGATCATCGTGATGAGCACCGTAGCGACCATCGCCGCCGTGTCGGGCGTGGAGAACGGCATCCGCCGCCTGTCCAACCTCAACATCGTGCTGTTCAGCGGCTTGCTGATCTTCGTGCTGCTGTTCGGCCCGACCCTGCACCTGCTCAACGGCCTGGTGCAGAACACCGGTGACTACCTCAACGGCATCGTGCTGAAGACCTTCGACCTCTATGTGTACGAAGGCGACGGTGACAAAACCGAACGCTGGATGGGCCTGTGGACCCTGTTCTACTGGGCCTGGTGGATTTCCTGGGCACCGTTCGTGGGCATGTTCATCGCGCGTATTTCCCGGGGCCGCACAGTGCGTGAGCTGGTGGCCGGCGTGCTGCTGATTCCCCTGGGCTTTACCCTGGCGTGGCTGTCGATCTTCGGTAATTCGGCGCTGGACCTGGTGTTGAACCACGGTGCGGTGGAGTTGGGCAAGACGGCGCTGGAACAACCGTCCATGGCCATCTATCAATTGCTGGAGCATTACCCGGCGTCGAAAGTCGTCATCGGCGTGTCGATCTTCGTGGGCTTTGTGCTGTTCCTGACCCCGGCGGATTCCGGCGCGGTGATGATGGCCAACCTTTCCTGCAAGGGCGGCAATGTGGATGAAGATGCGCCGCACTGGCTGCGCATTTTCTGGTCGGCGGTGATCACTCTGGTGACCATCGGCCTGCTGTTTGCCGGCAATTTCGAAGCCATGCAAACCATGGTGGTGCTGGCGGGGCTGCCGTTCTCGGTGGTGCTGATTGTCTTTATGTTCGGTTTGCACAAGGCGATGCGCCAGGACGTGGCGATCGAACAGGAGCAGGCGCAACTGGCTGAACGCGGGCGTCGTGGCTTCAGCGAGCGTTTGACGGCACTCGACCTGCAACCGAGCCAGGGCACTGTTCAGCGCTTTATGGACAAGCACGTCACGCCGGCGCTGGAAGAGGCGGCGGTCGCGTTGCGTGAGCAAGGGTTGGAAGTGCAGACGCTGTTGGGCAAGTCCAAGCGCTGCATCGGTGTGCGCATCGAGATGGAAGAGGGCAACCCGTTCGTTTATGAAGTGAGCCTGGATGCTTACTCGTCGGCGCCGAGTGACCTGCCCGAAGAAGAACGCACCCGCTATTACCGTGCCGAGGTGTACCTGCACAACGGGCCTCAGGAATACGACCTGATGGGCTTCGCCCAGGAACAGATCACCCGGGACGTGCTCGATCAGTTTGAAAGCCATCGGCAGCTCCTTGGCCGTGTCTATAGCTGATGCGTTGAAAGCCCGGTGGTGTCACTGACGCCACTGGGGCAAAAAATGTGGGAGGGGGCTTGCCCCCGATTGCAGTGTGTCAGTCAGTCCATCTGTTACTGATCCACCGCTATCGGGGGCAAGCCCCCTCCCACATTTGTTATGCAGTGTGGTTAGCCCAGGTTTTTGCCCAGCAGGGCGTGGTAGAGCTCACTGTCACCCAGGATGCCCACCACCTGGTTGTTGTCATGCAACACCAGCTTGTTCCCGGTCTGATAACGAATCTGCAGCGCATCACGCATGCCGATATTCGAATCCACCAGTGTCGGTACCCGACCCAAACCTTCCACCGGTTGCCCCGGTGCCCAGTTCTGCAAATTCATCACCACGCCATTCTGCCGCGCGCCCTGGATGGTGTTGCCTTCGGCCAGGTCCAGCCACGAGTCGCCGCCCGGATCCAGGCACACCGAACCGTTGACGCGTTTGCAGTTGTCCAGCGTGCGCATCAGGCTGCGGCCGCACAGTACGTTCAGCGGGTTGGTATGGGCGACGAAGGTGCGCACATAGTCGTCCGCCGGGTTCAGCACGATCTCTTCCGGCACGCTGTACTGGATGATCTTGCCGTCTTTCATGATCGCGATGCGGCTGCCCAGCTTGAGCGCCTCGTCGAGGTCGTGGCTGACGAACACGATGGTCTTGCTCAACTTGCTTTGCAGTTCCAGCAATTCGTCCTGCAGGCCTTGGCGGATCAGCGGGTCGAGGGCGGAGAAGGGTTCGTCCATCAACAGGATGTCGGCATCCATCGCCAACGCGCGGGCCAGGCCGACGCGCTGCTGCATGCCGCCGGAGAGTTCATCCGGCTTCTTGTTGCGCCACTGGGTCAGGCCCACCAGCTCGAGTTTTTCATCCACCAGCTTGCGCCGTTCTTTCTCCGGGCGGCCCTGCATTTCCAGGCCAAAGCTGATGTTCTCGCGCACCGTCAGCCAGGGCATCAGGGCGAACTTCTGGAACACCATGGCGATGCGTTTGGTGCGCATCATTTTCAGCTCGGCAGGGGTGCAGGAGGCGATGTCGATCTGGCGACCTTCATGCTCCACGAACAGCTGACCACGGCTCACGGTGTTGAGGCCGTTGATGCAGCGCAGCAGGCTTGACTTGCCGGAGCCCGACAGGCCCATCAGCACGCAGATCTCGCCTTTTTCTACATCCAGGCTGGCTTTTTCAACGCCGACAATCTGCCCGGTTTTTTTCAGGATCTCGTTACGGCTCATGCCCTGGTCCAGCAGCTTGAGCGCTTCGCGTGGGTCTTTGGAGAAGATCACGTCGACATTGTCGAATCGGATAATGCTCATGCATCACCCCCTACTTTGGCGTCGGGTTGTTTGCAGATGCGGTCGAGCATGATGGCCAGCAGCACAATCGCCAGGCCGGCTTCAAAGCCCAGGGCGATGTCGGCGGTGTTCAGCGCGTTGACCACTGGTTTGCCGAGGCCGTCGGCACCCACCAGGGCGGCGATCACCACCATCGACAACGACAGCATGATGCATTGGGTAATACCGGCAGCGATGCTCGGCATGGCGTGGGGCAGTTCAATGCGCGAGAGCAACTGACGGCGCGAGCAGCCAAAGGCCTTGCCGGCGTCCATCAACTCTTGCGGTACGTCACGGATACCCAGGTAGGTCAGACGGATCGGCGCGGCAATCGCGAACACCACCGTGGAGATCAAGCCAGGCACCACACCCAGCCCGAAGAGGGTCAGGGTAGGGATGAGGTAGACGAAGGTCGGTACGGTCTGCATCAGATCGAGCACCGGCCGCATCAGGGTGTAGAACATCGGTTTGTGCGCGGCAACAATGCCCAGCGGCACACCGATGACCACGCAGACCAGCGTGGCGAACAGCACCTGCGCGAGGGTCTCCATGGTTTCCTGCCAGTACCCCAGGTTGAGGATCAGCAGGAAGGAGGCGATGACAAAAACAGTCAGTCCCCATTTACGTTGAATAAAGTGAGCCAGCAGCGCAATCAGACCGATCAATGCCAGTGGATTGAACCAGGTCAGCGCGAACGTCACGCCGTGGATCATCGTTTCCAGTGTCGATGCGATTGCGTCAAAGTAGTTGGCGCCGTGTTGGGTCAACCATTCGACGAAGGCAGCGATGTACTGGCCTAGTGGGATTTTCTGTTCAGTCAGCATGGTAGTGAATGTCCACATGCGAAGGGGAAAACATCCCGAGGCAGCGCACCGCCCCGGGGTCAGCAGTTACTTGTTCAGATACGCTTTGACGGCTTCCAGACCGGGTTTGCCATCGACGGTGGTGACACCGGCGAGCCAGGTGTCGAGTACTTGCGGGTTCTTCTTCAGCCAGGCTTTCGCCGCAGCGTCGGGCTTCATCTTGTCGTCCAGGACGTTACCCATCAGGGTGCTTTCCATGTTCAGGGTGAACGACAGGTTTTTCAGCAACTGACCGACGTTGCTGCATTCCTGGGTGTAGCCCTTGCGGACGTTGGTATAGATGGTGGCCTGGCCGTAGTTGGGACCGAACGAATCGTCACCCCCGGTCAGGTACTTCATCTTGAAGCGGGTGTTCATCGGGTGCGGTTCCCATCCTAGGAACACGATGGCCTGGTCGCGCTTGGAGGCGCGTTCCACCTGCGAGAGCATCCCGGCTTCGCTGGATTCGACCACTTTGAAACCGGCGGTTTTCAGGCCGAAGGCGTCTTTGTCGATCAGCGTCTGGATGGTGCGGTTGCCGTCATTACCCGGCTCGATGCCGTAGATCTTGCCGCCCAGTTCATCCTTGAATTTGGCGATATCGGCGAAGTCTTTCAGGCCTTTGTTGTACAGCGCCTCGGGGACGGCCAGGGTGTACTTGGCGTTCTCCAGGTTGGCGCGCACGGTTTCCACGGTGCCGGCATCACGGTACTGCTTGATGTCGTTTTCCATGGTCGGCATCCAGTTGCCGAGGAAGATGTCCATGTTCTTGCCGTCGGCCAGGGACTTGTAAGTCACAGGTACCGAAATCATCGTGGTGCGCGGCTTGTAGCCCAGGCCCTTGAGGACTTCGCTGGTGGTCGCGGTAGTGACGGTGATGTCGGTCCAGCCGACATCGGAGAAGTTGACGGTCTTGCACTGTTCCGGTTCTGCGGCGTGCGCCATGACTGGCAGACTCAGCATGGCGGCCAACAACAACGAGGGTGAACCTTTCATCTGGGTAGACTCCTGTGTTTTTTCTGGCGGCAGTTGCCGCGCTTTATAAGTGTTGCGGTTGGAGCGTGCGACAACAGCTCTGCCACGGTGCCTTGCAAACGAGTCGTGACTGATCATGTACCAGTGAAAATCTGACGCCTACAGGGGGCGTCGTATCCAGTACAGGGAGGGTCGTATCCAGTGTCGGTGACGTCGCTTACAGGTTTTTCCCAAGGCAAAACGGCTGTTTTTGCCCATCTGCACCGCTAAAAACGGCCAAAACGCCTGTTCGCACGGGGGCGGCGTTAGTGAGCATGGTTACGTCGGTGTGAGACGTCGTGACGGCGGATAAAAGCTTGATGATGCCGCCATCTGGGCGATCTGAGCGTAGCACCTCGTTCAAGCCTGGCCGTGCTTATCGAGGAGTTCTACCGCAATGGCTATCAGTGTTTTCGACCTGTTCAAGATCGGCATCGGGCCTTCTAGTTCTCACACCGTCGGCCCCATGCGCGCCGCGGCGTTGTTCGTCCAGGCATTACGTGAACGTGAACTGTTGGAACAGGTTCGGCGTGTCGAAGTTCAGCTATACGGCTCATTGTCGGCTACCGGCATCGGCCACGGCAGCGACACCGCCACCATCATGGGCCTGATGGGCGAGTGGCCGGACGCGATCGATCCGTCGCAGATCGGCCTGCGTATCCACACCCTGCGTGAGACCGACACACTGCTGCTCGACGGGCGTTTGCCCGTGCCGTTCCTGTGGGCCCGGGACATGCGCCTGCTCGACGAAAACCTGCCCTTTCACCCCAACGCCATGACCCTGGTGGTGTTTGGCGATGACGGCGAGCTGCACCGCGACACCTACTACTCGGTGGGCGGTGGTTTTGTGGTGGATGAAGCCCAGGCGCAGAGCGGTGTGGCGGACATGGACCGCACCGAACTGCCCTATGATTTTTCCAGTGCGGTGGAGTTGTTGCAGCTGTGCAAGACCCACAACCTGCGCGTTGCCGAGTTGATGCTGGCCAACGAAAGAGTCTGGCGCTCCGAAGACGAAATCCGCAGCGGCCTGATGAAACTCTGGCGTGCCATGCAGGCGTGCGTGGAGGAGGGCCTCAAGCACGAAGGCATCCTGCCCGGCGGCCTCAACGTGCGCCGCCGCGCCGCCAAGTTGCACCGCAGTCTGCAAGAGTTGAACAAGCCGAATGTGATCGGCTCGACCTTGAGCGCGATGGAATGGGTCAACCTGTTCGCCCTGGCGGTGAATGAAGAAAACGCCGCCGGTGGACGCATGGTCACGGCACCTACCAACGGTGCGGCGGGGATCATTCCGGCGGTGCTGCACTACTTCATGAAGTTCAGCGACGAAGTCACCGAAGCCAACGTGGTCGACTACCTGCTCAGTGCGGCGGCGGTGGGGATCCTGTGCAAGAAGAACGCCTCGATCTCCGGAGCCGAAGTCGGTTGCCAGGGTGAAGTGGGTTCAGCCTGCGCCATGGCCGCTGCCGGGCTGGCGGAGATCCTTGGTGCAACCCCGGAACAGCTGTGCAACGCCGCCGAAATCGGCCTGGAGCATAACCTCGGCCTGACCTGCGACCCGGTGGGTGGCCTGGTGCAAGTGCCGTGCATCGAGCGCAATGCGATTGCAGCGGTCAAGGCGATCAACGCGGCGCAGATGGCCCTGCGCGGTGACGGCCAGCACTTTATCTCCCTGGATCGGGTGATCCGCACCATGCGCGATACCGGGGCGGATATGCATGACAAGTACAAAGAGACATCGCGGGGTGGGTTGGCGGTCAGTGCGGTGGAGTGCTGAGACCGAGTCGCCTGTATCGGGGGCTTGCCCCCGATACTGTAATCCAGACGATACTGCTCAAAAAGTGAACACTCCAACCAAAAGCGCCACCTTTTAGCGCGTCGCAAATAGATAAGTAGCTTCCGAACGATTTCCCCTCCGACCACTCGTTACCTGTGCGTGTGGTGACAGACTTTTCCTACGCGCTGAAAGCGCCTTCCCACAAGTGCTACCGAACTGCTCACACACCTTGAGCGGGCGGCTCCTACGTCCATTTTCATCCATATCCCGCACGTCCCGCACGGGCTTATTTAGACGCGTCATAAGGTCGTTTTCAGGATTTGTTGAATGGCCATTCAAACTTAGGCATGGCATTTGCTCTATACAATTCAAAGCCTCTCGCCTTGCCGGATGAAGAGCGCAATAACAAGAGCCTCGCCTGAGGCCGTCACCCGCTTTGTGTGAGGAGATATCGCCATGACGTCGTTCAACTCCGGGGCCCAACCCCAGAACCGTGCGCCTCAATCCATCGGCTTTTTGCTGCTGGACAATTTCACGCTGATTTCCCTGGCTTCGGCCGTGGAACCGCTGCGCATGGCCAACCAGCTGTCCGGCCGCGAGCTGTATCGCTGGACAACCCTGAGTGTCGACGGCAACCAGGTGTGGGCCAGCGACGGTCTGCAAATCACCCCCGATGCCTCCATGCACAAAGCCCCGGCCCTGGACACTGTGATTGTGTGCGGCGGCGTGGGTATCCAGCGCACCGTGACCCGTGAACATGTGTCGTGGCTGCAAAGCCAGGCGCGCCAGTCCCGTCGCCTGGGTGCAGTGTGCACCGGCAGTTGGGCCCTGGCCTGCGCCGGGTTGCTCGACGGTTTTGATTGCAGCGTGCATTGGGAATGCCTGGCGTCGATGCAGGAAGCCTTCCCGCGTGTGTCGATGAGCACCCGTTTGTTCACCCTCGACCGCAACCGCTTCACCAGTTCGGGTGGCACCGCGCCGCTGGACATGATGCTGCACCTGATCAGCCGCGACCATGGTCGTGAACTGTCGGCAGCGATTTCCGAGATGTTTGTGTACGAGCGCATCCGCAACGAACAGGATCACCAGCGTGTGCCGCTCAAGCACATGCTTGGCACCAACCAGCCGAAGTTGCAGGAAATCGTCGCGCTGATGGAAGCCAACCTCGAAGAGCCGATCGACCTGGACGAACTGGCGGTGTACGTCGCCGTGTCGCGCCGCCAACTGGAGCGGCTGTTCCAGAAATACCTGCACTGCTCGCCGTCGCGCTACTACCTCAAGCTGCGCCTGATTCGCGCGCGGCAGTTGCTCAAGCAAACGCCGATGTCGATCATCGAAGTGGCGTCGGTGTGCGGCTTTGTGTCCACGCCGCACTTCTCCAAGTGCTACCGCGAATACTTCGGCATTCCGCCACGGGATGAGCGCGTAGGCTCCAACACCACCCAGCAGGTGGCAATGATGCCGATACCGCAGGCGCTGGTGTTGTCACCATTGTCGGGGCCGCTGTCGGCGTTGAGCCAGGCGCGCAATGAGTCGACTTTCGCGAGTGTACGGCTCTAAACCAACCTTGTGGCGAGCGGGCTTGCCCCGCGTTGGGCTGCGAAGCGGCCCCAACACCTGCAGTTGAGGTCTGCCTGATACACCGCATCGCTCAGATTGGGGCTGCTGCGCAGCCCAACGCGGGGCAAGCCCGCTCGCCACAGGGGATTGTCAGGCGCCAGAGTTCTGCTTGAACTGCATCAGCGCCGGTAACAACTGCTTATCGATCGCCTGACGCACTGCCGGCAAAATCGTCGCACTGCCGGTGTACATCTGCTCAACCAT
Source organism: Pseudomonas sp. MIACH (assembly GCF_001269925.1). Classification (GTDB taxonomy): domain Bacteria; phylum Pseudomonadota; class Gammaproteobacteria; order Pseudomonadales; family Pseudomonadaceae; genus Aquipseudomonas. The sequence continues at coordinate 603,808 of NZ_LHVO01000002.1, forward strand.
ACCCTTGAGCGCCTTGGCCCGTGCCGGGTTCAAACCGCGTACCGCGCACTCACATGCCTGCTCGGCGCTGGCGCCGCTGGACACCTCGAAACCCAGCGAGCGCAGTTGGCTCAGCAGGTCATCCTGATCAATCAAATCCGCGTGCATCATGACGTTTATCCTGGTGAAGGGAGCGGGAGCGACTTGGATTCTGGTAGCCCCCCAGCCGGTCGGCAAGGGCAGAATGCACGAATGGCTCAGATGGCTATGAACGTGTCGTTTTCGGGTCATTTACCCATTGAAGTAATAGGCACACTGGCTACCAGCAAACAGCTTGAAGGTTTGGTCACCCTCGGGATGTACGGCTCACACACAGCACTCTGCCCCGCTCCAGTCACGGCTGGACCGGGGCTTTTTTTCGCTATCTTTTGGTTGGCAATCCAATCACCCGGCCCAGAAGAGCAGGGCGTGGCAGGTCAGCGTGTTCGGCGCTGATGGTTGCGAGTTTTTCCAGCGTTACGTCGGTAAACGGCGCCGAATGTGGACCGGCCAGGTCGACGTGCAGCAGCATCTGTTCGTTGCCGGCGAGTTCTTTCTCATCGCCCACTAGATGCAGGCTGTGATAGAGGTGCAGGCGCTTGGCGTCGTGGGCGATCAGTTGTGTATGCACCTCCACGTCGGCGCCGAGTTTCACTTCGTGCAAGTAGTTCAGGTGCAGTTCGAGGGTGAACAGCGAATGGCCACTGGCTTCGCGGTTTTCACTGTCCAGGCCCAAGGTGTCCATCAGCGCGTCGGTGGCGTAGCTGAAAATCAGCAGGTAGAACGCATCGCGCAGGTGGCCGTTGTAGTCCACCCAGTCGGCAAGGACTGGGGTGGTGTAGGTGGTCAGTGCAGGCATGGTGAGGGTTCCGTTATTCGGCGAAGGTCATGCCGTGCTTGGCTTTGGTGGTTTTCACCGCTTCGAGCACCGCCAGCAGGCAATCATCACGATAGCGCTCCAGCGCCGAAATGCTGTGTTTGCCCAGTTGCTCGCTGGTGCCATCGACCACATCGTCGATCAACTTGTCGGTCAATTCCGGTGCCGGCAGGTAGGTCCACGGCAACTGCAACGCCGGACCGAACTGCGCCATGAAGTGCCGCATGCCCGCATCACCGCCCGCCAGGGTGTAGGTGAGGAAGGTGCCCATGAACGACCAGCGCAGGCCGGCGCCAAAACGGATTGCGTCGTCGATCTCGCCGGTGGTGGCCACGCCGTCATTCACCAGGTGCAGCGCCTCGCGCCACAGCGCTTCGAGCAAGCGGTCGGCGATAAAGCCGGGGACTTCCTTGCGCACATGCAGCGGGCGCATGCCGAGGGATTCATACACCTTGATCGCCGCCTGGATCGCTTCCGGCGCGGTGTGCTTGCCGCCGACCACTTCCACCAGCGGCAACAGATAAACCGGGTTGAACGGATGGCCGACCACACAGCGTTCCGGGTGGGTCGAACCCTCATAGAACTCACTCGGCAACAGCCCGGAGGTACTCGAACCGATCAGTGCATTGGGCTTGGCCGCGGCGCTGATCTTGCTGTGCAATTCCAGTTTCAGCTCCAGGCGTTCCGGGGCGCTTTCCTGGATGAAGTCGGCGTCTTTCACGCATTCTTCGATGGTGGGGACAAAGCGTAGGCGGTCCTGGGATGCGCCGGGCGCGAGGCCCTGTTTTTCCAGAGCGTCCCAGGCATTGGCGACACGTTTGCGCAGCGCCGCTTCGGCACCCGGCGCCGGGTCCCAGGCGACCACGTCGAGGCCGTGGGCCAGGGCACGGGACACCCAGCCGCTGCCGATGACACCGCTGCCGAGGGCGGCGAAGGTTTTGATCTCAGTGATAAAGCGCATGGCAAATTCCTAAAGCGTTCGGTGATTCCCTGTGGGAGGGAGCAAGCCCCCTCCCACATTTTTTGATTCGGTCAGCCGCGTTTGGTCAGGCCCATCTTGATGCGGCCTTCCGCCGGGCTCATGACCCGCGCGCCCAGGCGGCTGAGGATTTCACTGGCGCGTTCCACCAGTTGGCCGTTGGTGGCGAGTACGCCCTTGTCCAGCCACAGGTTGTCTTCCAGGCCGACCCGCACGTTGCCGCCCAGCAGCATCGCTTGCGCGGCCATGGGCATTTGCATGCGCCCGATCCCGAACCCGGCCCACACCGCGTCGGCCGGCAGGTTGTCGACCATGGCTTTCATGGTGGTGGTGTCGGCCGGCGCGCCCCATGGGATGCCCAGGCACAGTTGGAACAGCGGGTTGTCGAGCAGGCCTTCCTTGATCATCTGCTTGGCGAACCACAGGTGGCCGGTGTCGAAAATTTCCAGTTCGGCTTTGACGCCCAACTCTTGGATGCGCTTGGCGCCCGCCCGCAGCTGCGCCGGGGTGGAGACGTAAATCGTGTCGCCATCGCCAAAATTCAGGGTGCCGCAGTCCAGGGTGCAGATTTCCGGCAGCAGTTCTTCGACATGGGCGAGGCGGGTCAGCGGGCCGACCAGGTCGGTATTGGGGCCTAACTCCATCGGGTTCTCGCCGCCACCGATTTCCAGGTCGCCGCCCATGCCGGCGGTGAGGTTGACGATGATGTCGATGTCAGCCTCACGGATGCGCTCCATCACTTCGCGGTACAGGGCGACGTCGCGGCTGAACTTGCCGGTCTCGGGGTCGCGCACATGGCAGTGCACCACGGTGGCGCCGGCCTTGGCGGCTTCCACGGCGGCGGCGGCGATTTGTTTGGGAGTGACCGGCACGTGTGGGCTTCTGGCGGTCGTGTCGCCAGCACCGGTGAGTGCGCAGGTGATGATGACGTCGTGGTTCATGAGGCGGTTCCTTACAGGCGTGGTGGTGCCGTTCGCAGCTGATGCGAGCTGCGAAGCGGTGATTTAGATAGGGTTTATTTGCTGGTCAATTGCAGGTTGGCCGCCGCCGGTTTGCCGTCGAAGGTGGTCACACCTTCCAGCCAGCGCGCCTGGTCCTGCGGGTGATCCTTGAGCCACTGCTTGGCGGATTCGAGGGCGTCCTTGTGATCCAGCAGCGGCTGCATCATCCGGCTCTCGTCGGCGGCGGTGAAGGTCAGGTTGGTCAGCAACTTGTGCACGTTGGGGCACTGTTGGGCGTAGGTCGGCGCGGTGACCGTCCACACGGTGGCCATGCCTTCGTTCGGGCCCAGGGCGTCATCGCTGCCGGTGAGGTAAGTCATCGCGACGTTGACGTTCATCGGGTGCGGTGCCCAGCCGAAGAACACCACGGCTTCCTTGCGGCGTACCGCACGGTCCACGGCGGCAAGCATGCCGGCCTCGCTGGATTCCACCAGTTGGAATTTGCCCAGGCCGAACTGGTTCTTGGCGATCATCGCCTTGATCTGGGTGTTGGCACCCGAGCCCGGCTCGATCCCGTAGATCTTGCCGCCCAGCTCCTTGTCGAACTTGGCGATGTCGGCGAAGGTTTTCAGGCCCTTGTCCGCCAGGTACGTCGGCACCGCCAGGGTCGCGCGGGCGTCTTCCAGGCTGGGTTTGTCGAGGACTTTGACTTGCTTGGCGTCGACGAACGGCGTGATGGTCTGGGTCATCAGCGGGTTCCAGTAGCCAAGGAACAGGTCCAGGCGCTGGTCGCGGATACCGGCGAAGATGATTTGCTGGGAGGCGCTGGTTTGTTTGGTCTTGTAGCCGAGGCCGTCGAGCAACACTTGGGTCATGGCGCTGGTGGCGATGACGTCGGTCCAGTTCACCACGCCCATGCGCACGTTCTGGCAAGAGGCCGCGTCGGCCGCCAGTACGTTCGTGCTCAAGATGGCGCTGGCGCTGAGTGCAAGCACGCAGTGGCGAATCAGTCGGTTCATGGTGGATCCCTCGGCAGGTCGTTATTGTGGGGTCCGGCGTCTTTGTGCGCCGTAGGATCACGTTACGGAGCTTTGGCCCCGCCGAAACGCACGGCGGCGACCAGCTCTTGCACTGCAGCGACCTGTGCTCTTGAATGGCCCGTGGAACTGGCGTATCACAGTGACCACGCTGCCCGTCCTACGAGAGCGCCACCATGTCCCAGGATTTCTACTTTCTGCTGATGCCGGGGTTCTCGGCCATTGGCTTTATTTCTGCGCTGGAACCACTGCGCGTGGCCAACCGCTTTCGCGGCGAGCTGTACCGCTGGCATGTGCTGAGCGCCGATGGCGGCGCGGTGCTGGCGAGCAATGGCATGTCGGTCAACGCCGACGCCGCGCTGGAACCGCTGAAGAAGGGCGCGACGCTGCTGGTGGTGGCCGGCTTCGAACCGCTGCAGTTCGCCACGCCGGCGCTGGAACACTGGCTGCGCCGCCTGGACAATGATGGCGTGACCCTCGGCGCCATCGACACCGGCGCCTGTGTCCTCGCCGAAGCCGGCCTGCTCGACGGTCATCGCCTGACCCTGCACTGGGAGGCCATCGACGCCTTCAAGGAGTCGTACCCGCACCTGACCGTGACCCAGGAACTGTTCGAGATTGACCGCCGCCGCATCACCTGCGCCGGTGGCACGGCCTCCATCGACCTGATGCTCGACCTCATCGCCCAGGCCCACGGCGCGGACCTGGCGATCCAGGTCTCCGAACAGTTCGTCCTTGGCCGCATCCGCCCGCGCAAAGACCACCAGCGCATGCAGATCGCCACGCGCTACGGCATCAACAACAAGAAACTGGTGCAAGTGATCGGCGAGATGGAGCAGCACACCGAACCGCCCCTGAGCACCTTGGCGCTGGCCGAAGCGATCAAAGTCACCCGGCGCCAGCTGGAGCGGCTGTTTCGCCTGCACCTGAACGACACACCGAGCAATTTCTACTTGGGATTAAGGCTGGAGAAAGCCCGGCAACTGCTGCGCCAGAGCGATATGAGCGTACTGGAGGTGAGCATTGCATGCGGGTTTGAATCGCCGTCGTATTTCACCCGCAGTTACCGGGCGCGGTTTGCCAAGTGTCCGAGGGAGGATAGAGTGAGGGGGGGGAGGGCAAACGCTATCATCGAGTCCCTGCTCGGAGGAAAAGCAAAGGCTTAATGTATGTTTGCTAAAATTATACATGTGATATGTTTTTCTTAATTTGGAGTTGTAATGAATAAAGAATTTAAAGAGCGCGTTAAGTCTATGAATTTAATGTACAAGCTTCCTGTATTAGAGGTGCCTAGTATTGGTGAGGATGTTGTGGGGAAGCTTAAGAGGTTTAAGTTGACTCTATTGGATGAAGTGAACGAGATCGATGATATTGTTGAGTGTGCTAAATCTGGGGTAAGTGAGTTGGATGTGGTTGTAGCCATAGCAGATGTTTTGGGCGATATTATAGTTTATTGCAGGTCTGAAGCAATGAAGTATGGGATTCCATTGGAAGATGTTTTGAATGTTATTATGGATAGTAATGAAAGTAAGCTTGGGGCAGATGGTAAGCCAATATACGATGAGAATGGTAAGTTTTTAAAAGGGCCGGCGTATTGGAAGCCGGAGCCTAAAATAAAATATGTGCTTGAGAAGTTAAGTAAAAAAGATTAGGGAGATGATCTTGATATCAAAAAAAAAGAACATTATCGGTGAGTTGGAGTCACTTGATAGTATAGAGAAGGCTGCTTCGTTAGTAACGCTGAATTCAGGATTGCCACTCCAAATACCTAAGGACTTAATTAATAAGCGCAAAGGAGCAATGCATGATGCCTCTCGACTACAAATGCTTGCCACTTGGGCTAGATCTACAGAGGAAGCGGTATTAAACTTTCATGCATCAAACTCAATGAAGGCCGTTCTTTCTGATTTGGCTAGCTATGCACCCGGACTTGCGGTTATCAGGTTGGCGTCAGGAATAAAAGTCGGTGAGGCATTAGTTTCTAGGCGCGAAGCGTTGCGCTCTGCGACGACTAAGATGTTAAATACAGATGCTGGTAATCTTAGAAGCATTATTCGCGGTCGTACCATTGATTTGTGTTGCGTGAGTGGTGTTAATGTTCAATATCTAAAGCCTCTATTTTCGGCAAGAGATCAATTGGCCGTTCGTGATAAGGCTGGAATGAATGAGCTTTTAACTCAGCTTTTTGAAATAATTAATAAAAGAGACCTGGGGCTTATACCGAAAAGTTTTATAGAGGCTTGTAGTATTTTTGCACGTGAGCTGTTTCTGAATACTCAAGAGCATGCTACTAGTGATTGCTCAGGTATTTCTTATGACGCTCACGTTGAGGGGATGATTGTAAGCTGGGATGAAATGGAGTCAAGATTCTATAAAAAAGATTTTAAAGGACATAAAAGGTTACAAGAATTCTGGAATAGAGAGAGGGTCTCTATCAGGGAACTTGATGGTATAAGGTGCCTGCAACTAAGCTTTTTTGATACTGGGCCAGGTTTTGCGAGCCGTATTTCAGGAAAAGATGTCAGTGAATTGAGTTTGGATGAAGAACGTGAAAGTCTTGCAAAGTGTTTTTTAAAAAATGTGACAACTAAAAATCAGACTGGGTCAGGTGGTGGTCTTCCTCTCGTGCTAGAAGAATTGCAACGAATGGGTGGGTTGATACGTATTCGGTCAGGACGCTTAAGCCTCTTCAACTGCTTTGATAAGAGTCATGGAGGGGATATTCTTGGTTTTGACGACTGGGATGTCGGGCCATTTAGCAAGGTATGTGGTGCAGTAGTCTCAATTTTAGTACCGTTAAGGAGAGATTGATGGACCGTATTTTCTCCTTTGAGGCCGTCGGTAAGTGCGAAATCACTGGTCATAATTTTGATGCTCTATGTGTGTATTTTAGTGATAGGCACGAACTTAGTTGTTTGGAGTTTTACTCTGATTTGGAGGTGTCGTTAAAAACTGTTGATTTACTTCCTGACTGTGTTGTTATGATCGCCAGCGCTAAAGTGTGTGGTGATATTGAATTGCACTGGTCTAATGACCTTTTGAGAAAATCTTTTATAAAACGCGGTGAGAAATCAGGAAAACCATTTGTTAAGCACTATTATTTGTACTGTTGGAGCGTTAGCGGTTTAACAGAGGTTTTCAGAGCGTCAGCAGATCCGGGCTCCCCTCCAGGCTATAATTTAAGTGTTGAAGATTTGGTAAAGCAAGGCTCACACGAGCTTGTGGGAAAGAATAATGTTGTGCAAGTCGCACCTGTTGGCCATCTTTTTAAACACCCATCAGGTACGAGGAATAACATATTCGTCCAAGCGCGTGAGCTTGCTAAGACTGAGCCGGAGTTGTGTTTTGTAGGGCGATTAATTGGTTTGGCTTTTGGGTTTTCTAAATTTTCTAATTTGTCTGTGGTATACATAGATAGTATGGGGATTTATCAGTTTGTACGAGAGGCTTTAGAGTTCTGTGGTGTGGATGCTCGAATACATAGCTTTCACTCATATGATGAAATGCGGAAGCTTACACCTCCAAGGGTAGAGCATCTCGTGGTTATTTCTGCTTCAACATCTGGCGGTATGGCCAGAGACCTTGAAGTTATACAAGGTTTTAAGGGTGATCGAATTTTAACGTTGATCGACAGAAGTGATGAGGAACGTCATGGGAAGGTTTTGATCTCTTTGGAGCAAATTGATAAGGGTTTCTTTAGTTTTGATGCCGATGGGCTCGAAACAGAAATTGAATTGGTTGGGGAGCATTTCTCATCTAAGGCAAAGCCTCCTCGTGCTGTTACTTTAGGCAAACCACATACGCCGCAAAGATTGGTAGACTTTCTAAAAGAGTTTGGCAAGGAAGGGTTGAATAAGTTAAACGAAATTGTTGATGGTGAACCTAAAGTTTTATCGTTGGCTGGAGACAAAGTTTCAAGGAATAAAAAATTCTTAGCTTGGCTTAATAAGGAAGTAAGTTGGAAGGTTTCCATATCAACAAACACGATAGTTTGTACTGATGATGAAGGGTCTAGAGAAA
>NZ_LHVO01000020.1 GCF_001269925.1 Pseudomonas sp. MIACH
GATGCGTATATCTGATGATATTTTTCGTCTGGTCGCATAACCAAATGTGGGAGGGGCGGTGCGACGATTCGACTTGCTCCCGTGGCGGCCTTCGGGCCGACCATGTCGTTGGATTGGACCGAGTACATATCCGTTGCTGCGGTAACGGCTGCTTAGGGTTCCGCTCTTACAGCGGGTCACTTTTGGAAGAGCGCCAAAAGTAACCAAAAACGCTTCGCCCCAACACTCGGCACCTCGCTTAGGCTCGGTGTGCCCTCACTCCGGCTTTGGAGCGTGGGCCGCCGCAATGGGCCATCCTTGGCCCAGTGCGGCTAACCCGGCGTCCTGCCGGGTTACCCACGCTCCAAAGCCTGCGTTCGGCCAGCGTGTTTGACGGGGCGATCCCAGATCAAAAACAAAGCGAGGCGGCCTTAAAGCCGACCTGATCTTTGAAGCGTACGCGGTGTGGCTTCTACTTCCTTAACCGCTGACGAAGTCAGCAATCTTTTGATCTGCTCTGGCTCTGGCTTTTGATCTTGATCTCAGGCGCCCCGTTAACCACGCTGGCCGAACGCAGGCTTGAATCCGTGGGTAACCCGGCAGGACGCCGGGTTAGCCGTCCTGGGCCAAGGATGGCCCATGACGGCGGCCCACGGATTCAAGCCGGAGTGAGGGCATACCGAGCCTAGGCGAGGTACCGAGTGGTGGGGCAAGAGCCTTTTGGTTACTTTGGGGCTTTTCCAAAGTGACCCGCCGTAAGGGCGGAACCCTAAGCAGCCGTGACCGCAGCAACGGATATGCACCCGGTCCAATCCAAAAAAAATGGTCGGCCCAGAGGCCGCCACGGAACCAACCTCCCTCACCACAAAGAGATTTTTCAACCTGAAAGGCAGACCCGCTAGCCAGCGCTTGCGACAACCCCCTGTTCGGTAAACCACCGCTGATCCTTCAGGAACAAGAATCCAGACCTGACCGATCTGTCACCCACGGTTCATAAACCAGACGGAAGGCACCTAAGTCGCCTCAAGTTGCCAGTTACAGCGCAGATAACAACTATGTCACTTACATCCGCAACAACGTTCAAGGATCGAACTCATGCCCCAGCGCCAATCCAGCCGCATGCCTCTTCACGTTTATCCGCGTTTTCGCTGGTTCGCTTTGATCCCGGTCGTACCTGCCGTTTTGTGGATACTCGTGCAATCAACCTCGCTGGCCAATCTGCTGGCCTGTACGGCACTGGTGCTGATCGGTATCGGTGCCTGTGCCTGGAGCGCGGCTTCGCAGCGCAACGCCATGCTGCGAGCGATTGCACAGGCGCAGGCGGATCAGTCAGATGCGGACGCGGCGCACAACGGCATGGCCGCTCGTGCACAGCTCGATGAGGTATTGCTGGGCGCCATGCCCATCTGGGCCAAACAGGTGGAAAGCTCGCGCCATCAGACCGAAGAAGCGATTGTGAGCCTGGCCAACCGTTTCACCGGGATCGCCGCACGATTGCAGGAAACGGTGCAAGCCTCGCAGCACGCGGCCGGCGAACTGGACGGGCAGGCCGCCGACGGCGCGCTTGAGGCGCTGGCACGCAGTGACAGCGAGCTGAGCCAGGTGATCAATTCGCTCAAGGCCACCCAAACCAGCCGTGACCAGACCCTGGCCCAGGTCCGCAGCCTTACCGCCTATACCGGCGAACTGCGCACCATGGCCGCCGATGTGGCGGCGATTGCCGCGCAAACCAACCTGCTGGCCCTCAACGCAGCCATCGAGGCTGCGCGTGCCGGTGAGGCCGGGCGCGGCTTTGCGGTGGTGGCCGACGCGGTGCGCAGCCTGTCGAGCAAATCCAGTGAAACCGGCCAGCAGATGTCGGCCAAGGTCGACATCATCAATAACGCCATTACTCAGTTGGTGCAGGCCGCGTCCAGCAGTGCCGACCAGGACAGCCATTCGGTGGCCGAGTCCGAAAACAGTATTCAAGTGGTGCTCGAACGCTTCCAGAACATCACCGGGCGCCTGGCCGAATCTGCCGACCTGCTCAAGCAGGAAAGCTACGGCATCCGGGATGAGATGACCGAGGTGCTGGTCAACCTGCAATTCCAGGACCGGGTCAGCCAGATCCTCAGCCACGTGCGAGACAACATGCACGCCCTGCATGAACACCTCCTGCAGGCCAGCCAGACCCCGGACCAGCCGGTGGCCGTCGACGCCCGCCAATGGCTGGCGCGCATGGAAGCCACCTATGCCACCGACGAGCAACGGCGCCTCCATCATGGAGGGGCGGCCGTGCAGCAGAACTCTCAAGACATCACCTTCTTTTAGGAGCACATCATGGCGAAGAATGTATTAGTGGTCGACGACTCCAGCAGCGTGCGGCAAGTGGTCGGCATAGCCTTGAGAAGCGCCGGTTACGACGTCATCGAGGCCAGCGACGGCAAGGATGCCCTGGGCAAGCTGACCGGGCAGAAAGTGCACCTGATCATCAGCGACGTGAACATGCCCAACATGGACGGCATCACCTTCGTCAAGGAGGTCAAGAAGCTGGCTAACTACAAGTTCACCCCGATCATCATGCTGACCACCGAGTCCCAGGAGTCGAAGAAGGCCGAGGGCCAGGCCGCTGGCGCCAAGGCCTGGGTGGTCAAGCCGTTCCAGCCGGCGCAGATGTTGGCAGCCGTGTCTAAACTGATCCTGCCTTGATCCCGGCGCCAGGGAGGCTCCCATGCCGATAACCACTGACACAGTCGATGACACTGCCCGCGTGCGCATTGATGGTGAGCTTACGATCTATACCGTAGCGGAACTGGCGGGTGCGCTGCTGCCGCAGATGGGCGCGGCACCCCGCCTGGAACTGGACCTGTCCGAGGTCACGGAAATGGATGGCGCCGGCTTGCAGTTGCTCGCGGTCATCCGGCGTGAAGCCGGCATCGCCGGTACAGCCTTGAGCGTGACCGGCCAGAGCCAGGTGGTCATGCAGGCGCTCCAACTGTGTCGCAGCACGACCGCATAGTCAGCGCTTCCCACGTTTTTTGATCGACAAGGAAAGTCCCGGTGAGCATCAATCTCGATCAGGCACAGCAGACATTCATCGTTGAGGCGCGCGAGCTGTTGCAGGCTATGGAGCAATCCCTGCTGCAATTGGAAAGCGAGCCCGACGACCAGGATGCCATTGGCGCGATTTTCCGCGCTGCGCACACCATCAAGGGTTCGGCGGGCCTTTTCGGTCTGGCGTCGATCGTGGGGTTCACGCATATCGTCGAAGACGTGCTTGACCGCCTGCGCGAAGGCAATGTGGCGGTGGACGCCGCATTGATCGCGCTGCTGCTCAAGTGCGGCGACCACATGCTCGAACTGGTCGAAGTGGTCGCCAACCGCGGTGAGGTGCCGACACCTGCCGCTCTGGAGCGCGGTGAGGCATTGCGCGAGGCGCTGAGTGCCTATCAGCCGATGCGAACCGCCACTGCCAGCGTCGAAACCGCTGAGGTGGCCGACGACGCGGCGGTCGAAGTGCTCTGGCACATCTCCCTGCGTTTCGGCGTGGATGTGTTCCGTAATGGCATGGACCCACTGTCATTTCTTCGCTACCTCGAGACCTTGGGGCAGATGATGCAGGTCACCACCCTGACCGACAGCATTCCGTCCCTGGACAGCTGGGACCCGGAAAGCTGCTACCTGGGCTTCGAGATCGACCTGCGCTCGACAGCCGGCCACGCCACCCTCAACGAAGTGTTCGACTTTGTGCGTGACGACTGTGAAGTGCACATCAGTGCCGTCGACGAAGCGCCCGACAGCACAGCGGCCATCGCTGGCGAGTTGGACACGCCGGTCGAGCCGGGCCTTGTGACCGCCGCACCGCAGCGTCCGGCAGCCAGCGAGGCGAAAACCCGCGACGGCAATTACGTGCGCGTCAACGCTGACAAGCTCGACGAGTTGATCAATCTGGTTGGCGAACTGGTCATCGCCAGCGCCGGCGCGAGCCTGCTGGCCCGTTCCTGTAACAACGACCCCTTGCAAGAGGCCACCTCGACCGTATCGGGGCTGGTGGAAGAGATCCTCGATGGCGCCCTGCATTTGCGCATGATCCCGATCGGCGACACGTTCAACCGCTTCCGCCGGGTGGTGCGTGATATCAGCCAGGAACTGGGCAAGGACATCGAACTGAGCATCAGCGGCGCGGAAACCGAACTGGACAAGACCGTGGTCGAGAAGATCGGCGACCCGCTGATGCACCTGTTGCGCAACGCCATGGACCACGGTATCGAAAGCGCCGATGCGCGGCGTGCGGCCGGCAAGTCGGCCAAGGGCTATCTGAGCCTCAATGCCTACCATGACTCGGGGAGCATCGTCATCGAGATCGCCGACGACGGCGCCGGGCTCAACCGCGAACGCATCCTGCAAAAGGCCCAGGAACGCGGGCTGGTGGCCAGCGGTGCGGTGCTCACCGACCAGGAGATCTACAACCTGATCTTCGAAGCGGGTTTCTCCACCGCCGAGGCGGTGACCAACCTGTCCGGGCGCGGCGTCGGCATGGACGTGGTCAAGCGCAATATCACCTTGTTGCGCGGCACCGTCGACCTCGACAGCCGCCCCGGCCAGGGCACCGTGGTGCGCATTCGCTTGCCGCTGACCCTGGCGATCATCAATGGGTTCCTGGTCGGCATCGACCAATCCACCTACGTGATTCCACTGGACATGGTCCAGGAATGTATCGAGCTGGATGAACACCAGCGCCAGTCCAGCCGCGACACGGGCTATCTGGACCTGCGTGGCGAAGTGTTGCCGCTGGTGCACCTGCGCGATCACTTCAGTCACGAAGGGCCCGTAGCCCGACGTCAGAATGTGGTGGTGGTGCGCAACGCCGAGCATAAGGCCGGGCTGGTGGTGGATGACCTGCTCGGCGAGTTCCAGACCGTGATCAAACCCCTGGGCAAGTTGTTCGGCGCGCTGCGCGGCATCAGCGGCTCGACCATATTGGGCAGCGGCGCGGTGGCCCTGATCCTGGATGTACCGGTACTGCTCAACCAAATCGTACAACTGGAAGCCCGCACGCCCCAGGCGCCTCAATCGCCTCCGGTCGTCGCTCGCTGACGCATTTGCAATTCCATGGAGGTTCCCCCGATGAAGTGGTTCTACGATCTTAAAATTTCCACCAAATTGATCTGCTCATTCCTGGTGGTCCTGGCGCTCACTGGCGCCATGGGCGGCTTCGCCATCCACCAACTCGGTGCCGTCAACCAGGCCGCCCAGGACATCAAGGGCAACTGGATGCCCTCCATGCGCGCAGCGGCAGGCATGCGTTTTTTTGCCGCCAACTACCGCTTGAAAGAAAACCGCCACATCGGTACCGATATTGTCGAGGAAAAGGCCCAGGCCGAACGCGAAGCCAGCGAGGCGCGTCAGCAGTTCGAAACCCGCATGGGCACCTACGAGCAATTGCTGTCGAACGATGAAGATCGTCAACTCCTGGCCAGCGTCAAAAGCGCTTGGGACGCCTACCTTGCAAGCAGCAAGCAGGTGCTTGAGTTTTCTCGCCAGAACCAGGAAGCCCAGGCGCGCGGTTTGCTCAGGGGAGAATCCAAGGGGCATTTTGATGAGGTGACCGCCCGCCTGCAGAAAATGGTCGAGCTCAATGACGCCGGCGCGACGGCCGCAGGCGAGAAGGGCTCGGCGCTGTACGAAAGCGCACGTGTGTCGATTATCGCGGTACTGGTCGCGGCCCTGTTGATCGGCCTGGGCCTGGCGATATTCATCGCGCGGATCATTTCCCGCCCGTTGCGCCAAGCCGCGAGCGCCGCCGAGCAATTGGCCGAAGGCAACCTCAACGCGCACATCGAGCCGGGTGGGAAAGATGAAACCGGCATGGTGCTCAACGCCATGCGCAATATGGTCGGCAAGCTGGCGCATATCATCGGTGAAGTGCGTAACGCCGCCGATAACCTCGCCAGCGCCTCCGAGGAGGTCAGCGCCACCGCGCAATCGATGAGCCAGGCCACCAGTGAACAGGCCGCCAGCGTCGAGGAAACCAGTGCGTCGGTCGAACAGATGAGCGCCAGCATCAACCAGAACACCGAAAACGCCAAGGTCACCGATGGCATGGCCAGCAAGGCCGCCAAGGAAGCCACCGAGGGCGGCGAATCTGTACAACAGACGGTGGTGGCGATGAAGAAAATCGCCCAGCGCATCAGCATCATCGATGACATCGCCTACCAGACCAATCTGCTCGCGCTCAATGCGGCCATCGAGGCCGCGCGGGCCGGCGAGCACGGCAAGGGGTTCGCGGTGGTCGCCGCCGAAGTGCGCAAGCTGGCTGAACGTAGCCAGGTGGCCGCCCAGGAAATCGGCGAACTGTCCTCCAGCAGCGTGGACATGGCCGAGAAAGCCGGCAAGTTGCTCGACGAAATGGTGCCTTCCATCAACAAGACGTCCGACCTTGTGCAGGAAATCAGCGCTGCGTCCGAGGAGCAGGCCGCCGGTGTCGCGCAGATCAATACCGCGATGACCCAGCTCAACCAGGTGACCCAGCAAAATGCCTCAAGCAGCGAGGAACTGGCGGCCACGGCCGAAGAAATGAGCAGCCAGGCCGAGCAACTGCAACAGGCCATGAGCTTCTTCGTGCTGGATTCAGCGCCCAAGGCCGCGGTTCAAAGCAGCAGCGTGGACAGCCCGGGCAGCAAGCCCAACCGTCAGGCCCCACGCCCAAAACCACCGGCGCAGCGCAAGGCGTTCGCCTACACCATGGCCAGTGCCCCGGACGAAGCGGATTTCACTCGCTTCTGATCGCACGATCAATACGGGCCTAAAAGGGAGAGTGACATGGGCGCAGTAATGACGACTCGGCAGACCGCAGTGACGGTAGATGAGGATGCGCAGTACCTGACCTTCATGCTGGGCGGCGAAATGTTCGCCATCGGCATTCTGGGGATCAAGGAAATTATTGAATACGGCAGCCTGACCGTGGTGCCGATGATGCCCGCTTTCGTGCGCGGGGTGATCAACCTGCGCGGCGCGGTGGTGCCGGTGGTCGACCTGTCTGCGCGCTTTGGCCGGGCCAACTCGGCGATCACCCGGCGCTCCTGCGTGATCATCATCGAGGCGAGTACCGAGGATGGCCAGCCCCAGGACATCGGGCTGCTGGTCGATACGGTGTCTGCCGTGCGGGAGATCCCGGCCACGCAGATCGAACCGCCACCCAACTTCGGCGCGCGAATTCGCGCCGATTTCATCAGCGGCATGGCCAAGGTCGACGGCAAGTTCGTGATCGTGCTGGAGGTGGACAAGGTGCTGTCCATCGATGAGATGTCCAGCCTCGCCGAGGCCGGCCAGGCGCCGGCCCTCGACCTCGATCCGCGTTGAGACCTGACCATGGCAGACACCACCGTCTCCATCGACGATCGTGAGTTCGGTCAGTTCCAGACCTGGCTGTACCGCGCGGCCGGCATCAACCTGTCGCCGGCCAAGAAAGCCCTGGTGGCCGGGCGCCTGTTCAAGCGCCTCAAGCACTATGAACTGCAGAGCTATGGTGAGTATTTCAAGCTGATCATGAATGACCAGCGCAAGGGCGAACTGCAGGTTGCGCTGGATTTGCTGACCACCAACGAAACCTATTTTTTTCGTGAGCCCAAGCACTTTGACTTCCTGCGTCAGCAGGTGCTGCCCCAGGCGGCGCCGGGCAAGGTGTTTCGCGTGTGGAGCGCGGCCAGCTCCTCGGGCGAAGAGCCCTACAGCTTGGCGATGACGCTGGCCGAAAGTCTCGGCACCACGCCCTGGGAAGTGGTCGGCTCCGACATCAGCTCCCAAGTGCTGGCCAAGGCGCGCACTGGCCATTACTCCATGGAACGCACCGAGACATTGCCCCAGCCGCTGCTGGCCAAGTACTGCCTCAAGGGTATTGGTCGCCAGGAGGGCACCTTCCTGATCGACAAGGCCTTGCGTAGCCGGGTCAATTTTGTCCAGGTCAACCTTAACGAAGCGCTGCCGGCCCTGGGGGCGTTCGAGGTGATCTTCCTGCGCAACGTGATGATTTATTTCGATCAGCAAACCAAGAGCCAGGTGGTCGCGCGCCTGCTGCCGCTGCTCAAACCCGGCGGTTACTTGATCATCAGTCACTCGGAAAGCCTCCACGGCGTCAATGACACCTTGAAGCTGGTGGCACCCTCGATTTACCGCAAGCCATGAAAAAGCCCGTCGGTACGGCCGAAGTGGTATTGGCCCCTGGCCAGGTCAGCTTTGCGACGCGGCCGACGCGCCTGCGCACCTTGCTCGGCTCCTGCGTGGCGATCACCTTTTGGCATCCGCAACGGCTGATCGGCGGCATGTGTCACTTCATGCTGCCTGGGCGCGTGCGCGACCATCAGCCCCTGGACGGCCGATATGCCGATGAAGCCCTGGAACTGCTGCTGCGCCACGCCGAGGTCAATGGCACGCATGCACGGGATTACCAGGTCAAGTTGTTCGGCGGCGGCAAAATGTTTCCTGATCTGCAGCGCCGCCTGCCAACGCAGGACGTGGCCAGCCTGAATATTCGCGCAGCGCTGGCCCTGGCCGAGCGCTATCACCTGCACCTGACCGCCCAGGATATGGGCAGTACCGGTTACCGCACGATCATGTTCGACCTGTGGAACGGCAACGTCTGGGTTCGGCACCAACCAATGGGAACAATTCAACAAGATGCCTACCAAAAAAATCAGTGTGCTGCTCGTCGATGACTCGGCCGTGGTGCGCCAGGTACTGCTGGCGATTCTCAGCGATACGCCGGATATTCACGTCATGGGCGCCGCCTCCGACCCGATTTTCGCCATGGACAAACTCGCCCGGGAATGGCCCGATGTGATCGTGTTGGACGTGGAAATGCCGCGCATGGACGGCATCACCTTTCTCAAGAAAATCATGAGCGAGCGGCCGACACCGGTGGTGATCTGTTCCTCGCTGACCCAGAAAGGCGCGGAAACCTCCCTGCAGGCGCTGTCGGCGGGCGCGGTGGAAATCATCACCAAGCCGACTACCGGGTTGAAGAATTTTCTGATCGAGTCGGCGGCCGAGTTGGTGGCAGCCATCCGTGCAGCCGCAAACTCCAACGTCAAGAACCTGGGCAAGCGCAGCGCCATCCCGGCACTGGCTCCGGCCAGCAAGCTCAGTGCGGATGCGATCCTGCCTGCCGCCAATGGCCATGCCATGGCACAGACCACCGAGCGTATCGTCGCCATCGGCACGTCTACCGGCGGCACCCAAGCGTTGGAGGCGGTACTGACGGCATTGCCGAGGGTGTGCCCAGGCATGGTGATCGTGCAGCACATGCCAGAAAAATTCACTGCCTCGTTTGCCGAGCGCCTCAACGGCTTATGCGAGATCGAGGTGCGCGAAGCGCGCAACAATGACCGCATCCTGCCTGGCCTGGCCCTGATCGCCCCTGGCGGCAAGCACCTGATGGTCACCCGCAGCGGCGCCTATTATCACGCCCAGGTCATTGATGGACCGTTGGTCAACCGGCACCGGCCGTCAGTGGATGTGCTGTTTCGCTCGGTGGCCAAGTTCGCCGGCAAGAACGCCACCGGCATCATCATGACCGGCATGGGCGACGACGGCGCGCGGGGGCTAAAGGAGATGCTTGACGCCGGAGCCGCCACGGTGGCCCAGGACGAGGCCAGTTGCGTGGTGTTTGGCATGCCCAAGGAGGCCATCAAGCTCAACGCTGCCCAGCGCATCCTGGCGCTGGAGGATATCCATCAGGCGATCTTGTATAAGTGACGTTGAGCGCCGGCTTTTGCGCTACGCCAGAACCCGCGCCGTGGGCGACCGACGACCACTGATCCGCACCCGCACAACCCCGATTGAATTTTCAGCATGCCCGCAGGCTCTTCACTTTAGACGCGTGTGCTGTTGAGCGCGCTTGCGGGGCCTCCTTGTCGGGAGGCCTGGTTGCATCGGACTTTGCGGAAACTGCCATCATGACGCTTCTTACAGCGCTCTCGGGCCAGCCGGCCTCCATCACCCAACCGGGTCAGTACCAGCGGTTGTACCAACACCTGTATGGCGAAACCCCTGGCGGTGAAGAGGTTGCGCGGGAGTTTCTACGCACGCACTTGGCGCAGGTGCGCGACGCGCCCAGTGAGTTGCCCCAGAGACCTGAACAACTGCCGGCCTGGATCGAACAGCGCTGCGCCGACGTCGCCCAGGCCTACGCCGATTACCTGGAGCAACGCCAGCAGGGCCGGCCGCGTCGCTACTTCCAGAACAAGGCCCATGCGTTGTATTTCCTGCAGCGCGTGGCGCCGACCAAACAGGTCGACGGTGCCTGGCTCAATGGCCTGCTGCGCCATTGGCACGACCCGCGCTTCGACGGCCTGCTCACCACATACCTGGAAGAGTTGGGTGACGGCGAAGCGGCGCAAAACCATGTGGTGATCTACCGCAAATTACTCAGCGAGCATGATGCCGACAGCGACGCCGGCCTTGAGGATGAGCACTACCTGCAAGGCGCCCTGCAACTGGCGCTGGGTCTGTGTGCCGACGACTTCCTGCCGGAGATCATCGGTTTCAACCTCGGTTATGAGCAGTTGCCGTTGCACCTGCTGATCACCGCGTATGAGTTGAGCGAACTGGGCATCGACCCGTATTACTTCACCCTCCACGTCACCATCGACAACGCCAGTAGCGGGCATGCCTGCAAGGCCGCGCAGTCGGTGTTGAACCTGTTGCCATTGGGCGAGGGCAGGGAGGATTTCTATCGACGCGTGGCCGAGGGGTATCGCCTTAACGACCTCGGTCCGGGGACCACCGCCGTTATCAACGCCTTCAACCTGCATGACGAAGTGGTCGCCATGCTTGAACGCAAGCGCACCTTCGGCCAGCACATGCATTCCGATTACTGCCGCTTTGAGGGCAAGACCGTCAACCAATGGCTGGCCCAGCCAGGGCAGATCGGCGCGTTTCTCCAGGCCCTGGAAGACAAGGGCTGGATCAAGCGCAACCAGGATCCAGCCGAGAGTCGCTTCTGGCAGTTGATCGAAGGCGCGGGCGCGGCGATGTTCGGTGTGTTCAGCGGCTATGAGAAACAGCTGCTGCACGACTGGATTGCGGGCGACTGGATCAGCGCTCAACGCGTGGCTCCAGTGCGCCCTGGACGCGGCAGCCGCTTCTCCCGCGAGCAGCACCGCCCGGCCGACCCGGACACCCAGGCGTTGGTCGATTCGCTGTGGAAATTGCCCGATGAACAGCAGCTCAATGCGCTGATTCCATGGCTGTCAGCACGACGCCACTGCACGCCGGCCGGGTTGTATGCCACTCGCCGCTTTATCCAACTGCGCGCGCGCCTGCGCTAAGGAAATCCCCCATGTCTGCACAACCACTCGCCGACCGCGCCCTGCTGAATCTGGGTCGGGGCTTGAAGGAGAACGGCTACCGGTTCATCACGCCAACGCCGTTGACCCATGAACGGTTTTTTCAGCGCCTGGAGACGCCGCTGGCGAGGGACCTGCGCGATGTGTTCGGCTGGTCGCTGCCGTTTGACAACGCGCTGTTGCCCGAAGCGTTTTGTGAGGAGCTGCAGCAGGCCGATGTGGTCGAAAAGCACGATGCGCTGTGGCGCAGTGCGGTGCGGTGGTCGAGCCTGGACGACCTGCTGTTTGCCCACTCGGCGTACCCCACCACGCAGGCAGACGCGGTGTTTTTCGGGCCTGACAGCTATCGGTTTGCGCACCTGATCGAAGCCCATTTGCAACAGCGCTTCGAGCCGATCAAACGCGCCGTGGACATCGGCTGCGGCGCTGGTGTAGGCGCGTTGGTGGTCGCCCGGGCGCGGCCTGACGCCGAGGTGCTGGCGGTGGACATCAACCCACGCGCCCTGCGCCTGACGGCGGTGAATGCCGAGCTGGCGGGGCTGGCGAACGTCACCGTGTACCACAGCGATGTACTGGGCAGCGTCGAAGGCACGTTTGACCTGATCGTCGCCAACCCGCCCTATATGAACGACGACCGCCAGCGTGCCTATCGGCATGGCGGCGGGGCACTGGGCGAGCAACTGTCGGTGCGCATCGCTGGCGAGTCCCTGGGGCGACTGGCCCTCGGCGGCAGCCTGGTGCTCTACACCGGCGTGGCGATTGTCGCCGGGGAAGACCCGTTCCTGACCGCTGTTAAGCCGTTGCTGGACAGCGATGCCTACGGTTGGACTTACCGCGAACTGGACCCCGATGTATTCGGCGAAGAATTGGCCAAACCCGGCTATGAGCGTGTGGAGCGGATCGCAGTGGTGGCGCTCACCGCCACCCGTCTACGCTGACGGCTATGTTCAGGCCGTGGTTTGTGGCAGCAGGTGCAACTCGCCGTCCACGTCCTTGACCAATTCACTGGCGAGGAGCAGCGGCGCCAGGCGCTTGTGCAACTGCGGCTCGACAAACTCCTTCACCGTCTCCAGCGCCAGCGCGCCACTCGAAGGCAGCTCAGCCTTGGTGAACGACAACCAGGCCTTTTTCAGCGCCATCAACACATCACTGCCCGCCGTAGAGGCAAAGCGGCGCTGGGTCGGTTTGCCGTCGAAGCTGAACGTGTGCCGGAACGCGTAGCCGCTCTCATCGCCGCCGCTGGCGGTGCAACGTATGCAGGTGCACGGACCATCGCCGAAGGCGCTGCGCAGGTAGCTGTTGAAGTCCACCACGGGTTTGAGTGACAGGCGCTTATCCACCTCGAACAGGTCCCCGGTCATTTTTTCGTCAGTGTTCAACGTGCATTTCCTCGCAGTGTGCGGCTGTTTTTTCAAAGCGCGGCACAATACCAGCCGCGCGCCATTTTGGGGGTATTTGCATAACAATAGACCCCGATATTCTTTTGCTGTCTAAAAAAGCGCCGCTACGCTCCATCACCTTCTCGAAAACGCGGCAGATTCCCCATGACTTTCAAGCGTTCCTCCCTGACCCTCCTGGCCGCGTCCCTCGCCGCCGCCAGCGCCTTGCTCAGCCCCGGTGCCCAGGCCGAAGGCAAGATCAGCATCGCCCAGCAATTCGGCATCGGCTACCTGATCCTCGATGTGGTACGCGACCAGCACCTGATCGAAAAACACGGCAAGGCCCAGGGCCTGGACATCCAGGTGGAATGGAACAGCATTTCCGGCGCCACCGCCATGAACGAATCGCTGCTGGCCGGTGCCCTGGATGTGGTGTCGGCCGGTGTGCCGCCGATGCTTACCCTGTGGGACCGTACCAAGGGCAAGCAGAACGTCAAGGCCATCGCCTCCTTGGGCTCGATGCCCAACTACTTGCTGAGCAACAACCCCAAGGTGAAGACCCTCAAGGACTTCACCGAGAAAGACCGCATCGCCGTGCCCGCCGCTGGGGTGGGTTTCCAGTCGCGCACCTTGCAGATTGAAACCGCCAAGCAGTTCGGCGATGCCAACTACAAGAAATTTGATGACATCTCCATCAGCCTGGCCCACCCCGACGCCACCGCCGCGTTGATTGCCGGTGGTTCGGAGATCAACGCGCACTTCTCCAGCCCGCCGTTCCAGTACCAGGAACTGTTGAACCCCAACGTGCACAAGGTACTCAGTTCCTACGACATCCTTGGTGGTCCGGCGACGTTCAACGTGCTGTACACCACGCAGAAATTCCACGACGAAAACCCCAAGACCTACCAGGCGTTCTACGCCGCGCTGGCCGAAGCCGAGCAGATCATCAAGGCCGACAAACCCGCAGCGGCCAAGGCGTACATCCGCGTAGAGCAGTCGAAGCTGCCGTTGGACCTGGTGGAAAAAATCGTCCAGGACCCGGAAATCGACTTCACCATCGTGCCGCAGCGCACCTATATCTATGCCGAGAAATTGCAGGAACTGGGCGTACTGAAAAACAAGGCGGCGAGCTGGAAGGACTACTTCTTCGAAGAGGCCCATGGCGGTAACGGCAGCTGACCCGTAAACCGCCCCTCCCACATTTGGATCTTCACAATGCCTATACCGCATTCAAGCTGCGTTTGATCCAGTCATACAAGTCATTCCCCTCGCTTGACAACTCACTGTTGGCTCGCCGGCACAGGTAATACTGGCGGCCATCATTGACCTCCAGATCAAACAGCTTCACCAACTCGCCACTGGCCACATGGGGCGCTACCAGCGGCGCGCGCAGCAACGCGCAGCCCAGGCCGGTGAGGGTGGCGGTGAGTGCCAGTTGGCCGTCTTCCAGCAGCAAGCCATTCAGCGCCGTGGTGTCGACCTCGGCTGCCTCGAACCATTGGCCCCAGGTGCCGCGTTCTTCATCGTGCAGCAACGGCAGTTCGCTCAAGGCCTGGGGCGTGTCGATGGGGCCGTGTTGGGCGAAAAAGCTGCGGCTGCAATAGGGGGTCACCGCGCCGGAGATCAGCGGCTCGCTGTGATAGCCCGGCCAGTGCCCGGTGCCGAAGCGAATCGACAGGTCGGCGGCATCGCTGGGGTAGCTGCGGTGGTTGGCGTAGGTCACGTTGATGTCCAGCGCCGGGTGGTCTTTGAGGAAGTTCGCCAGGCGCGGGATAAACAGGTTGATGCCAAACAGCGGGATCAGGCTGATGGTCACCTGGCGGGTGGCGCTTTTCTCGCGCACGTGTTCGGTGGCGCTGCGCAGCACGGCAAAGGCCGAGCGGATGGCGCGGTAGTACTCGCGGCCTTCATCGGTGAGGACCAGGTTGCGGCCCTGACGCAGGGTCAGCGGCTGTTGCAGGAAATCTTCCAGCAGGTGCAGTTGATGGCTGATGGCAGAGGCGGACACGTCCAGCTCGCGCGCGGCGGCATTCACCCCGCCATGGCGCGCAAACGCTTCGAACGTCCGCACGGCACGCAGGGGAGGGTCATTGGCTAATTGTTCTGATTTATTCATGTATTGAATTAAATACCAAGTTTCAACCTAAATAAAGAGCCATAAGTGCCGTATTTACGGCATAAATAGCCTGTTATCGCTTTGGTATAACCCTATAACTTTCTGATATTTGATAAAAACAGAATAGATGCTTAGTGTGCCGCCCTTGTACGCACTGAGGTCGATGGTCTTCATGGATGGGTTTATCCAACAACTGCTCAACGGCTTGATGACGGGCAGTCTCTACGCGCTGGTGGCCCTGGGGTACACCATGGTCTACGGCATCCTGCGCATCATCAACTTTGCCCACGGCGATGTGCTGATGATCGGCGCGCTTGTGGGCCTGTCGGTGATTCGCCTGTTGCAGGCGACCTGGCCGGCATTGCCGCCGGTGCTGGTGTTGCTGGCGGCCACCCTGGTTGCCATGGCGTTTTGTGCGGTGCTGGCGGTGGTGATCGAGCGCGTCGCTTATCGCCGGCTGCGCCACGCGCCGCGCCTGGCGCCGTTGATCAGCGGCATTGGGGTGTCGCTGCTTTTGCAAACCATCGCGATGCTGGTCTGGACCCGCAACCCGCAAATGTTCCCGCAATTGCTGCCGCTGGAACCCATCGAAGTACTGCCCGGCGCCTCCGCGCACCCCGCTATCACCAACGCCACGGCCCTCACCACCATCGCCATCGCGCTGTCGGTGATGGTCGCGCTGCTGGTGCTGGTAGAGCGCACGCGCTTTGGCCGGGCCATGCGTGCCGTGGCGGAAAACCCCCAGGTCGCGAGTCTGATGGGTATCAACCCGAATCGGGTCATCGTGCTCACCTTCGCCATCGGCGGCGCCCTGGCGGCATTGGCCGGGGTAATGATGGCCAGCAATTACGGCAGTGCGCATTTCTACATGGGCTTTCTGCCGGGGATCAAAGCCTTCACCGCCGCGGTGCTGGGCGGTATCGGCAACCTCAAGGGCGCCATGCTCGGCGGCCTGTTGCTGGGGCTGATCGAGGCCCTGGGCACCGGCTACCTGGGCGCCGCCACCAACGGGGTGTTCGGCAGCAATTATCAGGATGTGTTTGCCTTTATCGTGCTGATCGCGGTGCTGGTGTTCCGTCCTTCCGGGCTGTTGGGCGAACGTCTGGCGACCCGCGCATGATCAACGCACTCACCTCCAATCAACGCGCCAGCCTGGGCCTGCTGCTGTTCGCCGTGGCCTTGGTACTGGCACCGTGGATCGTCGGCCACGCCGGTGGCAACACCTGGGTGCGGACCCTGGATTTTGCCCTGCTGTACATCATGCTCGCCCTTGGCCTGAACATCGTGGTCGGTTATGCGGGTCTGCTGGACATGGGTTTCATCGCGTTCTACGCGGTGGGCGCCTACCTGGCCGCGTTGCTGTCGTCGCCCCATTTGCTGCAACAGTTTCCAGCCTTGGCGGCGTTGCTGCCGGCGGGCATGCACACCTCGATCTGGTTGATCCTGCCCCTGGGCGCCTTGCTCGCGGCGGGGTGCGGCGTGGTGTTGGGTGCGCCGACCTTGCGCCTGCGCGGTGACTACCTGGCCATCGTCACCCTGGGCTTTGGCGAGATCATCCGTATCCTGCTGCGCAACCTCGACCGCCCGGTGAATATCACCAATGGCCCCAAAGGCATCGCCCAGGTCGATCCGGTGAACCTGCTCGGCGTGAACCTGGGCCGTACCCAGGAACTGTTCGGCCTGCGCCTGCCGTCGGTGTACCTCTATTACTACCTGTTCGCCGCGCTGGTGGTGCTGATTCTGTTTGCCTGCATTCGCCTGGAGCGCTCGCGCATCGGCCGTGCCTGGGTGGCGATCCGCGAGGACGAAGAAGCGGCCGAGGCCATGGGCGTGAACACCGTGCGCCTCAAGTTGCTGGCGTTTGCAATAGGCGCCGCGTTCGGCGGGGTGAGCGGCGCGCTGTTCGCCTCGTTCCAGGGCTTCGTCTCGCCGGAATCGTTCACCCTCAACGAGTCCATTGCGGTGCTGGCGATGGTGGTGCTCGGCGGCATGGGCCATATCCCGGGGGTGATCCTCGGCTGCGTACTGCTGGCCGCGTTGCCTGAAGCGTTGCGCGCGAGCATGGGCCCGTTGCAGCAGGCGTTGTTCGGCCAAGTGCTGGTGGACCCGGAA
The DNA here is from genome assembly GCF_001269925.1 of Pseudomonas sp. MIACH. Lineage (GTDB taxonomy): Bacteria > Pseudomonadota > Gammaproteobacteria > Pseudomonadales > Pseudomonadaceae > Aquipseudomonas. The sequence continues at coordinate 16,911 of NZ_LHVO01000020.1, forward strand.
ATCATCCGCCAGCTGTTCTACGGCCTCGCGTTGATCCTGGCGATGCTCTATCGACCCGCCGGGCTGTGGCCCAAAGGAGTGGCACGATGAACGCACCTCTGTTGCAGATTGACCGGGTCAACAAACACTTCGGGGGCGTGGCGGCGTTGACCGATGTGAGCCTGAGTATCCAGCCCGGCGAAATCTACGGGCTGATCGGCCCCAACGGCGCGGGCAAGACCACCTTCTTCAATGTCACGACCGGCCTCTATACCCCGGATTCCGGACGCTTCCAGCTCGATGGCCGGGAGTACCAGCCGACCAGCGTGCATCAGGTGGCCGAAGCCGGCATTGCCCGCACGTTTCAGAATATCCGCTTGTTCAATGCCATGAGCGCCCTGGAAAACGTCATGGTCGGGCGCCACGTGCGCACCCGCAATGGCCTGTGGGCCGCCTTGAGCCGGCATCGTCGTGCTCGCGACGAGGAAGCCCAAACCCGTGCCCATGCTCATCGCCTGCTGGCGTATGTCGGGCTGGCGGGGTTCGCCCATTATCGCGCCGACAGCTTGAGCTACGGCCATCAGCGCCGCCTGGAAATCGCCCGCGCATTGGCCACCGAACCGCGCCTGCTGGCCCTGGATGAACCGGCGGCGGGTATGAATGCCAGTGAAAAAGTGCAGTTGCGCGGCCTGCTGGAAAAGATCCGCGACGACGGCCATACCCTGCTGTTGATCGAGCACGACGTGAAGCTGGTGATGGGCGTATGCGACCGTATCAGCGTGCTCGATTACGGCCAAGTCATCGCCGTAGGGCCACCCGCCGAAGTGCGCCAGCACCCGGCAGTGATCCAGGCCTACCTGGGAGCCAGTGCCCATGTCTGAAGCCTTGTTGAACGTCGAGGGTTTGCAGGTGCGCTACGGCGCCATCGAGGCGGTCAAATCCCTGGATTTGCACATTGCCGAGGGTGAGCGCGTCACGCTGATCGGTGCCAACGGTGCGGGCAAGACCTCCAGCCTCAAGGCAATGACGGGTCTGCTGCCGGCCAGCCAGGGTGCAATCCGCTTTGCCGGGCGCTCGATCCTCGGACAGGCGCCGGACCAGTTGCTGCGCCAGGGCATCGCCATGGTCCCGGAAGGGCGCGGGATTTTTGCGCGCATGAGCGTGCTGGAGAACCTTCAGTCCGGTGCGTTTTTACGCCGTGACAACGAGCAGGTGCAGCGCGAAATGCGCCAGCTGTTCGAACACTTCCCGCGCCTGGAAGAGCGCCTGCAGCAGTCCGCCGGCCTGCTCTCGGGCGGTGAGCAACAGATGCTCGCCCTGGCCCGTGCGCTGCTGTCACGCCCGCGTTTGCTGATCCTCGATGAGCCGTCCATGGGCCTGGCGCCGATCATGGTGGAAAAAATCTTCCAGGTGATCGACGACGTGTGTCGCCAGGGCATGACCCTGCTGTTGGTGGAACAGAACGCGCGGCTGGCCCTGCAAGTGACCGACCGTGCCTATGTGATGGACACCGGCCGCATCAGCCTCAGCGGGCCCTCCGCAGATTTGCTTGAACACCCCGAGGTGCGCAGCGCCTACCTCGGTGAATAACGGCTCGATGAAAAAACACCCATGACGCTACCGGACGCCCGGCGTGTTCCGACCCGCCCGAAAAGAAACAGGAACGACTGATGAAGACTTTCAACAAAACCGCACTGATTGGCCTGGCCCTGAGCAGCCTGGCGAGCGCCATGGCCCAAGCCGACCAGACCGTGCTGATCGGCCTGGCCGGCCCCTTGACCGGGCCCTCGGCCCGGATTGGTAAAGACCTGGAAAACGGTGCGCAACTGGCCATCGACCAGGCTAACGCCAAGCACCCGACAATCAATGGTGAGGCGGTGACCTTCAAGCTGGTGTCCGAAGACGACCAGTCCGACCCGCGCACCGCCGTGACCGTTGCCCAACGCCTGGTGGATGAGGGCGTGGTCGGCGTGGTCGGCCACTGGAACACCGGCACCAGCATCCCGGCGGCGCGGGTCTACCACGACGCCGGTATCGCCCAGGTGGCGCCAGTCGCTACCGGGCATGCCTACACCCAGCAGGGCTTCGACACCAGCTTTCGCATCATGGGCCACGACGACGATGGCGGTCAGGTGGCCGGCAGCTATGCGTTGAACACCTTGAAAGCCCAGCGTATTGCCGTGATCGACGACCGCACCGCATTTGGCCAGGGCCTGGCGGACCAGTTCGTCAAATCCATCGAGGCCGGTGGTGCCAAGGTGGTTGCCCGCGAATACGTGGACGACAAGACCATCGACTTCAGTGCCGTGCTGACCAATATCCGTAGCCAGAACCCTGACCTGATCTTCTTCGGCGGCGTCGACGCCCAGGCTGCACCGCTGGCCCGGCGTATCAAGCAGTTGGGGCTCAAGGCACCGCTGATGGGTGCCGGCGGGTTTGTCAGCCAGACCTTCCTGCAACTGGCGCAGAACGAAGGCGAGGGCGTGATTGCCCTGGAGCCGGGCCTGGCGATTGCGCAGATGCCGGGTGGCAAGGCGTTCGAACAGGCCTATAAAGAGCGCTACAAAACTGCGATCGAACTGCATGCACCGTTTGCCTATGACGGCGTTGGTGTGTTGGTGGCGGCCATCGAGAAGGCCGGATCCACCGACCCACAGAAGTACCTGCCGGTGCTGCGCGCCATCAGCTATCCGGGCGTGACTGGCACGATTGCGTTCGATGCCGAGGGCAACTTGAAGCAACCGTCGTTCACCGTTTACCAGGTCAAGGCCAATCAATGGCAGCCGGTGAGTGTGGCGGGCGGCCAATAAACCCACCCCCCTCTGCAGGTGCGAGCTGGCTCGCTCCTGCAAGGGTCAATGGAGAGATGCAATGAGCAAACTGGAAGGTGAACTGGGCATCCTTGCCCGGCGGCGGATCGAAGCGGAAATCATCAAGCCCATCTACGAGATCCTGAAGCGCGAGCAGGGCAAGGACTTTGCCGCCGCCGTGATCGGCGAAGCGGTGGGCAATGCGGCGATCCAGGCCGGCAAGCATTTTGCCGCACTGGAAGAGCAGGGCGCCGACCTCAAGAGCTTTGTCGAGTTGCAAGTGCTGTGGGAGAAGGATGACGCGCTCAAGGTCGAGATCATCGCCAGCGATGCCGAGCACTATGACTACGACGTCAAGCGCTGCCGCTACGCAGAGATGTACCACGAGATGGGCCTGGGCGAGATCGGCCACTTGCTGTCGTGCAACCGCGACGAGCTGTTTATCGTCGGCTACAACCCGAACATCGAACTGACCCGCACCCAGACCATCATGGGCGGCGCGCACCACTGCGACTTCCGTTATCGGGCCAAACCCCATGAGTAACCTGGCACGGGTCAACGGCGAACGCCTGTGGGCTTCGTTGATGGAGATGGCGCAGATCGGTGCCACCGAAAAGGGCGGCGTGTCGCGCCTGGCATTGACCGACGAGGACCGGCGTGGTCGCGACCTGTTCGTGCACTGGTGTACTGCGGCCGGTTGCACGGTACGGGTGGACGCCATGGGCAATATCTTTGCGCGTCGCGCCGGGCGCCATGACCACCTGGCGCCGGTGATGACCGGCTCCCACGGCGATTCCCAACCCTTCGGCGGCAAGTACGACGGCATCTATGGCGTGCTCGCCGGGGTGGAAGTGCTGCGCACCCTGAACGACTTGGGGATTGAAACCGACCGGCCCATCGAAGTGGTCAACTGGACCAACGAGGAGGGCTCGCGCTTTGCCCCGGCGATGATTTCCTCCGGCGTCTACGCTGGCGTGTTCGACCTGGAATACGGGTTGTCCCGCGTGGACAAGGCCGGCGTGACCATCGGCCAGGCCTTGCAGCAGATCGGCTATGCCGGCCCCCACCCGGTGGGTGGCCAGGCGGTGCATGCCGTCTTTGAACTGCATATCGAACAGGGCCCGATCCTTGAAGCCCAGGGCATCACCATTGGCGTGGTCACCGGTGCCCAGGGCCAGCGTTGGTACGAAGTCGAATTGAGCGGGCGCAGCGCCCATGCCGGCACCACCCCGATGGACCATCGCCTGGATGCGCTGCTCGGTTTTGCCCGTGTGGTCGAGGCCGTGAATGGGCTGGGCCTGGAGCAGGGCGCCGAAGGACGGGCCACGGTGGGCATGGCGAATATCTTCCCCAACTCGCGCAACGTGGTGCCGGGACGGGTGTTTTTCAGCGTGGAATTCCGACATCCGGACGAGGCCGTGCTGGCACGCCAGGACCAGCAATTGCGCGATGCCGTGGCGCACATCGCCGAAGGCATCGGCTTGCAGCACAGCGTGAAGCAGATCTTCCAGTACGCACCGATTGCCTTCGACAGCGATTGTGTAGAGGTGGTACGCGCGTCCGCCGAGGCGTTGGGCTACAGCCATCGGCTGATGATTTCCGGCGCCGGGCACGACGCCTGCTACCTGAACCAGGTGGCGCCGACCGCGATGATCTTCGTGCCGTGCGTGGACGGGCTGAGCCATAACGAAGCGGAGGAGATCTCCCCCGAGTGGTCGACGGCGGGTGCGGATGTGTTGCTCCAGGCCATCCTGGCCAAGGCCGGGATCTAACGGTACATACAGGTCTGATGTGGGGGGGCAAACCCCCTATGGAGGCGCTACGTCGAAGAGGTAGGGGCCCTCCCACAGTGATTCTTCATCGTCGGTGAGGTCAGCGGAAGAACTCACCCGGCGTGGCATCGAACTGCTGCCGAAACGCGTTGATAAACGCCGAGGTGGACTCATAGCCACAGTTCAACGCCACATCGGTGACCCGTTCGCCTTGCTCCAGGGCGGGCAGGGCGCTCAACAACCTCAAACGCTGGCGCCAGGCCCGAAACGTCAGACCGGTGTCCTTCAAAAACAGGCGACTGAGGGTCTTTTCGCTGACCCCCAGTTTCTCGCTCCAGTGTCCCAGGGTCGTTTGCTGTTCCGGGCGCAGGCTCAAGCTGCGGTATATCTGTCGCAACCTTGGGTCATGGGGCAATGGCAGCATCAAGTCGACCTTGGGCGCGGCGGCGAGTTGGTCGAGCACTACCTGGGCCAGGCGGCCGTCCGGCCCGTCCTCGGCATACTCCACCGGCAACTCGCTGAAGCGGCTGATCAGCTCGCGCAACAGGCTGCTCACCTCCAACACGTGACAGTGCTCCGAGGCCCAGGCGGTGACGCTGCAATCGAGGTACAGGCTGCGCATCTCGGTGTGGGGCGAGCTGTACACCCGGTGCGGCATGCCCGCCGGGATCCACACTGCGCGCTGGGGCGGTGCGACGAAACGGCCGACGCTGGTCTGGATCTCCAGCACCCCGGAAATCGCGTAGGACAATTGCACCCACGGATGGCTATGCCGCCGGGTCAGCGCGCGGTTGGGCAGCGATTCGGTGCGTCCGTACACCGGTCGTGGCAGGCTGGAAAGCCCGGGCACGCTGCGGCGCACGGTGTTGGCATGTCCTTTGGGCGGCATTTAGTGGCTCGTTGGCGTTAGTCGGTAACAAGCCGTTACGTTAGAGTCGCAATGACGCTCTTGGCAACCCCCGGAAGATTCGCTTATGACTCGCCCCCGTTTTCTGCCCGACAACTTCACCCTGACCCTGATCGCCACGGTGATCCTCGCTTCCCTGCTGCCCGCCAGCGGTCAGACCGCCGTGGCCTTCGGCTGGGTCACCAACCTGGCTATCGCGCTGCTGTTCTTTCTGCACGGCGCCAAGCTGTCGCGCCAGGCCATCGTCGCCGGTGCCGGCCACTGGCGCCTGCACTTGCTGGTGTTCAGCCTGACCTTTGTGCTGTTCCCGCTGCTGGGCCTGGCGCTCAAACCGGTGTTGTCGCCGTTGATCGGCAAAGACTTGTACATGGGCATGCTCTACCTCTGCGCCTTGCCGGCCACGGTGCAATCGGCGATTGCCTTCACCTCCCTGGCACGGGGCAATATCCCGGCGGCGATTTGCAGCGCGGCGGCCTCCAGCCTGTTCGGCATCTTCCTGACGCCGTTGCTGGTGACGCTGTTGCTCAATGTGCACGGCGAAGGCAGTTCTACCGTCGATGCGATCCTCAAAATCAGCGTGCAACTGCTGCTGCCGTTTATCGCCGGACAGATTGCCCGCCGTTGGATCGGTGCGTGGGTGGGGCGCAACAAATCATGGCTGAAGTTCGTCGACCAGGGCTCGATCCTGCTGGTGGTCTACGGCGCGTTCAGTGAAGCGGTCATCGAAGGCATCTGGCACCAGATCCCGCTGTGGGAACTGGGCGGCCTGGTGGTGGCCTGCTGTGTGCTGCTGGCGCTGGTGCTGGTGGCCTCCACGCTGTTGGCCAAGGCCTTTGGCTTTAACCAGGAAGACCGCATCACCATCCTGTTCTGCGGCTCGAAGAAAAGCCTGGCCACGGGTGTGCCGATGGCCCAGGTGCTGTTCGCCGGGGCGAGTATGGGCGTGCTGATTTTGCCGTTGATGCTGTTTCACCAGATCCAGTTGATGGTGTGCGCGGCGTTGGCGCAGCGTTATGCCAACCGGCCGGAAAGCATTCCGCAATTGATGGCGCAGGTGGATCCTTGATCTAGCGCACACCTTTGAGACGGGTCACCTCAAGTTAACGCCTGTTCGGACGACTTACTGATTAAGCGTCCAATAAGGAGTGTCGGCATGAGCGTTATTCGTCTTTCGGTAGTGACAAGCCTCCTTTGTTTGTGGGCGAGCACGTGCGGCGCGGCGCAGTCCGTGGGGCAGGGCACCATTGCGTTCACGGGCAGCGTCGTCGAGACGGGTTGTGCGACAAATGCGCGCAGTGGCGCGGTGATGGAGGTCAAGGGTTGTGCCGACGGCGGTCGTGAAAATCGCTTCGATGTGCGCAGTGTGACGCCGGTGGGTGGTGGGGCAGTGCCCCGGCTATTGCGTGTGGCAGACGGCGGCCATGGGCGTAGTCCCGACCAGCGGTATGTGCTGGTGGACGGTACCGGCACGCCGATCTTGTCGGGGAACTACGTGGTCACGGTGACCATGCCGTGACGGCACTGAGGGTATTTTGAAGGGGATGAGCGTCAACAGCCGGCCGAGAAACCTATAGAATGCCAGGCGGCGGCGCTTGTCCTGGGTGGCCGCTTGATCATCGCCAGAGTACCTTGCCCTTCAATGAGCATTTCAGCCGCAACCCCCCAAGCCAATTGGCAACCGGTCATCGCCCTCGCGCTGGCCGCGTTTGTGTTCAATACCACCGAATTCGTCCCCGTCGGCCTGCTCAGCGCCATTGGCGCCAGCTTCGACATGCCCGTATCCAGCGTCGGGCTGATGCTCACCATCTACGCCTGGATCGTGTCCCTGACCTCGCTGCCGGTGATGCTGCTGACCCGCAACGTCGAGCGGCGCAAGCTGCTGATCGTGCTGTTCTGCATGTTTATCGCCAGCCATGTCCTCTCCAGCGTGGCCACCAGCTTTGGCCTGTTGATGGTCAGTCGCATCGGCATTGCCTTGTCCCATGCGCTGTTCTGGTCGATCACCGCCTCCCTGGCGGTACGCCTGGCGCCGGAAGGCAAGCAGGTGCAAGCCCTCGGCCTGCTCGCCACCGGCACGTCCCTGGCGATGGTGCTGGGCATCCCCCTGGGCCGCCTGCTCGGCGAAGCCATGGGCTGGCGCACCACGTTCCTGGTGATCGGCGCGTTCGCCGCCGCCCTGGTGTTCTGGCTGGCGCGCACCTTGCCCTTGCTGCCGAGCCAGAACTCCGGCTCCCTGCGCAGCCTGCCGCTGCTGTTCAAGCGCCCGGCGCTGGTGGCGCTGTACGTGCTCACCGCCATGACCGTGACCGCGCAATTCACCGCCTACAGCTACATCGAACCCTTCGTCGAAGGCGTGGCCGGCATGAGCGGCAGCGCGGTGACCCTGATCCTGCTGGTGTTCGGCGGCGCGGGCATCATCGGCTCGCTGCTGTTCAGCCTGGTGCACCGCTTCAACCCCCACCTGTTCGTGGTCGGCGCGGTGTTTATCCTGGCCGCGTGCCTGGCGCTGATGCTGCCGTTGAGCGGCGCCGAGTCGTACCTGGTGACCCTGAGCATTTTCTGGGGCATGGCAATCATGGGCTTCGGCCTCGCCATGCAATCGAAGGTGCTGGTGCTGGCCCCGGACGCCACCGACGTGGCCATGGCGATGTTCTCCGGCATCTACAACATCGGCATCGGCGGCGGCGCCCTGATGGGCAGTTGGGTCGGCAGCCAGTTCGGCTTCGCCTGGATCGGCGCGGCGGGTGGGCTGCTGGCGGCGCTGGCGTTGGTTGGGTATTGCCTGGCGATTCGGAAGTTTGGGACGGGTGTCGCCGCCGTCTGAATCCGCCGCCGGTTCCTATTGGGTTAAAGGGCCAGGGCGTTCAAAACATGTACCGGGTCATTGTGAATGGCCCTTAGCAGTGCTTTGGCCGGCCCTGTCGGTTCTCTTCGCCCTTGTTCCCAGTTGCGCAAGGTGCCGAGATGAACATCAATCATCGCGGCGAATTTCGCTTGTGTCAGTCCGGTTGCCTTGCGGATTTCTTTTACTTGAAGCGCGTTCACGGTGAACTCACGCGAGGGTTGACGTTCGCCTCGGACGATTTCATCCATTTCTTGCACGCTTTCCATCAGCTCATCAAAGAATTTGCTCATGGTTATCTCCAGTGTTCGACGACAGCTTTAAGCGCTTTGCGTTCATCGTTTGTCAGGTCTTGCTGTTCGTTTTTCGGGTAAATCATCAACAGCGCAATACGTGAAGCGGATACGAAGTGGTAATAGATCACTCTGGCACCGCCACGTTTGCCGTGGCCTTTTGAGGCGACACGGATCTTGCGAATGCCACCCGTTCCTTCGATCAAATCTCCAGTTTCGGGGTTCAGCATCAACGCTACCTGAAGACCGAGATAGGCATCGTGATTCATGAGCTCCATTACCCGTCGGGTGAAAACTGGGGTTTCAATAAAAATCATAGCAAATGTACGCCATTGACTTACTCGGCGACAATGCTAATGCAGCCGTTCGTGTGAATCATCTGAGCAGTTGTAAGCAGGTTTTAGATGGGGTAGGTGGTGATTGCGGCGGATTAGCCAAGATTGGCGGACTGGGGTATAGGCCCCAGCACTGGCGAAGAAGTCCCTGCAAAAAAAAACAGACAAGTCTTCTTTACGCTGATCATCATGCATTTCAGCGCACCGGGCGCGGGCCACCCGGTTTGCGCCGATTGCTCCTGCAGAGTATCTGCGCTACAGCGCAGCCAACACCGCCTCCAACTTCTCCTGATCCCGCGCAAACTGCCGAATCCCTTCCGCGAGTTTCTCAGTGGCCATCGCGTCTTCATTCGAGGCCCAGCGGAACTGCGCTTCGTTCATTGGCTGACGCGCTTCGCCTTCGGTCACCGGCACCAATTTGCGCTCCAGCTTGCCCTGGTCTTCGTCGAGCTTCTGCAGCAGCTCCGGGCTGATGGTCAGGCGATCGCACCCGGCCAGCTGTTCGATCTGGCTGAGGGTGCGGAAGCTTGCGCCCATCACCACGGTGTTGATCTGGTTGGCCTTGTAGTAGTTGTAGATGCGCGTCACCGATTGCACGCCTGGGTCATCAGAGCCGGTGTAGTCCAGGCCGGTGTTCTTGCGGTACCAGTCGTAGATGCGGCCCACGAATGGCGAGATCAGGAACACCCCGGCGTCGGCGCAGGCCTGGGCCTGGGCGAAGGAGAACAGCAGGGTGAGGTTGGTCTGGATGCCGGCTTTTTCCAGGCGTTCGGCAGTGCGGATGCCTTCCCAGGTGGAGGCGAGTTTGATCAGCACGCGGTCGCGGCTGATACCGGCCTGGTCGTACAGGGCGATCAACTGGTTGGCCTTGGCCCACAGCGCGTCTTCATCGAAGGACAGGCGCGCGTCGACTTCGGTGGAAATACGCCCGGGAATGGCCTTCAAAATCCCGGCACCGACTGATACCGCGAAGTGATCGCAGGCCAGGCCGACGTCACCCTTGGCTATGTTGACGGCATTGCGCAGCAGCTCGGCGTATTCCGGGATGGCGGCGGCCTTGAGCAGCAGCGACGGGTTGGTGGTGGCGTCCACCGGGCGCAGGCGGCTGATGGCTTCGAGGTCGCCGGTGTCGCAGACCACGGTGGTGAATTGCTTGAGTTGTTCGAGCTTGGACGTCATGAGCGGCAATCTCCAAAAAGGTTATTGATTGAGGGCCTGTGCGGTGTCCAGGTCGGTGATCAGGATGTCCAGGTAGCCGCCCTTGAGCGCGCCACGAATGGCCTGGACCTTGTTCAGCCCGCCGGCCAGGCCGAGCACGCGATGGATGCTGCGCAACTTGGGCAGCGCCACCGAGACCACGAATTCTTCATCTTCTTCCAGCACCGGTTTGCCCTGGGCATCGAAGTAGCGCAGGCAGATGTCGCCCACCGCGCCACGCTCGGCCAGCAGGCGCAGCATGTCCTCGGTGTAGTAGTTGCCGCTGTTGCGCAACAGTTGCGAGGGTTCCAGGTCGCCGATGCCGACGATCGCCAGGGTGATGCTGTCAAAGCGTTGCAGCACCTCCTTGACCTCTTCCATCTGCACGATGCGTTGCTTGCTCTGCACCGATTGCTCGATGCTTTGCGACGGCAGCAAATACGCCGGGCAGTTGAGCAGGGTGGCCAGGCGTTGGGTGAGGAGGGTGGCTTCGAACGCGCCTTTGTTGCCGACACCGCCCAACAGTTGTACCACCTCCTGGGCGCCTTGTTTGCCCGGCTGGGCATGCAAGTGGCCGACCATGGCGCGAATGGTGCTGCTCCACGACGAAATGCCGATATGGTCCTGGGGTGACAGGCTGGTCTCCAGGTAGTGCGCCGCCGCTGAGCCGATGGCTTGCTTGATGCTTTCATCGTTGCCGGGCTCGGTGGCTTCCACCACGATTACCTGGCGCACGTCGTAGCGGCGTTGCAGTTGGGTTTCCAGCTCCAGGTGCAGGCCTTGCAGGCGCATCACGCTGATCTTCACCACGCCTTCCTGCAGCGCCCGGCGCAGGGCGCGGCTGATAAAGGATTGGGACAGGTCCAGCTGTGCGGAAATCTCGGACTGCTTGAGTCCTTCTTCGTAATAGAGGCTCGCGATCTTGGTGATCAGGCGCTGTTCTTCGATCTGGCTCATGAAAGCCTCGGTTGTTGACACAATGGCCGTGAGGATACCAAACCCTTACGACATGATCAGGCCGCCGTCGATATTGATCGCCTGGCCGGTCAGGTAGGCCGCGTCATCCGAGGCCAGGAACGCCACCAGACCCGCGACATCCGAGGGTTTGCCGGCCCGGCGCAGGGGGATGTTCTTGACCCATTCGGCCATCAATTCACCCTTGCCGTAGCGTTTTTCATCGGTGCTGAGGATCTCGCCCCACACGCGGTCGTTGTAGTCCCACATCTCGCTTTCGATGATGCCGGGGCAGAATGCGTTGACGGTGATGTTATGCCGCGCCAGTTCCAGCGCCAGGCTCTGGGTGATGCCGATCACGCCCATTTTGCTCGCGGCGTAGTGCGGGGTGTAGATAAACCCCTGGCGGCCCTGGCCGGACGAGGTGTTGATCAGCCGCCCGCTGCCTTGCTTGACCATGTACTTGGCCGCTTCCCGGCAACCCAGCCACACGCCGGTGGTGTTGACCTGCAGCACCTTGTCGAAGTCGGCGCGGGGCATCTTGTCGTAGTGGTCGATGGTGATGATGCCGGCGTTCTGTACTGACACGTCAATGCTGCCGAAGCGCGCGTGGCCTTCGCGGTAGAGCGTTTCGATGTCGTCTTCGCTGGTCACGTCGATGCCCAGGGCCAGGGTGTCGACCTTGTATTCCCGGGCCAATTGGTCGGCGGTGAACGTCACGCGTTCCAGGTCGTTGGAGGCCAGCACCAGGTTGGCGCCTTCCTGGGCGAAGCGCTCGGCAATGCCGGCACCAATGCCACGGCAAGCGCCGGTGATCACGATGGTTTTACCGCTGAAACGTTGCGACATGACAAAACTCCTTACCAGCAGACAAAACCACCATCGACCAACAGGTCGACACCGGTGCAGAAAGACGAAGCCTGGCTGACCAGGAAAATCGCCGGGCCGACCATTTCTTCCACGCTGGCCATGCGGCCCATGGGCGTGGTCTGTTCGAAGATCTTCACCTGGTCGGCGACTTCCGGGCGTGAATTCATCGGCGTGGCGGTGTAGCCGGGGCTGATGCAGTTGACCCGCAGGCCCTTGTCGGCCCATTCCATCGCCAGGCTTTTGCTCAGGTGGATCACCCCGGCCTTGGAGGTGTTGTAGTGCGCCTGCAACAGGCCGCGGTTGACGATGCTGCCGGACATGGAGGCGATATTGACGATGGCGCCTTTGCCACGCGGCAACATCACCGCAGCCTGGGCCTGGCAACTGAGGAAGATACCGGTGAGGTTGATGTCCAGAGTGGTTTGCCAGCGTTGCAGCTCCAGGTCTTCGGCGGCCTGGGCATTGGCGATGCCGGCGCAGTTGACGGCGACGCTGAGTGGACCGAGTTCGTGTTCGGTTCGCGCGACGGCTGCATCCAGGGCGGCGCGCTCGGTGACGGTACCGCTCAACGCCAAGGCGCGACGGCCCAGGGCCTGGATGCGTTCTACGGTGCTGGCGATGCCGGGGCTGCCCGGAAGATCAAAGCAGGCTACATCCGCGCCCGCTTCGGCGAGCCCGACGGCGATAGCTTGGCCAATGCCGCTGCCGGCACCGGTGACAAAGGCCACTTGGCCCTGAAGACTAAAAAGCTGCATGAATAACTCCAATTTTTGAAATCACAGTAGATCCCTTGTGGGAGGGGGCTTGCTCCCGATAGCAGTGGTTCAGTGACAGATGCATCTACTGACACTCCCTCATCGGGGCATGGGTATCTACACAACTTTTCAACCCCTGACAAATCTCCCTGTGGCGAGCGGGCT
>NZ_LHVO01000021.1 GCF_001269925.1 Pseudomonas sp. MIACH
GAGGCGGCCTTAAAGCCGACCTGATCTTTGAAGCGTACGCGGTGTGGCTTCTACTTCCTTACCCGCTGACGAAGTCAGCAATCTTTTGATCTGGCTCTGGCTCTGGCTCTGGCTCTGGCTCTGGCTCTGGCTCTGGCTCTGGCTCTGGCTCTGGCTCTGGCTCTGGCTCTGGCTCTGGCTTTTGATCTTGATCTCAGGCGCCCCGTTAACCACGCTGGCCGAACGCAGGCTTGAATCCGTGGGTAACCCGGCAGGACGCCGGGTTAGCCGTCCTGGGCCAAGGATGGCCCATGACGGCGGCCCACGGATTCAAGCCGGAGTGAGGGCACACCGAGCCCAAGCGAGGTGCCGAGTGGTGGGGCAAGAGCCCTTTGGTTACTTTGGGGCTCTTTTCCAAAGTGACCCGCCGTAAGGGCGGAACCAATATCAGCCGTTACCGCAGCAACGGATATGTACACAAACAAACTCACCCCGCCTGCCGCAAATGCTCCATCGCCCAAACCGCCGCCTCCACCCGCGACCGTAACCCCAACTTATGCAGCAAATTCTTCACATGCACCTTCACCGTCCCCTCGGTAATCCCCAACTTATGCCCGATCACCTTATTACTGTGCCCACTGGCAATCGTCCTCAGCACCTGCCGTTCCCGCTCGGTCAACTCCACCGCCGCATGCGGTTGCGGCGAGCGCAGGGCCTGGGCCAGGACGCGGGTCAGGCCAGGGCTGATCACCAACGCGCCATGCAACGCATCACGGATGTACTGGATCAACAACTCCGGCTCCATGTCCTTGAGCAGATAGCCATTGGCATCCAGCCGCAACGCATCACGAATATCGTCTTCAGCGTCGGACACGGTAAACAGCAACACCTTGCCGCCATAGTTCATGGCGCGCAGGCGGCGCAGGGTTTCGAGGCCGTTCATGTGCGGCATGTTGTTGTCCAGCAGCACCAGGTCCGGTTGCAGCGCGTCGATCTGGTCCAGGGCTTCCTGGCCGTTGCCGGCTTCGCCGACCACTTGCAGGTCGTCTTCCAGTTCAAGCATCTGGCGCATGCCGTGGCGCATCATCGGGTGGTCGTCGACCAGCAGGATACGGTGGCGATTGGCTGTGTTCATGGGTGGGTGCCTTGTAGGGGTTGCCCGAGAAACTCCGGGTGAAAGCGCAGTTGCACCCGCGTGCCCTGGGGCTCGCGGGGGCTGATGTCGAGGTGGCCCTGCAGGCTGCGGGCGCGCTCGTCCATGATGGTCAGGCCGTGGTGTTCACGTCTGTCGACCTCTTCGCAAAAACCACGGCCGTCATCTTCGATGCTCAGGCTCACGGTTTCGCCCTCCTGGCGCAGTTGCAGCCAGGCGTTTTGCGCATGGGCATGGCGCAGGCAGTTGGAGAGGGCTTCGCGGGTGATCTGCAGCAAGTGGATTTGTTCGCTGGCCGACAGTTGGAAGGCCAGGGCGTCCACATGCAGGTGCACCTGGAATTCGCCGCGCTGGGAGAACTCTTCGGCGGTGTCCTGTAGCTCCTGCACCAGCCCGGCATCGTGGATTTGCAGGCGGAAGGTCGTGAGTAATTCGCGCAGTTGACGGTAGGCGTTGTTCAGGCCGTCGCGCAGTTCGGCGGTGACGGTGGCCAGGGTCTCCACCGGTTCGCCACGGCGGATCAGGGTTTGCATGCGGCTGACTTGCAGCTTCATGTAGGACAGCGCCTGGGCCAGGGAGTCGTGCAGTTCGCGGGCGATGATGGTGCGTTCGTCGAGCAGCAGCAGGCGGTGGTCCTGCTCCCGCTGGCGCTTGAGCGACAGCGAGGTGCCGATCAGGTTGGCCAGGGCCTGGATCAACTGTTTCTCCCAGTCCTGGGGCGCATGGCCGTCGAGGAAGTGCGCCTTGAGTTCACCCAGTTCCGCGCCCTGGTTGCTGATGCTGAACACCTGGGGCAGTGCGACGTGGATCTTCTGGCAGGAGGCGCAGTCGCCGATGGCGCAGACGTTACGGCCGTTCTCGTGCAGCGACAACATCTGCTGGGCCGGCGCGAGGAAGTGCCCTTGCAGGCACAGCGACAGGCGCAGCCCTGGCAGACGTTTCTGGAAGCGCCGGATCAGTTCATCCAGGCCCTCGGCATTCGCCAGGCGCGTGGCCAGGCTGCGGCTGCTCTGGTAGAGCAGCTCGAGGGCGGCGTTGGCTTGTTGCAGGTTGAGGGTTTTCTGCCGCACCTGGCTCTCCAGGGTGCGGTGGGATTCTTCAATGGTCTCGGCCATGGCGTTGAAGCTCAGGGCCAGTTGCCCCAACTCGTCTTCGGAGCGGTGGTTGACCCGAGTCTTGAAGTCGCCGTCACGAAAGCGTCGGGTCGCGTGCACCAGTTCTTCCAGGGGGTTGACCACGCCGTACTGCAATTCATACAGGCCGATCAGCAGGATGATCAGCGTGCTGAACAGTGCCAGCCCCTGGATACCCTGCTGCCAGCCTTGTTTCTGTTCGCTCTGTTGCTGCAACAGGCTGACGAACTGGTTGAGTTGATCGACAAAACCCGGCGCGCTGGCCTGGAACAGCCCTGCGTCGCCGCGAGCCAGGGCCGGGTGCAGGTCATCGTTCCAGCGCTGCTGGATCTGTTGGTAGCTCTGGAGCAGGGCGCTGCGCGGGCCGTCTTCGAGCACCGCCTTGAGCGATTGGCTGTCGAGGCGTCCTTGCAGGCTGTGGATGATGGCGTCGATCTCGGCGGCAGGGGCACCGGCGGCGAGTTTCCAGCTGAGGTGGTAGGTCTCCATGCGCACCGAGCCGGCGGTGTTGATGGCGGCCGCATCGCCCTGGCTGAACCAGGCGATCAAGCCGGCGCTCAGCGAACTGGCGAGGGCGAGGATGGCGATCAGGATCACCGCCAGACCGGCGCGAGCGGGCAGGGAGCTGCGCAGCCAGTTAAACATGGCGGCTTAAACGAAGGGGGATGGAAGCCTGCATGGCGGCACCTGCAAAGGGAAAAAGGCTGAAAACCGCAATCCCTGGCGCACTACCTCTAAAGAATTGCCGGCCAACCCTCCCACGGGAAAATACCGGCACAAGAGACCAATCCATTGATAAATAAAGACTTTCTCTTGTTATTAGGACTACCTCCTTAGAGGTATGCGGGGCCAGCATAGCTCCATACCCCCCAGGCGGACGTTGATCTGGGTCAAGTTCCACGGGGGTGTCGCCCCTAACCTGCGCTCATGGAATCACTTTCTGGAGCGCATACCGTGACTCAACCCCGTATGAGACAGGGCCTGGTGCTGGGCATGAGCACCCTGGCTTTCACCGTCTGCTTTATGGTGTGGATGATGTTCGCCGTGTTGGGCGTACCCATCAAAGAGCTGTTGCAACTCAACGAAACCCAGTTCGGCCTGCTGGCCGCCACGCCGGTGTTGACCGGTTCCCTGGTGCGCTTGCCCCTGGGCCTGCTGACTGACCGCTTCGGCGGGCGCATCGTGTTCTTCCTGTTGATGCTCGCCTGTGTGCTGCCGCTGTACCTGATCACCTACGCCACCGCCTATTGGCAGTTCCTGGTGCTGGGCCTGTTCGTCGGCCTGGCCGGCGGTTCGTTTTCGGTGGGCATCGCCTACGTCGCCAAGTGGTTCGACAAAGAGAACCAGGGCTTTGCCATGGGCGTGTTCGGCGCCGGCAACGCGGGCGCCGCCGTCACCAAGTTTCTGGCCCCGGCGCTGATCGCCCTCGGCACCTGGCACCTGGTGCCCAAGGTGTTCGGCGCGATCCTGTTTATCACTGCGCTGCTGTTCTGGTTTCTCACCAGCGAGAACAAGGCCCACCGCAATGCCGACGGCGCCACTTTGCGCGAGCAGTTGCTGTGCCTGAAGGACCCGGCCGTGTGGCGCTACTGCCAGTACTACTCGATTGTGTTCGGCGGCTATGTGGCCCTGGCGCTGTGGATGACCAAGTACTACGTGCAGGAATACGGCTTCAGCCTGCAAAGCGCCGCGTTGCTGGCCGCGTGTTTCTCCCTGCCGGGCGGCGTGCTGCGTGCGGTGGGCGGCTGGATGTCCGACCGCTGGGGCGCCCAGAGCGTGACCTGGTGGGTGCTGTGGGTGAGCTGGATCTGCCTGTTCCTGCTCAGCTACCCGCAGACCCAATTGCAGGTGCAGACCGTCAACGGTCCCCTGGATTTCCACATCGGCCTCAACGCCACCCTGTTCACCGTGCTGCTGTTTGTGATGGGCATCGCCTTCGCGTTCGGCAAGGCCTCGGTGTTCAAGTACATCGCCAATGACTACCCACAGAACATGGGCGCGGTGTCCGGCATCGTCGGCCTGGCCGGTGGCCTGGGCGGCTTTGTGCTGCCGATCCTGTTTGGCGCCCTGGTGGACCTCACCGGCGTGCGCTCGTCCTGCTTCATGTTGATGTACGGCGTGGTCTGGGTGTCCCTGACCTGGATGTACTTCAGCGAAATGCGCAAGCAACCGCTGTTGGGCAAAACCGCCCAACCTCTCCAAGGAGAATGAACATGTCCATCGCGCAAAAGCCCGGCTCGGGGCCGGTGATCCACGACTGGCGCCCTGAAGACCCTGCGTTCTGGGGCGCCAGCGGCAAGAAGACCGCGACCCGCAACCTGTGGATCTCGATCCCTGCGCTGTTGCTGGCCTTCGCCGTGTGGATGGTGTGGAGCACGGTGATCGTGCGCCTGAACGCCATCGGCTTTATGTTCACCACCGACCAGCTGTTCTGGCTGGCGGCGTTGCCGGGTTTGTCCGGTGCCACCTTGCGGGTGTTCTACTCGTTCATGGTGCCGATCTTCGGCGGCCGCCGCTGGACCGCCCTGAGCACCGCGTCGCTGTTGCTGCCGTCGCTGTGGATGGGCTTTGCGGTGCAAGACCCCAACACCCCCTACAGCGTGTTTGTACTGATCGCGCTGCTGTGCGGTTTCGGCGGCGGCAACTTCGCCTCGAGCATGTCCAACATCAGCTTCTTCTACCCCAAGTCGCAGCAAGGCACGGCCCTGGGCCTGAACGCCGGCCTCGGCAACCTGGGGGTGTCGGTGATGCAGTTCTGCGTCCCGCTGGTGATCACGTTCGGCGTGTTCGGCCTGGTGGGCGGTCAACCGCAAACCTTGCCGGATGGCAGTCAACTCTGGCTGCAGAACGCCGGTTTTATCTGGGTGCCTTTTATCCTCACCGTCACCGTGGCGGCCTGGTTCGGCATGAACGACCTGTCCAGCGCCCGTGCTTCGTTCAGCGAGCAGGCGGTGATCTTCAAGCGCAAGCACAACTGGCTGATGTGCTGGTTGTACCTGGCGACCTTCGGCTCCTTCATCGGCTTTTCGGCGGCGTTCCCGCTGCTGATCAAGACCTCGTTCCCCGACGTGGTGGCGTTGAAATTCGCCTTCCTCGGCCCACTCGTCGGTGCCCTGGTGCGCCCACTCGGCGGCTGGCTGGCGGACAAAATGGGCGGCGCACGGGTGACCTTGTGGAACTTCGTGCTGATGATCGTGATGGTGTTCGGCGTGCTGCACTTTTTGCCGGTGAACGGGCAGGGCGGCAGCTTCTACGGTTTCCTCGGCATGTTCATGCTGCTGTTCATCACCACCGGCGTCGGCAATGGCTCCACCTTCCGCATGATCCCGGTGATCTTCCGCACCCAGCACGAGAAGGCCAGTGCCGGTAAATCGGCCGCCGAGCGCGAGCAGGCGATCAAGGATGCCGGCAAGGAATCCGCCGCCGTGCTGGGCTTCAGTTCGGCCATGGGCGCCTTCGGTGCGTTCTTCATTCCCAAGTCCTTCGGCACGTCCATGGCCGCCACCGGCAGCCCGGCGATGGCCTTCTACATGTTTGTCGGTTTCTACCTGAGCTGCATCGTCGTGACCTGGTGGTGGTACGCCCGCAAAGGCTGCGCCACACCCTGCTGATCGACCCGAATTCGCCGGGGCAACGCACCCCACGGCACGCCTGATGAGGAAAGCATCATGAGTCACTTATTGGATCAACTGCGGTTCTTCAACCGTAAGCAAAACGAATTCTCCGACGGTCACGGCGAGACCCGCAAGGAGTCCCGCGACTGGGAAAACGTCTACCGCTCGCGCTGGCAGTACGACAAGATCGTGCGCTCCACCCACGGCGTGAACTGCACCGGCTCGTGCTCGTGGAAGATCTACGTGAAGAACGGCCTGATCACCTGGGAAACCCAGCAGACCGACTACCCGCGCACCCGCAACGACCTGCCCAATCATGAGCCGCGCGGCTGCCCACGGGGTGCCAGCTACAGCTGGTACATCTACAGCGCCAACCGCCTCAAGTACCCGAAGATCCGCAAGCCGCTGCTCAAGCTGTGGCGTGACGCGCGCCAGACCCTGTCGCCGGTCGAGGCGTGGGCGAGCATCGTCGAGGACAAGGTCAAGGCCGACTCCTACAAGAGCAAACGCGGCATGGGCGGTTTCATTCGCTCGAACTGGGAGGAGGTCAACGAGATCATCGCCGCCTCCAACGTCTACACCATCAAGCAATACGGCCCGGACCGCATCGTCGGCTTCTCGCCGATCCCGGCCATGTCGATGGTCAGCTACGCGGCGGGTTCGCGTTACCTGTCGCTGATCGGCGGCGTGTGCCTGAGCTTCTACGATTGGTACTGCGACCTGCCACCGGCCTCGCCGATGGTGTGGGGCGAGCAGACCGACGTGCCGGAATCGGCCGACTGGTACAACTCCAACTACATCATCGCCTGGGGTTCCAACGTTCCGCAGACCCGCACCCCGGACGCGCACTTCTTCACCGAGGTGCGCTACAAGGGCACCAAGACCGTGGCTATCACCCCGGACTATTCGGAAGTGGCCAAGCTCACCGACCTGTGGCTCAACCCCAAGCAGGGCACCGACGCCGCGTTGGCCCAGGCCTTCAACCATGTGATCTTCAAGGAATTTCACCTGGATAAACCAAGCGCCTACTTCACCGACTACGCCAAGCGCTTTACCGACTTGCCGGTGCTGGTGATGCTCAAGCCGATGACCGGGTTCGCCCCTGGCGCCGGCTTCCAGCCCGACCGCTTCCTGCGCGCCTCGGACCTCACCGGCAACCTTGGTCAGGACAACAACCCGGAATGGAAAACCATCGCCCTCGACGAAAGCGGCGAGTTGGTCTCGCCACAAGGGTCCATCGGCTACCGCTGGGGCGAGAAGGGCAAGTGGAACATCCTCGCGAAGGAGGGCGGTGAAGGCCGTGCCATCGACCTCAAGCTCAGCCTGATCGGTGACGACGTCGCCGAAGTGGCCTTCCCGTATTTTGCCGGCGAAGCCCACGAGCACTTCCAGCACGTGGCTGGCGATGCCGTGCAGTTCCGCCGCGTGCCGGTGCACAGCGTGACCCTGGCCGACGGCAGCGTGGCCAAAGTGGCGACGGTGTTCGACTTGTCCGCCGCCAACCTGGCCATCGACCGTGGCCTGGGCGGCCAGAACGTGGCCAAGGACTACGACGACGCCAGCGTGCCGGGCACCCCGGCGTGGCAGGAAGCGATCACCGGCGTCAGCCGCGAGAAAGCCATCCAGATCGCCCGTGAGTTCGCCGACAACGCCGACAAGACCAAGGGCCGTTCGATGATCATCGTCGGCGCGGCGATGAACCACTGGTACCACATGGACATGAACTACCGCGGGCTGATCAATATGCTCATGCTCTGCGGTTGCGTCGGCCAGACCGGCGGCGGCTGGGCCCACTACGTCGGCCAGGAAAAGCTGCGCCCGCAATGCGGCTGGCTGCCCCTGGCCTTCGGCCTCGACTGGAACCGCCCGCCACGCCAGATGAACGGCACCAGCTTCTTTTACGGGCACAGCTCGCAATGGCGCCACGAGAAGATGAGCATGCACGACGTGCTCTCGCCGCTGGCCGACAAGTCGCAATTCCCGGAACACGCCCTGGACTACAACATCCGCGCCGAACGCGCCGGCTGGTTGCCGAGTGCGCCACAGCTCAACACCAACCCGCTGCACATTTGCCGTGATGCGGCTGCCGCCGGTATGACGCCGAAAGACTACGTGGTCAAATCCTGGCAGGACGGCAGCCTGCGCTTCGCCTGCGAACAGCCGGACAGCCCGGTGAACTTCCCGCGCAACATGTTTATCTGGCGCTCCAACCTGCTCGGTTCCTCGGGCAAGGGCCATGAGTACATGCTCAAGTACCTGTTGGGCACCAAGAACGGCGTGATGAACGAAGACATCGGCCACAGCACCGAATGCAAGCCCACCGAGGCCGAATGGGTCGAAGACGGCGCCATCGGCAAGCTCGACCTGGTGACCACCCTGGACTTTCGCATGTCCTCCACTTGCGTGTATTCCGACATCGTCTTGCCGACTGCCACCTGGTACGAAAAAGACGACATGAACACCTCGGACATGCACCCGTTCATTCACCCGTTGTCGGCGGCCATCGACCCGGCGTGGGAGTCGCGCTCGGACTGGGAAATCTACAAGGGCATCGCCAAGGCGTTCTCGGCCATGTCGGTCGGCCACCTGGGCGTGGAGCAAGACCTGGTCACCGTACCGTTGATGCACGATAGCGTCGGCGAACTGGCCCAGCCGTTTGGCGGCACCGACTGGAAAAGCGCCGGTGTGGCGCCGGTTCCAGGCAAGAACGCGCCGAACATGGCGGTGGTGGAACGCGACTACCCGAACATCTACAAGCAGTTCTCGTCGCTGGGCCCGATGCTGGAAAAACTCGGCAACGGCGGCAAGGGCATCAACTGGAACACCGATGAAGAAGTCGAGTTCCTCGGCGAGCTGAACCATCACGAAAGCGCTGCGGGCATCAGCCACGGCCGGCCGAAAATCGACACGGCCATCGACGCCGCCGAAGTGATCCTGTCCCTGGCCCCGGAAACCAACGGCAAGGTCGCCTTGAAAGCCTGGGCCGCGCTATCGGAATTCACTGGTATCGACCACAGCCACCTGGCGATCTCCAAGGCCCACGAAGCGATCCGCTTCCGCGACATCCAGGCGCAGCCGCGCAAGATCATCTCCAGCCCGACCTGGTCAGGCCTGGAAGACGAGCATGTGAGCTACAACGCCGGCTACACCAACGTGCATGAAAACATCCCATGGCGCACCATCACCGGCCGCCAGCAGTTCTACCAGGATCACCCGTGGATGCAGGCGTTCGGCGAGCAGCTGATGAGCTACCGGCCACCGGTCAACACCCGCACCATCGAAGGGGTGAAGGGCAAGCGCAGCAATGGCGAGACCGAGATCGTGCTGAACTGGATCACCCCGCACCAGAAGTGGGGCATCCACAGCACCTACAGCGACAACCTGCTGATGCTCACCCTGAGCCGTGGCGGACCGATCGTGTGGCTCTCGGAAATCGACGCCAAGCGCGCCGGCATCGAAGACAACGACTGGATCGAATGCTTCAACGTCAACGGTGCATTGACCGCCCGTGCGGTGGTCAGCCAGCGCGTCAAGGAAGGCATGGTGATGATGTACCACGCCCAGGAACGCATCGTGAACGTGCCGGGTTCGGAAACCACCAAGACCCGTGGCGGCCACCACAACTCGGTGACCCGCGTGGTGCTCAAGCCGACCCACATGATCGGCGGCTATGCCCAGCAGGCCTACGGTTTCAACTACTACGGCACGGTCGGTTGCAACCGCGATGAGTTTGTCGTGGTGCGCAAGATGGCCAAGGTCGACTGGCTCGATGGCTCCAGCGGTGATGATTTGCCGCGCCCATTGCCGACTGACATCGAGGAGAACTGAGATGAAAATTCGCTCACAGATCGGCATGGTCCTCAACCTGGACAAATGCATCGGCTGCCACACCTGTTCCATCACCTGCAAAAACGTGTGGACCAGCCGTGAAGGCATGGAATACGCCTGGTTCAACAACGTCGAGTCCAAGCCCGGCATCGGCTACCCCAAGGAGTGGGAGAACCAGGACAAGTGGAAGGGCGGCTGGGTGCGCAACGCCAACGGCTCGATCAACCCACGCATCGGCGGCAAGTTCCGCGTGTTGGCGAACATCTTCGCCAACCCCGACCTGCCGAGCCTGGACGACTACTACGAGCCGTTCGACTTCGACTATCAGCACTTGCACACCGCGCCATTGGGCGAGCACCAGCCGACCGCACGCCCGCGTTCGCTGGTGTCCGGCAAGCGCATGGAAAAGATCGAGTGGGGCCCGAACTGGGAGGAAATCCTCGGCACCGAATTCGCCAAGCGCCGCAAGGACAAGAACTTCGACCAGATCCAGGCCGACATTTATGGCGAGTACGAAAACACCTTCATGATGTACCTGCCGCGCCTGTGCGAGCACTGCCTAAACCCGGCGTGTGCGGCATCCTGCCCGAGCGGTGCGATCTACAAGCGTGAAGAAGACGGCATCGTGCTGATCGACCAGGAGAAGTGCCGGGGCTGGCGCATGTGCATCAGCGGCTGCCCGTACAAGAAAATCTACTTCAACTGGAAGAGCGGCAAATCCGAGAAGTGCATCTTCTGCTACCCGCGTATCGAAGCCGGTATGCCGACCGTGTGCGCCGAAACCTGTGTGGGTCGGATTCGCTACCTCGGTGTGCTGCTGTATGACGCCGACCGCATCAGCGAAGTGGCCAGCACCGCCAACGAGCAGGACCTGTACGAGAAGCAACTGGAGATCTTCCTCGACCCGAATGACCCGGCGGTGATTCGCCAGGCCCTGGCCGATGGCGTGCCGCAGTCGGTGATCGACTCGGCCCAGCGTTCGCCGGTGTACAAAATGGCCGTCGACTGGAAGTTGGCACTGCCGCTGCACCCGGAATACCGCACCTTGCCGATGGTCTGGTACGTGCCGCCGCTGTCACCGATCCAGAACGCCGCCGCTGCCGGCACCGTGGGCATGAACGGGGTGATCCCGGATGTGGACAGCCTGCGCATCCCCCTGCGCTACCTGGCCAACATGCTCACCGCCGGCGATGAAAAACCGGTCAAGCGTGCACTCAAGCGCCTGTTGGCGATGCGCGCCTACAAACGCTCCCAGCAAGTCGATGGCGTGCAGGACCTGCAAGTGCTCGAAGACGTCGGCCTGAGCGTTGAACAGGTGGAAGAGATGTACCGCTACCTGGCCATTGCCAACTACGAAGACCGCTTCGTGGTACCGAGCGCCCACCGTGAAGACGCCATGAGCGACGCGTTCGCCGAACGCTCCGGCTGTGGCTTCAGCTTCGGCAGCGGTTGCAGCGGCAGCTCTGACACCAACATGTTCGGCGCCAAGAAGGCCAACCGCCGTGACGTGCTGAAAACCGTCCAGATCTGGGAGGACTGAGCCATGCGCATTCTTAAAGTGATTTCGTTGCTGCTCGACTACCCCACTGAAACCCTGGTGAACGGTCGCGATGAACTGGAGCAGGCGATTCTTGAAGCACGGGAAATCAGCCCCAAGCAGCGCGGTGCGTTGTTCGAACTGCTGGAACTGATCTGCGCCAATGACCTGATGGACGGCCAGGAACACTACGGCGCGTTGTTTGGCCGGGGGCGTTCGCTGTCGCTGTTGTTGTTCGAACACGTGCACGGCGAGTCCCGCGACCGCGGCCAGGCCATGGTCGACATGATGGCCCAGTACGAGGAGGCCGGCTTCGCCATTGGCGTCAAGGAGCTGCCGGACTACATCCCGCTGTACCTGGAGTTCCTGTCCACCCGCGAAGACATCGAGGCCCGCGAGGGCCTGGCGGATGTGGCGCACCTGTTGGCCTTGCTCGCTGCGCGTCTGGACGAGCGTGAGAGCGGCTATGCCAGTTGCTTCCGTGCGCTGTTGCAGATTGCCGGCGCCGAGCCGCACCAGGCCGTGGCCGAACTGCGTGCCCAGGTCGCCGCCGAACCGCGCGACGACTCCCTCGAAGCCCTGGACAAAATCTGGGAAGAGGAAGCGGTGGACTTTATGCAGGCTGAGCAACAGGACCGCTGCAGCTCGATGCCAAGCGCCCCCGGCAAGGCCCGCGAAGAAAGCGCGGTGCCGTTGCATTGGGTGGATTTTCAGCAAGAAGGCCGGGCCACAGCGCCAGCCGGGGAGGTGGGTAATGTCTAAGTGGAATTTGCTGGTATTCGGGGTGTATCCCTATGTGGCCCTGGCGATCTGCCTGTTGGGCAGTTGGGCGCGGTTCGACCTGTCGCAGTACACCTGGAAGGCCGGTTCCAGCCAGATGCTCAACAACCGGGGCATGCGCGTGGCGAGCAACTTCTTCCATATCGGCGTGCTGTTCGTGCTGGCCGGGCATTTTGTCGGCCTGCTGACCCCGGCGTCGGTTTACCACCATGTGATCAGCACTGAGAACAAGCAGTTGCTGGCGATGATCTCGGGTGGCTTCTTCGGCCTGCTGTGCCTGGTGGGCCTGCTGATGCTGGTCAAGCGTCGCCTGGGGGACCCGCGCGTGCGGGCGACCTCGAGCCCGTCGGACATCCTGATCCTGCTGGTGTTGCTGGCGCAGTTGCTGCTGGGCCT
Organism: Pseudomonas sp. MIACH; assembly: GCF_001269925.1. Classification (GTDB taxonomy): domain Bacteria; phylum Pseudomonadota; class Gammaproteobacteria; order Pseudomonadales; family Pseudomonadaceae; genus Aquipseudomonas. The sequence goes on from NZ_LHVO01000021.1 coordinate 12,421, forward strand.
GCTGACCATCGTCGCCTCCACCGGGCATATGGACGGCTCGGTGATGGTGATGCTCGCCGACTGGGCGCAGAACGTGGTGCTGTTGCGGCCGGTGGAAGCCGCCGAGTCGATTGCGCCGGTGTCGCTGATCTACAAGGCCCACGTGGCGCTGGGCTTGACCCTGTTCGTGCTGTTCCCATTTACCCGCTTGGTGCACATGGTCAGCGCGCCGATCTGGTACCTGGGGCGTCGTTATCAAATCGTGCGGCAGAAGTACTGAGGAGAACGTCATGACTACAGGATGCGGATGTGGTGGCGGTAACGGCGGCAGCGGTGGTTGCGGCTCGTCGGCCAAAGAACCGGTGGTGGCCCAGGCTTCTTTCGAGGAGATCAAGGCGCCGGAGTTGATCGCCAGCAGTGAACAGGAATGGCCGATCATCAGCGTCAACGGCGTGGCGGTCACCCCCGAGGCCATGGCCCTGGAGTTGCAATACCACCCGGCCGACAGCCGTGAGGAAGCGGTGTACCTGGCCGCCCGCGCGCTGGTGATCCGCGAGCTGTTGCAACAGCGGATCGCCGAGCTGGGCCTGGCGGTGGAAATCGCCGCCGGAGAGAACGAAGAGGAAGCCGCCACGCGCCTGCTGCTGGAGCGTGAGGTGACGGTACCCGACTGCGACGAGGCGACCTGTGTGCGCTACTTCGAGAACAACCGTGGGCGCTTTCACAGCGCGCCGTTGCTGGCGGCGCGGCACATTCTGCTTGAATGCGCGCCGGACGACGCCGAGGCGCGCCACCTGGCGCGCACCCAGGCCGAAGTCCTGCTGCTGAGCCTGGAAGAACAACCGGGCCAATTTGCCGAACTGGCGCTCAAGTATTCGGCCTGTCCGTCCAAGGCCCAGGGCGGTTCGCTGGGCCAGGTGAGCAAGGGCCAGACCGTGCCGGAGTTGGAGCGCCAGTTGTTCACCCTGGCCCCAGGTTTGGCCGCCAAGCCGCTGGAGAGCCGTTATGGCTGGCACGTGATCAGCGTCGACCAACGTATCGAAGGCCAGCCGTTGCCGTATGAAGCGGTGGCCGTGGCGATTCGCACCCAGTTGCAGCAAGGGGTGTGGCAGAAGGCATTGGTGCAGTACCTGCAAACCCTGATCGGCGCAGCGGACATCCGCGGCATCGCGCTGCAGGGTGCCGACTCACCGTTGGTGCAGTGACATGAGCCTGGTGGATGGGGTGGGCCGTTCGATCGATTACCTGCGCTTGTCGGTGACCGACCGTTGCGATTTTCGCTGTGTGTACTGCATGGCGAAAAACATGACATTCCTGCCGCGCCAGCAGGTGCTGAACCTGGAAGAACTGCAACGCCTGGCCGCGCTGTTTGTGGGGCAGGGCGTACGCAAGATCCGCCTGACTGGCGGCGAGCCGCTGATTCGCCCGGGCATTGTCGGGCTGTGCCGCAACATCGCGGCGCTGCCGGGCTTGCGTGAACTGGTGATGACCAGCAATGGCTCGCAGTTGGCGCGACTGGCGCGGCCGTTGGTGGATGCGGGGGTCAAACGCATGAACATCAGCCTCGATAGCCTGGATGCGTCGCGCTTTCGTGGGATTACCCGCAACGGTGATCTGCGCCAGGTGCTGGACGGTATCGAGGTCGCGCGGGAGGCGGGGTTCGAGCGGGTCAAGCTCAATTGCGTGGTGATGAAGGGGCGCAACTTTGACGAGGTTCCGGCGTTGGTGCGGTATGCCATTGACCAGGGTGTCGACATCAGTTTTATCGAGGAAATGCCCCTGGGGGACGTGGGGCGGTCGCGGGGGGAGACCTTCTGCGCCAGCGATGAAGTACGGGCGGTGATTGCCCGTGAGCATGGGTTGATCGACAGCACCGAGAACAGCGGAGGGCCAGCGCGGTATGTGCGGTTGGCGGCGCATCCTGGGACGCGGGTGGGGTTTATTTCGCCTAATTCGCATAACTTTTGTGGCAGTTGTAATCGGGTACGGATGACGGTGGAAGGGCAGTTGCTGCTGTGCCTGGGGCAGGAGGAGGCGCTGGATTTTCGCGCTTTGTTACGGCGCTATCCGTTGGAGGATGGGCCGTTGGTTGAGGCGTTGCACAGGGGGTTGAAGGGCAAGCCGTTGCGGCATGATTTCAGTGGGGAGGGGGAGGTGCAGGTGGTGCGGTTTATGAATATGAGTGGGGGGTGAGGGGTGTGTGGGGTGGTACTGAGTACATATCCGTTTCTTCGGTAACGGCTACTTAGGGTTCCGCTCTTACAGCGGGTCACTTTTGGAGGGACCCAAAAGTAACCAAAAGGTCCTCGCCCCAACACTCGGCACCTCGCCTAGGCTCGGTGTGCCCGAACGAAGGCTTTGGAGCGTGGGCCGCCGCGATGGGCCATCCTTGGCCCAGCGCGGCTAACCCGGCGTCCTGCCGGGTTACCCACGCTCCAAAGCCTGCGTTCGGCCAGCGTGTTTGACGGGGCGATTTGAGATCAAGAGCCAAAGCGCGGCGGCCTGAGAGCCGACCGGAGTTGGGTCTGGTGTACTGGGTTAAAAATGTGGGAGGGGGCTTGCCCCCGATGAGGGAGTGTCGGTCACTTATTTTTTAACTGACCCGGCGCTATCGGGGGCAAGTCGAATCGTCGCACCGCCCCTCCCACATTTGGATCTCCACATATCAGCTAGACCTCGGTCTGCTTTTGCTCTGCTTTTGCTCTGGCTTTTGATCTTGATCCTAGGCGCCCCGTCAAACACGCTGGCCGAACGCAGGCTTGAATCCGTGGGTAACCCGGCAGGACGCCGGGTTAGCCGTCCTGGGCCAAGGATGGCCCATGACGGCGGCCCACGGATTCAAGCCGGAGTGAGGGCATGCCGAGCCTAGGCGAGGCACCGAGTGTTGGGGCAAGAGCCCTTTGGTTACTTTGGGGCTCTTTTCCAAAGTGACCCGCTGTAAGAGCGGAACCATAGGCCGCCGTTACCTAAATAACGGATATGTACCCAATCAAAAAAGCTTGACCCCGATCAAGGGAAGCAAAACCCAGTCTCCGTAATATCACTGCATGTTGTGTTTTAAGTTGTTATTTAATCTATATGTAGTGTCTGGAGCCCGGAAAATGCAAAACACGCTCACCCCGTTGGTCAGCACCCGCCTACACAAACGCGACGGCAGCCTGGTCCCCTTCAACGCCGAAAAAATCCACCACGCCCTGACCGCTGCCGGCACCGCAACCGGCGAGTACCAAGAGGCCGACGTCGACCTGTTACTGGGCGCCGTCCTGGCCCGCCTGAGGGGTATCGAACACCTGGACGTCGAACAAATCCAGGACAGCGTCGAACGCGTGTTGATGGACGCCGGCTACTTCCTCTCCATGCGCGCCTATATCGTCTACCGCGAACAACACGGCCGCCTGCGCCGCGACCGCAAGACACTGGTGGAAGTCGCCACCTCGATGAACGAATACCTCGACCGCGAAGACTGGCGCGTGCAAGCCAATGCCAACCAGGGCTATTCCCTGGGGGGGCTGGTGTTGAACGTGTCGGGCAAGGTCACCGCCAACTATTGGCTCGACGAGGTCTACAGCCAGCAGATCGGCCGCGCGCACCGCGAGGCGGATTTGCATATCCATGACCTGGACATGCTCGCCGGTTATTGCGCCGGCTGGTCGCTGCGTTCGCTGTTGCACGAAGGCCTCAATGGCGTGCCGGGCCGTGTCGAAGCGGGACCGCCCAAGCACTTGAGCAGCGCCCTGGGGCAGATGGTCAATTTCCTCGGCACCCTGCAAAACGAATGGGCCGGCGCCCAGGCGTTCAGCTCGTTCGATACCTACCTGGCGCCCTATGTGCGCAAGGACCAACTGAGTTACGCCGAGGTGCGCCAGGCGGTGCAGGAGTTCATCTACAACCTCAACGTGCCGTCGCGCTGGGGCACCCAGACGCCGTTTACCAACCTGACCTTCGACTGGGTGTGCCCGGAAGATCTGCGCGAGCAGGTGCCGGTGATCGGTGGTGAGGAAATGCCGTTTGCCTATGGCGACCTGCAAGCGGAAATGGAGCTGATCAACCGCGCCTATATCGAAGTGATGCAGGCCGGCGATGCCAAGGGCCGGGTCTTCACCTTCCCGATTCCCACCTACAACATCACCCACGATTTCCCTTGGGACAGCGAGAACGCCGACCGTCTGTTCGAGATGACCGCGCGCTACGGCCTGCCGTATTTCCAGAACTTCCTCAATTCCGATATGCAACCCAACCAGGTGCGCTCGATGTGCTGCCGCCTGCAACTGGATGTGCGCGAGCTGCTCAAGCGCGGCGGTGGGTTGTTCGGTTCGGCGGAGCAGACCGGCAGCCTGGGCGTGGTGACGATCAACTGCGCGCGCCTCGGCTATCTGTTCAAGGGCGACACCTCGGGCCTGTTGCAACGCCTGGACAGCCTGATGGACATGGCCATGGAAAGCCTGGAGGTCAAGCGCAAGGTGATCCAGCACCATATGGACGCCGGCTTGTACCCCTACACCAAGCGTTACCTCGGCACCTTGCGCAATCACTTCTCCACCATCGGCCTCAACGGCATGCACGAGATGCTGCGCAATTTCACCGGCGACGAGCAGGGCATGCACACCGAAGAGGGCCGCGCCTTTGCCCTCAAGCTGCTCGACCATGTGCGCGCCACCTTGCTGCGCTTCCAGGAAGACACCGGCCACCTCTACAACCTCGAAGCCACGCCGGCGGAAGGCACTACCTACCGTTTCGCCAAGGAAGACCGCAAGCGCTACCCGGACATCCTGCAGGCCGGCAGCGACGTCGCGCCGTACTACACCAACTCCTCGCAACTGCCGGTGGGCTTTACCCAAGACCCCTTCGAAGCCCTGGAGCTGCAAGACGAACTGCAATGCAAATACACCGGCGGCACCGTGTTGCACCTGTACATGGCCGAGCAGATTTCCTCGGCCCAGGCCTGCAAGCAACTGGTGCGCAAGGCGTTGGGGCGTTTCCGCCTGCCGTACCTGACGATCACCCCGACGTTCTCGATCTGCCCGGTGCACGGCTACCTCGCCGGTGAGCATGAGTTCTGTCCCAAGTGCGATGAAGTGCTGGCACTTGCCGCTGCGCATTGAACCGATCTTCCAACCCGCAAGGAGATTCACCATGCAAACATCCCAGCCACAACGTCAGCGCTGCGAAGTCTGGACCCGGGTGATGGGTTATCACCGGCCCGTGTCGGCGTTCAATCCTGGCAAACAATCCGAGCACAAGGAACGCGTGCATTTCACTGAAACGGCCGCCGTGGCCGGGCGCCAATGAGTCGAGCGCTACGGGTCGGGGGCCTCGTGCCCCTGACCACCCTCGACTACCCCGGCATGCTCGCCTGTGTGCTGTTTTGCCAAGGCTGTGCCTGGCGCTGTCGTTACTGCCACAACCCGGACCTGATCCCGCCGCGCGGTAGCACGGAGGTGGATTGGCGCCGGGTGTTGCTGTTTTTGCAGCGACGCAAGGACTTGCTCGACGCCGTGGTGTTCAGTGGTGGCGAGCCGACCTTGCAGGAAGGCTTGCCGGCCGCCATGGATGAAGTGCGGGCGATGGGCTTTCATGTCGGCCTGCACAGCGCCGGGATCAAACCGGCAGGGTTTGCCAATGCGTTGCGGCATGCCGATTGGGTCGGCTTTGACGTCAAGGCGCTCGCCGAGGATTGCCAGTTGATCACCCAGGTCAAGCACAGCGGTGCCGCCAACTGGCGCAGCCTCGACACCCTGTTGGCCAGCGGCGTGGAATACGAGTGCCGCACCACGGTGCATTGGCATTTGATCGACCCTCCTCGGTTGCTGTTGCTGGCCCAGCGTTTGCAAGCCAACGGCGTGCGACGCTTCGCAGTGCAAATGGTGCGTACGGCCAGCATGCTCGATGCGCAATTGTCGAGTTCACCGGCACAGGCCGCGTTGCCGGAGTTATGGGGCCGATTGCGCGAGTTGTTTCCTGCTTTTGTATTGCGAGGGTGACGCGCGCCCTCACCGGATTTTTATACAGGCTGCCCATGGTGGGCAGGTTTTCATCAGGGACTCTCAGAATGAAGCAATTAACCACGGCACAACGCATTGTCATCGGTTTCGCGATTGCGCCGTTGGCCCTGGTCGGGTTGGTGTTCTACGCCCTTCACGACCTGGCAACCCTCAAGCAGCAGTCCGAACAGATCGTGCAGCAGGACTGGCCACGGATCGCGCCGATCATGGTGATCGCCACCGGTGTGCGCGATAACGGGCGCAACACCCGCGACCTGCTGATCGACCAGGATAACCAGCAGGCCCAGGCCTCCATCGGCACCACGCGCGAACGCATCACCCAGGCGTTCGCCACCCTTGAGCCGCTGCTCGACACCGCCGAAGGCAAGGCCGCCTATGCCACCTTGAAAACCCATCGCGAAGCCTACGTGGCGGCCTTCACCCAAGTGCAGGCGCTGATCAGGCAGGGCGCCCGCGAGCAGGGCCTGGCCCAGCTCAAGCAACAGGTGATCCCGGCCGAGCTGGAGGTGTTCAAGAGCCTGGATGCATTGATGGCCATGCAGGGGCGGTTGTTCGCCGAGCGCCAGCAGGCCGCGCAAACCCTGTATGACGAGGCTCGAGGCACCATGCTCGGGCTGTTCCTGCTGTGCCTGGCGCTGGTGGTGGTGGCGGCGGTGATCGTCACGCGCAGCGTCACCCGACCGTTGGGCGGCGAGCCGGATGAAGTGGCGCGGGTGTTGAGTCATATCGCCGAGGGCAACCTGTCTATCGAGGTGCCGCTGGGCAACAGTATCGACGGCAGTGTGATGCGCAATCTGCACCAGATGCAGCAGAACCTTAACCAGATGGTCCGGCATATCGCCGCGTCGGTGGACGGCGTGGCCAGCTCGTCGGAAGAGTTGAGCGCGGTGAGCGGCCAGACCAGCAGCAGCCTGCAGTTGCAGGGCCAGGAAATCGAACAGGCCGCCACGGCGGTGAATGAAATGACCGCCGCCGTCGACGAAGTGGCACGCAATGCCGTGAGCACCAGCGAAGCTTCGCGCCTGTCGGAGCAGACCGCCCAGCGTGGACAGGCGCAGGTGCAGGAAACCGTGGCGTCGATCAATACCTTGGCCACCGGCGTGGTGGAAACCTCGGAGCGTATCCAGCAACTGGCCGGCCGCGTGCAAGACATCAGCAGCGTGCTCGAAGTGATCCGCAGCATTGCCGACCAGACCAACCTGCTGGCGTTGAACGCCGCCATCGAAGCGGCCCGCGCCGGGGATGCCGGACGCGGGTTTGCGGTAGTCGCCGATGAAGTACGTGCACTGGCCCATCGCACGCAGACCTCGACCCAGGAGATCGAGCAGATGATCGGCAATATCCGCCAGGACACCGAACACGCCGTGGCCGCCATGCACAGCAGCAGTGAGCGGGTACAGGCGACCCTGAGCGTGGCACAACGCTCGGGAGAGGCGCTGGAGGAAATCACCCGGTCCATCTCACAGATCAACGAACGCAATATGATGATTGCCAGTGCCACCGAGGAACAGGCACTGGTGGCGCGCGAAGTGGATCGCAACCTGGTGGGCATTCGCAACCTGTCGCAGCAGGTGTTGCAGGGGGCGATACACACCGAGACTGCCGGGCATGACCTGGCCGGAATGGCGGGGACGCTGCATCAGACGGTGGCGCGGTTCAAGGTGTAACTTTGCCTGTGGGAGGGGCGGTGCGACGATTCGACTTGCTCCCGATAGCCATAGGTATCCACAACGTTGGCTCAACGCTGAACGCCCGGCAGATAGGGCTGTTGTGGCGAGCGGGCTTGTCCCGCGTTGGGCTGCGTAGCAGCCCCAGTAAGGAAGAACGCAGTGCATCAGACACTCTGTGGAGGCTGGTTTTGGGACTGCTTCGCAGCCCAACGCGGGACAAGCCCGCTCGCCACAGGGGAACTCGCCAGTCTCTGAAATTGTGTAGATATCTATGGCCATCGGGGGCAAGCCCCTCCCACATTTGCATCAGTGTGCATCAGCCAGCCCACCCCCAGAACTGCAACCACCAGCCACACCCCACCAGCCCATTACTCAGCAGTACGCACAACCACCCCAGGCAGCGCGGTCGGGTTCCAAGCCCCTTGAGCTGCCGCCAACCCAACCACAAGCACCAGCCAATCGCGGCGCTCAGCATCAGTGCGCGCGCCGGTTGGACCCATGCCAATGCCAACCCTTCATAGCGCAACAACTTCACTGTCGTCGCCGACAGCCCCAGGAACAGCCCTGCACCACCCAGGGGCGTGAGTGTCAGCGCCAGAGGCCGAAACAGTGCGCGATCACCCGCCGCGCGTGCGGCCAGGCGCAGCAGCAGCCAGCAGCCACCGCCGATCAGCAGTGCGCTGCCACCCAGGTACAGCACGATGCACAGGCCATCGAGCCAGCTGAAGCTGTCGTTGAGTTGCGGGTAGTGCGTGAGCAGCCACCACGGCGCGTTGTCTTGCAGCAGCCATAGCCAGTCGCGGCTCACCAACCATTCGGCGAGTGTCTGTTTGAGGGCGATAAACCACGGGCTGACGCTCCATTGGAACGCGCCCATGGCCAATCCGATCACGCCAAACAGCAGCAGGCGCGCATCCCACGGCGAGCCGGGTTGTCGCGGCGCCTGGAGAATCTCTTGATTGCACGAGCGGGCGATCAGTTGCACTGCGCCGCGTTGCCCGCTGCAACGGCCACAGGCATGGCAGTCGCTGGCGCCTTGCAGGCGGCGGATGTCCAGGAGGGGCGCGCAGTTGGGCAGCGGCAGGCGCGGGGCATTGTTGGCTTTCCAGCGTTGTTCATCCACGGCGAAATGCAGCGGCGCCAGGCGGGCGAGCAGGGCGAACACGCCGCTGACCGGGCACAGGTAACGGCACCACACGCGCTTGCCGCGCACGAACAACAGGCCGACCACCACCGCCGCCAACGTCGAGCCGCCCAGGATCAGCAATGCTGCCTGGGCGTAGTCGTACACGCTGATCAACTGGCCGTAGAGCGTGGTGAGGCAAAAGCCCAGGGTCGGCCAGCCGCCCCAACGCAGCCAGCGCGGTATGCCCAGGCCGCGCCCGTGCTGGCTGGCCCATTCGCTCAGCGAACCCTCCGGGCACAGCACGCCGCACCACAGGCGCCCGAACAGCACCATCGACAGCAACACGAACGGCCACCAGATCCCCCAGAAGATAAATTGCGCGAGCAGCGTCAGGTTGTTCACCACGCGCGCCTGGCTATCGGGCAACGGCAGCACGGCGGGCAGCACCAGCAACACGGCGTAGACCAGCACCACCGCCCATTGCGCGGCACGGATCAACCGCCCATGGCGGCGCATGCCATCGCCCAGTTGCTGCAACCAGCTCATGCCGCGTGCCGGGCGCGACGCAGGCCGTTGCCCACCCAGAGCCAGTAGCCGAGCAGTACCAACACGGTGATAAGGCTAGGCGCCGCTCGGTAGCCGGCAAAGTCGGCCAGCAGCGCGCCCAGGCCGTGGCTGTCACTGAGCAGTGCGCTGCTGTCCCAGCGGCTGTCACCGACTGCGGCGTAGGCCCACTCGGGCATGTCCAGGCCCAGCAGTTGCCCACTGATACGGTCCACGGCCGCGACCAGCAAGGCCCCGCCGAGCAGTAACAGCAGCGCCTCGCTGAGGGTGAAAAACCGTGACCAGGAGATAAAGCGCCGACTGCCGCGCAACACCAGGACGGTGAGCCCCGCCAGTGCCAGGCCGAGCAGGCCGCCAAGGGCGAACAGGCCTTGCGCCTCATCGTGCAGGCGCGCCCCGGCGCCATACAAGAACACCACGGTTTCACTGCCTTCGCGGCTCACCGCCAGCAGCGCCAGTAACAGCACGCCCCAGCCGCCCTGGCGCGCCAGGCGCTCGTCGGCTTCGCGTACCAGGGTGTGTTTGAGCGTGGCCGCGTTGCGGTGCATCCAGAACACCATCTGCACCATCAAGCCGCTGGCCAACAGGGTCAGCGCCGCTTGCAGCCACTCGCCCTGTGGACCGGTCATGGTGTCACCGGCCCAGAGCATCAAACCGGCCAGCCCGGCCGAGCACAACAACCCCAGCAGCACCCCGGCCCAGAGGAAGCGGGCCAGTTGTGCATGGCCGGCCTGGCGGCTGATCCAGGCCTGCAGAATGCCGATCACCAGCAGGGCCTCGACGCTTTCACGCCAGACAATAAACATCGATTGATTCATCAACGGCTCCTATTCGGCGAGGATGCTGCCTTCGGGCAACTGAGGGTTGAACTCGTCGAAGAACGGGTACAACCCCGGCTTGAGCGGGTGGATCACCACAAAGGTGGTCACCCCCGCAGACAACACCTTCTCGACCCGCAACGGTGTGCTTTCGAATTCGGCCGGGCCTTGGCCGATGTTCTTGAGCACGATCTTGAAACGCTCATCGGCCTTGACCACCAGTTGTGGTGGGTTGAAATGGCCGTCCTGCAGGCTCAACTCATAGGTGGGCAACGGTGCCGCCACTGCCGGGCCGCTTAGCAGCAGGCCGCCCAGCAACAGGGCGCGGCGCATCAATAACCGCCTTTTTTGCCGATGCCGGCGTAGACGAATTCGTAGTGCACCTCGCAGCGTTCGAACCAGGGGGCGACCCCGGTTTCCTTGTCGGTATGACGGCCCAGGGAGTGGTGGCCGGTGGGCGGCAATACGCTGAAGGTGAGGGTGTATTTGCCTGGGCCTTGCAGCTTGACGTTATCGCCATAGTGCGGCCCGTCGTTGGCGACCATGGCGTGGAAGTCGCCGCTGATGGGGGTGTCGCTGCCTTGTTTCTTCAGGGTGAAAGACAGGTTGAGGTAGGGCACGAAACTGCCTTCCTGAAACCCTTGGGCATTGTCCGCCGTGGCGCGTACGTCGGCCTCCAGATGCACATCGGAATCGGCGGTGGCGCGCATCATGCCGGCGGGTGCCATCTCGATCGGTTGCAGGTACACCGCGCCGATTTCCAGGCCGGGGCAGTGTTGCGGTTCACCGATCGGGTACTCCTTGGCAACTGCCACGGAGGTACTCAGCAGCAGGGCAAGGGACAACAAAGAAGGGCTACGCATGGAGGCTTCCTGACGGGTGAGGGGAGAGAACCCGAGTCTAGGAAGGTCAGCCGTAAATAATAATGATTCCTGTCAAGTTTCGAGGATATTTCATCTTGTCCAGGCTTGATGCCGGTCAAGGTTGCACCGGCTTTATGGGGGTAGGTTGCAGGGAGTGTTCGTCGCCAGGGAGCCCCATCATGGCCAAGCCTTTTCCGCTGCACCCCAAGCACCCCGAGCGCATCTGCTGGGGCTGTGATCGCTACTGCGCTGCCACCGACCTGGCCTGCGGCAATGGCGCCGACCGCACCATGCACCCGGCCGAAATGATCGGGGATGACTGGTACGAACATGGCGACTGGGGGCTTGCGCCCGAGCCGCCGGTTGCGGATGAGCCGTCAGCTGCCTGAGCGGGGTTTTTCCTTGCCGTCTTCATGGGTGTCAGCCGGCCTGGCGGGTTTGCTCGGCGGTTTGGCGGTGTCCTTGGTTTTTTTGTCGCTGTCCGAGGGGCTGCTGGGGTAGGTCCCCGGTGGCAGGGCGGAACCGGCGGCGCTGTCGCCACTCAATGCGTTGGAGGCAGGTTCCGGGTTATCGCCAAAGGCGGCGAGGGCGGGGCCCGAGAGCAGGGCTGACAGGCCGACGATAAGCACAATCCGTTGGGACGATCTGGTCTTCATGACGCTATCCCCTATCGTGTGGATGTATCAAGAGCCTGGATGGATTCCAGGCTCTGGTCATGCCTCGATCAAGCCGCCATGGGCTTGCTCGACTGCAACTTTTTATGCGCCGCTTTCATGGCTTCCATTTCAGCGCCCAACTCTTCAAGCAGCGCCTTGCCCAGCAGCTTTTTAGCCTGCGGGAACATCTCGGTTTCCTCTTCTTCGATATGGTGCTCGAGCAATTCCTTGACTACTTTGACGCGGCCGGAAAACTCGGTGGTCGAAGGTTCGGTTTGCTTCAGGTCGGGCAGTACCAGGGAGTCGACGGTGCGATGCTCTTCCTTGGCCTCGTGGTACATGATGTCCTGTTCCTTGCCGCCGGCTTTTCTGAACGCCGGGTAGAGGATTTCTTCTTCCAGCTTGGTGTGCAGGCTGATTTCCGCTTCCAGCTTGGCCAGCAACTCGGTGCGCTTTTTAACCCCGCGTTCGGTGGATTCACTCAGTTGGGTGAGCAGGGCCTTCACGCGTTCGTGGTCGGCTTTGAGCAGGTCAATGGCATTCATGGGTGACACCTCACGGGAATTTCAGGGCGTGTCGATATGCACGCCTCGTCTACTGCTGTGGTGCATCAGTTGTACCAACTTGAGTTTTTTTAAATTCGTGTTTTATTTCAATGGGCTACAAAAGGCGGGAGGCAGTGCCCGTCGTGCAGGTTGCATGGTTGGCCGTGCGGCGCGTTGCATTCCACAACGCAAGAAAATTTAAATGAACCCTCGTGCCCGATGCTTGACCTAACCCATACGACCTAGGAGGTGAAGCATGGAAATTCAATATATCTGGATCGGCTTGGCGGTGATTTTGCTGTTGCTGGAGTTGTGGGCGATCAATATCGTCCTGCGCAGCACCGGTGGTTGGGAGAGCAAGGGGTTGTGGTTGGTGATCCTGATTTTTGTGCCGTTGTTTGGCTTGATTGCCTGGGCGATGTTCGGGCCCAAACGTGAGATGCCGCAGCAGCGTAAAAGCTGAGTGGTTTGGGGAAAGGAAAACAGGCGCCGAGAGGCGCCTGTTTACATTCAACCGTGGCCGTTCAACCGGCGACAGCCTTGGCAATCGCCTCATTGAACGCTGGCAAATCATCCGGTGTGCGCGAGGTGATCAACGTCCAGCCATTGGCCTGGCACTGCTTGACCTCGGCATCCACCCATCCAGCGGCGCCGGCGTTTTCCAGGTCGATGCGCACGCTCTTATAGGAGGTCAGGGTCTTGCCCTTGATCACGCCGGCGTCGATCAAGGTCCATGGGCCGTGACAGATCGCCGCGATGGTTTTACCCGCGTCGGTGAAGTCCTTGATCAGGCGCAGCGCGGCCGCATCCTGGCGCAGGGTATCGGCATTGACGGTACCGCCGGGGATGACCAAGGCGTCAAAGTCGCTGCTCACGACGTCCGACAGTTGCACGTCGGATTCCACGGTTTTGTCCTTCTCGGTGTCGCCGACAAAGGTCTGGGTAGTGCCGCCTTTGCTCGAAGCGTGGGTCACCGCGGCGCCGTAACCGCGCAAGGCGTCCAGGGGCTTGAGCAGTTCGTCGCGCTCGATGCCGGTGTTGGAGGTGATGATCAAAATCTTCTTGCCGTTAAGGTGTGAACTCATGATCGAGTGTCTCCTGAGGGGTGGATTAAAGAAGCGATATGGGAGAGTGGATCGAGTCCGGGCGGCAAAGGTTTAAATTAATTTGCGCTTATTTCGCCGGCGGTTGGCGCGGGCAATTTCCTTGAACTATCCAAATTCACCGGCCTCTGCGAGCAGGCTGCCGAGACCGAGCGCAAGCTGGGTCACTGAGTGCCAAAGTGCGGCAAGCGGGCTTTTGTGGCGAGCGGGCTTGCCCCGCGTTGGGCTGCGAAGCGGCCCTAAAACCAGCCACCGCGTTTAGGCAGGATAGTGGCGGCGGGCTTATTGAGGGGCGCTACGCGCCCCAACGCGGGGCAAGCCCGCTCGCCACAACAAGCCCGCTCGCCACAACAAGCCTGCCAGCCGCACCGTTGCTGCTACTCGGTATCCACCCGCAACACCTCCAACCCTAACTGCTCATACGCCTCCACACTCGGCACATGCCACTCCGTGATCAACGTGTGAATACGGTTGCACGGCGCCACCACAAACGGCTCCACCGCTCCCAGCTTGTCCGCCAGGGTCACCGCTACCACATGGGAGGCGCTGTCGAGCAGGGCCTGTTTGACCGCGACCTCGTCAAAATGCAGCGAGCTGATGCCCACTTGCGGGTGCAGTGCGCAGACCCCGGTAAACAGCAGGTCGGCCTTGATACTCTGGATCAGGCGCACGCTTTCCTGGCCGCTGGTAGACAAGGTGGCCGGGTTGAGTTGGCCGCCGGCGAGAATCACTTTTACGTCGGGATGGTCGGCCAGGGCGATGGCGATCATCGGTGACGGCGTGACAACGGTCAGGCGGATCGAACGTGGCAATGACTGGGCGATCTGCAACGTGGTGGAGCCGGAATCGAACAGCACGATCTGGCCGTCTTGCACCTGATCGGCGGCGAGTTGGGCAAGTTGACGCTTGGCTTCATTGGTCTCGCCGACACGGGTGAAGAAGTCCTTGCCGGTGTCCTTGGGCCGGGGCAGGGCGCCACCGTGTACGCGCTGCAACAGGCCGGCGGCGGCGAGTTCACCGAGGTCGCGGCGGATTGTGTCCTGGGACACCGCGAAGTGGTCCACCAGTTCCGAGGCAGTGACTTTGCCGTCGCGTTCCAGCAGCAACAGGATCTTCTGTTTGCGCAGCGAAGGCAGGTCGATGGCGTGATGAGTGTTGTGCATGGTTATGCGCTTTTTTGCGGGTTTGTGCGAGATTAGTCCGCAGTCGATATAAACGCAATGGCTGGTTGCCCACCCGTGGGGCGGTTACTCTCTGTGCTCAGTTCAGGGAGAGGTGACCTAGATGTCGTTGATTACAACCATCGAAGATTTACGCAAGCTCGCGCAAAAACGTGTCCCACGGATGTTCTACGACTACGCCGATTCCGGGTCCTGGACTGAGAGCACCTACCGGGCCAATGAAAGCGATTTTGCCCGGATCAAATTCCGCCAGCGTGTGGCGCGCAATATCGATGAACGTTCGATCCGTACCACCATGATCGGCCAGGACATGGCCATGCCGTTGGCCCTCGCACCGACGGGCCTGGCCGGCATGCAGCATGCCGATGGCGAGATCCTCACCGCCCGTGCCGCGGCCGCGTTCGGCCTGCGCTATACCTTGTCGACCATGAGTATCTGTTCCCTCGAAGACATTGCCGAACACGTCGGCAAGCCGTTCTGGTTCCAGCTGTATGTGATGCGCGATCGTGGGTTTGTCGAGCAATTGATCGAGCGCGCCAAGGCTGCCGGCGTGGATGCGCTGGTGCTGACCCTGGACCTGCAGATCCTCGGGCAGCGCCACAAGGATCTGATCAACGGCCTGTCGGCACCGCCCAAGCTGACCCTGGCGAATATCCTCAACATGGCCACCAAGCCGCGCTGGGTGATGGGCATGCTCGGCACCCAACGGCGCGGTTTCGGCAATATCGTCGGGCATGTGAAGGGTGTGGCGGACATGAGTTCGCTGTCGTCGTGGACCGCCCAGCAATTCGACCCGCGCCTGAGTTGGGACGATGTGGAATGGATCAAGAAGTGCTGGGGCGGCAAGCTGATCATCAAGGGCATTCTCGATGTAGAAGACGCGCGCCTGGCCGCCAATTCCGGTGCCGATGCACTGGTGGTGAGCAACCACGGTGGCCGCCAGTTGGACGGCGCACCGTCGAGCATCAGCCAATTGCCGGCGATTGTCGAAGCGGTGGGCGAGCGTATCGAGGTATGGCTGGATGGCGGGATTCGTTCCGGCCAGGACGTGCTCAAGGCCATGGCACTCGGCGCCAAGGGCACCATGATCGGCCGCCCGCATTTGTACGGTTTGGGCGCGATGGGCGAGGCCGGTGTGACCAAGGCACTCGACATCATCGCCCGTGAGCTGGACGTCACGATGGCACTGTGTGGCTATAACGATATACGCGATGTGAATCGCCAGATTTTGCTGCCGGGTACCTTCCCCGAAAGCGTTTATGCAGCAAAAAAATCGTAAAAAAATAAAAAGAGTTGTCCACGAAAACCGTGGGTATCTCTGTGGATAACTTTGCGAACGCCCGGCAGGGTTGGCGATTTAACCAAAGGTTAATATTTGATCAACTGCCGGCGAGGGCCAGTATGGGCAGGGTTTGCGCTTGACAGCCAAGCGCGAACCCAGTGCCGAAAAGCACATTTATGACTCGTTGTTGCGACCTGCGGCGTGGGTCACAACCTGGGCCGGCATCTTCGCTTGCATCAGGTTATCCAGTGCCTGGCGATAGCTGCGACCGGCCAGGCTCATGCTGTTGTTGTGGCTGGCACCGGGCACCAGCAACAGTCGCTTGGGTTCCTGGGCGGCTTCAAACAGTTGCTCGCTGAAACGCGGCGGTACGTAGCGGTCGTCCAGGCCATGCACCACCAGCAGCGGCATATGGATGTCGGCGATCTTGTCGATGGAGTCGAACTTCTGCGACAGCAGCCAGCGTACCGGTAATGAGGTGTTGGCCACCGCCGTGGCGACGTCCGCCAGGGATGTAAATGTCGACTCGATCACCAGGCCGCGTACCGGCAGCGGCGTTTGCTTGCCTAGTTCGGCGGCCAGGTCGATGGCCACCGCGCCGCCGAGTGAGTGTCCATAGATCAGGCGTTTGCCAGGGTCCGGTTGCAGTACCTGGAAGCGTTCCCAGGCGACGCGCGCATCTTCGTACACGGTGGTCTCCGACGGCAGTTCACCGTGGCTCTGGCCGAAACCGCGATAGTCGATGGCCAGCACCGAGAACCCGAGTGCATGCAATTGCTCGATGCGAAACAGCTGGCCGGTGAGGTTCCAGCGTACGCCGTGCAGGTAGAGGATCGCCGGCGCGTCCTTGTTGGCTGCCGGGTACCACCAGCCATGAATGTTCTGCCCCGACTTGAAACTGGCGGGCTTGAGTTCGAATTCCTGCACCGCCTTGGGCAAGCCGCTGTACCAACCGGCAGTGCCCGGCTCGATACGAAATACCAGCTCGCGCTCCTTGTGCTGCAGCACGCTGCAACCCACCGGCAGGCCAATGATCAACAGCGCCATGCACAGCAGGGGAAACCAGCGCAGGCTCAGGCGCGAGAGAAAACGAGAGGGCATGAAGATTCCAGGGCAAAGGTGAAACGGTGGTTTTACCAGATGGCCTACACAGGCAGGTATAAATTCGACGGCTGTCCAGGGTGATTGCTTGCAAAGTGTTACAGCGTTGAACAACCCGTGCACAGGTTGTTAGGGTAGGCGGCCGAACAGGAGAACAAGCACATGGATTTCACAGGTAAAACCGCCATCGTGACTGGCGGTGCGCGCGGGTTGGGACTCAGTTATGCACGAGCGCTGGCCCTGGGCGGTGCCCGGGTGGTGATCAGCGATATCGGCGCCGACAAGGCCGGTGCCGGCAACGATGCCTCGGTAGTACAGGCGGCGGCGGAGGCCTTGCAGGCCGAAGGGCTCGCAGTGGTCGGACATGGCGGCGACTTGTCCACCAACGAGGGTTGCCAGCAACTGGTTGCGTACGCCATCGAGGCATTCGGTCAACTCGATATCCTGATTCACAACGCCGGTTGGGTGGGTTACCAGAACATCCAGGACCTGGATGCCGCGTTCCTGCAGCGGGCCATGGACATCAACCTCTACGCGCCACTTTGGTTGTGCAAACACGCGTGGCCGCACCTGCTGCGCTCAACCGCGCCACGCATTATCCTCACCACCTCCGACCGCGCCATGTACGCACAATACGAGCAGACCGGCCTGGTGGCCTACAGCGCTGGCAAGATGGCGCAACTGGGGATCATGAACGCGCTGAGCCATGAGGGTGCCGAAGCTGGCATCCGGGTCAATGCGATCTCGCCGGTGGCCAAGACGCGGATGTGGGGCGTGACCGAGGAACCCGACGAGCTCAAGCCGGATTGGGTGACACCGGGAGTATTGTTTCTCGCCTCCACGCTGTGCGAGGACACCGGCTACATCCTGCGGGCCAGCAACGGTCAATTCACCGCAACGCGTTTCACTGAGAATCCTGGTGTGGATTACCCGCGCAACCTGGCGCGGATCCACGCCGGCAGTGCTGAAGAAGTCGCCGCCGCGTGGCCTCGCATCAAACAAGCGTGAACCCCGATTACTCCTTGGAACAAAGAGCCTGACCATGGACAACAGCCCCGTTCGCATCACCGCCGAAGAAACCCTCTCGGACAACTGGTACCTGCTGAAAAAATACAGCTTCGACCTGCGTCGCCGCGACGGCAGTTGGCAAGCCCAGACCCGCGAGGTGTATGACCGCGGCAACGGCGCGACCATCCTGCTGTACAACCGCGAGCAGCGCACGGTGTTGCTGATTCGCCAGTTCCGCATGCCCACCTTCGTCAATGACTACCACGGCTATCTGATTGAAGCGGCGGCGGGGTTACTGGACAACGCCAGCCCCGAAGAGCGCATTCGCCTGGAGGCGGAGGAAGAGACGGGTTATCGCGTCGGGCATGTGGAGAAGATCTATGCGGCGTTCATGAGCCCAGGGTCGGTCACCGAGCGGATTCACTTTTTCCTCGGCGAGTACCGGCCAGGAGATCGGATCGGCAGTGGCGGTGGCCTGGAAGAGGAGGGCGAGGACATCGAGGTGCTGGAGCTGGGCTTCGAGCAGGCGTTGGCCATGGTGCAGAGCGGCGAGATCGCAGACGGCAAGACCATCATGTTGTTGCAGCACCTGGAGTTGCGCATGCTCAAACAAGGTTGGTGACCCCCTGGCAGCGATCCCCCTTAAACAGCACGTACATGCAATTTTCCCACCCCCATCCCCGGCACACTCCCCTCATCGCTGAAATTTCAAGGCAGAGGGGCACACCATGGACCCAGCACCGCAGACCGGGCGCGACGAAGTCGTCACCCTGGTGGTCAAACACCTGATCAAACCCGGTCAGGAAGCCAACTACGAAGCCTGGTTGCGTCGCATCGTGCGCATTGCCGGCGAGCGTCCCGGCCACCTCGGTGTCGACGTGGTGCGCAGCAAACAGAACAACCTGGCGCTGTTCACCTGTGTCCTGCGCTACCGCTCCACCGATGATCTGGAAACCTGGCTCGAATCCCCCGAGCGCAAAACCCTCATCACCGAAGCCGCGCCCATGCTGGCCGACGGCGACAAGACCGAGATCGGTGCGGTCAATGAATTCTGGTTCAGCCCCGACAGCGAAAACGCCGTCAAGCCGCCGCGCTGGAAGCAGGCGGTGGTGACCTTGTGCGTGATCCTGCCGCTGACCCTGCTGGTGCCGATCGTGTGGGGCCCGATCCTGCGTCTGCACCCGTTCCTGTCCAACTACGTGGTCGCCACCTTCCTGGTCACCGTGACCATCGTCCTGCTGGTGGTCTACCTGTTGATGCCGGCGGCCACCCGCCTGTTCGCTCCCTGGCTTGAAGCCTCTGTAAAGGAAACCCTATGAACGCCGATCTGATTCTGTTCAATGGCCAGTTCCACACCGTGGACCGTGAAAACCCACGGGCAACCGCCGTCGCCATCCGCGAGGGGCGCTTCGTTGCCGTTGGCACCGATGGCGAGGCCATGGCCCTGCGTGGCAGCGGCACCCAGGTCATCGACCTCAAGGGCCGCACGGTGATCCCCGGCCTCAACGACTCGCACCTGCACCTGATCCGTGGCGGGCTGAACTACAACCTCGAACTGCGCTGGGAAGGCGTGCCGTCCCTGGCCGATGCCCTGCGCATGCTCAAGGAGCAGGCCGACCGTACCCCGACGCCGCAATGGGTGCGGGTGGTCGGTGGCTGGAACGAATTCCAGTTCGCCGAAAAACGCATGCCGACCCTGGAAGAGCTCAACCAGGCCGCGCCGGACACCCCGGTGTTTGTGCTGCACCTGTATGACCGTGCCTTGCTCAACCGCGCCGCCCTGCGCGTGGCCGGCTACACCAAGGACACGCCGAACCCGCCGGGTGGCGAGATCGTGCGCGACAGCAACGGCAACCCCACCGGCATGCTGGTGGCGCGACCCAACGCGATGATCCTCTACTCGACCTTGGCCAAAGGCCCGAAACTGCCGCTGGAATATCAGGTCAACTCGACGCGCCAGTTCATGCGCGAACTCAATCGCCTCGGCCTGACCAGCGCCATCGATGCCGGCGGTGGTTTCCAGAACTACCCCGATGACTACGCGGTGATCGAACAACTGGCCAAGGATGAACAGTTGACGGTGCGCATCGCCTACAACCTGTTCACCCAGAAGCCCAAGGAAGAACTCAGCGACTTCAAGAACTGGACCGGCAGCGTCACCCTGCACCAGGGCGATGACTACCTGCGTCACAACGGCGCTGGCGAGATGCTGGTGTTCTCGGCCGCCGACTTCGAAGACTTCCTCGAACCCCGTCCCGACCTGCCGCTGACCATGGAGCAGGAGTTGGAACCGGTGGTGCGCCACCTGGTGGAGCAGCGCTGGCCGTTCCGCCTGCATGCCA
The DNA here is from genome assembly GCF_001269925.1 of Pseudomonas sp. MIACH. Lineage (GTDB taxonomy): Bacteria > Pseudomonadota > Gammaproteobacteria > Pseudomonadales > Pseudomonadaceae > Aquipseudomonas. Next base: position 32,661 of record NZ_LHVO01000021.1, read on the forward strand.
CCTATGACGAATCGATCTCGCGCATGCTCGACGTGTTCGAGAAGGTCAACCGCGACATTCCGTTCAATGGCTTGCCGTGGTTCTTCGACCATGCCGAAACCATCACACCGAAGAATATCGAGCGAGTGCGCGCCCTCGGGGGTGGTATTGCGATCCAGGACCGCATGGCGTTCCAGGGCGAATACTTCGTCGAGCGCTACGGCGCCAAGGCCGCCGAAGCCACACCACCGATCAAGCGCATGCTCGCCGAAGGGGTGCCGGTAGGGGCGGGCACCGATGCCACGCGGGTGTCGAGCTACAACCCGTGGACCTCGCTGTACTGGATGGTCAGCGGCCGCACCGTCGGTGGCCTGGAGCTGCACGCCGAAGGCCTGCCGCGCCTGACCGCGCTGGAGCTGTTCACCCATGGCAGCGCCTGGTTCTCGTCCGAGCAGGGCAAGAAAGGCCAGATCAAGGTCGGCCAATTGGCGGACGTGGCGGCGCTGTCGGCGGACTTTTTCAGCGTCGATGAAGAAGCCATCAAGTGGATCGAATCGGTGCTCACTGTCGTGGGCGGCAAGGTGGTCTACGGCGCCGGCGACTTTGAAGACTACGCACCGCCTCGCGTGCCGGTGCTGCCGGACTGGTCGCCGGTGGTCAAGGTGCCGGGGCACTGGCGCCCCAGTTCGCCGTTGCAAGCTCAAGTACACCAATGCAGCGGCCCGTGCGGCGTGCATTCCCACAGCCACGAAAAGGCGCGCCTTTCCAAAGTGCCGGTCAGCGACTTCCAGGGCTTCTGGGGAGCGTTTGGCTGCTCGTGCTTTGCGTTCTGATACCTAAACCCACAAAGGAGTTACCCCATGACTTACAAGCGCTTGAACAAAGATGACGCGGTGGTGCTGTTGGTGGATCACCAGACCGGCCTGATCTCCCTGGTGCAGGATTTCTCCCCTAACGAATTCAAGAACAACGTGCTGGCCCTGGCCGATGTGGCGAAGTTCTTCAACCTGCCGACCATCCTGACCACCAGTTTTGAAGGCGGTCCTAACGGCCCACTGGTGCCAGAGCTCAAGGCACTGTTCCCGGACGCGCCGTACATCGCCCGCCCTGGCCAGATCAACGCCTGGGACAACGAAGATTTCGTCAAGGCGGTCAAGGCTACCGGTCGTAAGCAGATCATCATTGCCGGCGTGGTGACGGACGTGTGCGTAGCGTTCCCGACCCTGTGCGCCCTCGACGAAGGCTTCGAGGTGTTCGTGGTCACCGACGCCTCCGGCACCTTCAACGAAACCGTGCAACAAGCCGCCTGGGCCCGTATGACCGCCGCCGGTGCGCAACTGGTGAACTGGTTCGCCGTGGCTTGTGAGCTGCAAGTGGACTGGCGCAACGACATGGAAGGCCTGGCCAACCTGCTGTCGCCGCGTATTCCCAACTACCGCAACCTGATGAACAGCTACTCGGCGTTCACTGCCAAGTAAGCGGTTTTCAAGCCTGTAGGTAATCAATGTGGGAGGGGGCTTGCTCCCGATAGCGGTGTATCAGTCAAAGCTATTGAGACTGACACACCGCAATCGGGGGCAAGCCCCCTCCCACATTTGATTTGTGGTGTTGCGACCATCCAGTTATAAATCAGCCCATCGTCCACCGAGAAGCGACAATGAACCCTTTCGAAGACATGCGCCTGTTCTGCCAGGTCATGGAATCCGGCAGCTTCACCGCCGCCGCCGAACAGCTGGGCTTGTCCAAGCAGTTTGTCAGCCGCCGCCTGATCCAGCTGGAAGACCGCCTCGGCGTGCGCCTGCTCAACCGCTCCACGCGCCGCCTGGATATCACGCCCCTGGGCCAGAGTTACTACGAATCCGCTTTGCGCCTGCTCGGTGAAGTCGAGCAAGTGGAGCAGGGCATCGCCGGCCAGAACAGCGAACCGCGCGGCACCCTGCGCCTCAGCGCGCCGTTGTCGTTTGCCATGGCCCATCTGGGTTGCCTGCTGCCGCTGTTTTTGCAGCGCCATCCGCTGGTCTCGGTGGAGGTCGACCTCAGCGACCGTCCCGTGGACCTGATTGGCGAAGGCTACGACCTGGTGCTGCGGATCGGCACCCTGGAAGACTCCACCCTGATCGCCCGCCGTATCGCCAGCATCCCGCGTGTGTATTGCGCCAGTCCCGACTACCTGGCGCTGCGCGGCACCCCGCAAAAACCCGAGGACCTTGCCGAGCACGACTGCCTGCCCTACGGCCATGGCCGCCAGGTGCAATGGCGCTTCAAGGGCAAGGTGCAGGCGCTGCCGGTCAGCGGCCGCATGCGTGTGAACAACGGTGACCTGTTGCGTGACACCGCCATCGCGGGGCTGGGCGTGACCTACTTGCCGACCTTTATCGTCGGCGACGCCTTGAAGGACGGGCGCCTGGTCACCGTCCTCGATGACTTCGCCCCCGAAGCCCTGACCCTGTCGGCGGTGTACCCCCAGCATCGGCAAAGCTCACGGCCGGTGCAGGCGCTGGTGGAGTTTTTGCGCGAACGCCTGGCTAGCGGCTGTTGAACAGCTGGCGGATCAGGTTCGGGGTGCTGCCGGTCCAGCGCTTGAACGAACGCCGGAAGTTCGCCGCATCGTTGAAGTTCAGGTACGCCGCCACTTCGTCATTGCTGTAGCCCTTGACCTGGTACAGGTGCAACGCCACCTGTTTGCGCACGCGGTCCACCTGCTGTTGAAAACCGGTGTCGTGCTTGTGCAACTTGCGCTTGAGGGTCGCCGGGCTCATGGCGAAGGCCTGGGCCGCCTGTTCCAGGCTGGGCGGCTGGCGCACCTGGTCGCGCAGGTACTCGTAGAGGCAGTCGAGAAAACTGCTGGCAAAGCCTAATTGTTCGATCTGCTCGCGGGCTTGCCGCCGCGCAACCTGGCCGGCCGTGGCCGAGGCGCCAGGCCAGGCGCGGGTGAGGTATTCGCGTGGCAGGCACATCATGTCCAGCGGGCGCTCGAAGCGCGTGCCTTCGCCCAGATGTACCCAGTACTGCTCGATATAGCGCGGTTCGGCATGGCTGAAACTGCACGTCCATGGCAAGCGCTCGCCGCTGAGCCATTGGCTCATGGCAACCAGCGAGGTCATGCTGGCTTCCAGCAGGAAGCGCCAGTGTTCGCCGGCGCCGCAACTGTCCAGCCAGTACAGGTAGGCGTGGTGCTCATCCAGCTCCAGTTGCAGGGTGGCCAACGGGCTGAGCAGCACCTGTTGCTGGATCAGGATTTCCAGCGCCTGGTGCAGGTTCTGCGCATGCCCAAGGGCGTGGCTGGCGGCGCCGTAATAGCCGGGTAGCAGGCGCTGGCCAAACAGGAAGCTGCTGTCGTCGGCGTCCAGTAACTTGCGGCTGTTGCCGATCAAGCCGAAAAACTGCTGCGGGCTCAACTGCGCGGTGCCGGCCAGGATGTCCTCGTGAAACAGCCCGGTGCCGCGCAGCAGGCGATGGCTGTCGATGTCGCGGGACAAGGCCAGGTCGATCAGCGTGGCGGGTTGGTAATGCCCTGGGATGAAGCGGCTGTCGGCTTCGTACCAGCTGGTTTTCACGGCCATCTCAGGCACTTTTCGCAAGCGGTTGCTTGGCCCTGGCCAATGCCAGGTTCAGGCGCTTGAGCAAGTCCTGGGGCGGTTCTTCAAGGGCCATGACCACGGCGGTGGTCGCCGCCAGTTGCAGGCGTTCGCCCTGTTGCCGGGTCTTGTGGGCCAGACCGCGCACCGCTTGCTGCAACTCCAGCGCCAGCTCCTTGGCCTGGCGCTCGCCGGTATTGGGCAGCAGCACCACAAAACGGTCGCCGGCCAGGCGGCACAGCAGGTCCTGGCGGCGCAGGTTGAGCAGCAGCAAATGACTGAGGGCCTGCAACACCGCGTCGCCCTCGGCATGCCCGTAGGCCTGGTTGATGGCGGCGAAGTTGTCCAGGTCCAGGGCCAGCAGCGACAGCGGTTGTTGCTGCGCACGGCTGTCTTGCAGGCTGTCGGCCAACTGACGCTTGAGGTAGTCGGCGCCGGCCAGCGGTGTGAGTTTGTCGAACAACCGATGCTCACGGAACAAGCGCTCGCGTTTTTCCATCTGCGCGCTGATCGCCAGTTGTTCACGGTGCCAGTGGTAGATGCCGATGGTCAGCAGGATCATGCCCACCGGCATCGGCCCGGACTCGAGCCAATGGTCCCAGGTGATGCTGTCGGGCAGGCGGATAAATTCGTCGAGGCTGTCGATCCACCAGGAGAAAAAGATGCACGACAGGCCCAGCGCCAGGTAATTGGTGACGCGCCCGGCGGGGCGGCTTTTGAGCACCAGGCCCAGCCACACCAGGGCGAGCAGGGCGGAACCGCCTTCGCCGAAAATGTCCAGCCACACCCACTCGCTGACGCTTTTCAATTCGCCACAGGCCAGGTGCAGGATCAGCCCGAGGTTGGCGGCGAGCAGCAGCAACGTGAGTTTCCAGCGGTGGGGCTTGAGCACGGAAAACATGGCCGCGGGTCCTTGGGCAAATGAGCGATGGGCGCCAGCACAGCAGATGGATGTGACCGTTGGATGACGGTGGAGGAGGGTCGAATCAGCTCAGCTCAAACACACTGGAGATCAAAAAATGTGGGAGGGGGCTCGCTCCCGATAGCGCTGGATCAGTAGAGAAACAGGTGACTGACCCACCCCTATCGGGAGCAAGCCCCCTCCCACATTCGATCTGCTGAGGTCATTTCAGCTCATTTCAAGCCGGAAACCGGCTAAACCCCCCGGTTTATGGGCCTGCCACAGACCGTCTGTCACAGAACCGTCATCCCCCACCCCTAGCTTGCCCTCCCAGTTGCCGGGCCCCTTGCCTGGCGCCAACGGATTCTTGGGGAGGATTGCATGTACAAGCGCACCGGGCTCGTCAGCTTTACGCTTACCGCCTTGGCCCTGGCGATGGCCAGTGAACGGTTGAGCGCCGCCGACGCGAGCGCCACCGAGCACGTCGAAGTGGTCGGCCAGGCTGCCGCCATCGACCAGGCGCTCAAGGAGCAACGTAGTTCCGACAGCATCAAGAGCGTGGTGCATGCCGATGGCGTGGCCCAGTTGCCGGATGAAAACGTCGCCGAAGCGGTGCAGCGCCTGCCGGGCATCAGTGTCGAGCGCGACCAGGGCGAAGGGCGTTTTGTCAGCGTGCGCGGCCTGGGCCCGGACCTCAACAGCGTGACCATCAACGGCACCCTGGTGCCCGCCCCGGAAAGCGCGCGCCGCGCCGTGGCCCTCGATGTGCTGCCCTCGGAGCTGGTGCAGTCGCTGTCGGTGATCAAGACCCTCACTCCGGACATGGACGCCAACTCCCTCGGTGGCACCGTCGATGTGCAAAGCCTCTCGGCCTTCGACCATAAAGGCCTGTTCTATACCGGCAGCAGCGAAGCCAGCTACGACAAGAACACCCGCCAGACCAGCCCGAAATTCTCCGGCGCCGCCAGTAACCGGTTCAGCCTCGGCGACGGCATCGACAACTTCGGCGTGGCCGCAGCGCTGAGCTGGCAAAAGCGCGACTTCGGCTCGGACAACGTCGAAACCGGTGGCGCCTGGGATTTCACCGACGGCGCGCGGCTCAACGAGTTCGAACAACGCGACTACGACATCAGCCGCGAACGCGCCGGCGGTGGCCTGAACTTCGACTACAAGCCTGATGACCTCAGCAGCTACTACCTGCGCACCCTCTACAGCCGCTACACCGACACCGAAACCCGCAACTCCACCAGCATTGAATTTGCCGACCCCCAGGCCCCGGGTCAACTGGGCGATGCCGAGGGCAAGCGCAAGCTGAAAAACCGTGAGGAAACCCAGGAAATCCAATCCTATGTGTTCGGCGGCGAACGCATGCTCGGCCTGTGGACCTTAAGCGGCCAGGCCGGCTACAGCCAATCCAGCGAAGACAGCCCGGCACACATCGCCGGCGCCACCTTCGACGGCGGCGACTTTGCCAACAGCGGTTTCTACGACAAGGACAAACCCCGCCCGATCATCGGCAGCGGCTTCTACGACGCCCGCAATTTCAGCCTCGACAAGGTCGACTGGGAAAAACAGAACACCAGAGACACCGAGAAAAACCTGCGCCTGGACCTGGCCCGCGACTATGACCTGAGCGGCTATGCGTCCCAGGTCAAGTTCGGTGGCAAGGTCAGCCGCCGCAACAAGGACAACGACCTGGAAGCCTGGGTCTACGAAGACTTCGACACCCTCGGCTTCACCGCCGACCAACTCAACCTCACCCGGTTCCAAAAGGGCAGCGTCGACTATCGCCTTGGCAACTACGGCCCCGGCATCAGCCCCAGCGCCATCAAGCAACTGATCGGCAGCCTCAACCCGGCGGACTTCTATGACGAGACCGAATCGCGGGTCAACGACTTCACCATCCGTGAAGACATCAACGCCGGCTACCTGATGAACACCCTCGATATCGATGACTGGCGCTTTATCGCCGGCCTGCGCTACGAAGGCACCGAGTTCGAAGCCAAGGGCACCGGTGCCACCGATGGCGTGTTCACGCCCACCGAGACCCAACGCCGCTATCACCATTGGCTGCCGGGCCTGCATGCGCGCTACAAGATCGACAAGAACACCCAGGTGCGTGCGGCCTGGACCAAGTCGGTGGTGCGCCCGACGTTCGGCCAGTTGGCGCCGGGTTTCGTGATCGACGATGACGAAGCCACCTTCGGCAACCCGGACCTCAAGCCCCTGGAGTCGAGCAACCTTGACCTGGGCATCGAGCACTTTATGGGCCGTGCCGGCACCGTGTCGGCGTTCGTGTTCTACAAGGACATCAAGAACTTCGTCTACAACACCGACCTCGCCGGCACCGGCGCCTGGACCAACTTCGCCGAGGCCCACAACTACGCCAACGGCGACAGCGCCAAGCTCTACGGCCTGGAACTGGCCTACTCACAGAAGTTCGACTGGCTACCCGCACCGTGGAACGGTTTGCTGATCGGCGCCAACAGCACCTTCAGCCGCTCCAGCGCCGATATCGAAGGCTTCGACGCCGCCAGCGGCACGAATCGCAAACGCAACATCAGCCTGCCCAACCAGTCGGACACCGTCGGCAACCTGATGCTCGGCTGGGAGGACGACAAGCTCAGCCTGCGCCTGTCGGCCAACTACAAGTCGGCCTATCTGTATGAACTGGCCTCGATCAACGACAAGGCCCACGACCTGCACGTCGACGCGCAGACCTTCGTCGACTTCAGCGCGCGCTACTCGCTGACCAAGAACCTGCAAGTCAGCTTCGAGGCCCAGAACCTCACCGATGAGTCGTACTTCGTCTACACCGGCCACCGCAGCTACAACGGCCAATACGAAGAGTACGGACCCACCTACAAAGTGGGCCTGACCTTCACCCATTTTTGAATTCAACACATTTGATCTCCATTGTTTTTGAAGGATTTGTTTGTTCATGAGAATTTCCAAGCTGTACCTGCTGATTGCCCTGGTCACCAGCGGCCATACGTTCGCCGCCGACCTGGCGCTGACCCCGTGGGCACCCAGCCTGAAGGCCGAAGCCGTGACCTTCCTGCCCAACGCCACCGAGCGCGTGGCTGCCAGCACCCGCGACGGCCTGCAACTGCTTGACAGCAAGGGCGCCGTGCTGGCGCGTTTCAAGGGTAACTTCAGCAGCCTCGACACCCGCGCCGCAGGTGCCCAGGTGCTGGTCGCCAGCCTCGACAACGAGCGCCAACAGGCGCTGCTGATCAGCCTGGACAGCGCCAGCAAAAACTGGGGCAAACCGCTGTACCTGCCGACCCGCGACTACCCGGTAAATGGCCTGTGCCTGTACCGCGACGCCGCGGCCAACCTGTTTGTGTTCCTGGTGGGCGAAGAGGGCAAGGGCGAGCAATGGCTGGTGGGCAACGGCTCGACGCTGCTCACCGACCCCCAGCGTGTACGTGGTTTGCCGCTGCCGCCGTCGGCGCAGTTCTGCCAGGTGGACGACGCCACCCAGCAGTTGCTGGTGAATGAAGAGAATGTCGGCTGGTGGGCCTACCCGGCGCACCCGGAAGCCGAGGTGAAACGCACGCCGGTGGCGCTGTTCGACACTCCCAAGCGCGAAGCCGGGGCCATGGCGCTGGTACCCGGTGGCGTGGTTGCGCTGGACCCGAAGACCGCCCGGTTGCATCTGTTCCAGCACACCGGCGAACGTTGGGTGGAGCAATCGAGCCTGGGCCTGCCGGGTCTGAAAGAACCGGAGCAATTGGCGATCAATGGCCGCCAGTTGCTGGTGCGCGATGATGACAGTGGCACGCTCTACCAGGCCAGGCTCGACTGGCAGGCCACGCCCGTCGCGGCGGCTGCGGTGCTGCCGGAAGTCGCGGCCTTGCGCCAGAGCGACCCGGTCGGCCGCCAGGGCGACGCGGCGGATGACCCGGCGATCTGGATTCACCCCGAAACCCCGGCCAACAGCCGTGTGCTCGGCACCAACAAGAAACAGGGCCTGCTCGCCTACGACCTCGACGGCAAGCTGTTGCAGGAACTGGCGGTGGGCCGCCTGAATAACGTCGATGTACGTCCCAACTTCAAGCTCGGCGCGCAAACTGTCGACCTGGCTGTGGCGAGCAATCGCGATCACAACAGCCTGAGCCTGTTCAGCATCGACCGTCAGAGCGGCGAGCTGCGTGAGGCCGGTGAAGTGCCCACGCCGCTCAAGGAAATCTATGGCATCTGCCTGTTCCAGCCCGCCAGCGGCGAGATCTACGCGATTGCCAATGGCAAGGACGGCACCTTCCTGCAATACCGCCTCAGTGCGCCGGACGGCCGTGTGCATGGCGAGCTGGTGCGCCAGTTCAAGGTCGACAGCCAGCCCGAAGGCTGTGTGGCCGACGACCAGCGCCAGCGCCTGTTTATCGGTGAGGAAGACGTCGGCGTGTGGGCGGTGGATGCGCGCGCCGATCAACCGGCGACGCTGACCAGTGTGATCAAGGTCGGCCCGCAATTGCACGCGGATGTCGAGGGCCTGGCGCTGTACCAGAGCGATAAACATGACTACCTGGTGATCTCCAGCCAAGGCAATGACAGCTACCTGGTGGTGGATGCCGAACCGCCGTTTGCCGTGCACGGCGGCTTCCGCGTCGGCTTGAACGCCGCCGCCGGTATCGATGGCGCGTCGGAAACCGATGGCCTGGAAGTCACCGCCATCAACCTCGGTGGGCCATGGAGCCAAGGCATGCTGGTGGTGCAGGACGGGCGCAAGCGCATGCCCGAGCAAACCCAGAATTTCAAGTTCGTGCCCTGGGCCGAGGTCACCCGTGCATTGAAATTGCCGTGAACCGTCATCAACCGGTCATCACTTTTTAATCGAATGGGAGATTCACTATGCACGCGACGATGGAACATATGACGATCTGGGGTTTGATCAGCGACGCCAGCCTGTTGGTCAAGGCTGTCATGGTCACCTTGCTGTTGGCGTCCTTGCTCAGTTGGTACCTGATTATCCAGCGCGGCAGTGTGCTGCGCCGCCTGGAGCGTCAGTTGAACGCTTTTGTGCAGCGCTTTCGCGCCGCGCCGGATTTACAGGCGCTGTCCCGTGAGATCCAGCAGGCGGGCGAGGGCGGCATTGCGCCGATCTTTATCGCCGGGGTCCAGGAATACCAGCACCTGCACAGCCATGACCCGGCGGTGCTCGAAGGCGTAGAGCGGGCCTTGCAAGTGGCGATCACCGAGCAGGAAATCGAGTTGGAAAAGGGCCTGCAATTTCTCGCGACTGTGGGTTCGGTCAGCCCGTACATCGGCCTGTTCGGCACGGTGTGGGGCATCATGAATTCCTTTATCGGCTTGTCCCAGGTGCAACAGGCGACGTTGTCCACCGTAGCGCCGGGCATCGCCGAAGCCTTGATCGCCACGGCCATTGGCCTGTTTGCAGCCATCCCGGCGGTGATCGCCTATAACCGCTTCGCGGCGCGCGGCCAGACCCTGCTCACCCGCTACTACGCCTTCGGCAACGAGCTGCAAGTGCGCCTGCACCGCACCCTGCGCGGTACGTCGATCAACCTGGCCGTCGCCGCCTGAAAGGAGCAACTCCCATGTTAGTCAGGCCGCAACGCAAGCACGGGCCCAAGGCCGAGATGAACGTGGTGCCGTATATCGACGTGATGCTGGTGCTGCTGGTGATCTTCATGGTCACCGCGCCGATGCTGACCCAGGGCGTGAAGATCGACCTGCCCAAGGTCGCCGCCGAGGCGTTGGCCACCGACACCCGCCAGCAGATCCTCACGCTGTCGGTTAAGGCCGACGGTGGCTACTACTGGAACCTCGGCGGCGAACTCGATACCCAGCACCAGACCGACAGCGCCGTGAGCCTGGATGAAATGGGCGCCAAGGTCATGCAGGTGGTGGCGGCGCGCAGCGACACCCAGGTCTATATCCGCGCCGACGACAACGCCGGTTACGGCCGTGTGGTCGCGGCCATGGCGGTGTTGCAGAAGGGTGGAGTCAGCAACCTGGGGCTGGTGACCGAGGCCCCGCAATGACGGCGATGATCATGCACAGTCCCACCCTGACGATGGCGCCCCGGGATGCTTTCGGGTTTTGGAGAAACAGCCTCGCCGCCAGCCTGGCGGTGGCGCTGCACGTCGGCGTGCTGGCCGCGTTGATGCTGGGCTGGTCGACGGAGAAGCCCGTGGTGGATGCCCCTCGGGTGATGCACACGCAGTTGGTCATGCTGCCGCCGGCGCCAGCACCCGAGCCTGAACCGGTGGTGGCTGCTCCCGCACCGCCGGAACCGGTGGTGATACCGGTGCCGGTAAAGCCCGTGGTCGATCCACAGGTCCAGGCGCAAAAACTCGAGAAAGCCGCCCTGGCGCGTAAACGCGTCGAAGACAAGAAGATCGAGCAGCAGGAACGCCTGGCCAGCGAACAACGCAACCGCGAGCTGGAACAGCAACGCCTCGATCAGCAACGCCTGGCCGCTGAAAAAGCCCGGGCTGCCACACCCGCGCCAGCCCCGGCACCCGCCTTCGACAGCCGCCAATACCAACCCCTGAGCAAGGAGGCACCGGACTATCCCGAGCGCGCCCTGGACAAGAACATCGAGGGCGACTGCACCTTGGAATACAGCGTCAACACCCAAGGCCGCGTGGAAAACCCCAAGGTGCTGGACGGCTGCCACCCATTGTTTATCCGGCCTTCACTGGCGGCGGCGAACACCTTTCGCTACCAGCCGAGGATCGTTGATGGCAAGGCCGTGGCCGTGCCGGCAGTGCGCAACACCTTCCACTACCGCATCAAGTAACGCACTCAGAGGTCATAGCGCACCGACAGCAACAGCGTGCGCGGATCGTTGACCGAGTAATAACGGGCGCCGCTGGACGGCACATAGCCCACCGATTGCGGGTAAGCGCGGTCCAGCAGGTTTTTCACCGCCAGGGTGGTGGTCCAGTGGCCGTCGCCGCTGATGTAGCGAGTGTTGGCGTTCCAGAAGGTTTGCTGCGGCACTTCCTGGATGTCGTCGTTCAGCGCGTTGGCGTAGGACTTGGTCTGGAACTGCGCATCCGTGCCAGCCAGCCAGGTGCCCGGCAGGCCTGCGGGAATGGTGTAGTTCAGGCCGACACTGGCGTTCCAGCGCGGCGAGAACACCAGTTGCTTGCCATTGGCGTCGACCCCGGCACCGCTGGCGTTCTGGAAGTCGTCGTACTGGCTCTCCAGGTAGCCGAGGTTGGCGCTCAGTTGCAGGTCGCGGCTCAGGGCGGTGAGGGTTTCCAGCTCGACGCCGTAGGTGTGGGCCTGGCCGACGTTGGTGCGCAGGCTCACCCCCAGCGCCGGGTCGTAGGCGTTGGTCTGCAGGTCTTTGTAGTCGTTGTAGAACAGCGCGACGTTGGCCCGCAGGCGCTGGTCGAAGAAGTCGCCCTTGAAGCCGGTTTCCCAGGTGGTCACGTCTTCCGGCGAGAACGCCTGCTCGGCGGCGGCGCGGGTGGGCGCACGGTTGTCGTAACCGCCGGCCTTGAAACCCTTGGCGACGTAGGCGTACTGGTTGAGGTGCGGCGTCCAGGCATATTCGAAGCCGATTTTCGGGCTGGTGGACTGCCAGGATTTGCTCGACTCGGCCGCGAAGTTGGTGCCGGTAATCTGCCGGTCGGTATTGATCGCGTAATTGGTGAACTCGAAGTTCTTGTGTTCGCGGGTAAAGCGCAGGCCGGCGATCAGCGACAGCTGCGGGGTGATCTTGTAGGTGCCCTGGCCATACAGCGCGTAGCTTTCGGTGTTGGTGGTGCTGTACTGGCCCTGGCCGATCACCCGGTTGCGTGCGATGGAGTAGGTGAGGTTGTCGCGGTCTGCATCGAAGCGTTCGCGGTACAGGTACAGGCCGGTGCTGAAGCTGAAGTCGTCATAGTCACCGTTGAGCTGGAATTCCTGGGTGGCGTAGTTCTGCTTGTAGAGGATCAGGTTGTTCTGGATCAGCGCGGCCTGCCCCGAGTTGTCGTAGTCCACCGGCTGGTTGAAGGACGACCAGGCAGTGACCGATTTGACATTCAAGTGATCGTTGATCGCATAGATCGCGCGCAATACCGAACTGCCCTGGTCAAGGCGGTTTTTCGGGTCGAGGCTGCTGTAGCTCTTGAACTTGTCGAAACGGCCATTGGCGTCGAACGGCGAGTAGCTGGTGGTGTCGCCACGGTCAAAGGTGCCGGCCAGGGTCAACTGCACATCCCAGGGTGAATCCTCCGGCTTGTAGCGCAGCTTGCCACGGTAGGACTGGATATCGACGTTGTTCACATCCTTGCCCCGGGTCGGGTTGGACACCGTGCCGTCGCGGCTCAGGCGGATCGCCGAAAAGCTGCCGAACAAGGCGTTGTCCACCAGCGGGCCGCTGATCAGGAAACGGCCGTTCTGCGCGTTGTAATTACCCGCACCGAGCTCGACGAAACCACGGGTTTCCTGGTTGGGGTCACGGGTGATCACGCGGATCGCCCCCGCGCTGCTGTTGCGCCCGTACAGGGTGCCCTGGGGGCCGCGCAGCACTTCGACGCGCTCGACGTCATTGAAATCGAGCATCGAAGAAATCGCCCTTGGGATGTACAAGTCATCGGCATACACCGCCACGGCGGCTTCCTGGATCGGATCGGTTTCACCGATGCCGCGAATGCCATAGGTCTGGGCGCTGTAGGAGATCGACTGGCGGCTGAGAGTCAGGTTCGGCACCTGGCCCGACAGGTCGCGCACGCTGCGGATCTGCTTGTCGTCGAGGCTCTTCTCGTCGAAGGCGGAAATCGCCAGTGGGGTTTTCTGCAAGTCTTCACTGCGGTGCTCGGCCGTGACATTGACCACCGGCAGCGCGGCGTCATCGGCGTGGGCGTACGCGCCGAACAGGGCGAGGGAGACAGCAAGGGTGAGGCGATTGGGCGCGGCGATGTGGCTCATGGTAGGTCCCTGAGAAAGTGGTGGTTCAGGCAAGGCCTCCACCTGGTCAGGGGTCGGTGCTGGACATAACAATATGGATAGGAAAGGCGTTCGTAAAAGTCCGTTTTGTTATATGTTAATTA
>NZ_LHVO01000022.1 GCF_001269925.1 Pseudomonas sp. MIACH
CGGATGAGGTTGCCGAAGGCGTCATAGTCGTAGTGGCGGTCGCCCTGGATCATCAGGCGGTTGCCGGCGACGATGTCGGGGCCGGGGCGGTCTTGCATGAGCAGGTTGCCGGCCGGGGTGTGGCCGAAGCGTTCCTGCAGGTCCTGGGAGTGGTTGGCGCGGGTGAGGCGGCCTAGCGGGTCGTAGTGGTAGTGGTGTTCGCCTTTGCGGGTGTCGAGCAGGCGGGTGAGGTTGCCGGATGTGTCGTAGTCGTATTGACGTTGGTAGAGATGCTCTTGTTGCTGGGTGATCGCGTGGGCGTGCAGGCGTTGCTGGTCGTCGTAGTGGTAGTGGCTGAGGAGTTGGCCTTGTTGGCGCTGGTGTTCTTGGCCGGCCTTGAACAGATGAGAGGTCAGCGGCGCGCCGTTTAACTCGACCGTGGCGAGGTGGCCGCCTTTGGCGTGGTTGAAGGTGAGGCGGTTGTTGTCGGGCAGACGCAGGGTTTGAAGCTGGCCGCAGGCGTCGTAGCCATAGCGCAAGGTGCCCCAGCCCTGATGTTCGGCGGTGAGGCGGTTTTGTTGGTCATATTCGTAGGCCAGCGCCCAGTGGCCGTCGTCGACGCTGAGCAGGTTGCCCTGGCGGTCGTAGGCATATTCAACAACGCTGCCATCGGGCAGGGTTTTTCGTACGAGGCGTCCGGCGTGGTCTCGCTCGTAACGGGTAACGAGCTGACTGCCATCGTCACCGTGTTCGATTTTTTCCTGCAGGTTGCCGTTGAGGTCGTAGGCATAAGCCGTACGCTGCCCGTCAAAGCCGGTTTCCTGCTGGATCAGGCCGTTGGGGTGATAAGCAAGTCGGTAGGTCTCGCCAACCTCGTTTTCGATCTCGGTCAGCAGTAATCGCGCATTGTCGTAGCGGTAGTTGACCTGGGTACCGTCGGCGTTGATACGGCGGCTGATCAGGTGCAACCCATCGGCATATTCGTAGCGAGTAACGTGGCCCCGTTCATCGCGTTCGGCGGTGATTTTTCCGTAGGGGTTGTAGCTGTATTCCCGACATGCCCCACCGGGCAGCACCACGCGAACCAACCGACCCACGCTGTCCCACTGATACTGGGTCAGCGCGCCATGTTCATCCTCACGGGCAATCTGGCGCCCCAGGTCGTCATAGCGATACCGCTTGATCCCGCCATTGGGCAGTTGTTCCTCTATGAGCTGCCCACGGTCATTCCACACCAGCCGCTGACAACTGTGATCCGGATACCAAACCCCGACCAGTTGCCCGTATTTGTTGTAGCTGTAGTCCGTGACATGACCGTCGGGATCGATCTTACGAATGACATCGCCCTGGTCATTGCGCTCGTACTTCCAGACCGCCAGACCCCGCCTTACAACCCGTACGAAGCCATTGTCATGCTCGTAGGTTGTTGGCTCATCATCCCCGGGAAATAACGCGACCAGCCTTCCGGCTTCGTCGTACTGATACGCCGTCACAGCGCCCAGAGGATCCTGCTCAACCGTCAGCCGGCCCTTGTCATCGTAGGATTTGAAATGCTGGGCACCATCCGGATCTATCCGCTGTACCAGCCGCGCCCGGTCGTCATGGACATACACTTCCTGACTGCCATCGGCGTTATGCACCGTGACACGGCCGTCATCTCCCCAGGCATACCGCGTATCCATCTGGGAAAAACTGGCCCAATGCCGCACACACCGTGCGGCATTGCCAGACCGTTCCCACGCCCAGAAGAAACTCGCCCCACCGGCCAGTCCACGCTCAAGAATCACATGCTGATCGTCGTAGCGATAAACCTCGCGTTCACCTACCGCATTGGTCGCCGAGACCAGTCGGCCAGCGTCGTCGTAGGCGTAGGAAACGACGGTCTGCTCGGTAATCCAGACATACGGACCACGGCCTTCCGCCCGCTGTACCTGGTAGTCCACCGCCACGATGCGGTTCGATTCATAGCGCAGGAACAGCGCACAACCCGCACCGTTATCCAGCCGCTCAATGCGCCCCAAATAATCCCGAGCAATCCGCAGCCGGTTGTCGTACGCATCGCTGATCGAGACCAGCACACCGTCGCGAAAGTGATAAAACCGCGACGCCTGGGCCAGCACCAATTCATCCGGCGACGAGCCCAAATAGATCGCGGCTTCGGCCAGACTATTGGTGATGGCCGGTCGAGCAACACTCGGCATCGGAAATGAAGTAAGGCGATTTTCATGGTCCGTCCACACCACCGAATCGCCCGAAACAGAAAGCCGATGCGCCAGCGAGTGACTCCAGCCAAACCCCAACCCGCCATCCAGTTCCACCGCACTGGTGCGATATAGCCGCGTCCACTCAAACGGCAGGATTCCATCCAACGTGCCATCGGTTAGAGTGAGCAATTCCTCCCCGGTAACCATCGACACGGGGCAGCCGTTGGTTACCGTCTTATCCGAAGAAGCCGCCGCATCGCCCTTTGGATTTGTCGATACAGCAGGCACATCATCGACAGGCTCCTGCCTGACCAACACCGTCTTCTGTGTCTTGTTACGAACCGCCGGCACCGGGTTCGAAACCACGTGATCTCCCGCCTTCATCGGCGCAGCCGGTACGGTCTTGATCGCTGTCGCCGGGCCACCAAGCAGCAAAGGCTTCACCGCCTCGACATGCGCGTCCAACTTCGGCACGACCCACTGATCAGCCAGCCTCTCCAGCCACTGGCGCGCTCGTCCGGATTTGATATGTCCCAGCACCTGAGCGCCCAGGCGAATCTGCACGCCCATGCCCCGGGTCGCCCAGATCAAAAACAGATTGATCAACACCTCGCCGGTGATCTCGCCCAGCACTTCACACATCTCGGGCGGCGGTAGCAGGCGTATCCAACTGACCATGGCCGACAGGTAGATAAACAGCAGCGGCTCATCGCTGAGCACCGACAGCCCCTTTGCGATGGCGTCGTTGCCCAGCCTCAGCAGTTCATCGAGTTCAGTCTGGGAGATGTAGGCCAACAACTTCTGGCTGTTGGCCTTGAGGTCCGCCAACAAGTCATACAGCTGTGTGACGTTGTCCCACAGGTTGTAGAGCGCCTTGGCCATCCCGCTTGAAAACGCCAAACCTTGCATCACGCTACGTTCGGGCGGCGTGGCGTTGGCGAAGTCATCCCACAGGGGCTGGAAAGTCTTGGTCCATTCGTCACGCAGGCGACTTTCCAACCCCGCGATCACCGACTGATAAGACGCATGCAGCGCCTTGACGTGATCCTTGGAAACGTTGGGATAGAAGGTGATTTGGTACGGCTGGTTGCGATCACACTCGGTGATTTCGAGGATGCCGCTGGGGCCGATGGTTCGATGCAGTGGTGCGCCGAGCGGGCTGCCGTCCTGGGCAATGGCTTGCAGCATCACCGGCGTATTGCCGATTGGCACAAACCGAGTGCTTTCGAACATATGCACCAGAGTCAACGAGCCCTGGGCTTTGCACATAGCGACCGTTTTACTGGGGGCTTTGGAAGAAACCGGCGCCACCAGCGCCACCTCATCCCCCACCTTGAATACTTGCTCAACCTCCAGCGCCGAAACGCTCCAGAAGCTTTCGGCCCACTCATCAAAGGTACTCAGGCAACCGCGCAAGTCACGAAAGACGCGCTCAACGTCCGGCGCCTTGGCATCCATGGGGGCCAGGACAAAGCTGGCAATGATGGGAATCAAGAGGCAGCCCTTTCAACCAGGGCCTTAACAAAAACAACCATCTGCAATCCCTCGCACTGTTTAATCAGGCGAGGGACTTTGCAGCGGTTTTCAATGGCGGGGAGTAGGGCTTATCCGGCGGTCACGTGGGCCGTATCGACAACCTTTGTCTTCGCTCGTCCCAGCACCAGGCTGCACAGCGCCGGCAAAAACA
The DNA here is from genome assembly GCF_001269925.1 of Pseudomonas sp. MIACH. Taxonomy (GTDB): domain Bacteria; phylum Pseudomonadota; class Gammaproteobacteria; order Pseudomonadales; family Pseudomonadaceae; genus Aquipseudomonas. The sequence goes on from NZ_LHVO01000022.1 coordinate 3,871, forward strand.
ACAGCGTCAGCACCGTGCCCACCAGCACCCCGCCAATCAGCACAAACGCCAGGGACGACCAGAACACCGATAGCGTCAGCGGAATAAACGCCAGCGCCGCTGCCAGCGCGGTCAATATCACCGGCCGCGCGCGCCGCACCGTGGCCTCGACAATCGCCGCGTGGATCGCCATGCCATGTTCCTGGTTCTGGCGGATCTGGTCGGTAAAGATCAGCGTGTTGCGCATCAGGATCCCACCGATGCCGATCAGCCCCAGGATTGCGTTGAACCCGAACGGCTGGTTGAACAGCAGCAAGGTCGGCACTGCGCCAATCAAGCCCAACGGCGCGGTGGCAAAGACCATGAACATCACGCCGAAGGAGCGCACCTGGAACATGATCACCGTGAGGGTCAACAGGATCATGATCGGGAACAGCGCCGCCAGCGCCACGTTGGCCTTGGCGCTTTCTTCCACCGGGCCGCCGATGTCGATCCGGTAACCGGCCGGCAGCCTGGCGATCAGCGGTTGCAGGTCCTTGTACACGGCCATTTCCACGTCGGGCGGTTGCACGCCGTCGATGATGTCGGCGCGCACTTCCACGGTGCTTGCGCGGTTGCGGCGCTTGAGGATCGGTTCTTCCATCACCGCCTGGAACTGCCCGACCTGGGCCAGTGGCACCGAAGTGCCGGCGTTGTTGGTCAGGGTCATGTTGTTGAGGTTACCGAGGTTCTCGCGCTGGTTGCCCTGGGCACGGGCGACCACGGACACGGTGCGGTTGCCCTCACGCACTTCGGTGATCGGGTTGCCGCTGAGCAAGGCATTGAGCTGGGACTTGACCTCGTTGGGGGTAAAACCCAGCAGGCGCAGGCGGTCTTGATCCAACACCAGGCGATAACCGCTGGTGCGCTCGCCCCAATCGAGAAAGGCGTCCTTGGTCAGCCTGTTGGCGGCGACCACCTTGCGCACGTCTTCGGACACCCCGCGCAGCACCTCCACATTCGGGCCTGACACGCGGAACACCACCGGGAACGGCACCGGTGGGCCGAACAGCAATTGGGTGACCCGTACCCGCGCCGCCGGAAACTCACCGGCCGCAATTCGCTCACGCATGCGCAGCTTCAAGGCGTCGCGGGCGTGGGAGTCCGGCGTCTGCACGATCAGCTTGGCAAACGCCGGGTCCGGCATTTCGGGGTTCAGTGACAGGAAGAAGCGTGGTGCACCGCCGCCCACGTAGGTGTCGACCATGCTGGTTTGCGGCTCTTGCAGCAGCGCCTTTTCCAACTGCGCCGCCACCGTTTCGGTACTCTTGAAGGCACTGCCGGGCGGCATATACACCTCAAGAATCAGCTCGGATCGGTCGGAGTTGGGGAAGAACTGTTTCTTCACCACGGCCATGCCCAGTACGCACAGCACAAACGCCGCCACCACCAGCCCGGTCACCCACCAACGCTGACGCACGCAGGCTTCAACCAGGCTGCGCAGTTTCTGGTAATAGCGCCCGGCATAAATCGCGTCGTGACCACCGGGCACCGGTTTGATCTGCGGCAGCAACTTCACGCCCAGGTACGGCGTGAACACCACCGCCACCAGCCACGACGAGATCAGTGCAAAGCCGACGATCCAGAAGATATTGCCGGCGTATTCCCCTGCACCGGACCGCGCAAACCCCACCGGCAGAAAGCCGATGATGGTCACCAGCGTACCGGTGAGCATCGGTGCCGCCGTGGAGCTCCAGGCGAAGGTGGCCGCATGAATGCGATCAAAACCTTCCTCCAGTTTCACCACCATCATTTCAATGGCGATGATCGCGTCATCCACCAGCAACCCCAGGGAAATGATCAGTGCGCCCAGGGTAATGCGGTCGAACTCACGCCCGGTGAGCAGCATGATCACAAACACCACCGACAAGGTCAGCGGCACCGCAGCCGCCACCACCAGGCCGACGCGAAAGCCCAACGCCAACAGGCTGATGATCATCACCACGGCCAGGGCGACGAAGAATTTGAGCATGAATTCATTCACCGCCAGGCTGATGTTTTTCGCCTGGTCGGAGACTTTGGCGAAGTTCACGCCCAAGGGCAGGTCCGCCTGGATCCGGGCTTCCTGGGCCTTGAGGCTTTTGTCCAGGTCCAGGCCGTTCCAGTGTTTTTCCATGATCACGCCGAGCATCAGCGCCGGGTCGCCCTGGTGGCGGATGCGGTAGCTGGGCGGGTCTTCATAACCGCGGCTGACGCTGGCCACATCGGCAATGCGCAGCACACGACCGTTGACTTCCAGGGGCACGTTTTCGATCAGCGCCAGGCTGTCGAAGGCGCCGTCCACACGGATATAGGCGCGGGCCCCGGCAGTTTCGACAAAGCCTGACGGGGCCACGGCGTTCTGTGCGGCGAGGGCGCTGAAGATCTGGTCCGGCTTGATGCCCAGGGTCGCCAGGCGCTCATAGGAGAACTCGACGAAGATCCGCTGCGCCTGCTCGCCGAGGATATTGACCTTCTTCACCCCCGGCAGATTGAGCAGGCCCTGGCGTAAATCCTCGGCCATTTGCACCTGTTGCCGATGGGGCAGGTGCTCGGCTTCCAGGGCATACAACGCAAAGTAAACATCGGAATATTCATCGTTGAAGAACGGCCCGATCACCCCGTTGGGTAGCCTGGCGGCTTCATCGCTGAGTTTTTTGCGCGTCTGGTAGAACAGGTCCTGGATTTCGCTGGGGCGCGTGGACTCCTTGTAGGTCATGCGCATCGACACAAAGCCCGGCTGGGCGATGGTCTCGACGCGGTCGTAGTAGTCGAGTTCCTGCAGGCGTTTTTCCAGGCGGTCGGCCACTTGCTCCTGCATTTCCTGGGCGGTGGCGCCGGGCCAGGCGGCGGTGATGGTCATGACCTTGACGGTAAACGACGGGTCTTCGGCGCGCCCCAGCTTGCCGAACGAGAAGATCCCGGCGGCGAGGATCGCAATGATCAAGAACAGTGTGACTGCGCGGTGCTTGACCGCCAGTTCCGAGAGGTTGATGCCGCGCATGCTCATTGGTCCTGTTTGCGGTTGAGGGCCAGTGCCTGGGCGGGCAGCAGGCGCACCGCATCGCCGCTGTGCAACAGGTGCGCGCCGAGGGCGACGACGATCTGGCCGGGGTTCACGCCGCTGTCGAGCAGGGCGTCTTCCTGGCCGAGGCTGGCGACCTTGACGGCGGCGAAGCTGACCTTGTCATCCGCGCCGATCAGCCACACGCCGGTGCCTTGTCCGGCATCGTGCAACGCACCGATGGGCACGCGGGTTTGTTGCGCCTGGCCGTTGCCTTGCAGGCGCACGGTGATGGTCGAACCGAGAGCGAAGCGCTCGACACCGCCGTGCAGCACATAACGGGCGCGATAGGTGCGGGTGGCAGGGTCGGCACTGGCGGACAGTTCGCGCAAGGTCGCCGTTACCGCCTGGTCGGGGGCGCCGAAGGGGAAGGCCAGGGCTTTTTGCGAGGCCTGGTCACGCTGGTTTTCCGGCAGATTGACGATGGCTTCGCGGGCGCCGTCATGGGCCAGGCGCGCGACGATTTGCCCCTCGGCCACCACTTGGCCGCGATCCACCCGCACGTCGGTGATGATGCCGTCGCCGTCGGCCTTGAGCACGGAGTAGGTACGACGGTTCTCGATCTGACTGGCGTCGGATTGCGCCGCGGCCAGCTCGGCCTCGGCCACGCGCAAGTTAGTCGCCGACTGGTCGAAGATCTGCCGCGACACCGCGCCGGTACTGGCCAGGCGCTGGTAGCGGTTTTCATCGTCGCGGCGTTGGCGCAGTTGTGCCTGGGCGGCGTTGACGCGGTTTTTCGCCGAGCGCAGGGCCAGCTCGAAATCGCCGATATCCAGCACCAGCAGGGTGTCGCCACGGGAGACATGCTGGCCGGGGTCGACCTTGCGTTCGATGACCTTGCCGCCGACCCGGAAGCCTAGGTCGCTTTCCGTACGCGCCGCCACGACACCGGTGTAGGCGCTTTGCTGAGTGCCGGCGGCTTCGACCTTGGCGGCGAGTACCGGACGCGGTTGCGGCACTTCGGCGGCGGTATCGGCCTGGCTGTTGCAGCCGCTGAGGATGACTAACAGGGCCAGGGGCGGGAAAAGACGCAAGGGGAGAGGGTGCATGTCGGGCTCCGGGGATGACCATTGGGCAAAAAATTATGGACATAATTTTTTACGCATATTATGGTCGAAATATAAATAAATCCAGCCCCGGATAATCCCCATGTCGAACGCCCCGGTCCCCTCGCGAAGCTTGTTGTTTTTACTGGTGGCCCTGACGGCACTGGGTGAAGTCTCGACCCAATTGATCATCCCCGGCTTGGGTGTGATCGAGCAGGCGCTGCTGGCGCCGCCTGGTTCGGCGTTGATGGCACTGTCGGCGTTTGTCGCCGCCTTTGGCCTGGGGCAACTGCTGTTCGGCCCGCTGTCGGACCGTATCGGCCGTCGTCCGGTGCTGATCGGCGGGCTGCTGCTGTATGTGCTGGCGACCTTGTCGATGCTGCTGGTCAATGACATCCACCAATTCATCGCCGCTCGCGTCGTGCAAGGCCTCGGCGCCTGCGCCGCATTGGTATTGGCGCGCACCGTAGTACGTGACGTGTGGAAGGCCGAGGCGGGGCCGGCGCTGGCGCTGACCATGATCGGCATGCTCTACGCCATCGTCGTCGCCCCGATGGTCGGCGGCCTGCTGATCAAGCTGCTGGGCTGGCGTGCGCCGATCCTGCTGGCACTGGTGATTGGCAGTGTGGTGTTACTGCTGGCGCTGCTGTTCTTTCGCGAGAGCAACCACGCCCTCGATCCCAGGGCCGGCCACTGGCGCACCCTCGGCGGGCAATACCTGGATTTGCTCAAGGGCCGCCAGTACCGCGCGTTTGCCGTGGCGCTGGCGTGCACCTATGGCGCCATGTTCGCGGTGATCGCTGGTTCTTCGGCGGTGTTCATCAACCTGTTGGGCTTGAGCAGCCTGGAGTACGGCATCAATTTTGGCCTGATCGTGTCGATGCTGATCATTGGTTCCACCTACGCCCGGCGCAACATCCTGCGTCTGGGGCCGCAACGGATCGTGGCGATGGGCGTGACGCTGGTGGCCATTGGCGGGATTGCCGCGCTGGTGATTTATGCGCTGTTCGGCCTGTCGGTACTGGGCCTGGATATTCCAATTGCGCTGGCGACCCTCGGCGGTGGCCTGGTATTGCCCGGTGCGGTGACCGGTGGGGTCATGCCCAACGCTCACCGCGCCGGTTTGGCGGCGGGCTTGATGGGCTTTGCGCAGATGTTCGGCGCGACCTGCAGCGGCCTGTTGCTGAGCCATCTGCGCGACGGCAGTGCCACGCCGATGATCATCATCCAGGCGTGTTTTGCAGTGACGGCCTTCGTGGCCTTCCATCTGCTGCGTGAGCGCCGTACCGCAGCGGTCGCGGCGGCTTGAGTTGTCACACTTTGTCCAAGTTATCCCGGGCTGGATGATTACGATTCTCTTTTGAGTCTAATCCGAAGGTCTTCGCCCATGCTGCCTGCTTTTCGTTTCTCGCCCCTGGCCCTGCTGGTTGCCGCCAGTCTTCATGCCCACGCGGATGAGCCCGTTGCCCTGGAACTCAATGATGTAGTGGTGACTGCATCCGGTTTTGCGCAAAACGTGGAAGACGCGCCGGCCTCGGTCACCGTAATCGATGGCGAGCAATTGCGTCGCAAGTCCTACCGCGACCTCGGCGATGCCGTGCGGGACGTCGAAGGTGTGACGGTCAACGGCGGGGCGAATGAAACCGATATCTCCATCCGTGGCATGCCTGCCGATTACACCCTGATCATGGTCGACGGCAAGCGCCAGAGCGCGCGGGAATCGCGGGTCAACGGCAACAGTGGTTACGAGCAGAGCTTTGTACCACCGGCTGCAGCCATCGAGCGGATTGAAGTGGTGCGCGGGCCGATGTCGTCGCTGTACGGCTCGGACGCCATCGGCGGGGTGATCAACGTGATCACACGCAAGGTCTCACCGACCTGGGGCGGCTCCATCGGGTATGACTACTCGGCGCGCCAGCACAGCGACCAGGGCAATGCACGCCAGACCCAGTTCTACCTCAGTGGCCCGCTCAAGGAAGATTTCCTTGGTTTGCAGGTGTGGGGCCGCTACCTGGACCGCCAGGCCGATGACGACATCGAGCAGACCAATGGCTTCAGCAAGGCTGACCACCGCGACCTCACCGCCCGCCTGGCCTTCACCCCCACTATCGACCACGACATCCTGCTGGAAGGCGGCGCCACGCGCTTGAAGAATGGCGACGGCATGAGCGCCAACTGGGCCACCCGCGGACAGGAAAACAACCGCGATCACTGGTCGCTGTCCCATCAGGGCCGCTGGGGCTGGGCCACCTCGGACATTGCTTTGTCCCAGGAAACCTCCAGCCGTGAAGGCAAGGCGACACCGGCTCAGACTGACATCTACGGGCGCAAACCCGAGATCAAGAACACTGTGTTTGACGCCAAGCTGGTGATGCCCACCGCCCGCAACGTCAGCACCGTGGGCGTGCAATGGAATAAAAGCGAACTGACCGACTGGAACCAGGGCCTTGGGGATCGCGTCGACTATAAATTCTCGGTGGTGCAAAAAGCGCTGTTCGCGGAAAACGAATGGTCGATGACCGACAGCTTCGCCCTGACCACCGGCCTGCGCCTGGATGAGCACGAAGAGTACGGTGCCCACGTCAGCCCACGGGTCTACGGGGTGTGGCGTGCCACCGAACAATGGACGTTCAAGGGCGGTATCGCCCGAGGTTTCAAGGCGCCTGAATTGCGTGCGGTGGTTGAGGATTACGCTTACCTGCGCCGCAACCGCTTCGTGATGTTCGGCAACCCCGACCTCAAGCCCGAGACCAGCACCAACTATGAAGTCTCGGCGCTGTGGAGCAACCGCGACAACCTGTCCGGCGGCGTGACGCTGTTCTACAACGACTTCCAAGACAAGCTCTCTACTGTCACCACCGACCGACGCTGGAACGGCTACACCATCATGGAACGGGTCAACGTCGACAAGGCGATCATCCAGGGCGTCGAGCTCAACGGCCAATGGGACATCAACCCCAGCGTGCTGCTCAAGGCCAACTACACCTACACCGATTCCGAGCAGAAAAGCGGCGCCAACAAAGGCGCGCCCCTGGCCCTCACACCGGAGCAAAAAGCCAATGTGCGCACCGAGTGGACCCTCAACGACCGCACCCAGGCCTGGGCCTCGCTGAGCTACTACGGTGAGGAAACCGGCAACACCATTACCACCGACAAACCGGCACCGGGCTACACCACCGCCGACCTCGGGGGTTCCTATGACGTGAGCGATTCGCTGACCCTCAACGCCTCCCTCAACAACCTCACCGACAAGCGTCTGGACGATGAAACCTACGGCACGGTGAACTACGGCCGCACCCTGTGGATGGGCGCTACGCTCAACTTCTAAAGCGCTGTAGGCAATCGCACCACCGCGCACAGGCCGGCCGGTGGGCGATTCTCCAAGACCAGCTCGCCGCCATGGGCCTGGATGCACGACCGTGCGATCGCCAGGCCGAGCCCCACGCCGCCGTCACTGACACCCCGTTGCACGAAGGGCTCGAAGACTTTGCTCAACCACGCTTCGGGCAAGCCTTGGCCGTGGTCGAGAATCTCGATGCGCAGCCAGCCGTTGTCCTCGCGAACCAGGTTCAGGTCGGCATCGCCGGCGTGGCGCAGGGCGTTGTCGATCAGGTTGGTCAGTGCGCGTTTGAGCGCCAGCGGCCGGCAGGTCAGCCGTAACGGTGGTGCGCCGGCCCAGGTGACGGGCTGTCGCAGGCGTTGGTAACGCTTGGCCAGGTCATCCAGCAAGTCGCTCAACGAAAGCGTGGTGGTAGCTTCCTGCACCGTGTCGTCGCGCACGAAATTCAGGGTTTCACGCACCATCGCGCTCAGTTCGGCGAGACTTTCGAGCATGTCATCGCGGGCTGCGCCGGGCTCCAGCAATTCCACTTGCAGGCGCAGCTCGGTGATCGGCGTGTTCAGGTCGTGGCTGACTGCTGCGAGCATCCGCGTACGGCCTTCGACATGCCGGGCGAGGTTGGCCTGCATGGTGTTGAAGGCGGCGGTGAGGTCGCGGGCTTCCTGCGGGCCGATTTGCGCCAGCGGTGCGATCCATTCACCGCGGCTGACGCGCTCGGTGGCCTGGGCCAGGGTCTTGATCGGGTGCACCACGCGGGCAATGAAAAACATCACGATCAGCAGCACCGGCAGCGTGGTCACCGGCAGGCTGTAGGCCAGGACGCGGCCCCATTCATAGGCGCCGGCGGGGTATTGCACGGCATTCAGGTAGGTACCGTCGGGCAGCGGCACGCTGCTGCGCAGGCGCAACGGCGCCCAGCCGGCGGGGCTGAACACATGGGTGCGGGCGTCGGCGCCGCTGATGCGCTCCAATTGCATGCCGATGGTGGTGGCGTTATCCAGCTGTAATTGGTGGCGCAGCTCGTTGGCCAGGCGCTGTTCTTCCGGGCGTTGGGCAAACGGCGCGACCTCTGGTGTGGGCGCGATCCAGAAGCGTGTGTCGCCGGTGCTCATGCCGGCCAGCAGGTGCGCGGTTTCATTGGCGGGCAGGTCGATTGCGGTGTGATGCGCAATCCCCAGGCGTTCCAGGCTGAAACTGCGCGACAGCGGGTGGATCAGGCTGCCGGTGCGTTGCAGAAACAACATCGCAATGGCGTTCGACGCCAGCAATGCCAGCAGCAACAACAGGCTCAACTGCCGGGCCAGGGTGCGCGGCCACAGCCTGCTCAGGGCGTGCATTCGCTGACCTCGGCCGCCAATAGATAGCCGCCACCCCAGATGGTGCGCAGCAGTTCCGGTGCTTCATCGCCCTGGGCCAGCTTGCGGCGCAGGCGGCTGACTTGCCGGTCGATGGCGCGGTCGCTGACATCGCTGTCGGCGGCGGCGGTGAGGTCGATCAGGCGTTCGCGGGGCAGTAGGGTATTGGGATGGGTGAGAAACACCTGCAGCAACCGGCTTTCAGCGGTGCTGAGTTGGATGTCGGGGTGGGCATCGCGGCGTAAGGTGGCGCTGGTCACGCTGAAGTGCCAGCCGCAGAACTGATAGGCCCTTGCGCCAGTGCTGGGCGCGGTGGGGCCGGTGGCGCGGCCCTGACGGCGCAGTACGCTGTTGATACGCGCCACCAGCTCCCGGGGCTCGAAGGGCTTGGTGACGTAGTCGTCGGCACCCAGGTCCAGGCCACGCACACGATCGGCGGCGGTGTCGCGGGCGGTCAGAAGGATCACCGGCGTGTTGCTGCGCCGATGCAACTGGTTGCACAACTCAAAGCCATCGCCATCGGGCAACAGCACGTCGAGCACCACCACATCGAACGCCTGGGTCTTGAGCAATTGCCACATGCCGGCCGCGTCTTCAGCGGTGCGCACATCAAAGGTGTGGCGCCGCAGATACGTGGCCAGGGGTTCGCGAATCTTGCGGTGGTCATCCACCACCAGCACGCGCGGTGCGGCAGGCGCAGGGGCAAACGGCATTGCGGCCCTCGGAGGGTTGAGCGGGAGAGGGCGGATATTACTACGAGTCATTATCATTAACGCTGTTTTTGTGCGAATGTTGCGGTCCATCGTTCTGTCAGTAGGACGATCAAGGTTGCTTTTAGCCTCTAGCGCCGAATTGATACGAGTTTTAAGGTGTATGCACTTTGGAGGACTACCATGAAAAAACTCATCGGCATCTACACCAGCCCTCGCGCCCATTGGGTCGGCGACGGTTTCCCTGTGCGCACGCTGTTTTCCTACGACTCGATGGGCAAGCACATCAGCCCATTCCTGCTCCTGGACCACGCCGGCCCGGCCGATTTCACCCCGACAGACCAGCGTCGCGGCGTCGGCCAGCACCCCCATCGCGGCTTTGAAACCGTGACCATCGTCTACGACGGCGAAGTCGAACACCGCGATTCCACCGGCGCTGGCGGCAAAATCGGCCCGGGCGATGTGCAATGGATGACCGCCGCCAAGGGCATCCTCCACGAGGAATTTCACTCCGCAGCGTTCGCCCGCAGCGGCGGCGTGATGGAGATGGTGCAACTGTGGGTCAACCTGCCCGCCAAGGACAAAATGGCCGACGCGGGTTACCAGACCCTCGTCGACGGCGATATCCCCGTGCTGCCCTTGGCCAACGACGCCGGCCACCTGCGCCTGATCGCCGGTGAGTTCGCCGGCACCCAGGGCCCGGCGCGCTCCTTCACGCCGATCGACGTGTGGGACCTGCGCCTCAACGCCGGCAAGCCCGTCACCCTGGACCTGCACGCCGGGCGCAACACCGCCCTGGTGATCCTGCGCGGCACGGTGCTGGTCAATGGCGAAGAAGTCGCACGCCAAGGTCAACTGGCGTTGTTCGAACGTGAGGGCCGTCAACTCACCCTGGAGTCCAACGACGACGCCAAGGTGTTGCTGCTCAGCGGCGAGCCGATTGACGAGCCTATCGTTGGGCATGGACCGTTTGTGATGAATACCGAGCAGGAGATTCACCAGGCGTTCGCGGATTTCCAATCGGGTCGTTTCGGACAGATGCAGGATTAAGGTCGGCCACAAGGCCAATGTGGGAGGGGGCAAGCCTTCTCCCACATCTGTTTTTGCTATACCCCGGAACGGCATTTCATGCGATCTTCCCGTCATTCGCCCTGGAGTCGCCTGGATGCCCTCATTTATCGCTGATCACCCGATGCTGTGCGCCGTGGCGCTGATCTTTATCGACATCGCCGTGTGGCGCCTGATCTCTGCCGACCTGGCCAATTGGAAGCTGGCTGCGCGACTGGCGATTTTTGCCGTGTTCAGTGCCGTGCTGTTCAACGACGGCATGAACCCCATGCAACTCGCGCCCTACACCGACAACACCGCCTTGCACCTGGCCGCCACGGCCCTGCAGATCGGCTGGTGGCTGTTTGCGGCGCGTACGCTGACGGTGTTGCTGGGCGCGGTGATGATGCAGCGGGTGGGTCACACCGGGCGATTGTTGCAGGACCTGATGGGCGCGGTGATTTTCCTCATCGCGATCATCGCCGCCATGGCCTACGTGCTCGACCTGCCGGTCAAGGGCGTGCTGGCCACCTCCGGTGCGGTTGCGATCATCGTCGGCCTGGCGTTGCAAAGTACCCTGAGCGATGTGTTTTCCGGGATCGTGCTCAACACCACCAAGCCTTATCAGATCGATGACTGGATCTCCATCGACGGCACCGAAGGGCGGGTCATCGACATCGACTGGCGCGCCACGCGCCTGCAAACCTCCCAAGGCAGCATGGCGGTGATCCCCAACTCCCTGGCGGCCAAGGCCAAGATCATCAACTTCTCGCGTCCGGCGGATATGTTCGGCCTGGCGGTCAGCCTGCAGGTCAGCCCCCATGCACGTCCGCAAACCGTGATCGAAGCATTGGAACGTGCGATGCAGGGTTGCCGGCCACTGTTGGCCAAGCCTGCGCCGAGCGTGGCGTTCAAGACCTCCGCCAGTGGCGGCGTGGAATATGAAATCAGCGGCTTCGTGCCGGCCATGGCCCTCAAACGCGAGGTGCGCAACCAGCTCTATGACCTTGCGTTCCGGCACTTGCAAGCGGCGGGCGTGGGCGTGTTGTCGGCGACCGAGAGCAGCGCGCCACCGGCCATGTCCGCCGCGCGGGCGTTGCTGGAGCGTTCGTCGATTTTCTCCACCCTGCGCCAGGAAGAGAAAGACACCTTCAGCCAGAACATGACCCTGCACACCTACCGCGCCGGCGAGATGATCCTGCCGGCGGGGGAGGTCAGCGATCATTTGTTTATCGTCGAGTCCGGCGTGGTCTCGGTGATGTTGACCAAGGGCGGCCATGTATTCGAAGCCGGGCGCATGGGGCCGGGAGAGGTGATTGGCGAGGCGGGCATCCTGTCGGATGAGGCGACGCTCGCGGACTTTTCCGCCAAGACCTTTTGCACGCTGTACCGCATCGAGAATGAATACTTGAAACCGTGCCTGGACGCGCGTCACGACATTGGCGAGGCGATGAAGGCGCTGTTGGATTTCCGTCTGCACGCCGCCCAGGTCCTGACCCAGGAGGCGCCAGCAGCGCCAGTGAAGAAGGGCTTCCTGCAGTGGCTTCGCCAACGCGGGCTCTGAGTGCTGGAATCCCGCGTTAAACACGACGTTGAAAAGATCATGGTGTCCCGGCGCGATATTAAATAGAATGAATCTCATTTGAGACTCAATCGCGCCGTGCAGGTTGTTGCCATGAATGATGCTGTAGTCCCCACGCACGCCCCCGAACTGACGCTGTCGAGCATGTACCGTGACCACCGCAGTTGGCTGGAAAGCTGGCTGCGCCGGCGCCTGGGCAATGCCTGGGATGCGGCCGACCTGAGCCAGGACACGTTTCTGCGGGTACTCGCCAGTGCCCAGCCGATTGCGCAGATGCAGGAACCCCGGGCGTACCTGGTGACGGTGGGCAAGCGCCTGCTGGTGAATTTTCATCAGCGTCGCAGCCTGGAGCAGGCGTATCTGAAGGCCCTGGCCACTTTGCCCGAGGCCTGTGTGCCGTCGCCCGAACAGCGCTGGCTGGTGCTGGAAACCCTGCAAGCCCTGGATGAATTGCTCGATGGCTTGCCGGTGCTGGTACGCCGCGCGTTTCTGTGGAGCCAATTGGAAGGCCTGGGCTATCGCGAGATTGCCGAGCGCCTGGAGGTGTCCGAACGGACGGTGAAGCGCTACATGGCCCAGGCCTACGAGCATTGCCTGCTGGTGGAGCTGTGAGTCGCGACGTTGCGCGCGCCGCCGCCCAGTGGCTGGCGCTGCTCGAATCCGGCGCGGCCACCGAACGCGATCACGCCGCGTTGCAGCACTGGCGCGACAGCCATCCCCAGCATGAACAGACCTGGCAAAGAGCCCAAACCCTGCGCCAGCGTTTCAGCGACTTGCCCCAGGCGCTCGCAATGGCCAGTCTCGACCGCCCGCAACCGGGGCGGCGTGCCGTGCTCAAGCGTGCGTTGGGCTTGGCAGCGCTGGTGCCGACGGCCTGGCTGATCAGCCGCCAGTTGCCCATCGAGGCTTGGCGTGCCGACCTGAACACCGCCACTGGCGAACGCAAGCGCCTGCCCCTGGGCGACGGCGCCAGCCTGCAACTCAATACGGCCACGGCCGTGGATGTGGACCTGGCGCAGCGGCGCATCACCCTGGTCGACGGGGAGCTGGCGCTGAATGTACCGGGCTCGACGGCGATGAGCGTGCACACCCGCTACGGTGAGCTGAGGGTCAGCCAGGCTGAGTTGTGCGTACGCCAATTGACGTCCGGGTGTCTGGTCTCGGTGCTCAGGGGGGCGGTGCAGGTGCGTGATTTGAGTGGAAGACTGACGACGTTGCAGGGGGGCCAGCGAGCACCGTTGCAAACCGCCGGGCTTGGCGCCTGGGTGCCGTTCGATGTGCTGCAACTGGGCTGGCGCGATGGCGTGCTGACCGCGCAGAACCAAGCGTTGGGTGACTTTTTGCGCGAGCTGGAACGTTATCGGCCCGGTGTGTTGCGCTGGGATCCAAGCCTGGAAGCGCTGCGGGTGACCGGCAGTTTCCGCCTGGATGACACCGACCGTATCCTCAACCTGCTGGCCTCGACCCTGGGGTTGGAAGTGCAATCTCGAACGCGTTATTGGGTGAGCTTGCGCAAGGCGGCTTGATGCGGTTTTGTGGCCAGCCTGCTTGTTGCGGTGAGCAGGCTGGCTGTGGTGAGTAGTCCTCAGATCACGTGGGCACGCTGCAACTCGGTCAAGGCCAGCGCCTTGAGCCGGGCCAGCAACGGATCACGTCGGTCTCTCGGGTGGGGCAGGTCGACCGCCAGTTCCTGGCGAATACTGCTGGGCCGGTTGTCCATCACCAGCACCCGATCACTCAGGTACAGTGCCTCGTCCACATCATGGGTCACCAGCAACAGGGCGATGGCGTGGTGCGCGGCCAGTTGCAGCAGCAAGTCCTGGAGCTTCACGCGGGTGAAGGCATCCACCGCACTGAACGGTTCATCCAGCAACAGCACCTGCGGGCGTGAATACAGGCCGCGTGCGATCGCCACCCGCTGTGCCATGCCGCCGGACAACGCCTTGGGCAGCGCCTGGGCGAAGCCCTTGAGGCCGACTTCCTCGATCAATTGCGCAACCCAGGCCTTGTCGTAGTGGTGGTCATCGCTGAAACCGATGTTCTGCTCGACCGTGAGCCAGGGCATCAGCCGAGGCTCCTGGAACACAAACGCCACTTGGCCGTCGGGGCTTTGCAGCTCGCCCTGAAAGTCGGTTTCCAGCCCGGCGACAATCCGCAGCAAGGTACTTTTGCCGCAGCCGCTGGGGCCCAGCAGGCTGACGGCTTCGCGAGGCTGCAAGGCCAGGCGCACGTCTTTCAACACGGTGGTGCTGGCGAAGCTTTTACGCTCCACCCGAATGTCCAATAACGGCTGGGTACTCATTGTTCCGCTCCTTGGCCGTTGAAGGTATCGCGCCAGGCCAGGCAGCGTTTCTCCAGCGCCGCGAGCAGGCCGTCGCTGACCTTGCCCAGTAGCGCCAACACGACAATGGCGGCCAGCACAATGTCGGGCCGCGAGGTTTCCCGCCCATCGCTGAGCAGGTAACCCAAGCCCTTGGTCGCCGCGATCAGCTCGGCCGCCACGAGGAACATCCACGCCAGGCTCAAGCCACTGCGCAGCCCGGTGAACAGGCCGGGCAGGGCCGCGGGCAGCAGGATCCGCCGCACCAGGCGGCGGCGACTGAAACCGTACATCTGGCCCACTTCCACCAGCTTGCGGTCGATATCGCGAATCGCCGCGACACCATTGAGGTACACCGGGAAAAACGCGCCAATGGCGATCAACACAATCTTCGAGGTTTCATCGATGCCCAGCCACAGCAACAGCAAGGGCACCCAGGCCAGGCTTGGGATCGAGCGCAGCCCGGCGAACGTCGGTTCCAGGTAGGCTTCGGCCTCACGGCTCAAACCGACCCAGGCAGCGAAGACCAGGGCCAGGCTGGCGCCGATGGCAAAGCCCAGCAGCACCCGCGCGAGGCTGGCGCTGATGTGCTTCCACAAGGCGCCCTCGGCCAGGTCGGTGAGGGTCACGGCGATCTCGCTGGGGGCCGGCATCTGGTAGGACGGCAGCCAGCCTACCCGCACGACCACTTCCAGGATCAACAGGATCAGCACCGGCAGGACCAGGCCTTTGAACCGTCGTGGCCAGGCGCTGCGCTGGCTGGCCACGGGGGCCGGAAGGGGCAATGCTTGGCTTTCGCTGGTCATCAGCGCCCCTTACTGCTGCGGCAGGGTTTGGCCAAACGAAGGGTCGATCAGTTGATCGATCACCTGGTCCACATTTACCCCACGACGCACCAATTCCTCGGACACCAGGATCGGCGCCGCTGACTTGGACGACTGCACATCCTTGGCGCTCAACAACGGCGTACTCAGATCGGTGCGCGACAGTTGCAGCTTGGCCACTTCCAACGGCAGGCCGGATTCATCCGCCAGCAGCTTGGCGAATTCATCCGGGTGCTTCACGGCCCAATCCCGGGCTTTTTCATAAGCGCCAAGCACCTTGGTGATGGTCTGTGGGTGCGCCTTGGCGAACTTCTCGGTGACGCTCACCACGCCATAGCTGTTGAAGTCCTTGTTGCGATACAGCAGGCGCGAACCGGCCTGGATTTGACTGGCGGCCATGTGCGGATCGAGACCGGCCCAGGCGTCCACGTCACCTTTTTCCAAGGCGGTGCGGCCGTCGGGATGTTGCAGGTGCACCAGCTCCACGTCGTCTTTTTTCAGCCCGGCCTGTTGCAGGCTGCGCAGGGTGAACAGGTACGGATCGGTGCCTTTGGTGGCGGCGATTTTCTTGCCCTTCAGGTCGCTGACGCTGTTGAGTGGTGAGTCCTTGCGTACCACCAGGGCCGTCCATTCGGCGCGGCTGTAGACGTAAACCGATTTGATCGGGCTGCCATTGGCCCGGCTCAACACGGCAGACAAGCTGGCCGACGAAGCGAAATCCACGCCGCCGCTGTTGAGGTATTCCAGGGAGCGGTTGCTGCCCTGGCTCAGGACCCAGCCGACTTTACTCTGGGGCAGGGCCTGTTCCAGCCAGCCGAAGTGCTTGAGCACCAGGCTGACCGGCGAGTAGTAGGCGTAGTCGAGGTTGACTTCGGCGGGATCGGTTTCGGCGGCATATGCCTGCGGCTGCAGGCTCAGGACGAGGGCGCAGGCGCCGAGTAAACGCTGGGTGAAGGGTTTCATGGAACAGCTCCGGACAAGGCGTTGAGAGAAGGCTTTTCTTATATTCAGAAAGATGATTTTTAATGTATCATCATGCTTTACAGGAATATGCAGTCTCTATGCCAAGGTCACCGCTACCCCGCGTAGATATGGTCTTAACCGTAAATATCGCCTTATCCAAAACCGCAGCTGCTACGGGGGTAGCAGATTGTTGATCGGCTGTTGGTGGGGCAACAGTGCGCATATGTTTTTATGGAATAAATAAAGAGTTATATATTCCTTTTAATGTTCTGCGCGATAGCGCACTTTGAAGGCCTGCGCATTCGTGCGGATTGACCCAACAGCCAAAAGGAAAGCCGACATGACCATTAAAGCGATCAACGTGCGCAACCAGTTCAAGGGCGTGATCAAGGAAATTCTGCTGGGGGAGGTGGTGTCCGAAATCGACGTGCAAACCGCGTCCGGCATCGTCACTTCGGTGATCACCACGCGCTCGGTGCGTGACCTGGAATTGAAAGTAGGCAGTGAAGTGATTGCCTTTGTGAAGTCCACCGAAGTGTCCATCGCCAAGCTGTGACGCCCACCTGATGTGGGAGCGCTGCTCCCACATTGATAAAGCCTGCGACGGTGCCTCAGCGCTGCTGCAGCGCACGCTCCATACGTTGCAGACCCTCTTCCAGCAAAGCCCGTGGGCAGCCGAAGTTCAGGCGCACGAACTGCTGGCTGTCGTCACCGAATTCGATCCCCGCACTCAACCCAACCTTGGCCTGCTCCAGGAAGAATTGCTGTGGGTCGTCCAGGCCCAGGGCGGTGCAATCCAGCCAGGCCAGGAACGTGCCTTGTGGCGCGTGCATCACCACGCCGGGTAAGCGGGTTTGCACGGCGTCGAACAGGTAATCGCGGTTGGCTTGCAGGTAGTGCTTCAGCGCGTCGAGCCATGCGCCGCACTGGCTGTAGGCGGCGCGGGTGGCTTCCAGGCCCAGGGGGCTGACGCTGTCGACCATGCCGCAGCGGGCCTGGTTGAAGCGTTCGCGAATCTCGGCGTTCTGGATCACGGCAAAGCAGGTCTTCAAACCGGCTACGTTGTAGGCCTTGCTCGCCGACATCAGTGTGATGGTGCGCTGGGCAATCTCCGGGCTGAGGCTGGCGGTGGGGATGTGGCGGCGGCCGTCGAAGCACAGCTCGGCGTGGATTTCGTCACTGATGATCAGCGCGCCGTTTTCCAGGCAGGCATTGGCCACGGCCAACAGTTCTTCACGGGGGAAGACCTTGCCTATGGGGTTGTGCGGGTTGCTCAGCAGCAGTGCGCCGGCGCCGGTCAGGGCCTCGCGCAGGGCGGGCATTGGCGTGATGTATTCAGCGCCGCGCAATTGGAACGGTACTTCGATACGCGGCAGGTTCCAGTGGCCGGGCGCCAGGCGAATCGGCCGGTAGTTGGGGGTTTGCAGCACCACCGGCTGGCCCGGTTGTACAAAGGCGTGCAGCGCCATATTGAAACCGGGTTCGACGCCGGGCAGGAACAGCAGGTCGTCGGGCTGCACGCGCCAGGCGTACTTGGACCACAGGTCGGCGACGATGGCCTCGCGTACATCCGGGCCGGCCACGCTGTAGCCGAGAATCTGCTGGTCGAGGCGCGCATGCAGGGCTTGCAGCACGGCGGGCGGCGCGGCGATGTCCATGTCGGCAATCCACATCGGCAACACATCGGCCGGGTAGCGGTTCCACTTGGTGCTGCCGGTGCCGAGGCGGGGGTGGATCGTGTCGAAATCAAAGCTCATGAAAGGGCTCGTGTCAGGGAGGGCAGGCGGGAATGGCGACGATTCTAACGGGATAAAATCCAGATGCCAGCACGCTCTTTACAGGCCCTGGCTGCCCCGGATCAAGTCATACGCCTTGCGCGCAATCGGGTTCGCCGTATTCGGCCGAATCCACAGGTAATACGTGACCTCCGGCAACCTCGGTAATCCATCCGTTTCGCCCAGCACGCGCATATCCGGGCCGAGCATTTCCATGCTGCGCGGCGTTACCCCGAGCCCTGCGCGGGTGGCGGCCTTGATGCCGATCAGGTTCGATGCCAGATACGCCTGGCGCCAGGGGATATTCGCCTGTTCCAGCGCCTCCAGGGCGTAGCGTCGGTAGATGCTCGGCTCGTCCACCAGGATCAGCGGCAGCGGTTCGCTCGGCTGGTGGATGTACTGCGCCGAACAGATCCACCACACCGGCGACGTCCGCAGCGCAAAGCCTTCCAGGTTCGGGTCGGAGCGGGTGGAAATCACCATGTCGACCTTGCCCCGGTGCAGGTCGTCCATCAGGAACGGGCTGCGGCCTACGTCGATCTCCAGGCGCAGGCGTGGCGCGGAGCGCGCGATATGGCTGAGGATCGGCGGCAGGATCGTGTCGGCGATATCGTGGGGCGAGCCGATGCGCAGCACGCCGCTCAAGCTGCTTTCGCGCAGGGAGTTCAGTGCATCGTCATTCAGCGCGAGCATCTGCCGTGCATGACGCAGCAACTGCAGGCCCGGCTCGGTCAGTTGTTTTTGCCGGCCGCGCTTTTCGAACAGGCTCACACCCACTTGCTGTTCCAGGCGCTGCATATGCTGGGTCACGGATGACTGGGTACGCGCCAGGTGCGTGCCGGCTTCGGCGAAGCTGTGGTGGTCGACCACGGCGATAAAGGTGCGCAGAAGTTCAAGGTCGAGGGTCGACATGGCCATTTCCAGAAGCGGTTTTACATCAAGTGTGTGAAGTTAAACATTACAGATATTTATGTATGGGTGAAGAGGATTTTTGCCTGGGCCAATGAATAATGGGTTATGCCGAAATTGAAGGTGGTGCAAAGACGGTGAGTTATAACGATATGAGATATTTGCATTTCCGTTGCCCTCGCACTCTCCCTAGCATGCCCCTCCATCAGGTCGGGGTACGCCGATCATTCGCCAGGGGGAAGTCCAATGATGTTCAAGAAATGGTTGCCGGTGGCCCTGGGGTCGATGATCGCCCTGGGCGGCAGTGTGGCGGCGCAGGCCGATGCGACGCTGGACAAGATCGAGCAGCGCCATGTGCTGGTGGTGGGCGTGTTGTTGTCCGGCGGTCCGTTTGGCAGCATCGACCCCGCCACGCAACAGCCCAAGGGCTTGAACGTCGACCTGGCCAACGAGCTGGGGCGTCAACTCAAGGCCGAGGTGCAACTGGTGCCGGTATTGCCGGCCAACCGTGTGCAGTTCCTGCAGCAGGGCAAGGTCGACCTGCTGATTGCCAATATGGAATGGACCGCCGAGCGCGGTGAGATCCTCGGTTTTGTGCCGACCCCGTTCTACCGCGTCGGCGGTGCGGCTGCGGTGCTCAAAGACAGCAAGATCGCCCGTTGGGAAGACCTCAAGGACCAGCCCGTGTGCACCTCCCAGGGCAGCAGCTACGTCAAGCCGCTGACTGAATTCGGTGCTCAGCTCAAGGCGTTCAAGAGCTCGTCCGAGTCGTTGCTGGCCCTGCGCGGTAACAACTGCGTCGCCGCGGTGCACGACGCCACCCTGATCAACCCGTTGGTCAACGACAGCGCCGAATGGAAGGACTACCGCGTCCTCGGCCCGGAACTCAACCCGGCACCGTCGGTGATCTGGACCCGTCGCGGCGAGAGCGACACCCAGGCCAAGCTCGATCCGATCGTCAAGGAACTGCACCGCAGCGGCTGGCTGATCGAGGCCCAGACCCGCAACCGCATCAGCCCGGCATCGCCGGCCCTGGTGGAATTGCAGAAACAGTTCAAGGGCGCCTGAACCGGCAATGGAGATGAGTCATCTGCTTGAAGTGTTCGTCCATTGGGCCGCCGGCATTGGCCTGAACTACACCTTCCTGCTGGACGCCTATCAGCGCGGCAGCCTGGTCGAGGGCGCGCTGACCACCGGTCTGCTGTGCCTGTTCACGATCATCGGCAGCCTGTTGGCGGGGATCACGCTGGCGGCGATGCTGACCTCAGGCAACCCGTGGCTGGCCAAGCCTGCGCGGGTGTTCGTGGAAGTGACGCGCAACACGCCGACGCTGGTGCAGCTGTACTGCGCGTTCCTGGTGTTGAACATGCTGCTGACCCAGGCGGTCGGCGCGGCCAACCCGCTGACGCCGTTTGCCTGGGTGGTGATCGTGATCTCCCTGCACAAGGGCGCGTTCCATGCCGAGGCCCTGCGCGCCGGCATCGAAGCGGTGCCTGCCGTAACGATGGAGGCCGCCAGCTCCCTGGCCTTCAGCCGCCGCCAGTTGTTGTGGAATGTGCAGTTGCCGCTGGCGCTGCGCTTTGCCTTGCCGTCGCTGATCAACAACCTGATCGACCTGGTGAAGATGACCGCCGTGGCCTCTGCGATTGCGGTGGGCGACATCACCTACGCGGCGATCATGATCTGGACCCAGAGCGACAACGTGCTGGAGCTGATGCTCCTGATCCTGAGCTTTTTCGGCCTGCTGAGTTTTATCGTCAATTGTGTGGGGCGCTGGCTCGAAGCGCGCCTGAGGATGCCCGGCTATGGCCATTGATTCATTCCCGGTGCTGTCGGCCTTGCTGCAATGGTCGCCGGCACTGCTGGTCGGTTTTGGCCAGAACATTCTGATCAGCCTGCTGGCGATCGGCATTGGTTCGGTGCTGGGTCTGGTGATCGGTGCGTTGGCGTTGTCGCCCCTGGGCTTTGTGGCGCGGCTGTGGGTGCAGGTGTTTCGCAATGCGCCGTGGCTGGTGCTGATCTATTTCACTACCTACGTGTTCCCGTTCGAGATCCGTATCGGCAGCAGCTACGTGTCGTTCCCCGATTGGGTCAAGGTCACTATCGGCCTGGCGTTACCGGCCAGCGCCAACGTGGCGGAAATCTTCCGGGGCGCCATCGGCTCGATCCCCAGCACCCAATGGGAAGCCGCGCGGTCCCTGGCATTCACCCGTGGCCAGCTGTTTCGCTCGATCATCCTGCCGCAGTGCTTCAAGCGCATGTTGCCGCCGTGGATGAACCTTTACGCGGTGGTCACCATGGGCACTGCGCTGGCCTCGCTGGTGGGCGTGCATGACGTGATCGACACCGCGCAGATCGCCAGCAACACCGTGAACATGACCGGCTTTACCGTGGTGATCTACCTGAGCCTGCTGGTGCTGTTCTTTGCCTACTGCTACCCGATTTCCCGCCTGACCCAACACCTGGAGCGCCGTTATGCCTTCTACTGAACCCCTGGTGAGCCTGCGGGATGTGCACTTGTCGTTCGGCGCCAACCCGGTGCTCAAGGGCATCGACCTCGACGTGCTGCGTGGCCAGGCCGTGTCGATCATCGGCCCGTCCGGCTCGGGCAAATCCACGATCCTGCGCTGCATCACCGGGCTGTTGCAGCCCCAGCGCGGCAGTATTCGCGTGGGCCAGACCCAGGTCGACAGCCTGGTCCAGGAAGCGCAGCGCATCGAGTTGCGCAAGCGCGTCGGCTTTGTGTTCCAGCAATACAACCTGTTCCCGCACTTGTCGGTGCTGGAAAACCTGGTGATCGCCCCGCGCAAGGTGCTCGGTCGCAGCCGTGCCGATGCGGAAAAAGACGCGCGGGCGCTGCTGGCCAAGGTGCGCATGGAGCACAAGGCCGATGCGTACCCAGGCCAACTGTCCGGTGGCCAGCAGCAGCGCGTGGCGATTGCCCGCGCCCTGGCGATGCGCCCGGAGCTGATCCTGTTTGACGAAGTGACCTCGGCGCTCGACCCGGAAACCGTCGGCGAGGTGCTGACGGTGATTCGCGAGCTGACCGAAGAGGGCATGACCTGTGTACTCGTCACCCACGAAATGCGCTTCGCCGAGGAGATCAGCGACGTCGTGTACTTCACCGAAAACGGCGTGATTGTCGAGCATGGCAGCGCTGAGAGCATCTTTCAGAATCCCAGCAGCGAACGCACCCAGACGTTCCTGCGCCATGCCTTGGGCGATACGGGGCGCCGTGGCCCGCTCAAGCATGCCCCGTATCTGTTGACCAACTTGGGCCGTTACAGCCTGTCAGTCTGATAAAAGGAAAACTGTGATGAGCAACGCACACCGTGCCGCCGTGATCGAGGCGTTTTTGCAGCAGATCCGCGTCATCAACCAGCGCGGCGTAGACCGCGCAGCCCTGGTGGACATCGTCGGCCTGCTGGAACAATTGGCCGAGCGCCGCGACCTGTTCAACTTCGATGAATTCCCCGCGCCTGTGCCAGGGCAGGGCAGCACCGCGTTCCGCTATCGCCTGAACGACGACGGCGATACGCCGACCCTGTACCTCAACTCGCTGTTGCCGGGCAAAAGCACGCTGCCGCACAACCATGAGACCTGGGCGATCATCAGCGCGGTGGAAGGCCAGGAGATCAACTACGTCTATGCACGCAATGACGAAGGCCACGAGCCGGGCTTCACCTCCCTCAGCCTGGAAAAGGAAGTGATCGTGCAGCCGGGCACGTCGATCTCGTTCCTCGGTGAAGACCTGCATGGCATCAAGGTTGAAGGTGAGCAGGCCACGTTGCATTTCCACCTGTATGGCTTGCCGCTGGAATCCCTGAACGGCCGCTACGGTGTGGACGCGGATGGCCGCATCCTCAACTACAACGCTTCGCAGATGGCGCCGTCGATCAAGGCCTATGCCTGACGCGTTGCCGTCACTTTTCTCTTAATTGTTGGGACTTCCATGAGCCAGACCATCACCCCACGTCAACTGCAGCAATGGCTGTTCGACGGGCAGGAAATCGCCGTGTTCGACGTGCGCGAGCACGGGCAATACGGTGAGGCCCACCTGTTCCATGGGGTGAACCTGCCCTATAGCCGCCTGGAGCTGGAGGTACGCCGCCTGGCGCCCAACCCGCAGGTGCGGCTGGTGATCTATGACCAGGACGGCGGTACGGTGGCGGCGCTGGTCGCCGCGCGCTTGCAAGTGTTGGGCTACCGCCGCGTGCATGTGTTGGAGGGGGGCGCCGATGGTTGGCAGGCGGCGGGCTTGCAGTTGTTTGCCGGCGTGCATGTGCCGTCCAAGGCCTTTGGCGAATTGGTCGAAGAGGCCAGCCATACGCCTCACGTCACCGCTCGGCAACTGGCCGATTGGCAAGCCAGTGGCGCGCCGCTGGTGGTGCTCGACGGGCGACCGTTCGATGAATACCGCAAGATGACCATCCCCGGTTCCATCTGCTGCCCCAACGGTGAGTTGGGCTATCGCGTGCATGATCTGGTGGCGGATGACAGCACGCCCATCGTGGTCAATTGCGCCGGGCGTACGCGCAGCATTATCGGCGCCCAGACCCTGATCAACCTGGGCTTGAAAAACCCTATCTATGCCCTGGAAAACGGTACCCAGGGCTGGTACCTCGAAGATTTCCAGCTGGAACATGGCAGTACTCGGCGTTATGCCGATCAGGTCAGCACTGACCTGGCTCGGCAGCGCCTGGCTGCGCGGCAATTGGCCGAGCGGGCAGGGGTGGTGACGGTATCGGCGGATCAGGTTCGACAATGGGCGGATGACGCGCAGCGCAGTCTGTTCTTGTGTGATGTGCGCACTGCTGAAGAGTTTGCCGCGGGCAGCTTGCCGGGCGCGCAACACACGCCGGGCGGGCAGTTGATCCAGTCCACCGACCTGTATATCGGCGTGCGCCAGGCGCGCATCGTGCTGGTGGACAGCGATGGCGTGCGTGCGCCGATTGTCGCCAGTTGGCTACGCCAACTCGGGCACGAAGCCTATGTGCTCAGCGGCGGTATCGACAGCGGCCTGGCGCTGCCGGTGTTGCCAGCGGTGGCGTATGAGCCGTTGCCGCTGATCAGTGCCCAGGATTTGGCGCTGGAATTGAACGATGTGAACCTGATCGACCTGCGCCCGAGCATGGCCTATCGCAAGGGGCATATTGCCGGTTCGCGCTGGTCGATTCGTGCGCGGCTCAAGACCGATCATCGTCCCTTGGTGCTGGTGGCGGATGACCCGGCATTGGCGGCGTTTGCTGCCGAAGGCCTGTCGGCCAGGTTGCTCGACGGTGGCTTCGCCGCGTGGGCCTCGGCCGGCCTGCCGGTCAACGAAGACCCGCATACGCCGCCGGACGCCGAGTGCATCGACTTTCTGTTTTTTACCCACGACCGTCACAGCGGCAACAAGGACGCCGCGCGCCAGTACCTGGCCTGGGAAATCGGCTTGCTCGCGCAAATGAGCGAAGCGGAAATCGCCAGCCTCAAGCCGTTGGCCGCGCCCTCGCGGGTGCGCACGCGCTTGATCCACGCCGCGCGTACCGAAAAAGGCCACGGCGGCCGTGCCGTCAACGTACCGATCACGCGTCTGAGCACCGTGCTGTTCGACAACCTGGCGCAGATGCGCGACGCCCGTGCCCGCCGCGACAGCGAGCGGGTGCTGACCTACGGTGCGCGTGGCAACCCGACCTCCCATGCCCTCGAAGACCTGGTCACCGAGCTGGAAGGCGGCTTTCGCACGCGGCTCTACAGCACTGGCCTGGCGGCAGCGGCGCAGGTGTTCCTGGCCTACCTGCGCCCCGGCGACCATGTGCTGATTACCGATGCGGTGTATTCGCCAGTGCGCAAGCTGGCGCGTGAATTCCTCCAGCCGTTCGGCATCCAGGTCAGCTACTTCGCACCCGATGGCAAGGGGCTGGAAGCGCAACTGCAAGCCAACACCAGGCTGGTCTACGCCGAAGTGCCGGGCTCGCTGTTGTATGAACTGTGCGATCTGCCGGCGATTGCGGCGTTGTGCAAACCACGCGACATCCTGCTCGCCGTCGACAACACCTGGGGCTCGGGCTACCTGTACCGGCCACTGGCGTTGGGCGCGGATATTTCGATCATGGCCCTGACCAAATACCTCGGCGGCCACAGCGACGTGATGATGGGCAGCGTGTGCACCACACCAGCGGCCTGGCCGGCGCTGGGCAGGATGAGCGACACCTTCGGCAACGCGGTGAGTGCCGACGACGCCTACCTGATCCTGCGCGGCGCACGCACCCTGGCATCACGCCTGGATGTGCACGAGCGCCAGGCCGTGGCGATCGCCCACTGGTTGCAGGCGCAACCGCAGGTCAAGCGCGTGTTCCATCCGGCCTTGCCCAAGCATCCGGGGCATGGGGTGTGGCGCCGGGACTTCACCGGCAGCAATGGGTTGTTGTCGTTTGAACTGATGAATGCGGACACCGCTTACGTCGAGCGTTTTATCGACGGCTTGCAGCTGTTTGGCCTGGGCGCTTCGTGGGGCGGCTATGAAAGCCTGGTCACCGTGGCCGACACCGGCGACCGCGACAGTGCGGCCGACCGTGCGCTGAACCCGGTGGTGCGCCTGCATATCGGTCTGGAAGATGCAGCGGCGTTGATCGAGGATCTGCAACGCGGCTTTGCACGTGCCGTTCTGTGACCGACAAGTTCTGTAATAAAAACGCCATTGCGCTGGGGATTAAATTCGCGAGGGGCTATTTTGGTGCATCTCAATAACTAGAGTAGCCATGGATGAAATACCAACCCTTCAGCCGCACGTTAATTGCCACCGCCTTGGTGTTGACGGTCAGCGGCGTGCAAGCCGCGTCCCAGGCCCCGGTGGCCGGTGAAAATGGCATGGTGGTGACCGCCCAGCATTTGGCCACGCATGTGGGTGTGGATGTACTCAAGGCCGGCGGTAACGCTGTGGATGCGGCCGTGGCGGTCGGCTACGCGCTGGCGGTGGTGTACCCGGCGGCCGGTAACCTGGGCGGCGGCGGGTTCATGACCGTGCAACTGGCGGACGGACGCAAGACCTTCCTCGACTTCCGCGAAAAAGCCCCGTTGGCGGCCACCGCTGACATGTACCTGGACAAGGCCGGCAATGTGGTTGAAGGCCTGAGTGCCAAGGGGCACCTGGCCGTCGGTGTGCCCGGCACTGTTTCCGGCATGGAGCTGGCGCTGAGCAAGTACGGCACCCTCAAGCGCGCCCAAGTGATTGCCCCGGCGATCAAGCTGGCGGAAAACGGCTTTGCCCTGGAGCAGGGCGATATCGACCTGCTGCACACCGCTACCGGCGAGTTCGAAAAAGACAAGGATATGCGCGGGATCTTCCTGCACAACGGCCAACCGCTGCAGGTCGGCCAGAAGCTGGTGCAGAAAGACCTGGCGAAAACCCTGAAGGAAATCTCCGCCAAGGGCAGCGACGGCTTCTATAAAGGTTGGGTCGCCAAGGCCCTGGTGGATTCCAGCCAGGCCGGCAAGGGCATCATCACCCAGGCCGACCTCGACAAGTACAAGACCCGCGAACTGGCGCCCATCGAGTGCGACTACCGTGGCTACCACGTGGTCTCGGCACCGCCGCCAAGCTCGGGCGGTGTGGTGATCTGCCAGATCATGAACATCCTCGAAGGCTACCCGATGGCTGACCTGGGCTATCACTCGGCCCAGGGCCTGCACTACCAGATCGAAGCCATGCGCCACGCCTACGTGGACCGTAACAGCTACCTGGGCGATCCGGATTTTGTGAAGAACCCGATCGAGCATCTGCTGGACAAGAACTACGCGGCCAAACTGCGCGACGCCATCGAGCCGCAAAAGGCCGGGGATTCCCAGGCAATCAAGCCGGGCGTTTCACCCCATGAGGGCAACAACACCACCCACTATTCCATCGTCGACAAGTGGGGCAACGCGGTCTCGGTGACCTACACCCTCAACGACTGGTTCGGTGCGGGCGTGATGGCGAGCAAGACTGGGGTGATCCTCAACGATGAAATGGACGACTTCACCGTCAAGGTCGGCGTGCCGAACATGTACGGGCTGGTCCAGGGTGAAGCCAACGCCATCGCACCGGGCAAGGCGCCGCTGTCGTCGATGAGCCCGACCATCGTGACCAAGGATGGCAAGGCGGTGATGGTGGTGGGTACGCCGGGCGGCAGCCGCATCATTACTGCGACCTTGCTGACCATCCTGAATGTCATCGACTACAAGATGAACATCCAGGAAGCCGTGGACGCGCCGCGTTTCCACCAGCAGTGGATGCCGGAAACCACCAACCTTGAGACCTTTGCGGTCAGCCCGGACACCCAGAAGATTCTGGAAAGCTGGGGCCATAAGTTCGCCGGGCCGCAGGATGCCAACCACTTGGCCGCGATCCTGGTAGGTGCGCCGTCCCTGGGTGGCAAGCCGGTGGGTAATAACCGCTTCTATGGCGCGAATGACCCGCGTCGTAATACCGGGCTATCGCTGGGCTACTAACCGCTGCAATTCCCTGTAGGAGCGAGCTTGCTCGCGAAGATCGTCAACGATAACGCGGGGTACTTGATGCCCCGATGTGCTCTTTGGTTTTTCGCGAGCAAGCTCGCTCCTACACGGGTTGGGCGAGCAGTTGCTCTACCGCTGTAAACGCCGCGATCCGGCGCTCCTCCCAATCCCCCCGAATCACCACCATCGCCTGTCGATGCTCCTGCATCCACGCCAGGCTGCCCTGGAAAAACGCCTGGCGGTCGGCCAGTTCCGGCTGGCAGCGTTGGCCATCGGCGGTCCATTCCACATCGTCCGGCGACAGCAGCAGGTGCAGGTCGTAGTGACGCGCCAGCAGTTCATCGTCGAGCCACGCCGGGTAGTCGCCGAACAGGGTCTGGCTCCACAGTTTGTTGGTCAGCAGGTGTGTGTCGAGGACCAGCAGGCGCGGTTGTTGGGCGCGGGCGGCATCTTCCCAGGCCAGTTGGCCGTGGGCGATGGCCGGGATATCCGCGAGTCGGGTGTCGCGCTGGTGCTGGTCGATGAAATACCGCACGTATTCACCGACCATCAGCCCGCCGAAATGCGCGTGCAACTCGGCAGCCAGCCAGCTTTTTCCGCTGGACTCGGGACCGGCCAGGACCACCACCTTCATGCGCGCAACGCCGGGTCGGCGCGCCATTCACGCCAGCCTTGCACGGCGATCACGGTGAACAGTGCGTAGAGCGCAGCAGTGAGGTACAAGCCCTTGTAGAGGAACAGCCCGACGAAAATCACGTCCACGGCGATCCACAGCGGCCAGCATTGCACGCGTTTTTGCGCCATCCACATTTGCGCCACCAGGCTGAAACCGGTGAGAGCCGCATCCAGCCAGGGTTGCGCTGCGTCGGTCCAGTGCGCCATCGCAGCCCCCAGCAGCAAGCTGCCGACCGCACCGATGGCCAGGCTGGTCATGATTGCGGGCCAACCCAGGCGGGTGACCTGGCGTCCTTGCTTGACCTCGCCGGCGCGGGTCCACTGCCACCAGCCGTAGACTTGCAGGGCGGCGTAGACCACTTGCAGGAGCATGTCGGAATAGAGCTTCACGTCATAAAACACCCAGGTGTACAGCAACACCATCACCAGGCCGATGGGCCAGCACCAGGGATTCTGTTTGACCGTCAGCCAGACAGCGATCACCCCCAGGGCGGCGGCGAACAGTTCAAGCCCGGACATGGCGGATCCTTGGGAGAGTGGGAGAGGGCGGGGATTGTAACCAGAGGTACGCAATCTTCAAAACATCGGGGGGCAAATGTGGGAGGGGGCAAGCCTCCTCCCACATTTGGAGCGGTGTTAGACCTTGAACTGGCGCAAGAGGCTGTCGAGTTGTTCGCTCAGCCCGCGCAAATGCACGCTGGCGACGCTGGACTGCTCCGCTGCCAATGCGGTGCTGTGGGACAAGCTCGCCGCCTGGGTGACGTTCTGGTTGATGTCTTCCACCACATGGGCCTGTTGCAGGGTGGCGCTGGCAATCGACGCGTTCAGGCCATTGAGGTTGTGCAGCGCCTGGCCGATGGCGGTGAGGCTGGCACCGGCCTGGCCGGCTTGTTCGATGGTCAGTTGCGAGGCGCTGTGGCTGTCGCTGATCACCTTGACCGCCGCTTCCGAGTGGCCTTGCAGGCGCTCGATCATCGCCTGGATCTCGGCAGTGGATTTTTGCGTACGCTGGGCCAGCAGGCGGACTTCATCGGCCACCACGGCAAAGCCACGGCCTTGTTCCCCGGCGCGTGCGGCTTCGATGGCGGCGTTGAGGGCCAGTAGGTTGGTCTGGTCGGCGATGGAGCGGATTACTTCCAGCACACCACCGATCTGCGTGCTTTCGCTGGACAGGGTGCGGATCACCTCCACGGCCTGGCTGATGGTCGTGGAGAGCTGGTCGATCTGCTGCAGGCTGCCGTCGATATTGACCTGGCCTTGCTGCGCCTGGGCCTGGGCGTCGCGCATTTCGCTGGCGGCGTGTTCGGCGTTCTTGGCCACGTCCTGCACGCCGTAGGTGACTTCATTGATGGCGGTGGCCACCAGTTCCATCTGCTGGGACTGTTGCTGGCTGCGGTCATGGGCTTGGGTCGCGTTGTTGCCCAGCTCCGTGGAGGACTGGCCCAAGGCATTGGCGCACACCTGCAACTGGCCCACTACCTGGCGCAGCTTGGCGGTAAAACTGTTGAAGTGTTGGGACAGCTGGGTAACCTCGTCGCGGCCGTGGGTGTCGAGGCTGCGGGTCAGGTCGCTTTCGCCGCTGGCGATATTGCCCATGGCGTTCACCGCGTCCTGCAACGGGCGCACGATGCTGCGGGCAATCAGCGACACCAGCAGGCCCATTACCAGCGCAATGCCCAAGACGATAAACGAGGCTTTCCACACCTGGCTGTTGAACTCGGTCTGCACATCATCGACATACACGCCGGAGCCGATGATCCAGCCCCACGGCTCGAACAACTGGATATACGAGGTTTTTGCCACCGGCGCCTCCGCACCCGGCTTCGGCCAGCGGTAGTTGATGATGCCGGCGCCCTTGGCCTTGGCGAGGATCACGAACTCGTTGAACACGGCAAACCCGTCGGGGTCGCGGATGGCCGAGAGGTTCTGGCCGTCCAGCTTGGGGTTGGCCGGGTGCATGATCATCACGGGCGTGAGGTCGTTGATCCAGAAATAGTCGTCGTGGTCGTAGCGCAAGCCGCGCACCGCGCTCAGGGCTTGTTTTTGTGCGGCTTCGCGGGTCATCACGCCGGTGGTTTCGAGGCTGTGATAAAACGTCAGGATGCCGCTGGCGGTCTGGACCACGTGCTGGGTCTGCTGGCGCTTGGCCTGGTACAGGTCGTCGTGGATCTGCTTGAGCATCAGCAAACCCAGGGCCATCAGCATCAGCACGGCGACGATCAGGATCATCCAGAGGCGTCGGCTGATCGACATATTGCGCAAACTGTTCATCGTCCTGTCACTCCGGGCTTTTTATAATTGTGGGCGTCGCATCGACTTTTACGCCTTGTCTGATAGGCTTTCGGCCTGAAACCGTAAAACCTGAGTACTGCCTGATTTTTCACAGAATTTTTGCAGACCGGTGTTGACCATGGTCAACACCGGGCACTTAAGTGCGCTCGTCAGTGAACCATTAAAAAGATTGATAAGGCATGCCACAGGGCATGACCTTTGGGGGAAGCATGGATTTTTGGACCGCCATTCAGGCATTGATACTGGGCGTGGTGGAGGGGCTCACCGAGTTCCTGCCGATCTCCAGCACCGGCCACCAGATTATCGTCGCCGATTTGCTCGACTTCGGCGGTGAGCGCGCCATGGCGTTCAACATCATCATCCAGTTGGGCGCCATCCTGGCGGTGGTGTGGGAGTTCCGGCGCAAGATCCTCGATGTGGTGACCGGTTTGCCGACTCAGCGCAACGCCCAGCGCTTTACGCTCAACCTGCTGATCGCGTTCCTGCCGGCCGTGGTGCTGGGGGTGATTTTTGCCGACCTGATCCACCATTACCTGTTCAACCCGATCACTGTGGCCACCGCGTTGGTGATCGGTGGCGTCGTCATGCTGTGGGCCGAGCGCCGCGAGCATGAAGTGCACGCCGAAAGCGTCGATGACATTACTTGGAAAGACGCGCTCAAGGTCGGATTTGCCCAGTGCCTGGCGATGATCCCGGGTACGTCGCGCTCCGGCTCGACCATCATCGGCGGCCTGTTGTTCGGCCTGTCGCGCAAGACTGCCACCGAGTTTTCGTTCTTCCTGGCCATGCCGACCATGGTCGGTGCGGCGGTGTATTCGGGCTATAAGTACCGTGACCTGTTCCAGCCGGCGGACCTGCCGGTGTTTGCCATCGGCTTCGTCACCTCGTTCATCTTCGCGATGATTGCGGTCAAGGGCCTGCTCAAGTTTATTGCCAGCCATAGCTATGCGGCGTTTGCCTGGTACCGCATCGCGTTCGGCCTGCTGATCCTGGCGACCTGGCAATTCGGCTGGATCGACTGGGCGGCGGCCAAGGCATGATGATTCAGCACCCACGCCTGAAAGCGGCGATTTTTGTGCTGCTGTGCGCGGCGCCGCTGGTGGGTTCGGTGTTGGTGTGGCTGCGCGGTGAAACGGTACTTCCGTTGGCGGCCTACGGCGTGGTCAGCGTGCTGGCGTTCTTCCTGTATTGGAGCGACAAGCGCAAGGCCCGCACCGACAGCTGGCGCACCCCGGAGAACATCCTCCACGCCGTGGAGCTGGCGGGCGGTTGGCCGGGGGCATTGATTGCCCAGCAGGTGTTCCGGCACAAGACGCGCAAGGTGTCTTACCAGGTGCTGTTCTGGGTGATCGTGCTGTTGCACCAGGTGTTCTGGCTGGACCAGTTGTTCCTCGGCGGCACGCTACTGTCAGTTCTCTAGCAGCAAGTCGACCTGCGTGCGCTTGGGCAGCTTGCTCACCACCAACTGGTGGGAGCGCTGCAACAAGCCGCGCAGTTCCTCGGCGCCCAGCGGGTAGGGCGTGTTCATGATGATCCACTGCGCGCGTGCCAGGTACGGCGCCGGGTGGATGCCAGGGCGGTCCACATGGCCGAGGAACAATTCCTTGTCGACCTTGAACGCCAGCGAATCACCGCGCAGGTTTTGCAGGGCGAACATCTTGTTGCCGGCGATCGAGAACACCCGCACGCCGCCCCATTTGTAGTCTTCCCGGGCGCCGGGCAGGCTCAGGCAGAACGTCGCAACTTGCGCTTCGGTCATCTTCATAGCAAGCGGTCTCCACAGCTTTTAAAGCCTTCTTCCAGGTAGTCGATCCAGGCGCGAATCGCAGGCAGCACGCCACGGCGATGCGGGTAGACGGCCTGGAGCCAACCGCCCGGCAATGACCATTGCGGCAGCAGTTGCACCAGGCGGCCGCTGGCCAATTCCTCTTCGCAATACATCATCGGCAGTACGGTAAAGCCCAGGCCCATGATGGCGCTGGTCTTGCGCACGATAAAGTCGTCGATGCCCAGGCGAGCTTCCATCGCCAGGTCGTGGGGTTTGCCCTGGGGGTCGAGGATGCGCTGGTGCACCAGGCGATCCGCCTCCAGTGCGCCGAGTATCGGCAGTTGCTTGAGGTCGTCGAGGGTGTTCACCTGGCGCCCGAGCATCAGTGCGGGGCTGGCGACCAGCACGGTCTGGGCCTGGCGCAGGCGCTTGGTGACCAGCAGTGGGTCTTCATCACCGAGTTCGCGCACGCGCAGCGCCACGTCGATGCCTTCGGCGACCAGGTCGACGCGGCGGTTGACCAGGGTCATCTCCAGTTGGACCTGGGGGTGCGCGGCGAGAAATCCGGCCACCACCTCCGGCAAGATATGTTGTGCCATGCCCACCGGGCAGCTCACCCGCAGCCGCCCGCGTGGTTCGCTGGACATGCTGGCGACGGCCTCATCGGCCATTTCCGCTTCCAGCAGCATGGCCTGGCAATGGCGCAGGTAGCGCTCGCCCACGGCGGTCAGGGTCAGTTGCCGCGTGGTGCGTTGCAGCAGGCGTGCGCCGAGTCGCTCTTCCAGCTCGGCGATGCGCCGCGACAGACGCGACTTGGGAATCCCCAAAAGCCGTCCGGCCGCCGCAAAGCCGCCGGCTTCGACGACTTTGGCGAAATAGTAGAGGTCGTTGAGGTCTTGCATGCTGGGCCTATTGTCCTGTCAGTGGGACAAACTATCGCATTAAAGCCGGCTTATCGACTATTGGTTTCATGCGTAGCATCACCGCCATCTGATCGCCCCTGTCGATCCCACCTCGGAGATCCACCATGAAACTGTTGCACATCGATTCCAGCATTCTCGGCGACAACTCGGCTTCCCGTCAGCTCAGCGCTGGCGTCGTCAAGGCCTGGCAAGCGGCCCAGCCAGGTGTGGAAGTGACCTACCGTGACCTCGCCAGCGAAGGCATCAACCACTTCTCCGGCGCGACCCTGGGAGCCTTGGGCACCGCTGCCGAATTGCGTGATGCGGCGCAAAAGCATGAGGCCGAACTGAGCGCATCGTCGCTGGCTGAGTTCCTCGCCGCCGATGCGGTTGTGATCGGTGCGCCGATGTACAACTTCACCATCGCGACCCAGTTGAAAGCCTGGATCGACCGCATCGCCGTCGCCGGTCAGACCTTCCGTTACACCGAAGCCGGTCCGGAAGGCCTGTGCGGCAACAAGAAAGTCATTATCGTGTCCACGGCCGGTGGCATGCACGCCGGGCAAGCGTCTGGCGCAGCCCATGAAGGCTACCTGAAACTGCTGTTTGGCTTCCTCGGTATTACCGATATTGAAATCGTGCGTGCCGAAGGCCTGGCCTACGGTGATGAAGTGCGTGCAAAAGCCTTGAGCGATGCCAACGTAGTCATCAACGAACAATTGTTCGCTGCCGCGTAAGACTTGTGTAAATTTCGCCTCTGCGCGGTTTCAATCTGAAGCCGTGCGCCTAAACTCTGTATTCTGATCGCCTTAAATCGATCGGAGTACGGAGTTTTTTCGTTTACCCGCTGTCATTACTTTGGCCCAGGTTATGCACGCATGGGTTTATCACCCGATGCGAGTGCCTTGAACCATGGACTTTTCAAATAGACATGCCGCGGGTGTTGAACGTGGTTACACAGCAAAGGTGGACATCCTCATGATGCGTCTTTGTGCCGTTATGGTTCTTTCCCTCCTCGGCGGCCTGATTTCAGTGCACGCCGCGCCTGCGCCGCACCCCCATTGGAGTGTGGGCTTCCATCGCATGACGTTTCTCGACCCGCTGGATCTGCAGCCGATGAAGGCGGTGGCGTTTTACCCGTCCACCGACGATGAACACAGCACACAACTGGGTCCCTATCACGTCGCGGCTACCGAAGATTCCAAGATCGCCATTGGCCGCTTCCCGATGCTGATGCTGTCCCATGGCAACACCGGTACGCCATTGGCCCTGCATGACCTGGCCACCTCCCTGGCGCGCAAAGGCTTTGTGGTGGTCGCGGTGCTGCACCCTGGCGATAACTACAAGGATCACAGCCGCCTGGGCACGGTGAGTAATCTCTACGGCCGGCCGATCCAGATTTCCGAAGCGATCACCGCCACCCTGGCCGACCCGATGCTGTCGCCATTCGTCAACGTCGACCAGGTGGGGGTTATCGGTTATTCGGCCGGTGGCGAGACCGCGTTGATCCTGGCGGGGGCCAAGCCGGACTTCGATCGCCTGCGCCGCTATTGCCAGGAACGTCCCGAAGATCGTGATGCCTGCACCACCAAAGGCGAGCTGGTGGTGGACCGTGACGACCTGCAACCGCAATCCGACCCGCGTATCCACGCACTGATGTTGATGGCGCCGTTAAGCCTGATGTTCGGCCGCCATACCCTGGCGGATGTGCATGTGCCGGTGCTGCTCTACAGCGGCGACGGCGACAAGCTGGTGGCGGTAGACAAGAACGCCGCCGCCCTGGCGCGCAAGCTGCCGGAGCCGCCGGACTTCAAGTTGCTGGCGGGGGCAGGGCACTTCGTGTTCATGGCCCCGTGTGACAGCGATCAACTGGCCGCCATGCCGGCGATCTGCACCGATGCCGATGGCGTCGACCGTGAAGGCATCCACCGCGACCTGATCTCCGAAGCCGGGCGTTTTTTCACCCACACCCTCGGCCAGACCACCCGCGCCGGCATGCAGACCGCCGATCAGTAAGCGCGGCGCTTGAGCAGCAAGGTCACGCCCAGTGCCGTGACCGATAACAGTGCCGCGCAGAAGAAGATCCAGCCATAACCCAGGTTCAGCGCCACGGCGCCCATCAACGGCCCGGCAATCGCCAGGGCCAGGTCGAAAAACACCGCATACGCACTCAGGCCCGCCCCGCGGCTGCTGTTGGGCACCTGCTTGATGGCTTCTACGCCCAGCGCCGGGTACACCAGCGACAAACCAAAACCGGTCAGCCCCGCACCGATCAGAGCCACCCCGGTAGAGGGTGCCAACCACAGCAGCGTCAGGCCCAAGGTCTCGATGATCATGCAGGCAATCGCCGCCGTGAAGCCGCCAAAACGGCTGATTGCCGAGATAAACACCAGTCGCGCCAGGATAAAGCACACGCCAAACACCGTGAGGCAATAAGCCGCGCCGACCCAGCCGCGACTCAGGTAATACAGGGTAATAAAGGTGGTCAGGGTGCCGTAGCCAATGGAGGCCAGGCACAGGCTGGCACCGAAGGGCGCGATACGCCCGAACACCGCCCAGAACGGCAGCCGCTCGCCGCGCACCACCGGCACCGAGGGTTTATTGCGGATCAGCACCAGGCCCAGCGCCGCCAATACCGATAGCGCGATACCCAGGCTGGTGTAGCCATATTCGGCGACCATCACCACCCCCAGCGGCGCGCCAATGGCGATGGCACCGTAGGAGGCGATGCCATTCCACGAAATCGAGCGTGCCGTATGTTCGGCACCGACCTGGCCCATGCACCAACTGATGGTGCCCACGCCGATCAGGCCCTGGGCCACACCCAGCAACAGCCGGCCGACGATCAGAATCCCCAGGCTCAGGCTGGGCATGCTCTCCAACAGGGTGGCGAAGAACGTCAACACACCGCTGATCAGGATGCCCGCCAGCCCCAGCACAATTGCGCGCTTGGTGCCGACGTTGTCGGACATGCGCCCGGCCATGGGACGGCTGAGCAGGGTCGCCAGGTACTGCGAACCGATGGTGATCCCGGCCACCACCGCGCTGAAGCCCAGTTGCTCATGTACATAGCCTGGGATTACCGCAATCGGCAGGCCGATGCAGATAAAGGCAATGAAGGTGTAGAAGACGATGGAGACGATCTGCAGGGTGATCGACAAGGAGGAGGGGGCGGCGTCGGACATGAGCACTCGTTCGCGGGCGGGCGGTGAATGCATCATGGCAAGGGCTTGGGG
The DNA here is from genome assembly GCF_001269925.1 of Pseudomonas sp. MIACH. GTDB lineage: Bacteria > Pseudomonadota > Gammaproteobacteria > Pseudomonadales > Pseudomonadaceae > Aquipseudomonas. Next base: position 40,154 of record NZ_LHVO01000022.1, read on the forward strand.
GAAAAGGAAGCAGCCTAACTACTTTGACCGAGAAACCGGCTTTTGTGGCGAGCGGGCTTGCGCCGCGTTGGGCTGCGTAGCGGCCCCAATAAAAAACACCGCATTCTGCCAGGCAAAACGCGGTGTTCGTTTTCAGGGCTGCTGCGCAGCCCAACGCGGGGCAAGCCCGCTCGCCACAACAAGCCCGCTCGCCACAACAAACATGCTTGCCACAACAAGCATGCTCCAGGGTTTCAGGTCGCTGCTGTTAGAACACCACGCCTTGGCTGCGCAGGTAATCGTCATAGGTGCCGCTGAAGTCGATCACGCCGTTGGCGCTCAACTCGATGATGCGCGTCGCCAGGGACGATACGAACTCACGGTCATGGCTGACGAAGATCAGCGTGCCCGGGTAGTTCTCCAGCGCCAGGTTCAGCGCCTCGATGGATTCCATGTCCAAGTGGTTGGTCGGTTCGTCCATGATCAGCACGTTCGGCTTTTGCAGGATCAGCTTGCCGAACAGCATGCGGCCTTGCTCACCACCGGAGATCACCTTGACCGACTTGAGGATCTCGTCGTTGGAGAACAGCATGCGGCCCAGGGTGCCACGGATCACTTGCTCGCCTTGGGTCCACTGGCCCATCCAGTCGAACAGGCTCATGTCGGTTTCGAAGTCGCTGGCGTGGTCCTGGGCGTAGTAGCCCAGTTCTGCGGCGTCGGTCCACTTGATGCTGCCGGCATCCGGGGTCAGTTCGTTGACCAGGGTACGCAGCAGGGTGGTCTTGCCGATACCGTTCGGGCCGATGATCGCCACGCGCTCGCCGGCTTCAACCTGGAAGCTGAAGTCCTTGAACAGCGGCTTGCCGTCGAAACCTTTCGCCATGCGCTCGACGATGACCGCCTGGCGGTGCAGCTTTTTGGTTTGTTCGAAACGGATGAACGGGCTCACACGGCTCGAAGGCTTGACCTCGGCGAGCTGGATCTTGTCGATCGCCTTGGCACGGGACGTTGCCTGCTTGGCTTTCGAGGCGTTGGCCGAAAAGCGGCTGACGAAGGATTGCAGCTCGGAGATCTGCGCTTTCTTCTTGGCGTTGTCCGACAGCAGCTGCTCGCGGGACTGGGTCGCCACGGTCATGTACTCGTCGTAGTTGCCCGGGAACAGGCGCAGCTCGCCGTAGTCCAGGTCAGCCATGTGGGTGCACACGCTGTTCAGGAAGTGACGGTCGTGAGAGATGATGATCATCAGGCTGGAGCGCTGGGTCAGGATGTTTTCCAGCCAGCGGATGGTGTTGATGTCCAGGTGGTTGGTCGGTTCGTCGAGCAACAGCACTTCAGGATCGGAGAACAGCGCCTGGGCCAGCAGTACACGCAATTTCCAACCCGGAGACACTTCGCTCATCGGGCCGAAATGCTGCTCCAAGGGAATACCCAGGCCCAGCAGCAGTTCACCGGCGCGGGATTCGGCGGTGTAGCCGTCCATTTCGGCGAACTCGGTTTCCAGCTCGGCCACGGCCATGCCGTCGTCTTCGCTCATTTCCGGCAGCGAGTAGATACGGTCGCGCTCAGCCTTGACCTTCCACAGCTCCTCGTGACCCATGATCACGGTGTCGAGCACGGTGAATTCTTCGTAAGCGAACTGGTCCTGGCGCAGCTTACCCAGGCGCACATTCGGCTCCAGCATGACCTGGCCACCGGACGGATCGAGGTCGCCGCCGAGGATTTTCATGAAGGTCGACTTGCCGCAACCGTTGGCACCGATCAGACCATACCGGTTGCCGGCGCCGAACTTGACCGAGACGTTCTCAAAGAGCGGCTTGGCGCCGAACTGCATGGTGATGTTAGCTGTGGAGATCAATTACTTTACCTATCAATGGGTTGCGAGCGTGGCGGCAGGAGCCTTCAGGCATGCATCAACAGCGACATCAAGGCGCGAAACCCGGTCGCTGAGCAAAAAATGGGGGATGTGTGTTGGAATTTGGCGCGCATTGTCGCATATGTCAGGCGACAGTTGTATGGCGGCCGACGACGGATGTTGAGCGCCTTCAATCTCATGTGGCGCTTGGCCACCCCAAGGTGGCGGGTTGTTCAGAACGGATAGCGGAACGTATGATCGCCACGCGTCCCCAATGTGGACGCCAAGACTCACCCCCTATGAAGGATATGAGCATGGAAAAGCACTTCGGTAATTCAGGCCTGTTCAAGGCTGCTTCGTATCACTGCAACGAACTCCTGGGCTGCGGCATCGCTGGCTGGGAGCTGAAAAATATTGCGCTGAATACGAAGGAGTTTTTGATATGTCCAAAGAACTACTCGGAGTTTCTGCTCTAGGGTTGATGGTGCTCGGCGAGTTTTGTGCAATCTACAGTGAGGTGGTCACCGCCAAGCTTGCCCAGACAGGAAATGGTTCATGGGAAGGGTTCGTCCTTCCTGTTGTGCTGATGTGTTTTGCAGGGCTTTGTCTGTTGGGTGCGTATTGGCTGGGGTACGTTGCTGTCGGTGACATCTGGATCGTCACCGTGGTCTCCGTCACCTCTTTGTTGCTGCTTGAGCCCTTGGTGGTCTGGTCGCTGTTTCATGAAGCACCAGGACGAGGCGCCCTTATCGGGTTCGTCTTGGGAGCCTTGGGAATGCTGTCCACTGTACTGCTCTAACTTGCGCTTCTGGCCCAGCAATCAAACGCTGGGTCAGCTCACCGAAAGTGGGTGAGACTTTTTTTGGGCCGAAATTTGGCGCCCGCTCGGATTTCGTCTGCACAGTTCCTGGTGTCGCTCATATCAGGCAGCAGAGGCGTGGGGCGCGAAGACGGGTTTCGCCAGGGTCTCTGGCATTGCCAGCCATAACAGTGCCAACGCAACGCCAGCCACACCGGCCAGGGTGAGGAATGCCGCGTTGTAGCCCGCCTGTTGCACCACGAAACCGGCCAGGCTGCTGCTCAATGCTGCGCCCAGGCCAAACACGGTGGAGATCGCCCCCAGGCTGACATTGAAGCGCCCGGTGCCCTGGGTCAGGTCCTTGACGATCACCGGGAACAACGCACCGAAGATCCCCGCGCCGATACCGTCGAGCATTTGCACGGCCACCAGCCAATAGGGATCGCTGGATAAGGTATAGAGCACGCCACGCAGGGGTAAAATCATGAAGCCGGCCAGCAGCAGCGGTTTGCGTCCCCACACATCGGCCTTGCTGCCCACCAGCCAGGCCATCGGCACCATCACCAATTGCGCTGCGACAATGCAGGCCGAGGTCAGCGGCGTGGCCATCTGCAGGTTGATCTGCGAGAGCTTCTGGCTGACCAGCGGCAGCATGGCGGCATTGGCCAAATGGAACAGGGCGCAGCAGATTGCGAACAGCAACAGCGGGCGGTTGGCCAGTAGGACTTTCAGCCCGGACGGCTGCTCGTGATCGACTGTATGGGCGGGGTCGAAGCCTCGGGCGACCTCATGGTCGATAGCCTTGGCCGAGACGCAACTGACCGCGACGACACTGGCCACCGCCATAAAAGCCATCAGGTAGAACACCACCACCGGCCCAAACAGATACGCCAGGCCACCGGCCAGCAACGCAGCCACCGCGTTGCCGGCATGGTTGAAGGTCTCATTGCGCCCGGTGCGGCGAGTAAAGGCGCGTGGCCCAGTGATGCCCAGGGAAATCGCGGAGATCGCTGGCGCGAACACCGAAGCGGCGACGGCACTGGCCGCCTGGGTCAAGGCGACGAGGCTGAAGGAACTGACAAAAGGCAGCAGCAGGCAACTGCCGGTCACCAATAGGGCGGCAATCGCAACCACCGCGCGTTTGCTGCGCGTACGGTCGATCAATGCACCCGCCGGGCCCTGGGTGATCAGTGCGGCAATACCCGCCAGCGTCATGACCACGCCGATACTGGCCGGGTCCCACTTGTGCACCGCCAGCAGGTAGATGGCCAGGTAAGGGCCAAGGCCGTCGCGTACATCCGCCAGGAAAAAATTCAGGCCATCCAGGGACAGGGTATTACGCAGGTCGGCGGTGTTGGCCATGGCACAGTCTTCAGGGAGTGGGCGTTCAACGGCTGAACGCACGATGAGCTAATGACCTGTACGGTTGGCGTTAAGTTTCGCGCGCTCCCCGGGGTTTTAATCCGCGTGCACTTGGCTTACTTTCTGAGTCTCGCTGTAACAATTATCTGGAGACGCAATGGACATGCCCTCAGCTCAACAGGCGATTGCCTGCAACAAGGACGCCTGGGACCAATCCGCCGACCTGCACAAAACCACCGAGACCTGGAGCGCACTGCTCAGCGGCGTCCGCGACCCTGGTTTTTCGTGCCTGGACCCCACCATCACCGGCTTGTTGCAGGACGTCGGTGTCGACGGTAAGGATGTGGTGCAACTGTGCTGCAACAACGGTCGCGAAAGCTTGTCGCTGTTCGCCCTGGGCGCCCGTTCGGTGGTCGGGGTGGACCAATCCTCGGCGTTTCTCCTGCAGGCGCGCGAGCTTGCCGCTATGTCGCCCCATGACCCGGAATTTATCGAAAGTGACATCCATGCGTTGCCGCCACGCTTGCACGGGCGCTTCGATCTGGCCTTGGTGACCATCGGTGTACTCGGTTGGATGCCGGATGTGGCGCTGTTCATGCGTCATGTCGCCAGCACCTTGAAGCCCGGCGGCACGCTGGTGATGTATGAAACCCATCCGTTCCTGGAGGTGTTCGATCCCAAGGCGCCAAATCCGTTGCTGCCTGCCAGTTCGTATTTCCAGCGCGAGCCTTTTGTACTGCAGGAGTCGATTGTCTACGAAGGCCAGGGCGACGTGGCCGGACCCACCTCCTATTGGTATATGCACACCCTGGGGGATGTGGTGAGCGCGGCGATTGGTGCCGACTTGCAGATCGCCCACTTGCAGGAGTATTCCCACTCCAACCGTGAGGAACTGTACGACCAGTACGAGCACCAGCCTGCCCAGTTGCCCTTGTGCTTTACCCTGACCGCCACCAAGCATCGCCCCTGAACGGGATTTCCCAGGCAAAAAAATGCCCGCGGAGGAGGCGGGCCAAGGGATTCACTGGAGTAGGTAGGCTTCACCCTATAGCGCAGGAAGTGAAGCCTTTGTGAAAAGGCTGTCGCAGTTTCGTACGCCTCAGGCGCGCCGTATGAAACTGCGCATGGTCTGGCCTGCATGCGTCTTGAATGAGAGCGGTCTGGGCATACCCTCATCCGCAGCAATGAACACAAATGTATCCCCTTCGAGGCGATAGCTGGCGGGCAAATGCTTGCCAGCGTCATCCCCTATGCTGTCCACCCAGGTAATGCTTTTGGGTGCGGTCGTGCTGTCGAGGAAAAACCGGCCCTCCAGCAACACCTCGCCACTGACGGTCTTTACCTCGAAGCGGTCGCCGGCGATCGTGGTGATCGCCCCCGGCGCGCTGTGCGCATCCACGGGGTTGAGTACGCCACTGTCTTCCAGCGAGGTTTGCTCCCAGTCACCTTGGAGCGCCTGAAAGTCGGGATCTGAAATAGATGACATGTAATTTCCTTTTTCCATGGAGGTGAACGCTGCGCATTGAGGCGTTCGATGAGTACATTCTGTGGACAGCTTTTCACAATTGTTGATTAACTTTTGGTTACAAACTATGGCTAAATAACTGCCAATGGCCACGAGCCGGGTTGTACTCAGCCGCTGGTGGCAAACGTGTGAATTGTGATTTCAGGTACTGCTATCCATCCTCGGCCGTCGTGGGCACGCAGGAGCAGTCTGTTATCTTCTGACGTGTGACGAAATTCCTTGAAACTGATCATTGTTGTTCTCTATGTGGCCTCTATTGCGTATGTACACCTGCGTGGTCGGGTGCGGCACACACTGGGCCGTCAGCTCAGTGATCATTCGACCTTCCTGGCCCCGATCAACTGTTTGCTGTACCTGTGCTCCAGGCTCCCCGGCAGACCTTACCTGTCGCCCAGTGATTTCCCCGACCTGAGCCCGCTGCAGACGCATTGGAAGGATATTCGCGAAGAGGGCCTGAACCTGATGCGGGCGGGCGAAATCAAGCGTTCCGACCAGTACAACGATGTGGGCTTCAACTCGTTCTTCAAATCTGGCTGGAAGCGCTTTTACCTGAAATGGTACGGCGAAAGCCACCCTTCGGCGATGAAGCTGTGCCCGCGCACCACTGAATTGCTACAGAGCATTGGTTCGATCAAGGCGGCCATGTTCGCCGAGTTGCCACCGGGGTCCAAGCTGGTGCGCCACCGCGACCCCTATGCCGGCTCCTACCGTTATCACCTGGGCCTGGATACGCCGAATGATCCCGGTTGTTATATCAATGTGGACGGCGAGCACTACTACTGGCGTGACGGTGAGCCGGTGATGTTCGATGAGACCTACATCCACTATGCCGAAAACACCACACAGCAGAACCGCATCATCCTGTTCTGCGATATCGAGCGGCCGATGAAGTATCGCTGGGCTGCCGCGTTCAACCGGTGGTTCAGCCGTAATGTCATGGCTGCCGCAGGTTCGCCCAATGACGCCGGTGACAAGACCGGTGCACTCAACCGCGCATTTACCCGGCTTTACAAGATTCGCTTGCGCGGCAAAGCGTTGAAAAAACGCAACCGCACGCGTTACTACCTGGAAAAATGGGCGATCTTCGCCGTATTGGCACTCATCTTTGTGCTGATTTGAGATCGACCTGGGCGCGCGTCACTCCGGTGGCGTGGCGCCCAATTTGTCCCACATCTTCTTGCTGAGTTTTTGCCGATTGGCATAGCCGGCCCACGGATCAACTTTCAGCCCCTGCAAGCGTTGGTGCAGGTTGGCCACCGTCCATTGCTGGGCACCGCGCAAGCCGGTCAATTCCTCGCGGCTGACCGGTACCGATACAGGCAGCCCTGGGCGTGCGCGGACCGAATAGGCCGTCACCGTGCTTGCGCCTCGCGCATTGCGCAGGTAATCGATAAAGATCTTGCCGACGCGGTTTTTCGGCCCGGAGGTCGCGGTAAAACGCTCCGGCAGTTGCTCGGTCATGAATTGGGCGATGGCTTTGGCAAAGGCTTTCACCGTGTCCCAGCCATCCCGACGCGCCAACGGTATGACCAGATGCAGGCCTTTGCCGCCGCTGGTCTTGACGAACGCGTCGAGCCCCAGCTCGTCGAGTACCGACAGCGTGAGCTGCGCGGCCTCCAGCATGGTTTTCCACGGCAGCGCCGGGTCCGGGTCAAGGTCCAGCACAAACAGGTCCGGGGTTTCGATCTTGTCCGAGGTGGCGCCCCAGGTATGCAGTTCGATGGTGCCCATTTGCACGGCGCCAATCAGCGCCTTCGTACTGTCGATTTCCATCAGGCGCGCATGGCCTGGATCCAGTGCCGGGTCCAGTTGCTTGATATTGGGAATCGCCAGGCGCTCAGCGTGCTTCTGGAAGAACTGCTCACCCTCGATGCCTTCCGGCGCCCTGAGCAGGGACACCGGGCGATGGTGCAGGAAGGGCAGGATCCACTCGCTGATACCCTCGTAGAACTGCGCCAATTGCTGTTTTTGCGTGCCGCTTTGCGGGTCGATGATGCGCTCGGGGTGAGTGATGTTCACGCCTGCGCCGGGTTTGCGGGCTTTCACGGCATTGAGGGATTTTGCCGTGCGCGGCTGTTCATGGATGATCTGCGCGGCGGGCTTGTCGGTTCGCAACCCAATGAAGGCCGCCTGGCGCACCACGCCTTCTCGGGTCCACTCGGCAAACTGCACTTCGCCGACCAGGCGCGGCTCTACCCAATGCACACCACGGGCCTGGGTACTGGTGAGGGGCTTTTCCAGGGGCGATGCCTTGCGCTCCAGCGGGGTGAGTTGGGCGTAGATGTTTTTCAATGAGGACTGGTCGAATCCAGTGCCCACCCGTCCGGCGTAGACCAGCCCGGAATCGTCATTGACCGCCAGCAGCAGCGCGCCAAATCCGCTGCGCGAACCCTGGGGCCGGGTGTAGCCGACGATCACGAATTCCTGGCGCAGGCGGCATTTGAGCTTGATCCAATCGGTATTGCGACTGGAGACGTAGGGGCTGCCCTTGCGCTTGCCGATCACGCCTTCCAAGCCCAGGTCGCACGCGCTCTCGAAAATGTCGCGCTGGTTCGCGGCAAACGCTTCGGAGAACCGCAGCAGTTTGCTGCGGCTGCCAGACAAGGCCTCTTTGAGTGCGGCGCGACGCGCCTCCAGCGGCACCTGGCGCTGATCGCTGCCGTCTAGAAACGGCGCGTCAAACAGGTAGTAGACAATGTCCAGGCTGCGGCCGATATCAAAGGCATTTTGCAGCGCCTGAAAGTCCGGCAGGCCGTCGCCATTGAGGCTGACCACCTCGCCATCCAGCCAGCTGTCCTTGAGCTTGAGCGCGCGCAGGGCCTTGGCCTGGCGTGGCAAGCGTTCGGTCCAGTCGTGGCCGTTACGCGTAAACAGGCGAACCTCGCCGTCGTGTATACGTGCGAGCATGCGGTAACCGTCGAACTTGATTTCATACTGCCAATCGCCCTCGGGCGCACGGTCTACCAGGGTTGCCAATTGCGGCGCGAATTGCTCGGGGAGGGCGGTGGGGTGTTTCGCCGGTTTGGCGCGCGGCTTGGCCTTCGGTTTGCCGACCGATGCGTCACTGAGCACGCTATTTGGCTGCGCCTCCACAATGTTGTAGTCGTCCGCCGGGCGGGCCTGTTGGTCGTGTTCCTTGATCAGCAGCCACTGCTCCTTGTCGCCACTGCCCTTGAGACGCGTACGCACAAGCGCCCAGGCGCCGGTCAGTTTCTCGCCGATCAGGGTGAACTTGAGTTTGCCGGCGGCGTAGGCCTTGTGCGGGTCGTCATGGGGTTGCCACACGCCACGGTCCCACACGATGACATCCCCGGCACCGTATTGGCCCGCTGGAATGTTGCCTTCGAAACTGCCATAGCCCAGCGGGTGGTCCTCCACATGCACCGCCAGGCGTTTCTGGCTGGGATCCAGGCTCGGCCCCTTGGGCACTGCCCAACTGAGCAACACGCCGTCTAGCTCCAGGCGAAAGTCATAGTGCAGGTTGCGCGCATCGTGCTTCTGGATCACGAAGCTCAGCGCCGACGCCTTGGATTTACGGGCGGGCGAACTGCCTGCCGGTTCGCTGGTGATGTGGAAATCGCGTTTGCGCTGATATTCGCTCAGGGGCTTTGCCATGGGGCTCTCCGGCATATCGCAGGCTCAAGAGGCGTGTTTGCGCGCTTTTTTCGCGGCCGGTTTTTTGCTCGTCGGCTTGCCCGCCAGGCTGCGCTTGAGCAGCTCGGTCAAGTCGATCACATCGGCTGACTTGCGCTCTTCGCTGCCTTCCTGGGATTCGACGTCTTCGATCTTGCCGGCCTTGGCCTTCTTCGCCACCAGCGCCATGATTTTTTCCTGGAAGCTGTCGCGATAGTCCTCAGGCTGCCAGTCGGCGCTCATGTCTTCCACCAGGCGCTTGGCCATGTCCAGCTCGCCCTTGGCCAGGCTGGGTTTGGTCACGTCGCTGGGCAGTTCCAGTTCATCCAGGCTGCGCACCTCGGCGGGCCAGCGCAGCATCACCAGCACCAGCGCCGACTCCAGGGGCATCAGCGCTGCCAGATGCTGCTTGGTGTGCAACACCACATTGGCCAGGGCGACCTTGCGGGTTTTCTTCAAGGTTTCGCGCAGCAGCGCGTAGACCTTGCCACCGCGTTTGTCCGGGGCCAGGAAGTAGGGCGTGTCGATGTTCTGCAGGGGGATCTGGTCGCTGGCGACAAAGGCGATGATCTCGATGGTCTGGGTCGATTTAGGGTGGGCTGAGCGAATTTCCTCTTCGCTGAGCACCACGTAGCGGCCCTTCTCAAATGCCACGCCCTTGACGATATTCTCCTTGGTGACCTCCTTGCCGGTGGTCTTGTTGATGCGCTTGTAACCCACCGGGTCCATGCTGCGCTTGTCGAGCCAGTCGAAATCCACACCCTGGGCGGACGTGGCCGAGACCAGCGAGACGGGGATATGCACCAGGCCGAAACTGATAGCGCCTTTCCATATTGCCCGTGGCATAAGTGCGATTCCTCTAAGCAAGTGGCTGTGTTCGGCTGACTCGACAGGTGCGTGAAAAGTTTCCCTGGACAGATGCGCGGACAGATCGTGTTACACCTGTTCAGAAAGTATTTAGTTACCAAACCCGAACCCCGGGCGTAGCGTGTTATCGAAAGCAGGTACTCCTCGCCCCAGAGAGGCTTTGTCATGATCACCCGTGTGCGTCACCTCGCAGTCCTGGCATTGGGTCTGGCACTTGCAGCCACCGCCCAGGCGCAGAACCTGCCTGGCAACAATAACGCCAACAACGGCCCCATCCACCGGGCCAACCCCAACAGCATGCAGGGCACCCAGCCCAATGCGCCGGCGATTCGCGGTATCCAGACCGCGCCTGCCACCCGCACGCCGACCCTGGAAAACGGTGGCATCGGCAACCGCTATCCCCAGCGCGAGGCCGCGCCCAGCCGCCCGGCTACCGACACCAAAGCCCCCACTTATGATGCCAACGGCAATCGCCGGTAAGGACTTGTCTTATGTTTCTACGCAAAACCCTGTTAGCCGTTCTGTGCGCAACGACCCTGACGACCGTTTACGCCGCCGATGCCCAGCAGTTCCCCAGTGAGCAAGGCAGCATCAGCGTCACCCCGATCGCCAAAGGCCTCGACCACCCGTGGGCTCTGGCGTTTCTGCCGGACCAGCAAGGCTTCCTGGTCACCGAACGCCCGGGCCGCCTGCGTGTGGTCAGCCCGGATGGCAAGCTCTCGGCGCCGTTGAGCGGCGTTCCCGAGGTCTGGGCCAAGGGGCAGGGTGGTTTGCTGGATGTGGTGCTGTCGCCTGACTTCAAGCAGGACCGCATGGTCTACCTGTCATACGCCGAAGGTGGCGGCAAAGGTGGCACGGCCGGTACGGCGGTCGGTCGTGGACGCTTGGCGGCGGACCTCAGCGGCCTGATCGACTTCAAGGTGATCCTGCGCCAGGAGCCGAAACTGTCCACCGGCAATCACTTCGGCTCGCGCCTGGCCTTCGACCGCGATGGCTACCTGTTCGTGACCTTGGGCGAAAACAACGACCGGCCGACGGCCCAGGACCTGGACAAACTGCAAGGCAAGGTCGTGCGCATTTACCCGGATGGCCGTGTGCCCGATGACAACCCCTTCGTCGGCCAGCAGGGCGTGCGCCCCGAGATCTGGTCCTACGGCCAGCGCAACCCGCAGGGCCTGGCGCTGAACCCGTGGAGCGGCACGATCTGGGAAAACGAGCACGGGCCGCGTGGGGGGGATGAGATCAATATCATCGAGCGTGGCAAAAACTACGGTTGGCCACTGGCGACCCACGGCATCAACTATTCCCTCACGCCAATTCCGGAGGCCAAGGGCAAGACGGCGGAGGGCACCGTGGCGCCGCATCATGTGTGGGAACAGTCACCGGGCATCAGTGGCATGGCGTTTTATGACGGCGACCGTATCAAGGCATGGCAGCACAACGTGTTCATCGGCGCGCTGGCCAGCCAGGAACTGATCCGTTTGCAGTTCGAGGGTGACAAGGTGGTCCATGAAGAGCGTTTGCTGGGTGGGCTGAAGGCGCGGATTCGCGATGTGCGGCAGGGGCCGGATGGCTTTTTGTATGTGCTGACGGATGAGGATGATGGCGTGTTGTATCGGGTCGGGCTTAATCAGGATTAAGCGATAAGCCGCAAGCCTGAAGCTTCAAGCTTGCGGCTTCAAGCTACAGTCCCAGCTCCGACAGTTCCGGATGCTCATCCGGGCGTCGACCCAGCGGCCAGTGGAACTTGCGCTCGCTTTCCTTGATGGGCAGGTCGTTGATGCAGGCAAAACGATTGGCCATCAGGCCGTTCTCGTCGAACTCCCAGTTTTCATTGCCGTAAGAACGGAACCAGTTGCCGGAGTCATCGTGCCATTCATAGGCATAACGCACGGCGATGCGGTTGTCGGTGAAGGCCCACAACTCCTTGATCAGTCGGTAATCCAGTTCCTTGGCCCATTTGCGGGTGAGAAAACCCTTGGCCTCTTCGCGGTTATGGACGAATTCGGCGCGGTTGCGCCACTGCGTGTCCAGGGTGTAGGCCAGGGATACCCGTTGTGGGTCGCGCGAATTCCAGCCGTCTTCGGCCAGGCGCACCTTTTCAATCGCTGATTCACGGGTAAACGGCGGCAACGGGGGACGTGTTTCTGCGGTAGATGACATGGTCTGGCTCCTGTTAAGACGAAGTTGCGTGAAGCCCCAATAACGTTTGCGCCATGCGTTGCGCGTTATCGGCGGCCGTGGAATCGCCCATGACCAGGGCAACGGTAATGGCGCCATCGATCAGGATCAGCAGTTGCGCGGCCTGCCGTTCGGGGTCGGGGGTGCCGTGGGCTTGGCACAGTTCGAGCAGATACTCGAAGAGTTTCTGTTTATGCGCCTTGGCCAGCAGGCGTACCGGGTTGTGCGGGTCGCCGGTTTCACCGCTGGTGTTGATAAACGCGCAGCCGCGAAAATCCGCCGAACCGAACCAGGCCTTGAGCGCATCGAACAGGGCGAGCAAGCGTTCGCCGCTGCCATTCACATGTTCAACTTCGCTGCGCAGCCAATGCATCCAGCGCTCGTCGCGGCGTTGCAGGGCTGCGATGACTAACTCGTCTTTATTGGCGAAGTAACGGTAAATGCTTTTTCGCGAGACACCGGCGGTTTTCACCAGGAAGTCCATGCCCGTGGCGGCGATGCCATGGCGATAGATCAACTTCTCGGTGACGTCGAGGATAATGTCGCGGGTGTCGCTGCAGGTTTTGTCGTTCATGCTCATGAAAGTAGAACGATCGTTCTTCTTGGTCAACAAAATTTTCTGCTTGGCGACAGCAAGACCTGAGCACCCCCATGGTGTAAGCTCGGGGCCTCTTCGGATTCGACCCATTGCGAGCCCTATGCCGTCGTTCTTCAAACGCTCCCTGTTGCCCAAACTGCGCGGTTTCCCCCTCACTCCTGACGCCATTGAGGTGCTGTCCGGTGCTGATGCGTATCGTCGCTGCCTGCTGGAAAAAATCCCCCAGGCCACCCGGCGCATCTACATCGTTGCGCTGTACCTGCAGCAGGACGAAGCGGGGCAGGAGATCTATGACGCCCTGCACGCCGCCAAGGCCGCGCGGCCGGAGCTGGACATCGTGGTGGTGGTCGACTGGCTGCGGGCCCAGCGCGGCTTGATCGGTGCCGGCAAGCAGCCGGGCAACAGCGCCTGGTACCAGGCCATGACGCAAAGCCATGCCAGTGAAGTGCCGGTGTACGGCGTGCCGGTGCAAACCCGTGAGCTGTTCGGCGTGCTGCACCTGAAGGGCTTTGTGATTGACGACAGCGTGTTGTACAGCGGTGCCAGCCTGAACAACGTGTACCTGCACAAGTTCGATAAATACCGCTTCGACCGTTACCACCTGATCCACAGCCAGCCCCTGGCCGATTCGATGCAGCACCTGGTCGAACACGGCCTGGTGGCCTCCAAGGCGGTGCACCGCCTCGACCTGCCGAACCCACCCACCACCCGCAGCCTGCGCAACGATATCGGCGACCTGCGCAGCCGCCTGAAGCACGCGGCCTACGACACCACGGCAGGGCAGTTGCCCAATGGCCACCTGTCGGTCAGCCCGTTGCTCGGGGTGGGCAAGAACAACCCGTTGAGCCGGGTGATCCTGGAACTCATCGCCAGTGCCCAGCAGCAACTGACCATCTGCACGCCGTATTTCAACCTGCCGTTGCCGGTGACCCGGGAAATCAACCGCGCCCTGGCGCGCGGGGTCAAGATCGACATCATCGTCGGCGACAAAACCGCCAACGACTTCTATATCCCGCCCAGCGAGCCGTTCAAGGTCATCGCCGCACTGCCTTACCTATACGAAATCAGCCTGCGCCGCTTTGCCAAGCGTCATCAGTCGATGATCGACAGCGGCCAGTTGAACCTGCACCTGTGGCGCGACGGCGACAACACCTACCACCTCAAGGGCATGTGGATCGACCAGCGCTACACCTTGCTCACCGGCAATAACCTCAACCCTCGGGCGTTCCGCCTCGACCTGGAAAACGCCTTGCTCGTCGATGATCCACAAGGCCAGTGGCTGGCGCCACGACGTACGGAGCTTGCGCAGATTTTCCAGCACACCACGCGGATCGAGCGTTACCAGGATCTGCAAACCCTGGTGGATTACCCCGAAGCGGTGGGCAAGTTTCTCCGCCGGGTCAGCCGGGTGCGGATCGAGCGATTGTTGTATCGAATCCTTTAAGCCGCCGGATGAAATCATCGGCAACGCAACGGTAAAGGGCGTCGGATAAGGCTTACATCAGCCTCGGATAAGCGGCCGTACATTGCCTCTCACAGTCCACGGATGGGCGGACCCATTTTTTTATGGACCCTTCCGAGAGGGCAATGATTATGTTGATGCAACCGTCGAGCAACCGCCCCCCTATTCCTGCAGTTGTCCTGCCCCCCACCGCACTGCCGGCTGCCCCTGAGCCCGCATGGACCCAACCAGCCTCCCAGCGTACGCGGCGTGCCATTGACGATGCGCCTGTCGCAGCGGGCGATCCATGGACACGACTGCCCCCCCAGGATCCTGGCCGCACGCCCGCCGCCGACGCCCAGTTGGCCGAGCGTATCGCTGCCGCACAAGGCATTGGCAGCACCATGGTTGAGGTGCCCCCGGACAGTCGCCCCGGCCCTGCACTGCGCCTGTACCAGCAGTTACTGAACCGGCCAGCGGTGCAACAGTGGATTGCCGACCAGCGCCTTGAACCTGCGACCCTGACCTTTCATCGCGACCATATCGAGGGCTACGCCAGCCACAATGGCGTGCGTGCCGCGGTCAGGTTCAGCCTGACCGACAACTCCGGCTGGAACGAGGTGTCGCGGACCTTAAGGCCGATCCTCGAACCGCTGGACCCTGCTGACCAGGGGTTGCCCTATATCGGTCGGGACGACGGATTGTGGTTGCCGCGCGAAAGTGTCGGCCAGATCAACGTCGATAATCTTGAGCAGGCGTGGCAGGTGATCAGCGAACTGGAGGAGCGCGACGCTCTGGCCGATCGCCTTGAAGCCGAACTTGAAAAACTGCCGGACATTGCGCGTACGGACTGGTCGACCCACACGGCTGACACTTCGCCGGCATCACCGTTACTCCGACATAGCCAGGCGGCGGTGGCGCACTTGCAGCGTTTTGTCGCGCGTCCTGAAATGCTCAGCCTGCTGGAGCGCGAAGGCTTTGCGTGGCCTGACGCGCCGTTTCGGGTGTCTGAAGGCCGGTTTGAGCGCCTGAGCCCGGTGGGTGGTTGGGTGGATCTGACCCGCTACGTGGAAGCAGTGGCTGAACTGGGTGATGAACTCCAGGCGTTGGTGGCGCTCAGCGTGCCGCTGGGCAACGCCTTGTACTCGACGCCACGCCACGACATCCGCCAGCTCCTGGATTTCAAGGGCCTGGACTCGCCGGGCAGCGTGGCGCAAACGCGTAATGTGATTGCCTGGCTGCGCACCACTCTGCCGCCGCCAGCTCCACTGGGGGACTACGGCGCACTGATGACGCAGGACTGGCAGCCCGGCACCCTGACCCAGGAAGATCAACGGCATGTCCGCGCGATGGCCGAGATTCGCCTGGGCGGCGCCCAGCCCCGCGGGTTCAGTGCGTTGTCGGGTGTTACCCAGCAGGCGCTGCGGGCCGATCCGCAGGCCCATCTGGACAGGCTGCTCGACAGCCCCGACGCCTTGGCATTCGGCGAGCAAATGGCTGCTGCGCTGCGCTGGCAGGAGGGGCAAGGCGCTGCTGCAACGCTGCCAAAGACGCTACGCCAACAGTTGGTGATCGCCGCGATCAAGCTGCAGGTTGACCCGGCGATGCCCGGCAAACCCGGCGAAATCGCGGGCTACTCGATCTATCAGCCAGCGAACATGGGCCGCACGTTTGACCAGGTACGCCGGGATATCGAGCGCCACCTCCAGGACAATAAAGGCCTGGACCCCAAGCTGGCGGTGCTGGCTGCGCACCTGTGCCTGGCACAGGCGGCGCCGGAAATGCTGGTGCGCGACGTGCCGGCGTCGGTGCACATCGGCACTCCGGCCTGGATGGAACTGCGCCTGGGTTGCGCTCTGGCCGATCACAACGCGCCGGGTACGTCCCGGATGATGAATGAACAGCAGGTCACCGCCTTGACCACTCTGGTACCTACCAGTGACGGGCAAGCGAAGTTGATGCAACTCAATGCCCTGAAAATCATCGCTGATTGGGGGGTGTTGAACGGCAGCATCGGGCAGCGCACCGACGGTGAGTATTCTCAGCAGGATATCCAGGGGGCCGCTCGGGCATTCTTCAAACAGCGCGAAGACGCCGCGAGCGCCTTCACCAGCGCAAGCGCCGAGCTGCCGACGCGCAAGGCACTTGCCGTCAAGGAACTGCTGCGCGTGTTCCGTGGTACGACGCCGGCCGAGCTCGAAAGCATGACCGTGTACCTGGCCAGCGCCGACGATCGTCGCAACTTGCCGATCACCGAGCCGCGCAGCCGTTCGTTGGTGGAAACCTACATGACCGGCGACCTGACGCCGGGCAAGTGGGTCCTCAGCGAAGACATGCCGGCAGCGCCCCCAGCGGCGAAAACACCCTACAAGCCAGTCCGTGTGCCGCAGGTGAGCGAGGAGGCGCGAGCCAGGCTTGATACGCGTATTCGACGCTTGCCCGAACTGGAGGGATTGCTCAAGACCACGGTGCTCCAGCACCAGAAAAAACTTCAGGAGGCCTACGCCACCAAGCTCAAGCTGATGTTTGCCGAGTTGCCTCTGGAGGATCGCAAGTTGCTGGAGCTGGGCAAGGTCGAGCTCTTCACCTTACGCGCGGAAACCGGGGTGACCCAGGCCAGGGAAACTGACGCACTCAAAAACGCCCGCAGGGCGCGCCAAGGCACCCTGATGCGCGTGGAGCATGGACCCAAGGTGGTGTATTTCGAGGTGTTCGCCAACGGCAAGATCATCAAGCGCACGGATTTGCCCGAAGCGCTTGAACTTGACGGCGTCATTCGCCGCGAGCGCTTTCCATCACCCCACGCTCCGGTATATCTACCGATGGTGCGCGGCTCGCAAATGGACCTTGATTTCGACGCCTATCGCAACGGCTCTCATCCTGATCCCAATGCGGTGTCTCAGACGGTGATCGTCGAGGCGCTGGGCAGTGCGTTTGCTGCGCAGCAATTACCCCCGAGCCATACGCTGCAATCGTTCGTCCCGGACACCTACAGCTCGCGAAAAACGGCGAGTATTGTCAACAGGATCGCCAAGGACAACTTTTACGAGCCCGCCGAGGCCATGTTGCAACGCGCAAGCGAGGCACTGCCGCTGGAGCAGCGCCGTGAAGCACGTGCACGCGATCATGCCTTTATATTGGGGTTCGTGCCGTTCGTGGGGGCGTATCAGGAGTTCAGGCAAGGCAATATCGGCACAGGCCTGGCCACTCTGGCGCTGGATGCCGTCGGCGTGGCCATTGGTGCGGGCGGCCAGGCCCGAGCGCTGATCCGTTCGGCAAAGGCCTTGGTGCCCAGTCGCCTGACCCGGCTTGTCGCAACGCTCAAACCGTCTGCGGCTACGCTGTCACCGCTCAAGCCAGCCGCGAGCTTCAGCGACCGTGCGTTTGATTTCATCAAACAGTCGGGCTTGTTTACCAGCGCAGCGTTGAATCCGTTGGACGGTTATCCGCAGTTGATCAATGCCGCTACCAAAGGGTTGGTAAAACTGCCGGCGCTTATGGCCGGGGGCGCGCTGAAGTGGGGCAAGGTGGCGCCGCATCTGGTGACAGCCGAGGAGAAGTTGCGTGCCTACATGCTGATTGCAGCTGGGCAGGCGAGCGACACAGCGGCGCCCGTGGCGACACCGACAGTGGGCACGGCCGGGCGTTATCAGGAGGTCGACACGCACGCCACACAATACAACGGCCGCTGGTATGCGATTGACCCGCGCAGCGGTGCGCCTTTCGGCACGCCACTGAACGGTTTCCAGCCAGCTCGTTGAGCCGAGACCTGCCGCGCCCGGTGCGGGAGGTGAGATCAGTTCAGGCCGAGCTTGCCGCGCAGGGTCGACAGGTCTTCGGCCAGGGTGTTGACCGGGCCCACCAGCGCCTTGCGGTCGTTTTCCTTGACCTTGTCGTAGGTCTCGAAGCCACCGTCCTTGGTCTTGTACTTGGCCAGGATCTTGTCCACGGCGGCGAAGTTCTTGTCGACCTTGGCCAGGAACGCCTTGTCCTGCTTCTCAATCTGGCCACGGAACAGGTCGACGATTTTCTTCGCGCCGTCGATGTTGCCCTGGAAGTCATACAGGTCGGTGTGGCTGTAGCGGTCTTCTTCACCGGAGATCTTGGTGGCGGCGACTTCTTCGAGCAGCGCCGCCGCCCCGCCGACGACTTTCTCCGGCGGGAAGGTCAGGCCGTCCACACGGGTCTTCAGGTCGTTGACGTCAGTGTTGAGCTTGGCCGTCAGCGTTTCCAGGCCCTTGGTCGAGTTCTGCGAGAACAGGGCGTATTCGATGCGGTGGAACCCGGTGAAGTCTTCGGCGGTTACGCCTTTTTCGTGGTCGTCGACACGCGAGTCAATGGACGCATCCAGGTCGCTGAACAGCTCGGCGATCGGCTCGATGGATTCATAGTGCACACGGGTCGGGGCGTAAAGCTTCTTGGCGGTGGCCAGGTCGCCTTTGTTGATGGCGTCGGTGAACGCCTGGGTCTGGGTGACCAGCTCGCCGATTTCCTCGGTCACGTAGATCTTGTAGTCCGACACCGGGCCTACCAGGTCCAATGGTGCGGTAGCGGCAAACGCTGCCAGCGGCGAAAGGGTCATTAACAACGACAACGCGATAGTCGACTTCTTCATGGGACGTTTTCCGCTCTGGTGTGGTTTAGGTGTTGGCAGTGGTTTGAGGGTGCGTGGCAGCGAGCAGCGTGCGCCCAATGAAATCCTTAGGTCCGGTGACCCCCGGCAAGGTGAAGAAGTACCCGCCGCCGACCGGCTTGAGGTATTCCTCCAGGGGCTCGCCGTTGAGCCGCGTTTGCACGCTGATAAAGCCTTTCTCCAGGTCAGCCTGGTAGCAGATGAACAACAGCCCCATGTCCAACTGACCGTTTTTATTGACGCCGTTGGAGTAGTTGAACGGCCGGCGCAGGATCAGGTTGGCCTGGGTCTGCGGTGTGCGCGGGTTGGCCAGGCGGATATGGGCATCGAGCTTGGTCAGCTTGCCTTGCGGGTCCTTGCTGTAGTCGGGCACTTGGGATTCTTTCTGGCCATCCATGGGCGCGCCGGTGGTCTTGACGCGGCCGATGATGCTTTCTTGCTCTTGCAGGGGCGTGCGGTCCCAGCGTTCGACGAAGTTGCGGATAATCCGCACCGCCTGATAGCTGCCATTGGCGGCCCAGGCCGGTTCGTCGCTGCCAGGTTGGACCCATACAATCTGGTCCATGGCCTGGTTGTCGTTGGAGTTCGGGTTGGCCGAGCCGTCGCGGAAACCGAGGAAGTTGCGCGCGCTCTGCGCCGGCTCTCCGGGTTTACTCGGCGCCTGGGGTGGCACGCTGCCTTCCTGTTTCCAGCGCACCAGCAGCAGGTCGGGCAGGTTTTTCACGATGTCACGCAGGGCGTGGATATTGGTGTCCGGGGTGTTGGAGCTGAACTGCAGGCTCAGGTCGCCATGGCACTGCGCCGGCTCCAGTGCGTCGTTGGGAAAACCGACCATGCGGCTCAGGCGCTTGGGTTTGACGGCGGCCAGGCCGAAACGCTCATCGAACAGCGATTCGCCGACCGATACAGTGATGGTCAAGTTATCCGGCGTGACCACCGGGCCGAGGATCCCCGAGTCGGTGGGCGGCAGTTTCGGGTCGACCTGGGGCACGGTGCCGCCGGTCATCAGGAAGCCGATGCGCTCGTTCAAGGTGCGGAACAGACGCTCCAGGTCTTCGCGGTCGCTGGCCAGGACATCGAACGCCACGAGCATGCCGCAGGCCGGGCGCGGGGTGACAATGCCGCTTTGGTGCTTGCCGAAGAAATCGTGGTGGTCCTGGGTCTTGTCACTGCGCGGTGCGGTGGTGACTTGCTCGGCTGCCGCCGCCATGGCCGGGGAGGTCAGGGTGCTGCCGGCGATGGCGGCACCGGTGGCGGCCATGCCCAAGAGGACACGGCGGCGTTGTGCTGAAAACTGTTCTGAATCACTCATGTGTGCGGTCGTCTTCACTGCAGGCCGGAGAGGCCAAGGGCGGGGTCGATTCCATCGAGTGCGGCGGCCAGAGCCTTGGCCTTGTCGGCGATCTGCTTGCGCTGATCGGCGGTAACGCTGTCGTACGTGGCGTAGCCTTTGTCGAGCTTGAAACCCTGGAGCTCGGCATCGAAGGCGGCGAGGGCGCTGTCGACTGTCGGCAGCAACTCGGCAGCAGACTTGGTCAGCAGCGGACGCATCAGCTCGACCACCTTGTGCGCGGCCTCCAGGTTGGCGGCGAAACCGTTCAGGTCGATGTGGCTGTAGCGCTCTTCTTCACCACTGATGGCGCGGACGTCCGCCAGGCTGTTGAGGTTGCGCACCACGATGCTCACCAGTTGTTCCGGCGGCAGCGACTGCGCCAGCAACTGCTGTTTGAGGGTGGTGACATCCGTTACCAGGCGCTGTGCAATCGGCGCCAGGCCAGCAAGGCTGCGTTGCTGGAACAGGCTGTATTCAAGGCGATGGAAGCCGCTGAAGGCCGGGTCTTGCTCACGCTTTTCAAAGTAGTCGGCACGGGCGTTGATGGCGTTGTCCAACTCGGCCAGGCGTTGGGACGCTGGGGCCAGGCGCTGGTAAGCCTCACGGGCCGGCACGTACAGCGCTTGAGCCTGGGTGAGGTCGCCGGCGTCGATGGCCTGTTGCAGGGCGGTCACCGCCTTGACCAAGGCACTGCCTTGGCTGCTCAGGTACACGCGAAATTCCGACAGCGGGCCGATAAACGCCACCATCGACGGCTTGGCCTTGGCCTGGGCGTCGGATTCAGCGGTCGGCGTCACATGCAGGGTGCCGCGCGGGTTGCTCAACAGGCCGCAGGTGATCGCATAGTCCCCCGGCAACAGGTTGGCGTTGATTACCTGGCTCAGGCCGGGGGCGATGTTTTCGCGCTCTTCGACCACCAGCACGCCGTCGAGGATTTCCCATTCCACCGCGCGATCGGAACGGTTGATGATGCGAAAGCTCGCGCGCCCGGCCGGAACGGTCAATGCGTTGGGCTCGCAGGCGTGGCCATGGATGGTCACGGCGATTTCATTGTGGTTGGTCTGGCGCTTGCTGGCCGCCAGTTGCGAGGCGTAATAGAACAGGCCACCGGCGGCGATCATCACGACCACCGAGCCCGCCACGGCCCAGCGCAGGGCGCGGGGTGGCGAAGCCGGTTGGGGAGTTGGGTTGGACAAAGGACGGTCCTTACTGGCTGGAAACGGAAGAAGATGTGGCGGCCGGCTTGGCCGGTGCCGCAGGCAGGAAGAACATCACCAGCGCCACCACCAGGTAGATCAGGTAGGCGCCCAGGGTGCTGATGGTCGGGGCTTCCTGGTAGCCGAACATGCCGGCCAGCACCGAACCGAGCGGGCTGTCCATCGGCAGCACGGCGCTGAAATCGAACAGCACGGTCTGCAAGTGATTCCACACGCCTGCTTCGTGCAGGGCCTGCACCGAGTTGGCCAGGATGCCGGCGGCCACCACGAGGATGAACAGGCCTGTCCAGCGGAAAAACGCGCCGAGGTTCAGGCGCATGCTGCCGCTGTAGATCAGGAAGCCGACGATGATCGCCAGGATCAGGCCGAGCAGGGCGCCAATCGGTGCGCCTGGCCCTTCGCTCTGCTGGAACACGGCCAGCAGGAAAAACACGGTTTCCAGGCCTTCGCGGGCCACGGCAAAAAACACCATCAGGATCAGCGCGGTCACTTGGTGTTTGGAGCCGGCCAACGCGTGATCAAGGGATTCGTGCAGCGAATGCTTGATGGAGCGCGCGACCTTGCGCATCCAGAACACCATGGAACTGAGAATGCCCACGGCGACCAGACCGACGACGCCTTCAAACAACTCTTGCTGCTTTTGCGGAAATTCAGCACTGACCAGTTCCAGGCCACCGCCCACCAGCAAGGCCAGCGCAGCGGCAAGAAACACGCCGATCCACACGGCGGGCATCCATTGGCCACGGCCGGTCTGTTGCAGGTAGCTGGCGATGATGCCGACGATCAGCGCGGCTTCAATGCCTTCGCGCAGCATGATTAAAAAGGGAACAAGCATCGGGCACCGCAGCTAAGTAGATAGGAAGCTAAGTTGTAACATAATGATACTCATTGCTAAACAGGAAATCTTGACGATTGCTGAACAATGGCTGAACGGTGGTGGCGAATCGCAAGCCACCTTATGATGCACGGCATCTAGAGTGCCGCCGGATTGCCCAACGTCCCATGTCGGAAAAAGACACCATCTCCCTTCACCTCGTGCGTGAAGCCTTGCTGCAGAGCTGCGCGCCTGGGGCGGCCACCGTCGAAGCCTTGAGCAAGGTCGGGATCGATCCGGCACTGCTGGAGCAACCCGACGCCCGTGTTCCGGCCACCGCCTACGCACGGTTGTGGCGTCTGCTGGCAAGGCGTCGGGACGATGAGTTCTTCGGCATGGACCCGCGCGCGCTCAAGTCCGGCAGCCTCGCGTTCCTCTGTCGCGCCGCCATGGCGCAACCGAGCCTGGCGGCCGGCCTGGAAACCGCCTTGGGTTTCCTCTCGCTGATGCTCGAACACCTGCCAGCCCAACTGGTGCGTCAACAAAGCCTGGCGGAAATTGTGTTGCACGAACCCGAGCCTGAACCCAATCGCGCCTTCACCTATTTCACCTACTGGATGATCGTGCACGGCGTCGCCTGTTGGCTGGCAGGGCGGCGCATCCCGATCCTGGCGATCGAGTTGCGTTGCCCGCAGCCGGATTTTTGTGACGATTACCGGGTGATGTTCTCTGACAACCTGCGTTTTGATCGGCCGCGCACGCGCATGATCTTCTCCGCCGAGTGCCTGGACCTGCCGATCAAACGCACTGCCGAAGAGCTCAAGCGTTTTCTCGCCCACGCGCCCGCCAACATCCTGGTCAAATACCGCGACCCCGACAGCCTGGCCACCCGTATCAAGCATGACCTGCGCCAAATGCCCCCCGAGACCTGGCCTGAAACCGAGGGCCTCGCGGCCACGCTGTGCATCTCCGCTTCCACGTTGCGCCGCCGCCTGGCGGAAGAAGGGCAGAGCTATCAGGGGCTCAAGGACAGCGTGCGCAAGGAACTGGCGATTGTGTGGCTGGCTGAACCGCAGATCAGCTTCGCCGAAATCGCAGCGCGGCTGGGGTTTGCCGATGCCAGTTCGTTCTACAAGGCGTTCCGTAAGTGGGTGGGGTCCAATCCTGGGCATTACCGCAGCTTGATCCTGGGGGAATCCCGTTGAACGGCGCATTGGACTGCTGACGGCCAAGATTTTTCCGATCCCATCCATTCGTTTTCCGGGGCAGGGTAGACGCTCTTCAAATTTTGAAAGCGAGCCCCCCTGATGCACAAGGTCGTTGCTACGGCTGAACCTGTTGTAGTGGGTCCCCTGTCCTCCGTCACCGGCATTCAGCCAGATCGTTCCGTTGAGGTCATCCGTCCGGAGCCCTGGCTGCGCGCTTCGACGCTGGTCCATCACATCCCAGGCCAATTGCAGGGCATCAGCGATTTTTCACAAGCCATGCTCGACAAGGCGGTACTCAATGCCCGCAATCAAGAACGCTGGATCGTGGCCTTGGAGCACCGCGTGCAGGGCAAGGCGGATCAGGACAGTATCGACCTCGCTGACATCCGTTTTTCAACGGTCACCGGATCTGCGCTGGCTACCGACGTCCAGCGTGGGCGCAAGGCCCTGGGCGCTTTGGCGAATCGTCCAGGCATGCAGGAGGTCTGGCGCGAATATGGAATCGACCGCCAAACCGCCCCTCTACGCCTCTTCGATGGACGTTTGGAGGCATTGGGCAGTGCAGGGCGCTGGATCGATCTGAGTGGTGCCGTATCAGCCCAGCCAGACTTGAAGAAACGCTTCGACCGGCTGCTGAAAATCGCGCAGACCACCGGCCATATTCTGCACTCCACGGGCGAGGTCGACGCGTTGCAGACACTGCGCGTGATGCTACCCAAAGCAGACGGGCAGGACGTACCCCGCTCGGTCAAGGACATTCGCAATCTGATTGGCTGGCAGCGCCATCCGTTACCGTCCAGCCCGCCGATGGGCAACTACACCGGGCCTTGGCTGGGGCTGGACTCGCCTCTGAGCCTGAGCCTGCAAGACCGCCAAACGCTGGTTGAGGCCTTTGACCGCTTCGTCGGCCCGCAGTGGCTGGATAAGCAGCAGTCTCTTTCCGGTAACGTCGATGCGCACATGCTTAGACTGTTACGCTCCCAGAAAAAGCTCAATGCCTATCGCCAGCATCGTTTGCTGGAGGGGTTGAAGGTGTCCCGCGATGGTTTTCGCGAACAGCAATTCAATCAGTTGCTGATCACCGCGCACCTGTTACGCATTGATCCGCACCTGGGGCAGCAGCGAAACCACGTGGCGGGTTATGACCTGTACTCGGTACAAAATACCGGGCTCAAGATGGCCGATGTCCGCAAAGACCTGCATATGCACCTGATGCGCAGCAAAGGCGTGCATCCGGACGCCGTGGACATGGTGAGCCATTTATTCCTGGCGACTGCTGCGCCGGAATTTCTGGTGCGGGATATCCCCGACACCCTGCACATCGGTTCTCCCGCCTGGCTGGTGTTGAGGAAAACCGTTGCCCTGCTTGAAATGCACGCGCCAGGATCGAGTCGGACCCTGACGTATGCTCAAGTGCTGGAGCGCGCGCTTCTCCAGCCTCCCACACCCGCACTGGTGCCGTTGTTCCAGGCGGCCGAGGCCGATCCGTTGCTGGATTGGAGCGTGCTCAACGGGGTGATCGCGCGCCGTGCGGATGACCGTTACACCGTGGAAGATCTGCGCAAGAGCGCTGAGAAATACAAAAACTATATCGAGACCACTGAAAAGGCCACGGCGGCTCTGCAGACGCTGCCCGTGACGCGCAGAGCCTTGGCCCAAGCGGACCTCAAGGCGGTGTTCCCGGGACGGGACCTGGACAAGCCCGTGCAAAGAGACACTTATCCGATGCCCTTTTTCATGGCTGATCCCTCGCATGAATTGAGCTTGATCGACCTGCATATGATGGGGGTGCTGAAGAGCGGTGAGCATGCGCAAAAAGTGGCCAAAGGTCCCTTTGGCGGGACGACGACAGCAGTGGGCGGGGACCTCGCTGATCTGCAAGCGGGTTTTAATCGGCTTCGGTTTACCAAAGACGAGCTCGATCGGTCTGTAAGGTCGGGTGTCGACGTGTTCAGTTCGGCCATCACGACACGTCTCAAGGACCTTTTCAGCAAAATGCCGCATCAGGACCGACAGGTGCTGGAGCGAGAAGAACTGACGTTTTACCGGGTGGAGGGCGAGTCCATCACCGCCGAGGGAAAGTCCATCAACGGTGCCGATGAACAAACGGAACGGGTCAAGGGGCGCTATGGTTTTATCGTCCAGGCGGGACAGGGTGAGGACGCAAGGTGTTTCGAGTTTTGGCCCCAGAGGGGCGAGTACTTCGAGCGTCCCGCATTCCTGAAGACACTGGCCCAAGGCGAAGCGGTCGTGCCCCGTGTGTGGGTGACAAAACTGCAATCCCATGCCGACGGCCATGGGGCTGGGGAGTCCCAGGTACAGATACGAGCCTTGCGCGAAACCCTGCCGGCCGGCAGCGGGCGCGGATCGTTGGCAGACGGCGGTTATTTTTCGCAGAAAACCAGGGATTTTGCCGCCTATGTGCGGCGCCATGATCTGGTGCTCAATCGCCAGGAACTCCTGGACTCCGCCATGGGTGCGACGCCGCGTGAGCGTTTCGCGGCGCGTACGCAGAAAGCGGTAACGACCATTGAAGACCTGCTTATTCCGTTTAAGGGATGCTACGACGACATCGCCTCCGGTCGCGTAAAGACCGACCTGGGCGCGCTTACCGGCTGTGCGCTCGACGCCGTGATGATGGGGTCCGTGGTCGCTGGCGAGGTGGTTGAAGGTGCGCAGGCTATCGGGCGGGCAGAGACCCTATCGTCCAAGGTGTCGGCGGCTACTAGAGCGTTCGGCACGCTGAGCAATAACCTGTTCAATCCTGTTGCGGGTTTGGAGCAACCGTTACGGGAAGGCTACGAATGGTTGAGCAGCCGCAGTGTTCATCGTCTGGACAGACCGTTGGGTGAGCTCCGTGCGACCTGGAAGACCACGATGAAGGAGCAACTGAGTGCCCAGCCGGTTGCCACTGAACGTCCCCGGAAAATGCGCAGGCCATCCGTTGACGGTGAGCAATCGCGTCCACACGATTCGGCTCAACTGCCGATCCTGAAAACTGCCGAAGCGACCACCGCGACACCTGCGCTTGAACAAAGCCGCCAAGCCATTGAACGAGCACTGCCCATCGCCCGGGAGCGACTCAATGGCGCGTTGAGTACGTTGTCGGATCCTGAGTTTGAAAAAGACCTTAAATTCGTCTGCAAAACCTTCTTCGGCGCGGATTCCGAGGAAGCCTTGGCGGCCTTTGCGCGCAAGCAGCGCACGATGAAAGTGGATTTGGATAAGCTCGATCTTTCCAACATCAATTTCCTCGAAAACGAGGGCACGGAGTGGCAGGCCCAACTCCTGCCGTCGTCCTATAGCCGCTACAAAGCAGGCAACCTTCAGGAAAAATACATTGAAGTGAATGTGGACGGCGCCACGCACTATTACCGCTACATGGGGCGTAGCGACGACGCCATGGCCAACACCCTGATCCACGAGCAGGCCCATGGTTTCCCCGGCGATGATGATTATGTCTATTCCGGCGCGATCAAAGGCGGACGCGAGGACATTGCAGACCTGCTCAACCTGGGCAACACCACGGACCCCAAACATTTTCGCCACTTGGGTGACGAGGTGCAGGAGGCGACCTTGAGCTTGTTCGCCAAGACGCCCCAGGCGCATAACGCCGACTCGACCCTGTTCGGCATTGCGTTGCTGGACCAGGCTAAAAACAACCGGGCGTTGTACGAGGAAAATGTGAAGGCGATTCAACAGGCACTGGACAAGGCCAAGGCCAATGGCGGCGTGATTACCGAACACTTGCCCGTCAGAATCATTCGCAAGCGTGCAGTCAGCAGCGCTCCTTTGCCGCGCTTTGTACTGATGCGCCACGACCAGACGGGCAACATCGTCCAGGTGCTGGAGCGGGTCCCCCGGCCGGTGGTGCACGGTCGTCAAGCACCACGGACTGTGAGTGATGTTGTTCAAGAGGTGTTCAAGTGGCATTGAAGCGCATGTTCGAATGCATAGGGTAAAAACGGCTTGGATGAATCGCAGATCGACTTCAGCGAAATGATCGGGAGGTTGGGAATGGCTGGATGCGCCCAGCTTTATCAGTATGGATAACTGGCCTGGTCGTTGGAGCCGGACTGGCGCTCAAAGCCAGTGACCACGCCGTAAAAAATGTGCAATGCCTGACATATATTGGAATTCACCGCGTAGCCGATTTCCTAAATTGAAAAATAGCCGGAAAATTCGTCCGGTAAAATCACGACATCTCCGTTGAGCGTTACTTAGATTTTGCAGTTCTTTCTATTCGATGGAACTGCAGATGCTAAAGCCGGGACGCCGTTGGGGATTGCCTTGAGTACTGCATCTACTGCGCTGGAGATCAAGGAGGCGTGTTCAACGGGGAGGGAGGAGCAGTGTAGTAAGGCGAAGTATGTGGAGGTGGGTAAGCTGGGCGCAAGCGTTGTGGGCGGAATGGCAGGTGGGGCTTTGGTAACCGCGCTATGTCTTATCGTATTGGCCCCCACAACCGGGCCAGTGTCATTGGGCTGCCTGTTGATAGGAGGGGGAACCGGTGGTGCGATTGGTGGCAGTTATGGGGGAGCGTTCGGGGAAACCGTAGGCGAGAAAATCTATGAGTATTGATTTCTTGTTCAATCACCCTCAGAAATTTTGGTTTGATCTGGGAGTCATGTGTTTGGCCCTTGCCTTCAATGTGACGGGCATTGTTCTGGCGTATACACGACTGGATGAGATGGAGGACCGATTAAACAAATGCAGTCTTGTCACTTCTCACAAGCGCATCTGGGGTGATTGGATACTGGGGAGGGTGATTCGACTGTACGTGGTCATGGCGACGGTATCAATGCCACGGTGGAACATACGGCGCGGTGTTGTGGACCGGCAGCAAGTGCAGGACTTTCCCCGCGGCCTTAAACGTTTGCTTCAAAGCATGATGCTTGGAGGGATGGTTTTTTTAACGGTCGCCACAGTCGACACCCTATATAGATGGCTGAGGCATTAAACAAAAAAAGCCCCATGACCGAATGGACCACGGGGCTAAAAATTGGCTGGATGCGACCAACCAAAGGAGCTCTTTACGTTACTTCGCAGTCGCCACGACGGTGTCCGGCTTCCAGCCACCTCCCAGCGCCTTGTAGATCGCCACAATCCCGCGATACAGGTCCACTTCGGCCTGGGCCTGGGAGTCTTCGGCGGCCAGGCGTTCGCGTTGCGCGTCGAGCAGGACGAGGAAGTCCACGGTGCCTTCGCGGTAGCGGATCGCGGCGAGGTCGGCGGCGGCGCGGCTGGATTCGCTTTGGCGGATCAGCGAGACCAAGCGTTGCTGACGCTTGCCGTAATCACTGAAGGCATTCTCGGATTCTTCCAGCGCCAGCAGCACTTGTTGCTCGTAGCTTGCCAGGGCGCCGTCGGCTTCGGCGTCTGCGCCACGCAGACGGGCACGTACGCTGCCCAGGTCGAAGGCGGCCCAGGTGATGCTCGGGCCCAGGGCCCAGGCATTTGCGGCGGACGAACCGATCTGCGAACCACGCCCGGCGGTAAAACCGAGGAAGCCGCTGAGGCTGACCCGTGGGAACAGGTCGGCCTTGGCCACGCCGATGCGCGCGGTGGCGGCGGCCAGTTTGCGTTCGGCGCTGAGGATGTCCGGGCGCCGTTGCAGCAGTTGCCCTGGGTCACCGATCGGTAATGCCTTGGCAATCGCCGGCAGGTCTTTCGGGCCCAGGTCCACGGTCAGCTTGTCGGGGCGCTGGCCGAGGAGGGTGGCGATGCGGTTGCGCTCACGCACCTGTTCGGCTTGCAGTTGCGGCACGCTGGCCTCCACTGCTGCGAGGCGTGCGTCGGCGCGCTCCACGTCGAGTTGGTCACCCACACCGGCGTCGCGCAGGCTGACGGTGATGGTGCGCGAGTCCTGCTGGTTCTTCAGGTTGTCGAGGGCGATGCGTTCACGCAGTTGCGCGCCGCGCAGTTGACCGTAGGCGTCCACCAGTTCGGCAATCATGGTGACTTGCAGTTGGTACAGGTCGGCCTCGGCGGCTTGCTGGTCGGCGTCGGTGGCTTCCAGGTTGCGCTGGATGCGCCCGAACAGGTCCAGTTCCCAGGCCATGTCCAGGCCCAGGTCGTAACGCTCGGTCTTGACCCGGCTGGTGGTCTGGCCGGGGATCTGGCCCTTGCCCTGGTCACTGCTGACGCGGCTGGTAATTGTCGGCATGGCGTCGTTGCTGGCGTCATCACGGATCGCCCGCGCGGCCCGCAGACGGGCAAACGCCACGCGCAGATCCCGGTTGCCTTGCAGCGATTGCGTGACCAACTGGTTGAGGGTCGGATCGTCGAACTGCTGCCACCAGATGCCTTCGAACTTGGCGTGGTCATACTGCTTGGCATCCGCGGCGGCGGTAATGTTCGCCGCCTCCGGGGTCTGGGTCTTGTAGTCCGGGCCCACGGCACAGGCGCTCAGCGCCAGTACCAGCAAGCTCGGCAGGAATACTTTCACACTCATTGCTGTGTCTCCAGCTTCAAGGCCTTGGCCGCTTTGCGCGCTTCGCTGCGCTCCACATAGCGACGGATCAGTACGTAGAACACTGGCGTCAGCAACAGACCGAAGAAGGTCACACCGATCATCCCGGAGAACACCGCCACGCCCATGGCATGCCGCATCTCGGCACCGGCACCGCTGGACAACACCAGTGGCACCACACCCATGATGAAGGCGAACGAGGTCATCAGGATCGGCCGCAGACGCAGGCGGCAGGCTTTCAGTACCGCGGCGAGCGGGTCGAGGCCTTCCTGCTGTTTGTCCTTGGCGAACTCGACGATCAGAATCGCGTTCTTACACGCCAGGCCCACCAGTACGATCAGGCCGATTTGGGTGAAGATGTTGTTGTCGCCGCCCGAGATGATTACCCCGGTGATGGCCGACAGCAGCGTCATCGGTACGATCAGGATCACCGCCAGCGGCAGGCTCCAGCTTTCGTATTGGGCGGCGAGTACCAGGAACGCCAGCAGTACGCAGAGCGGGAACACGAACAGTGCGGTGTTGCCCGAGAGGATTTGCTGATAGGTCAGGTCGGTCCACTCGTAGGTCATGCCGTTGGGCAGTTCATCCTTCAACAGTTTTTCAATCGCCACCTGGGCCTGGCCAGAGCTGTAGCCCGGTGCCGCGTTGCCGTTGATTTCAGCGGTGATAAAGCCGTTGTAGTGCATCACGCGGTCCGGGCCCGAGGTGTCGCTGACCTTGATAAAGGTCGCCAATGGGATCATCTCGCCTTTGTTGTTGCGCACTTTCAGCTGGCCGATCTGGTCGGAGTCCTGGCGGAACTGTTGCTCAGCCTGCACGTTGACCTGATAGGTACGCCCGAAGCGGTTGAAGTCGTTGGCATACAACGAACCCAGGTAGACCTGCAGGGTGTCGAAGATGTCGCTGATCGCCACGCCGTGGGTC
Source organism: Pseudomonas sp. MIACH (assembly GCF_001269925.1). Classification (GTDB taxonomy): domain Bacteria; phylum Pseudomonadota; class Gammaproteobacteria; order Pseudomonadales; family Pseudomonadaceae; genus Aquipseudomonas. Next base: position 70,992 of record NZ_LHVO01000022.1, read on the forward strand.
TTGGCCTTTTCGCGGTCGATGGCGGCATCGACCTGGGGCACGTTGACCGTGTAGCTGGTGAACAGGCCGAACAACTCGGGCACGCCACGGCTCTTGGTGATGACGTTCTGCACTTCTTTGTACAGCTCGTCATAACCCAGGTTGCCACGGTCTTCGATCTGCAGGCGGAACCCGCCGATGGTGCCCAGGCCCTGTACCGGCGGCGGTGGGAAGATCGCCATGTAGGCTTCTTCGATATTGCTGTATTGGCCGTTCAGTGCACCGGCAATCGCACCGGCGGACATGCTTGCGTCTTTGCGCTCATCGAACGGCTTCAAGGTCACGAACACGATGCCGCTGTTCGGGCTGTTGGTGAACCCGTTGATCGACAGGCCAGGGAAGGCGATCGCGCTTTCCACGCCGGGCTGTTTCAGGGCGATGTCCGACATGCGCTTCATCACGTTTTCGGTGCGATCCAGGCTCGCAGCGTCGGGCAATTGGGCGAAGGCCACCAGGTATTGCTTGTCCTGGGCCGGTACGAAACCGGTCGGGGTGTGGGCAAATCCGAAGAAAGTCAGCACCATCAGGCCGGCGTACACGAACAGGGCAATCCCACTGCCGCGAATCACCCGGCGCACAGTGCCCACGTAGCCATGGCTGGCCTTTTCGAAAAAGCGATTGAACGGACGGAACAACCAGCCGCCGAAGAGCTTGTCGAGGACCTTCGAGAAGCGATCCTTCGGTGCGTCATGACTGCGCAGCAACACGGCGGCAAGGGCAGGGGACAGGGTCAGCGAGTTGAACGCCGAGATCACCGTCGAGATCGCAATGGTCAAGGCGAACTGTTTGTAGAACTGCCCGGTCAAGCCACTGATAAACGCAGCTGGAATGAACACCGCACACAGCACCAGCGCCGTGGCGATGATCGGCCCGGTCACTTCACTCATGGCTTTTTCAGTCGCCGGGAACGGCTCCAGGCCCAGCTCGATATTACGTTCGACGTTCTCCACCACCACGATGGCGTCGTCCACCACGATGCCGATGGCCAGTACCAATCCGAACAGCGACAGCGCATTGAGCGAGAACCCGAACAGGTGCATCACCGCAAAGGTACCGATCAACGAAACCGGCACGGCCACCAACGGAATGATCGAGGCGCGCCAGGTCTGCAGGAACAGGATCACCACCAGCACCACGAGGATCAGCGCTTCGAACAGGGTGTGCACCACCGCTTCGATGGAGCCGCGTACAAAGATCGTCGGGTCATAGGCGATGCGGTAATCCATGCCTGCCGGGAAGCTCTTTTTCAGCTCGGCCATCTTATTGCGCACATCGTTGGAGATGTCGATGGCATTGGAGCCGGGGCGTTGGAAAATCGGTATCGCGACGGCCGGCTGGTTATCGATCAGCGAGCGCAGTGCGTATTGGCTGGAGCCCAGCTCGACCCGGGCGATGTCCTTGAGGCGTGTGATTTCGCCGTTGGCGCCGGCGCGAATCACAATGTTCTCGAACTCTTCCTCAGTGACCAGACGGCCCTGGGTATTCACCGACAACTGGAAGCTGGTGTCAGACGGTGCAGGCTGCGCGCCCAAGGCACCGGCCGCGACCTGGCGGTTCTGCTCGCGGATCGCCGTGACTACATCGGTCGCGGTCAGGTTGCGTGAAGCGGTCTTGTTCGGATCCAGCCAGACGCGCAGGGAGTAGTCACCCATGCCGAACAACTGCACGTCGCCGACGCCGCCCAGGCGGGCCAGCTCATCCTTGATATTGAGGATCGCGTAGTTGGACAGGTACAGCATGTCGTAGCGCTGATCCGGGGAGGTCAAGTGCACCACCATGGTCAGGTCGGGGGAGGCCTTGTCCACGGTAATACCGATGCGTGTCACTTCCTCAGGCAGTTTTGGCTGAGTCCGCGTCACCCGGTTTTGCACCTGCACCTGCGCATTGTCCAGGTCGGTGCCCAGGGCGAAGGTGATGGTCAGGGTCAGCTTGCCGTCGGCGGTCGACTGCGAGGACATGTACAGCATGTTCTCGACGCCAGTGATGGCTTGCTCCAGCGGCGCGGCCACGGTTTCACCGATGACCTTGGGGTTGGCGCCGGGGAAGTTGGCACGCACCACCACGGTCGGCGGCACCACTTCCGGGTATTCGCTGATCGGCAATTGGAACAGCGAGATCGCACCGGCAATCAGGATCAGCAGCGACAGCACTGCTGCGAAGATCGGCCGCGAAATGAAGAACTTGGAAAAATTCATCTTGAGTCGTATCCCTTAACCGCGTGGAGTCGCAACGGCTGCGAGCTTGGGCGCGGTTTTTTCCGGCGCCACTTGCTCCAGGTTGCTGGCTTCAAGCGCTTGTCGTTGTTGGGCCAAGGCGGCGAGGGTTTCCTGGCTGGCCATCGGGATGGTTTCCGGGGCGACCGGCGAGCCTGGGCGCACGCGTTGCAGGCCCTTGACGATAATAGTGTCGTCCTTGTTCAGGCCGCTGCGCACGATGCGCAAGCCTTCGATCTTCGGCCCCAGTTCCACCGCGCGGTACGCTGGCTTGTCGCCTTCCATCACCAGCACGAACTTCTTGCCCAGGTCGGTGCCGACGGCCTCGTCGTTGATCAACACGGCCGAGTAGGTGCCGCTGCCGACCAGCTTCAGGCGCGCATACAGGCCAGGGGTGTATTCGCCCTTGCTGTTATCGAACACGGCGCGACCACGGATGGTGCCTGTGGCCGGGTTGACCTGGTTGTCGACGAAGTTCATCTGGCCCAGGTGCGGGTTGCCGGTTTCATTCGACAGGCCCAGGTACACCGGGGTGGTGGCGCCACGACGGCCTTGGCGAGCCAGCTCGGTGTACTTGAGGTACACGCGTTCATCGGCATCGAAGTAGGCGTAGACCTTGTCGGTGGAGACCACGCTGGTCAGCGCGGTGACGTCGGCGGTCACCAGGTTGCCGGCGGTGATTTCGGCACGGCTGACGCGGCCGCTGATCGGCGAGGTCACGCGGGTGAAGCTCAGGTTCAGCTTGGCCAGGTCCAACTGCGCCTGGATCCCGGCGACGGCGGCGCGGGCTTCCTGGGCGGCGGTGGTGCGCGAGTCGGCCAGTTCGGCGGAGATCGCATTGCTCTGGCGCAGGCGTTCGCCGCGCTGGGCTTCGTTGTCGCTGCGGGTGGCAGCGGCGCGGGTTTGTTGCAACTGGGCTTCAAGGCGGCGCACTTCGGCCTGGAACGGACGCGGGTCGATCTGGAACAGCAGGTCGCCTTTCTTGACCAAAGCGCCTTCGGTGAAAGCGACTTGGTCAATCTGGCCAGAGACCCGTGGACGAATCTGTACGGTTTCGGGCGCTTCCAGGCGACCAGTGAACTCATCCCACTCGTTGACCGGCTGCTCAAGCACCTTGGCCACGCTGACTTTCGCCGCCGGCATGGCGGCCGCTTGTTCCGGGGTCTTGCCGCACGCGCTCATCACCACCACGGCCAAGATCGCCAGGGGGAAGCGCAAATGTTTGAGTGACTGTTCCATGAGGTGCATCCGCCAATGTATTTGAGATGGGCGGATCATGCGCGGCGAGGCGGTATGTCACGAATCGAATGAAGCAAAGGTAACTATCATTCGGAATGATATAAGCGCGAGATTAGCCCTCTAGCATGGGGCTTTCGTTAGGGAGCTATCAATGGGCGTGATGACAAAGGACTGTTGCGGCCATTGCAACGACGATCGCCGGTGAGCGTCACGGCATCCTGGATTACGGGCTGGCATGCGGTTTTCGGCGCTAGTATCCTGCACCCCAATAGGCGCTCGACGCCGGAAAATTGCGCCGCCGCGCCGATGTATTGATCACAGCCGTTCGGCAGGGACGTCATTTATGAGCTCGCTTCACGCACTTAACCGTTCAAACGCTACCCAGACAGCCAATGACCTTTCTGCCTATATCGGGAGGATGATCACCACGCTGAAGCAAAAGATTACCGAGAGCGAGCAAGAGATTAAGGACATTGACTCACTCACCCCACTTCTCGCCGCAACTGAGCGGTCGAAGACCTTGAGGCCTACCCAGGAAAGGCTGCAAGCGTATCAACTGGACGTCGATGAACTCGCTGAAGAGTATTACGGGTTTGGTTGGTTATTTAATCGAAAAAATACTAAAGCGGCGCAGGCGCTACGTGATGCGGCAAAGGAACACCATAACCAGGTGATAGCAGACTGGGATGCAACTGACGCTCAGGCACAGCTCACGAAGAGAATTACTCAGCACAATCAAAATGTCAGCGCGCAGAAAAACAAAAAGCCTGAAATAGAGCGGACGCTGGCCGGCTCGAAGCAGCTTCTGAAAGCGTTTGAAGTATTCGAACGGGCTTCGGCCGAAGGGCTGGCTGCGGCGTCCGGCAAGGCATGGCTCGCTGGCACGTTCACGGCTACGTTATTGCAAATAAATGCTTTTGTACGTCAAGACCAACTATCAGAGGCAACGGCCCTGCTTGGGACACTGGTGTACCAGAAACGACCCACTGATACGGATTACGCCACCCTGCAAAGCGAGGCCGAGCGCATTCGCGACGAGGCATATCGTGATCACTACGGCGTGCCTGTTACGGGTGGCTTCGGTGAAATCGTCGGGGCATCCGCCAAGCTGGCTGCCGCCAACATGGAACCGTCTTGGGGCCAGCGACTGCTCGACTGCACAGAGCCTGCGAACCAGTGGCAATTATTGACGCAAATCCTCACGTCGCCACTGACGTTCTCGGTTGATGTGCTTTGGTCCATCTATTGGGCAATGCTCCAATGTGAAGATCAAATGGCGAAGTTCCTTTCCAGCGCCGTCGTCAAGGAGGATCCACTGAATGGCAGGTTCAGCGCGTATGTCGATTCATGGCTGTCCCAGTGGGCCGGTAAACAGATACCGAAGTTCGGTTACCCGACGTCCCAGTCGTACCTGGGCACCTTTCATTTGGCCGGGACACCGGAGGAATCGCGCGTCGCTGCCGACATTGGACTGATCATTTCACTGAATGTGGGTGGCCTGGTTTGCAGAAAAGTAGCATTGCTTCAAGCAAAGCGCGCAAAGGACTGGGTGGCTGATGTCGGCAGCAAAAAGGGCCAACTGACCACTCTGTCGAGCCAGGAACTCACCGGTTATTACCTGTTCTACCATGAGTCGCCAGGGTTCAAGTTAGCCCCTCCCGTGCCCACCGTGAGTTCGGCGCTTGCACTGCAAAGCTTGCTGGTCGCCGCTAACAGGGGGACGTTGGGGGAAAAAATCCTGCTGGATGTGAGCAAAAGTGGATGGGACTGGGCCAGCTTTATCACTTTCGGGCTATGTGACCCGGTATCTGCGGTGGGGCAGAGTTTCGATACGATTGATCATGCGTTCCAGATTCTAGGGAACGACGAAACCGGCGAGTTGCCTCAACATTTGTTTCTGTTGGCGATTGAAGACGAAGGTTATGTGCGCGATCTGCAATTGCAAGTGCGCACACGCTACCCCTCGGTTGATAAACCGAAGGTAAAGCGCAGAAAAAAAATCGATAAAGATGACCTGGAGAATGGCTACACGCTTTGAA
>NZ_LHVO01000023.1 GCF_001269925.1 Pseudomonas sp. MIACH
CCTTAACTGACCGGCATTAGGGCTTGCCCCCGATGAGCGGGTGTCAGTCACTTATTTTTTAACTGACCCGGCGCTATCGGGGGCAAGCCTGCGTTCGGGCACACCGAGCCTAGGCGAGGTGCCGAGTGTTGGGGCAAGAGCCTTTTTGGTTACTTTTGGGGCTCTTTTCCAAAAGTGACCCGCCGTAAGGGCGGAACCCTAAGTCGCCGTTACCGCAGCAACGGATATGTACTCATTCCAACCCCAGCAAATGGTCGGCCCAGAGGCCGCCACGGGAGCAAGTCGAATCGTCGCTCCGCCCCTCCCACATTTTTGAACGGCATCAGGCGTTAGCCAGATTCGCCAGTGCGATCCCTGAAACGTAGCGCTCCAGATTCGCCAAGAACGTATCGGCAATCTCATTGCGGCTATTGGTCGAAATCGCCGACGTATGCGGCGACAACCGCACCCGTGGGTGGCTGTACAGCGGGTGCCCATCCGGCAATGGCTCCGGCTCGGTCACGTCGAGCGATGCCAGGCCGATCCGGCCGTTATCCAGCGCCTCCAACAACGCCTCCTGATCGAGCAGGCCGCCGCGCGCGATGTTGATCAGGTGCAGTCCCGGCTTGGCGCTGCCCAGCACATCGCGGTTGATGATATGCCGCGTGGCGTCGGTCAGTGGCGCGGCCACCACCAGGTGGTCGGCGCGGGCGAACAGGTCGTGGATGTCTCGGGCGGCCTCTACGCCGATACCGAACGGTGTCTGGCTCTTGCGCAACGCCACCACCTTGATACCCAGGCCCAGGGCTTTTTGCGCCAGGCTTTCACCAATCGCACCAAAGCCAAGGATGCCCAGGGTGGTGCCCTTAAGCGGGCGCAGGGCGGTGAAATTCCAGTGCGAATCCTTAACCCAGATGTCCGGTAAATGCTTGGACGCGGCAAAGATCGCCGCCAGGGCGAACTCGGCCAGGTTGTCGGCGGCGCTGCCCCTGGAGGTGGTCACCGGCGGGCCGTTGAACAGCCATTGCGGGTAGAAGTCGATGCCCGATGAGACCAGGTGTACCCATTGCGCGCCGTAGGGCCAGCCCGGTGGCGGGGTGTTCGGGGCGGTGTAGCCGCGTACGTTGATCGGGCGCGCCAGCAGGATATTCGCCTGGGGCGGCAGGTCGCTGGGTACGCCCTCTGGCACGCCGATGACCTGTGCTCCTGGGTGGATCGCGGTGACGCGCGCGCGGATCACCTCGTTGTAGTCTTCGCCCAGTTGGCTGGCAATAATCACCTGGCTCATGTGCGCTCCTTCTGGCGTTGGGCAAACACGGCTTTGCCGACGCCTTGCAGTACCGCATCGTTCTGCGGGGTGTGTACGCGACTGCACAGCACATCGCGGTAGTGGCGTTGCAGCGGGCTATGGCGCGACAGGCCAGGGTTGCCGGAAGCCTCGATGGCCAGTTCCACCGCGCGAATAGCGTTGTGGGTGATCAGGTACTTCAACTGCGCAGCGTTGGCGGCCGGGGTATGGCCGTCGGCGGCGGCGTCGAGCAGGCTGCGGTTGGCGAAGAGCAGGGTGTCGATATGCCCGACGGTTTCCTGGAAGCGCGGCAAGGTCGACAACGCCGCACCGAGGTTGGACGGCTGGCGTTCTTCCAGCCAGTTCACCAGCCAGTCCCGCGCGGCCTGGGCCACGGCGTCATACACCGAGGACAGCAGCACCGACATCCACAGGAAACCTTCGGCATCCAGTTCCGGTTGCGGCGCGCTCCAGGGGCTGACGCTGACGGCGTGGTCCAGCGGCACCAGCACGTTGTCGAGCACCACTTCATGGCTGCAGGTGGCGCGCATGCCGAGGTGGTCCCAGGTGTCGATGATGCTCACGCCGGGGCTGTCCTTGGGCACCAGCCAGGCGCCCACCAGCGGGTCGGCGTCATCGCTGCGCGCCCACACGCTGAACCAGCTCAGGCCGTGGCTGCCGGTGGAGTAGATCTTGCGCCCGCTGATGCGCCAACCCTCAGCGGTGCGCACAGCGGTGGTCGCCGGTAGCCCGCCACGAGCCGGGGTGCCGAGGTCGGGTTCGACGCGCAGGGCGTTGATCAATGCGCCGTTGCGCACCGCGTCCTCGGCCACTTGTGTACGCAGGTGGGGCGGCCAGGTCTTGCTGTCTTGCAGGCGGTTATGTTGCAGGTATTGCATCACCAGGATCAGTGCGGTGGACGGTTCGCCCTTGGCAATCGCACTGATCGCCTTGCGCGCCTGGGGCAGGCTGGCACCGCCGCCACCGAGGGACTTGGGCACGGTGAGGGCGACCAGGCCGTGGTCATGCAGCCGCTGGAAGTTGGCATGGGGGAAGGCGCCGCTCTCGTCATACAGGTGCGCAGTGCCGGCCAGTTCGGTGCTCAAGTATTCGAGCAGGGCGTCGAAATCGACAACGTTCACAGTGCGTAGAGACGATTGAATCATCAGTATGTGCTCGGTCAAAAATGTGGGAGGGGCGGTGCGACGATTCGACTTGCTCCCGATTGCGGTGTGTCAGTCAATCCATCTGTGACAGGCCTACCGCAATCGGGAGCAAGCCCCCTCCCACAGGGGATAGTGTTCAGGCCAGGGCCTTTTCGCGGGCTTCGATCACGCTGTAACGATTGGCCGGCACGGCCAGGCCGAGGTTGTCGCGCAGGGTGTGGCCCGTGTACTCGGTACGGAACAGGCCGCGCTGTTGCAGCACCGGTACCACCAGTTCGGTGAAGTACTGCAAGCCGTCCGGCAGCACCGAGTTGATGATGAAACCATCGCTGGCGCCGCGCTCGAACCAGGTCTGGATCGCGTCGGCGACTTGCTCCGGGGTGCCGACAAAATCACGCTTGGGCCGCGAGAAGCGCAGCGCCACTTCGCGCAGGGTCAGGCCTTCGTCCCTGGCCAGTTGCTTGATGCGGTCGGAGCCGCCTTTCTGGCTGTTGGCGCCCAGGTCGCCGAGTTCCGGGAAGGGCGCGTCCAGCGGGTACTGGCTGAAGTCATGGTCGTTGAACGGGCGGCCAAGGGCGACGATGGCGTCTTCCACGGTGACCAACTCCACGGCCTGCTGGTAGCGGCTTTCCACTTCGGCCTCGTCGCGGCCGACAATCGGGCGGATGCCCGGCAGGATCGACAGGCTGTCGGCGTCACGGCCAAAGCCTTTGGCGCGGCGTTTGAGGTCCTGGGTATACGCCAGGCCTTCTTCGATGCTCTCCACATGCACAAAGATGGCGTCGGAGTTCTGCGCCGCAAAGTTACGCCCGTCTTCGGATGTGCCCGCCTGGAAAATCACCGGTTGGCCCTGGCGCGAGCGCGCAATGTTCAGCGGGCCTTTGACCGAGAAAAACTCGCCTTTGTGGTTCAGCGCATGCAGCTTGCCCGGGGTGAAGAATTCGCCGCTTTGCTTGTTGTAGGCAAAGGCGTCGTCTTCCCAGGAATCCCACAGGCCCTTGACCGTGTTCAGGTGTTCCTTGGCGATGCGGTAGCGCACGGCGTGGGGAGGGTGTTCGGCTTTACCGAAGTTGTCGGCGGTGCCGCTGAGCCACGAGGTCACCACGTTCCAGCCGGCGCGACCGCCGCTGATATGGTCCAGGGACGCGAACTGGCGCGCCACCTGATAGGGCTCGGTGTAGCTGACGGTCACGGTGGCCACCAGGCCGATATGCGTGGTCAACGCGGCCAGGGCCGAGAGGATGGTCAGCGGTTCGAAACGGTTGAGGTAATGCGGGCTGGACTTGGCGTGGATGTGCAGGCTGTCGGCGATGAACACGAAGTCGAACTTGGCCGCTTCGGCGAGTTCGGTCTGCTGCTTGTAGAAGCCGAAATTCGTACTGGCATTCGGTTGCGCCTGCGGATGGCGCCACTCGCCCCAGCCGTGGCCGACACCGTGGACCATGGCGCCCAGTTTCAAATGGCGCGCTTTCAATGGATGTGGCTTGCTCATGTTCTGCTCCTTCAGCGTGATGCTTGGTTGTTGGGGGCACGCTTGGCGTTAAAGCTCTTGTCGAAGCCCTGGGACACGTCGATGTGTTTGGTCAGCAGACCTTCTTGTTGGTAGGTGTCGGCGGTGGCTTGCAGGCCACTGATCACGCTGTCGTCAATCAGCACCGGGCTCAGGCGGGTTTCCTTGGCCACGGCCACATGCACGGCCAGCGGCAGCCCGGTGATTTTGGTCTGGGCGGCGGCGTACTCGTTGGGGTGGGTATTGGCCCAGGCGTAGGCGCGGTCGACGCGGGCGACAAAGTCGTCCAGCTGCGTGCGCTTGTCGGCGATGGCCTGGCTGGTGGCGGCGAGGTACAGGTGGTTGCTCAACAGCGTGTTGCCGCTGGCCACGATCCGCGCCTGGCTTTGCGAGGTGACCACGGTGGTGTAGGGGTCCCAGGTCGACCAGGCGTCGACAGTGCCGTTATCCAGCACCAGGCGCGACTCGCTGGGCAGCAGGAAAATGAACTGCACATCCTTGGTGGTCAGGCCGGCCGTGGCCAGGGCCTTGATCGCCAGGTAGTGGCCGATGGAGCCGCGGCCGGTGACGATTTTCTTGCCCTTGAGGTCGGCCACCGTCTTGATCGGCGAATCCTTGGGCACCAGCAGGGCGGTGGTGTTACGCCCTTCGGCGTGGATGATGCTGACCACCTTGAGCGAGGCGCCGGCGCCAAGGGCAAACACGTAGGGCGCATCGCCCAGGGCACCGATATCCACGGCCCCGGCATTCAAGGCTTCGCCCAGGGGCGAGGCGGACGGGAATTCCGACCACTGGATTTCATAAGGCACGTTTTTCGTTTCGCCGGAGACTTCCAGCAGCGTCTTGATCGTCGATTTTTGATTGGCCACCCGCAGCGGTTGCAGGTCGGCAGCGTGGGCGCTGGTGGCGAAGCCAAGGGCCAGGGCGGTGCCCAGGAGCAGGCGTTTGAACGGAGTGGAAAAGACCATGGGATGCAGGCTCCAGGCAGATCGAAAAAGGGTTCGGCTACCTCCGCCTGGAGAAGGGGTCGGTGAGGAGTTCACGTTATTCCCATAAAAACCTGCTGTGAAGGT
>NZ_LHVO01000024.1 GCF_001269925.1 Pseudomonas sp. MIACH
GATAGCGGTGGTTCAGTCACTGATGAGGTGACTGAGCTACCGCTATCGGGAGCAAGCCCCCTCCCACATTGGATCGAGTACATCCAAAACGCACAAAGGCCACCCGAAGGTGGCCTTTGCTGGTAAAGCGTCAGCTAAGCGCGAGGCTTACTTGACAGCCCAACCGGTCAGCTCGGACAAAGCCTTGCCGATGTCTGCCAGCGAACGCACGGTTTTAACGCCTGCGTCTTCCAGGGCAGCAAACTTCTCGTCTGCAGTGCCTTTGCCGCCAGAGATGATTGCGCCAGCATGGCCCATGCGCTTGCCCGCAGGGGCAGTCACACCAGCGATGTAGGAAACAACCGGCTTGGTCACGTGTGCCTTGATGTAGGCAGCCGCTTCTTCTTCAGCCGAACCGCCGATCTCACCGATCATCACGATCGCTTCGGTCTTCGGGTCTTCCTGGAACAGCTTCAGGATGTCGATGAAGTTGGAGCCTGGGATCGGGTCACCGCCGATGCCGACGCAAGTCGACTGACCGAAACCGGCGTCAGTGGTCTGCTTCACAGCTTCGTAGGTCAGGGTGCCGGAACGGGAAACGATACCGACTTTACCTGGCAAGTGAATGTGACCTGGCATGATGCCGATCTTGCATTCGCCTGGAGTGATCACGCCTGGGCAGTTAGGGCCGATCAGGACTACGCCCAGCTCGTCGCACTTAACTTTAGCGTCCAGCATGTCCAGGGTAGGAATGCCTTCGGTGATGCACACGATCAGCTTGATGCCGCCGAATGCTGCTTCCAGGATCGAGTCCTTGCAGAAAGGAGCTGGAACGTAGATCACGCTGGCGGTGGCGCCAGTGGCAGCTACAGCGTCTTTCACAGTGTTGAACACTGGCAGGCCCAGGTGCTCGGTGCCGCCTTTGCCCGGAGTTACGCCACCAACCATCTTGGTGCCGTATTCGATGGCTTGCTGGGTGTGGAAACTACCTTGCGAACCGGTAATACCCTGGCAGATAACTTTGGTGTCTTTATTGATCAGGACGCTCATTATTTGCCCTCCGCAGCTTTGACAACTTGTTGAGCAGCGTCGGTCAGGCTGGTAGCCGCGATGATGTTCAAACCGCTTTCTGCCAGTACTTTAGCGCCCAGTTCAGCGTTGTTGCCTTCAAGGCGCACAACAACCGGGATTTTAACGCCGACTTCTTTCACTGCACCGATGATGCCTTCGGCAATCATGTCGCAACGAACGATGCCGCCGAAGATGTTGACCAGTACTGCAGCGACGTTGGAGTCGGACAGGATGATCTTGAAGGCTTCGGTTACGCGTTCTTTGGTAGCACCACCGCCTACGTCGAGGAAGTTGGCTGGTTTGCCGCCATGCAGGTTGACGATGTCCATGGTACCCATGGCCAGGCCAGCACCGTTGACCATGCAACCGATGTTACCTTCCAGGGCTACGTAGTTCAGTTCGAACTTGGCAGCGTGCGCTTCGCGCGGATCGTCCTGCGACGGATCGTGGAAAGTCTTCAGCTTAGGCTGACGGTACATGGCGTTGGCGTCGATGTTGATCTTGGCGTCGAGGCAGTGCAGATCGCCGTCAGCCTTGATCACCAGCGGGTTCACTTCCAGCAGGGCCAGATCGTGATCCTGGAACAGTTTGGCCAGACCTACGAAGATCTTGGCGAACTGGGCAACTTGCTTGCCTTCCAGGCCCAGCTGGAAAGCCAGCTCGCGACCCTGGAATGGCTGAGCGCCAACCAGTGGATCGATGGTGGCTTTCAGAATTTTTTCTGGGGTTTCTTCGGCAATCTTCTCAATGTCCACGCCACCTTCGGTGGAAGCCATGAACACGATGCGACGGCTCGAACGGTCAACGACAGCGCCCAGGTACAGCTCTTTAGCGATATCAGTGCACGATTCAACCAGGATCTTGGTGACTGGCTGGCCATTGGCATCAGTCTGGTAAGTCACCAGACGCTTGCCCAGCCACTGCTGTGCGAAGGCCTTGGCGTCTTCTTTGCTGCGAACCAGCTTAACGCCGCCCGCTTTACCGCGACCACCAGCGTGGACCTGGGCTTTGACAACCCACTCGGTGCCACCGATTTTGTCGCAAGCTTCTGCTGCTGCTTCCGGGGTGTCTACTGCGTAGCCCTTGGAAACTGGCAGGCCGTATTCAGCGAACAGCTGCTTACCCTGATACTCGTGAAGATTCATGCTTTTTACCGTCTTCGTTAGGTACTGCGCATTCGGCGCTGCGCTCATTATGAGTGCCGCGCCACCTGTGACTGCTGCTTGCGCAACTTGCGGGGCTCAAGGCCCGTAAAGCTGCGCAAGACTGCGTCCAGCGGATATTCCGCGGTGAGTCTTGCGCGCAAGGCTCACGACGGGCAACTCCGCCGTGGTTTCTTATTATCTCGCTTAGCGCTTCTTGCGGTTGGCGATGTGGATGGCGCCGCCATTCACTGCCAACGCTGCTTCGTGCAACGCTTCGGACAGGGTCGGATGGGAGAAGACCATCATGCCCAGGTCCTCGGCACTGGTGCCGAATTCCATACCGATCGCGCCTTGCTGAACCAGTTCTGCAGCGCTCGGGCCAATCACGTGGACGCCCAATACGCGGTCAGTCTTGGCATCAGCGATGACTTTGACAAAACCACCGGTGTCGTTGGCTGCCATGGCACGGCCAGAAGCGGCAAACGGGAAGGTGCCGACGTTAACTTCAACGCCTTCAGCTTTCAACTGCTGTTCGTTCTTGCCGACCCATGCAATTTCCGGGTGGGTGTAGATAACCGATGGGATCAGGTCGTAGTTCATCTGGGTCTTGTGACCTTTGATGCGCTCGACAACCATGATGCCTTCTTCGGAAGCCTTGTGCGCGAGCATCATGCCGCGAACCACGTCGCCGATGGCGTAGACGCCAGGAACGGTGGTAGCGCAGTGATCGTCAACGTGGATGAAACCACGCTCGTCGATGTTCACGCCGCTGTCGGAAGCCAGCAGGTCGGTGGTCACTGGACGGCGACCAACGGCTACGATCAGCTTGTCGAAGGTGATGGTCTGCTCGCCTTCTTTATCGGTGTAGGTCACCACGACTTCTTCGCCGTTGACCTTGGAACCGGTCACGCGAGCACCCAGCTTGATGTCCAGACCTTGTTTGGTCAGGGTTTTCAGCGCTTCCTTGGACACAGCGGTGTCGGCAGCCAGCAGGAACGTGTCCAGGGCTTCCAGCACAGTCACTTCGGAACCCAGGCGGGACCAGACCGAACCCAGTTCCAGGCCGATCACGCCAGCGCCGATGACGCCCAGGCGCTTAGGAACAGCTTGGAATTCCAGGGCGCCGGTCGAATCAACGATCACGTTCTGGTCAACCGGAGCCGGTGGAATGTCGATTGGACGCGAACCTGGGGCCAGGATCACGTTCTCGGCTTCGATGATTTCTACCGAACCGTCCGGCTTGGTGATTTCAACTTTCTTGCCGGCCAGCAGTTTGCCGTGACCTTGCAGGGAAGTCACACCGTTGGCCTTGAACAAGGTCGCAACGCCGGAAGTCAGGCCTTTAACGATGTTGGCTTTACGGCCGACCATTGCTGGCACGTCCATGGTCACGCCAGCATGGTTGATGCCGTGGATCGCGAAGCCGTCTTGGGCTTCGTGGAATTTCCAGGAGCTGTCCAGCAGCGCCTTGGAAGGAATGCAACCAACGTTCAGGCAAGTACCGCCCAATGCCAGTTTGCCTTCCTTGTCGGTGTATTTTTCGATGCAAGCAGTCGAGAGGCCCAGTTGTGCGGCCTTGATGGCGGCAACGTAGCCGCCAGGACCCGCACCAATCACTACAACGTCAAATTTCTGCGACATGAAAATAGTTCCTCTATTTAGCAGCAAGCTTTCAAGCCGCAAGCCCCAAGCCCAACTGCCTTATCCGGCAATCTGTCACTTGAGGCCTGCAGCTGCTTCTATCAGATATCCAGCAGCAGACGAGCCGGGTCTTCCAGCAGGTTCTTGATGGTCACCAGGAAAGTCACGGCTTCTTTACCATCGATCAGGCGGTGATCGTAAGACAGCGCCAGGTACATCATTGGGCGGATCACGACTTGGCCGTTGATGGCCATCGGACGCTGGATGATGTTGTGCATGCCCAGGATCGCGGCTTGTGGCGGGTTAACGATCGGCGTCGACATCATCGAACCGAAGGTACCACCGTTGGTGATGGTGAAGGTACCACCGGTCATCTCGTCGATGGTCAGCTTGCCGTCACGGGCTTTCTTGCCGAAGCCGGCGATGCCGCCTTCGATTTCGGCCAGGCTCATCAGCTCGGCGTTACGCAGGACCGGAACCACCAGGCCACGGTCGCTGGACACGGCAACGCCGACGTCAGCATAACCGTGGTAAACGATGTCGCTGCCGTCGATGGAAGCGTTGACTGCCGGGAAGCGTTTCAGCGCTTCGGTGGCCGCTTTCACGAAGAACGACATGAAGCCCAGGCGCACGCCGTTGTGGGACTTCTCGAACAGATCCTTGTACTTCGAACGCAGGGCCATGACTTCGGTCATGTCGACTTCGTTGAAAGTGGTCAGCATCGCCATGTTCGACTGTGCTTCAACCAGGCGCTTGGCCACGGTGGCGCGAACGCGGGTCATCGGTACACGCTTCTCGGTGCGGTCGCCGGCAGCGAACACAGGCGCAGCGGCAGCCGGGGCAGCAGCCTTGGCAGGCGCGGCAGCCGGAGCGTTTTTCTTCGCTTCAACAGCGGCAACCACATCTTCCTTGGTCACACGGCCGTCTTTGCCGGTGCCTTTGATGGAAGCCAGGTTGATGCCGTTTTCTTCAGCCAGCTGACGCGCAGCCGGTGCAGCGATTGGGTCTTCGCCAGCCGCAGCCGGAGCGGCAGCTGGAGCCGAAGCAGCGGCCGGGGCGGCAGCAGCGGCAGGAGCAGCGGCAGCGCTGCCCTCTTCGATCGAGCCCAGTACCTGGTTCGACAGAACGGTAGCGCCCTCTTCGGCAACGATTGCGCCCAGCACGCCGTCAGCTTCGGCCAACACTTCCAGCACGACTTTGTCGGTCTCGATGTCGACGATCAGGTCGTCACGCTTGACGGCCTCACCTGGTTTCTTGTGCCAGGTGGCAACGGTGCCATCGGCAACCGATTCCGGGAATGACGGGGCTTTGATTTCGATAGCCATTATCTGTGGGTCCTTAAAATTCGGTTTCAGTCAGCGCGAAGGCGTTAAACAGTGAAAGCATCTTGCAGCAGTTTTTCCTGCTGCTCGGCGTGCATAGACGCATAACCACACGCAGGCGCAGCAGAAGCATCACGACCGGCGTACTCCAGGCCCAGGGCCTTGTTGTGGTTACCGATGCTGCGACGCAGATGATGCTGGCTGCTGTACCACGCGCCCTGGTTCATCGGTTCTTCCTGACACCACACCACATTGGTGAGGTTGGTGTAAGGCGCGATGATCTCCATGAGGTCATCTTCCGGGAACGGGTAAAGCTGCTCGATACGCACGATGGCGATGTCTTCGCGGCCTTCGGCACGACGTTTTTCCAGCAGGTCGTAGTAGACCTTGCCGCTGCACAGGATCAGGCGAGTGACCTTGCTGGCGTCCAGCGTATCGATTTCTGGAATCACGGTCTGGAACGAACCGTCCGCCAGATCTTCCAGGGTCGAGATGGCCAATTTGTGACGCAGCAGCGATTTCGGGGTCAGCACTACCAGCGGCTTGCGCAGCGGGCGGATCACCTGGCGACGCAGCAAATGGTAGATCTGCGCCGGGGTAGTCGGTACGCACACCTGGATGTTGTGCTCGGCGCACAGTTGCAGGTAACGCTCCAGACGGGCCGAGGAGTGCTCCGGGCCCTGACCTTCATAACCGTGTGGCAGCAACATGGTCAGACCGCACAGACGGCCCCACTTGTGCTCGCCGCTGGTGATGAACTGGTCGATCACCACCTGGGCACCGTTGGCGAAGTCGCCGAACTGGGCTTCCCAGATCACCAGCGCCTGTGGCGTGGTGGTCGAGTAACCGTATTCGAACGCCAGTACGGCTTCCTCGGACAGGAACGAATCGTACAGGTCGAAACGCGGCTGGCCTTCGTACAGGTTCTGCAACGGGATGTAGGTGCCCGCGTCTTTCTGGTTGTGCAATACCGCGTGACGGTGCGAGAACGTACCACGGCCAATGTCCTGGCCGGTCATGCGGATCGGGTGACCTTCGAACGCCAGGGTCGCGTACGCCATGGTTTCGGCATAACCCCAGTTGATCGGCAGGCCGCCGGCTTGCATCTTCTGACGGTCTTCGTAGATCTTCGCAACCTGGCGCTGCACCACGAAGCCATCCGGGATTTCCAGGAGCTTGGCGGACAGTTCCTGCAGGGTCTTCAGATCGAACGAGGTATCGTGACGCGCGGTCCAGGTGTGACCCAGGTACGGACGCCAGTCCACGAACAGCTCTTTGTTCGGCTCTTTGACCAGGCTTTTTACTACATGCAGACCATTGTCCAACGCGTTGCGGTATTCATCGATCTTCGCCTGAACACGCGCATCGTCAACAATACCGGCCTTGGTCAGGCTTTCGGCATACAGCTCACGGGTGGTGCGCTGCTTGGTGATCTGCTGGTACATCAACGGCTGGGTGCCGCTTGGCTCGTCAGCTTCGTTGTGACCGCGACGGCGGTAGCAAACCAGGTCGATCACCACGTCACGCTTGAACTGCATGCGGTAGTCGACAGCCAGTTGGGTCACGAACAGTACGGCTTCCGGATCATCGCCATTCACATGGAGGATCGGCGCCTGGATCATCTTGGCAACGTCGGTGGCGTACTCGGTGGAACGCGCATCCAGCGGGTTGCTGATGGTGAAGCCAACCTGGTTGTTGATGACGATGTGAACGGTACCACCGGTCTTGAAGCCGCGGGTCTGCGACATCTGGAAGGTTTCCAGGACCACGCCTTGACCGGCGAATGCCGCGTCACCGTGGATGGAAATCGGCAGGACCTTTTCACCGGTAGTGTCGTTACGACGATCCTGGCGAGCACGGACCGAACCCTCGACCACTGGAGAAACGATTTCCAGGTGGGATGGGTTGAAGGCCATGGCCAGGTGAACTTCACCGCCTGTGGTCATTACGTTGGACGAGAAGCCCTGGTGGTATTTAACGTCACCGGAACCCAGCTCGACCTTCTTCTTGCCTTCGAACTCGTCGAACAGCTCACGCGGGTTCTTGCCGAAGGTGTTGACCAACACGTTCAGGCGACCACGGTGGGCCATGCCGATCACGATTTCCTTGGTGCCGTAGGAACCGGAACGCTGGATCAGCTCGTCGAGCATCGGGATCAGGCTTTCGCCGCCTTCCAGGCCGAAACGCTTGGTGCCCGGGTATTTGGTACCCAGGTATTTTTCCAGGCCCTCGGCTGCGGTCACGCGCTCAAGCAGGTGGCTGCGTACATCGGCAGACAGCACCGGACGGCCACGCACGCCTTCCAGGCGATGCTGGAACCAGTGGCGTTGCTCGGAATCGGTGATGTGCGTGAACTCAGCGCCAATGGTGCGGCAATATGTCTGCTGCAACGCTTCGTGAATTTCGCGTAGGCTCGCTTCCTCTTTGCCGATGAACAGGTCGCCGGCACGGAAGGTCGTATCAAGATCGGCATTGGTCAAGCCGTAATGATTGATCGACAGGTCTGCAGGTGCAGGACGCTGCCAGAGCCCCAGCGGGTCAAGCTGGGCCGCCTGGTGGCCACGCATCCGGTAGGCCTGGATCAGTCGCAGTACTTCAACTTGCTTCTTCTCGTGCTCACTGCTCACGCTTCCGGCGGAAACCGGCTGGGCGCGGCGCTGGTTCTTTGCCAGCAGCACGAACTGATCGCGAATTGTTGCATGCGATACATCGGTGGCAGCGTTGCCGTCTGAAGACAACGTCTGAAATTTGGTGCGCCATTCTTCTGGCACAGCGTTAGGGTCGTGCAGGTAGAGCTCATAAAGCTCTTCCACATAGGCAGCGTTACCACCTGAAAGATAGCCGCTGTTCCACATGCGCTGCATCACGCTTTCTTGCATGCTTGGTCACCCTCGATTTGGGGACACCACCGGCGAAAACACCGAGTTTGCTTGCAAAAGGCCAAGTGCAGCGACCAAAACAAGCCACTTAGGATCACGCTGATAGTTCGGGTACCAACCCGAATGCCCCTGCTTGTCTCATTTCTTCAAAATAAGAGCCGCGGCTTTGTAAGTCGCTGCTCAAGTTAAAACTACGGCGCCGGTTGAAGCCTGCGCCGTAGCATTTACGGGCACAACGGTCCTGCTTTGCTACAACGTCGCTTACACGCCGCTTTGCAGCAGCATGTTACGGATGTGACCAATGGCCTTAGTCGGGTTCAGGCCTTTGGGACATACGTTGACGCAGTTCATGATCCCGCGGCAGCGGAATACGCTGAACGGGTCATCCAGCGAAGCCAGACGCTCGGACGTCTTGGTGTCACGGCTGTCTGCCAGGAAGCGGTACGCTTGCAGCAGGGCAGCTGGACCCAGGAACTTGTCCGGGTTCCACCAGAAGGACGGGCACGAGGTCGAGCAGCAAGCGCACAGGATGCACTCGTACAGACCGTCGAGCTTTTCACGCTCTTCTGGGGACTGCAGACGCTCGATGGCCGGAGCCGGCGTGTCGTTCTGCAGGAATGGCTTAACTTTCTCGTATTGCTTGTAGAAGATGCTCATATCGACGACCAGGTCACGGATAACCGGCAAACCTGGCAGAGGACGAACGATCAGCTTGTTGCCTTTAACAACGGCGGACAGCGGCGTGATGCACGCCAGGCCGTTTTTGCCGTTGATGTTCATGCCGTCGGAACCGCAAACACCTTCACGGCAAGAGCGACGATAGGAGAAACCCTCGTCCTGCTCTTTGATCAGTGCCAATACATCCAGCACCATCAGGTCTTTACCACCGGTATCGACCTGGAACTCCTGCATGAACGGCGCAGCGTCCTGATCAGGGTTGTAGCGATAAACACTGACTTTCAACATGGCAGCCACCCTTAGTAAGTCCGAATCTTCGGTTCAAACGTCGGAACCGTCTTCGGCGAGAAGTTCACGGCACGCTTGGTTACGCGCTTGTCACCCGGGAAGTACAGGGTGTGGCACAACCAGTTTTCGTCATCGCGGTCTTCAAAGTCTTCACGAGCGTGGGCACCACGGGATTCTTTACGAACCTCGGCAGCGATCGCAGTCGCTTCAGCCACTTCCAGCAGGTTTTGCAACTCAAGGGCTTCGATACGAGCGGTGTTGAACGCCTGGCTCTTATCGTTGATCTTGACGTTGGCGATGCGCTTGCGCAGATCGGCCAGCTGGGCAATACCCTTCTGCATGTATTCGCCGGTACGGAATACACCGAAGTAGTTCTGCATGCAGTTTTGCAGCTCGCGACGCAGGGTTGCCACGTCTTCGCCATCAGTGCGCTCGTTCAGAGCGTTCAGACGTGCCAGGGCAGCTTCGATGTTGGCGTCGGTGGCGTCATCGTATTCGATGCCGTCGGTCAGGGCTTTTTCCAGGTGCAGGCCGGCAGCGCGGCCGAATACCACCAGGTCGAGCAGCGAGTTGCCGCCCAGACGGTTGGCACCGTGAACCGATACGCATGCCACTTCGCCCACTGCGAACAGACCATGGATAATCTCGTCCACGCCGTCGGCGTTCTGGGTGATCGCCTGGCCATGAATGTTGGTCGGCACGCCGCCCATCATGTAGTGGCAGGTTGGAACAACCGGAACCGGAGCAACCACTGGATCAACGTGGGCAAAGGTCTTGGACAGCTCACAGATACCCGGCAGGCGGCTGTGCAGCACTTCTTCGCCCAGGTGATCGAGCTTCAGCAGTACGTGGTCGCCATTCGGGCCACAGCCGTTGCCGGCGATGATTTCCTTAACCATCGAACGGGCAACAACGTCACGACCCGCCAGGTCTTTCGCGTTCGGAGCATAACGCTCCATGAAACGCTCGCCGTGCTTGTTGATCAGGTAACCACCTTCACCACGGCAACCTTCGGTCACCAGTACACCGGCGCCGGCGATGCCGGTCGGGTGGAACTGCCACATTTCGATGTCCTGCACCGGCACGCCGGCACGCAGGGCCATGCCAACGCCGTCACCGGTGTTGATCAGGGCATTGGTGGTGGACGCGTAGATACGACCTGCACCGCCAGTCGCCAGAACAGTAGCCTTGGCGCGGATGTAGGTGGTTTCACCGGTTTCGATGCAGATGGCGATCACACCGACGAACTCGCCTTGTGCGTTTTTCACCAGGTCGACAGCGTAGTACTCGTTCAGGAACGTAGTGCCGGCCTTCAGGTTGCCCTGATAAAGGGTGTGCAGCAGCGCGTGACCGGTACGGTCGGACGCGGCGCAGGTACGGGCAGCCTGGCCACCTTTACCGTAGTCCTTCGACTGGCCGCCGAATGGACGCTGGTAGATACGACCTTGCTCGGTACGGGAGAACGGCAGACCCATGTGGTCCAGCTCGAACACTGCGGCCGGGCCTTCCTGACACATGTATTCGATAGCGTCCTGGTCACCGATATAGTCGGAACCCTTGACGGTATCGTACATGTGCCAGCGCCAGTCATCATTCGGGTCGGCGGACGCGATGGCACAGGTGATGCCACCCTGGGCCGATACGGTGTGGGAGCGCGTCGGGAATACCTTGGTGATCACGGCAGTCTTGTGACCACCCTGGGCCAGCTGCAGCGCTGCGCGCATGCCGGCACCGCCGCCACCAATAATGATGGCGTCGAAGGAAATAGTTGGAATGTTAGCCATGAATCAGATACCCCAAAGAATCTGCACACCCCAGACGAAGTAAGCGAACATCGCGACGCCGCATACTGCCTGGAAGAGGAAACGGACTGCGGTCGCGGACTTGCCCAGCGCCATCGGCGTCAGGTAGTCAGTCGCGATGGTCCACATGCCGACCCAGGCGTGAGCGCCCAGGGCTACAAGGGCCAGCAGGCTGAAGATTCGCATCGCATTGTGGGAAAACAGCCCGTGCCATTGCTCGTAGCCAATGCCCGGGTTTGCGACGAGGTATCCGATCAGGAAGATGAAATAAGCCGCGAGAACGACCGCAGACACACGCTGTGCCATCCAGTCATAGAGGCCCGAACGCGAAAGGTTCGTAACGCTGGTTACCATATCCAAACTCCTGCCAGAACGATCAGCACCACGGAAATGGCGATGATGATTTTCGAGCCCAGGCGGCCGCCTTCCAGCGTCTCACCGATGCCCATATCCATGATCAAGTGGCGCACACCGGCTACCAGGTGATACAGCAGAGCGGACAGGAGGCCCCATGCTACGAACTTGGCCAGCGGGCTGGTCAAGCATGCCTTCACCTCGGCGTATCCTTCCTCGGAACCCAGGGATTTGCTCAATGCATAAAGCATGATGCCCAAGCCCAGGAACAGGATGATGCCGGAAACACGGTGCAGGAACGACGTAACGCCGGTGATGGGGAGTTTGATGGTCCTTAGGTCTAGGTTTACAGGTCGTTGGCTATTCACGGCTTTTTTTCACACTGAAGAGCCCCTAACAATCAGGGCAAAGTTGTTGGGGAGTGCACTGGTCAGGTAAGCACCACCCAGGGAGTGCGACCCCCAATGAAAGCAAGCCCAAAAGCCCTTGGCGGTCGGTGGCCGAGTATAGACAGTTAGGTTACTAATGACAACGCGCGCTCCTCACCCTAATAGCGGATTGCGCTGGCGGGATAAAAGGCGTAAATGGCAGGCAATTTCGAGGAAAAAGTACGGTTAAAGCCTTCTGGGGCAAGACTTTAGGCAAATTGACATCTGAATTTATCTCACTATAGTGGTGCGGGCCCTGCGTGGGGGGTCTGTCTGATGATTTGAAGCATAAATAGGAGGCCACATGGCTGACAAAAAAGCGCAGTTGATCATCGAGGGCGCAGCCCCCGTCGAGCTGCCCATTTTAACCGGCACCGTTGGTCCCGATGTTATCGACGTACGGGGCCTGACGGCCACGGGCCGTTTCACTTTCGACCCAGGCTTCATGTCGACCGCCTCTTGCGAGTCGAAGATCACCTATATCGACGGCGACAATGGCATCCTGCTGCACCGGGGCTACCCGATCGAGCAACTGGCTGAAAAATCGGACTACCTGGAAACCTGCTACCTGCTGCTAAATGGCGAATTGCCAACAGCTGAGCAAAAAGCCCAGTTCGTCAGCACCGTGAAGAACCACACCATGGTTCACGAGCAGTTGAAGACCTTCTTCAACGGCTTCCGTCGCGACGCCCACCCGATGGCCGTCATGTGCGGCGTGGTCGGCGCCCTGTCGGCCTTCTATCACGACTCCCTCGACATCAATAACCCGCAGCATCGCGAAATTTCCGCGATCCGCCTGGTTGCCAAGATGCCGACCCTGGCCGCAATGGTTTACAAGTACTCCATGGGCCAACCCATGATGTACCCGCGCAACGACCTGACGTACGCGGAAAACTTCCTGCATATGATGTTCAACACCCCGTGCGAGATCAAACCGATCAGCCCGGTGCTGGCCAAGGCAATGGACCGGATCTTCATCCTCCACGCCGACCACGAGCAAAACGCCTCCACCTCTACCGTGCGCCTGGCAGGTTCTTCGGGTGCCAACCCGTTCGCCTGTATCGCCGCCGGTATCGCCGCACTGTGGGGCCCTGCCCACGGCGGTGCGAACGAAGCCGTATTGACCATGCTCGATGAAATCGGCGATGTGTCCAACATCGACAAGTTCATCGCCAAGGCCAAGGACAAGAACGATCCGTTCAAGCTGATGGGCTTCGGTCACCGCGTCTACAAGAACCGCGACCCGCGCGCCACCGTCATGAAGCAGACCTGCGACGAAGTGTTGAAGGAACTGGGCATCAAGAACGATCCGCAACTCGAACTGGCCATGCGCCTGGAAGAGATCGCCCTGACCGACCCGTACTTCATCGAACGCTCGCTGTACCCGAACGTCGACTTCTACTCGGGGATCATCCTCAAGGCGATCGGCATTCCAACCAGCATGTTCACCGTGATCTTCGCCCTGGCGCGGACCGTGGGCTGGATCTCCCACTGGAAAGAAATGCTCTCCAGCCCGTACAAGATTGGCCGTCCACGCCAGCTGTACACCGGCTACGAGTCGCGTGACATTACCAAGCTGGAAGATCGCAAGTAAGCAATCAGCCGCTTAGCTGCACTGAACAAGGCCTCCTCTGGAGGCCTTGTTCGTTTTGCCGCAGCGACCATGCCTGCAACGACACATCCCAATCGGTAGCGAGCCACTCGAACGCCGCCCCCACCGGTATTTGGCCGGCGCGACTTGACGCCTCCCCGGTACTGATCTTGAATCCAGCGTACCGCTAGGTATCCGTAGTCAGCGCTCACTTTCCGGCCGATGTGCCCCGCGCTGCCCTCTGCATGCAGCCAAACCCGTCGCCGGGTTTCTTGAACTGGCTCCTGCTTGCAGGTAAAGGATTTGCCATGGCTAATCTGGTGATTTGCTGCGACGGTACCTGGAATACCCCCGACCAACTCGATCAGGGCGTCCCCGCCCCCACCAACGTGGTGCGACTGTATAACGCCCTGGCCGACTTCGACGCCCAGGGCGTCGCGCAAACCAAATACTATCACCCAGGTGTCGGCACCAACGGCAGCTGGTGGGATAAAGCCGTCGGCGGCGGCACCGGCGCCGGCCTTGATAACAACATCATGAGCGCCTACCAGAAGCTCTGTTACTGCTACCAGCCCGGCGATGCGATCTATCTGTTCGGCTTCAGCCGCGGGGCCTACACGGTGCGCAGCCTTGCCGGATTCATCGGCCGCTGCGGGCTGTTGCGGATCGCCGGACTACCGCCAGCAGAGGTCTGGACACGCATTCAGGCGCTGCTCACCTACGGCTACCGACGTAAAACCGAAGAGCGTGGAGACTGGAGCGCCCAGGGCTGGGAATTCCACAACAAGGCCGGCGAACCCATCCCGATTCAGTTCATTGGGGTCTGGGACACCGTTGGCGCGCTGGGCATCCCCGACGACATGGCTTTGCTCAACCTGCTCGACAATCGCGAACGCTACACCTTCCACGACACCACTCTACACCCCTCGGTCAAGCATGCGCGTCACGCACTGGCGATGGACGAACGCCGCGCCTCGTTCCAGCCGACGCTGTGGAACCAGCCATCATCGAAGGACACCGAACTCAAGCAGATCTGGTTTCCCGGCGTGCACTCGGACGTCGGCGGCGGCTATCAAAACTGCGGCCTGGCCGATGGCGCACTGCTGTGGATGCTGGATGAAGCGAGCGCGACGGGCCTGGATTTCGCGGCGGATATTGTCAAGCAGATCAAGCCCGACCTCTACGACACCATGCACGACTCCTGCGACGGCGTGTTCAATGTGCTGGCGACTCAGCCGCGCAGCGTGGCCAACCTCAACACGCAACCGACACTGTTCCACAGCTCCGCACTGGCGCGGCAGAAAACCCCACCCATCACGCAATCGCCTTACCGCAAGGCGCGCCTGCTGACGCCCCCGACCCCGCTGGTACTGGACATCTCAGCACGCCTGCCGTGGAACGAAACCGGCCTATGGCTCAACGCGGGCACGACGTACACCTTCAGCGCCAGTGGCGAGTGGCTGGACGCTTCGATCGTCTGCGACCCTGCTGGCCCAGTGGACAACCACTTCCAACCCGGTGAACTGGCCTACCTGGCCGGCACCGCACTGGGCAAACTGGAAAACTGGTACGGCAAGCTGTTCAACAACAGCGATGCAAACTTTTACTTCACCCGCCGCCACGAGAATTACCCCTGGTTCAGCCTTATCGGCGCCATCGCCAACAGCGATGGTGTCGACGCCAAGGGCATCCTGCTGAAACCGGAGTCCTTCCTCATCGGCCACGGCTGCACCTATACGCCCAAACGCTCAGGGTATCTGTATGCCTATGCCAACGACGCGTGGAATTGCTACGGCAATAACAAGGGGCATGTTGCGTTGACGATTCAATAATCCGTGGCTCATCACCCACTCGCTTGAGGGAGTACGCTCCATGACGGATAAACCCGCTGAACAAAAAATGGGCGCCGAGCTGTCTTCGCTGCTCAACTTCATCCCCAGCGCTTACTACGACCTGATTGCGCGAGTGTGCCCAGGAATGGCGTTCTGGGTAGCACTGGCCTACAAGATGGATTTCATCATCACGCCCAGCAAACCGAACGCGCTGGCTTCCGGGGCCGATCTGTTCATTCTGATTTTGCTCAGCTACGTGTCAGGCATTGTGCTGACCGGCTTCTGTGTCATCTGGGACGCTATATCGATCTTCATCCTGGAGCGCGTGCCCTTCTGCAAGGTATTGAACCTGGACAACGGCGCTACCTTTACCCAGCGCTGGAAGCAGGTCTCCGTGCATATCGATCAGGTGGGCAAAGCAAATGACACGGCCGACCGCATCCTGGTCAAAGCCATGGCCGAAGTGACACTGTGCCAAAACCTGCTGAGCGGCCTGATCGTGCTCATGTTCATCGGCTTTTTCTCCGACGGCGTAAAATTCTACGCAGTGCAGCCTTACTACCTCTATTACTCGTTCATCGGCGGCGCGCTGTTCCTTGCCATGATGTTTCGCCAAGTGATGTTTCTTGGACGCGTGATGGGCCTGCACGCGCTGTATACCGACAACATTCCCCCGCCTTCTATAACCGTGACCGCCGAAGTAAATCCGCAGCCATAAAAAATGCCCCGGCCTTTCGACCGGGGCATTCCTTACACAACAACAACCTTAGTGATTAACCGCCCCACTCGCCCCCAGGCCAGTCTGCGAACGCACAAACTGCGGGAAGTACAGCGCACGCTCTTTCTCTGCCGCCGCCGACTTGTCGGTGATGGAGAAGAACCAGATGCCGACGAACGCGATGATCATCGAGAACAGCGCCGGGTACTCGTACGGGAAGATGGCTTTTTCGTGATGCAGGATCGAGACCCAGATGGTCGGACCCAGGATCATCAGGCCCACGGCACTGATCAGGCCCAGCCAGCCGCCAATCATCGCGCCACGGGTGGTGAGGTTTTTCCAGTACATGGAAAGCAGCAACACCGGGAAGTTACAGCTGGCGGCAATCGAGAACGCCAGGCCGACCATGAACGCAATGTTCTGGCTTTCGAACAGGATACCCAGACCAATCGCCAGCACGGCCAGGGCGATAGTGGTGATCTTCGATACGCGAATCTCATCCTTCTCGTTGGCCTTGCCTTTCTTGATCACGCTGGCGTACAGGTCATGGGACACCGCCGAAGCACCGGCCAGGGTCAAACCGGCAACCACTGCCAGGATGGTGGCGAAGGCCACAGCCGAGATGAAGCCCAGGAAGATACTGCCGCCCACCGCGTTGGCCAGGTGCACCGCCGCCATGTTGTTACCGCCGAGCAGGGCGCCTGCAGCATCCTTGAACGCCGGGTTGGTGCTGACCAGCAGGATCGCGCCGAAGCCGATGATAAAGGTCAGGATGTAGAAGTAGCCGATGAAGCCAGTGGCATACAGCACGCTCTTACGCGCTTCCTTGGCGTCACTTACAGTGAAGAAGCGCATCAGGATGTGCGGCAGGCCGGCGGTACCAAACATCAGTGCCAGGCCCAGGGAGAATGCGGAAATCGGATCTTTCACCAGGCCGCCGGGGCTCATGATCGCCTCACCTTTAGGGTGAACCTTGATCGCCTCGGAGAACAGCATGTTGAAATCGAAGTTGACGTGCTTCATCACCATCAGCGCCATGAACGAGGCACCAGACAGCAACAGCACCGCCTTGATGATCTGCACCCAAGTGGTCGCCAGCATGCCGCCGAACAGCACGTACATGCACATCAGGATCCCGACCAGGATCACCGCCACATGGTAGTCGAGGCCGAACAGCAGCTGGATCAGCTTGCCCGCACCCACCATTTGCGCGATCAGGTAGAACGCCACCACCACCAGAGAACCACAGGCCGACAGGCTGCGGATCTGGGTTTGCCCGAGGCGATAGGACGCCACGTCGGCAAAGGTGTACTTGCCCAGGTTACGCAGGCGCTCGGCGATCAGGAACAGAATGATCGGCCAGCCCACCAGGAAGCCGATCGAGTAGATCAGGCCGTCGTAGCCAGAAGTGAACACCAGCGCGGAAATACCCAGGAAGGACGCGGCCGACATATAGTCGCCGGCAATCGCCAGGCCATTCTGGAAACCGGTGATCTTGCCGCCGGCCGCATAGTAGTCGGCCGCCGACTTATTGCGCTTGGACGCCCAGTAGGTAATGCACAACGTCGCGCCGACAAACGCCACGAACATCAGGATCGCTGCGATATTGAGCGGTTGTTTGTGCACTTCACCGGTCAATGCATCCGCCGCCCAAACAGCGGGTGCAAAGACCGAAGCGCCGAATACAGCCAATAGACGACGGATCATTGCGCAGCCTCCTTGAGAATCGCATTGTTCAGGTCGTCGAATTCGCCGTTGGCGCGTCGCACATAGATGCCGGTGAGGACAAAGGCCGAGACAATCAGCCCGACACCGATGGGGATGCCCCAGGTGATGGATGAGCCGGGGCTGAGTTTGGCCCCCAGTATTTGTGGCCCGTAGGCGATCAACAGGATGAAGCCGGAGTACAGCCCTAGCATGATCGCCGAGAGAATCCAGGCGAACCTTTCCCTTTTTCTCACCAGCTCCTTGAAACGCGGGCTGTTTTGAATCGAGAGGTAAATGCTGTCGTTCATTGTTTTTATCCTCGCAGCACAGCTTTTTTATTATTGGAACGTATCCACTGTATGCGGCTGCGGAACAGGTTCCAGACGACCTTAGTATTAGACGGAGTGTAGCGAGGGATTGGGAGGGCGCAGAAACATTTGCGGGTGACGAAAATAATGTGGGAGGGGGCTTACATCCCGATAGCGGTGAACCCGTCAGATCATTGACGACTGACACACCGCAATCGGGAGCAAGCCCCCTCCCACAGGGGTTGTATCAAGGCATTGGGGGGGGGTTATTTACCGGTCCACTCGGCTACACGCTCAGGGTGCTTGGCGACCCAGTCCTTGGCCGCTGCATCAGGCTTGGCACCCTCTTGGATAGCCAGCATGACTTCGCCGATTTCGTCCTTGGAGGCCCACTGGAACTTCTTCAGGAAAGCCGCGACTTCCGGCGCTTTCTTCTCCAGGCCCTTGCTGCCGATGCTGTTGACGGTTTCAGCAGCACCATAAATCCCTTTTGGATCGTCCAGGAAACGCAGTTTCCACTTGGCGAACATCCAGTGTGGCACCCAGCCGGTGACCGCAATGGATTCCTGTTTGTCTTCGGCACGGGTCAGCTCGGCGATCATCGCCGCGCCCGAACTGGCTTGCAGCTTGTAATCGAGGCCGTACTGCTTGATGGCTTCGTCGGTCTTGAGCATCACGCCTGAACCGGCGTCGATGCCGACGATCTTGTTCTTGAAGGTGGTGTCGGTCTTGAGGTCTTCGATGGACTTGGCCTTGACGTACTCCGGCACGATCAAGCCGATTTTCGCATCCTTGAAGTTGGGGCCGTAGTCGACCACCTTGTCCTTGTTCTTGGTCCAATACTCGCCATGGGTTACCGGCAGCCAGGCGGAGAGCATGGCATCGAGCTTGCCGGTGGCCACGCCCTGCCACATGATCCCGGTGGCGACCGCTTGCAGTTTCACGTCATAACCGAGCTTTGCCTTGATAACCTCTGCCGCCACGTGCGTGGTGGCAACGCTGTCGGACCAGCCATCTACATAGCCGATGCTCAGGGTTTTGCTGTCGGCGCTGGCCAGTGTGGAGCTCATCGCAACTACCAGAGTGGCAGCTGCGCCCAAGAGTCGTCGCATCTTCATCGTACTTCCCCGAAAGTGCTGCGCCCGACGGATGTCGAGCGACGTCAACCTGTTGTTAGGTGGTGCGCCGCGCCCCCTTCACGCGCATCGATCCGGCTGCTGCGACATCAGTGGAGTGCTGACACGTCGATCATCAACCTGCCGGGTCCTTCGACCTGCTCTGTCAGCGACCTTGTGCAAGCAAGAAACGACATCACATCGCCAGTAGGACTTTTTGTAGGAATTAACCCCACAATCCCGCCCGAACTTTGCATGTCAAAATTATGCAGCCCCACTGGGGTAGCGCAAATCCGGGTAAGATGCGCGCCTTTGCTCCCCCAGATAAGCCGACCATGCCCGCGACTGCCCGCTTCCCTGCCCTGCCCTATTGCTTCGCCCTGATCCTTGGCCTGCTGGCCCTTGTCGGCTACTGGTATGGCCTCGGCCGCCCGGTGGTGCTGCCCGATGTGGCCAGTGCCAGTCACAAGCTGCAATGTGCGTCGTACACACCGTTCGACAAGGACCAATCCCCCTTCGATCAGCCGCTCAAGCTGCGCCCCGAGCGCATGGACGCCGACCTGGCCTTGCTGGCCACCCGCTTTGAGTGTGTGCGCACCTACACCATGATCGGCCTGGAAGCCCTGCCGGACATGGCACGCAAACACGGCCTGAAGGTGATGGCGGGCGCCTGGGTCAGCAGCGACCCGGTCGCAACCGAAAAAGAGGTCGACCAACTGATCGCCTCGGCTAACGCCAACCCCGATGTGGTCACCTCGGTGATCGTCGGCAACGAAGCCCTGCTGCGCAAGGAAGTCACGGCCACGCAATTGGTGACGCTGATCCATAAAGTCAAAAGCCAGATCAAGCAACCGGTCACCTATGCCGACGTCTGGGAGTTCTGGCTGCAGCACCCGGAAATCGCCCCGGCGGTAGACTTCCTGACCATCCACCTGCTGCCGTACTGGGAAGATGACCCCTCCGGCATCGACCAGGCCCTCAAGCATGTGGGTGATGTGCGCCAGACTTTTGGCAACAAATTCGCACCCAAGGACATATTGATCGGCGAGACCGGCTGGCCCAGCGAAGGCCGCCAGCGTGAAACCGCAGTGCCGAGCCGGGTCAATGAAGCCAAGTTCATGCGCGGTTTCGTGGCCATGGCCGAAGCCAATGGCTGGCACTACAACCTGATCGAAGCGTTTGACCAGCCATGGAAGCGCGCCAGCGAGGGTGCCGTGGGCGGTTACTGGGGCCTGTTCGATGCCGATCGCCAGGACAAGGGCATCCTCGCCGGACCGGTGACCAACGTGCCGTACTGGCCGCTGTGGCTTGGGGTGGGCGGGATTATCCTGCTGGGCACGCTGGTGCTCGGAGGCCGCGTTCGCAGCACTCGTGCCGCGATGGTCCTGCCGCTGCTGGGTGCAGTGGCGGCCTGTTCCATCGGCACCTGGGCTGAACTGACCCGCGTGACCGCGCGCTTCAACGATGAATGGGTGTGGGCAGGCTTACTGCTGGTGTTGAACCTGCTGGTGCTGGCTCACGCGGCCCTGGCCCTGAGTGCCCGTGAAGGCTGGCGCGAACGGCTGTTCAACTGGCTGGAACAACGCGCAGGCTGGCTGGTGGCAATCGCCGGGTTTGCGGGTGCAGTAATGATGCTGGCACTGGTGTTCGACCCACGCTACCGCAGCTTCCCGAGTGCGGCATTGCTGCTGCCGGCCTTGGTCTACCTGGTTCGCCCGGTGACCGGGCCGCGCCGGGAGATTGCGCTGTTGACCTTCATCATCGGGGCCGGCATTGCGCCGCAGCTGTACCGCGAAGGCCTGCTGAACCAGCAGGCGTGGGGTTGGGCGCTGGTCAGTGGGTTGATGGTGGTGGCTTTGTGGCGGTGCTTGCGGATGCGCAAGGCTTAAGACCGCTATCGGGGGCAAGCCCCCTCCCACATGAGAACGCATTCCAAAGGTGGGAGGGGGCTTGCACCCCGATTGGCCTTATCAGGCGCCCCGCGGCTGCCTGACCAACCGCAACCCCGCAATCACCACCGCAAACACCGCAAACGTGGTGTTGTACAACGCCAGTGCCGGAAAGCCGAACACCAGCCCCAGCACCGCCAAGCCCCAGCCCGCACGACCCGGCACGAAAAACGCGAGTACCGAGGTCACCAGCGCGGCCCAGCCCAGCACCTTGAAGTGAATCATCAAGCCCAGGTTCGAACGTACCTGACACTCCCAGCGGCTGGCCTCGTCGACGCAGATGCCGACCCACCGCCCGTCTTCCATAAAACCGTAACGTGCGGCATAGCTGGCAGCCAGCCATAACGGCAGGGCAATAAGCAGCAGAATCAACGGCAAGCGGCGGGACATGGAGCACTCCGATAGGCAAAAACGGCGCTCAGCTTAATGCCCCGGCCACCGTTAGCAAGGTGCATACACACAATTAGTGTTCACTAATGCATGGCAAAGTGTATCTTCTCGCTGCTATCACCCCGATTCTGACGTTATTTTCCGACTTTTCGTGCCGAGAGCTGGCACTTCGGTGGCAACGCGGTGGTCATAGCCTGCGAACTTCATTAAGCACGTTTCCTCTTAGGGATTAAGTCATGCTCCGTTCCTTGCGCTGTGCTGCTCTGCTGGGCAGCCTTTTTTTGAGTGCGTCAGCACTGGCCGTCGATATCGACCAAGCCAGCTATGGCTACCCTTTGACCAACCCGTTCGAAGCGACCATCGCCACTACGCCGCCTGACCTTCGGCCCAAACTGCCGGCCGATGACGAGATCAACCAGTCGGACTACACCCTGAACATGCGCCCCGAGCGCGAGTTCAGCCTGCCGGACAATTTCTGGGCGGTGAAGAAACTCACTTACCGCATCGCCAAGCAGGATCGTGCCGCGCCGCTGATCTTCCTGATCGCGGGCACCGGTGCGCGCTTTGACAGCAGCATCAACGAATACCTGAAAAAACTGTATTACCAGGCCGGCTACCATGTGGTGCAACTGTCGTCGCCCACCAGCTTCGACTTCATCGCCTCGGCTTCGCGCTTCGCCACCCCCGGTATCAGCCAGGAAGACGCCGAAGACATGTACCGCGTGATGCAGGCCGTGCGTGCCCAGAATGCCTCGCTGCCGGTGACCGACTTCTACCTCACCGGCTACAGCCTCGGCGCGCTGGATGCGGCGTTTGTCAGCAAACTCGACGAGACCCGCCGCAGCTTCAACTTCAAGAAAGTGCTGCTGCTCAACCCGCCGGTCAACCTCTACACCTCGATCACCAACCTCGACAAGCTGGTACAGACCGAGGTCAAGGGCATCAACAACACCACCACGTTCTATGAACTGGTGTTGAACAAGCTGACCCGTTACTTCCAGCAAAAGGGCTACATCGACCTTAACGACGCCCTGCTCTACGACTTCCAGCAATCCAAGCAGCACCTGACCAACGAACAGATGGCCATGCTGATCGGCACCTCGTTCCGCTTCTCGGCGGCCGACATCGCCTTTACTTCGGACCTGATCAACCGCCGTGGCCTGATCATCCCGCCGAAATACCCGATCACCGAAGGCACCAGCCTTACGCCGTTCCTCAAGCGTGCGCTGCAATGCGACTTCGATTGCTACCTCACCGAACAAGTGATCCCGATGTGGCGCGCCCGCTCCGACGGCGGCAGCCTGTTGCAACTGGTTGACCAGGTCAGCCTGTACGCCCTCAAGGACTACCTGCACGCCAGCCCGAAAATCGCCGTCATGCACAACGCCGACGACGTGATCCTCGGCCCCGGCGACCTCGGTTTCCTGCGTAAAACCTTCGGCGATCGCTTGACCGTCTACCCGCTGGGCGGCCACTGCGGCAACCTCAATTACCGCGTCAACGCCGACGCCATGCTGGAGTTTTTCCGTGGCTAAATATCTTTTGCTGCTTGCCGCCCTGATGTGCGCAGGCGTTGCCAATGCCGATAACAGCAAGGCCCACGCACCTGTGGTGATGGACTCCGACGGTTTCAAGGAGCCGTTGAGCAAGCTCAAGTTCAACCCGGGCCTGGACCAGCGTGAGTTCGAACGCTCGTCGGTCAACGCACTGAATGTGTATGACCCGCTGGAGTCGTGGAACCGCCGCGTGTACCACTTCAACTACCGCTTCGACCAATGGGTTTACCTGCCCGTGGTCGACGGCTACAAATACGTGACCCCAAGCTTCCTGCGCACCGGCGTGAGCAACTTCTTCAACAACCTGGGCGATGTGCCCAACCTGTTGAACAGCCTGCTGCAACTCAAGGGCCACCGCTCCCTGGAAACCACCGGGCGCCTGCTGCTCAACACCACCGTCGGCATCGCCGGCCTGTGGGACCCGGCGACCGCCATGGGCCTGCCGCGCCAGAGCGAAGACTTCGGCCAGACCCTGGGCTTCTACGGCGTACCCGGCGGTGCCTACCTGGTGCTGCCGATCTTCGGCCCGTCGAACCTGCGCGACACCGGCGGCTTGCTGGTGGACTACACCGCCGAGTCGCAGATCAACTTCCTGAACGTCTCCGAAGTCAGCTCCAACCACCCGGAAATCTGGGCCCTGCGCGCGGTCGACAAGCGCTACCAGACCAGCTTCCGCTACGGTCAGATGAACTCGCCGTTCGAGTATGAAAAGGTGCGCTACATCTATACGGAATCGCGCAAGTTGCAGATCGCCGAGTAAACGCCGCCGACAAAAAAGGCCATTCAAGTGAATGGCCTTTTTTTGTGCCGGCGATTTAAGCCTTCAGTGCTTTCCAGGCCTTGCCGACCCCACTGACCAGCGCCAAGACCAGCGCCCCCGCAATAATCCCCGCTACCGCATTGAGCAAGGTCGGCATCAACCACGCCACCGCACCCGCGCTCTGGCTCACCGATTCAATCCAGTGATGCACCGCCGGCACGCCGTGAGTCAGGATGCCACCGCCGACCATGAACATCGCCGCCGTGCCGATCACCGACAGGCTCTTCATCATGTACGGCGCCGCCCGCAGGATCCCGCCACCGATACTGCGAGCCATCTGGCCAGGCTTCTGGGTAAGCCACAGGCCCAGGTCATCCAGCTTGACGATGCCAGCCACAAGCCCGTAGACGCCGATGGTCATGACGATGGCGATGCCCGACAGGACAATCACTTGCTGCATCAACGGCGCATCGGCCACGGTGCCGAGGGTGATGGCGATGATTTCCGCAGAGAGGATGAAGTCGGTACGAATAGCGCCTTTGATCTTGTCCTTTTCAAAGGCCACCAGATCAGTCGCCGGGTTCGCCACCGCTTCAACCAGCTGCGCATGGTCGGCCCGGACTTCAGCCTTGCTGTGCAGGAATTTATGCGCGAGCTTCTCGAAGCCTTCGAAACACAGGTAGGCGCCGCCGAGCATCAACAGCGGTGTGACGGCCCAAGGGGCAAAGGCGCTGATCAACAGCGCAGTGGGCACCAGGATCAACTTGTTGATGAAGGACCCCTTGGCAACGGCCCACACCACCGGGATTTCCCGCTCGGCACGCACGCCGGAAACCTGCTGGGCGTTGAGCGCCAGGTCATCGCCGAGCACGCCGGCGGTTTTCTTGGCGGCCATCTTGGTCATCAGGGCGACATCGTCGAGGACGGTGGCGATGTCGTCGATCAACATCAGCAAACTGCTTCCTGCCATGAAACGCACTTCCGTAAGAGAAAAGATGACGCGAGCATAGCGCGGCGCAAGGCGTTGCGGACACATTGTTGAGGCTCGCGGATAGCCGGTGCTAACATGCCCGACCGCCTGCACTGGCAAGGAAAACCCTGGTTTATGAGCACCATTCGCGAGCGCAACAAAGAAAAGATCCTGCGGGCGGCGAGCGAGGAGTTTGCCGACAAGGGCTTCGCCGCGACCAAAACC
Source organism: Pseudomonas sp. MIACH (assembly GCF_001269925.1). Lineage (GTDB taxonomy): Bacteria > Pseudomonadota > Gammaproteobacteria > Pseudomonadales > Pseudomonadaceae > Aquipseudomonas. The sequence continues at coordinate 24,709 of NZ_LHVO01000024.1, forward strand.
AGCGACATCGCCGCCAAGGCCGGGCTGCCCAAGCCCAACGTCTATTACTACTTCAAGTCCAAGGACAACCTCTACCGCGAGGTGCTCGAAAGCATAATCGAGCCGATCCTGGCGGCGTCCACGCCCTTCAACCCCGAGGGTGAACCTTCGGTGGTGCTGAGCAATTACATCCGCTCGAAAATCCGCATCTCCCGCGACCTGCCCTTCGCCTCCAAGGTGTTCGCCAGCGAAATCATGCACGGCGCGCCGCACCTGAGTGCCGATCAGGTCGAACAACTCAACGCCCAGGCCAAGCACAATATCGACTGCATCCAGAGCTGGGTGGATCGCGGGTTGATTGCAGCTATCGACCCTAATCACCTGATGTTCAGCATCTGGGCGGCGACGCAGACGTATGCGGATTTCGACTGGCAGATTTCGGCGGTGACCGGCAAAGCCAAGCTGGATGAAGCCGATTATGAAGCGGCGGCGCAGACGATTATTCGGTTGGTGCTCAAGGGCTGTGCGCCGGACTGATGCACCGAGGTGCCTGTGCCGATCGGGAGCAAGCCCCCTCCCACATTTTGAACGCGAACACGGTCAACAGTGTGGGAGGGGGCTTGCTCCCGATGAGGCCCTTCCAGTCACACACGACTTAAGCTGACACCCCCGCATCCGCCATCAACCCCATCCCCTCGATCGCCGTGATCGCACACTGCTCATCGATATCCGACGTGTCCCCGCTGATCCCGATTGCCCCCAGTACCACCCCGGCCTGATCCCGAATCAACACCCCACCCGGTGCCGGCACCACGCTGCCCTGCCCCAGGCTGTTCAACGCCGCGATAAACGCCGGCCGTTGCTGTGCATCCAGTGCCAGCAGGCGCGAGCCCTTGCCCAGCGCAATCGCGCCCCAGGCCTTGCCGATGGCGATCTGCGGGCGCAGCAGGCTGGCGCCGTCTTCGCGCTGCAGGGTGATCAAGTGGCCGCCGCTGTCGAGGACCGCGATGGTCAGCGGCGCGGCTGAAATCGTGCGGCCGGCGCTGAGGGCCTGGCTGGCCAGTTGGGTGGCAATCTTCAAGGTTAAAGCGCTCATGGTGCCGTCCTTCTTTTGTTATTGGGAAAGCGGTGGAGGTCTGTTTGATCAGATGCCCGATCAAACGAATAGAACACAATGACATTTAATTTTGTATACAATATTTTCGCACAAAGGCTCCATACGTCGAAAAAAGCCGTTCCGACCAACGCAAAGGCCAATCAATAAAATGGATTGACCTGCGCCGTCCGCCGTGAATACACTTTGGCCAGACACCACTTGTATACAATTACAAAACGCAAGAGGCACCAAAATCATGAGCAAAATGAGAGCAATCGAAGCCGCCGTCCTGGTCATGCGCCGTGAAGGCGTGGACACCGCCTTCGGTATCCCAGGCGCTGCGATCAACCCGCTGTACTCGGCCTTGCAGAAGGTGGGTGGCATCGATCACGTCCTTGCTCGCCACGTTGAAGGCGCCTCGCACATGGCCGAGGGTTACACCCGCACCAAGGCCGGCAATATCGGCGTGTGCATCGGCACCTCGGGCCCGGCGGGCACCGACATGGTCACCGGCCTCTACAGCGCCTCGGCGGACTCGATCCCGATCCTGTGCATCACCGGCCAGGCGCCACGGGCCCGCATGCACAAGGAAGACTTCCAGGCCGTGGACATCACCAGCATTGTCAAGCCGGTGACCAAGTGGGCGACCACCGTCCTCGAACCGGGCCAAGTGCCGTACGCGTTCCAGAAAGCCTTCTATGAAATGCGCTCCGGCCGTCCTGGCCCGGTGCTGATCGACCTGCCGTTCGACGTGCAGATGGCCGAAATCGAATTCGACATCGACGCCTACCAGCCGCTGCCCCTGGCCAAGCCATTGGCCACGCGCATCCAGGTCGAAAAGGCCCTGGCCCTGCTGGATCAGGCTGAACGCCCGTTGCTGGTGAGCGGTGGCGGTGTGATCAACGCCGACGCCAGCGAACTGCTGGTGGAGTTCGCCGAACTGACCGGCATCCCGGTGATCCCGACGCTGATGGGCTGGGGCACCATTCCCGACGATCACCCGCAGATGGTCGGCATGGTCGGCCTGCAAACCTCCCACCGCTACGGTAACGCGACGCTGCTCAAGTCCGACGTGGTGCTGGGGATCGGTAACCGTTGGGCCAACCGCCACACCGGTTCAGTGGAGGTGTACACCGAAGGCCGTAAATTCATTCACGTCGACATCGAACCGACGCAGATTGGCCGCGTATTCACCCCGGACCTGGGCATCGTGTCCGACGCCGGCTCCGCGCTGACGATGTTCATTGAAGTGGCCCGCGAGTGGAAAGCCGCCGGCAAGCTCAAGGACCGCAGCGCCTGGCTGCATGACTGCCAGCAGCGCAAGGCGACCCTGCACCGCAAGACCCACTTCGACAACGTGCCGGTCAAGCCGCAACGGGTCTACGAAGAGATGAACCAGGTGTTCGGCAAAGACACCTGCTACGTCAGCACCATCGGCCTGTCGCAGATTGCCGGCGCGCAGTTCCTGCATGTGTACAAGCCACGCCACTGGATCAACTGCGGCCAGGCCGGTCCGTTGGGCTGGACCATTCCTGCGGCGCTGGGCGTGGTCAAGGCCGACCCGAGCCGCAAGGTGGTGGCGCTGTCCGGCGACTATGACTTCCAGTTCATGATCGAAGAGCTGGCCGTGGGCGCGCAGTTCAAGCTGCCGTACATCCATGTAGTGGTGAACAACTCCTACCTGGGACTGATCCGCCAGGCCCAGCGCGGGTTTGAAATGGACTACTGCGTGCAGTTGTCTTTCGACAACCTCAACGCGCCGGAGCTGAACGGTTATGGCGTCGACCACGTCGCAGTTGCAGAAGGCCTGGGTTGCAAGGCCCTGCGCGTGTTCGAACCGGGACAGATCGCGCCGGCGTTGCGCAAGGCCGAACAAATGATCGAGGAGTTCAAGGTGCCGGTGATCGTCGAGATCATTCTGGAGCGCGTGACCAATATTTCCATGGGCACCGAAATCAACGCCGTCAACGAATTCGAAGACTTGGCCCTGGTCGGCAACGATGCACCGACTGCCATTTCCCTGCTCGATTAAGGAGAACCCTATGCCGCGCTTTGCCGCCAACCTGTCCATGCTGTTTACCGAGCAGGACTTTCTCGCTCGCTTCAAAGCCGCTGCCGATGCCGGTTTCCAGGGTGTCGAGTACCTGTTCCCCTACGAATTCAGCTCGGCTGACATCAAGGCCCAGCTCGACGCCCACGGCCTGACCCAGGTGCTGTTCAACCTGCCGGCCGGTGACTGGGCCAAGGGCGAACGCGGCCTGGCGTGCCACCCGGACCGGGTCGAGGAATTCCGTGCTGGGGTCACGCTGGCCATCGCCTACGCCCAGGTGCTGGGCAATACCCAGATCAACTGCCTGGCGGGGATTCGGCCGCAGGGTGTGGATGATGAAACCGTGGAAAAGACCTTTGTCGCCAACCTCAAGTACGCCGCCGACAAGCTGCAAGCAGTAGGCATCAAGCTGGTCATGGAAATGATCAACACCCGCGACATTCCGGGCTTCTACCTCAACAACACCGCCCAGGCCCTGTCGATTCGCGAACAGGTGGGCAGTGACAACCTGTTCCTGCAGTACGACATCTACCACATGCAAATCATGGAAGGCGATCTGGCCCGGACCATGGCCGCGCATCTGGGGGAGATCAACCACATCCAGCTGGCGGACAACCCTGGGCGCAATGAGCCGGGAACGGGGGAGATCAACTACCGCTTCCTGTTCGAACATCTGGACCGCATCGGTTACCAGGGTTGGGTCGGCTGTGAGTACAAGCCGTTGACCACCACCGAAGCGGGTTTGGGCTGGCTTAAAACCCACAATGCTATCTGACCGACACCACACAAAACCCTGTGGGAGGGGGCTTGCCCACTCCCATATAAGAAGAGGATTTCATCATGGCTAAAATCGGATTTATCGGCACCGGCATCATGGGCCAACCCATGGCCGCGAACCTGCAGAAAGCCGGTCATCAACTGTTTCTTTCCGAGCACCACGGCAAGGCACCGGCCGAGCTGATCAGCGCCGGCGCAGTCGCCTTGGCCAACCCGCAGCAAGTCGCCCAGGAAGCCGAGTTCATTATCGTCATGGTTCCCGACACGCCGCAGGTCGACGACGTGCTGTTTCGCGCCGACGGTGTAGCGGCGGGCCTGTCGCCCAACAAAGTGGTGATCGACATGAGCTCGATCTCCCCCACAGCCACCAAAGCGTTTGCCGCCAGGATCAATGAGACCGGCGCGCAGTACCTGGATGCACCGGTGTCCGGCGGCGAAGTCGGCGCCAAGGCCGGGACCTTGAGCATCATGGTCGGTGGCGAGCCGCAGACCTTCGAACGTGCGCTGCCGCTGTTCCAGAGCATGGGCAAAAACATCACCCTGGTGGGCGGCAATGGCGACGGCCAGACCGCCAAAGTGGCCAACCAGATCATCGTCGCGCTGAATATCCAGGCAGTGGCCGAAGCGCTGCTGTTCGCCGCCAAGAACGGCGCCGACCCGGCCAAGGTGCGTGAAGCGCTGATGGGCGGCTTTGCCTCGTCGAAGATCCTCGAAGTGCACGGCGAACGCATGATCAAGGGCACCTTCGATCCGGGCTTTCGCATCAACCTGCACCAGAAGGACCTCAACCTGGCCCTGGCCGGTGCCAAGGAGCTGGGGATCAACCTGCCGAACACCGCCGGCACCCAGCAGGTATTCAGCACGTGCGCGGCGATTGGCGGCGGGAATTGGGACCACTCGGCGTTGATCAAGGGGTTGGAGCATATGGCGAACTTCTCGATTCGAGATAAATAACCCCCCTTTGAAATGGCTGCACCTCTAATAACAAAAATACCCGGGAGCCCGCTTATGTCGGTCGATCCGCAACACCTGCTTCGCGAGCTGTTTGCCACAGCCATCGACGCCGCCCACCCCCGGCACGTCCTTGAACCCTACCTGCCCGCCGACCGCAGCGGCCGTGTGATCGTGATCGGCGCGGGCAAGGCGGCAGCCGCCATGGCGCTGGTCGTCGAGAAAAGCTGGCAGGGCGAAGTCTCGGGCCTGGTGGTCACCCGCTACGGCCACGGCGCCCCTTGCCAGAAAATCGAAGTGGTCGAAGCCGCCCACCCGGTGCCCGATGCCGCCGGCCTTGCAGTGGCCAAGCGCGTGCTGGAACTGATCAGCAACCTGAGTGAAGACGATCGCGTGATCTTCCTGCTCTCCGGCGGCGGCTCGGCACTCCTGGCACTGCCTGCCGAAGGCATCAGCCTGGCCGACAAGCAGGCCATCAACAAAGCCCTGCTCAAATCCGGCGCCACCATTGGCGAGATAAATTGCGTACGCAAGCACCTCTCGGCGATCAAGGGCGGTCGGCTGGCCAAGGCGGCCTGGCCGGCGACGGTCTACACCTACGCGATTTCCGATGTGCCGGGCGACCAAGCCACGGTCATCGCCTCCGGCCCCACGGTCGGCGACCCGAGCACCTCGCAACAGGCCCTGGCGATCCTCAAGCGCTACGGTATCGATGCCCCGGCGTCCGTGCGCAGCTGGTTGCAGAACCCGGCCTCGGAAACCGTCAAGCCCGGCGACCCGGTACTCGCCCGCAGCCACTTCCAGTTGATCGCACGCCCACAACAATCACTGGAAGCAGTGGCGGTGAAAGTCCGCCAGGCCGGTTTCAGCCCGCTGATCCTCGGCGACCTGGAAGGCGAAGCACGGGACGTGGCCAAAGTGCACGCCGGCATCGCACGGCAAATCGTGCAGCACGGCCAGCCGCTGGCGGCGCCGTGCGTGATCCTCTCGGGGGGTGAAACCACCGTCACCATGCGCGGCAACGGCCGTGGCGGGCGCAACGCCGAATTCCTGTTGAGCCTGACCGACAGCCTCAAAGGCCTGCCCGGCGTGTACGCCCTGGCCGGCGACACCGACGGCATCGACGGCTCGGAAGACAACGCCGGCGCGATCATGACGCCGAGCAGCTATACGCGTGCCGAAGCCCTGGGCCTGTCGGCCAGCGACGAGTTGGATAACAACAACGGCTACGGCTACTTCGCCGCCCTCGACGGCTTGATCGTTACCGAGCCGACCCGCACCAATGTCAATGACTTGCGCGCCATCCTGATCCTTGAGACTGCCAACCATGACGCCTGACAAGAAGGTCAAGATCCTCGCCACCCTGGGCCCGGCCACCGACGGTATCGATGACATCCGCGAGCTGGTGCAAGCCGGGGTGAATATCTTCCGCCTCAACTTCAGCCACGGCGCGCATGCCGATCACGCCCAGCGCTACCACTGGATTCGCCAAGTGGAGCGCCAGCTCAATTACCCGCTGGGCATTCTCATGGACCTGCAAGGGCCGAAGCTGCGCGTCGGAACGTTTGCCGAGGGCAAGGTGCAACTGGTGCGTGGTCAGGCCCTGCGCCTGGACCTGGACCCGACGCCAGGCGACCAGCGCCGGATCAACCTGCCTCACCCGGAAATCATCGCCGCCCTTGAACCGGGCATGGACCTGCTGCTCGACGACGGCAAACTGCGCCTGCGCGTGATCACCCGGCATGCCGATGCGATCGACACCACCGTACTGAATGGCGGCGAGTTGTCCGACCGCAAAGGCGTCAACGTCCCACAAGCCCTGCTGGAACTCAGCCCGCTCACCGCCAAGGACCGCCGCGACCTGAGCTTCGGCCTGGAGCTGGGCGTGGACTGGGTGGCGCTGTCGTTTGTGCAGCGCCCGGAAGACATCCGCGAGGCCCGCGAGCTGATCGGCGACAAGGCGTTCCTGATGGCCAAGATCGAAAAGCCTTCGGCGGTACAACGCCTGCGGGAAATCGCCGAGCTGAGCGACGCGATCATGGTTGCCAGAGGCGACCTGGGCGTGGAAGTGCCGGCCGAGAGCGTGCCGCAAATCCAGAAAGACATCATCAGCACCTGCCGCCAGTTGGGCAAACCGGTGGTGGTGGCGACGCAGATGCTGGAGTCCATGCGCTTCTCGCCGGCGCCGACCCGCGCGGAAGTGACGGATGTCGCCAATGCCGTGGCCGAAGGCGCGGATGCGGTGATGCTGTCGGCGGAGACCGCGTCGGGCGAGTACCCACTGGAAGCCGTGCAGATGATGAGCAAGATCATCCGCCAGGTGGAAAACGGCCCGGACTACCAGACCCAACTCGACGTCAGCCGGCCCAAGGCCGATGCCACGGTGTCGGACGCCATCAGCTGCGCGATCAGGCGCATCAGCAGCATCCTGCCGGTGGCGGTGCTGGTGAACTACAGCGAGTCGGGCAGCTCCAGCCTGCGCGCCGCGCGGGAGCGGCCGGTGGCGCCGATCCTCAACCTCACGCCGAACCTGTCCACCGCACGCCGCTTAAGCGTGGCGTGGGGCGTGCATTCGGTGGTCAATGATCGACTGAGGCAGGTGGATGAGGTGTGTTCCACCGCGCTGGAGATTGCCCAGGCCCAAGGCATGGCGCAGCGCGGGGATACGTTGGTGATTACCGCCGGGGTGCCGTTCGGGCAGTTGGGGTCGACCAACTCCTTGCGTATAGAGACGCTGATCTAGCGCCTGTAGAGGCCCCATCGGGGGCAAGCCCCCTCCCACATTGGACTGCATTCACACATCCAACTATGTGAACCCGATCAAGTGTGGGGGTCTTGCCCCCGATGGGAACAACTCGGTCTCACTGAATACCCATCATGCACAACCCAACCTGCCCCGACTGGGCCGAAGCCCTGCTCAACGGCTTCAGCCAGATCTTCCTGCAACGCCATCCGCTGTGCGGTCTGCTGTGCCTGTTGGCGATCCTGGTCAGCGCCCCTGCCTTGCTTGGCGGGGCGCTGCTGGGGGGTGTCGCCGGGTTGCTCACGGCCCAGCGGCGCGGCTATCCCAAGGCCGAGCGCCAGGCGGGTCTCTATAGCTACAACGGCGTATTGCTGGGCCTGTTGATCAGCCAGCATTTCGCCTGGTCGGCGTTGTTGCCGCCGCTGATCCTGGCGTGCGGTGGCTTGAGTGCAATGCTTACGCGGCAGTGGTTGAAACACGCCAGCCAACCTGATGACTTGCCTGCCTACACCGCGCCCTTTGTCGGCCTGGGCTGGCTGCTGCTGGGCACTGTCCCGCACAGTGCCTTGGCCCTGGGCGAGCCCGAGACCCTGACTGTGCTCAGCGCGCCATTCAGCGGCCTGGCGCAAATCATGCTGCTGGACCAGCCGCTGGCGGGCGCGCTGATTGCCCTCGGCCTGTGGCTGGCGAACCGCCGCGCCGCGGTCTGGGCCGTGATCGGCGCCGGCAGTGGCGTACTGATTGCCTTGCTGCTCGACGAAACCACCGCCGCCCTCCTCGGCCTGCACAGCTACAACCCGGCTCTCGCGGCCCTGGCGCTGAGCCAGGCACGGCGCCAACCGTGGCTGCCGCTGCTGGGCATCCTCCTGGCGATCTTCCTCACTCCAGGCTTTGCCGCCCTGCATCTGCCTGCACTGAGCGCGCCGTTTATCCTCGCCTGCTGGCTGGTACGCGCCGGCGCCCGAATACTCAGGAAACCGCGCATGGACAGCCCCTTCGAATCCCCCTAGGCTTGCTCGATATTCGATTCAGGCGGGCTTTATGGACAGCAACAACGACTGGCGTCAGCGGCTCTACGTCATGGTTTTTCAGAGCGACACCGTCGCCGGGCGACGCTTTGACGGCATCCTGCTGTTGATCATCCTCGCCAGCCTGGTGATCGTGATGCTCGACAGCATCGACCAGATCCACCAGAACTACGCCGATGTGCTGGCCTACATTGAATGGGGCTTCACGCTGATCTTCCTGATCGAGTACGGGTTGCGCCTGTACTGCTCGCCCAAACCGCTGCGCTACGCCTTCAGCTTTTACGGGTTGGTGGATTTGCTCGCCATCGTGCCCGGCATCCTTGCGCTGTATTACAGCGACGCGCAGTACCTGCTGATCATCCGCATCATCCGCATGCTGCGGATTTTCCGCGTGCTCAAGCTCAGCCCGTACCTCAAGCAGGCCAACTACCTGATGGCGGCGCTGCGCGGCAGCAAGCAGAAGATCGTGGTGTTCCTGGTGAGCGTGTGCACCCTGGTGACGGTGTTCGGCACCTTGATGTATGTGATCGAAGGGCCGGAGCACGGCTTCACCAGTATCCCCAAGGGCATCTATTGGGCGATCGTGACGCTGACCACCGTGGGCTTTGGCGATATCGTGCCCAAGACGCCGTTGGGCCAGGTGATTTCGTCGCTGGTGATGATCACCGGTTACTCGATCATTGCCGTGCCCACGGGGATTTTTACTGCCGAACTGGCCAGCGCCATGCGCGGTGAGCAGCTGCAACACGACTGCCCGGTGTGCAGGAAAAACAGCCACGAGCCCAACGCGGCGTTCTGTTCGCGCTGCGGCAGCGCCCTTTTTAAGAAAGTGGAATAAGCAAAGTTCTTTTTAATCTTTAAGCGACTAAGTGCCCCCGGCTATAGTCGCTGGCAATGTGCCTCCCCTCTTCTCCCGAACAACAAGGAATGAGCAGTGAAAAAACTCGTAAGCGCCTCTCTCCTGGCCGCCGGCCTTGCCCTGGCGGGCGCCGTCCAGGCCGCCCCGGTCACTCTGCTCAACGTCTCCTACGACGTGATGCGCGACTTCTACAAGGACTACAACGCCGCCTTCCAGAAGCACTGGGAGGCCGAGCACCCGAACGACAAACTGACCCTGCAGATGTCCTTCGGCGGTTCCAGCAAACAAGCGCGCTCGGTGATCGACGGCCTGCCGGCTGACGTGATCACCATGAACATGGCCACCGACATCAACGCCCTGGTCGACAACGGCAAACTGGTGCCGGACAACTGGGTCACCCGCCTGCCGAACAACAGCGCGCCGTTCACCTCGGCCACCGTATTCATCGTGCGCAAGGGCAACCCGAAAGCCCTGAAAGACTGGCCGGATCTGCTCAAGGATGGCGTGCAAGTGATCGTGCCCAACCCGAAAACCTCGGGTAACGGCCGCTACACCTACCTGTCGGCCTGGGGTTATGTGCTCAAGAACGGCGGCGATGAAGACAAGGCCAAGGCGTTTGTCGGCAAGCTGTTCAAACAGGCGCCAGTGCTGGACACCGGTGGTCGTGCCGCCACCACCACGTTCATGACCAACCAGATCGGCGACGTGCTGGTGACCTTCGAGAACGAAGCGGAAATGATCGCGCGTGAATTCGGCCGTGATCAGTTTGAAGTGATCTACCCAAGCGTCTCCGCCGAAGCCGAGCCGCCGGTGTCGGTGGTGGACAAAGTGGTCGAGAAGAAAGGCACCCGCGTGGCGGCTGAAGACTACCTGAAGTACCTGTGGTCGCCGGAAGGCCAGGAAATCGCCGCCAACAACTACCTGCGTCCGCGTGATCCGAAGGTGCTGGCCAAGTACACCGACCGCTTCCCGAAAGTCGACTTCCTGTCGGTGGAGAAGACCTTTGGTGACTGGCGCACCGTGCAGAAAACCCACTTCAATGATGGTGGTGTTTTCGACCAGATCTACAGCGGCCAGTAACCCGACCTGACTGAATAAACTCGGTCAACATGTGGGAGGGGGCAAGCCCCTTCCCACATTTAGATCTGTATGTTGCAGTTACATCGGCGGTGTCACGCCGTCCTTGCCGGCTGAGATGGCTTGGGCAGTGATTTTCCCATCCGCCCCCTGCGCCGCAAACAACACCACCTTCACCCCCGGCTTGAGCAAGCTGCGGTCTCCCGGTTCCAGGTTGACGATCGGCACATCCTCCGGCACCACGATCTTCTGTTCGCCGCCTTTGTATTTCACGGTCAACGTCCGCCCTTTGCTGACCACCAGGTCGCCGACGGTGCCGTTGGTCATGCTGCTGCCTTCCTTCAGGTCAAACGCCCGATGCCCGTCGCCCGTGCCGGCCATGGCCGGTGGGAACACATGCACTTCCAACGCCGTCAAGGTGCCGTCGGCGTTGGGCATGGCGGCCGAGCCGATGTAGCTGCCAGGTTTGATTTCATCGATCTTGGCCAGGGTAACGGCGCGCACCTGGGTGTCCTTGGTCAGGTGCACGGTGACGTCTTCACCGCTGTTGACCTTGACCTGCATCGCATCACCGTCCATCGCGGTGATTGCGCCGCGTACCCCCACACGCGGGCCATCGGCGGCATTCGCCAACCCTATGGCCATCGCGGCAGCGAGGCTTGAAGCCAGGAGCATCTTGTTCAACGTGATTTTCATGTGATCGGATTTCCCGTTTCGGCAGTTGTGTCTGAATGTATCATCAGCCGGCATAAGTGATATCACCGCAAGCGGCCTACTCGCCGTTGAGTCTAGTGTTTACTCTCGCTCGCCATCTTCCTTCGCTTTTATGAGAACACCATGAATGCTACCCCACACGCTACAAGCACCATGACCCGCGGGATGGTGATGCTGTTTGCGTTTTGCTGCGGCGCCATCGTCGCCAACATCTACTACGCCCAGCCGATCATCGAACTGATCGCCCCGGACATCGGCCTCACACCGGCCATGGCCAGCCTGATCGTGTCGCTGACGCAGATCGGCTATGCCCTCGGCCTGTTCTTCCTGGTGCCTTTGGGTGACCTGCTGGAAAACCGCAAGCTGATGATCATCACGACCGTGGTGGCGATTGCCAGTCTGCTGGGCGCGGCCTTTACCGAACAACCGAACCTGTTCCTGCTGGTGTCGTTGCTGATCGGCTTCAGTTCGGTGTCGGTACAGATCCTGATCCCGCTGGCCGCGCACCTGGCGCCTGCCGAGTCCCGGGGCCGGGTCGTCGGCAGCATCATGGGTGGCCTGTTGCTGGGTATCCTGCTGGCGCGGCCAGTGTCCAGCCTGGTGGCGGACCATTTTGGCTGGCGCGCGATGTTCATGGCCGCCGCCGCATTGATGGCGTTTATCAGCGTGGTGCTGATGCTGACCATCCCCAAGCGTCAACCCGACCACAGCGCCAGCTATGGCCAGCTGTTGCGCTCCCTGGGCACCCTGCTGCGTGAACAACCGCTGCTGCGCCAGCGCGCGTTTTACCAAGGTTGCATGTTCGCCACGTTCAGCCTGTTCTGGACCGCCGCGCCGCTGGAACTGGTGCGCAACCACGGCCTGAGCCAGACCCAGATCGCAATCTTCGCCCTGGTCGGTGCCATCGGCGCCATTGCCGCCCCCATCGCCGGCCGCCTGGCCGATGCCGGCCACACCCACCGCGCGTCGCTGCTGGCCATGGTCTTTGCGGTGTTGAGCTTCCTGCCGGCTTTTGTGCACCCGCTTTACAGTGTGATCGGCCTGGCGGTGACCGGCGTGGTCCTGGACTTCTGCGTGCAGATGAACATGGTCCTCGGCCAACGCGCCATCTACGCCCTCGACGCCAACAGCCGCAGCCGGTTGAACGCGCTGTACATGACCAGCATCTTCATCGGCGGCGCGTTCGGCTCGGCGATTGCCAGCAGCGTGTACGAACACGGCGGCTGGCTGGGTGTGATGCTGGTGGGCAGTGCGTTCCCGCTGGTGGCGTTGTTGCGGTTCCTCAGTGCGTCGCGGCAAACGGCTGTTGCCACCGCTTAAGAACGCACCAACTTCTCCAAAGCCGCATCCGCCAGAAATGACGAGCGGCTTTTGACCTTGTGCTCGCGCACATACCGGTCGATGCGCTGGATGACATAGCCGGGCAAGGTCACATTGACCTTCTCGGTCTTGCCCAGATAGGGGGAGATGTCCAGCTCCAGCATGCCCCAACCCATCCCCGCATAGTCTTCGTGGGCGTGATGATTGGCCACCGACGTTGGCATCGGAATCACCCCACCCTCTGCGGCGATCTCCTGCAGCAGGATGTGCGCGACTTCCACGGCGGCGTTGTAAGCCTCTTCGAAACTGTCCCCGGCAGTGACGGCGCCTGGAATATCGGGGATCTGGATACCGGTGGCGGTAAAGTCATCGCCCCATTCGATACAGATTGGGTATTGCATGAATGCTCTCCTTAAAACTGAAACAGCCCAGCGCGTTTCCTGATGCTTCTGATGGTGCCCAGCGGCAGATCCTTCTTCGGATACGGCACCGGGATCGTGTACGGGTTATAGCGGTGGGTAAAAATATGATGACTGCCCGTGACCCGATCCAGCACCCAACCCGCCTCTTGCAGCTCCTTGATCAATAGCCTGCCTTGCACCCCAGCCTCCTTGGCTTGGCCTGAATAAAAGTAACCCTAGAGTTATCTTTACTCAAGCACAGAATGAGTCAGCCTGACTGGCGGTTGTTTTGCGCCAGGTTGAAAACCGCCAATGGATGACCCTCCCCGGGCATTACCCTTAGGGCCACCTGGATGTTTGCGTAGGAGCTGGCCAGCGGCGGGGTGAAGACGGTACTCACCGATTGGGAATTGCCGCGCGATATTCCCCACCAGGCGCATGGCCAGTGCCAAGGCGCGGGCGTTTGTGGAGCAGCTGTTGAACCGTTAAATCACGCGGTTATCCCACACGGTGACGGGGCACAGGCCGCACATCACCGGTGCCGAGCAAGGTCAGGCGCACGCCGAGCGCCCCTGGCCCAAGCAACACAGCAGGCGTTCGACCGTGTGTTCCAGTGGGCCGGAGTTATCCAGCACGAAAAGCCCCGAGCCATTGCCGGCGATCAGTTCGGCGGTGAACCGTGCATTGCGCGCCAGCCGCTCCTCAATATCCGCCAAAGACTCACGGCCTCGCGCGATTAACCGCTGGCGCAAGACGGCTTGATCCACCGTCAGCAACAGCACCAACACGTCCGGGTAGCGCGCGCGGGTCTGCGCCAGGTGCGCGCGGGAGCCGTTGACCAGTACGTCCTCCCCTGCCGCCAACCATTCGTCGATGACCTTGGGAATGCCATACGACAAGCCGTTGGCCTGCCAACTGAGGGCAAACGCACCGTCGGCCTGCATCACCGCGAATTGCTCCGGGCTCACGCCCTGGGCCGCTTCGCCCACCGCTTCCGCCGAGCGCGTGATGACGCGGCGCACAATGCGGCAACCGCGCTCGGCCAAACGCGGGCGTGCGGCGTCCAACAGGCTGTCCTTGCCCGAACCCGATGGCCCGATGAGATAGATCAACCTGCCCACCATCAAAACACCTTCTTCGCCTGTCGCCAGGCGTGTTGCATCACAGGAAGCCCTTCGCAGCTGCGGGCCTGTACCGCGCGCAGCCCCATGGCGATCTCACCGCGATCAGCCAGTATGCGGACGGCGGCCACATTACCGGAGTGCGGGCCACCACGCACCCCGTTCGACGCGCCCATCAACACGTTCATGTTCAGAGCCTGGCAACTGCACAAGGCTTGATGCGTGGTGAGGGTGTTGTGAAAGGTTGATAGGCGTCTGGGGGTTGCCTACCCGAACAATCCTACAGCCAGTAGTAAAGCACGTACCTAGGGTATTACTCCCGATCCCTCTCCCCGCAACGGAGACGAAAAAGTGCCTGACTCGATAGCCGCGCAAGTACATGACACCGCTCGAACAGAACAATCCAAGGAGGACGTATTCTTTGCCCTGCTCTCCGGGCTGGCCGGCTTGCACTCGGCCATGTCAGTGATCAGCCTGGCCAGGAGTTACATGAAGGTCTGCGAACAAAGCGGGTTGAAACTCAACCCTTACTTTGTCAAAAACGGAAACTGCGGCCCCTCGCCGAAAACCCAAAGGATGCTTGCACACCGTAAATTGAAGGGCCTGGGGGTTGGCGCAACCGGGGTGACAGTGCCGGCGCTGAGTCCGTCCATATCGCCTGTTCCCATGCCGTTCTATGCGGTCAGGCATGCATCGGCCACGGCCTCGACCGCGATACATCTGCGCCAGCTGTCCAAATTGCTGGCGGCTTATCAACCCTTCGCTGCCGGCGATGAGCAAGTCAGCGACGCGATCAAATGGCTGCAACTGGCCATTGAGGTCAAGCTCAAGAAGCTCGCCTTTCGAGGCACAGAGATGGCCGTGTCGACCACCTCGACCTTGCTGTCATTTACGGGCATCGGCCTGGTCGGGAAAATCCCGCTCATTATGGTCAGCTTCCAACTCGAACTGGCCCGGCTGATGGTCAGCGACCGATACGCTGCCCTGTGCAAGGTGGCGGCCATGGAGTTGCACTGGGCGGCCTTTCTTGAACAGAACCCCAGTGCCGCAGATATGCCCCAAGCCAGCCTCGCCGGCTTGTCCCGAACCGATCAGATCAAGCAGCTTGAACAAAGAAAGATGCAGCTCGGCGCGGCGATCACCACCCAGCTGCGAAGCCAGGCACTCAACGCCCGGACCGGCAATACCGGCTTGGGTCCTGCCACCTTGATCATCAAGGAGATCATGGCGAAACATACGCTCCAAGGGCAGTTCTTCGCCGGTCATGATTATTTGGCCATGATCCAAGAGCCGGCGGGGTGGAATGCTATCGCGGCGAAATTGATGAACATATAAGCAGAGGCGCCGGGGGCGATTGTTCAGATGATTGAGATTGCGTAGTTGTGGGTGCCGCGCAGATCCACTGTGGGAGGGGACTTGCCCCGATTGCGGTTTTTCAGTCGATTAATGTCTGACTGACATACCGCTATCGGGGGCAAGCCCCCTCCCACATTTGATCTTCAGTGCTTGGATGAATGGGTTTCACAGGCATGAAAAAGGCGACCCGAAGGTCGCCTTTTGTCATTGCACGTACTGCTTGCTCAAGCCCGGCGGCACGCCCTGTACGTCGGTGTCTTCCCATGGGCCGTTGGGGCTGATGGAGCGGCTCCAGCCGTTACTCCAGCGGTAGTAGGTGCGCTGGCGGTAGAAGGTGTCGGGCTGGTCGTCCAGCACGTACACCTGCATCTTGCCGTCCCAGTGGCTGGCGGCGCCCGGTGGTGGGGCGAAGGTGGGCGATTTGGTCGGCAGTGGCTTCGGCGGCGGGGTCACCGGGCCCGAGGGTTTGGTGCTCGGCTGGGTCGAAGGGCCTGACGGCGGGATGGTCGGGCCAGTCGGCGCGGGCGGTGGGCGGTGGACCGCACAAGCGCTCAGGCCCAATACCAGGCTGAGCAGGGTGATGCGTGCAAATGCGGTCATAGGCGTTTCCTCGAATTACTTGTCCGGACTGTCAATGGTCAGCTGCTGCAGGGCAGTGGTGGTGCTGGCCAAGGGTTGGCTGCGGCCGATCCACTCGCCAGTGGTCGGTTGACCGGCCCGGGATATGCGCGCAACCAGTTGGACTTCAGGGAAGTTGGACAGTTTCAACTGCGGCATCATCGCGTCGGCATCGCCCAATTCGACGGTGACGGGCAGTTCGGCGACGGTGACGCGCTTGGCGGCCAACGGCGCAGGCGGGCCGGAGACGGCGCGGGCAAAGATGAAGACGCTGTCGGTTGGCAGGGCCTTGGCCTTGACCTCAGCGGACAGATCCACGCGGACGCTCATCACGGTTTTTTGCGCGACGACGCCACCGCTTTCTTTCAGTTTCTCGGCAGCGCGGTCGATGCCACCTTGCAGCGCGACACGCGAATTGTCTTGCGGTGGCAGTTGCGCCAGCAGGCGGCTCCAGTAGTCGATGGCTTCTTGATAACGCTGGCCTTCGAACGCGGCGATACCGAGCAGGCCGAGGCTGGTGACTTCTTTCGGGTCCAGCTTCAAGGCTTCGTCGGTCAACGCCTGGACCTTGGGCGACCACTGTTTGTTGTCGGCAAAGTACTGCGCCTGGGCCCATTGCCCCAACAGCTCCGGCTGGCGTCCGGCCAACGCCACGGTCCGTTCGAAAACCTTGGCGGCATCGGCGGGACGGTCCTGGGCCATGTAGGCGCGGCCAAGGAAGTACAAACCTTCCGCCGAATCCGGCTGCGCGGCGGCGGCGCGTTCCAGGCGCTGGGTCATGTCTTCCATGGACACCGGCGGCTGGGAGAATTCGCGGGTCAGTTCAACCTTGTCGCTGGCGCCGAAGTGCATATACAGGCCCAGGCCGAGCACCGGCACGAGGACGGCGGCGAGCAACGGCAGCGGTTTGCCCAGGCGCGATTCGCGGGGCTTTTCCACGCCTTCGGTGTCGGCCAGCAGCTCGCGTGCGGCTTCGGCGCGACCGGTGTCGAGCTGCGCGGCATTGAGCACGCCTTCGTCCTGCTGCACTTGCAGCTCGGCCACACGCTCTTGGTAAAGCGCCACGTTCAGCGCGGTGCGATCCTCTTCACGCTGGGCACGGCGACCGCGCAACACAGGGATCAACAGGAAACTCAGGGCAATCAGAAGCAGCAAGCCGGCTGCGAGCCAGAAATCAATCATCAGTCTTGGTGTCCAGCAATTGGTCGAGGCGTTGGCGCTCTTCGGGGGATAGCGCGTCGGAACCATCGGTAGGCGCGGCGCGGCGACGGCGGACGATCACGGCCATGACGACCACGCCGGCCAGCAGCAGCCCGGCGGGGCCGAACCAGAGCAGCGCGGTTTTGCCGGTGAGGGCCGGTTTGTAGCGCACGAAATCACCGTAGCGGTCGACCATGAAGTCGATGATCTGCTGGTTGTCCTTGCCCTCCCCCAGCATGCGGAAGATTTCCTTGCGCAGGTCGGCGGCGATGGGCGCGTTGGAGTCGGCGATGTCCTGGTTCTGGCACTTGGGGCAGCGCAGTTCCTTGGTCAATTCGCGGAAACGCTCGCGGTCACCGTCCTTGGCGAATTCGTAAGTGTCGATGGCGGCGTGGGCCACCCCGGCCAAGCCCAGCGCCAGCACGGCAGCGGCTAACAAGCGCTTCATGGCTTGGCCTCGTCGACCAGCGCCTGGTACTTGGCGGCCAGTTGCTCGCGCCACACCACTTCGTCGATCACGCCGACGTATTTGTCGCGGATCACACCCTTGGCGTCGATAAAGAAGGTTTCCGGGGCGCCGTACACGCCGAGGTTCAAACCGAGGTTGCCGTCTTCATCACGAATATCCAACTGGTACGGGTTGTGGAACTCCGCCAGCCACTTCAAGGCCGCCGCGTTGTCGTCCTTGTAGTTGATGCCGTAGATCACCACGCCCTTCTCGGCCAGCTTGTTCAGCACCGGGTGCTCGACGCGGCAGGAGATGCACCAGGTGCCCCACACGTTGACCAGCGCCGGTTTGCCGAGCAGGTCGGCCTGGGTCAAGGTCTTGTCACCCTGCACGGTCGGCAGGCTGAACGCGGGGAACGGCTTGCCGATCATCGCCGAGGGCAACTCGGCCGGGTCCAGGTACAAGCCGCGATACAGAAACACCGCTACCACCAGGAACACTGCCAGCGGCAACACCATCAACCAACGCTTCATACCGCCGCTCCTTGCATACCCAGCGCTTCACGCACCCGGCTCTTGACCTTGACCCGATACCTGCGGTCCAGCGCCGCGAGCAAACCACCAAAGCCGGTGAGCAAACCACCGAACCAGATCCAGCGCACGAACGGTTTCACATGCACGCGCACGGCCCAGGCGCCATCGCCCAGGGGCTCACCCAGGGCCACATAGAGGTCACGGGTGAATCCGGCATCAATGCCGGCTTCGGTCATCATCGAGCTTTGTACGGTGTACAGGCGTTTTTCCGGGTGCAGCACGGCGATCTCTTTACCGTTACGGACTACGCGCACGGTGCCTTTGTCTGACGTGAAGTTCGGCCCTTCGAAGTGCTTGGCGCCTTCGAAGATGAAGTGGTAACCGGCCAGGTCCATGGACTCACCCGGCGCCAGGCGCAGGTCGCGCTCGGCACTGTTCTGGCTGGACAGCACCACGCCGAGGGCGCACACGGCGATGCCGATGTGGGCGATCTGCATGCCCCAGTAGCTGCGGGTCAGGGTCGGCAGGCCTTTGATCAGGCCTTTGTGGCGGGTCTTGTCGACGATGTCACGCACACCGGCCAGCAACACCCAGGCGGCGAGCAGGAAGGTGGCGAGCACCGCCCAGTTGAAGTCGCCATAGGCAATCCCGGCGACCACGGCCAGGGCCACGCTGCCGAGCAGCACCGGCATCAACATGCCGGCCAGCCATTTGACCGGGGTGTCCTTCCAGCGCACCAGCATGCCGACCGCCATCACCACCATCAACAGGCCCATCAACGGAATAAACAACGCGTTGAAATACGGCGGTCCGACAGACAGTTTGGCGCCGCTCAGGGCATCCAGCACCAAGGGGTACAAGGTGCCGAGCAGGATCATCGACGCGGCCACCACCAACACCAGGTTATTGCCCAGCAGCAGGGTTTCCCGCGACCACAGGTTGAAGCCGACCTGGCTCTTGACCACCGGCGCGCGCAGGGCGAACAGGGTGAGGGAGCCGCCGACCACAAACAGCAGGAAGATCAGGATGAACACGCCGCGCTCCGGGTCGGAGGCGAAGGCATGCACCGAGGTCAACACGCCCGAACGCACGAGGAAGGTGCCGAGCAGGCTGAGGGAAAATGCCGCGATGGCCAGCAGCACGGTCCAGCTCTTGAACACGCCGCGTTTTTCGGTGACGGCCAACGAGTGAATCAGTGCGGTACCCACCAGCCATGGCATGAACGAGGCGTTTTCCACCGGGTCCCAGAACCACCAACCGCCCCAGCCGAGTTCGTAGTAGGCCCACCACGAACCGAGGGTGATGCCGATACCGAGGAAGGCCCAGGCGACGATGGTCCACGGCCGCGACCAGCGCGCCCAGGCCGCATCGAGGCGCCCGCCGAGCAAGGCGGCGATGGCGAAGGCAAAGGCCACGGAGAAACCGACGTACCCCATGTAGAGCATCGGCGGGTGCACGATCAGGCCGATGTCTTGCAACAGCGGGTTGAGGTCGTGACCGTCCGCCGGGATCTGCGGCAGGATGCGGGTGAACGGGTTGGAGGTCATGATCAGGAACAGCAGGAAGCCGATACTGATCATGCCCATCACTGCCAGCACCCGTGCCAGCATGACTTGCGGCAACTGGCGCGAGAACACCGACACCGCGAAGGTCCAGCCGCCAAGGATCAACGCCCACAGCAGCAGCGAACCTTCGTGGGCACCCCACACCGCGCTGAACTTGTAGTACCACGGCAAGGCGCTGTTGGAGTTATTGGCCACATAGGCGACGGAAAAGTCGTCGGTCATAAAGGCGTAGGTCAGGCAGCCAAACGCGAACACCAGGAACGCACACTGGCCCCAGGCGGCCGGCTGCGCCAGGCTCATCCACAGGCGGTCCCCACGCCAGGCACCGAGCAACGGCACCACTGCCTGGACGATGGCAAAGCACAGGGCGAGGATCATCGCCAACTGGCCCAGTTCCGGAATAAACAATGCGGACGTCATCACTTAGCCCTCCTTGGCAGGGGTTGGCGCGGACTGGCCGCTGTCCTTGAGGGCTTTGGTCACCTCAGGTGGCATGTATTTTTCGTCGTGCTTGGCCAGCACTTCATCGGCCACCACCACGCCGTCGGCGTTGAGCTTGCCCAGGGCGACGATGCCCTGGCCTTCGCGGAACAGGTCCGGGAGGATGCCGCGATAAGTGATGGTCACGGATTTGCTGAAGTCGGTGACCACGAAGGTCACGTCGAGGGAGTCGCCGGAACGCTTCAGCGAGCCCTTCTCCACCATGCCGCCGGCGCGGATGCGCGTGTCCAGCGGCGCTTCGCCGTTGGCAATTTGGGTCGGGGTGTAGAACAGGTTGATGTTCTGCTGCAACGCGCTCAAGGCCAGGGCCACGGCAATGCCGACGCCGGCCAGGATGGCAAGGATGATCAACAGACGCTTTCTACGCAGCGGATTCACTTTTCAGTCTCCCGGCGCAGACGACGCGCCTCTTGTTGCAGGTAACGCTTGCGGGCCAGGATCGGCGCGGCGACGTTAAGGGCCAGCACGGCCAGGCAGATGCCATAGGCCGTCCAGACATACAGGCCGTGATGGCCCATGGCGAGAAAATCACTGAAAGAAGCAAAACTCATCCACGCGCTCCCAGGCAGCTTTGCACTTCGGCCTTGACCCAACTGGCGCGGGCTTCACGCTTGAGCACTTCAAGGCGCATGCGCATCAGCAGCACGGCGCCGAAGAAACAGTAGAAGCCCAGCACCATCAGCAGCAACGGCGCCCACATTTCCACGGGCATCGCCGGTTTTTCGGTGAGGGTGAAGGTGGCGCCCTGGTGCAGGGTGTTCCACCACTCCACCGAGTATTTGATGATCGGGATGTTGATCACGCCGACAATCGCCAGCACCGCGCAGGCCTTGGCGGCGCTGTCACGATTGCTGATCGCGTTGCCCAGGGCAATAAGACCGAAGTACAGGAACAGCAGGATCAACATGGACGTTAGTCGCGCATCCCACACCCACCACGAACCCCAGGTGGGTTTGCCCCAGATCGCACCGGTGACCAGCGCCACGGCGGTCATCCACGCACCGATGGGCGCGGCGCATTGCAGCGCGACGTCCGCGAGTTTCATCTTCCAGACCAGGCCGACGACGCCGCACACCGCCAGCATCACGTAGCAGGACTGGGCCAGCATCGCGGCAGGCACGTGAATGTAGATGATGCGAAAGCTGTTGCCTTGCTGGTAGTCCGGCGGCGCGAAGGCCAGGCCCCAGACAAGGCCGATGCCGATCAGCAACACGGCGGCGATGCTGAACCAAGGCAGCAGTTTGCCACTGATGCCGTAGAACCATTTGGGCGAGCCGAGCTTGTGAAACCAGGTCCAGTTCATTGCTGTTTCTCACGGTTGCTTCTCGTCATTGCGAGAAGCGTAGGGTCTTTCTTATGTTGAAGAGCTGACAATGTCGCTGGGTCAGACCTCATTATTCGCCGACGCTGATCTTCAGGCCGGCGGCGATAGCAAAGGGTGTCAGGGTTACCGCCAGGGCGGTCAGGCTGCCAAGCCACAGGAGGTAACCGGTCGCCGGCATGCCCATGAGCGCGGCTTGCAACGCGCCGCTGCCCAGGATCAGTACCGGGATATACAAAGGCAGAATCAACAGTGCCAGCAACAGGCCACCCCGTTTCAAGCCGACGGTCAACGCGGCACCCACCGCCCCCAACAGGCTGAGTACCGGGGTGCCAAGCAGCAGGCTCAGCAGCAGGATCGGCAGGCATTCGCTGGGCAATCCCAGCATCATCGCCAGCAGTGGCGAGAGCAAGACTAGCGCCAAGCCGGAAAAAGCCCAGTGTGCCAGTACCTTGGCCAGGACCAGAAGTGGCAGAGGGTGCGACGAAAGGACCCACTGTTCGAGGGAACCGTCTTCGAAATCACTGCGAAACAGCCCGTCCAGCGAGAGCAGGACGGACAAAAGGGCCGCGACCCACACCAGCCCCGGCGACAAGGTTTGCAACAGTTTAGTCTCGGGGCCGACCGCCAACGGGAACAACGCAATCACGATGGCGAAGAACACCAGCGGGTTGGCCAATTCGGCCGGACGACGGCACAGCAACCGGGCTTCGCGGGCGACCAACAGCGCAAACACACTCATACCGACCACCGGCCCAGGTCGAGGTCGCGGTAACCGACCGGCATGCGCGCCAGGCTGTGGTGGGTGGTGAGCACCACCTGGCCGCCCTGCTCGCAGTGCTGCGCCAGGTGTTCTTCCAATTGGGCGACGCCTTGTTTGTCGAGGGCGGTGAAAGGTTCGTCGAGAATCCACAGCGGCGGGCCTGGCAGATAAAGACGCGCCAGGGCCACGCGGCGCTGTTGGCCGGCGGACAGGGTGTGACAGGGAACGTCTTCGAAACCCTTGAGGCCGACGGCGGCCAGGGCCTGCCAGATGGCGTCGCGGGTGGCGGGATGATGCAGGGCGCTGAGCCAGCTGAGATTTTCTTCGGCGGTGAGCACGTCCTTGATCCCGGCGGCGTGGCCGATCCAGATCAGGTTGCGCGCCAGTTCGGTGCGTTGTTCGTTGAGCGGCTTGCCGTTCAGTCGGACTTCACCGGCCGTGGGCTGCATCAAGCCGGCCAGCAGGCGCAGCAGGCTGGTCTTGCCGCTGCCATTGGGGCCGCTGATCTGCACCATATCGCCGCCCGCCACACGCAGGTCGAGGTGCTCGAACAGCAGACGCAGGTCGCGTTCACAGGAGAGCGCTACGGCTTCAAGAAGAGGGCTGGTCAAGAGATCGCGGGCCTTTACGGTTCAAGTCGGCGGTGCAGCGGCCGTTATAGAAAGAAGCACAATAACGGCTTTGGCGACCGATTTTAGAGAGCTGGATCAAATAGTTGTGAGGTTTTTACCGCTCTCTTTGCAGACGGGCGGCATTATACATGCGATGCCCTACGCTAAAGAGGGCTATTTCCCCAGAGACGATGCGCACGATGACCGGCGAGATCAACCTTCCTACGCTTCCTCCCACCCCGGCAGCCGGGCAAAGCCCTGCGCCTGCGCCTGGGGCACTGCTGAAACTGCTGGAGCCGCAGACCGGGCTGATCGAACCGGGCAAAACCGTGAACGCCGAGGTGCTCGCCCTGAAACAAGGCGGTGAGGCTTTTCAACTGTTGCTGAAGCTGACCCTTGACGGCGGCCGCCAGACGCTGGTGCAAGCCAGCAGCGCACAACCGTTGCCGTTGGGCAGTAACGTGGCGGTAAGCCAGACACCCGCCGGCAACTTGACCATCAGCCTGCAACAAGCCTTGAGCGCCAACGTGGCCGCCCTCACCCGTATCGACACGGCGAAGATGCCGGAAGGCACCCTGTTGCAGGCCAAGGTGCTGACCACCCAGGCCCTGCCCCAAGGCACGGCGCAGCCCGCGATCTACCGTTCGTTGGTCACCGTGCTCAATAGCGCCTTGGCCGGCGCGACCCTGACGGTGGAAAGCCCACAACCCTTGCGCGTGGGCAGTTTGCTCAGTGCCGCGGTGCAGAACGCGCAAACCCTGAATTTCGTGCCGCTGAGCGGGCTCAAGGACCAATTGGCCGTGACCCAGCAACTGGCGACCCAGCAAAGTCGCCAGGGCTCCCTGGATGCGGTGTTCACTGCACTGCAGAACCTGCCTCGGGGCGATAGCACCTCCGCCGACCTGCGTGCCGCCGCCGACCGCTTGTTGGCCGCCTTGCCCGACCTCGCACAGGTGAGTAACCCCAAGGTGCTGGCGCAGGTGATCCAGAACAGCGGGGCCTTTCTTGAAGCCAAGTTGCTGGCCGGGCAAAACCCCCAGGTGCCGCCGCTGGATATGAAGGGCGCGCTGCTGCGCCTGGTCGCCGATCTGCTGCCCGCCCTGCCCGCCAGCACCAACCTGAATGCCATTCTTGCTGCCAACACCCTGGCCCAGGTGCTGCCCAACTTCGTGCGCAGCCCGTTGGGCACCCTCGGTCAGGTCGGCGCGCGGCAGGCGCCGGTCAGCTTCCCGCTGCCGGAGCGGCTCATGGCGAAACTGGAGGGCGAAGGCGACCTGGAAAACCTGCTGCGCCTGGCCGCCGGGGCGATCTCGCGATTGCAGAGCCATCAACTGTCGAGCTTGGAACAGACCGGCACCACCGCCGACGGCCGCTTGCAAACCACCTGGCAGCTGGAAATCCCCATGCGCACCCTGCAGGACATCGTGCCGTTGCAGGTCAAGTTCCAGCGCGAAGAGCCGGCGCCGGACAAGGACCAACCCGAGCGCAAGGACAAAAAAGACCCCAAGCAGATGCTCTGGCGCGTCGAACTGGCCTTCGACATGGAGCCCCTGGGGCCGCTGCAGGTCCAGGCGCAACTGAGCCAGGGCAAGCTGTCCAGCCAACTGTGGGCCACCCGGCCTTTCACTGCCAGCCTGATCGAAAGTCATTTGGGCAACCTGCGCGAGCGCCTGGTGTCGTCGGGTCTTAACGTCGGCGATCTGGACTGCCACCTCGGCACCCCGCCCCGCGGGCCGAAAACCGGACTGGAACAACGCTGGGTGGATGAGACCGCATGAAGAGCCCCACTCCCCCACGCCAGGCGATTGCCCTCAAGTACGACGGCCAGCAAGCGCCGACCCTGACCGCCAAGGGCGACGATGCCCTGGCTGAAGCCATCCTCAAGTTGGCGCGGGAAAATGAAGTGCCGATCTATGAAAATGCCGAGCTGGTGAAACTGCTGGCGCGCATGGAATTGGGTGACAGTATTCCGGAAGAGTTGTACCGCACCATCGCTGAGATCATTGCGTTTGCCTGGACCTTGAAGGGCAAGTTCCCGGTGGGCTATGACCCGGATGCCGGGCCGGTGGAGCGGGATGTCACGGAGCGTGGCGACGATTACTGAATAGCCACAGGCATATACAGGTTCAAATGTGGGAGGGGGCTTGCACTAAGGCTTTTTGTAGGAGCGAGCTTGCTCGCGAAAAACTCACAGGCGCCGCGTTCATTCAGGAAGCACGCGTTATCGTTGACGTTTTTCGCGAGCAAGCTCGCTCCTACAGGAGGCGATGTACGCTTAACTGACTGGCATCAGGGCAAGCCCCCTTCCACATTTGGATTGGGGGTCAATTCAAGACTTCACTCAGAGGGATGAAATTGACTCGATCGCCGATGTCCAGCGTCGTCCCTTCCAACACCTCCACAAACCCCTCCGCCCATGCCGCGCTGCGCAGCACGCCGGAGCTCTGGTTGCGGTAGATGATCGCCTTGCCCTGTTCGATGCGCCCGCGCAGATACTCGCGACGGTTGCCCGGTTTCGGCCAGGTGAACCCCACCGGCACTTCGAAGCGCAGTGGCTCCACGTCTGCCACCCCTTGGCGGCGCAGCAAGTACGGACGCGCCAACAGCGCAAAGGTCACCAGGGTCGAGGCCGGGTTGCCCGGCAGGCCGATCACTGGCACGCCACGGAAGTGGCCAAAGGTCAGGGGTTTGCCCGGCTTGATCGCCAGCTTCCACAACGCCAGTTCACCCTCTTCGCGCAGAGCGATACCGAGGAAGTCCGCCTCGCCCACCGACACACCGCCGGTGGACAAAATCAGATCAACCGCACTCAAGCCTGCCAGTC
Source organism: Pseudomonas sp. MIACH (assembly GCF_001269925.1). Lineage (GTDB taxonomy): Bacteria > Pseudomonadota > Gammaproteobacteria > Pseudomonadales > Pseudomonadaceae > Aquipseudomonas. The sequence goes on from NZ_LHVO01000024.1 coordinate 50,565, forward strand.
GGGAACGGGTCTGCTCCAGGTCATCCGGCAGGATGCCGGCGTCGATGACTTCGCAGCCCATGCGCTCAAGCCAGGAACACAACACGCGGCGGTTGCTGTTGTAGATCTGGCCCGGACCGAGCGGCAAACCGGGTTCGATCAGTTCATCGCCGGTGGACAACACAGCCACACGCGGGCGGCGGATCACGTCCAGTCGATCACGGCCGAGGGAAGCCGCCAGGCCCAGCTCGATCGGGCCCAGGCGCGTACCGGCCGTGAGTACCAACTCGCCGACGGTGGTTTCCTGGCCCTGGGGGCGAATGTTCTGGCCAAGGTGCAACGGCTCGGCAAAGCTCACGCGCTCATCGGCGTGGACGATAGCGTTTTCCTGCATTTCCACGCAGTCCGCGCCTTCCGGCACCGGCGCCCCGGTGAAGATGCGCGCACAGGTTCCAGACGCCAGCGGCTGCGGCGCCTGGCCGGCGAAGATGCGTTGGCTGACGGGCAGCGGCTCACCGGCCCAATCCGCCAGGCGCACGGCGTAACCGTCCATGGCGCTGTTGGGCCAGGGCGGCAGGTCGAGGGTGGAGACCAGGTCCTGGGCCAATACCCGGCCATCGCACTCTGCCAGCGACAGCACCTGCTGCTCGCGGATCGGCGCGGCTTCGGCCATCGCCAGCAGTTGTTGCAGGGCTTGTTCTACCGGCATCAGGGCGCCGGTCTTGCCGGGCTTACCCACGGGATTCACAGGGTTCGGCCAGCTTCAGGTGCGGTACGAAGTTGCACGGGCGGTGACGGTTATCCAGTTGCTCGGCGAGGATGCCATCCCAACCGGTGCGCACCGCATTGGTGGAGCCCGGCAGGCAGCACACCAGGGTGCCGTTGGCCAGGCCGGCCAAGGCGCGGGATTGCACGGTGGAGGTGCCGATGTCGGCCACGGAGATCTGGCGGAACAGTTCGCCAAAACCGTCGACCGGTTTGTCGAGCAGGCAACTGACCGCTTCGGGGGTGCTGTCGCGGCCGGTGAAGCCGGTGCCGCCGGTGATCAACACCACTTGCACCACGTCTTCGGCAATCCAGTGGGCGACTTGGGCGCGGATCTTGTAGAGGTCGTCCTTGAGCAGCACGCGTTCGGCCAGGTTGTGGCCGGCGGCGGTGAGGCGGTCGACGAAGACCTGGCCCGAGGTGTCGGTGTCCAGGGTGCGGGTGTCGCTGACGGTCAATACAGCGATATTCAGGGGTACGAAGGGTGCATCGGCCTTGGCTTTCATGGCACGGTCCGGTTGTCGAAGGAACAGCCCGATGTTATATCACAGGCCCCTGTTCAGCTGCCCGCGCGGAACCCACATGCCACTCGATTCAATCCCCCTGCCCTGTTCGATCCTGCTGTTGGCCGGTGGCCGCGGCCAGCGCATGGGCGGCCAGGACAAAGGCCTGCTGGACTGGCACGGCCTGCCCTTGATCGCGCACTTGCAGCGCCTGGCGCGGCCACTGACTGATGACCTGATCATCTCGTGCAACCGCAACCAGGCGCAGTACGCCCCCTATGCCGACCAGTTGGTGAGCGACGACAGCCCGGATTTTCCCGGGCCGCTGGCCGGTATCCGCGCGGGACTGGCCGCCGCGCGCCATGAGCACCTGCTGATCCTGCCGTGCGATGTGCCACACATCGACGCCCGACTGCTCGCCGACCTGCGTGAAACCTCACAACGCAATCCCTTGTTGCCAGTGATGGTGCGCCACGGTGAATTCTGGGAACCCTTGATCTGCATCATCCCCATCTGCCTGCAAGCCGAGGTAGAACGGGCCTGGCATGCCGGTGAACGCAGCCCCCGAAAGATCCTCCTGCAATTGGGCGGCGTGGGCCTGGAATGCCCTGCCGATGACCCGCGCCTGGCCAACCTGAATACACCAGAGCTGTTGCGCCCAAGGTCTGACGTGTCAGAATGAACCTTCGCACAAGGAACTTTGGCGACGTCTTACGCGTCACAAGGTCAGCAATCAAAAAGTATTCTCTCGGAGACAACACCCATGACTCAACGGACCATCGCCGCTCTCATGCTTGCACTGGGCCTGGCTACCCTCGCCGGTTGCGCCTCGCCGACAGTGATCACCCTGAATGACGGTCGCGAAATCCAGGCCGTCGACACCCCGAAATACAACGAAGATTCGGGTTTCTACGAATTCGAACAGCTTGACGGCAAGCGTACCCGCATCAACAAAGATCAGGTTCGCACCGTTAAAGACCTGTAAGTCTTAGCGCTTGCACACAAGGCCCGCCTCGCGCGGGCCTTGTCGTTTCCGGGGGTTACCAGTCGAGGGTGATCTGGCTGCGGAAATGGCGTTCTTCACCGGTGACGGGGTCGATAAACCGCACGCCCTGGGCCAGCAGCTTGAGGGGATTGGCGTAATCGTCGACCGCATCCTTGATCACGTCCGGGTAGAACGGGTCGTTGCAGATGCTCGCCCCCAGCGCGGTCATGTGCACGCGCAGCTGGTGCTTCTTGCCGGTCACGGGAAACAGGCCGTAGCGCCATAAGTCGCCGTTCTTTTCGCGCACCTCCACGGCTGTTTCGGTGTTGCTGGTGCCAGGGCCTTCCTGCATGCGGAAGAACGGTTCGCCATGCACCAGGCGGCTTTTGTGCACCAACGGGAACGTCAGCCCGGGTAAGGCCGGGGCAATGGCTTCGTAGAATTTATCGATCTGGCGCGTGGGAAACAGCTGCTGATAGGCCGAACGGCTGGCCGGGTTAGCCGAGAACAGCACCAGCCCGGCGGTATGCCGGTCGATGCGGTGCAGGGGCACCAGCGCCGGGTTGTCCAGGCGGCGAATCAGGCGGCGCAACAGGGTTTGCTCGACGTACTCGCCGGCCGGGGTCACGGGCAGGAAGTGAGGTTTATCCGCCACTACCAGATGCTCGTCGGCGTAGAGGATGGTTTCCTGCACCGGGATGACTTTTTCGTTGGGTACTTCACGAAAGTAATAGATGCACAGGCCTTCCTTGTAGGCCAGGTCCTGGGAGATCGGGCTGCCATGGATGTCCAGCACGCGCCCGCGGGCGATGCGGTCCAGCCAGTGTTCGCGACTGATCGCCGCAAAGTGCTCACACAGGCACTCCAGCACCGTCGCCCAGGGGCCCGGTGGCAGGTACAAGGTGCTGGCTTGGTGCTGGGACGCGGAAAAACCGGATGTGGACATGAAGTGCTCAAAGCCTGGAAAAACAGGCGAGCATTATCCCGCATGAAGCGGGACTCGGCCTAGGGCGGATCTCAGGCCTTGGCCAATTCCGCGCGCAGGATCGGCGAAGCACTCGCCGCCTCGGTGAACTCCTTGAGCCAGCGCAGCACGTCCACCGCTTCCCAGCGGCCAGGATCGTAAAGCGCGTACAACAGGCCTTGATAACCCACCACATCGAGCTGCTTGTGATAACCGGCGCGCTGGAACAACGCCTCGATCTCGGCAAAGCAGGTATTGAAATGCACTTTGTTAAACGGCGTCTTGCCTTCCGTGACCAGGCCGTCGAGGCGCAGCTCGTTCACCGCGTCGCGCACGACATCGGCAGACATGCGATTGACGCTGCTTTTCAGTTGTTCAACATTCACCACGGGCGTTCCCTCTATTCAATCGCTGTACAAACATACAGTAACGTAATATTCGGAAACTCGCCATCGCATAAACGTCAGAGCAGGAAGGCGACAACCTGATCAGTGTCGAAAGGCCAATCCAGTTCAGCGCCGGTATCTACCCGGCGAAGCACCGGAATCCTTAGGCCGTAGTCGTCGGTCAGGTCTTCGGGGTCGGTGATATCAACCAACTCAACCAACAACCCACGTTCGACGAGCGGCATGATTTCGGCTTCGGCAATTTCACACAGATGGCAACCCAGGGTGCCGAACAGCTGGCATTCAGGAAGCATGACGAATGAACCTGATCAGTAAATAGACGAGCATTCTAAGCCTGACAAAAACCTGTGGCGAGCGGGGTTGTTGTGGCGAGCGGGCTTGCCCCGCGTTGGGGCGCGAAGCGGCCCCGGTAGTGCCACCGCGTTCCTTCAGACAGAAATGCTGTGCTTGGTTTTGGGGCCGCTTCGCAGCCCAACGCGGGGCAAGCCCGCTCGCCACAAGTACAGCGTTCGCTCCCCGGAAACCTGCCGGCCACAATAAACCCTGACTCAGATCACCATGGCCTATAACTGATTCAGCGATTCTCGCGGCTTTTTGCCCGCTCACGCTGCAACGGAGATGCTTGTGTTCGCCAACCTGCTGATCATTCTGGCCTCATCCCTGGTGGTGATTGCGCTGTTTCGCCGGCTGCAACTGCCACCCGTGTTGGGCTACCTGTGCGTGGGCCTTGCCGTGGGGCCCACGGCCCTCGACTGGGTGAATGACAGCGAAGAGCTGCCCGACCTCGCCGAACTGGGCGTGGTGTTCCTGCTGTTTTCCCTGGGCCTGGAGTTTTCCCTGACCAAGATGCTCGCCCTGCGCCGCGTGGTGTTTGGCCTGGGCAGCTTGCAGGTGCTGGGTTGCAGCGCGCTGCTGGGGGGCCTGTTGATGGCCTTTGGGGTGGCGCCGGGCATCGCCTTGTTGCTCGGCGCCGGGCTGGCGCTGTCGTCCACAGCGATCGTCAGCAAGGAGCTGACCAGCCTCGGCGAGATCTTCAGCAGCCATGGCCAGAACGCGATTGGCGTGTTGCTGTTCCAGGATGTGGTGGCGGTGTTGCTGCTGACGTTGGTACCGGTGTTCGCCGGCAGCAGCGAGCAGGCCTGGTACTGGGCATTGCCGCTGACGCTGGGCAAAACCGTGGTGTTGTTCGTGGGCCTGTTGCTCGCCAGCCGCTGGTTATTGCCGCGCTTGTTTCATGAAGTCGCCGCCTCGCATTCGGCAGAGCTGTTTGTGCTGCTGGCGCTGGTGATTGTCTTGCTGACGGCCTGGCTCACCCACTTGCTGGGCCTCTCCCCGGCCCTCGGTGCGTTCCTGGCCGGCATGCTGTTGGGAGAAAGCCATTATCGCCATCAGATCGAAGCGGATATCCGCCCGTTTCGGGACATCCTGCTGGGGCTGTTTTTCGTCAGCATCGGCATGCTTATCGACCTGCAGCTGTTCGTCAGCCACAGCCTGTTGATCCTCGGCATGACCCTCGCGCTGATGCTGATCAAGGGGTGTGTGGTGGCCACGTTGGTCAAGCTGCGCGGCAGCGACAGTGAAACCGCCTGGCGCAGCGGCCTGGCCCTGGCCCAGGGCGGTGAGTTCTGCTTTGCGCTGATGGCGCAGATGCAGCAGAGCCGGCTGATCCCCGATGAATTCAACGGTTTGCTGCTGGCTGCCACGTTCTGTTCGATGCTGTTGACGCCACTGCTGTTGCGCGCCGCGCCAGCGATTGCCCTGCGCCTGCATCGTAAGCCCAACCAACAGGTACAACTTGAAGAAATTACCGCCCTCAACGCCCAATTACGCGGGCATGCCGTCATCTGCGGCTATGGCCGGGTCGGGCAATCCATCGGGCGCTTTCTGCGCAATGAGCAACAGGCGTTTATCGCCCTGGATGACGACCCGGAGCGGGTACAGGAAGCCGCCACCGAAGACAGCAGCGTGCATTACGGCGATTGTCGACGTGGCGCATTGCTCAGTGCAGTGGGCCTGGAACGCGCGCGCCTAATGGTAATTGCCGTGGACAACAGCGATGTCACCCTGGCGGTGCTGAAGGAAGCGCGCCACATCAACCCCGACGTGCCTATCCTGGTGCGCACCCGCGATGACAGCCAGTTAGCCGAATTGAAAGCCGCGGGCGCCAGCGAAGTGGTGCCCGAGTTGCTGGAGTCGAGCCTGATGCTCGCCTCCCACGCCCTGATCCTGCTGGGCCTGCCGGACCAACAGGTGCAAGCGCGGGTCGATGAAGTACGGCATAACCGCTATCGCCTGCTGCACGGTTTTTACACGCACCCGAGCACCGACCAAGAGGCGCCGATCAATCCTGACTGACCGCGCCGATCTTGTGGATCGACAGGTCTGCGCCGTAATACTCCTCTTCCTGGCTCAGGCGCAGCCCGTACACGCGCTTGATCACCCCATACACCAGCAGACCGCCGCCGAACGCGACCGCCACGCCAAGCCCCGTACCGATTAACTGGCTGATCAGGCTTACGCCGCCCAAGCCACCCAACGCCGTCTGGCCAAAGATGCCGCACGCAATCCCGCCCCATACGCCGCACAGGCCATGCAGCGGCCATACGCCCAGCACGTCGTCGATCTTCCAGCGGTCCTGGGCGGCGATAAAGCACCACACAAACAGCCCGCCCGCGACCACGCCCGTGACCAGCGCACCCACCGGATGCATCAGGTCAGAACCGGCGCAGATCGCCACCAGACCGGCCAACGGACCGTTATGCAGGAAGCCGGGGTCATTGCGGCCGATCACCAGGGCGGCAACGGTGCCACCGACCATGGCCATCAGCGAGTTGACCGCCACCAGCCCGCTGACGCCGTTCAGGGTTTGCGCGCTCATCACGTTGAAGCCGAACCAGCCGACGATCAAAATCCACGAGCCCAGGGCCAGGAACGGAATACTCGATGGCGCGAATGCCACCAGGCGCCCTTCGCGGTAGCGCCCATTACGCGGCCCCAGCAACAGCACCGCCGCCAGCGCCAGCCAACCGCCCATGGCATGCACGACCACGGAGCCGGCAAAGTCATGGAAGCTGGCGCCAAACGTCGCGAGCAGCCAGGCCTGCAAACCGAAATTGCCGTTCCACACCATGCCTTCGAAAAACGGGTAGATAAACGCCACGATCAACGCGGTGGCGCACAACTGCGGAGCGAACTTTGCACGCTCCGCAATACCGCCGGAGATGATCGCCGGGATCGCTGCCGCAAACGTCAGCAGGAAGAAGAACTTCACCAGGCCATAGCCATGATCGGCGCTGATCACGGCCGCCGGTTGCAGGAAGCTCACACCGTAGGAGATCCAATAGCCTATAAAGAAATAGGCCAGGGTCGAGATGGCGAAGTCACTGAGGATCTTCGACAGCGCATTGACCTGGTTTTTCTGGCGCACGGTGCCGACTTCGAGGAACGCGAAGCCGGCGTGCATGGCCAGGACCATGACCGCACCGATCAGGATAAACAGGGTGTTGGAGCTGTGGACCAAGGTGTCCACCGCACTTTGCAAATTTTCCATGGAGGTTGGCAGGCCTGCGTTAAAGGCAAAAAGCACCAAAGCGGTTCAAGCCAGGGTTGCGCGCACTAAATTGGCACCACCGGTACCGCCCCTCTTCAGAGGGCGTGAACCGCTTTAGCGCAGCGTTCAACACAACAGGCCGTTGCCGACAGGGTTTTTCCGCGAGTTTCAGTTATTTAGGGTAAGGTTTTTCGAGACCTGAGCCCCGACCGCCCGGATTCAGCGCAAGCCCCGGGGCGTGCGCACCAAGGCAAAGCAAAAGCTGTACCAGACAATTGCACTGAACCTTCACCGATGCCGGTGACTCGAAACCACACGTACCGATCAGCCAATCACGGAGATAACCATGGCCAGAAGAACTGCAAAGACTGCTCAAGAAATATTGATGGCGGATTTTCAAACCCTGGTGACTGACACCGAAAGGTTGCTGGACGACACCAAGGTGCTTGCGGGCGACCAGGCCGATGAGCTGCGTGCCAAGATTCATGACACGCTGTTGCAGGCCCGCGAAACCCTCAAGCAAACCGAAGACTCCCTGCGCGAACGCGGCCAGGCGGCGGTCACCGCGACCGAAGATTACGTGCAGGCCAACCCTTGGCAGTCGGTAGGCATTGCCGCCGGCGTGGGCTTTCTGATCGGCCTGCTGGCCACAAGGCGCTAATCATGTCTATCGGCGAAACTGGCTCGTCCACTGGTACTACCTCACGACGCCTGGGCGCGGCCGTTCTTGGCTTGCTGCACAGCCACGTCGAACTGTTTGGCATCGAATTGCAGGAACAGAAGGCCCGCACCGTCAGCCTGCTGCTGTTTGCCGGCCTCGCGCTGGTGTTTGCTCTGTTGTTGCTGGTGGGATTGTCGACATTGGTGATGATCCTGGTGTGGGACACGGGCTACCGCCTGACCGGCATCATTTGCCTCTGTGTGTTCTATTCCCTGGCCGCCGCCTTTTGCGGGGTGCGCTTGAAAGCGGCAGTGTTCGATGAGTCCACGCCGTTCCACGCCACTCTCGAAGAGCTGGCCAACGATCGGGAGCGCCTGTTGCCATGAGCTCGAATGAAATCCAGCAAACCTCCCGCCGGGAAATGCGCAAGGCGTTGATCCGCCTGCGCATGGAGATGCACCGCCAGGAGATTCGCCACGAGTCCCAGCAATTGATGGTGCCACTGAACAAGGTGCGCAACATGGGCCAGAGCTTCCAGGGCGGCCTGGGCATCAAGCACGCGCCGCTGTGGGGCGTGGCCGCTGTAACGCTGATCGGTTTCTTCACCGGTAAGGGCGCCAAGGGCGGCGGTATCAGCAGTGTGACGCGCCTGGTTCGGCTCGGTGCCGGATTAATCCCGCTGATCAAACTGGCCATGCAAGGCAATTCACGCAAAGGTTGAGCCTGCTGGCTGCATTCTTGCTAACAGAATCGGCCCGGTCCTCGTTTTCGAGGTCCGGGTCTTTTTTCGCCACCTCTCTTAAGGAGGCTCCGTGATCGACGGGCAACCGCTCGCCTGCTTCCAGCCGTTTATCGACACCGCCACCGGCCGCATTGCCGGCGTCGAAGCCTTGGGGCGTCTACGCCAGGCTGACGGTCGTTTGCAGTCCGTGGGGCCGCTGTTCGCCGACCCGCGCACGCCAGGCGCGACCTTACGCCGCCTCGACCGGCAGATCCGCGACGATGCCTTGAGCCGTTTGCATGAAGCCCCCGAAGACTGGTTCCTCAGCCTGAACATCTCACCGCGCTGGATCAACCGCCTGCGCCCCGGCCAGGCGCTGCCGAGCCTCAAACAGATCCACAGCCATGGCGTCGATCCCCGGCGCATCGTGTTCGAGATCACCGAACTGGGCGGTAACATCCAGCGCCTGGCCGAGGTGGTCGTGCGCTATCGCGAGGCCGGCGCCCGCATCGCCATCGATGACTTTGGCGCTGGCTATTCCCAGCTCGACCGCGTGCTGGCGTTGCAGCCGGATATTCTCAAGCTGGACATGCGCCTGTTCCAGGAAGCCGCCAAGGGTGGGCCGAGCAGTGAGGTGGTGCGCGCATTGGCGCAGATGGCGGAGAAGACCGGCTGCTGGATCATTGCCGAGGGCGTGGAAACCGAGGCGCAGTTGAGCTTCGCCCTGGAATGCGGTTCGCGCTATGTGCAGGGCTACCTGTTTGCCCAGGCGCAGTTGGACTGGTTCGCCACCGACGCCTTCGTGCCGCGCTTTGCCCAACTGCGTGCGACGTACGTGCAGCAGAAATTGGCGGAACGCGGGCGCATCATGCAATTGCGCCAGCAATTGGTTGAACTGATGAAAATCCTGCAGGCCTGGGCCCTGGGCCAGGCGCCGCTGAGCCAGTTGCCGCAATTACCGGACTTCCCCTGGCTGCTGCGCTTTTACCAGTGCGACCGGCATGGCACCCAGTTGACACCCAACTTCGAGTGGCATCAGGACGCCTGGCAAGCCGACAGCCGCTACCTGGGCCACAACTGGTCCTGGCGCCCGTATTTCTATCATCTGCTGGCCGAAGGTTGGGAGGAGCGACGGCTGACCTTGTCCTCGACCTATCGCGACGCCACGACCAACCAGTATTGCCTCACCGCCGGACAATTCTTCGATAACGGTCAGCGCTTGCTGTTAATCGATATCGACGCGGCCGGACTCTAGATTTTCGCTTGCCCCGTCGGGGCTTAACCGGGAAGCTGGGAGGGTCATTCACCGTACGGAGAGTACCCGCCTTGGATTGGCCCACCCTGCTTACCCGCGAACGCCTTGGAAAACCCCTGCACAGCCCGGAAGAACTCGGCCGCAGCCCGTTTCACAAAGACCATGACCGCATTATCTTCTCGGGCGCGTTTCGTCGGCTGGGGCGCAAGACCCAAGTGCACCCGGTGTCCAGCAACGACCATATCCACACACGCCTGACCCATTCCCTGGAAGTCAGCTGCGTAGGCCGCTCCCTCGGCATGCGCGTGGGCGAAACCTTGCGCAGCGCCCTGCCCGACTGGTGCGACCCGAGCGACCTGGGCATGGTGGTGCAATCGGCCTGCCTGGCCCATGACATCGGTAACCCGCCATTCGGGCACTCCGGCGAAGATGCTATCCGCCACTGGTTCCAGCAGGCGGCCGGACGCGGCTGGCTGGACGACATGAGCGCCGCCGAGCGTGGCGATTTCCTTAATTTCGAAGGCAACGCCCAAGGCTTCCGGGTACTGACCCAACTTGAATATCATCAGTTCGACGGCGGTACGCGGCTGACCTACGCGACCTTGGGCACGTACCTCAAGTACCCCTGGACCGCCCGCCACGCCGACTCCCTGGGCTACAAGAAACACAAATTCGGCTGCTACCAGAGCGAGCTGCCGATCCTCGAACAGATCGCCCACAAACTCGGCCTGCCGCAACTCGAAGAACAACGCTGGGCTCGCCACCCCCTGGTCTACCTGATGGAGGCGGCGGACGACATCTGCTACGCCTTGATCGACCTGGAAGACGGCCTGGAAATGGACCTGCTGGAGTACGCCGAAGTCGAGTCATTGCTGCTCGACCTGGTGGGCGATGACCTGCCGCAGACCTATCGGCAACTGGGCTCCCAGGATTCACGCCGACGCAAGCTGGCGATCCTGCGCGGCAAGGCCATCGAGCATTTGACCAACGCCGCGGCGCGCGCCTTCGTCGAGCAACAGGATGCCTTGTTGGCCGGCACCCTGCCCGGCGACCTGGTGGAGCATATGCACGGTCCCGCCAAACGTTGCGTGCTGGATGCCAAGGACATGGCGCGCAAGAAAATCTTCCAGGACAAGCGCAAGACCCTGCACGAGATCGGCGCCTACACCACTCTGGAAATCCTGTTGAACGCCTTTTGCGGCGCGGCACTGGAACAGCATGGCGGGCGCACGCCATCGTTCAAGAACCGGCGCATTCTCGACCTGCTGGGTAACAACGCGCCGGACCCGGCGTGGCCGTTGCACAAGTCGTTCCTGCGGATGATCGACTTCATCGCCGGCATGACCGACAGCTATGCCACTGAAATGGCACGGGAGATGACCGGGCGCTCCAGCCCTCAATAACCAGCCGGGTCACGCCGCCTGTTCACTGAACAGAATCTGCCTACGACGGGAACAGAGCGGCCTGATCGAATTCGCACAAACACCCAAAGAATAATCGCGCACGCTCCGGGCAAGTCTGGCGAACAGTTCCTACGTGCCCCCCATCGATGCTTAACTCACCGTGTGCCTTCTATGCCCAGTTACCCCCTTCGAATCCTGTTGGTGGAGGACCATCCCTTTCAACTGCTCGCGACGCAATGCCTGCTCAGAAGTTTCGGCTTCGAACAACTGACCCCGGCCGAAAACGCCGAGCAGGCAATCCGAGTGATGACCCAGGCCGAAGCGCCTTTCGACATCATCCTGTGTGACCAGTGCCTACCCGACCTGCCTGGACTTGAATTGATTGAAATTGCCAGTCGCCAATGCTTTATCAAGGCCGCCATCTTGCTTAGCGGACTTCCCGAGACAGAACTGTCCGTGTTGCAAACCCAAGCCCTCAACCGTGGCCTGCCATTGCTCGGTTACTTGCTGAAGCCGTTGAATAAAGATGAGCTTGCCCATTTGACCGATACATTACTCACGTTATGAATGTAGGACTTTAAACAAATTCACCCGTCGAAAAAATCGCGCATAAGCACCGCAAGTCCCCTGCCATGCCGATCCAGACCGTTTCCCTGCGAAACCCTAACCTCTCGACTTACAGCGCCTGATGGATGGGTAGGTCATTACCTTTTTTAACGTAGGAAGTTTCCTGTTTTATACCTGTTGCCACTCAGGTTCATGCTTACCCCTCGACTTCTGAGCTAATGTGCCCGCTTTATTTGCACTTGCATGGAATATGATCATGAACACAGTTTTTATTATTGATGACCATCCCGTTATAAGACTTGCCATACGAATGTTGTTGGAGCACGAAGAAAACTTCAAAGTAGTCGGCGAAACGGATAACGGCTGCGATGCCATACAAATGGTCCGCGAATGCATGCCGGACCTGATCATCCTGGACATCAGCATTCCAAAACTCGACGGACTGGAAGTGCTGTGTCGATTCAACGCCATGAACGCCTCGATGAAAACCCTGGTTCTGACCGCTCAATCCCCCACCCTGTTTGCCACTCGCTGCATGCGCTCCGGGGCCGATGGCTACGTGTGCAAGGAAGGTGACCTGAGTGAGTTGATGAGCGCCATCCGCGCCGTGCTGTCCGGGTACAACTATTTCCCCAGCCAGGCCTTGAACACCAACGACGAGAGCGGCAAGGAACTTGAACTGTTCAAGGCCGTTAACGATCGGGAGTTGATGGTACTGCAACTTTTTGCACAAGGCCGTACCAACAAGGAAATAGCGAAAGGCATGTTCCTGAGCAACAAAACAGTAAGCACCTATAAAAAGAGGCTGATGCAAAAACTTCAAGCCAAGTCCTTGGTAGAACTTATCGAGATGGCAAAACGAAACGCGCTAGTGTGAGAAATCGGATGCCCAGGCGTATAAAGGACTATTTGATTATATTGAGTGCCGGTTTGTGCTTCAGCACCGCTGTGCCTGCAGCCCCTTCAGCGAACGCGGAACATTTCAGCCTATTGAGTCGCGCAAGTTCCGTACAGTTGGAACCCCACCTGAGCAAGACCCAACGCCAATGGCTCCAGAACAAACGCGAACTGGTGCTGGGTACGGCGTTCCCTGACTACCCGCCCTTTGACCTCACCTCCAGCGGACGCGACTATGAAGGACTCACCGCCGATTACGCCGGCTTGCTGGCAATGGCGCTGGCCTTGCCGGTAAAGGTGTTGCGCTACCCCTCACGAGAGGCCGCCATTCGTGCCCTTGAAGCGGGGGATATCGACTTACTGGGTTCCTCCAACAGCTTTGAAGCGGCAATTCCCAACCTGACCCTGTCGAAACCGTACGCCGTGGATCGGCCGGTACTGGTGACTCGTGAAGGCGAAACCCGCAGCCTGAATGATGGGCTGGCCGGCATGCGGCTGGCATTGGTCTATCACTATCTGCCACTGCACGAGGTGGAAAAGCTGTACCCCAAGGCAATCATCCGTGCCTACCCCTCTTATCAAAACGCCTTGAATGCAGTGGCATTTGACCAGGCTGACGTTTTTCTCGGCGATACCATTTCCACCCACTACATGATCAACAAGGGTTACCTGAAGAACATTCGCATGGCGAACTTCGGCAAACATGAAGCCTATGGATTCAGCTTTGCAATGCCCCAGGACCAGCGAATGCTGTTGAGCATCGTCGACGCCGTACTGATGGCCGTCCCCACCACCGAACGGGAAGCGATCGCCAAACGCTGGAGTGCCGGCAGCGATATCCTGCTGACCGACCAAAAGCTGCAACTGTCCTTTCGCGAAGAACGTTGGCTGCGAGAAAACCCGGTGGTCAATGTGATCGTGAACCCCACTTTCGCGCCGCTGACGTTCTTCGACGCCGATGGCAATTTTCGCGGCATTACAGCCGACCTGCTGGAACTGATTCGCCTGCGCACCGGGCTGCGCTTCGAGATCCAGCGCGGGCGTGATGTAAACACGATGATCGAGCAGGTGGAGGCCGGCAAGGCGGACCTCATCGGAGCAATCATCCCCAGCGTGGAGCGGGAAGCCCAACTGAACTTCAGTCGGCCATACCTGGAAAACTCCTATGTGATGTTGACACGCAAGGACGGCCAGGCCCCAGCAAGCCTGGAGGAAATGGAAGGCAAGCGCCTGGCGGTCACCCAAGGCAGCCCACTGAAGAAATTCCTGCGCGAACACTTTCCGAAGATCCAACTGGTAGAGACCGGTGACACGTTCAAGTCCGCCGAATTGCTGATACAAGGCAATGTGGAAGGCGCGGTGAATACCCTGGTGGTCGCCAATTACTTCCTGTCTTCGCAAATGTTCCAGGACAAGATTCAAATCAGCTCCAGCATTGGCACGATGCCGGCCACCTTCGGGCTGGCGACATCCCGCAGCGCCACCGAACTCAGCTCGATTCTCGACAAGGCCTTACTCAGCATCGACCCCGATGAACTGGGGGTGATCAACAGTCGCTGGCGCGGCTATAGCGCCGCATCCGACAGCTACTGGCGTGACTACCACCAGTTGATTGCGCGCATCATCATCGGCACGGGGCTGCTGCTGTTGATTTCCCTGAGCTGGAACGCCTACATGCGCCGCCAGATCAAACACCGAAAAATGGCCGAGCGCGCCCTCAATGATCAGTTCGAGTTCATGCGCGCGCTGGTCAATGAAACCCCGCATCCGATCTACGTCCGTGATAACAAGGGGCTGCTGCAGACCTGCAATGACAGCTACCTGCAGGTTTTCGACGTCAAACGTGAGGACGTGATAGGCAGAAGCGCGGTCCAGATAAGCACTGCCCTTGCAGCAGAAGCGGCGCAATACCATGCCGACTATCAGCGGGTGGTGGCCGAAGGCAAGCCGCTGATCCTGGACCGCACCCTGCATATTCGCGGAAAAAAACTCACGATCTACCACTGGATCCTGCCGTACCGCGACTCCGTCGGCGAAGTTCAGGGCATCATCGGTGGCTGGATCGACATCAGTGAGCGACGCCAGCTGTTCGACGAACTGCGCACCGCCAAGGAGCGGGCCGACGAAGCCAATCGGGCCAAGAGTACGTTCCTCGCCACCATGAGCCACGAAATCCGCACGCCAATGAACGCGGTGATCGGCATGCTGGAGTTGACCCTGAAGCGTGCGGACCAGGGCCACCTCGATCGCCCTGCCATCGAAGTCGCCTACAACTCGGCCAAGGACCTGCTGGAGCTGATCGGCGACATCCTGGATATTGCGCGTATTGAATCCGGCCGCCTCAGCCTGGCACCGGAACGCGTCAACCTGAGGGAGGTGATCGAGTCGGTGGTGCGTGTCTTCGACGGCCTGGCACGCCAGAAGACCCTGAGCCTGTTGCTGGAGTTCACCTCCGATCTCGAACACACCGAAGTCCTGATCGACCCGTTGCGCTTCAAGCAAGTG
This sequence comes from Pseudomonas sp. MIACH, assembly GCF_001269925.1. Lineage (GTDB taxonomy): Bacteria > Pseudomonadota > Gammaproteobacteria > Pseudomonadales > Pseudomonadaceae > Aquipseudomonas. The sequence continues at coordinate 65,727 of NZ_LHVO01000024.1, forward strand.
CTGTCCAACCTCGTCAGCAATGCCATCAAATTCACCGAACGTGGCGAGGTAAAAATCAAGGTTGACGTATCAGCCACCGAACTGGCGCAGCAGGTCGAGATGAAACTGGTGGTGGAGGACACCGGCATCGGTATCAGCCGGGAGGACCAGATGCGTCTGTTCGAACCCTTTGCCCAGGCGGACAACTCAGGACAGTTGGCCAGGAGCGGTGCCGGCCTTGGACTGGTGATCTGCCGCAGCCTGTGCGCAATGATGGGCGGGCAACTGAGCCTGAGCAGCGTGCCCATGGTGGGCACCCAGGTGCATGTGAACCTGAAGATGAATCGCCTGCAGGCGGTGCAGGTGGTGGACGAACTCAAGCCCGCCGCAACTGCGGACGTGCCAGTGCTCAATGTGCTGGTCGTGGACGATCATCCGGCGAATCGCCTGTTGATGTGTCAGCAGTTGGGTTACCTGGGCCACCTGTTCACCGCAGCCCAGAACGGCGCCGCCGGTTTCCAGGCCTGGCGCCAGGAGCACTTCGACCTGGTAATCGCCGATTGCAACATGCCGATCATGAATGGCTACGAGTTGAGCCGTTCGATCCGCGAATACGAGCAGCGCGAACAACTGACGCCTTGTGTGGTATTGGGTTTTACCGCCAATGCCCAACCCGAAGAGAAGCAACGCTGTGCACAGGCAGGCATGGATGACTGCCTGTTCAAACCCATCAACCTCACGGCGCTGGAGCGGCAACTGGCAAAGATCAGTCCCCACCCCAAAGGCCTGGTCATGGACATCGGCAATTTCGAGGCCCTTACCGGTGGCGACACACATATGAGCCGTCTACTGCTCCAGGAACTGCTGCGCAGCAGTCGCCAGGATCGCCAGGAGTTGGTCGCGCTGATAACGGCTCAGGCCGGCACCGAGGACATCATCGAACAGGCTCACAAGATCAAGGGTGCTGCTCGCATCGTTCAGGCCAGTGCGCTGGCCTCGCAGTGCGAAGCCCTCGAACAGGCCTGTGCCAGAGGCGATGATCGGCCTCGGATCGAAGCGAGTGTGAAGTCCCTGGAAAAGCTGATGCTGGAGCTGGAGAGGATTCTGCAAGTGCGGCTTCACGCGCTGGATAGCCAGCAAGGGGCGGGACGCGCCCCTGTTTGATCAACAGTCGGTCAAGCGCAGGAAAATCGCTGCAAGTTGTTCGATACCCGCCTGATCCTGAGGGGTAAAGCGGGCTGGCAACGGGCTGTCGAGGTCAAGGACACCCAGCAATTTACCGTCCTTGACCAGTGGCACCACCAGTTCGCTGTTGGATGCGCTGTCACAAGCGATATGCCCGGGGAACGCATGCACATCTTCTACTCGCTGGGTTTGCCGCGAGGCCGCCGCCGTACCGCACACGCCACGGCCAAACGGAATACGCACACAAGCGATCTGCCCCTGGAACGGACCCAGCACGAGTTCTTCATTGCGGTTGAGGTAAAAACCGGCCCAGTTCAGATCCTCAAGTTGGCTGAACAGGAAAGCCGAGAACTGGGCACTGTTGGCGATGAAATCACGTTCATCGGCCAGCAGTGACTCCAACTGGGCGCACAGCATGGCATAGCCACCGAGGCCGGTGCCGGCTTGCTTTAAATCGATCATGGTTGACGCTCCAGCAATTTGAGACCCACCCAGTAACGGGCGAATTGATACGCGCAACGGCCGTTACGGTTGCCGCGCCCGGTGGCCCAACGCACGGCGAGAATGTCGAGGGCTTCATCGCGATGCCACTGCAAACCCGCCTTGTTCGCCAGCTCACCGATCCAGTGCTCGACCACGTCGAGGAAATGCTCCTGGGTGAAGGGATAGAACGACAGCCACAAGCCAAAACGGTCAGACAGGGCAATCTTGTCTTCCACCGCCTCGCTGGGGTGCAACTCGCCATCCACCCGTTTCCAGTTATCGTTGTCGCTCTGGTTTTCCGGTACCAGGTGGCGGCGGTTGGACGTGGCATACAGCAGCACGTTTTCAGGGGCCTGTTCCAGGGAGCCGTCCAGCACGCTCTTGAGCACACGGTAGTCGCCTTCGCCCGCTTCGAACGAAAGGTCGTCGCAGAACAGGATGAAACGTTGCGGCAACTTGAGCAGTTGCTCAACCACACGCGGCAGATCGGCCAAGTGGTCACGCTCGATTTCGATCAGGCGCAAACCGGCCTGGGCGTGCTGGGCGAGCAAAGCGCGCACCATGGACGATTTACCTGTACCCCGCGACCCCCACAGCAACGCATGGTTGGCAGGCAGGCCATCGAGAAACTGCTGGGTGTTGCGCGCCAGTGTTTCACGTTGCTTATCCACGCCGATCAGGTCGGACAGGCGCATGTCCAGGCTCACGTCCAGCGGCAACAGGAAGCCACTGCGGCCCTCACGCTGCCAACGGGCGGCCAGGCACTGGTTCCAGTCGATGGCTTGGCGTGGCGCGGGCAATAGCGGCTCCAGGCGAGCAAGCACTGCATCGGCTCGTTCTAGAAAGGCACTCAATCGAGAATCCACGATTATTCCTCTGGCAAGTTCTTGCAAAAGATGGCGTATTGGCAACCCTGCGACAGACCGCTTGGGGCTGCGTGAAAAACGATTCATACCGGGCAAGCCTGAGCCTGTGGATGTTCAGCTATGCTTGCCGGGCGAAGGGAAACGTGAAGTGGTTCAACACTCGATGGATATCAAGTTCGCCCACCGCTTGTCTTATAAACAAGCCAGATTGACTGTGCTGGTCGGTTTCGTCTTGGGAACCTTACTCAGCCTGATCCAAATCGGCATTGATTATGCCAGCGAAGACGCATCCATCAACCGTGAAATACGTTCGCTGATCGAAATCAGCCATAACCCCGCGTCACGTATCGCCTACAACATCGATGCCGAACTGGCCCAGGAACTGACCCTGGGCCTGCTGCACTCCCCCGCCATCATTCGCGCGCAGTTGATCGACAACAACGGTGTGGTGCTGGCCGATGTCGACCGGCCACGCAAGGAAAGCACGTACCGGCCTATCAGTGACTTCATGTTTGGCGCCAACCGCCAGTTCGAAGACCAACTGTTCCTGAGCCACATGCCCAACGAGTCACTTGGCGTACTGCGCCTGGACGTCGATACCTACGCCTTCGGTAGCCGGTTCCTGCGCCGCGCCGAGATAACCCTGCTCAACGGGTTCGCCCGCAGCCTGCTGCTGACCGGGATTTTGCTGGGCCTGTTCTACGTGATGCTGACCCAACCACTGGTGCGCATTATTCGCGAGCTGAGCACACGCAAGCAGGTACGCCTGGACTGTCCGCCAGGGCATGAGCACGATGAAATCGGCGTATTGGTGACCGTCGCCAACCAGCAATTCGAAAACATGGAAACCGAGATCCAGCAGCGTCGCCACGCCGAAGACCGGTTGACTGAATACCTGGGGCAACTGGAACACATCGTTTCCGCGCGCACCCTTGAGCTCAAGGCCAGCAACCAGCGACTGACCCAGTCCAACGATGAACTGGAAGCAGCGAAGATAAATGCCTTGGGCATGGCCCAGGCACGGGCGGCCTTCCTGGCGAACATGAGCCACGAAATCCGCACCCCGCTCAATGGCCTGCTGGGCATGATCGCACTGTCGCTGGACAGCCCGTTGAACGCCGAGCAGCGCCAGCAACTGTCTATCGCCCATGATTCCGGCAAAGTGCTGGTGGAATTGCTCAACGATATTCTCGACCTGTCCAAGTTCGACGCGGGCCAGTTGGAGCTGGAGCGCATCCCCTTCGACCTGGGCGCGTTGGTGGAAGACACCGCCAACCTGTTGTCGCAGAACGCCGCACCGAGCGTGGAACTGAGCTGCCTGATCGACCCGCAGTTCCCGGCCCAGGTACTGGGTGATCCGACCCGTGTGCGGCAGATTGTCAGTAACCTACTCTCCAACGCCTTGAAGTTCACACGCTTTGGTCGTGTGGATGTGCGCCTGCGCACCCACGACGGCGGGGTGCGCATTGAAGTCTGCGACACCGGCATCGGCATTGCGCAGGAGGCCCAAGTGAGAATTTTCCAACCGTTCACCCAGGCCGGCGCCGGTATCACTCGCCAGTTTGGCGGGACGGGCCTGGGCCTGGCGCTGACGCACAACCTGTGCGAAGCAATGAAGGGGCGCTTGAGTATCAGCTCGGAAGTCGGCTTTGGCAGCCAGTTCTGCGCAGACCTGCCACTGCCCACCCATTTGCCCGCCGTACAGCCGCCGCCCCTCAAGGGCGAGGTCATTGCCATCACCAACGTCGGCGGCGGCCTGACAGAGCTGCTCATGACCCTGCTGCCCAGCTGGGGACTGGCCCCGCGTTGTTTCACCATGGATGACGATTTGAGCGGGTACACGCCTGACCTGCTGATTACCGACTGCCCGGAATGCCTGTTCCGCATACGGCCGGGGATTACCGCGCCCATCCTGCTGGTGACCGCCTATGGCAATTTCATGCCCAGCGAAGAAGTGGCGGCACTGGCGCCGTTGCACCAGCAAGCGCGCCCGTTGAGCCGCAACGCGCTGTACCAGATCCTGCAACGCAACTTGCGCACCGACGCGCACCTGGTGCTTGACCCCGTCCAACTGGATGCCGCGCCGCTCGCACATCGGGCGCGCATCCTGCTGGTGGAGGACAATCCCGTCAACCAACTGGTGGCCAAGGGCATGCTCAGCAAGCTGGGCTGCGAAGTGATCGTGGCCGCCCACGGTGGCGAAGCCCTCAAGTTTCTTGAAGAACAACGCTTCGATATGGTGCTGATGGACTGCAATATGCCGGTGATGGATGGCTATGAGGCCAGCCGGCAGATTCGTCGCAGCGGGCGCTGGCCGGACCTGCCGATTGTCGCGTTGACCGCCAACGCCCTGTCCGAAGAACGCGAGCGCTGCCGTGCGGCGGGGATGAATGACTATCTGGCCAAGCCGTTCCGCCGCGAAGAACTCAATGCGCTGCTGGACCTGTGGGTGCCTGGGACGACAAGTCTTTGAGCTGCGCAAGCAACTGGTCGAGGCCATCGCGCAAGGCATCGGCCTGATTCAGATCGATGCCGCGATCACACAACAAGCGCGTCTTCAGGCCATGGGCCCGGTCCCGCAGTTGCACACCGGCCTCGCTCAGGCTCAGGTGCACTTCACGCTCATCCCTGGCACTGCGCCGACGCGTCACTAACTCAAGCTGCTCAAGGCGCTTGAGCAGCGGCGTCAGCGTGCCCGAGTCGAGCATCAGGCGTTCACCCAGGGCCTTGACCGTCGGCTGTAGCGCAGGCGTGTCGTGCCACTCCCACAACACCAGCATTACCACGTATTGCGGGTAAGTCAGCCCCAACTGATCGAGCATCGGCTTATAGGCGCGGGTGACAGCGCGCGACGCCGCGTAGAGCTTGAAACACAGCTGGTTGTCCAGGGCCAGTGACACGGTAGGCAGGTCGGTCATTTGAGCAAGGCTTCGATCTCTTGGGTCAAGTCCTGCGGCTTGGTGGTAGGACCAAAGCGTTTAACCACTTGGCCATCGTGACCGATAAGGAACTTGGTGAAGTTCCACTTGATGCCCTTGGACCCCAGCAGGCCCGGCGCCTGTTTTTTCAGTTGCACGAACAGTGGATGGGCATCGCTGCCATTGACGTCGATCTTTTTGAACAACGGAAAGCTGACACCGAAATTCAGCTCGCAGAATTGGGAAATCGCCCCCTCGTCGCCGGGCTCTTGCTTGCCGAACTGATTGCAGGGAAAGCCCAGCACCACCAGGCCCTGGTCCTTGTACTGCTGCCAGAGTTGCTCCAGGCCCTTGTATTGCGGGGTGAAGCCGCATTTGCTGGCGGTGTTGACCACCAGCACGGCCTTGCCGGCGAAATCGGCCAAGGTCTTTTGCTCACCCTTGATGGTGGTGCAAGGGATGCTCAGCAGGTTGTTGCTCATGGCAGTGCCTCGATAAAGGGGGAAGAAGGTGAAACATAGTAGGCAATTCAATTGTGTGCAATTTAATTGATCGGACTGATGGCATCCCATCAACACTCTGTAGGAGCGAGCTTGCTCGCGAAAAACTCAAGGACACCGCGCTGAACCAGAATGCACGTGTAATCGTTGACGACTTTCGCGAGCAAGCTCGCTCCTACAAGGGCCCGCCGTCAGTCGAGTTAACGAGGAACAAGGTCCAGGCACACCGAGTTGATGCAGTAGCGCAGGCCAGTGGGCGGCGGGCCGTCCGGGAACACGTGGCCCAGGTGCGCATCGCACTTGGCGCAGGTGACTTCGGTGCGAATCATGCCGTGGCTGACGTCACGGATCTCAATCATTGCGCTGTCGGCGATCGGCGCGTAGAAGCTTGGCCAGCCACAGCCGGAATCAAATTTGGTGGTCGAATCGAACAGCGGCTCATTGCAGCAGATGCAGTGATACACGCCCTCGGTCTTGGTCTCATTGTACTTACCGCTGAAAGGCCGCTCGGTGCCCTTGAGGCGGCACACGTTGTACTGCTCTGGATCGAGCATTGCCTTCCATTCTTCAACGCTTTTCTGCAACTTTTCCATCGGTACACCTCGGCAACTTAAAAAGCCTGATCTGTGTCTTTTCCATGGATCAGGCGGCACGTATGATTGCGCCTCTTCAAAACGCCAGTCTGGCACCCGCGCTATCGGCATTCAAACGTATTTATGGGTGCGGGCCTCGCAGGATTCACAGTACGGTAGTGCCCACGCCGTCTGGATCGTTCATTTTCAGGATCACATCGCCATGCAGGTCAGCAAATCGAACAAGCTCGCCAACGTCTGCTACGACATTCGCGGCCCGGTGCTCAAGCACGCCAAACGCCTGGAAGAGGAAGGCCATCGCATCCTCAAGCTGAACATTGGCAACCCGGCGCCCTTTGGTTTCGAAGCGCCGGACGAAATCCTCCAGGATGTGATCCGCAACCTGCCCACCGCCCAGGGCTACAGCGACTCCAAGGGTCTGTTCAGCGCGCGCAAAGCGGTGATGCAGTACTACCAGCAGAAGCAGGTCGAAGGTGTCGGCATCGAAGACATCTACCTGGGCAATGGTGTGTCCGAGTTGATCGTGATGTCCATGCAGGCCCTGCTCAACAACGGCGACGAAGTGCTGGTGCCGGCGCCGGACTACCCACTGTGGACCGCCGCCGTGACCCTGGCCGGCGGCCATCCGGTGCACTACCTGTGTGACGAAGGTGCCGACTGGTTCCCCGACCTGGCCGACATCAAGGCCAAGATCACACCGAACACCAAGGCCCTGGTGATCATCAACCCAAACAACCCCACTGGCGCCGTGTATTCCAAGGAAGTGCTGCTGGGCATGCTCGAGCTGGCACGTCAGCACAACCTGGTGGTGTTCTCGGATGAGATCTACGACAAGATCCTCTATGACGATGCAGTCCATATCTGCACCGGGTCCCTGGCGCCCGACCTGCTGTGCCTGACCTTCAACGGCCTGTCCAAGTCCTACCGCGTGGCGGGCTTCCGCTCCGGCTGGATCGCCATTTCCGGCCCCAAGCACAACGCCCAGAGCTACATCGAAGGCATCGACATGCTGGCCAACATGCGCCTGTGTGCCAACGTGCCAAGCCAACATGCGATCCAGACCGCCCTCGGCGGCTACCAGAGCATCAATGACCTGGTCCTGCCCCAGGGCCGCCTGCTGGAACAGCGCAACCGTACCTGGGAGCTGCTCAATGCAATCCCGGGCGTGAGCTGCGTGAAGCCCATGGGCGCGTTGTACGCCTTCCCACGGATTGACCCGAAAGTCTGCCCGATCCTCAATGACGAGAAGTTCGTGCTCGACCTGCTGCTGTCGGAAAAGCTGCTGGTGGTCCAGGGCACGGCGTTCAACTGGCCGTGGCCGGATCACTTTCGCGTGGTGACCTTGCCGCGCGTGGATGACCTGGACATGGCCATTGGCCGTATCGGCAACTTCCTCAAGTCCTATCGCCAGTAACAGCCATGGTGCTGTACGACCGACATTCGGTCGTACAGCGATTATCTGGCAACACTTCTCTGACTATCCACTTTCCCCGCACTGCACTTGCGTTTCTACACCCACAAGCCCCTGTGGTTACGGGGCCGCAAGGCAAAAAGTGGCTTTTAACGGATGACATTCATCATCGGAAAATCCCTTCAAGGCTCTACATTCAAGCTGTAGGACACAGTTTGAAATAGTCGCTCGGTTGAATCACCCCAAGCCGCACCTTATATACCCCGCAGTACGCGACATATTAAGCATGAGGAGAATTCTACAACCATGATGCGCATCCTGCTGTTCTTGGCCACCAACCTGGCGGTCGTGCTGATTGCCAGCATCACCCTGAGCCTTTTCGGCTTCAACGGGTTCATGGCGGCCAACGGGGTTGATCTGAACCTCAATCAGCTGCTGATTTTCTGTGCGGTCTTTGGTTTTGCCGGTTCGCTGTTCTCGCTGTTCATCTCCAAGTGGATGGCGAAGATGAGCACCAGCACCCAGATCATCACTCAACCACGCACTCGCCATGAACAATGGCTGATGCAAACCGTGGAGCAGTTGTCTCAAGAAGCAGGTATTAAAATGCCCGAAGTCGGGATTTTCCCTGCTTACGAGGCCAATGCCTTTGCAACGGGCTGGAACAAGAACGACGCCCTCGTAGCGGTCAGCCAGGGACTGCTCGAACGTTTTTCACCCGATGAAGTGAAGGCGGTGCTCGCCCACGAAATTGGCCACGTAGCCAACGGCGACATGATCACCCTCGCGCTGGTGCAGGGCGTGGTTAACACCTTCGTGATGTTCTTTGCACGGATCATCGGCAACTTTGTCGACAAGGTGATCTTCAAGAACGAAGGCGGCCGTGGTATCGCCTACTTTGTAGCGACCATCTTTGCCGAAGTGGTACTGGGCTTCCTGGCCAGCGCGATTGTGATGTGGTTCTCGCGCAAACGAGAGTTCCGCGCAGACGAAGCCGGCGCACGCTTGGCAGGCACCAGCGCAATGATCAGTGCGCTGCAGCGCTTGCGCTCCGAACAGGGCCTGCCGGTGCATATGCCCGACAGCCTGACCGCCTTTGGCATCAACGGTGGCGTCAAGCAGGGCCTGGCTCGCATGTTCATGAGCCACCCGCCGCTGGAAGAGCGTATCGACGCACTGCGTCGTCGGGGCTGATACCCGGCAATGCAAAAGGGGCGATTGGATCGCCCCTTTTTTTGTGCCCGGATTTTATATCTTGGTGAGCCGATAAACGCACTCTTCCAGGCGCGTGACACCGTCCTGCACGAACTTCCAACTCTCACCCAGAATATCCTGAGTGTCGAGCACCTCCAGGTGCCACTGGACCCCCAGCAACACCTTCACCTCATCATCCGTCACCGCAAAGGGCGGGCCGGCTTTTTGCGTCTGGTCGTAGTCCAGGGTGATCAACAGCCCCTGGCAGCCTGGCCGCAACAGGCTGTTCAACTGCTCGGCGTACTGCGCACGCATCAGCGGCGGCAAGGCGATCAGGGCGGCACGGTCGTAAAGTGCAGTGCAATCAGCCAGTATCCCAGCGTCCAAGGCGAAAAAATCGCCGCACCATACTTCGATCAAATCAGCCTGGTACACCTTGAACACACCGTGCCGAGTGATTCGCGGCGTCAGGTTCTGCTCGTTGAAAAAGGCTTCAACCGCCTGCTCCGACAGTTCAACACCGAGTACGTGATAGCCGTTGCTGGCCAGCCACATCAGGTCCAGGCTTTTGCCACACAGCGGCACCAGTACCTTCGCACCCTGGGCAAGGGTCAGCGAAGGCCAGTACCGCAGCAGGTAAGGATTGACCTCGGGCAAGTGAAAGCCGATCTGATTGCGCGCCCAGCGTTCCTGCCAAAATGTGGGCTCCATGGAATCACCTCCGAAAATTCGATCAAAAAGCGCTAAAACTTATATTAGATTTAGATCAATGATCTGATTAAAGATGGGCCCATGTTAAACCTCAGGACCTTCCTTATGTTGCCCAGCCTGTTTATCTCCCACGGATCGCCCATGCTTGCCCTGCAACCCGGCGCCAGCGGCCCTGCCCTGCAGCGCCTGGCCGCTGAACTGCCACGGCCGAAGGCAATTGTGGTGGTGTCGGCGCACTGGGAAAGCCAGGAACTGCTGGTCAGCGGCAGCGCCGCGCCCGAGACCTGGCACGACTTCGGCGGTTTCCCCCGCGAGCTGTTCGCCGTGCAGTACCCGGCGCCGGGCGACCCGCAATTGGCCAACCAAATCGTCAGCCTGCTTCATGCCGACGGCTTGAATGCGCGAATCGATGAGCGCCGCCCGTTTGACCATGGCACCTGGGTACCGCTCTCGCTGATGTACCCGGCAGCGGACATTCCAGTGGTGCAAGTCTCCTTGCCCAGTCGCATGGGCCCTGCCCTGCAAACCCGCGTCGGGCACGCCTTGGCCAGCTTGCGCGAACAGGGCGTACTGTTGATCGGCTCCGGCAGCATCACCCATAACCTGGGCGAGCTGAACTGGCAGGCCGGACCTGAGAGTATCGAGCCTTGGGCACGCGACTTCCGTGACTGGATGGTGGGCACACTCGCCGCCAATGACGAGGCGGCCTTACATGATTACCGTCGCCAGGCGCCACACGCCGTGCGCAGCCATCCCAGCGATGAACATTTGTTGCCGCTGTACTTTGCGCGCGGCGCAGGGGGTGACTTCAGCGTTGCACACCAGGGGTTCACCCTGGGCGCGCTGGGTATGGACATCTACCGCTTCGGTTAACACCGGACAAAAAAAATCCCCGAACCAGTCGGGGATTTTTTATGTGCGATCAATCAGCCCAAGGGCGGATCAATCTTCGCGGTAGCGACGCAGCTTCAATTGCTTGCCGGCAACGCGGGTGTCTTTCAGCTTAGCCAGCAGTTTTTCCAGACCGTCTTCCGGCAGCTCCACCAGGGAGAAGCTGTCACGGACCTGGATGCGACCGATGGCTTCACGTGCCAGGCCACCCTCGTTGAGGATAGCGCCCAGCAGGTTCTTGGCAGCGATACCATCACGCGCACCCAGCGCGGTACGGCAACGAGCACGGCCTTCAGCCAATGGAACCGGAGCGCGACGCTCACGATCACCACGGTCCGGACGGTCGCCGGTACGCTCTGGACGATCACCGCGTGGCGCGTTGTTCGGCACCAGTGGGCGCTCTTTCTCGATCGCTGCCAGGGTCAGGGCCTGACCATTGGTAGCCTTGCGCAGCAGGGCGGCAGCCAGGGCACGTGGGGTGCAACCGATATCGGCGGTCAGGCGGTCCAGCAGGTCGCCGTGGGTCGATTCAGCGTCAGCCACCAGCGGCGACAAGCTGTTGGTCAGTTTCTTGATGCGGGCATCGAGAACGGCCTGGGCATCCGGCAGACGGACTTCAGCCACTTTCTGACCGGTTACACGCTCGATCACTTGCAGCATGCGGCGCTCACGTGGAGTCACCAGCAGCAGTGCACGACCTTCGCGACCGGCACGGCCAGTACGGCCGATACGGTGAACGTAGGATTCTGGATCGTAAGGCATGTCAACGTTGAACACGTGAGTGATACGCGGAACGTCGAGACCACGGGCCGCTACGTCGGTCGCCACAACGATGTCCAGACGGCCATCCTTGAGGGAGTCGATCACGCGTTCACGTTGGTTCTGGGCGATGTCACCGTTCAGCGCAGCGGCTTTGTAGCCTTTGGCTTCGAGGGCGCTGGCCAGGTCCAGGGTCGCTTGCTTGGTACGCACGAACATGATCAGGGCGTCGAAGTCTTCGACTTCCAGCAGGCTCAATACAGCCGAGGTCTTCTGGTCAGCGTGAACCAACAGGTGAGCCTGTTCGATCGCGGTAACGGTCTGAGTCTTGGTCTGGATCTTCACGTGTTGCGGATCGCGCAGGTGGCGTTCGGCAATGGCACGGATCGACTGTGGCAGGGTGGCCGAGAACAGTACGGTCTGACGGGTCGGTGGCAGCGCCTTGAAGATGACTTCCAAGTCATCCATGAAGCCCAGCTTCAACATTTCGTCGGCTTCGTCCAGAACCAGGTGGTTCACGGTCGACAGGACTTTCTCGTCGCGACGCAGGTGGTCGCACAGACGGCCCGGGGTGGCAACAACGATCTGAGCGCCATTACGGATGGCTTTCAGTTGCGGGCCCATCGGTGCGCCGCCGTAAACGGCAACAACGGTAACGCCTGGCATTTGCTTGGCGTAGGTTTCAAAAGCGGTTGCTACTTGCAGCGCCAACTCACGAGTTGGCGCCAGGATCAGGGCTTGCGGTTCGCGCTTGGCAGGATCGATGCAGTGCAGGATAGGCAGGGCGAACGCGGCGGTTTTACCGGTACCGGTTTGCGCTTGGCCAATCATGTCCTGGCCGGCCATGATGATCGGGATCGATTGCTGCTGAATCGCCGAAGGTTCTTCGTAGCCGGTCGCGATGACGGCAGCGAGAATGTTCGGGTTAAGATTAAAAGCGGCGAAGCCGCCGGTTTCCTGGGTCATGGGTCTGCCTCTAAGTGCATCCGCAAAGACCCATGCTCCAAAGCTGCGCATGCCGTGTTGAGACTCAAGAGTCGCCCTGGCTGCTTTGTCGGCGGGGATTTGCGAAAACGAATGAATGAAAAAGATTCGTCAAGGGAGAGTCCGCTGTGCGGACATGCAGCCGAAGCTGACTTCGGGGAATTGCGCTACCTAAACGCGGCCCGGTTAAAGGCCGGCGCGCACTATACCGGAAATACCTGAAAAAGGGAGCTTTTTTTATCGCCAGGCGCCGATAAACCGCGCTGCATCACAGCCTTTGCAGATAAGCGCACCAGGGTCTATTTTTCAAAGGCCCGGCCCTGTTGCTCATGACGCTTAAACGGTTCACCTCCCATTGGTCCGAAACCTTTCCCCTGTCCGAGGGCATACCCCATGAATCAAGCCAACAGCAGCCGCGTCAGCCGTGAACTGCAGGGCCATGTCCTGCTGTTGGGCCTGGATCGGGTCGCCAAGCGCAACGCCTTTGACCTGGACTTGCTCAATGAGCTGAGCCTGGCTTATGGCGATTTTGATCGAAATGAAGAAGCACGGGTGGCCGTAGTATTTGCCCACGGCGACCACTTCACTGCGGGCCTGGACCTGGCAAATGTCAGCGGCGTGATGGCGGGAGGTTGGCAACCGCCGCTGGGAGGTTGCGATCCGTGGGGCGTTTTCGCAGGCACCAGGGTCAGTAAACCGGTGATCGTCGCGGCCCAGGGCTACTGCCTGACCATCGGCATCGAGTTGATGCTAGCTGCGGATATCAATCTGTGCGCGAGCAATACCCGCTTTGCGCAGATGGAAGTGCAACGTGGGATTTTTCCGTTTGGTGGTGCGACATTGCGCTTTCATCAGATCGCCGGCTGGGGCAACGCCATGCGCTGGCTGCTCACCGGCGATGAGTTCGACGCCCATGAAGCGCTGCGCCTGGGCTTGGTGCAGGAGGTGATGGCCAGTGAAGACCTGCTGCCCCGCGCCATCGAACTGGCCAGTCGCATTGCGCGCCAGGCGCCGCTTGGCGTCCAGGCCACGTTGATGTCGGCCCGCCTGGCGCGCATGGAAGGCGAAACCGTTGCGGCTGCCGCGCTGCCGCCGATGGTGGATAAATTGCTGAACAGCGAAGACGCCAAGGAAGGCGTGCGGGCGATGATCGAGAAGCGGCCGGGGGTGTTCAAGGGCATTTGAGTCGCCTGCCCCCGATGGCGTCGGTACAGGCGACTACGTAGCCGGCCGAATCGCCTTGATCAACGGCTGCAACGAATACCCCAGGCGCGGCGCCAACAACTCAGCCCGAGTAGACAGCGCATCCAGATCCAGCTCCTGGTCCAGCTCCGAAGGCACCAGCAGGATCACATTGCCCTCCTTCACCGGCAGTTCCCAGTAATGGCGGTGGTACAAACCACGCAGCAACGCCGCGCCCAAGGGCTTGCCATCGTCGGTGGCCCACTGGTTGATCACCAGCCAACCACCGGGGTTGAGTTTCTTCTGGCAGTTCTCCAGGAAAGTCCACGCCAGGTGTCCGACGCCGGGGCCGACATCGGTGTAGAGGTCGACGAAAATCAGGTCCGCCGATTCAGCAGTCTCCAACAATTCCAAGGCGTCACCGATGCGGATATACAGGCGCGGATCATCATCCAGCCCCAAGTACTCGATGGCCAGGCGCGGCACATCGGGACGCAGCTCGATGGCTTCGACGTCTTCCAGCGGCAGGAACTTGAGGCACGCCTGGGTCAATGTGCCAGCTCCCAGGCCGAGGAACAGCGCGCTCTCCGGCTGCTCATGGCACAACGCGCCGATCAGCATCGCGCGGGTATAGTCATACTCCAGCCAGCTCGGGTCGGCAGTGAACACGCAGCTTTGCTCGATGGCGTCGCCAAATTCGAGAAAGCGGTAATCGGCCACTTCGAGCACACGGATCATGCCGAAATCATCATGGACTTCGGCCAGCAGGCGCTCGACACGCTCCTCTGTCATCACAACTCCTAAACGGGCTTGCTGCACGGCAAAGGCGCGATTGTCGGCCAACCGGCGGCAACAGGTCACGCACTAATTGCTGATAACATTGGCGCCCGACCGTCAATCAGCCAATCGAGTTCATGATGAGCCAACCCTGGAGCCCCGACAGCTGGCGCGCCCTGCCAATCCAGCAACAACCCCAGTACCCGGACGCTGCGCACTTGCTGCAAGTAGAGCAAAGCCTGGCCAGCTATCCGCCGCTGGTGTTTGCCGGGGAAGCCCGCGAGTTGCGCCGTCAGTTTGCGGAAGTGACCCAGGGGCGCGCGTTCCTGCTGCAAGGTGGCGACTGCGCCGAGAGCTTTGCTGAGTTCTCCGCTGCGAAAATCCGCGACACCTTCAAGGTGCTGCTGCAAATGGCCATTGTGATGACCTTCGCTGCCGGCTGCCCGGTGGTGAAAGTCGGACGCATGGCCGGCCAGTTCGCCAAGCCGCGCTCGGCCAACGATGAGACCATCGATGGCATCACCCTGCCCGCCTACCGTGGCGATATCGTCAACGGCATCGGCTTCGACGAAAAAAGCCGCGTGCCGGACCCGGACCGCCTGCTGCAGTCCTACCACCAGTCCACCGCCACCCTCAACCTGCTGCGCGCCTTCGCCCAGGGTGGTTTTGCCGACCTGCACCAGGTGCACAAGTGGAACCTGGACTTTATCGCCAACTCCGCCCTGGCCGAAAAATACAGCCAGTTGGCCGACCGCATCGACGAAACCCTGGCCTTCATGCGCGCCTGCGGCATGGACAGCTCGCCGCAACTGCGCGAGACCAGCTTTTTCACCGCCCACGAAGCGCTGCTGCTCAACTACGAACAAGCCTTCGTACGCCGCGACAGCCTGACCAACGACTACTACGACTGCTCGGCCCACATGCTGTGGATCGGCGACCGCACCCGTCAGTTGGATGGCGCCCATGTCGAATTCCTGCGCGGGGTGAACAACCCGATCGGCGTCAAGGTCGGGCCGAGCATGAACCCGGACGACCTGATCCGTCTGATCGACATCCTCAACCCCGACAACGACCCCGGCCGTCTCAACCTGATCGCGCGCATGGGTGCAGGCAAAGTCGGCGACCACCTGCCCAACCTGATCCGCGCGGTGCAGCGCGAAGGCAAGCAGGTGTTGTGGAGCTCCGACCCGATGCACGGCAACACCATCAAGGCCAGCAGCGGCTACAAGACCCGCGACTTCGCGCAGATCCTCGGCGAGGTCAAGGAGTTCTTCCAGGTGCACCAGGCCGAGGGCACGTATGCCGGCGGGATTCATATCGAGATGACCGGGCAGAACGTTACCGAATGCATCGGCGGCGCGCGGCCGATCACTGAAGATGGCTTGTCGGACCGCTACCACACCCACTGCGACCCAAGGATGAACGCCGATCAGTCGCTGGAGTTGGCATTCCTGATTGCCGAGACGTTGAAGCAGGTCAAACGCTAGCAGACGTTTGGAAATAGGGCTTCCTGTGGCAACAAAGCCTCGTGTGGCGAGCGGGCTTGCCACCAAAGCGCCTTCCGCCTACAGGTGCAGCATGGCTAACCGCAACCGGTCGGCACTCGGCCGCTGGCAATTGAGCTGGATATGTTCAAGCCCCAGCCAGTCGGCCATTTGCCGCAGGTTCAACGCCAGCGCCTGCATCCCCTCTTCATCCAGCCCCGGCTCCTCTTCGTGCACCGCATGCACGGCCAGGCACCCGTTGGCGCGTTCGGCCCGCAGGTCGATCCGGGCAGCGATCCGCTCATTGTGCAAAAACGGCAGCACGTAGTAGCCGTACACCCGTTTTTCTTGTGGGGTGTAGATCTCCAGCCGGTAGCGAAAATCGAACAGTCGCTCGGTGCGGCTGCGCTCCCAGACCAGCGAATCGAAGGGCGACAGCAGTGCGCTGGCCGACACTTTACGTGGCACTTTGGGCTCGGGCAGGCAGTAGGCCACTTGCTTCCAGCCTTGCACCTGGCAGACCTGCAACTGCTCGTCCTCAACCAGTTCGGCCAGGCGACTGCGGCTATCGGCGGGGTCAAGGCGGAAGTAGTCGCGCAGGTCTTTTTCGGTGCCTACACCTAAGGCGGTGGCGCTGTGCAGCAACAAGCCACGCTGGGCCTCGGCCTCGGCCAATGGTGCCTGCTGGAGGATGTCGCCGGGGATGACGCGCTCGGGCAAGTCGTAGAGCCGCTCGAAACCACGTCTGCCAGCAACGGTAACCAGGCCAGCGGCGAACAGCCACTCAAGCGCATGTTTTTCATCGCTCCAGTCCCACCAGGGGCCGGCCCGCTCTTCGCGGGTCGACAAACTGCCCGCACCCAGGGCGCCCTGCTGCTCGACGGTCTGCAAAACGCGCTGGATCGTGGCCTGTTGCTCACGACCAAAACGCGCCATCTGCGAATAAATGCCGCGCCCCTGCTGCGCCCGCTCCATACGCCAACGCATCAACGGGTACAACGCCATCGGCAGCAGCGAGGCCTCGTGCCCCCAATACTCAAACAGCGAACGCCGCCGGCCTTGGCTCCAGGCCGCTTGCTCAAGCATCAACGGCGAGTAATTGCCCAGGCGCGAGAACAGCGGCAGGTAATGAGAGCGCACCAGTGCATTGACCGAATCAATCTGCAACACGCCCAAGCGCTCGATCACGCGGTTGATGTGTGCGGCTTTAATCTGTGCTGGCGCCTGACGCCCGGAAAATCCCTGGGCCGCCAGCGCCATGCGTCGGGCTTGCTTGAGTGAAAAAGACAGGTCGACGGGCATGGGAATCTCCTTGAATGCTCGCGACCTACCCTACTGCACCCGCAGTCATTTTCGCAGCGGATCTTCCCAGAAATGCCGATGGCTCTCCTGCTCCACGTCGGCACGGCTGAGGCCGATGTCCTTGAGCGCATCATCGTTCAAGCTCGCCAGGACCTGGCGTTCGTGGCGCAACACCTGCCAACGCAATACCACTTGCAGCAGCCTGGAAAACGGCTGTTTGGCGATCAACACATAACCTTTCTGACCTTTCATCTTCTCGCCCTCCAGTGGGGATGACGCGAGTGTGTGCCTGGCCTTATGATCAATCCAACGAATGTTTCTTATGCAATACATCTCGGAGATTGATCAATTGTCCGGCTACCCGAGCATCGACACTGAAGTGCTGCGCACCTTCGTCGCCATCGCCGACCAGGGCGGTTTTACCCGCGCAGGAGAACTGGTCAACCGCACCCAATCGGCGGTGAGCATGCAGATGAAGCGCCTGGAAGAAGACGTGTTGCAGCGCAAGCTGTTCGAGCGCGATGGCCGGCAGGTGCGACTGACGCCCGAGGGCCAGGTGTTGCTGGGTTATGCGCGGCGCATCCTTAAGCTCCACAGCGAGGTGTTCAACACACTGCGCGAGCCGCATATGGTGGGGTTGGTACGCATAGGTACGCCGGACGACTACGTGATGCGTTTCCTTCCCGGGATCCTCAAGCGGTTTTCCAAGGCATATCCGCTGATCCAGATCGAGCTGCACTGCGAGTCATCAAGGGTGCTGATGCAGCGACGGGATCTGGCGCTGACCGTTATCAGCCGCGAGCCCGGCAAGGAAATCGGCGAGCTTTTGCGCACAGAGCGCATGGTATGGGCAGCGGCGCCATGTTTTTGCGTGGAAGAGCACGATGCCGTGCCCCTGGCGGTGTCCGGTCCCGACTGCATGTACACGCAGTGGACCCAGGCCGCACTGGATGCAATCGGGCGGGATTATCGCCTGGCGTATCACAGCACCAACGTGGCGGCGATCCTGGCAGTGGTGAGTGCCGGCCTGGCTGCCATGATCTGCATGGAAAGCCTGGTGACTGAAGACTTGCGCGTACTCGGCAGCGACGAGGGTTTCCCAGCGCTGCCCTCGATGAATCTGCACTTGCTGCGTAACCCGCAAATGACCTCCCCCATCACCGAGTGCCTGGCCGAATACATCGTTGAAGGCTTCAGACTTTAAAGGTCAGCATTACCGCACATACCACCAGAAAGCCGCAGAACAGGCCGCGCAACACACGCTCCGGCAACGCATGGGCGACCTTCACGCCCCAGCTGATACTGAGCAAGCCGCCGACGGCGAGCGGCACGCCGATCATCCAGTCCACCTCGTGGTGCCAGGCATAGGTAACCAACGTCACGCCGGTGCTGGGCAACGCCAGGGCCAGCGACAAACCTTGGGCGACGACCTGGGTGGTGCCAAACAGACTGGTGAGCACCGGGGTGGCAACCACCGCGCCGCCCACTCCAAACAATCCGCCCATGGAACCGGACGCCGCGCCCAACACGCCAAGCCAGGGCCAGGAGTAACGCATGTGTGCCGTTGGCGGCGCATTGCGTGTGAACATGCGCAGCAGGTTGTAAGCCGAAAGCGTCAGCAAGAACGCAATAAAGCCGATGCGCATGGCGCCTGCGTCCAGCCCCACCGCCCAGATTGAGCCGAGCCAGGCAAAGCTGAAGCCCATGACCCCCAATGGCAATGCGTGGCGCAGTTCGATGCGGTTGCGCTGGTGGTAACGCCACAGGGCCAGCATCACGTTGGGCACCACCATCACCAGCGCCGTGCCTTGGGCGAGTTGCTGGTCGAGGCCGAACAACACGCCGAGCACCGGGATCGCAATCAGTCCGCCACCAATCCCAAACAGGCCACCCACCGTGCCGAGGGCCGCGCCCAATATCACGTAAATCGCTAAATCCAACACCGCTCGCTACTCCACGTTCTCAGGCCTTGCATGCTACGCAGTCGACTCTAGCGCGGAAACGCACAGCAACGCACAATGGCTGTGCCAATCTCGCACAAGCACTTACCGATGAACCCCAATACGCTGACCGATCAACTGAGCCTGTTTCTGGATGTGTTGGAAACCGGCAGCTTCTCCGCCGCTGCACGTCGCCATCCGCTGACTCCCTCGGCAGTCGCCCGACGCATCGACAGTCTGGAAAGCTCCGTGGGCAGCCGCCTGTTCCAGCGCAGCACTCACGCGGTGGTGCCGACACCGGCGGGCCTGGCCTTTGCCGAACGGGCGCGCAGGATCGTCAGCGAGTTGCAACTGGCGCGGGCGGAAGCCGTTTCCCTGAGCCATGCGCCGGAAGGACTGATTCGTGTGGATGCACCGGCAGCGTTCGGTCGCCGGCACCTGGCACCGGTGATCGCCGACTTCCTCAACGTTTACCCCGGACTTGATGTACACCTGCACTTGATCGACAGTTTTGTCGATATGCAGGGCGCACACCTGGGCAAGGTCGACCTGGTATTGCGTGCCGGGCATATCGTCGATACCCGGCTGATCGCCACGCCCCTGGCCAGTATCGTGCGCATCGCCTGCGCCAGCCCGGCCTACCTGAAAAGCCGTGGCACGCCGGCGCATCCAAGTGAGTTGAGCGAGCATGACGGCCTGGACTGGGACGGTCTGGCGCCGATGTTCGCCTGGCGCTTTGAGTTGGACGGGCGACGTGCAACGTATCGCCCGCGGCGCATCCGCATGAGTGCCAACAACGCTGAAGCGTTGTTATCGGGCGCTCTCGCTGGGCTGGGAATCGCCCATCTGCCCACCTGGCTGGCCAGTGAGTACCTGGTGCGCGGAGAATTGTTGCCACTGTTTTGCGAAAACGGCCTGCCCAGCCCGGAGACCACAGGGATCTACGCACTGCGCCTGGAACAGCAACCCAATGCGCGCAGCCGCTTGTTGCTGGAATACCTCAAGTCCCGATTCAGTCCCGTGCCACCCTGGGATCTGGCGCTGCAGAGTGGACTGGTCTGACCGCTTGGAGCGAATTATCTGGCGCATTAAAGATTTGCCCGCTAGATTCCAGGGCAGACACGCTTTTTTGAGGCACTACCATGAGCAAAAATCCCGCCCCGTGCGAATCCCTGTTACTGGACAATCAACTGTGCTTCGCCCTGCACTCCACCTCGTTGCTGATGACCAAGGTCTATAAACCGCTGCTGCAGGCCCTCGGCCTGACCTACCCGCAGTACCTGGCCATGATGGTGCTGTGGGAAGAAGATGGCTTGACCGTCGGCGAAATCAGCAGCCGCCTGCTGACCGATCCGGGCTCCCTCACACCCCTGCTCAAACGTCTGGAAGCCGAAGGCCTGCTCAGCCGCACCCGCAGCCGTGAAGATGAACGCGTGGTGGTGGTGGAACTGACCGACGCTGGGCGTACCTTGCAGGAAAAGGCCATGGGTGTTCCACAGTGCATTCTCGGCGCCAGCGGTTTGGAGCTGGAGCAATTGCGCAAGCTGCAGGCTGATTTGCTTGTGTTGCGGGGCAACCTGCAGAACGCGATCTAAACACAGCAAGCCCCCTCCGACATTGGTTTGTAGCTACTCACAAAAATATTTGTAAATTTATCTTGCGCGCAAAACATTAGCGCTATACATTCGCACCACCAACTACTTAGCGCGCAAAATTTTAGCACTACAAACCAAGAGGACGACACCATGCAAACTCTCTATACCGCAGTAGCTACAGCCACCGGCGGCCGTGATGGTCGCGCTGTTTCCAACGACAACATCCTCGACGTCAAACTCTCCACCCCTAAAGAATTGGGCGGCGCCGGTGGCCAGGCCACCAACCCGGAACAACTGTTTGCCGCCGGTTACTCGGCCTGCTTTATCGGCGCACTGAAATTCGTCGCCAGCCAGACCAAACGCAAAATCCCGGATGACGCATCGATCACTGCCCACGTGGGCATTGGCCAGATCCCCGGCGGTTTCGGCCTGGATATCGACCTGCACGTCAGCCTGCCAGGCCTGGACCAGGACGATGCGCAAAGCCTGGTCGACGCCGCTCACCAAGTCTGCCCGTACTCCAACGCCACCCGTGGCAATGTCGATGTGCGACTGCACGTAACCGTCTAGGCGCTGATGCAAGCCCGCCAAGCGTCGAAGTAAAAAGCGCCCACAAAAAAGCCCACTTCTAGAAGTGGGCTTGTTTCGTATCGGCGGGGCCAGAATTACTTCTTGGCGCGACCTTTGTACGAACCACCTTCGCGGGTGTCGATCTCGATCAGGTCGTCGATTTCGATGAAATCGGCTACTTGCAGTTCGGTACCATTGCTCAGTTTGGCAGGCTTCATCACTTTGCCCGAAGTGTCACCGCGAGCGGAACCTTCGGTGTAGGCAACCTTACGCACGATAGTGGTCGGCAGCTCTACGGAAACCAGGCGCTCTTCGAAGAAAATAGCTTCGCAGACGTCTTCCATACCTTCTTCGATGAACGGCAGAACGGCTTCGATATCTTCAGCGTTCAGCTCGTACATGGTGTAGTCGGTGGTGTCCATGAACGTGTAGGTGTCGCCGCTGATGAAGGACAGGGTCGCTTCTTTGCGGTCGAGGATCACGTCGTCCAGTTTGTCATCGGCGCTGTAGACGATCTCGGTCTTGTAACCGGTCAGCAGGTTCTTCAGCTTGGTCTTCATGATTGCGCTGTTACGACCGGACTTGGTGAACTCAGCTTTCTGAACCAGCCAAGGGTCGTTTTCGAGACGGATCACTGTACCGGGTTTCAGTTCTTTACCAGTTTTCATTGCATATATCCGAAATTTGGATGGGATTTACAAAAATCAAGGTGGCGTATCATATCCAACTTTCATAAAACTGTACCAGCGCCGTCGCAAGATCGACCTGCAAGCCTTGTTCCAGACACCACCTCTGCGCGTGCCGAGTCAACTCTGGCCAGTGCTCCAACAGCATTTTCCACGGCTGTGCCATATCGCCATCAGTGTTCCAGGCTTGCCAGAGCTCGACCAAGGCGATCTTTGCGGCCGGTGACAAGCCGGCGGTGTACAGGTCCAGGAACGCGTCGAGCTTGTCCAGGTGGATGTCTTCATCCTGGCGATAGATGTGCCACAGCAACGGCCGCCCGGCCCATTGGGCGCGCACGAACGAGTCTTCGCCGCGCACGGCGTTGAAGTCGCAACACCACAGCAAGCGGTCATATTGCTCCTGGCGCACAAACGGCAGCACCTGCACGGTCAGGGCGTCGCGCTGATGAACATCCCCTGCCGACAAGCCTTCGACACCGAGCCAATGCTGCACATCCCCGAGGATGCGCCCTTCCGGCACCAAGAGATGAGTGGCATGCCCGTCGGTCGACAGGATGTCCAGCCAACTGGCCAGCCCGGCGTTTTCGTAGGCGAATAACGAGATGAGTCGCGCACCGGCTGCCGGAAACACACCCAATGCTTGCAGGAATTGGCGCTGCGCAGCGGCATCCTGCTGAAACGCCTGACACTGCTCCAGCAATCCTGTCTCGCGTAACAGCCCACCCGTGCCGGGCCGGAAACCCGGAAAAAAGAAGTACTTCTGCACCCCCTTGAACTTCACCGATGGCAACCGATGGCAACCCACCACCCAGTCTTCGGCGCTGAGGTAATCCAGGTTCATCCACAATGGCGTGCGCTCACGCGCGGCCATGGCTTCCATGTAATCAGGCGGCAACTGGCAGGCGAAGGCGGCGATCACCACATCGCCTGCCGGGGCGCTCGACCACACGGCCGGCCAATGGCGCACATCGACACCCTCTTGCCATTGCTGGTCAAGACGCACATCAATGTCAGGACACATGCGCTCGAAGGCGCGCAGGTCGTCGACCCACAAGCGCACCTCGCACCCCTGCTCTGCCACCAATTGCCGGGCCAGGCGCCAGGTCACGCCAATGTCGCCGTAGTTATCGACGACGCTGCAAAAAATATCCCAGCGGGCTTTCATTCCGGGCTCCAACGCTCAAAGGACTCGATTGTCCGCATAAATGCGCTGATGCAGAAGGCTTGATCGCGATTATTCTGCGCAGTGGCTGTGCGACAATCGCCGCCATGCCGTTAATGCCTGCCAGGAGGCCATCATGTCCGATCGCTCGTTGTCGCTGCCCAAGCTCACGCTCGCCATTGCCCTCGGGGTGTGGCTGGGATTTATCGCTATTGCGCTGACCACCTGGCTGGCGTCGCGCTATCTGTTCCCGCAGAGCCTGGCGCCCGTGGCCCAGGCCGTTGAGCAACTGGGTAAACCTGCACCGGTTACGCCGGAGCCGCCGAACCGTATGTTCGAGCAGTACCAACAGACCCTGCAGAAGCAGGAACAACAGCAAGCCTTGGACCAGGCACGCAACAACGCACGCAATCTGTCCAACCCCAAATGCCAGTTCTGGTTGCAACAGGACCAGAACGCGCCCAATGAAAAGACCCGGGCCAATGTCCTGCAATTCTGCGATTGATGACCATGAATAAACACGCTGTTCACCAGTTGATCCTGGAAAAGCTCACCGCCGACCTCGACATCGCCCAGCGCGCCGCGCAGACCGCCTACGAAACCGCGACCCACGAAGAAAATATCGCCGAAAACAAACACGACACCCTCGGGCTGGAGGCGTCTTACCTGGCAGCCGGGCAAGCCAAGCGCGTCGAGGAAATCAAGCAGGCGCTAGCGCTGTGCCAGAACCTGCCACTGCGTGCGTACGATGATCAACGTGGCATAGAAGTCGGCACACTGCTGGGCCTGGAAGACGAGAACGGCCGCCAGCAGTGGCTGTTCCTGGCACCGGATGCGGCGGGTTTAAAGGTGGACGTGGTCGGGCAACCGGTGACCGTCATCACCCCGCGTTCACCCTTGGGCAAAAGCCTGCTGGGCAAGTTCGAAGGTGATGAGGTGGAGATTCTGGTGGCAGGCGCCCGGCAACACTTTACGGTTACCGAGGCCAAATAACCCCCTTAATGGACGGGCAATTCCACGCCGTCGAACAGCTCTTCCAATTCCTGCTTGTTGTGGCACTGGATCGCCTTGGCCATGACTTCGCGGGTCAGGTGCGGGGCAAACTTCTCGATGAAGTCGCACATGAAGCCCCGCAGGAAAGTGCCACGGCGGAAGCCAATCTTGGTCACGCTGGACTCGAACAGCTCGCTGGCATCGAGCACCACCAGGTCTTTATCGAGGTTGGTATCGACCGCCATCTTGGCAACGATACCCACGCCCAGGCCCAGGCGAACATAGGTCTTGATGACGTCGGCGTCGGCAGCGGTAAACACCACTTTCGGCGTGAGGCCACGATGGCTGAAGGCTTCGTCGAGCTTGGAACGACCCGTGAAACCGAAGACGTAGGTCACGATCGGGTATTCGGCCAGGGCTTCCAGGGTCAGCTTCGGCAACTTGGCCAATGGGTGGCCCTGGGGCACGACAACGCAACGGTTCCAGCGGTAGCACGGCATCATCACCAAGTCGCCGAACAGCTCCAGGGCTTCGGTGGCGATGGCGAAATCGACGGTGCCATCAGCGGCCATCTCGGCGATCTGCATCGGCGACCCCTGGTGCATGTGCAGCGCCACGTCCGGGTATTGCTTGATGAAGTCGCGGATCACCGGTGGCAATGCATAACGCGCCTGGGTGTGAGTCGTGGCAATCGACAGGGTGCCTTTCTTCTCGTTGGAGAATTCCTGGGCGATCTGCTTGATGCTCTCGACTTTGCGCAGGATTTCGCCGGCAGTGGTGATGATGCGCTCACCGGCCGGGGTGACACGGGTGAGGTGCTTGCCGCTGCGCGCGAACACCTCGACGCCCAGCTCGTCTTCGAGCAGGCGGATCTGCTTGCTGATACCGGGTTGCGAGGTGTAAAGGCTTTGAGCGGTAGCGGAAACGTTGAGGTCGTGGTGCGCCACTTCCCAGATGTAGCGCAGTTGTTGAAGCTTCATATGTATCCCTCAAAGCAGATAGACGCCACGGGTATCAGCGACGGTATATAACTATATTAAAGGTTAGACTTATAAATCTAGAACTTTTTATCGTTTCCAACCGATCACACGTCATCACTGCGTCGACGTTGTAACGATGGCACCAGGTAAACAGGCACCGTAGACAGCTGCAGCACCCGCGCGGCAGTACGTCCAAGCGGTGTGGACGTTCCCGTCGCGTGGCTGTGACTTCCGACGATCAACAGGTCTACGGACAGTTTGCGCAACTGGTCGAGAATCACCTCGCACGGATCCCCCTGGATCACCCGCACCGAGCGGATCAACTTCAAATCCTGCTCATTCTCCCCCAACTCCTCGCGGAAACTCTCGAGCACCCGCTGCTCGATAGTCGCCATCACCGTACTCAAACCCTGAGCCTGCCACTCACTCAAGGCCTGTTCATCAAGGTAGCTCTGCAACACCGATTCGGCGAACAACCCGATGGGTTCGACAGCGTGAATCACGTACAGGTCAGCCTTGAACGTCCGCGCCAGCGCCAGTGCATGCTGCATCACATAGGGCGCGTACAGACCAAGGTCCGTGGCGTACAGCATCGAACGAATCATAAAACCTCCCTGGACTGCCGGAATGGAGGAGATTGAATGAGCTTAGCAGCGCCCCTAACTCTCGGCCTGAATCCTCACTTCGTTACTGATGCCATGGGGCACATGCCCGGTGGCCACCACCTCCCTGGCTTTCTCACAATGACCGGCCTGGTCATCGAAAAACACATCTGCGGCAAACGCCTCCAGGAACGCGGATTTCTCCAGGCCGCCGAGAAACAAAGACTCGTCCAGGCGAATGTCCCACTCACGCAACGTACGAATCACCCGCTCATGAGACGGCGCCGAACGAGCGGTGACCAACGCCGTGCGGATCGGGCACGCCTCATCAGGAAACTCACGCTGCAACAGGTTCAGCGCCGCCAGGAACCCCTTGAAGGGCCCGCCGTGCAAGGGCTGGCGCGCCGATTCGCGCTCGCTGGCCTGGAATGCCGCCAACCCGCCGGCCTGGTAAACGCGCTCCGACTCATCGGAGAACAGCACCGCGTCACCGTCAAAGGCGATGCGCAGTTCCTCACTGGAAGCCCGGCGCGCACCGCCCGACAGAATCGTCGCCGCTGCAAAGCCGGCCTCGAGGGCGCTGCGCACATCTTCAGCATGGGTAGAAAGAAACAGATGGCAACCAAACGCCGCTAAATAAGGATAAGGACTACGCCCTCCTACGAAAGCAGCGCGGGAAATATCCAGGCCGTAGTGCTGAATCGAGTTGAATACGCGCAGGCCGGTGTCGGCGCTATTGCGCGATACCAGCACCACTTCGACCCGAGCGCGGCCCAGGCTGGCGTTAAGACTCAGCAACTTCTTGACCAGCGGGAAGGCGTCGCCAGGTTCGAGGATTTCTTCCTCGTGCTCAATCTGGTATTTGCGGTAGGCCTCGACACCCTGCGCCAGGTAGACCTTGTGGCTGTCGCTCAAGTCGAACAGCGCACGCGACGAAATCGCCAGCACCAGTTTATCGCCCAATCCCTTCGCCATGCATTTACCCCCGACTCAGCGATTACGCCGATCAATAAAACTTAAGGCCTGGTACAGCGCCTGCATCCGCGGCAACTCGCAACCGGCGGCCTTGGCGGCTGCCAATGGTCGAGCATAGATGGCCGCCAGCTCCAGCGGTCGTTTATGCAGGTGGTCGTGGTACATGCTCGGCAAGTAGTCATCCATGGTCTCGGTCATGGAAAACATCTGCTCAGCGTAACTCTTGGGGATTTCATGGCCACAGGCATGGGCGCCCTGTACCACCTCGGCCATCAATGCCTGGATCAGCTCTCGGCTGGATTCGTCCGCCATCATTGCCGTGGTGCCCGTTCCCAACAATACAGAAAGGCCGTTGTACGGCACGTTCCACACCAGCTTGTGCCAGCGCGCCTGATGCACATTGGCCATGGCCTGGGACTCGATCCCGGCCTTATGAAACAACGCGGCGCCGGCTTCGACAATCGCTTTCTGACGAGCCTCATCGTTGGCAGCCGAACCGCTGTGATAGCCCAGGTTGACCCGACCCAGGGCTTGATGTTCAACCACACCCGGACCGGAGCGGTGCACGCCGATGTAGCACAGCCCGCCGAGAAGATGCAGCGACGCCGGCAGGTGTTCGCGCAGACTGTCCTCGACATCCAGGCCGTTTTGCAGCAACACCACTTTGGCGTCAGGCGCCGCGACCTGGGCAAGGGTCGGCGCCAGTTCCACATTGCCGGTGGATTTGGTCCCCACCAGCAGCCAATCGCACGGCGGCATATCGGCGGCACGGGCGTAGGCCTGCACCGGATGCAGGTGCAGGTTGCCATGCAGATTGCTATTGACGCGCAGTCCACGCTCGCTGACCGCCGCGTATTCACTGCGCAGCAGGAAGTGCACATCGAAGCCAGCACGTGCCAGCATCAGGCCGTAGAACCCCCCGATGGCGCCGGTGCCGATAATGCCGATACGTGGCGACTGGGGTTCAAGTGCGGTCATGGCAAATCCTCCGGGGTGCGGGTAAGTGCTGTTTTTACTGCTTCGCAGGTGTCAGCTGGCGTAAGGCGTGTCTGTATCTGTCCGAGGAATTGACCCTCGCACACCACAAACAACGCCGGCAAATGAAAGATCTGGTAGCGTTCGACCGCACCGCCGTTGTGCCCGGCATCCACCCAACACACGCGGTCCACAGGCAAACGCCAGCCCGGCAACTGCTGGCGCGCCCAACGGCAACTGGAACAACCGACGCTGGTGAACACCACCAGCGAAATACCTGGCAATCCCAGCAATTGCTGGTCAATATCCAGGTCGGTCAATTCCAGTTCCTTCACTATACTGCTGCTGCCGCCGTCAACTGGACGGTGCTCGGAGTCCGTGTACATGGGTCGTTTTTTACCTCACCCTGATGATGTCGCTGTCGAGTTAATCCAACGCCCCTCTCCCGCCATACCCCGCCAACGCCTGCTCACTGTCGGCCTGGGCGGCATCGCCTGCAATTGGCCCCGTGCCTGGCGTCAGGGCACGGCTGTTGATCTGCTCATTCCCTCCCTGGGCGCCACCGCTCGCTACCCAGGCTACGTGGCCTGGTGTCGCAAGGTGGAAAACGGCTACCGCGTAGGCATCTCGTTTACCGATGAACACGCGTTGTTCGGCGCGCGCATGGGCGAGCAAGCATGCAGGATAGAGCGCTATTGCCGCCAGCACGAAGATACCGATCCGACGCCCCAGCAGGTCGAAGCCCTGGCGCGGGAATGGGTGCTGCGCCATGCCGTCGAGTTCTCCCATGAGGCGGTTGTGCAGGCTGTGCGGGATTAAAGCGGGCTTTGCCCATTGTCGCGGGCCCGTATTACGCGCTAAGGTTCCTCCCCCTGCATTCAAATCATGCTGTGCCCGCCGCACGGGGATGGCTGGCGGCCGGCACCCGTGACCCTGGCGAGTAACACGATGGCTGATTTACCGATCAATGACCTAAACGTCGAATCCAACGAGACCCTGATCACACCCGATCAGCTCAAGCGCGAAATCCCCTTGAGCGACGCTGCCCTGCAGACCGTCACCAAGGGCCGCGAAGTCATCCGTGACATTCTCGACGGCACCGACCATCGCCTCTTTGTGGTGATCGGCCCCTGCTCGATCCACGACCTCAAGGCTGCCCACGAATATGCTGAGCGCCTCAAGGTGCTGGCAGCGGAAGTGTCCGACACCTTGTACCTGGTGATGCGCGTCTATTTCGAGAAACCGCGTACCACCGTCGGCTGGAAAGGCTTGATCAACGACCCGTACCTGGACGACTCGTTCAAGATCCAGGACGGTTTGCACATCGGTCGTAAATTGCTGCTGGACCTGGCCGAAATGGGCCTGCCCACCGCCACCGAAGCGCTGGACCCGATCTCCCCGCAGTACCTGCAGGACCTGATCAGCTGGTCGGCCATCGGTGCACGTACCACCGAATCCCAGACTCACCGCGAAATGGCGTCCGGCCTGTCCTCGGCCGTAGGCTTCAAGAACGGCACCGACGGCGGCCTGACCGTGGCGATCAACGCGCTGCAATCGGTTTCCAGTCCTCACCGTTTCCTGGGTATCAACCAGGAAGGCGGTGTCTCCATTGTCACCACCAAGGGCAATGCCTACGGTCACGTGGTGCTGCGCGGCGGCAACGGCAAGCCCAACTATGACTCGGTCAGCGTTGCGCTGTGCGAGCAGGCGCTGAACAAGGCCAAGATCAAGCCGAACATCATGGTCGACTGCAGCCACGCCAACTCCAACAAAGACCCGGCCCTGCAGCCACTGGTGATGGAAAACGTTGCCAACCAGATCCTCGAAGGCAATCAGTCGATCATCGGCCTGATGGTCGAGAGCCACCTGAACTGGGGTTGCCAGGCGATTCCGAAGGACCTGGCCGACTTGCAGTACGGCGTATCGATCACCGATGCCTGCATCGACTGGTCTGCCACCGAGAACACCCTGCGCAGCATGCACGCCAAGCTCAAGGACGTATTGCCGAAACGCAAACGCACCTGAACCTGTATCTGAAGGGTGCGCACACAAAAACGCCGGGCTGAGCCCGGCGTTTTTCATGCTGCATTTTATGCTTCAAAGCTTCGCGGCATGGCGCTGGTGGCGCTCCATGTAGCGTTCCACATAGGAGCACGACGGGATCACCGTGTAGCCTTGCTCTTCGGCGAACTTCAACGCTTCCTCGGTCAACGCGGCTGCAATGCCACGGCCGCGTAGTGCGTTGGGCACGAAGGTCCGATAGATGTCCAGGGTCTGCTTCCCGAGGTCCATATAGGTCAGATAGGCACGATGACCGTCCACATTGGTCTCGAACTGATGACCAGCCTGGTCATGGTGGATGGACAACGCCTCGCTCATCACTACTCCTCGCGGGTCTTGGATTCTGACCCCTACCTTACCGATGTTTTTCCGGCGAAGGAACATCTACGCCACCCCGTGCCGGTTTCGACAACGAGAAAACCTCTAGCGCTCACAACCAGCACGTAGGGAATAGTAGGCACCAATCCTGTCGTTGCTCAAGACGTACCCGTCATCCCAGCCGCTGGTGGATATAGAAAGGGCCTCGATCAACCGGTGACCGAAAGCCTGAACATTGCCGGCAGTTGAACCTTAAGACGAACAGGCGCTCTTAAAGTCACCTCTACATGCGTAAAAGATACTCTGGCAAGCAACGTCAAACGTAACCAAAGTGTCGGCGCAGATATATAAATTTTCATCTGATTGCCAGGCTCGG
This sequence comes from Pseudomonas sp. MIACH, assembly GCF_001269925.1. GTDB lineage: Bacteria > Pseudomonadota > Gammaproteobacteria > Pseudomonadales > Pseudomonadaceae > Aquipseudomonas. The sequence continues at coordinate 96,179 of NZ_LHVO01000024.1, forward strand.
CACATGCGGGCCGGTGCTTTCAGCCTGGATCCAATCTTCATCAGAATGAAAAAATTTGGACGGTTTTTATACAAACCTCCAAAAGATTAGCCAAAATAGATTCGGTGCGAGAATTTTTTTTGCTTCTTGCGCTACGTCAGTTTACTTACTACAAGTAATGGGTAGTATGTACGCCGGCTATTAGCTCACTCTGAGAAAGTAGCCATTTAATAGAAAGTCCTTGAAGGGGAACACGATGAACAACGTTCTGAAATTCTCTGCTCTGGCTCTGGCCGCAGTTCTGGCTACCGGTTGCAGCAGCGTCTCCAAAGAAACCGAAGCTCGTCTGACTGCAACTGAAGACGCAGCAGCTCGCTCCCAGGCCCGTGCAGACGAAGCCTACCGTAAAGCTGATGAAGCTCTGGCTGCTGCTCAAAAAGCACAACAGACTGCTGACGAAGCTAACGAGCGCGCTCTGCGTATGCTTGAAAAAGCTAGCCGCAAGTAATAATCCCTCGGGATTGTTATCAAGCCGATCCATTCTTGGATCGGCTTTTTTATTGCCTGCGATTCGGCTCTCGATTGCAGGCAATAAAAAGCCCGCCGCAGCGCAAGACCGTGGCGGGCTCATTAGCGGACCAGACGTTTACTGCTGCAGATCAATCGGCGCGCTGGAGGCAATCGGTGCAGCACCCGGCACACCGATCTCGGTCGGCAGGCCATCTTCGGCCGCGACCACATCACGCACCTGATCCCAGTTCACCCGTAGGTGATTGGCCAGGTCTTCACGCTTGAGCAAGGCGTTGATCACGGCCGTGTGCTTGTCGACCACCGAGGGGGTGCCGTCGTCGTTCAAGGGCGTATGCGCTTCGAGATACACCTTGCCGCCGCTGCTGCCGAACTTGTAGGCATCGTTGATAATGCGCACCGACGTCCCCACCGGGACCATCCCGGCCATTTCCAGCACGTTGTTGTTGAACATGCGGAAGCAGCCGTGGCTGGTCCGCGTGCCGATGCCGAATTTCATGTTGGAACCATGGATCAGGTAACCCGGCGTCCCCAGGGTGAACTTGAACGGACCCAAGGGGTTGTCCGGGCCGGCCGGCACCACGTTGGGCAGCGGGTCGCCGTTGGCGGCGTGCTCGGCCTTGATCGAGGCCGGCGGAGTCCAGGTCGGATTCGGTGTTTTGGCGATAATGCTGGTGTGGGCGATAGGTGAACCCCAGCCCTCACGACCGATTCCCAGCGGAAAGGTGTAGACCACGTCCTGGCCCTTGGGGAAATAGTAGAGCCGGTATTCCGCCAGGTTGATCACGATGCCTTCCCGTGGACCAGGTGGCAGGATGAAACGCGTCGGCAGCACAATCTCGGTGCCCGCCCCCGGCAACCAGGCATCGACACCCGGGTTGGCCGCGACCATTTCCGAATAACCCAGGTCGTAGGTAGTGCCCAGATCAGCAAAGGTATCTTCGTACTTGGCCTTGATCACCTGGACCTGACCGACGATATCTTCACCCGGTGGTGGCAAGGGCAGCTGCAAGGCTGACGCAGAGCCGGCCGCACAAAGGGCAGCGATAGACAGGCAGCAGGTGATGACGGAAAGGCGCGACAACATCCGGAAAATCCTTCGCAGAACGACGGGTAGGTAAAAATCGATTGTATACGTGAAGCGCGCTTCTAGCTGCCCCTACAACTCGAAACGTAACTCAGGCCAGATCGGCGGCGTGCCACGCTTCTGCGACTCCAGAATAGCGCGGCACAATGGGCACAGGCGCTGGTCCTGGAAAATCGAACGATCCACCTGCGACCAGCGCGGTTGCGCCGGCAATAGTGTGCCGCACAGCGTGCGATCAATGGAGCCGCCCAGTTCCAACTGGCGCGTCACCAGATGCACCCGCACTTCCTGGCAGGCGAACAGATCCAGCTGCTCATCCGGCTCGATCAGTTGGTAGTTAAACAGGGACCAGGCAGGACGCGACATCGGGGGCTCCAGATCGGGGGGGCGCCACCTTAGCCGAAAGCCTGCCGGTAGAAAAGCGTCATAGCAGCGGTTTTAGCGTCGGCCAGACATTTTCCAGCAATTTGCCCTGGGCGCCGACAGCCGGGTGAAGTTGATCCGCCTGCATCAGCTCCGGATGACCACCCACTCCTTCAAGGAAAAACGGTACCAGCGGGATGTTTTTTTCCTTGGCCAGCGTGCCAAAGACTTCGGCGAATGCCGTGGTGTATCGCGGGCCATAATTGGGCGGCAACTGCATCCCCAACAACAGCACCTTGGCACCGCCGGCCTTGGACTGATCAATCATCGACGCAAGATTTTGTTTCAATTGCGCCGGTGGCTGCCCACGCAAGCCGTCGTTACCGCCCAACTCGATCACCACCACGTCCGGCTTATGCTCTGCAAGCGCCGCAGGCAGCCGCGCGAGACCTCCGGCACTGGTATCACCACTAATGGAGGCGTTGACCACTTTATCGTCGAAACCCTCCTTCTTGAGCCGTTGCTCCAGCAGTGCCACCCACCCTTTGCGGGTATCCAGGCCGAAACCGGCACTGATACTATCGCCAACGATCAGGACTGTACCCGCCGCTGCGTTCTGGGCCATGCACATCAAGGCCAGGCCAGCACTCAAAAACCACATTCGCATCGGATTCTCCATGGGCGCAAGCATTCTCACCGCGCGGAACCTCAGCAAAGTGGTTCCCAGCGCGGAAGGTGAACTGACTATCCTGCACGAACTGAGCCTGGAACTGAACAAGGGCGATAGCCTGGCTATCGTCGGCAGCTCCGGTTCCGGCAAATCCACCCTCCTCGGCCTGCTGGCTGGCCTCGACCTGCCCAGCAGCGGTGAAGTCACGCTCGCTGGCCAGGCGCTCAGCACCCTCGACGAAGACCAGCGCGCCCGCATCCGTGCCGAACACGTGGGGTTTGTGTTCCAGTCGTTCCAACTGCTCGACAGCCTCAATGCGCTGGAAAACGTCATGCTGCCGCTGGAGCTGGATGGCCGCAAAGACGCCCGCGAACGCGCCAAGCACCTGCTGGAACGCGTGGGCCTCGGCCAACGCCTGACCCACTCACCACGCCAGCTTTCCGGGGGCGAGCAGCAACGGGTGGCGATTGCCCGCGCCTTTGCCGCCGAACCGGACGTGCTGTTTGCCGATGAACCCACCGGCAACCTCGACAGCCACACCGGCGAGCGCATCAGCGATCTGCTGTTCGAGCTCAATAAAGAAAGCGGCACGACCCTGGTGCTGGTCACCCATGACGAGCGCCTGGCTCATCGTTGCCGACGCCTGATCCGCCTTGAAGCCGGCCTGATGGTCGCCCCCCTGGAGCCTTGATGGCACGCTTGCCGCTGTTGCGCCTGTTCAGCCTTGCCATGCGCCAATTACTGCGCGACGCCCGCGCCGGCGAGTTGCGTGTGTTGTTCTTCGCCCTGCTGGTAGCCGTGGCCGCCAGTACCGCCATCGGTTATTTTGGCGCCCGCCTTAACGGCGCGATGTTGTTGCGCGCCACCGAATTCCTCGGCGCCGACCTGGTGCTCGAAGGCAGCTCACCGGCCCGCCCCGAACAAATCCGCTCCGGGACCGAACTGGGCCTGGATCACGCCCGCGTGGTTGAATTTTCCAGCGTCATTGCCACCGACAATGGTATCCAGCTCTCCAGCATCAAGGCGGTCAACGAGCAGTACCCGCTGCGAGGTGAGCTAAAGAGCGCAGGGGCGCCCTTTGGGGACGAAACCCCGGGCGGCGGGCCGAAACCCGGTGAAGCCTGGGTCGAGTCGCGCCTGCTGACGGCACTGGACCTGAAAGTCGGCGACAGTATCGATGTGGGCATGAAGACCCTGCGCCTGGCACGCATACTGACCTACGAACCGGATCGCGCCGGCAACTTCTACAGCCTGACCCCCAGGGTAATGATCAACCTGGCAGACCTGGACGCCACCGGCGTGGTCCAGCCAGGCAGTCGTGTCAGCTACCGCGAGTTGTGGCGTGGGCCGCAGGCCAGCACCGCGCTGCAAACCTACCGTGACCTGATCAAACCGGGGCTTGCACCCAACCAGCGTCTTCAGGATTCACGGGACGGCAACCAGCAGATTGGCGGCGCCCTTGGCAAAGCCGAACGCTACCTGAACATGGCCAGCCTGGTGGCCGTGCTGTTGGCCGGTGTGGCCGTGGCCCTGTCGGCCAACCGTTTTGCCACCCGCCGTTTCGACGCCAGTGCGTTGCTACGTTGCCTTGGGTTGTCGCGACGCGAGGCCATGTTGCTGTTCAGCCTGCAATTGAGTGTACTGGGGTTGCTGGCGAGCCTGGCCGGTGCGCTGCTCGGCTGGCTGGCACAGTTTGGCTTGTTCTATTTCCTGCACGACCTGCTGCCGGCGGACGTTCCGCCAGGCGGACTGTTGCCGGCCATTGCCGGGATCGGCACCGGACTGGTCGCTCTCGCGGGTTTCGCCCTGCCACCGTTGGCCGCACTTGGTCGCGTACCACCGCTGCGAGTGTTGAGGCGCGACCTGCTGCCCATCCCGTCCAGCACCTGGATGGTCTACGGCGCTGCGCTGTTCGCCCTGGGCCTGATCATGTGGCGCCTGAGCCTCGACCTTGTGCTGACCTTCGCCCTGCTGGGCGGCGGCGTGGTCGCCGCGCTGGTGCTGGGTGGCTTGCTCCTGCTGCTGTTGCAGAGCCTACGACGCCTGCTGGCCCGCGCGTCCCTGCCCTGGCGCCTGGGCCTGGGCCAATTGCTGCGCCACCCGCTGGCGGCGGCGGGCCAGTCCCTGGCGTTCGGCTTGATCCTGTTGTCCATGGGCTTGATCGCACTGCTGCGTGGCGAGTTGCTGGACACCTGGCAAAACCAATTGCCCAAGGACGCACCTAACTATTTCGCCCTGAATATCCTGCCAGCCGATAAGGACGCCTTTAGTGCCCGACTGCTGGAAGTGCAGGCACAATCAGCGCCGCTGTACCCGGTCGTGCCAGGACGGTTGATCAGTATCAATGGCGAGCCAGTACAGGAAATTGTCAGCAAGGACTCCAGCGGTGACCGCGCGGTACAACGCGACTTGAGCCTGACCTGGGCCGCCGACCTGCCGCCGGGCAATACCCTGACCGAAGGCTCATGGTGGTCGCAACAACCCACCGATGGAATTCCCGGAGTCTCGGTGGAAGCCAAGGTCGCGCAAAGCCTCAAGCTCAAGCTGAACGATCATCTGGTGTTCACCATTGCCGGGGAAAATCGTGAGGCGCGAGTTGCCAGCCTGCGAACCATCAACTGGGATAACTTCCAGCCGAACTTCTTCATGATTTTCCAACCGGGTACCTTGACGGACCTGCCGGCCACCTACCTGACCAGCTTCTACCTCGCACCTGGGCGTGATCAGCAGATCGTTGATCTGTCCCGCGCCTTTCCGGCGGTGACCATCCTGCAGGTCGAGGCCCTGCTGGAGCAGCTGCGCAGCATCCTCGCCCAAGTGACCCTGGCAGTGGAATATGTGTTGTTGTTTGTACTGGCTGCAGGGATGGCCGTGCTGTTCTCCGGCCTGCAAGCCACGTTGGATGAGCGCATTCGCCAAGGCGCACTGCTGCGAGCACTGGGCGCAGAGCGCAAGCTGCTGGTCAAGGCGCGGCGTATCGAGTTTGGCTTGCTGGGCGCAGTCAGTGGCTTGCTGGCGGCATTGGGTACCGAGTTGGTGACGTGGGTGCTGTACCGCTACGCCTTCGACCTGGCCTGGCACCCGCACCCCTGGCTATTGCTGCTGCCTGTGATCGGCGCTGCATTGATCGGCGGTGCCGGGGTGTTCGGCACACGCCGTGCGCTGAATGCGAGCCCGCTGACGGTATTGCGCGAGGGCTGAGCGGCCAATGACCCGCCTCCCTTGCCGGGGGCGGGTAGCGTCGCTTACTTCACGTACTCAATAGCGGTGATCCACCAACACACCTCGCCTCCCGGGGTCTGCACAATGGCCTCATCGTCGACTTCCTTGCGCAGCAGTGCACGGGCCATCGGTGAGTCGATGGAGATATAGTCCATCCGATCATAAATCTCGTCATAGCCGACGATGCGAAAACGCTTGGTCTCGCCTTGCTCGTTTTCAATATCGACCCATGCGCCGAAAAATACCTTCCCCTCCTGCTCGGGCATGTACTCCACCACACGCATGTCTTCCAGACGCTTGCGCAAGTAACGCACCCGCCGGTCGATTTCGCGCAGCAGCTTCTTGTTGTATTGGTAGTCGGCGTTCTCGCTGCGATCCCCCAAGGAGGCCGCCCACGTCACCTTGCGCGTGGTATCCGGACGCTTTTCGCGCCACAGGTAATCCAGCTCTTTCTTCAGCGCTTCATGACCTTCTTTGGTTATCAGCTTGGTACTCAAACGCATGCATCCCCAGGCAATGTCATAGGTACCGATAGGGCAGGAAATCACATCCTGGCGTCGGTTCGCTGGCATGGATGATAAATGAACCCGAGAAAGTAGCCAGGTCTGTCTAACCGTCCAAAGCCTGATCCAGTTCAAGCAGCACACCGCGCAAGCTCTGTCGCAAGCCTGAGACTTGCGCGGCCATCCCCCTTAGGGCTTCGGTCCGCTGACTGACTGCCAGCGACTGGTCATGAAGCTGAGCGGTGCGGTGCTCCAGATCCCGGTTCTTTTCATCCAACTGCGTTTGCTCCTGCTGCAATCGAGCCTGCCATTGATCAAGCGCCGCTTCCCGCTCCATGGCAGCGAGTTTCTGCTGGGTCAACTCCTGAGCGACACGAGCGAGGTTGGTCAGCGTACTGTCCACTTCGAACAGGGTGCTGTCGTCCATGGATGCCTGAGGCTTCGGCTGCGCCGGGGCGCTTGGCTCATTCAGCGCAACCGGAACCGCCCGCGCAATGGCCACAGGCGCTTCGACTGGCATCGGCCGGGGCTCCTCTACAACAGATTCATGCACGGGAAGTCGAGGAGGCTCGGGTGGATTAGCCTCCCTGGCAGACGAACTCATTTTCGACGAGAAACGAATGGACGGCACAATCAATGAAGCACTTTCGATTGCCGGCATCACCGGAGCAGACATTCCCAGGGTGATCACTTTCATCACCAGCGCCTTCTTGATGATCACCGAGTGATGTTCCTCGGGCCTCGCAGGCGGCAGCTTGCAGCCCTTCAAATCGATGAAGTGGTAGGAAACCTGAGTTTCGGTAACGCCGCCCGTCTTAGTGCCCGCCGCCGCCGAGGTGAGAATTTGCTTGAAGACATGCATCGCCACTTGCAGGTCTTCCTGGGACTCAACCCCCCCGAGAAAATACCGATCGAGTTTTTTGCGCAAGACTGCGACATAAACCCTGGAACTCGCCGGTTCAACCTCTTCATCCAGGCTATAAACCAGGAAGTTGGAAGCGATCTGACCAACAGCAAAGCCACAGAGCAATGCGCCGTTGACCGGAGCATCCTGACCATCGCGTTCAAGAACAAGAGTACGTAGAAGCATCATGATAATCGGGCCTTATTAAAATTCGAAAAGTCTCTATAACCTTCAGACAAACACTCAATATTTAGAGGTTTAAAAAACGAAACAATTGTTTCAGCGATATACCTGGCACGCACGTAGGACTTTTCCTATTAACGCTGATCGGCGTTCCCAAAAACAGCTATTGCTCGTACCCTTTTTAACCTCACCCCCTACACCACATAAAACTAAATGATCGAAGTAATCAACCTGACAAAACACTCGGATAAGAAAAAAATAATCAGTGATTTTTCATTTAGTGCAAACAAACAGGAATGCCTGGGGCTATTCGGAGAAAATCCTACAGTTAAAACAGCACTTCTCGATGTAATAGCGGGCTCGACCGTTCCTTCCGAGGGGCTTATCAAGATTCAGGGTATCAACACTAGAACCCACCCACTTAAAGCAAAAAAACTCATCGGCTACCAACTTCAGAGCGGTGTCAGTCATCCGACGATGTTGGTTAAAGAGTTCCTCGCCTACATCGCAACCATTCGCGGACTCTGCGGCACGGCAATACGCACTCAGGTGGAACAGGCCACCACACGCCTGGAACTGCTGCCAGTCCTCAACACTCCCCTCGACGCGCTCTCCATCGGCTTGAAGCGCAAAGTCGCCATCGCCCAGGCCATTTTGCATACCCCGGCCTTGCTATTACTGGATGAACCGACCGAGGGGCTCGCACCTGATCAAAAACAAAAGCTCAGGACGCTCATCCAGTCGCTGACACAAGAAATGACCGTGATCGTGGCTTCACGCCACTGCGATGAATTGTCCGAACTCTGTACGCGCGCACTGGTTATCGCAGGCGATCGTCTGGTGGCCGATACCCCAATGGCTGATCTACAACGCGACTCCCGACACTTCCAGGCAGTCACCCTCCGTGCAGATGCCCCCTTGGATCTGCTGGCTCTCGCCGTGCTGCCTGGGGTGGCGGGCATTGAAGAGCATCTGCATGCACCCGGTACGGTGACCGTTCTGGCCATGCCGGGGCACACCATCTACCCCCACATCAATACGCTCATTGCCAATCGTCGCTGGAAAATCAACTCGTTGAACGTGGAGCCCGGTCGGTTGAGCGACGTAGTTCACTATCTGAGCCGAGAGGCCCCCCTTTGAAACTGCTGCCCGTCATTTTCAAGCGTCAGCTCAACCACTATGCCCGTACGCCCGGCACCTACCTGAGCATTGCGATTTTTTCAGTACTGTCTGTGGCATTGGGGTTGCACATGAGTCCTTGGCCGGAAGAAGACAGCAGCAACATGCAGATTTTCTTCCAGTTACATCCCTGGCTCTATTTGTTATTGATCTCTGTATTGGCGGCACAACTCTGGTCGGACGAGTCCAACGCCGGCTTTCTCGAACTGATGAAAACATTACCCATCACGACGTTTGAATGGGTTTTTGGCAAATTCTTAGCAGCCTGGGTCGTGGCGGGCATCGGCCTGTTGTTGACCTTCCCGCTGGTCATTACTGCGAACTACTTGGGTGGGGCGGAAAACGGCGTCATTGCCTCACAATTCATGTCGAGCTGGCTGCTGGCAGGCAGTTATTTATCTGTCGGCTTTTTTATTTTCACGTTGGTGCGTCAGCGTAATGCCCTTTTCATACTGACAGTGGGCTTGATGCTCATCATCAGCGGGCTGTCTTACTTGCTCGACGCACTTGAGCATCAGGTTCCCCTCTGGGCGGTAGACAGCCTTGTGTCCCTCAGCCCTTTTTCGAGGTACAGCGCCATCGACAATGGAAAGTTCACGCTTCGTGACACGCTCTACTTCATTAGCATGATCTTAGCCTTTCTCGCCGCGACGACAGTTACTCTCAACTACAAATACAGCTGAGAAGGAAAGCCATCCATGCGACCTGCTCTGCGCACCGGTATGACACTCACTGTCATCTGGTTACTATTCCTGGCGTTCAATTTAGTTTGGGTAGGCAAACTTCCTGATATCCGATGGGACTTTTCACCAGAGAAAACCAATTCCCTATCTCCTCAAGTACGTCAGCTACTCGTGTCACTGCAACACCCTCTGGACTTGTATTACTTCAATGCCAACAACGATCCAAAACGAAGCTACGCCTTGAAACGCTATGGCAAACGCATCGAAGACCGGTTGCTGGAGTACGAAAAGGCCGCGAAGGGCATGATCAACCTGCACCTTGTCGATCCCTTACCTTTTTCAGAAGACGCCTACAAAGCCAGGCTTTTCGGTCTCGACGACCATGAGGGGTTCCTGGGTCTGGTCGGCACCCGAGCCGGCCACAGAGCACAACGCATCGAATCATTCAGCCTGGACCGGGAGACCTTGCTCGAATATGAAATCGGCCATCTGATCTATAAATTGCAGCATCCGGAACGCCCTGTTGTCGGACTGCTTTCGGGGCTGGCCATGGGAGAGTCTGCGAGCCGGTTGCTGAAGGAACTGCAGCGACATTTCAACCTGGTCGATCTGGGAGCGGCCACCCAGCGTGTTCCTGAACAGGTCAAAACGCTCATGGTCGTGCAACCTCAGGCGCTGCCTGAGCAATCACTGTATGAGATTGAACAATTTGTACTGAGGGGCGGTAGATTAATGGTATTTATCGACCCCGTAAGCGAGCAAAAATCGAACCTCACCTCCACCAAAGCCAAAACCAATACCTCCACCGACAGCAATACCCGACTGCCTGAGCTGCTTGCAGCGTGGGGTATACAGATGCCAACGGACAAGTTTCTGATCGACCACCGCTACGCGGCGTCGCAGGTACCAGAGCCTGGGAATCTCAAAGCGCCGTATCCGGGTAGGTTGAACCTGCCTCGGCAGGCAATGAGCACACACGATATCAGCACCTGGAAACTGAATACTGTGACGGTGTCGAGCAGCGGCGTGCTCATTCGCCGCCCAAAAGGTCGCACGACGTTCACCCCTCTTCTGCAAAGCTCTGGGCAATCCGAGTTGCTGGAAACCAACCAGTTGGTCTCAGCAACCGAGTTCGACTCCATGAGCAATGATGCCTCCAATCAAGCGCAAAGCCAGGTGATTGCAGCCCGTATAGAAGGGCCGGCCTATTCGATATTCCCCGACGGCGTTGAAGGGAAGCCAGCAGGTTTGCAAAACGAGGCGCAGATCCATGTGGTGGTGGTTGCCGACACTGATTTACTCACGGATCAAGTCAACAGCTCAGCGGCCGACAGCAACACGCTATTTATCTTGAATACACTGGATAACTTGTCCGCCGACGACGCACTGACCAATATTCGCCCACGCGCGCCGGCGGACAGACCGCCGAATGTGCTGGACCGGATGCGCAATAGCGCCTTACAGGCCTACGGTCAGAAGGCGATTGAATTGGAAAAGCGCCTGCTGCGAACGGAGCAGGAATGGCAAATGTTGAGCCCGACAGCGGTCTCCCTTGGCTCCCAGGCAGTGGACACTTCGACCCAACTGGTGGCTCTCAACAAGGAACGCCTGCGCTTGCCAATGGAATTACATGCACTGAAGGCCGAGGCGTACGCGCAGGTAGATCGCCTGGAGTTCACTATAAAAATGGTCGTGACCTTGGCGATTCCGCTGATGCTATGCCTGGTTGCGTGGTTGGTTTTCCTGGGTAATCGCCGGCGTCGATTGCAAGCGGACGTCGTGCTCCACTGAGCGTTCAGCGCCGGGCAATCAATCCCTGCCTGGCAATGCGGGTCAATTGTCGAATGACTTCCTGCGCGTTATCAGCGCTGGGGGCCTGGATAACTGCCAGATCGAAGCTGTTATTCGCAAAACGAGCGAGAGAATCGCCGTCTTCAACAAACTGAATCAAGAGTGCCGAGGGCCGCCCGCTGCGACGTGGCCAGCCGTCCAGATAACGCAGGAGCGTCGGCTGATGCTTGCCGCCAAGGAGGATTTTTGGATTGCGCTGAGTGAGGTCCGCAGTGATCGGAGCCAGGCGTATCAGGGGGCGTAGTGCATTCATTGTGTCGTGTCTCTGCCTCAAAAGTCTGCGGGCAGGTGAGAGGCAACACCGAACCAGCGCTTTAGCGGTATTTCGAAGTGACCTCCTCAGGGGAGATCAGGCTTCTGTCGGGTCGCATTGAGACCCCGTGGCGCCCCGCAATTAGCTGTTTAAATCGGCGCATGAGCAGCATCCTAGAGAAGCCGGAGGGCCCATGTCAAGAATCCTGAGCAACGAAAAGGCCCGCGCATGGCGGGCCTTTTCAGGGTTTTGCAGAGTCGTCAGTTGGCGATGGCGCGGTCAGCCGACAGCTTGCCAGCACCTTCCAGCAACACCGCCAGGGAGCCGCCCAGCAGGGCCAGTGCGAACTCATAACCGTTGTTGGCCATGAACAGGCCGTTATGGATATGCACCGAGAAGATCGCCACCAGCGAAAGAATGGTCAGACCCAATGCAGCCGGGCGTACCAGCAAACCGATAATCAGCGCCAGGCCGGCAAAAAACTCGGTGCCACCCGACAGCAGCGCCATCAGGGTACCCGGCGCCAGGCCGATGCTTTCCATCCACTGGGCTGTACCCGCCAGGCCATAACCGCCAAACCAGCCGAAGAGTTTTTGCGAACCATGGGCGGCGAAGATGATGCCGACCACAATGCGCAGGATGGTCAGGCCGTAGCCGGCACGGGTGGACAGTAGGCTTTTGATCATTGGGCTCATGGGGTGAATCCTTTTCGAAGTAGGGGTTGGTTGGCCGCTATATTAATCAGTTTAAACAATGATAAAAGCCGAAAAAATGCCTGATTAACATCGAACAAATCGATTACTTCCGTGAGGCGATTTTCGGCGCTGGCGGTTCCAGGGACTCTCGCTCCCGATCGAACGCCAAGTAGTACTTGTTGACGCTATTAACATAGCTGACACCCCCCATTCCCACCTGCTCCATGGCAATGCGCTCCACCTGGAAGAACCATTGGTTGGGATTCAGGCCCCGGCGCTTGGCCTCGGTGCGCATGCCCTGCACCCGCTCCGGCCCCATGTTGTACGCGGCCAATACGAAGGCCATGCGCTCGCGCTCATTGAGCTTGGGGCTGGCGAAGAATTTGCGACGGATCAACGCCAGGTAACGCGCGCCCGCCTGCACATTACTGTCGAGACTCTCGATGTTGTTGACGCCCACCCGCTGCGCCGCCGAGGGGGTGATCTGCATCAGGCCGGTAGGGCCACCGCTGCTGCGCGCACCCGGCTCGAAAGCCGACTCCTTGAACGCCAGCGCCGCGAGGTTCAGCCAGTCCATACCCTGCTCACGGGCGTGTTTTTGTAATACCGGGCGCAGTTTTTCCAGGCGCTGGCGGTCGGCTCGGGCCAGCGGGTTGCGCACCTGGTAGAGGCGTCGATAGATGCGCTGGAATGCCACGTCCTGGTCGGACGGCGTGCGATAGGTCTTGAGAAATCGATCAATACTGGCCCGCAGCATCGAGGCGTCCTGGCGCACAAACCAGTACTCGTCGCCCGGTTCGCTGATTGCCACCTGCTTGTCGAAGCGCAACTTGGGCAGGATCTTCGACCAGCGCTCAGCAATCGGTTTCTCGACAATAGTCAGATGAAAAATACCCGCCTGGACCATCTCCAGCACATCCTCCACCGCCAGGGTCGGGTCAACCCATTCCACCTTGACCGGCGGCTGTTTGTGCAAGGCCAGCTTCTGATTGACCTGGCTGATGGCATCCGCCGCCGCGCTGCCGGTGGTCAGCGCGAGGGTACGTCCGGACAGTTGCTCCAGCTTGGTAAACCGCCGCTCACCCTTCACCCCCACCAGCCATAACGGCACACCGCTGGCGATCGGATCGCTGGTGCTGATCTTGTGCGCAGCCTTCACATCCAGCAATTCACCGGGGGCCACCAGATCGCCCTCACCACGAGCCAGTGCGCCGAGCAGTTGGTCCTTGGCCTTGGGAATGATCTTGAGGTTGATTTCCTGGCCATCACGGGCGTGGCCATTGAGGTATTGCTCGAATGCACGCAGGCGATGGTATTCGACACCGATGGCCTGGCCCTGGACCTCGCCGGAACTGTTACGGCTCTGGTTGACCAATACACGCAGGGTGCGACTCGACCGAATCTCCGCCAGGTCGCGCACCTTGCCGGGCTTGGTCACTTCCAGCGGCCCGTCCAGACGTGCGACCGCCGCCATGGGCAGCAGTAGCGTCAGGCACAACATAAGCAACGCCGAGGGTCGGATCATCCGCTCTCCGGAAAGAATACTGGCCAACGCCCACGCGAAAAACGAAAGGTTGGGGGTCAGAAACAGAGCGCTTTATGCGCTGGCAAAGCGCGCAACGGTGGCACAGCGTCAGCTTCACGGCCAACCACGATGTCACTTGCGACGTTCAAAGACAGCTATAACTCATTGTAGTTCTTAGTTTTTCTTATAAATCTACAGCTCTGATATGCTTTCCGGCCGCAGGCGGAGATAGCACCATGCAACTCATTGATATCGGCGTCAACCTGACCAACCCCAGTTTCGACGAGAAGCACCAGGCCGTTCTCGACCGCGCCTATGCTGCCGGGGTGCAACAATTGGTGCTCACCGGCACCAGCGTCGACGGCAGCGAACAGGCCTTGGAGCTGTGCGTAAACCTCGATGACAGCGGCCAACGCCTGTTCAGCACGGCCGGAATCCACCCCCACTCCGCCAGCGATTGGAACGGCGATAGCGCCAAACGTCTGCGCGGTTTACTCAACGAAAGCCGCGTACGTGCGGTGGGCGAATGCGGCCTGGATTTCAATCGGGATTTCTCTCCGCGCCCGCAACAGGAAAAAGTCCTCGAAGAGCACTTGGCTCTGGCGGTGGAGCTGAAACTGCCGGTGTTTCTCCACGAGCGCGACGCCAACCAGCGCCTGCTGGAGATCCTTAAAGGCTACCGCGACCATCTCACCGCCGCCGTGGTGCATTGCTTCACCGGCGAACAGTCGGCCCTGTTCAGCTACCTCGACCTCGACTTGCACATCGGCATCACCGGCTGGATTTGCGACGAACGCCGTGGGACACATCTGCATCCACTGGTCAGGGAAATTCCCCGTGGTCGTCTGATGCTGGAGAGCGACGCGCCCTACTTGCTGCCACGCACCCTGCGCCCCAAGCCAAAAAACGGCCGCAACGAACCGGCCTACCTGACCGAAGTGCTGCGCGAAGTCGCGCTGCATCGCAACGAAACGGTAGAGGACCTGGCTCGACACAGCACCGCCTGTGCGCGCACGTTTTTTGGGCTGCCTGCGGTGGATTGATGCGGCGCATTGACCCATGTCAAAACCAGCTTCCTGAGTAGCGGCACAATAATGGCACCTTGCCAATGCTGTTTCCGCTATCAGAGAAGACCTTCCATGGGTGCCTGGCTTAGCAATATCTCGCTGAAATACAAATTCTGGGCCGTCAACGCGGTCGCCTTTATCACCACCCTGCTGCTGGTGCTGTACGCCGTGCATCTCGAGCAGCAATCGCGCAGCCATGCGTCCCAGGCCTCGGCACAAGCCCAAGCGCAATTGCTCGGTGCCTGGCCGGCCGACAAAGCCCTGCCCAAGAGCGAGCACTGGCTGACATTTGCCCGCGGCCAAGTCCCACAGCTTGCCGATCAGGATCTGTCAGCCCTGAGCACCACCACGGGTTGGGTCGAACTCAACCACATGCCGCTGTTTGGCGAAAACACACTGATGGGTGCTGAAGTGATCGCCCGCCCTGATGGGCAATACATTGCCGTGCTCGCCCACGCCCCCAGCCTGAGCCAGGTATTCAGCGAACGCTTCGCCAACTATGCCGTGGCGGTGCTGATCCTGATGCTGGCGATGCTCTGTGCGTCGCAACTGCTGATCCGCTTTCTGCTCAGCCAGCTCAACACCCTCAAGGACGTGATGCTGCATGTGGAAAAAACCGGCGACCTGTCGGCCCGTGTGCCATTGGCCTGCAAGGATGAAGTCGGCCAGATGGCCAGTGCCTTCAATGCCATGCAAGCGGGCTACCAGCGGGTGGTCAACACCGTGGCGCTCACCGCAAGACGACTCGACGAAGGCGCTGCTCGTTTGGCCAGCAGCATGAACGAGGTGCAGCACGGCATGCTTGGTCAGCAAAGCGAGACCGACCAGGCCGCCACCGCCATCAACGAAATGACCGCCACCGTCTACCACATCGCCCAACATGCCGGCGCCACCCGCGACTTGTCCCAGACCGCCGACACCCTCGCTGGCAGCGGTCAGGAAGTGGTCACCCGCGTACAACACTCAATCGCCGGCCTGTCTTCTGGCGTGCAACAGACCGCCGAAATGATCCAGAAACTGGCCGAGGACAGCCAGAAAATCAACAGTGTGGTCAGCGTCATCCACAGCATCGCCGAGCAGACCAACCTGCTCGCCCTCAACGCCGCTATCGAAGCCGCCCGTGCCGGGGAAATGGGCCGTGGGTTTGCCGTGGTCGCCGACGAAGTGCGCAACCTGGCCAAACGCGTGCAAAACTCCACCGACGAAATCACCCGCATGGTCGCCGCGTTGCAAGCCGGCACCCGCGACGCGGTGGACTTCATGCAGGAGAGCTCGTTCAAGGCCGACGACTGCGTACAACAAGCCCTGGAAGCCGGCACAGCGCTCGCCGAAATCACCAGCGCCGTGGCGCAGATGCGTGAAAGCAACACCCAGATCGCCGTCGCCGCCGAACAGCAAAGCCATGTAGCCGAAGAAATGAACCGCGCGGTGGTGAGCATCCGTGATGTGACCGAAAACACCGTGCAACAGACGGTGGATTCGGCGACCACCAGCAATGAGCTGGCGACGTTGGCTGGGGAGTTGAGCAAGGCGATTGGGCAACTGAAGCTGTAGGGGTTCTCCACCTGTAATCCGACTCCTACGATCGACTCCCCGTTTACCCAAAGTTTTGGCGAACCCTCCTAGCCGTCCTGGCGAATAGCGCCGACTTCTTTACCTGACGAACCTCTCCAAAGTCTCTCGCCTGATCATTCAGTGCGAGGGACCGCCGATGCACCTACCCGTTAATGCCCTGGTTGTCAGGGCTGCCTCTTGATTCCCGTCATTGCCAGCTTTGTCCTGGCCCCCATGAATGCCAAGGCGCCGGACGTTGAGCGCGTCTTTCGTGACTTGCGCGGTTGCCTGAGTACCTTTGATGAGTGGGCCGAAAGCTTCTGGAGCGTTTCGGCGCTGGAGGTTGAGCAAGTATTCAAGGTGGGGGATGAGGTGGCGCTGGTGGCGCCGGTTTCTTCCAAAGCCCCCAGTAAAACGGTCGCTATGTGCAAAGCCCAGGGCTCGTTGACTCTGGTGCATATGTTCGAAAGCACTCGGTTTGTGCCAATCGGCAATACGCCGGTGATGCTGCAAGCCATTGCCCAGGACGGCAGCCCGCTCGGCGCACCACTGCATCGAACCATCGGCCCCAGCGGCATCCTCGAAATCACCGAGTGTGATCGCAACCAGCCGTACCAAATCACCTTCTATCCCAACGTTTCCAAGGATCACGTCAAGGCGCTGCATGCGTCTTATCAGTCGGT
>NZ_LHVO01000025.1 GCF_001269925.1 Pseudomonas sp. MIACH
TCTTTAGCGTAATCCTGACAGCCCCGCAAGGCGATCAATCCTTGGTCGCCGGCATCGGTGATGCCGATAATTCGTTGAGCATGCGCTGGGTCAAGTTGGGCTCGACGGGCTGCATGAACCACGCCGACGGTGCCGGGGGGGGTAGACACGTTGCAGCCACTGGCTGTGTCCGTGGTGTCGAGAAGGACTGACAGCCGCACATCAGCAGTAGCAAGGCGGTCACGCAATAGAGCCTGATTACGTCTGGCATCGGAAAGTTCTCGGGTGTGCTGTTGATCGGAAACGGCGAGTTGTTGCTCTGTGGCTAGGCGCTTGTCCTGTTCGGTCTGCTGCTGGCGGAGCGCGGCCTGGGTCAGATTGTTTAGATCGTCAGCCTGCAGCGCGGCCTGGCTCGCAAGCTTTCCAGCGTAACGCCACGCTTGCACCTGCCAGGCCGCGCCGAACGCAATGCTCATCGCGATCAGCAAGGCTGCCAGTTTCTGTGTTGTGGTCAGCATTACTCATCCTCCCAATCGGGTAGGTCGACGGTCTGCCCCGCCAGATGGTGAGTGCAGTCCTCAAGAAACTGAATGCGCCCACCAGTCACGAACGAATGGCAAACCCTCGGGCCATCCGACCAGGTGTATCGGACCAGAATGCTTGGCGTGAACGTCGGTGCCTCCAAGTTCCCATTCCACCCCCACCGTGGACCAACACCTGCGCCGTGCGAAATGCCATGAGCTAGGCCACAACCTGGACACTCAAAATAAAGACGATCCTCCTCGGCTTGGGCCAGGCATCGGGAAACTTTCCGTAATGCCGTCATGACAGTGCTCCACCCGCCAAGCGGTACTGCTGGATCAGATCATCAAGCCGGTGTTCACGTTGTCCATACCCTGCACCAGGCAGGCTTGCCCAAATATTCCGGCACTTTGCGATTGCGCTTTCGACCCGGCCCGCATGCACGTCCGGTAGCGCGCGGCATTCGCGGATGTGCTGCAGAGCCAACAGGTCCTGGCTGATCGGGCTGAAGTCAGGCAGGGCCAACAGCGTTCGGTAATACGGCCAATCCTTCAGCATCTGCTGGTATCGGCCCGAGGCATTAGATGTCAGGCCCTTGCTGTTGATGGCCTTCGAGCGGCGCCCCTTTGCGAAGGGGTGATCACTGAAATCTGTGAAGACCTCAGGCTTTCTGTCGATGCCCGTCACGATGACGTCGTAGCCATCCAGGGCAGTGGCCGGCGATGTGCTGGTCCCCTCGGACCAAGCGAGCATGTCGAGGAAGGCTAACGCATTGTGGCTACCTGCTTGTGTGATCGATAGTCGTGCCATAGCCTTTTCTCCAGACGAAAAAAACCCGCACAACGGCGGGTATTAGAGTTAATAGCCAACTCGGTAGGCTTAAGCGGATAAGTTGCTGCACTCAAACGAGTGAGGCAGACGCTCTCGGTGATTAGAAGTTCGGCCCCGTTATTATTTGACAGCCTTTGCAATGGGGCACATCGCTATCATCTGCGTCAAATTTCGCCACGAAGGAGCGCGTAAATGGTGCAAAGGCCCGCCAAAACTACCAATCGCCACGGATGGGTTTGGGTCTATAAAAGAATTAGACGCCTTGGATTCTCTCGATTTACTGCTTGTTACAGAGCGAGTCTTTACGCTCTCAGAGGAGACACCGGAACTTTCAGGTTCAAAAATGGCTGGGAAAAATTCCGCTTCCGCCGCAAACCATGAGTTGCGGCGGGCTTATAGGTTTACCTGGCCAGCTATGGGAAAGTCGACGGTGCCGTAAAGGTGTCACCAGCAAACCGGCCACCTGCCGCGAAAGCGGCATCCCATAGCGCCTTGTCGAGGGCGTCGACGTCAGCATAGTTTCGCCCCGACACCGTCAGATCCTCGCAGTAGCCGCGATAGAAGATGTCCGAGGGGCACTGATTGGTCAGCGCGGAACCAGATCCACCGTTACCGAAAATAATGCTCCCGGCCGCTGCCGCCACCGTATCACCGCTACCCGCAGACGCTCGCATCGAGGAGTACCGGTTAGCCACGGCGTTGGCCCCGCCGACGACGTTGTAAAGCCCGGAAGCCTTGCCGGTGTTACCGGCGCCACTCATGTACCCCAGGAAGTTGCCGCCGCTACCGATCTCCATGTACCGGTGACCGGTTGCCAGTGCTGCACGTGTCCGGTGAGCCCATACCGAGAAATAGAACAGGTGGGTCTTGTTCGCGATGATGTAGTCGCGGATCGCAGCTGCGACATTGATCTGTGAGCCATGACCGCTCACCGTGTTGTTGACCTGGCTGTAAATGGCGTGCAGGCCCTTCTTGGGCGTCCGCTCAAACAGCGCGTCAGCTGCGACCGCGTTGCTGCTGAATACCCCCGCCAAACTGCTCTCGGTACCCGCACCGAGCACCGCTGCCGCTTCGGCGTAAGCGATATTGGGGATAACAGCGCCCGCTGCCGGCACTCCGCTCACACCACCTAAGCTATGCCCCAAGTCGAACAGATACAGCGACCCCGCACTCAGCAACGCATCGGAACGCAGAATGGGCAACGTCGTATCGGTGAAGGTGATGCCATCCAGTACGGTTTTTTGTCCGGCCATTACCAGGACCTCCGGTTAATTTCATAGGCAATGCGACGAGCGATGTGCCCGTTGCTGATGGTGGTGTTGTGAATGATGTCCAGCCGCAGTGAACGCGGAACCACGCCCTTGGCCACATCGTCGAGATCGTCGGCGCTGCCGTCGTTGAACTGCATCAGCCACTCGCGGATCTTGATCACGCGATCGCCGTACTCGGCGGTGGCCCAATCTTCCAGCGCAACACAGTTGTTGTAGGTGGCGGTACCGATCCCCTCCCCCGTCGACGTGCCCGGTGTCGGGTTGCCGCCCAGCGGCGGCGTGATGATCAGGTAGTGCTTCTCAACAGTTTTCTGCACCCCCACCATCGCCCGGATGTCGGCCTTGATCTGCTCGATGTTGTCGAGATTGTTGCGGCCCATCCAGATGATCTCGGTGTAAAACCCGTTACCGGGAACGTCGGGCACAAACGGCGACTTGGGCGCGCTATATCGGGCGTCTCCGGCAGCATCCCGAGCAAACGTGTAAACGTCCGACGAGTCCCCAGTCTCACTGTGCGTGCACGTCAGCGTGCCGTGGATGCCACCCAACGTACCTGTCAACGCGAAGGTCCCCGAATTGGTCGCAGGCGTGGACAGCAGCAAGGTGCTCAGGGCTGTAACCGTCACCGAACCCGAGGCCGGGATCTGGTTGTCCGTGACGGTCAGCAGTGCGGTACCAGCGCCGAAACGTGCGGCGATCTGGCGAGACGTTTGGCCGCCAATGCCGCCATTCACAATGGTCCGCGCACTGATCAGTGGCGCAAGTTGCTCCCGCCAGGTGACTTGGCTGCTATTGGCTGTCAGAGAATCTCCTACACAAAGCAGATCGTGCACCGGCTTGAGGTATTCAATCCCTGTGACATCGGGGATATGAATATCAAAGTTACCCACCGTTTTGCCGGCGGTGGTGATGCCCAGGGCAATGCGGCCAACCGCATCGACGACAGCCCAGACATAGCCGGACTCTGGACTCAGTTGAACAGCAATGAAGCCCGACAGATCGACCCCTAGCGCTTTGCGAGGGACGGCACCGGTGCCGAGCAAGAACTTACCGGTAACGGTCCCGTCCACTCGAAGAGCCAGCCCAATCCGGCCCAGGGTATCGATCACCGCCCAGGCATATCCCGACTGGGGGTCCAACGCCTTGGCGATGAATCCGTCGAGGTCGAGTTTCAGCGTGTTGCGATCGACAGTGCCGTCGCGCAGCATGAACTTGCCCACGAGTGAACCATCTACCCGGCAACCCAGCGCCATGCGCCCAACCGAATCGACCAGCGCCCAGGTGTAACCGGACTCTACGGCCAATCGAACAAAGCGCAGCTCCAAGCCATTGAACGTGCCGCTTTCAACCGCAGAGGTGCGCACGTCTATCTCTGCGATGTAACCCACTGACGGATCATCGGAGACATGCCTGGCCTCCATGGCACTGACCCGCACATAAAGACTGCGCGATATGTCTGGCGAGGTGGGCTCGACATAAAACGACTGGCCGTCGACTGTCGCCAGAAGACCTGCCGCGACAGTGGCATGCACTTTCCCATCGACCATATCGCGGTTGAGGCGATCAATTTCCGCATTGATCATATCTACAGGATCACTGGTACCGATGCCCTGCAGCAGCGGCGCTCGGTACCCCGCATAGCCGATCTGAATATCGATGCGGGCCGCTGTGGTGTAGAAGAACACCCGCGCACTGGCATCGGCATGCATGGGGTTGGCCAGGACAACGGTCGCCGCCGCATCGGAAAACAGCGGCGCCAACGTCTCACTCCCGGAGACAAGCACCCTCACCGTTGCTCCAGGCAATAGCACGCCGTCTTCAGCCCTTGCGGCAAAGAATTGAATAGGTTGCATGATGAGTCTCTATCAGGTGTTGAAGGTGATCGCCGGGGCGAAGTTGAGTTGACTGCGCACACTGCTCCAGGTGTCGTACGCTGCAGCGCAGAGGTAATACGTGGTGTCAGCTGTCAGTCCCGTGACCTGCCCGGTGCGCGATACGCCTTGATAGCCGACCGTCCCTGCAGTTGCCGGATCAAAGTCCTCCTCTGTCGAATACACAAACACATAACCAGCCGCGTCTGCAGCTGCACTGGCCGCGCAACTGACATCCGCGGTGGTGGTGCCAGTGACCGTGGCGGCGGTTCCCGTAACGGACGCCGGCGCCGTATTGGTGACCAACAACGACACCAACTGTGCCTGGCCTGCAGCGTTGCGCTCGATGACCTCCACCCTATAGCTGCGAATGAGCGCGCCATCCACCAGCGCATCCTCACGCTGGTACGTGAATGCCGTGCTGGTGGTCGCCACCTCTCGCAGCAGGGCATTGCTGCCCGCGTGACGAACACGTACCAAGCGATCCTCAGCACGAGCTCCGGCCACCCAGCTTACGGTGAAGTACGGCGCCTCGAAGGCACCGACCAGAGCAAGGTTTTGCGCGGTATCAGGCGCGACCCGGGCGGGCGATAACGTGACGCTGTAGGCCGTGACATCCGCCAGATCCTCAAGCGCTCGACCGAACACGTTAAATGAGCGGAACTTGACCCAGACAGTCTTGCCGACCTGGTCAGACGTGTAGCTGTACTTCCAGACGGTGTCATCCAACCGCACAAACGGTGAACCGACCGAGTGACTGGAGATGGCCGTGCTCAGACGTCCGCGTCTGAGATAGCTCAGCTCATAGCCTCCGACGCCGGTGAGCACCGCGTCGCGGTAACTCAGCAGCTCGCCGGCCACCCAACACAGCGTGGCGCCACTGTCCGCCTCTGCAGTAGTGGCGGCTGCCAGTTCGGTCGCCGCTGCCAGTTGCACGGACATGATATTGACCGTGTCAGGATCGCTTCCAGCGGCCAGCGCCGTCGTCAGTTGTCCCATGCGCGCCCTGCCGTAAATCGTCTCCGCTAACCGGTAGCTGTCGCCATCAGCGCTGATCCAGATCTCACAACCGCCCCAGGCTTCACCCGCGCCGGCAACACCGCCCCAGATCTGCAATGTGCCGGCGGGCAGCAAGCTCTCGGGTGGATTGAACATGATGGGCGCCAGGACAGGTCCAGGCGCGACGTTTTGATTGCCCTGATAACCGCTTTTGCTCTGCACGGGATAGTTGGGTGCGCTGCCGACGCCCAGCAACGCATCCTCGGCCACGATCGCCAACTTACCCAGTTCGTCCTCCTCAACCGAAATCAGCCGGACCAGGCGCTGGTGCAGGTTCAACCCTGGCTCAGTGATCGTCACCAGGTCCATAGGCTCGAGGAGCACGTGCTGCCAGCCGAGGGAGAACTCATATTCATTGCGCACATACAGCTTGCGCTGCACCAACAGCTGCGCCGCATGGGCGCCGATGGCGATGTTGCAGATCTCGTACGCTTTGATGGTGTCCATCGGTTTGGAGCCAAACTGCTCAATGGCAGCCTGATCAGGCGCACGCACCACGTCGGTGTTGTACTCATGCTCGCGATCAAGGATTTCCAGCGACACTTCGTTGTAGCTGTCGGCCTGGCTCTTGATTTTGAGCGAGACCGGAGGCTCACCGTCCTCTGAAAGAAAGTCGTCATCGGTCAGATCCGCCACCGGCGTGATGTTCGGAAACCACGTCACGCCATTGCCAGTGACAGCCTGATCGCCGTAGGGAATTACCTTGAGTTGACCAGCAGACCACACCATCTCGCTGTTGGTCAGTTGCAACCAACGCGTAATAGCCTCATTCGCCGGCGCCTGCTCGTCGAGCACCGGACTCAAGAGTAAGTTTTCCGCCAAGCAATAGTTGCGGTAGTTCGACATATCCGCGACCCACGCCGGGGTAAAACCAATGCCGTCCAACGGATCGAGCAACAACCCGGGCAAGAAGTCACCCGGGTTGGCATCCGGCAGCCCGGGCACCTGATAACGTCCGTCCACCTCAAACGTATGATTCTGGACGCCGGCGTTGTCGTTGAGCAGGTACCTGCTGGAAAACACGTAGGCCGTGTCAGCGTAGGCAATCGCTTCGGCCGGGTGGCGAGTTTGAAGAAAACCCCACACGGTCTGATCATGAGTGCCATTGGCATAGTTCAAGCCAATCTGCGCCAGTGAGGAAAACACCTCTTTGTCACGAAATACGCGGTGAATCGCACCCAGTGGGCCACGCCCGACGGCCAAAATGATAGCCGCGTAGTAGGTGTAGGTCGTGTCTTTTTGGGTGGCTCCGCCGCCGCCTTTACCCCCCGACTTTTTCGTCGTGGTTTTGGCGACCGCTTCAAAGTCACTGTAATAAATGAGGTTAGGGCTGATGCGATTACGGCCGGCGATCCAGGCGATCGGCTTGCCACTGGCACTGCTCTGGATCTGTAGCGCGTTGATACGTGTCGCACTGTTGGAAATCGTACTACTGCTGCCCCCCATCGCTGACTCCATATCGGTTAAGTGTGTAATAACGCACGGTGTGGCTGGAGAGCCGCTCCTCGCGCATGTCTGCAAACTCGACGCCGATGTCCCGATAGGCGTGAATGATGCGGTGCTCATCGACCACCACCGCGCCGTGGCTGAAGGTCCGGCCGAATTTCCAGACCGCGACATCGCCACGCTGCGGGACATCGATCTGCCGGCCGTACAGCTCCAGCCAACCCAGGTAGCGTTCCTCGCTGCGGTGCAGGTGCCAGTCCTGGGCATACGCCCCGGGATCGATCCAGGGAATCAACCCGGCGGCGTGATACACCTCAATCAGCAACCAGGCACAATCGACGCCAAGGCCGAGCAGGTGCTGCCGGTGCTGGTACGGCGTGCGCAACCAGCGTTCGGCCTGGGCAACAACGGCATCACGCTGCAGCACTTCGAACGGGCTCATACCGATGTCTCCGCGACGGGAATGAACGGCATACCCCGGTACCGCGCTCGGTTGCCGAATTTGTTGGTGCAGGCATCCAGCGTCCGTGGGCAACCCGGGTAAATCAGAAACTGATCACCCGCCACTGGCACGCCTGGCAGCCCCAGGATCATCGTCACGGCACCATCTGCCGTGAATCGGCGCACGGTCCTTGTCACACCTGCATTGGCACCGTTCACAAACCGAATCACGCCCTGGTCGAACCAGCCCTGGGTGGCGGGCACATTGGAGTTCACGCGCAGGGCCGTGCTGCCACCCTGGACCACACCCACGGTTTCAAACAGGGCGCGATTCACCCCGCAATCGGCGCTGTACACCGTGCGCAGGCAGGAGGGCTGATAGACACCCCGGGGCACCTTGGTATCGAGCAGCTCGATCGGCGACTTTACTGTCACCGTCGCCTGCTCGCGGTCGGCAGGATCCACCTCGGCGACCCGCCCGATAAAACGTGTGACCGTGCCCACCACGGGCGATCGCCAGTCCGCCATGAACGCTCGAACAAGGTTCAGCGTGGCCCCGTCAAAACCGCCGCCGGCAATGAATGGCAGCAAGGGCTCGCCGAACACGGTGTCGTCCATGCCGGCGGTAAAGGTCACGTTCAACGTGTCGACCTCAATCCCGCGCACCGCCCGCACGCCGGTGCGCTTGATCAGGGGGCCGCTGGCCGAGTAGTTCTGGCCCGCATAGAAGACCTGCAAACCCGCATCGGTGTAACGCAGCACCTGGCCGCTGGCCAGGGCAATCGTGTACAGATCCGCCATGACGAAACGGCGCGCCGTGGCCAGAAAGGCTTTCAGTTCGGGTGTGGCATCGATCATGGTTTGATACTCGTGAACGCGATGTTTTTAAGTTCCCAGATCGCGCGATAAGGCTGAGCTCCGTCCAGCGAGTCCGCATCAAAAGCACAGCGAAAATAAAACGCCCCACTCCACACCAGCGCCGCATTGATGGGCGGGGCCACCGTAAAGGTGATGCGCCCCAGCTCATCCACAGTGAAGGCTGAAGTAGGAGCACCACTGACAGTGACGACGTCCACATTGACGACGCCGTACACCGGCTCGACCCAGTCGCCTATCTCCCGGGAAAGCTGAAATGTTCGCGTGGTGCCGTCCCCGGTGCCGAAACGCTGAAGCGTTACCAGGTGATCGCTACGATCAAAGAACAGGAACTCGCCAAATTGCCCTTTGCGCTGATTGAAGAACTCAATCAGCCTCGACCATTCATCCAACCCGGGGCGCTTGCGCACGGCGTTGTAGCTCAGTTGGAAAGACCACAGCGGCGCCGGGTAGTACGCCGTTGTCCGGCGTCGACCACTGGCAGCTTTCTGCACACCAGTACTCCACTCAGGCGCCTTTTTTGAAAGCAGGGTTTGCCCGGGCAAGCGCGGCAGAACGCCTTCAACCGCCGCGCCCATATCGGGGTAACTGGCGATCCAGCGCGCCGGCCAAAAAGGTCCTAACGACATCTCGCCCCCTAAGTTTTGATGGCGCCGTTGCGCCGCATTTTTTGCATTTCTTCGGCCAGCACCCGGGCGCCACGCCGAATATCCGCAGGTGACATCCGGCCGCTGCTGTCGTGGTAGTGATAGCTGTTACCGGCCCCTCCCAACTGCCCCTCTCCACTGGCTGCCTGGCGGATGACGTTGGCGTATTGCTTGGGCAGCACCATTTCCTGCTCGTGGAGTTGCGTCACGGGATTGGTACCGGCAGGGATGTCATAGCCGCCCTCGGCCGAGGCGACGTTTTTCACCAAGCCAAATACGAATGCGCCGGCAGCCACTGCAGCCGCCGCGCCGAGGATCGGTCCAATGATCGGAATGGCCGACATGGCTGCAAAGGCACCGGCCATGGCTTGCCAGGCGCTGGCAATGATGTTTTTGATTGTGGCTGCGCCCCAGATCGCTACGGACATAGCCGCACCGCCTGCCTCTGCAGCCGTTCGAACGCCAACACCCACAACCGTCGCACCGGTTTTAGCCGTCTCACCGAACATCCAGGCCATCAACGGCTTGGTGACCATGTTCTCAACGAACGCGGTGCCGATGCTGGTGAAGATCCCGCGCAACAGGCCCTGAGTGCTCATGGTGCCGCTGATGATTCCAGTAAGCCCGCTAGACCAACTGGTACGTAGACTGTCGACCATGCCCGTCCAGTTGCTCTGCGACTCGAAGGTTTGCTGCCTGCCAATCACTGCCATGCTGTTGCGATGGGTTTGTTCCAGCGCCAGGATCTGCTGCTGGACTTGCTGCAGGGCGACCGGGTTGCGGTCAGGATCCTGCTCCAGCAGCGCTTTACGCTCGGCCAATGCCTGAGCTTCGATCGCATACCGTTGCTTTTCGAACTCGGCCTGGGCCTGCAGCAGCTGGCCTTGGGTGATCAGGTTGGCTTGCAGATCCAGCTGGGCCATCTGTTCGGCATGGGCAACATCGGTAAGCCGCGCCTGTTGATCGGCAGCCAACTGCTGCTGTTTCATGTTGGTGATTTGCTGCTGCTTTTCGCGCTCGACGGCGACCACCTCTGCCGCAGCCTTGCGGTATTCCTGGCTGTCCTGACCATAGAGATGCCGGCTGCGCTCCAGGGTCTGCTGAGCGATCTGCAGACGCGCGTCCATGTTGTTGCGGTACTGCTGGGCCTGGGCTTGCAGGTCGGCAAAGGCTTGGCCTTCGTCCTGCCGGCGCAAGGCATTCAATGACGCCAGGTAATTGCGCTGAACGCTCAACCGTTCGGCCGCGCTCAAATCCGTACGTTTGAGAATGCCCTGCCAGTACTGCATTTCCTGCTGCTGGGAGAACTGCAGGAAGGTGCCCTGCTCAGCCTGCTGCTGGGCGTGAGCAACCTTCTGCGCGTCCAATACTTCTGCCCACTCACTGACCCGTGACTTGGTCTTCGCCGGCGCGCTCACCGGGTCATCCGCTTTTTTAGGAGGCGTCGTGGACTCAACCACTTTTTTCCGATGCTCGACCGCTGCAGCGTATGCCTGCTCCAGCTTGGTCAACCGGGCGACTTCAACGCCGTAAGCGGTCGGACTTGTCCTGCCCTGCTGTGGTGCTTTGGTCAGAGCTGTATTGCCGGTCGCGGCCATCTCGGCCACTTTGCGCCGCTGCTCTTCGATGCGAGCGGAACGGGATCGCATACCCGCGTCGACTTCTTCCAGCTTGTTGGACACCAACTGCATGTTTTCCAGCAGCAGGCGCTCTTCGACCAGCGTGGCTTCCAGCTGGGCCTTGCCACCCCCACCGCGCGGACCGGCGATGACGGTCCCTAACATCGCTTCGTATCGCGCGACGTTCGCCGCTACCTCATCAACGGTAAGACCTACGCCGGTCATGCCTTTCAGCAGATTGTTGAACCAACTGGCGGTTTCAGACAGACGCTTATTCAGGCTGATGAAGACAGGCTCAAGAATGGTACCGATGGTGACCTGCAGCTGGTTGCTTTTGGAGTCGAGCTCGGCCTGGCTCCCAGTCAATCCATCGGCCGCCTTGGCAGCATTACCGACCTGGGCCTCGGTCTCTTTCATGATGCCGTTGTATTCGGCCGTGATCTTTTGCGAGTCCGACAACTTGTCACGACTGGTGCCGATGCTCTTGGCATACTCGTCCCACATTTTGGCGACGTTTTTCGTAACACCGGCGTTATCCACCAGCACCGAGTTTTCGTTTTTCAAGCCCTCGGTGGCCGACACCACAGCTTCCGACATGCTGAGATTGGCCTGCCGGTTGAACGCTGCAGCGTCTTTTAGGCGGTTGATCACCGCCACCGCCTGGTCAACGTTGTAGCCACGGCTGAGCAGGTTTTGCAGTGCTTTGGCCGCGTCACCGACGCTGAGCAAGCCGTCAGAGGCGAGCTTGTTGGCCTCATCCATGGCCCGGCCAATACCGACACCGGCGTGATTGGCCACCGCTTCCAGACCACGGTAAGCAGCCTCCTGTTGGATCGCCGCGTCCTTGCTATCGCTAACTATCTGGCCCAGCTTGAAAGCACCCAGACCAAACACACCCGCAATGCCAGCCGCCACACCACCGAGGCCCGAGCGCATGATGGTGCTGACGCCGGAGAACGCCTCATTCACTGCCGGACCAAAACGAGCGAGCCGGGTTTGACTGCCGACCATCTCGGTACTGATCGCTCTCAGTTCGCGACTAAATGTCGTCCGTGCGTCTCGCATGTTGCGTTCGATACTTTCAACTGCGCGATCAAAACCTTGAGTACCGGCAGTGAATTGATAAGCAATATTCCTTTCCATACCGCTACCTCATTGAAACACCGAGGGCCAAAGAAACGGGAAACAAAACCAAATAATAAGCACTCTCAAAAAGAGTCAACATTCAGCAACATCGCCAAATGATTTTTTTTAAACTTCTAACAACCAGGCATGCCTAACTCACATGCAAGATGAAAATTTGCATATTTAAACGATACAGAGAGTTATCTCAGGAAATACTATGCCGGCATTTACAGACAAACTTAAACACATGCACAACCAAGACGTAAGGGCGCTTTTTGAATTCGCAGGCGACCTATTCTCCGGAAGAATAGCCGCAGTATCAGAAGACTACGTTCTAGTTGAGATTGAGCGTAACGGGAAGACTGTCCTGTTACACAAACATATTAGCGCCGTTAGCTTTATCACCGGTACTGAACTCGTAGGCTAACAATTATTACTCCTAGAAAAGTTGTCTAGAGCGCTCCGGAGATGTTCAGGTAATTCATCACGCAGATCTGCAGCAATACCTGTAATGGTTTCTGCAAGATAGGGCGCATCTGTGAGATCTCGATCAGGTTTGTAGCCCATATAGCCAGCGACTAAAACATGAACCGGCGGATGACTACGCCAGTAATCAGTCATATGCCCCACCATCACCATGTCCCAGTCACGCCGCAGCGTAACCGGGCTTTGGCCTGTACTTGCGATCAGGTGAGCGTAGAGTTGGCCCCAGTCGAAGGGGCCAGCGCTTCCCCCGGTTCGGGCTCAATGACCTCCAGGCCCGAAGCGCTCATGACCGCATCCAACGCGTCACGCATGTTGCGAAGATCCAGCAGCGCTGCCACCTCTGCGCGCTCGATGTCGGGGTAGTTACGACGCAATGCCGCGTGCGTGGCATCGATCACCGTCGCGATACTGTCCCGGTCCATGTTGCCGGCCATCACCGCGTTGATCCGCTCCAGCAGCTGCTCCAGATCCCCCAGCGCCAGGGGTGGGATGACGAGCGTTTTCCCTGGAAACGGGAACGAAACGCCGGGAATATTCACGACCGTCATTCGTTGGCACTCCAGTAGCACACCTCGCCGAACTCATCCGCGTAGCCGGTGAATTCAAAGTCCGGGATGGTGTAGTCGTCCTGTTTGGTGGCGATCCCGAGCTTGTTGCTGACAAAGTTCGGCACGCGCACGTATACAGTCTTGCCCTTGTATTTCAGGACCAGCTCGCCCTGGAACACCGGCATGTCACCCATGGGCAGGTTTTTCACCGACAGGCTTTTACCCGTCGTAACGGTGTAGCGGTAATCAATGAACACCGACTTGGCCACGTCTGCAGCGGCAAATGCATATTCCCCCGTGGCAGCATCAAAGGTGTACTGCCCCGCGATCGGCGCGCTCAGTACCCGTACGTAAGGGATCGCACCGGCGCCCCGTACCCCAAGATCACCCGAGAGCGTCCCGCCCGCCGGAGGCTCCACGGTGATGGTGGCCCCTGCAGGCACCGCTGTGGGCTCCGTGGAGTGATGGACTAACACCTGGCCGGTGGTCAGGGTCTGCCCGAACACCAGTTGATTCCACTGCAGCAGGCTGATCTGGGCGGACTTGGCCTTGCCCGTCAGCTTGCCCTGGCCCCGGGCCGCGTCGACTGCAAACTGCTCGCTGCCGAACAATTCCTTGGAATCAAACGACAGGTCTACCGATGCTTCTTGCATGATGCCCAGCAGGATGGGGGTCGGCGCGGAAATGGCATTGCCATAGGCGTCCATCAGCGGTGTGGCGTAAAACAACCCGCTGCCGAATGCGATTTGCATAATGTGTTCCTCAGTAAAAGGTAGGTCCGGCCGTCAGGTCGCCGGTGTTGCACAGGTAGGTGAAGCGGTAACGCACCATGCAGTTGCCGGCGGTGTTGTCGCCTTCGTCCTCGATCCAGTCGATATAGAAGCGCTGCACCCGATCCGCCTCCTCAAAGGCGCCCTCTGCCATCAGGACCGCATGCACGGCAACCTTGACCAAGTCAGCCACCTGATCCCAGGCAGCACCTGTGACCGTGTCCTCCCGGGCAATGATTTCCACCGTCAGCTCGAACTGGTTGCGATCCACTGCAGCGCTTTCACGCTCGCAGGTTTCAAGGTCAGGGCGCAGCACGATCGCGGGCGTCATGTCCCGTTTGATCGCCTCAGTACGACTGCGATACACCCGGTCTGCCGCCAACGTACCGGCGGCCAGAATCAGCGCCTGCGCCTTTGCGACAATGCGTTCTTGAATCGAGGGCATGAGGGTTAAACCTTGGTGAGGGAGGCCAGGCTAAAGGCGCCGTCATCAATCATCCGGCGGTCGCGGACGCGAAAATTCACACCGGCGACAGTGATCAGTTTGGGATTGTCGATGCCCAGGCGCTCGGCCTCGGCGGTGATGATCAGTATCTCGTAGCCGGTGGACTGGCTGTTGGTGCCACCCATGCCGTGGATCTCGTCCGGCATATCCCGCGCGGCCAGAAACGGCTGACCATCAACCATCCCGCCGACATCGAAGTCCTCAAGGAAGCCCCTGAGATCTTCGTCAAGCATCGGGGCTCACCTTGACGGGCTTGCGTCCGCCCTCACCTGCAGCGGAAGGTGCCGGTGCTGGCTCGACCACCAACACTTCCAACTGGTGGCGAAAGCGCTGGGCCACGTCATAAGGCAACTCGATCACGCCCCCCGCACCGGTCAGTTTGTCATCTGGCCCGCGAAACGAGCCGGATAGCACCGTGTAGGATTTATTCGGCATTACGCTCTCCTGCGACCTTCTCCAGTTTCGTCAACCGCTGCCCCAACGCCTTGTCCGGCTCGCCGGGGATCACAATCACTTCCCCGGCTTTGAACTGAACAGGCGACACAATGGTGTAGCGGCCCTTCTTGTTTGCGACCGGCTCCAGGTTGTGCGCACGCGCACTGGCCTGGGCCGCATTCAGGATCAGTTCCCCCCCATAAAGGGTGATCGTCTGCTCCACGCGGTATTTCGGCATATCAATGCCCTCAGTGAGGTGTCAGGCCGAAAGGCTTACGCAACCAGTTGGTTAAGAACGGCATACTGCCAGCGCCCAAAACCCACGTTGCGCCAAGTGTCGACGCCGTACTGATGAGCATCGTTGTCGAACTCGAACTCCGAGCCTTCGGCCTTGGCTTTCATGGCCACGTCGGTTTCCTGCTGGCGGATGAACGCTTTCAAACGACCGTCCGTGCGGAAGGTCACGAACTTGTCCTGCCAGGCGTTGAGGCGCACGTTGCCCACCACGCGAACCACCACGTTGTCCGGCATCACGATTTCGCTGATGTCTGTACCACGCGGGACACTGAGCGCCGACTGCGCAACGCTCAACAGGTTGAACGGCACCATCACCAAAAATTCGCGGGCTAGCTCGTTGATGGGTTCGCCCTGGTCATCTTTGAGTCTGGTCAACTGGGTGACCGATCGGGCAACCGCTTGTTGAAACTCCTCAACACTAGGGTGAGTGGGGGAACCATGAAGCTTTGCCGGCAGTTCGGAAAGCTTGGTGGTGATCTTGTTGGACTGAACGCCGCTCTGGCCTTCTTCGTGATCGGTATCGAAGAAGTATTGGCCGTCATAGCAGGTCTGGCTTTCGCCGTTGAGCAGCAGCACCGACAGCAGTCGCGCCCAATGCGCGTTAGTGCGGTCGGCCAGCTCGCCCAGGCGAATGCGCAACTGTCCGGTTTTATCGCGGCGCAGCTCGGTGACCAGCACTTCGAGGGTGGCCTCAAAATGCAGGTTTTCGATTTCAAGATCAGCGCTGATAAAGCCCTTGGCGTGGCGACCACCAATCCATTCACGCAAGGTCGGCACCATGCCGATCCATGGATAGGTTTCTTTGGCCTGGTCGGAGTCGAACAGGTTGGACACGGCGTCGATCCAGTTCGACCCCACATTCTGTTCGAGCAGTTCGTAAAACATGCCGATGATGGCACGGCTGGAAAGTACTTCAGCACCCATGGGTGATTCTCCTGAAGAAGGATACGGTCAGAGAAAAGTTTGAAAAACGGGTTGAGTGATGCGTCAGGCCGCTAAAGGGATGGCCTGGGCGGTGAACTTGACGATGCCGACGCCGGTGCGCACGAATCGGTGAACATGCCCGATCAGGCTGTTACCGGCGGCGGTGAGCAGAAACGTGCCGCTGTCGCTGGCATACACCGGCTTACCGATGTCGGTGATCGCCAGCGCGGTGACGGGCAGTTCAACTTTGCCGGCTTCGCGAAGACGCACCCGCGCTGCGGCAGCGGCGCCGATTCGATTATCAACGCCGCGATCGGCGAAGCCCACGAACAGATCCCCTGCCGCCAGGGGACGTGCGAGTCCATTAGCCGCAACAATGCCAACCGCCGAACCTTCAAAAATTTGCACGCCGGCAGCGACCGACAAATCGTTGATGTCCCCGATCTCATAAGCGCGGGGGGTGTCGAGTGTAAGAGGCATAGGATTCTCCAGAGCCATGGGTGGAAAGGGGTTACCCGGTACTTACTTTTTCAGAACCTTGACCAGGCCCCGCTCTGTGGCCTTGCGGTAGCCGTGATAAGCCTCGAAGGTGCCAAACTCGGCGCGCAGTTCCTTGTCACTGTCCCAGGTCGACTTGGCACGCTCCTCCAGCGGCGCCTCTGGATCCTCCTTTACAGCCTCAGGGGCTGCCGGTGGCGTCAGCACGTTGGGCACCGGCGCAGGCGCCTGGGTACGAATGTCGGCCAGAGCACCGGCGCGTTTGGTTTTTTCGGCGCCGATAACCTGCGCCGCCGCTTCGGCACCGCTGGTTTTGCCGTCGAACTTGAGCGTGGCAATCAGCTCTTCGTGTCCGGGCAGTGCGGCGGCTTCCACCGCCTGGATGCGTTCGCACTCGGCGCGGGCGCCGGCAGCTGCACCAGCGGCGTGCGCGTCATGTTCTAGGCTGGCCAGCAGCTCGGCATGATTCGCGGCCAGGTATTCGCGGTTGATAACGGGTTTGTCTGCAGTCGGCGCGGGGGCGTTACTGTTGGTGGTGGTGGACATAGGTTTTTCTCCAGAAGAACTGCTGTTGAACTCAGCGATGAGTTGTTCAAGGGTGGATTCACGGTCGGCCATGCCCAATGCCACGGCATCGGAGCCAATGCGCATATCGCCCTGGCCGAAGTCGGCCAAAACGGTTTCAACACTGAGGCCACGGTAATTGGCGACGTCCTCGACAAAGATGTCAGTCAGCCGGTCGACATGAGCCTGGGCCACAGCACGTCCTGATTCAGTGCTGAAGTCAGGGCGTTTTTTCGGGCTCTGGCTGCTGACGATCTCAAAACTGCCGTCGTCGTCGCTTTTACGCACCGTCAGCACCGTGCCGATGGAGCCCACGGCGCCGGTGCGGCTCATGACGATTTCATGGGCTGCTGCAGCTATCCAGTAGCCAGCGCTGGCCGCGTTACCGGACACATACGCAACCACCCGCTTGGGCGAGGCGCGGATCATCTGGCCAAATTCAGCGATGCCGCTGGCAATCCCACCCGGCGTGTCCATCACGAGGATGATGGTGTCGGTGCGCGGATCGTCGACGGCAGCGGTGAACTCCTTGGCCAGCACATCCAGCGACGTTGCCCCGGACAGCGCCGTAAATAAGTTGGCGTAGCGGAACACCGGGCCGGTAACGGGCAGCAACGCCACATTGCCGCGCTGGGTCACCGCACGGCTGTTCTGCAAGGGTTTGCCCTGCCTGGCCTCCAAGGCTTCCGGGCCTTCATGCTCCCGGCGGGCGATGGCGGTGATGGTCTGCAGCATGTCCGGGGTGATGGCCCAGGGCTCGCGTGATACCAGGTCGAACGCCGTCACCCGGTGCACGGGAGGTGCATCGGTTGGGTTGTCGCTCATAGTTAGGTCCGTTCAGGAAGATCAGGATTGGCCGCAGGCTCATCCTCGGGGCGAGCCGTTGGTGACACGGATAGGCCGTCATCGCGCCTACGCTTCACTTCAAGCGCACGCTGTTCGTGGTTCTCTTCCCAGTCGCTGCCGTCGTAAAGCATGGATTCCTTGGCGAGCGTGCTGACACCAATATCGATGCGCTTTTCGGCGGCATTGATGTCTTTGAGCGGATCAACGGTGCCAGGACCATCACCCACCCATAACGACCCGCTGTACGCATAGCGCAGCAACGGGTGGTCGAAAAACCCGGGAGCCTCAATGTCTCCCTGCGCCACGGCCTCTTCAAGCCAATGCTCGTACACGGGCTGGCAGAAATGTTGGCCCAGGAAATCACGGCAACCGCGAACGAACTGCCAAGCCTCCATCACCGCAGCACGTGCGGCGGTGTAACTGGCGGTAAAGTGCTTGATCAGCACCTCGTAAGGCAGCTCCAGGGCCATGCCGATCTGTCGAAGCATGGCGAGTACGAACGGATCGAATGCCATGTTCGGGCGACCAGGTGATGCGGTATCGATCGACGCACCGTCGTCCAGCTCGGCGACGATGCCGCCACTGAGTGAGCCATCCCAACCGCCCTGATCCCGCCCGGCGGGTTTATCGCCACCCACCGGGGTGTTGCCGGTAACGGCCGATGCCAGAGGGCTCAGATTGCCGCTCTGCCCTGGTTTGATGAACACCGCGAAGAACGCAGACACCACCGCCGCTTCCAGCTCGGCATCGGTGTAGCGATCCAATTGCTTGAGCTTCTCGATCACCGGCGCCAAGTAAGGCACACCGCGTGGTTGGCCCACCCGACGACGCCGGTACACATGCAACAGCACCCGACCGCCGCGCTCGTTGAAGAACGGGCGATCATCCCAGACGCGCTCTTTGACGCCCAGTGCCCCCGGGTGACTGCGCAGAATGTGAGCCTTGATCGGCGCCCCATCAGCGTCACGTTCAATGCCAGCGGTGAGGGCTTCCGTGTCGGCCTTGTTGCTAGGGTTACAAACCCGGTCGGCCTCAATCAGCTGGATGCACGCCGAGTAATGCTGGCCGGGTTGTTCCTTGTGCGTAAGCAACGTAAAGACGTCACCGCTGCTCAGCACCGACCGCCAGGTTAGATCCTGCAGACCATAGAAATTCTGCTCGCGGGTGATGTCGCAGCTGGTGGTTTCCGCCCAGGACTTGAACAGCGATTCCGTTTTGCGCTGCCACTCCCTGGCCTGGTCTTCGTCCCAGCCCAAAATCGAGCGATTGACCACCGACTTAAGCGCCAGGCCGGTGCCGACCGTCTTCGTCGTCACCGTATTGATCGCACCGCCGCCGATGGGGTTGTTGCGTTCTAGATCTCGGCAGCGTTCGCGAAGCGTGGGCAAGTCGGGCAGCAGATCTGCTGCCGCACTGCCTGCCGTCGGGGTCCAGGCGCTCAGCGAACGCTTGGCCTTCGACGCGCCGCTGTAACCGCCCAAGGCAGTCATGGTCAACCGGGCGTGCATGCGCTTGGCGCCGCGTTCGGGGCTGAGCCAGGTGATGGCCTTATCCAGCAGCGTCGGCTCTGGCACTTTCGGCGCGCGGCTCATCGCGGCGTAATCCCACGCAGGACGATCCCCCGAGGGCGACCGCTTTCAAGGCGATCAACTTGCTGTTGCCAGTAGTCGATCGTCTTGGTGATTTCGGCAAGGTCGGCGTATTCCAATTGCCGGGTGCCGATGCGGTAGCTCTGCTTTTGGCTGACCTGCATGCTCGCATCGAGCCAGGCTTGCAGCTGGCCCTGCGCTTGTTCCAGGGTGATAGCCATTGATTAATTCCTGCGTTGGGAGAGCACGCGCATTGCACTACGGCGCCCAGAAACAACTCTCCCGCCAGAGGGCGGGAGATTGGGTGGTTCGACTGGTGGTGTAGGTTCTGGACCGGTCCCGTCCGTTTCGGGATCGGGTTCAGCCTCGGATTGATCCGGCTCGGGTGGGTCAAACAACGCACCCTGACGGATCTGTGCATCGAGCCCTGCCCAGTCTTGCTCCCGCATCAAATGCGTTTTCAGGGAACGTGCCGCGTGCAACGCATACGTCTCGCAGTCGGTACCTTCGTTCGGTTGGCCGGACTTTTTCTGCCAGACCTTGCGGTAGTGGTGTAGCCGGCTCGGCGCCTTCACTTCGGCGGTGATCTGCCGAAAATAATCCGGGCGCACTGTTTTGTAAAAGTGCATCCGACCGGGACCGTTCCCCGTCAACGGCAGCCGCCCCTCAATCCACAGGTCCTTGGCCCGAGACGTACCAACCATGTAGGGGCGTAGGCCGTATTTTGAGGCCTTTTGCTCTTTGTCCGTATCTACACCTTGCCGAGGCGCACTGAAGATCTCCATTCGTTCATCGGCACGGGTATTGCCGCGCTCACTCGCCCCCTTGATCGCCATCACTCCCCTGCGCTGATGCTTACGGCAAAACGCATACGCAGCATCTTGGGTGATAGTGCCGTCCGAGGTATCAAGCGAAACTGCCATCACTCTAAGCTTGGCGCCGCAGGCGTGTGGAATCGGCGCAAACAGCAACTTTTCCAGATCAAGCCACACACCCTGGTCGGGCAGTACTACCTCGCCGTAAATCTCGCCCCAGTAGATCAGCCAGGATTCCTCGCCTCGGCCCCAGGCCCGCATCACCACCGCCAACCGGTCGTGTTGAACGTCGACACCGGCGGTGATCACAAGCCCCCCCATGGGCACAAACATTTCCGGGTAGTCCTCCGCTCGCTCAGCCAGTTTATCGGCCTCAGGCAGATCGGATTTGTACTCGTAGGCACGGCCTTGTTTCTGGTTGACGAACTTGATCAACACCGATAAGTCGCCCAGCGATGCGCGGTGTTCTGCGTTGAGTTTTTCGCGAACAATTTCGGCCAGATGGGTACCGGGTAAACATGCGTAGAGTTCGTTGAGTTCAATGAATCCAGCGCGCCCGAAAAAAGGTTTGGTCGGCACCCAACCGCAGTAAGGATCGCCCGCGTCAATCGCATTGAAAACCGTGTTGCGGATGTTTTCTTTTCGTTGGTAATCGTCCCAAATATCGCCACAGTGCGGGCAGGCGTAGCCAGCTGTTTCCGGATCCGCACGCCCGTAAATCTCGTGGGGCTGTGCCTCCTCTGCAATATCGAGCCACCGAATGTGGGCAAAGTCCAATACGTGAGCCTGGCCGCAGGCATGGCAGATGATCGGCAGTACCCGGCAGTCGGTAAGCGCCAATCGAGCCTCGGTCTTGCTCGCGCCCTTGATAGCAGGCGTCCCGCCCACCAACATTTTTGAACCGGGATAACGCTTACCGCGCTCCTCCAGCAGGGCGACCGCATCCCCCTGCCCCTTAACGTCATCGCTGGTGTCGTCCGGTTCTTCCACCACCGACAAGCCAACCGATGACGTAGATTTGACGTTACCGGGAGAGTTCGATGCCACCAATTTAAGAAACCCGCCGGGGAAGTTCTTGTGGTCCCAGCGGTTGCCCGCAGTGCGGCTGGTGTTGACCGGCATCAACTTCGCCACTTTTTTATTGACGTTGACGCCGAAGAAGATCTTTTCGTCATGAAAGTTTTTGCCATCTTTTTCCCTGGGAAACAGGATCAAGATAGGACGCGGCAGGTGCTGAATCATTTTGAAAAGAAAGCCTATCAGGAACCAAGTCCAGCCAATCTGTGCGGCTTTCATCAGGTCCACTTCACGGACTTTTGGATCGTCCAGAGCAGCGGCAACGCCAAGGAAGTAAGGTGTGTATTGGAAATCATAGAGGCCGCGCAACACAGCACCCTCAGCAGGTAAGTGAAATTCGGTACTCAGATACTGCGCCGTCGGGATGTCACGCGGCGGGCTGAACTTCGTCGCTGCTGCCAACAAGCTGCGCGCCAAGGTTTTGCGCATAGCCTGCAATTCGCTCGAGTGTAGGTCCGACAATTTTGTTTACCCCTGCTCGATCTACCGTGACTTTCAGCACGTTGTCGATGTCCTGTATGAGTCGCTCAATACAGCCCAGATATTCTAGGTTGGCGTAACTGGTCCAGTCGGATAGGACCTGCTCAGCGTCATCTGCCGGGATCAATACGCGCAACTTTTCGTGATACACCAACCGCCCGTTTGCCGCCTTCTGCTCAAGGTCATCAATGCGAGCTTTGTTAAGCCGTTCAAGTTGGCTGCCCCCGCGCCCAGCGGCTTTTTCGCGCAAATCGCGGATATAGGCGGTACGAATATCGGCAAGGCTTACGGCCTGCCAGTCCAGGTTCAACCGCTTGAGTACATCGCGCGCAGCACGCTCACTCATATCCAGGTGCTCGGCGATTTCAAGTTGGGTTGGCATGGTCTGGTCCTGTTACAGAAGGGGAAGCGGAACCCCCTATGTCGGGTTGAATCTGCAAAAAAGTCGGGGTTCGAATTACCCCGATAGCCCCGCTGCCTGGAAGGACCCATTGATTTTGGGTCGCAAGTCGACCTGTCAAGCCAAAACCCCGACAAATCATTGAAAAATCGCCATTTTTTGAGGAGAAATGCAAGAAGCCGACAAGAGATCAGCCTCGCTCCATCTCCCGTGCCAGGGCGCGCCGGAACAGCGGCTCGAACTCGGCCTCGGCGACGCGATTGGCTACCCCGTAGAAGTCAAAGCGCCGCCGATACGTCGGGCGCTTGACGAAGATCAGGATGGGCCGTGTCCCGTTGCCGATCCGCTGCCAGATACCCAAAGGGCCGGTGCCGTTGCCAGGTCGACCCACGAAATAGTCCGGTGCGTTGCGGTTACGGCGCCGGCTGCGCTGAGTGCGGTTGGCCATGAAGCCCGACACCCACTCAGCTGCTCCGAGTGCGGACAAGATCTGCACGATCTGGCCGCGACTGATATTGCCGTTGCCATCCATCCTGGCGCGCCGACCAGGGACGGCGTACATGTCAGCTGGCATCAAGCCGTAGTGGATCAGCGCTTTCTCAAATCGCTTGTGTGGTCGGTTGCCACCGTCAATATGCACCGGCAGGTACTTGGACGCGGGCACACCTGAGCTGGCTTCGTCCTTGACCCACACCCGGGCAAACAGGCGGCTGGTCGTGGCACTGCGCTTGAAGACCGAGTTAAGCGTCCACCGTGTGGGCCTATCGAAGACTCGCTCAAGCTCGGCCTTCTCAGCTGCCTGGACGCGTTCGGCGGTGAAGGTCAGCGCTTTGGCAGCGGCTATCGGCACCTTCGACTTGCTGAGCCCACGCATCTCTCTGACGATCTTGTCGATGTTGTCACGCATCTCAAGTCGCATCATGGTCATTGCCCCTGGATGTTTAAGGTCCGGCCTCACCCTTGGCTTCTGCTTCCTGCAGGCCCAGGCGCTTGGCAGTCCAGCGCTCGTAAAGCCCGATGGCAACGTCTGCCCCTGCCATTGCGGTGAGGCATCCCAGTGCGCCGGATGTCCAGATCGACATGCCCGCTGCGTACAGCAGCATGATCGCCGATACCCCGCACACCACGCAGGCGCCGGAACGAAGGGCCAGCCGCCGTATCAATGCCCAACCCCGGGCACCCTCCTTGTCCGCTCGCCACATCTCGCCCGACACGCCGCCCACCAGGGCCAGGACGATCACTAACCAGATCGGCATTTCTGCCAGCGCTTGCTGTTCGTTCGTCATTGGCCTACTCCGTAAACGAAAAAGCCCTGCGCTAGGCAGGGCTCAAAAACGTTGTTGTCTAGTGGATGGGGAGTTCACTGCTACGCGAACTCAACCTTCTGCTTCTGTCGAGATAGTTATATCCCGCATTGGTGACGCGCTGGATACGTATATCCGGAGCTTCCCCTTCAACATTGATACAACCCAAATCTACAAGCAGCTCGATATGGCCATCCACGACTACACCGGACCAATGGACACACTCGGCGCTGGAGAATTTGCTGCGAATATCCTTGCCCGATAAATCGAGCTTCCAGTCATCGGAGTCCTTGATGCAGACGTCTAAGATTTTCACCAACAGCTTCTGATCTCGTTCCATTTCTCAGTTCCAAAGGAAAAATTATCTGTACGAAGTAGTACGTCTGAGGAGAAATGAAAAAAACCGGCGCAAAGGCCGGGTTTTTGGTGAGATCGCTGTTTGCGTACCTCTTTGAACATGACTGATTTATACCCCTCCAGTCCGGTGGCAGCAAGAGCTCGGCGCTGCCACCCTGCAATCAACGGCAATCAGCGGCAATACACCGGCAATCAACGGACATATAACGTAACTGGCTCTAGCGCCGCAGGCATGGACCCTCTTGTCCCACTGATCACAAGACAGGCGCGACGTCTGAAACACCGATAAATCAAAGCGGTGCCCCTCCGTCCTACTATTTATTACTTTCTCCATGTAAAGGGAGAATTAATAAACGCTGCGCGTACGCGCGCGCGTATGTGGGTGTATGCGTCACATGGGGGAAAGATGCAAAAAAGGTGGGACGGTGGGCCATCATCAATTAACACGCGGCGCGCAGATGGCCCACTTGCCAAAACACTAGCAGGCCGTACAGGGACGCGCCGCGCCATCAGGCTACGCGCTCAAGCAGCATGCCTGCGATCTCCAGGTGTGCCGAGTGCAAGCGCGCATAGAACTGCGTCCGACCACACCCGCAGTGCGCCCATTTCTGGCGTTCCACGCTTTCACGGTTCAGGTAATGCTCCTGCACCACTTGGGCCAGATGCCAGGACAGATGTTTGTTTACGATCACCTCAATGTCTGCACTCCATGGCAACAGCATTTTTGAACCGCCGCGTGAGCCACGAATCAATTCCCCCCGGCAATCGATCAATTGACCCAACATACTGTTGGCAGATCCCTCAGGGCCACCGCCGCCGTGCATGTCGAGCGCCCACAATTTCAACATCTCATCCATTTCCGGGATCAAAATGCGGTCTCCTGCCTGGGCACCGCCGAACCTCGCTTCCACTCCGGCGGTTTCACATACTCATAGCTGCGCACACCACGCACACAGTTTCCCTTGCGCCGCCGGGGCCAATTCATCCGATGCATAATCTTGCCGATGCGCATTTGCTCGGGTCTACCCCAGTGGCTTGGATCGATGTTAAGCGCATGCTCAAGCAAGTGCGCGCCTGTCACCGTATCGCCAATATGCTTGTCGGCCAGATAGCCGACCACCAGGTCTTCCCACATATCTGCCTGATAACGCTGATCCTGCTCAGCTGCGAAAACATCAGCCTCATCGCGCTCCACCCACCATATATCACCTGCGCGAAAACAGGCTAACGCTTCGGCCCAGAGTTGATCACGGTCGGCTCGCAGGCCCTCAAGATCAACTTTTGTACACATCACCGGCCAGTAACGGCGGTTGCCCGTGTCGTCCTTCAGGTACTCATCCTGGTTGGTCGTGCCGATAAAAACGCTCTGCCGGGGAACATCCAGCATCCGCCGCCCATAGCTCTCGCGGTAGGTATCGATGGGCGATGAGACGAACTGCTTGGCTTTGGTCGACTCTGCTTTGTTCAGTGAGTCCAGTTCGGCCATCTCCACAATCCACTTGCCCCGGATCGCCTGATAGGCGTCTTTGCTGCTCAGGTCAAATGACGTATCCATGAACCACTCGCCACCCAATACCCGCGCAGCCGTGGATTTCCCCTCGCCCTGCAAGCCTTCCAAAATCAACATTGAGTCAGCCTTGCAGCCAGGTCGACACACGCGAGCCACCGCAGAAATCATCCAGCGCTTGCCCACCTTGCGGGTGTACGAACTATCCTTAACACCCAGCCGATCCTGCAACCAACGTTCAAGGCGTGGCAGGCCATCCCACTCAAGGCTTTCTAGATACTCGCGCACCGGGTGGTAAGCGTTGTCATTCGCCACCGCACTTACAGCCTCAACCACGTGGGCAGTCTTCACCCGCAGCCCGTAAACATCAGCAAGCCACAGCGCCACCCTAATATCGTCCAGATCACTCCAGTCGCCCTTGCCCCCACCATATGGAGGCGTACGTAACTTGCGGGTCTTTGAACTGAACGAATCCCAGGCGATTACCCCGGACCAGCGTTTATCATTACCCAGAATCAATGCCACATTGAACGGATGTACGATCAACCCGCCTTTTTCGGAATACTGCAGCTTCTCGCGCCATCCCTCATCAGCAGACGGACGCACCACCGCTAGTACCTGACGGCGCACCGTATCCAGGCCCTCAGCGCAGTGAAGATCGTTGAAATCGGTCCAGCCGTCTTCCCGGTTGTTGTCGAATACCGGTATAACCACTTGGCCACCAATCACCACCGCCGCATTGCCAGCCTTGATTACCCCCGCGTTATACGGGTGCCCATTCACCACAGTCTTCCAATCATCATCTGCGCAAAACACCAGCTGCCGGCCGGGATACTTTGTGCGCATGGCTTGTGCCACCGGCAGCAGGTTGCCGGCGTCAAAGCAAATACATACCGTCAGCGACGTCGCCATGTGCAGGCTGGCGCCGGTCGCGTATCCCTCAGCAATCAAAATCACATCGCCCGGCTCGGGCTCTGGGCCGATCAGGTGAAATGCGCCTTCCTTCGCCAAACCGTACGGCCAGTAGGTTTTGTTCCTGCCCGTAGCTGCTTGCTTTTCGGGATACAGCACCTGCAGGCCGACAATATCGCCTTTCACATTGCGCATCGGCACAAAAGCCGTACCGCTTTTCGCCTTGTAACGCATACCGATGCCGACTACCCGCTTGGCATCCAAATAACGCGAACCGCCCTTTTCAGATAGGTGCTTCCACATACCAGCAGCGCGCCGGGCGGCAGTGCGATGCTTTCGATCCTCGGCCAAGGCGGCCTTACGCTGCCCCTCCTCGGCCCTGGCGCGCATCACCGCTCGATCTTCAGCGCTCAGCCGCCCGCCCTTAGGCTTGATCTTCTGCCAACTGCCTTTTTCACCCTGACGCCAGTCGCCAAACGCGCCGCAATACAGTGTTTTGCCGTCACCAGTCAGATGGTCATAGATCACATACCAGCCCGTTTTCTCCGGGGCCTTATCACCGTCGCACTCGCAACGCGTTCGCTTACCAATCACCAGTGGCGTTTCTGGTTTAAGTCCGTAGCCCTGCAACTGGGCCAACACATCATCAAGTAGTTCGTGATTAGTCATGCCCGTACCCCACGCCGATCTACCAGGTCCTGGCAGTCAGTGCAGCGCGTACAGCCGCGATCAAGCATTGCCAACCGCCGAGCCTCTAGGATGACATCCCCGCAGTCCACGCACTCGAGCGTACATTGGCCTGGATTGGCAGTGGGCCGGGCGGCCATGGCCACTGCGAGATTAAGAGCAATGACGTTATCTGCCACATCTGCGTTGTCAGACATAGTGCAGATCCTCCGCATGCATCTTGCGGAGCACCGCGCGCAACTTGAACACCGCCTGCACCATGCGCTCGGCCAGCAGTTCAAACTCAGCCAGTTCGTCATCGTCCAGTTTGTCATCGGACAATGAGGTCGATACATGCGTG
Source organism: Pseudomonas sp. MIACH (assembly GCF_001269925.1). Lineage (GTDB taxonomy): Bacteria > Pseudomonadota > Gammaproteobacteria > Pseudomonadales > Pseudomonadaceae > Aquipseudomonas. The sequence continues at coordinate 27,029 of NZ_LHVO01000025.1, forward strand.
GCTAACTCCCCCTCACGAGAAAGCAACTCGCCAATACCTGCCATTAGCGACTGCGCCGTGTCGGTGTCGCTCAACTCGGAAACGTCGATTCCCACCCAACCGATGGGATGCAGCAACGCGTCTACGATGCGCGGATCGCGCGTGGCATCCAGCACCAATTCAAGATCGCCAATGTTAGGCGTGTGGCTGGTGTTGGTCAGGCTCAGCTTATGATTGAGGGTGGTGGCGTTGCCGCCGTCGATAGCGGCAATGGCAGTGGCTCCGCCCGGATAATCACGTGCGGCGTGAAGCAAAGCTTGCGGTAGAGTCAACAGCGAACGCCGTGCGCGCTCAATGGAATTGAACTGTTTACGGTTCATGGCAAAACTCCAAAAACTCTGCCAGTGACCGCTGCATGCCTGTTTGGTACAGTTGTGCTGTGGTCACTCACAGGTGGTCGCATGCAGCCGGTTGCTCTGTGGTAGAAAACCCGGCTGCACCCCGATGGCAAGGCACACGCTCCGCATGTGCCCTTCCGTTGCAGCCTGCAGACCGTGGTGGGTTAGCAGGCAACCCAGGGCATCCGTGCCTTGGGGGGCGGTGGAACGGCGCGCTGTATTGGTTTGCTCCGCGCCGCTCTGCCTTTTACTTCGTCAAGCGGCCTGCTGGCTTGACGCTTTATCTGTCGCCCTGAGCTTTCCATCTGTAAGCACTTGAACCTGGTACTGGCGTGACTGCGGCGGCTCAGAGCCCCATTGCGATACTGCAGCGGGGGAGACTTTCAGAGCCGCAGCCACTTTAGATTTCCCTCCGAAGAAGGCGATCACTTCTGTCGTGAGCATGGTGCTCTCCTGTTTGCCTGCCCAATACAGTAAGTACACTTAACTTATTTGGCAAGCAAATGAAGGACTCCAAACAAAGTAAGCCTTAAGCTAGCTTAATGAATACTCCAGCAGAAAGAATCGCATACGCCATTTCCAAGTGCGGAAAGAAAGCCAGCCTCTTGGCCATAGAGTCCAACCTGAGTGCTGCCAGAATTAGCCAGTTAGCCCAGGGAGACGGGAGCCTCAAGGCTGAAAATCTTTTCCTATTCGCACGCGCTACCGGGTTCTCAGCACAGTGGCTTGCCGAAGGCATAGGGGACAAATATGACGCCGGTGCCCTTGAGGAGGGCCATGTGCTGATTCCCCAATTCACCGCCAAGGCGGGTGCAGGCCCGGGTCACACAAACCACCACATAGAAGACCTCGGCGGCCTAATGTTTAGGCGAGACTGGCTTACCCGAATGGGCTTGAAAGAAAAGAACCTCAAGGTCATCTACAGCACAGGAATGAGCATGTTCCCGACCATTGCTGATGATGATGTGCTGCTGATTGACGAAGGCCAGCGGGAGCCGTTGAACGGCAGAATCTATGCAATTCAGCGCCCAGACGGAGACATCAGCATCAAGCGCTTAGTCCACACGCTCACCAACGGCTGGATAATTCGCAGCGACAACGAGGACAAACGCGCTTATCCCGATGAGAACGCTACCGATACAAGCATTGGTCATCTACTCATCATCGGGCGGGCCGTATGGCACGCTGGAGCCCTCTAGCTGTAGGTCTCTTAACAAAAAACGTAAGCAAGCTTGACTTGAAAAATTAAGAGAACTTTAATTGCCTCACTCTTCCACCACAGAGCGAGGCAATTCCCATGCAAACCGCAACCTTGCACGTACTACCAACGTGCCCACCCAGCCGCATTTTCGAGGTGCGCCGCTTAGCCGTAATCCACGGCTGTACCTTCGCTCCCACCAAACGCAAAACTGCCTCCAGCCAAATGCCAGCCCCCTTCAATCCAGATGATGGAGGGCGCGCAGCATGAGCAGACTGTCTCTCAATGCCAGCGCGTATATACGCCTGCAGGCCCAGGTAACCCTTAGCGGCACCTTCAATCACACCCTGCACTCGCGTGATAGCGGGCGATCCGTAGCGGCTCAGGTCGAGATCGAGCAGTGCACTGCCGGCATCACGGTAATGGTGCGCATCTGCGGGACGCGCAATACATCCGTCACCCTTGATAAGCACCGCAAAAACAACGCCACGCGCGTTGCGAGCTTTATTGAAGGTATCGCCAATGGCCGCAGCCCTACCGGTGTGCCCGACGTAGATGAGCATGAAGCTGTCAGCGATATAGAGGCCACCCTACGTCTGGCTATCCGACGTGGGCGCGGCATCTACCACCTTATAGCCGACGAACTAGAGCCGTCACTTCAGATCCAGCGCAACCCACGTCGCGGTTATATCGCCACGCTCGAACTCGACGACGCCGGCTACTTGTTCACCCTGCCCGCCGACAACCAGCGTGCCCACGCAATCCTGGCTGATTACCTCAACCAATTCCTGCAGGGCTACCGCAATAGCCTCGCAGCCGCTGCATGAGGTACCGCCATGAGCCTATCCCTCAAACGCGTAGCCGAACGCCTGGGCCTGGGGCACCGCGAGTTGATGAAACGCATGCGCGACAAAGGCCTGCTGGATCAACGCAACCTTCCAACCAACCCTGCCCTGACCAAAGACTTTTTGGTCACCCGTGAAAGTCGCTGGTTTCACGAGAAGCATGGCATGCAATACAAGCGCACTACGCGCGTGACCGATATTGGCATTTCCTGGCTGGCCAGGCAGATCGGTATTGAGCGCCCAGCCCCACCCGCCGTGCCTGATCCGCGAGAAGTCGCGTAATGAGACAGCCCGAAGCATGGCCGCGCCAGTACGCCCGCCAGATCACGGCGATGCGAACCCGCGAGGAACGCGTCGCCGCGCTGGCAGAAGTACCGGAGCACCTACGCGCTCTGGTACGTACCCACGTTGAGATCGCCTGGAACCACCCCCGAGGGAACACACATGGACCGCAAACTGATTGACACCCTACTGATCGAACTACTGAGCCTGCCTGAAGAACGTCGTACGGCTGAGAAAATTCTTGCCAACCTCACCCTAGCCGCAACTGCCGCCGACGTTTCCCTCACCATCACCGGCGCACCGCTGCAAATCGAGCACCTTCAACTGGCGGCCGCTCTCGACCAACTCGTGATCGATCTCGGCCCCAACTACCGTGCTCGCGCCATACTGCGCCTTGGCAATGGCATTGAAGGCGTTGAACTGGGTGCCGTTCTCGAACCGCTAGACAGTACCTCACCACTACCGCGTTTCGTAGCGTTTGCCAGCACGGCACGTACAGCACTGGCAGCCATCAACCGAGACATTCGAGCGAGCCACCAACCCCGCACTAAAGAACCGACGCAACGTAAATCTGGAAAGCTGACGCTCGGCACGCTCAAGGCGCAAGTAGATAAGGCGAATGCAGCATGACGGTCTCCGTACAGCGCGAACTGCGCCTGCCGATAGCGCCCAGAAGTCAGACTGTTGACCTGTTGTACCGAACGCTCGGGGATCTGCTCGTACCCGTCGAACAGGTACGTGAACGCTACTTCAGCAATCTCAACCAGGACAACTTCACTCGTGCACTGACAAGCGGCCGTGTAGCGCTACCCATCACCACTCTGGATACCAGCGCCAAGCGCCCCCGCTTTATCGACATCCGCCATCTGGCCATCTTCATTGATACACAGGCAGATGCTGCGGACGAGGAGCTGACAAACACTCAACCCCAGCCAGACGAGCGATGACTTTTTGACCGACACACGTCGATAACAGTTGCACCACCGCAACCGCTGCACCACCAGCCAAGCGGTATACAACCCAAGGAGCAAACCAAATGACAGCATTTGAAATTTTCGCCCTGATCAGCTTCGTAATCGCCCTCGCCATTCTGTACTGGGTCGGGTATCGAGGCGGACTGAAGGATGGCTGGAGCGAAGGTTACGACGATGGCCACACTAATGGCTACATCGAGGGCATTGAAGAGGGCGAGTCGTCGAGTGCTACCGCTCTTGAAAAGGCCACGCGCCGATGCGAACGCTTGGAACTGATTTTGATCAGGGAACCCCAGGACCGTCAGATCCTGACGGCCATCGCGGGAAAACTCAAACTCGCCGCCGATTTCTTTCAAGCGATCAAATCGGAAGGCCATGCAACTCAAGCACTCATTCTGCGCGACCACGCTTTGAGCATGGCCGCCGAGTTGGATTCCTTCTATCAGGAGGATGCAGCATGAGTCGCGCTATCCCAATGCTGCGTCTGACGCCCCAGGCCGCTGGAACACTGCAACAGCAGTACTCCAAGGCTATGAAGGAACTGAACGCAATGACTCGCTATAACAAAGAGTTCGACCGGCAGTTGAAAGCGCTGATCGGTTACGACGCACTCCGCGAATTGCATAAGGCAGCTGACAACGCCCTGTTGCTGGCCGATCTCGTGCAGGAGGCCGCATGAACTGGATCCTCACCCACACCGGCAAACGTTTTGATCTGTTCGAGCCTGACGCTGACATGATCGATCCCCGGGACATCTCCCATTCACTGGCACACCTCTGCCGCTTCAACGGGCACACCCGCGAGTTCTACAGCGTGGCGCAACACAGCTGCATCGTCGCCGAGCTGGTGCCGGAAGAACACAAGCTCGCGGCCTTACTTCACGACGCGCCAGAGGCGTACCTGGGCGACATGACCAAGCCACTTAAACAGTGGATACATGCATACCAGGACTTTGAAGACTGGGTATGGCAACGCGTGTGCCAGCGCTTCGACATTGCTGCAGAACTTCCCGCATGCGTTCACCAGGCCGACTTGATTGCGCTGGCCACCGAACGCCGCGACCTCATGCCAACCGATCCGGCTATCTGGGATTGTTTGGTCGGCATACAACCTATGACCGAAATCATCCGTCCATGGCCTGCCGCAGAAGCCCGACTCACCTACCACCAGCGCCTGATGGACCAACTCGCTGTCGAACATCGGAGGAAAGCGGCATGAAGAACCAACAGGAAAACCCCAGCGCCCTGCCCGCTTTGCTCCGCAGCACCAGTGGTGTCGACACGTCAGAAACAAACAGTCTCTGCTGCGCAGCAGCAGGCATTATTGCTCCTTCCAGCGCCACTGCCGAGGCACGTATACCCCACGAAAAGCTGCGCGGGGCAGCGGTCAGTGATGCAACGCTTACCGCTTCGGGCCGCCCGCCTGCGCAGCCTGTCGTGGGGTATATGAACGTTTCGGGGAATTGCTGCTTTGCCGCGCGGGAGGCCTCCCATGCTTAAGCGCACCCTCACCCACTTCCATCTTTGCTGCGGCCTCGGCAGCGGCGCTGCTGGTTTCAGTGACTCCAAACCGGTCCTGGGTCCTGTGCAAGCTGAATGGCGCTGCCTCGGCGGCGTCGACGTCGACCCCGCCGGGCTACGCGATTTCCAAATGATGACCGGCGTACCTGGCACGCTGATGGACCTGTTCACACGCGAGCAATTCACGGCGTTCCACGGCCAGCAGCCTCCCGCCGGTTGGAAAGAAGCCACCGCCGAGGATCTGCGCCGCGCTGCCGGCAACGAAGATCCAGATGCAGTGTTCATCAGCAGTCCCTGCAAAGGTGCCTCGGGCCTTTTGTCCGAGACTATGAGCCAGACACCCAAATACCGGGCGCTCAATGAGCTGACGTTGCGTTGCGTATGGCTGATGTGCGAAGCCTGGAAGCACAACCCGGTGTCGCTGATCGTGTTCGAAAACGTACCGCGCCTGGCTACCCGTGGCCGGTACTTGCTGGACCAGATCACCAAGCTGCTAAGGCACTACGGCTACGCGGTGGCTGAAACCACCCACGACTGTGGCGAAATTGGCGGATTGGCCCAGAGCCGAAAACGCTTCTTGCTAGTGGCCAGGCACGTAGAGAAGGTCCCGGCGTTCCTGTACGAACCAGAGAAACGCAGCCTGCGTGCCGTCGGTGACGTGCTGAGCCGCATGCCGCTGGCAGGCGATATAGATCAGGCAGGGCCGATGCACCGTGTGCCGGCGTTGCAGTGGAAAACATGGGTACGCCTAGCCCTGGTCGAGGCCGGGAAGGATTGGCGCAGCCTGAGCCGGTTTGCGATCGAGGACGGACACCTACGCGACTTTGTGATCGTGCCTGACTACCACAACGGCGTTCTCGGGGTTGTCGATTGGGACGATACAGCCGGGGTGGTTGCAGGTGCTAGCCGCCCAATGAACGGCAAATTTTCCGTGGCAGATCCACGACCCACCAACAAATTCGAGTACACCCAATTCGGCGTACTGCCCTATGACCGCCACTGCGGTGTCGTAACCGGTCAGCGCAGCCCGGGGCAAGGGACGTTCAGCGTTGCTGACCCGCGCATGACCGGCGAGCGCCACAATAATGTGTTCCGCGTGGTACGCAATGACCAAACCGCCGGCACTGTCACTGCAGGATACGGGCCGAGCTCTGGCGGGCAGGCCGTGGCCGACCCTCGGCAACCGTCCAAGGGTTTCGGCAAGTACCTGGTCACCGACTACAGCAAGCCGGCCGGCACCGTCATCGCCGGCAGCACCACCGGGCAAGGCGCTTTCGCCGTGGCAGATCCCGCCTATAAAACATGGCACCCGAATGCCAGCACGCAAAAGTTGCGGATCACACCCTGGTGCGAGAGCGCCAAGACCGTGACTGGCTCGCAACAGGTTGCCAGCGGCGCGTTATCGATCGCAGATCCTCGCCCAGGAATGTCGCGCAGCAAGGGCGATGCGTACCTGACTGGCGGGCATTACGGCGTGGTCGAATACAGCGCACCGGCCGGCGCCGTATCTGCCAGTGCTTGCCACGATAACGGCCGCTGGTCAGTTGCCGATCAGCGCATGCCGGCGCACAACGATCGACTGACCTGCATGATCACCAGCCTCGACGGGACCTGGCACCGGCCGTTCACCACTCTGGAGTTGGCCGCGCTGCAATCACTGTTCGACCCAGAAGATCACTGGTCAGCAGATCCACAGACCGCCCATGAGATCGAGCGCATGCAGCGCGTTCGCAAGATTGAACAGGCGGGAGTCTTCCGTCTGGACGGAATCAACGACGGCCAGCACCGGGAGCGGATTGGCAACGCCGTACCACGCGCAGCGGCACGGGCAATGGCGGATGTGTTCGGCATGACGCTGCTGCTTTCCGAGGCTGGGGAGACGTTCATGCTCAGCAACGTGTCGATTTGGGTGCAGCCGGTGGCGATTGCGTTGAGCGTGGCTCAACTGGAGCAGCAGCCATGATCAAGACAATCCTTGACCCATGCTGCGGGAGCCGGATGTTTTGGTTCGATAAGAAGCACCCAGCGGTCATCTTCGGTGACATCAGAACTGAGCAAAAATCCCTGTGCGATGGACGAACCCTGACTGTCAGCCCCGATGTCACCCTTGATTTTCGTGACCTTCCCTATGCAGACGGCGCCTTCAAGCTGGTTTCTTTTGACCCACCGCACCTGGTACGTGCCGGGGCTGAAAGTTGGATGAAGGCTAAGTACGGGGTGCTCAACCCGAATACATGGCAGGAAGACCTGCGGCGTGGCTTTTCTGAGTGTTTTCGAGTGTTGGCCACAGACGGCGTACTGGTTTTCAAGTGGAACGAAACGCAGATCCGCACCAGCCAAATTCTATCGCTTACCGACCAGCAGCCCCTGTTCGGGCACCCAAGCGGCAAGAAAGGTGGCACGCACTGGATTGTTTTCATGAAGGCAGAGGCATCGCTGCCTCCTATCGTTTCGGAGGCTGTATGACTGTTTTCCTACTGCTGTACCTGTGCGCGGACGCAACCCGCACAGACTGCCAGGTGGTGAAGACTGATAGCTGGAAGGGACCTCACGCCTACGAGCGATGCATTGACGTTCTGCCTGATCTGACCAAGGCGCTGACTGCGCCCAACCGGAAACGACACAGATTCGTGTGTGAGATCCAATCCGACGGCGCACAACCCGCAGAGCAGAAGCTACTGCCGTCGCGTGCTCATCAATCGTTTCGGATGTAACAGGGAGATGGTCATGAACACATCATCTGGTAACGATGGAGGTTGTATGAGCGATTTCAAAACCGAAGATCGTTACATCGTCATCAAACGCAGCGATCTGGTCAATCACCGCGCCAAGGATCGGGAAATGCTCGGGCGTGCCCTCACAGCAATCGGTCAATCACCGCGCCAATACGTGGTTATCGAAAGCGATTGGCCAGAGTACCACCTGGTCTGGGCAATGCTTAGGCACCGAATGGCCGGTAAACCGGTACCAGACTTCGATCTTTGGCGCCGCGCGGATGAACTGCAACAGCGCCTGACCGCTGCGGATGAGCAGCTGGATCTGCTGGTGGCCGAAAACACAGGCATGCGCACAGACGTCGAACGTTATCGGTGGCTGCGCGATCGCCCCCTTAACACCATTCACTTGGGCGGTGTGTTCGCAGGGAAAACACCTCAGAACGTTGTATTGAACGGAGAGGATCTAGACCAATCGATCGACGCCGCGATCCAGTCAGAGGTGGGTTGCCATGGCCTGTAAACATGAAGATTTGAAGGCAACTGTGGGCGTTACTCGCATCGAAAACAAAGGTCGGTTTATGGCAGAGATCAGCATCGTATGTATGCAATGCGGCGTTCCGATGCAGTTCATGGGCCTTGAGCCAGGACTCAACTATGACGGCGCCACTGTCAGCCTTGATGGTCTCGAGGCGCGCATTGGCATTCATCCTCGCGGCGAACGACCGAATCCCCTGCAGAAGCTGGCGGGCTATTCGATCCGCAATCACAACTGAGGCCCTGACCATGACCATCAAGCAAACGATAGACGGCATGCCGAAACGATACCGGGTAAGCATTGGCGAATGGGGTGTTTCTCGGCGTGAATCGGTATACCTGTGTTCTGACATTGATCAGATTAACGAAGGCTTCTGTAAACCGGTTACGCAAACCGATTGCCGAACTGATGTCGGCGTTACAGTTGGGCTAATTGATTCGATTATCACGACGGCGAGAGTTTTGTCTGGCCGCATCCTTGATTCCGTGGAGGTTCAGGAGGCCTTACGGGATTTCAGGGCGGATGAGGATGTGCGCGCCCTGCTAGTTGTGCCTGACAAACCCGTCACTACCACCAAAACCGTAGCAACCATCATCCGCGACATCTGCGAGCATGAGCCGGATGACAATCCAGATTCTGTTCATATCAGCGTCAAAGCCCTTGAGCTGATCCTAATGCAGAACCTTGAGGGGCTGCACGCCTTACTGGATGCGCCTGCTGATGGTGATGCTTCGGGAGACCATCAATGACTACGCACAACATCATCAGCGTCAGCGGCGGTAAAGACAGCACGGCGACGCTACTGGTCGCCATTGCCTTAGAGGCACCCAACCTGCAGGCCGTCTTCGCGGACACCGGCAACGAGCATCAACAGACCCACGAATACCTGGATTACCTGGAACAAGCCACACGCACGAAAATAACCCGCGTGCGCGCTGACTTCACCCAGCGCATTGAAGGCAAGCGCCGATTCATCGAATCGAAGTGGCGGGCGCAAGGCATAGCAGAGGAGGTAGTGCTTGCAGCGTTGGACGTGCTGCAGCCAACCGGTAACCCATTCCTAGACCTGTGCATCTGGAAAGGCCGGTTCCCTAGCCGCAAGGCCCAATTCTGCACCATGGAGCTGAAACGCGACCCTATGCTTGAACAAGTAGTCATGCCTTTGATGGATGCCGGCGACATGATCCTGAGCTGGCAAGGTGTACGCGCAGACGAATCGCTAAACAGACGATACCTGCCGGAGTGCGACGAAGTTGGTGGCGGCCTGTTCAATTACCGCCCGATCTTAAAGTGGGATGTCCCGGCGGTGTTCGAGGCTCACCGCTACATGGGCATCAAACCGAATCCGCTCTATTCACAAGGCATGGGACGCGTAGGCTGCATGCCTTGCATCAACTGCCGCAAAGATGAATTACGCGAAATTGCCCTTCGGTTCCCTGAAGCGATTGACCGTATCGATCGCTGGGAGCGAACTGTCCAGCAGGCCAGCAAGCGCGGTGCTGCCACGTTCTTTGCCGGATCAAATGCCAAGCATCCGAAAGGCTCAATCGCGGACATGACTGCCATTGAAGTCATGGAGATCGCTAGCATTCGCCAGGCAGTTGAATGGTCCAAGACAGCCCGAGGCGGTATCCAATACGACCTACTGATTGCTACTGATGCCTCCGCCTGCTCCAGCGCCTACGGGCTGTGCGAGTCGGCCTGGGAGCCAATAACCGTGGAGGCAGCATGAGCGCAGCCCGTGTACTAGAGTTTGAAGACTTACAACGCGTAACCGGATATAGCCGCCGGGCTGACGTTGAAAAAGCGTTGCGCTCCCAAGGCATTCGAATTTTCAGTGGGCGAAGGGGGCCCTGGACCACGGTGGATTTGATCAACCAGGCGGGCGGGCTAAAACCCGTGGATACCGACAGCTACAGCGCGGACATCGTATGAAACGTGGTCGAAAGCGCCAACACAATCCAAACATCCCTGGGCACATTGACCAGACGGCTTTGCCGCGTTCGGTGTATTTCGACCATAGGGGCGCTGGGTGCTGGTACATCCTGTATTTCAATGAGGCCGGGCGGCGACAAAGGCAGAACCTTTGCGCGGGCAACGTGACGCTTTCAGAGCTTCACCGCCTCATTGAGGAGCGCAACGGCGTAGACCGCGACAGCCTGCAATACCTCTGTGATGAGTTCCACAAGAGCGACCAGTACAAGGTCCTCAGCGATAAAACCCACGACGACTATGTCTACTCCCGCGACGTGCTTCTAGCGTTTCCGACGAAGCTTGGCAAACCGCTGGGCGAACTGGCGGTGCTCAAATTCACGCCGGCGCTGGTCCAGCGCATCATCGACAAGATAGCCCAGGATGGCACCCCCTCCAAAGCCGCCCACTCACTGCGTTACCTGCGCCGCGTGATGCAGTGGGGCCGTAACCGTGGTTTTGTGAAGGACAACCCGGCCAAAGGCATTGAATCGCCGAAAGAGCGCAAGCAGCGCCGACTGCCCGAAGATACGGTCATGGTTAACCTGATCAGGTTCGCGAAGCAGCAAGGCCAGCTCAAGAGCGGCCAGCCTGGAGCCTGCTCGCCCTACCTGTGGTATGTGATGGAGATTGGATACCTATGCCGTCTGCGCGGGATCGAGACGATCACACTCACCGACGAGAACGAACTCAACGAAGGGGTGCTCACCAATCGCCGTAAAGGTAGCCGGGACAATATCGTCCGGTGGACTCCTCGGCTGCGTGCCGCCTGGGACGCGGCCAAGGCCGTCAGGTCAGAAACGTGGGAACGAAAGCGAGTGCCGGTGCCGATCCGAGCAGACCAGCGCTTCCTTATTATTGCCGCTACCGGCAGGCAATTGTCGAAGTCAGGGCTTGATACAGCCTTCCAGCGACTGATAGTGCAAGCAATTGAGAAGAAGGTGCTCACTGAAGAGCAGAGGTTTGGGATGCACGACTTTAAGCGTAAGGGCATCACCGATACGGTGGGCACCCGGGCAGACAAGCAACAAGCGTCAGGCCATAAAGACGAATCAATGATGGACGTTTACGATCTCAGTGTGCCGACAGTTAATCCATCTTCGGAGTGAAAAGTTTTATAACATCAACCATGTAACTGTTGAGACATTCAGTACAGTGCTGTACGTCTCGGCCTTCGCCAAACGCAGAACGAAGAACTTTATCGTACTTCTTCTCACTTACTTGCTTTCGAGCAACTGACACGCGCTCATTGACATATTCATATCCGGCATAGTCAATGAGTCTTAACATTGAAGACTCCAGACAATCGACATTTCCAGGGAGGAAAGAAAAGACGGTATCAAAATGCTCGTACGAACAGATCGCGGAGAGCGCCCTTTTATCGCCTGTCAGTATCTTGAACTCTTCGCCCCAGCCGTGACGATCGCTTGCATGTAGAAACAATGCAAACTCTCCGGGGTCAACTTCATCGATCTGTTGCATGTGATCGATCAAATCAAAATCAACTTTAGCGTCATTGAGCACGCTGCATTGCTCAAGAAACCCACAAATTCGCTCGTAAGCCTGCGAGCTTCCGACGTATTTTTCGATGGATTTATCTGGATCTTTCAAGCGCAGGCTGTAGGGGAGACTAGAAAGGACGAAGCAGTCTTTGGCGCCTGCATTTAGGCTGCCGAGGGTGTCTTGCAGTAGATCACATTGTGCAAGCTTGATCACCAAGTCGTTATCGGACAGTAGGATCATTCAGGGTCAACTAGAGCCCTTAGCAAGTCGAGACTATCTTCTTTAATCTCTTCCGCAAGATTTGAAAACAAATAACTAGACACTAAAGCTTTATCGCTCACACCTTGAGCTAGAAGTTTAAGCGTTTTAGTACACAACGGCCAAAAATTACCATTGTGAGCACAGTTCAATAAAACATGAGTTGGATCAATACGATTCGCAGAACCATAGTTATTTACAACTCTAGCAAGATCTGGAGCCGGCATAAAACGACCTAGCCGCAGCTTAGCTGATGCTTTTCCCGCCAGAAGCTCAAGTGCAAACTCATCTGCCGCGACTTCATCATCATCACGACCGTCATCGTTTTTTGCAATTTCCGTATCAACTATGGCGCCATTAGCATCCACATGCCCTAAAGCGATATGTCCAAGCTCGTGAGCTAGGTGAAAAAGCAAATAGCCGCACTCTTTCTTCGACGAAAGAACAATCGACGGGCGATTATTTGTAGACATGGCAATACCATCCATCTTTTTCTTCATAATTGAAGAAGCAAGATGAATCACGGGAATTCCACATTCCCAGCAATAGTCCAGTAGGTCACTCAGGCCAACCCAAGGCTTGCCAGAAGCCAATATCTGACTCCGAATCTCAGCGGCCGAGACGGGGCGCACATAAGGGCGCTCGATATTGGACAGTACGATTTTGGAAGCACTGCGAGCCAGAGCTACCGCAAGCTCAACGTCGTCCGCAGTCGTCCCCTTTATGAGCTTGAAACGGCGCTGCTCAGGCAAATCAAACTCGATACGCGCAGGCGTCTCGGCAATTGAACGCAGCTTCAGATTCAAGGCACGCGCCAAGATGAACTTAGCCTGCTGGAGGCCGCTAGGCGTCTCAGCTATCTCGTCATCCCACCAAGCAGGTAGAAACGCCTGCACCTGCCGCTTAGGCAGGCCATGGGCTCTGAACGCACTGTAAAGGCTTTGCATAGATTCAGTCATATCAAAGCCTCCATTCAGACGTTAATGACATAAGGATTAGTCAAAGGTGAGCTCTTCTGCATGCCGGTTAGACATCGGCCCGCCCCTGAAAAGTCACGAGGATACTAAATCTTTTTTGCATTTCACGCAAGTTATCCACAGCTTTACACACAGGTCTCAGTTAAGGGAAAAGAGGTGATAGCAGGCGCGTACATTGCCAACCGCCATAGCAGGAAAATCAAGCCCGAGGCCTTGTTGTTCACGTACAAAAAAAAGGCGCCAGCCCTTGATTCTGTTGAGTAGCTGACCTGACTTGTAATCAGTAGGTCCCGGGTTCGACTCCTGGTGCCGGCACCATATAAGACGAAGCCCCTGCAGAAATGCAGGGGCTTTGTTGTTTCTGAAACGTCCATCTTTCGTCCGCGCCCTGAAAACCTGTGGGAGCGAGCTTGATCGCGATGAGGCTGTCAAACCCAATAACAATCTTTCGGCCAAGACAACGGACAGCCTTTCTTAGAACACCACGACCGAAGCAACCTCAACCAAACAGCATCTTTTGCCAGTGATCCTCACCAACAATGGCAATTGAAGCACCTGCCTCCCGCAGCTCCACCGCCTTCATGATCTTCGTTCCGTGGGTACTGTGGCGCCACTGCTCATTACCCACGCTGCCGACCACCAGGTAATGCACCTTCTTACTCACCCCGCACCCAATCAAACCGCCACGCTCCTCGACTAATGCCTGACAATCTTTGCGTGGCCCAAAGGCCATGACGCCTGTAAATACAAACATCGGCCGTCCCACACCAAATTAGGGGCCGGCAGATTGAAGGGAAGGTCCGTAGGAGCGGCCGCAACGGCACCACCGACTTTCGGCCTTTCAATATCCACCCCAGAAAAACCACGCAAGATGTTAAACAGCTCCAATGACTCGTCTTTATCAAGAGCGCTGTCCTGAAGCATGCACGCCAACCGCGAATACAGCAGATTGATCACCGGATCGTTTAGATGCGCGAGATTGCTCTCTAACCACTGCTTTAGAAAAACCGCCTGTCTGGCATTCACAATACCGTCCGCCGTAATCCCCGCAGCCAACCCCACCAAGGCATCGGCGGCGCGGCGGTCAATGCGAGCTCGATGGAAGAATTTGCTGCTCTCGAACTCGTTGTGTAGGTCCATTGTGGGTTTTCCTTGAGATGAGTGTTGGCTCGATAGATAGGAAATGTCGTATTCAAACGTAGCACCAATACGCGGGCAGCCATTCTTTTGATCAAGAGAATAAATCCGTCACCTCTTCACATTTATCCCTCTGCCCTATTGCACAAGAAGCGCCAGT
>NZ_LHVO01000026.1 GCF_001269925.1 Pseudomonas sp. MIACH
CGGCGCAGAGGCGTGCCTGATACACCGCATTTGTCTTCCTAAGGGGCGCTTCGCACCCCAACGCGGGACAAGCCCGCTCGCCACAGGGGTCCCCGTTTACTACGCAACAGCGCCACCTCCCACATTTGATCTTCATTGCTGCTGGAGGCTGCATCCGCCGCAACAGCCTTGCGAACCGAAACCCAACAACCACAACCGATCCCCTGTAGGAGCTGTCGAGCTTCAGCGAGGCTGCGATAGCGGTGTGTCAGGCACCATAGAAGTTGGCAATGCCGCCGCCATCGCAGCCTCGCCAGGGCTCGACAACTCCCACATTGATCGTCACTGTGGCTGAGCACTGCGCCGGTCGCGCCAAATCATCACGATCTGTTTGAGGAGCCACGAATACCGCTATGAGTTTCCTCGGCACCTTCCGCTCCCTGCGCAGCCCCAACTACCGCATCTGGGCCGCAGGGGCGTTGGTCTCTAATGTCGGCACCTGGATGCAGCGCACCGCCCAGGACTGGCTGGTGCTGACTCAGTTGACCCCGCACAACGCTGCGGCGGTTGGCATCGTCATGTCGTTGCAGTTCGGGCCGCAGTTGCTGTTGCTGCCGTGGACCGGCTTTGCCGCCGACCACTACGACCAGCGCAAGTTGCTGATCGTCACCCAGGCGCTCATGGGTCTGCTGGCGCTGACGCTCGGGGTGTTCACCATCACCGGGTTTGTCGAGCTGTGGCACGTGTATGTGTTCGCGTTTTTGTCCGGCTGCGCGTCGGCGTTCGATGCGCCGGTGCGGCAGATTTTCGTCGCGGAGTTGGTGGCCGAGAAGGATTTGTCCAACGCCATCGCGCTCAATTCCACCTCGTTCAATATGGCGCGCATGATCGGCCCGGCCGTGGCGGGCCTGACCATCGCCTCGGTCGGTACCGGCTGGGCATTCCTGCTCAATGGCAGCAGTTTCTTTGCGGTGCTGGTTTCGCTGTTTTTCCTGCGGGTGTCGGGCCAGCACGCCAAGGTGCGGGCACCGCGTACCAAGGGCAGCCTGACCGAGGGCCTGCGCTATGTGTGGGCGCGGCCGGACTTGAAGGCGATCCTGCTGATGTTGTTTCTGATCGGCACCTTCGGCATGAACTTCCCGATTTTTATCTCGACCATGGCGGTGACTGCGTTCCATACCGATGCGCGCGCCTTTGGCCTGCTTTCATCGACGCTGGCCATCGGCACCATTGCCGGTGCCCTGCTGGCCGCCGGACGCGAGCGGCCGCAGTTCAGGTCGTTGCTCAACGGTGCGGCGATCTTCGGGATTGGCTGCACGCTGGCAGCCCTGGCGCCGAACTATTGGTTATTCGCCGTCGCGCTGGTGATCATCGGCGTCGGTGCCATGACCTTCAGCAACACCACCAACAGCCTGATGCAACTCACCACCGAACCCGCCATGCGCGGCCGGGTGATCGCTCTGCGCGTGGGCGTGGCCCTGGGTGGCACACCGATCGGTGCGCCTATCGTCGGTTGGATCGCTGACCACCTGGGCCCGCGCTGGGCGCTGGGGGTCGGCGCGTTGTCGGGCATCCTGGCAGTGGGGGTGGCGATCTACACCCTGCGGCATCGGTTGGATCGGCCCAAGTAACCCTCGCATCAGCCACCTTGTATAGGGGGGTGGGGTATGACACCATCCGCCCCACTATAGGTAGGGGGGGTATACCGTGAGCCATATCGCAGCCAACAAAGACAGCCTGATAAAACGGGTAAAACGCATCGCCGGGCAGATTCAGGCAGTGGAAAAAGCCCTGGAGTCGGACGCTGACTGCGCCAAGACCCTGCACCTGGTGGCCGCTACGCGCGGCGCCATCAACGGCTTGATGGAAGAGATCATCGAAGAACACGCCAGGGCGCACGTGGCAGACCCCTCCCTCAGCGAGGAAGAACGCAACAAGGGTGTCGAAGAACTGCTGGAAGCCATCCGGCGTTACGCCAAATGACGCTCATGACAAACCACGCCCACGACCATGTGTTCCTCGGCGCGGCCCACGAAGAGAACGCCAGGCGCACCCTGTGGGTGGTGATGCTGACGGTGGTGATGATGGTGGCGGAAATTGCCGCCGGTTACCTGACCGGCTCCATGGCCCTGCTGGCCGACGGTTTTCATATGGCCACCCATGCCGGTGCCTTGGGCATTGCCGCCGCAGCCTATGCCTACGCCAAACGCCACGCGCGCAGCCCGCGCTACAGCTTCGGCACCGGCAAAGTGGGCGACCTGGGTGGCTTCGCGTCGGCGCTGATCCTGGCGCTGGTGGCCCTGGGCATTGGCGTCGAGTCGGTGATCCGCCTGCTGGAACCCACCGAGGTGCAGTTCGGTACCGCGACCCTGATTGCCATCGTGGGCCTGGTGGTGAACATCGTCAGTGCGCTCTTGCTGGGACACGGCCATAGCCACGGGCATGACCACGACGACGAACATCATCACCACGGCAACGACAACAACCTGAAGTCCGCCTACGTGCATGTGCTCGCCGATGCGCTGACCTCCGTGCTGGCCATCGCCGCGCTGCTGGCCGGCCGTTACCTGGGCTGGGTATGGCTGGACCCGGTGATCGGTATCGTCGGCGCCATCGTGATTGCGCGCTGGGCCTGGAGCCTGATGGGCGCAACCGCCGCCGTACTGCTGGATCAAACCGATGAGCATGTCGCCGCCGAGATTCGCGAGTTGGTCGAACACCCCGGCGACGCCAGGATTACCGACCTGCACGTATGGCGCGTGGGCCCCGACGCCCACGCGGCGATTGTGAGCGTGGTCGGCCAGCCGACAACGGATGCAGACAGCATTCGCGAGCGCCTCAAGCCAGTACATGAAGTGAGCCACCTCACCATTGAGTTTCGTTCGGCGTGAGTGCGCCCCTTTACCCCATTTCCAGGTGACCTCTTGGCTAAAGACATCGAAAACCCCTGCGTCTCCACCTGCCAGCTCAGCGGCGACCTGTGCGTCAGCTGTGGCCGCAGCAAGGACGAAATCCGCAAGTGGAAACGCATGAAGCGCCCCGAGAAAATGGCCGCCGTGCAACGCGCAACCCAACGCTTGAAGGCATTGAAAAAAGCCAAGTAAGCCGCTTGATCAGGAGCGCCCTACCGACCCCGACACCGGCAGATTGCCCAGCAATTTGAGCCCTGTGCTTTTCACAAAGGTCTCGTAGTCCATCGGCTTCTGGATGCGCGTTTCGGCGTTGGGCAGCACGTAGGCCCAGGCGCGTTGGCTGGAGGCGTCGTACACCAGCTTGAACAGGCGCGTCGGCACCCAGACCTTGTTGTCGCCGATGGTGCTGTAGCCTGGATCAAACAGCGGCCCGGTGAACACATACACGTCACCGCCCGCGCGCACCGCGAACTTGCGTACGTCGGCCTCGACCTTGCTCCAGATCTTGCGGTTGTTGGTGGGGTCTTGGGGCACCATGTTCGACAGCGAGAAGGATTGGGCCATGGCACGCGCGTTGGGTGCGTCGGCGGCCGGAGCCTGGTGGCCACGGTCCATGGCCGGGTGCTGGCTGCGGTAGTCACTCAGCTCCGCACGGCCACTTTTGGGAATGCGTGGGTCGGCGTAGAACTGGTTGGTGCGCTCCTCGCCTTTGGCATTTTTCAACTGCCTGGTGTTCAGGCGTTCGACCACCACCAGTGGGGTCTTGCTGGTTTGTGAGTAGAGCACCGCAAACGTCTCGGAACACAGCGCCAGCGGCTTCATCGACGCCGGGACGGTGGCCGTCTTGATCGGCGCAGCGCCAGGGAAGAGATCGGCGCAGCCATCGAATGAGGCGCGTTGCTCGGTGGGGGTGTAAGGGTTTGCCAGACTGCGGGCTTCTACAGCGGTAGAAAGCAAAACAAGGGCCGACAGCCCGACTGCGATGGTGCGTAGGTACATGCTTTAAATCTTATGGTGAGGGTAACGGATAAGCGCGAATGTTCGTGCGGGGCTTATGGACCCTGATTCGTGTGTTTGGTGCCGCGAGACTCACGGATAAGGTTGAACCTCTCCTACACCCAGGGGCTCAGAACCCTACATCCTCGGGAGAAACCTATGACCCAGACCGCATTAGTCGTGGGCGCCAGCGGCATCGTTGGCAGCGCCATCACCCAGTTACTGCTTGAACACCAATGGCACGTTGCAGCCCTGTCCCGTCAGCCCTCGCAGGTGCCGGGGGTGATTCCGGTCGCCGCCGACTTGCAGGACCCGGCATCGCTGCAGCAGGCCCTGGCCGATCTGAAACCCACCCATGTGTTCATCACCACCTGGTCTCGCCAGGCCACCGAAGCCGAGAACATCCGCGTCAACGCCGCCATGGTGCGCAACGTGCTGGACGCCGTGCGCCCCGCCGGGAGCGTGCAGCATGTGGCCTTGGTCACCGGCTTGAAGCACTACCTCGGCCCGTTCGAAAACTATGGCAAGGGCAGCCTGCCGCACACCCCGTTCCGCGAAGAACAAGGCCGCCTGGACGTCGAGAACTTCTACTACGCCCAGGAAGATGAAGTGTTCGCCGCCGCAAAAAAGGACGGCTTCACCTGGAGCGTGCATCGCCCGCACACCGTCACCGGCGTGGCGGTGGGCAACGCAATGAACATGGCGACCACCCTCGCCGTCTACGCCAGTGTCTGCAAACACACCGGTCGTGCGTTTGTATTCCCAGGCTCCCGCGTGCAATGGGACAGCCTCACAGACATGACCGATGCGCGGCAGTTGGCCCAGCAACAGTTATGGGCAGCCACCACGCCCGCTGCCGCCAACCAGGCGTTCAACATCACCAATGGGGACGTGTTTCGATGGAAATGGATGTGGGGCCAGATCGCCGATTATTTTGGCCTTGTACCCGCAGAGTTCCCGGCCAAACCCTCGCCGCTTGAGCACCAGATGGCCGATGATCAGGCGGCCTGGAGCGAGATCGCGGCCAAACACGGGTTGAAAGAAACCGACATCAGCCGCTTGGTCTCACCCTGGCACACCGATGCCGACCTGGGGCGTCCGATCGAGGTGGTCACCGATATGTCCAAGAGCCGGAAGATGGGGTTTACCGCCTACCAAGCCAGCGACCAGGCATTTTTTGATGTATTCGATCAGTTGCGTGAAGCGCGGTTGATCCCTTGAAGAAACTGGCCGCTATTCACTGGCGGCCGTTTTTCTTTCAGTGGCCGGCAACGTTCGGTTTGCCAGTACTGCGCGCCCCCGGTTTGAAGCCATGGGCGTGCGCCGCCGCAGTGATCAACAACGCCACGCCGATCAACCCCAGCATCGCCCAGGGAAATGCCGCCACGCCCCAGCGGTCCAGCAACACACCGCCTGCCACGCCGCTGCCAGCAATCGCGCTGTTCCACGCCACCACGTTCAGCGACAACGCCACATCCGCGCCGTCCCCCGCCGCATCCGCCAGGGCGGTTTGCAGCAAAGTCGCCGCGCCGCCGAAGCTCAGGCCCCAGACGGCCACGCCGAGGTAGATCACCAGTGGCACATTCCCCAGCACGCCGAATAGCACGCTTACCGCCGCGAACATCGCCAGGCTCACCAGTACGGTGTTGCGCAATAACGGCTCGACCAACCTGGCCGTGATCCAAATCCCCGCCAACGCAGCGATCCCGAAGACCAGCAACACCAGGTCCACGCGCTCGGCCAAACCGGCCGGCGCCACGAACGGGGCAATGTAGGTGTACAGAATGTTGTGCGCCAGCATCCAACTGATCACCACCGCCAGCACGGGGCGCACGCCCGGCGTGGTCAGCACCTTGTGCAGCGACAGGCGTTGATGGGCGGGCTGCGGCGCGTAGTCCGGGACTTTCACCAGCACCCAGGCGATCAGCACCAAGCTCACGGCGGACATCAGGCCGAACGTGGTGCGCCATCCCACCAGGCCACCCAGCCAGGTGCCCAACGGCACACCCAGCGACAGCGCAATCGGCGTGCCGACCATCGCCAGCGCGAGTGCCTTGCCCTGTTGGTGGGGCGCGACCATGCGCCGCGCGTAACCGGCCAGCAGGCTCCAGGCCAACCCCGCCGCCACCCCGGCAAAGAAGCGCGCCACCAGCGTCACGCCATAGTGGGACGACAACGCGGTGATCGAGTTGAACAGCAGGAAACCAATGATGGTCAGCAGCAGCACATTGCGCCGACGCCAGCCACGGGTGGCGATGGTCATAGGGATCACCGCCAGCACCGAGCCCAGCGCATACGCGGTGACCATCTGCCCGGCCATCGACGGCGAAATCGCCAGGCCGTCGCTGATCAACGGCAACAGGCCGGCGGGCAGGGTTTCGGTAACGATGCAGATGAAGCCGGTCATGGCCAGGGCGAGCAACGCGCCGATGGGCAGGCGCTCGGATGCGGCCGATAAAGTGAGTGAGGGGGTCACGGGAAACTCCTTGGGCGAGACTTAGATACTGATCGATATAAATGTTGCAGGCGATCGGTGCGCGTTGTCAACGACTTATGTATCGACTAGTATTTATCTCGCTTTCCCACCGGAGACCTGACATGGCACAAATGGGCCGCCCCCGCACCTTCGACCGCGAACACGCCGTGGAACAGGCCATGCACCTGTTTTGGCAGCATGGCTACGACGCCACTTCCCTGGCACAACTCAAGGCGGGCTTGGGTGGCGGGATCTCCGCGCCGAGCTTCTATGCGGCGTTCGGTTCCAAGGAAGCGCTGTTCGACGAGTGCGTGCAGCGCTACCTCGCGACCTACGCCCAAGTCACCGAATGCCTGTGGGACGAAAGCCTGCCCCCGCGCCAAGCCGTCGAAACCGCGCTGCGCCAATCGGCGCGCATGCAGTGTGAAGACGGGCACCCCAAGGGCTGCATGGTCGCGCTGGGCGTAATGAGTGCGCCCAGCCCGGAAAATGCGCGGGTGGCCGATGCGCTGACCCAGTCGCGCCTGCGCACGCGGGCGGGGATTGTGGCGTGCGTGGAGCGCGCGGTTCGATTGGGCCAGTTACCGCAACACACTCAACCGGCCGTGCTGGCGGGTGTGTTTGACAGTTTTTTGCAGGGGGTTTCGATACTGGCGCGGGACAATGTGCCCCATGCGACCCTCGACGCGGCGATCAGTCAACTGCTGCTGAGCTGGGATGTTGCCGCGTCTATTGCACCGCCCATTCACCACAGCGCTGCCGCAAAAAAACCGTAACCCGCGAGCTGACTAGAACAACAAGCGCGAAAAATCACAGCACGCCTGCGCCATGCGCGCCACGTCCTGGTTCAAGCCAAATTGGCGGTCCACCCGGTGCAACGTCACATACTGGATACTCGGCAGTTCCGGCTGCGTGACCAGTGCACGCAACGCCCCCTGCTCGATCAGGTGGGACAAACACGCCTTTGGCAAATAACTCACGCCTATCCCCGACAGCGCCAACCCCACCTGCACCAGCAGGTTATGGCTGGTCAGCGTGCGCGGCATCTGCACATTGTGCGCGGCCAGCCAACGTTCGTAGATCAAGCCGGTGCCTGACTGCGAGCCTTGGGTCAGCACGGTGTAGTCGGCCAGCACTTCCAGGCTTACAGGGTCGGGATGAGGGATCAGCCCTGGCGCGCAGATCCAGGCGTTTTCCACGCATTGCAGCGCGGTGCTGTGGAAGCGCGGGTCGCTGTAGACGTCCGGCACAATCACCAGGTCGAGCTGGTCGCTTTCCAGCTTGCGAAACAGTTCGCTGCTCAGCTCCACCGACGGCTCGATCTGTACTTTGGGGTAGGCCTGGCGCAGCGCTTCCACCAACGCCGGCAGCCAGGTCAGGGCGGTGAGTTCGGTGACGCCGAGGCGAAAACGCCGCACCAGTACTTCGCGCGCGCTGACCCGTTCGAGCAGTTGGTCACGGCTGTTGAGCAGGTCGCGGGCGTAGTCGAGCAACTCACCGCCCTTCTCCGTCAGCCGGGCGTTGCGCTTGCTGCGGTCGAAAATCTCGACGTCGAAGGTGTCTTCCAGCTCCTGGATGCGTTTGGAAATGGCCGACTGAGACATGTTCAGCTTGTTCGCCGCCGCTTCAAAGCTGCCGAGTTCGGCAATCCAGTACAGCGCATCGATTTGCTTGAAGGTGATCATGGCGGCCAATTCATGAGAAAAAGCGATGCTATCACATCATAAAATATCGCTAAAACTCTTCGATCATCACTCATAAGATCCGGCCATAGCCCATCGCTATCTAACAACTCTGGAGATTTGCCATGTCCTTGCCCGGTTCACGCATCCTTCCCAACGCACCGATGGCCCCGGCCGAACTGGTCGAGGCGTTTGCCCAGGTGGTCACGCCGCATATCAGCGACAACCTCGGCCGGCATATCGGCGCCCGTGGACTCACGCGCTACAACCGCAGCGGCAAGCTGGTGGGCACGGCGATCACGGTCAAGACCCGTCCCGGCGACAACCTGCTGATCTACAAGGCCATGAGCATGCTGCAACCCGGCCATGTGCTGGTGGTGGACGGCCAGGGCGACACCAACAACGCGGTGATCGGTGAACTGGTCAAGCTCTACGCCCAGCAGCGTGGTTGCGTGGGGTTTGTGATCGACGGCGCGATTCGCGATGTCGCCAGCTTCGAAGACACCCCGTGCTACGCCCGCGCTGTGGTGCATACCGGCCCGTACAAGACCGGCCCCGGCGAAGTGAACGTGCCGGTGTCCATCGGCGGCATGGTGATCCACCCCGGCGACCTGCTTGTGGGTGATGAAGACGGCCTGGTCGCGTTCTCCCAGGCCGACGCCGCCGAAGTGCTGCGCCGCGCCGCGCAACATGCCGAGCATGAAGAAGCGGTCAAGGCCGAAATCGCCAGCGGTGCGGTGCGCCAGAGCTGGATCGACAAGGCCCTGAACAACGCTGGCCTGGTGTGAAGGAATCCGAGATGAGTACTGCATTTTTGTCGGACCGCGTCCTGGGCATTGCGCCCTCCCCCAGCATTGCCGCCAACGCCCTGGTCACCGAGTTGCGCGCCCAGGGCCGCGACATCGTCAACTTCACCGTGGGCGAGCCGGACTTCGACACCCCGGCGCATATTCTTGAGGCCGCCAGCCTGGCGATGCACAGCGGTGATACGCACTACACCGCCACCACCGGCACCCTCGCGCTGCGCCAGGCCATCTGCCTGAAACTGCAGCGCGATAATGATGTGGTGTATGGCCTCGATGAAGTCGTCGCCGGCTGCGGTGGCAAGCACATCATTTATCACGCGCTGGCCGCCACCTTGAATCGCGGCGATGAAGTCATCGTGCACACGCCGTATTGGGTGTCGTACCCGGACATTGCGCGGCTCAACGATGCCACGCCGGTGATCATTCCTGGCGATGAACGCCTGGGTTTCAAGCTGTCGCCCGCCGCCCTCGAAGGGGCGATCACCCCACGCACCAAATGGGTGATCCTCAACAGCCCGAACAACCCCAGCGGCGCGGTCTACAGCGAAGCCGAGCTGCTGGCCCTGGCGCAGGTGTTGCGTCGTCATCCCCATGTGCTGGTGATGGCCGACGAGATCTACGAACACTTCGTCTACGGCGACGCCCGGCATGTGCCGCTGACACGCCTGGCGCCCGACCTCAAGCCACGCACGTTGATCGTCAACGGCGCGTCCAAGGGCTACGCGATGACCGGATGGCGCCTGGGTTTTGGTGCCGGACCGGCGTGGTTGATCGCGGCCATTGCCAAGTTGCTGTCGCAGACCACTACCTGCCCGAGCTCATTGAGCCAAGCCGCTGCGGTGGCAGCGTTTGCCGGCGACCAAGCACCTATTGCCGCGATGCGCGAGGAGTACCAGCAACGCCGCGCACTGATGCTGGAGCGACTGGCCGACATTCCCGGCCTGAGCATCATCCCGCCCGATGGCGCGTTCTATGTGTTCGCCAACGTCAGCGGCCTGATGGGTAAGCGCACCCCCGAAGGTGATCGCCTCGACAGCGACACCCAACTGGTGGACTACCTGCTGCGCGACTACGGCTTGGCCACGGTCAGCGGCGCGGCGTACGGCATGTCGCCGTATGTGCGCCTGTCGTTTGCGAGTTCGCAGGAAGTGATCGAAGAAGGATGCCGCCGCCTCAAAGACGCATGCCACGACCTGCGCTGACGGCCACCCGCAACACCCGGCGGCCAGCGGACGGCTGCCATTTGACTGCCTAGAACAACAACTTAAAAATCATTGATCTCAAATGAGGCATTCCCATGCACACGCCCCGTATCGCGCTGGTCTGGCAAATCATGATCGGCTTGCTCGCCGGTATCGCCATTGGTGCCCTGCTGCACCGCTTTCCCGAATCCCGGCCGTGGCTGGTGGACAATCTCCTGCAACCGGCGGGCGATATCTTTATCAAGCTGATGAAAATGATCGTGGTGCCCATCGTGTTTTCCTGCATGGTGGTGGGTATTGCCGGGCACGGTGACGGCAAATCCTTGGGCCGTATCGGGGTCAAATCCCTGAGCTATTTCTTCTGCATCACCACCCTGGCGATCATCATCGGCCTGGTCATGGGCAACCTGCTCAAGCCCGGTGCCGGCACTGAACTGTCCAGCCTGCACGCGGCGAATATCACCCTGCCCACCAGCAACGGCGCCGGTCATAGCCTGGGGCAGATCATCGTCGGCATCATCCCCGACAACGTGGTCAACGCGATGGCCCAGGGCAGCCTGTTGTCGGTGCTGTTTTTTGCGGTGATGTTCGGCCTGGGCGTGGCGCGCTTGCCCGCCGAGCGCAAGGACCCGGTCATCGCACTGTTGCGCGGCGTCAGCGACGCGATGTTCAAGGTCACCTCGATGATCATGGCTTACTCGCCCATCGGCGTATTCGGCATGATCGCCGTGACCGTGGCCAACTTCGGCTTCAGCTCGTTGCTGCCGCTGGCCAAGCTGATCATGGTCAGCTATGTGGCCATCGCCTTCTTTGTACTGGTGGTGCTCAACCTGGTCGCGCGCGTGTGCGGGATCAACCTGTTCGCGCTGATGCGCCATATCAAGGATGAACTGGTGCTGGCCTTCTCCACCGCCAGCTCGGCGGCGGTGATGCCGCAACTGATGAAGAAACTCGAAACCTACGGCGTGCCGCCGTCACTGGTGAGCTTTGTGGTGCCGGTGGGTTACTCGTTCAACCTCGACGGCGCCTCACTGTTCCTCGGCATCGGCACGTTGTTCGTCGCGCAGTTGTACGGCATTGACTTGAGCCTGGGCGATCAGGCCTTGCTGGTGGTGACCATGGTGCTCACCTCCAAGGGCGCGGCCGGGGTGCCGGGGTTCATGTTCGTGATTCTCTCGGCCACCCTCGCCAGCGCCGGTCTGCCGTTGGAAGGCATAGCGTTTATCGCTGGGGTGTACCGCTTGATGGAGATGCCGACCACCGCACTGAATGTGCTGGGCAATGCGTTGGCGCCGTTGGTGATTGCCAAGTGGGAGGGGCGTGAGGTGCAGGCTGGGCATGAGTCGAGTGGGAGAAATGCTCCCTCGCTGTAATGTGAACGCTACGAATAAAGGCGCTCCGAAGAGCGCCTTTATTCATTTCAGCCTTACTGCTCGCTGATGGATTTCACCTCAGCCTTGGCAGCACCGCCAATCGCAATGCGCTTAGGCTTGGCTTCCTCCGGAACCACCCTGAGCAGGTCGATGCTCAGCAACCCGTTGGCGAGTTGCGCGCCCTGCACTTCAATGTGGTCGACCAGGCGGAACGACAAACGGAACGCACGCTGGGCGATGCCTTGATGCAGGTAGGTGATGCCCTCGTTGTGTTCACGCTTGCCACCGGCGACGGTCAACACACCTTTTTCCACCTGGATCTCCAGGTCATCCTCCACCAGGCCTGCCGCCGCGATGACGATCCGGTAGTGATCTTCACCGTGCTTTTCGACGTTGTGGGGTGGGTAGGTGGTACCGGCCTCGCTGCGAAGCGCCGATTCAAAAAGGTCGTTGAAACGGTCAAAGCCGACGGAATGACGGAACAGTGGGGCCAACGAAAGAGTAGTAGCCATTGCAAAATCTCCTGAGTTTTCTCCAAGTGATTTGAGACGCGACCCGTATTCGGCATCGCGTAAAACCTAAGTAGGTTCAGGGGAAAAAATTTCAAGCGGTGCCAGCAAAAAATTTTTTGGTGCTGTGATTGCTTGAAGAGAGGCAGTCATGCTGTGCGTTGATCACCCCGGAAAAATCCAAGGCAAAAAAAAGCCTGCATCGCTGCAGGCTTTTCCCTATCTGGCTCCACGACCTGGACTCGAACCAGGGACCCAATGATTAACAGTCATTTGCTAGCTGTTAGTCGAAACGATGCCACGGAAGAGCGTGGTGGAGAGATAGGGTTACTGCATAGCGTGAGCCGCATGAACGCAGCACGCCACGAAAGTTAGTCGGGTTGGATTGGGTTGTCAAAGCGTGGTAAAGCAATGACTTGTAGGAAAAGGAGGCGGCGGCAGTCAGCTAACGGGCCGTCTCCAATGCGTGCCTGACCGCGTCGACCTCTACATGGCGGACTTCAGAGGGGGGTTGTAACAATACGGGGGAGCAGTAACAGAGTTCAGACTAAGGTTAAAACGACAAACCAGATAATAGAGTCGTGCCCCCTTTCTCTGTCTGAGAGTTCCCTTATTTTCTCACCTAAGTAGCCAGCCCTCTCGCCAACAAACTCCGACGCATGAGAACCAGCCATATTACTGATGGCCTCAGCTGAAACTTAAACATAGATCTTTAGTTGGTTAGTTATCGATCACCCACTTTTATACCCCAGAGCGCCACGCACAAAATTATCCAGCAGCAAATAAATGGCATCCTCTCCTCTGCCCATAATCCAGTCAGCAAAATATCAGGCATCTGAGGCAATCAGGAATCAACGCCAACAACT
>NZ_LHVO01000027.1 GCF_001269925.1 Pseudomonas sp. MIACH
AGTACATAACCGGTCACCACATTATTACTAGTGTGTTTGTCCTCCGGTTCTTCATGTCGATTACTGGCTGCTCATTGGAAGGGCGAGCTGGATCGGAGATGCTGACGAAATTTTGCTCAGTTTGTGAGGCTGCCTTCGGGAATCGGCGACGGGAGGTGGTTTGACGGGCAATTATAGTGAATTATACTCGCTACTATAATTTATAGTCCTTCCCATAATTGAGTATAAATCCATGTCCAAGCACAGCGGCTTTGTATTCCGCCGCCCCACCCTGGCAAGCAGTATTGCCGATGGCCTGGTAGGGGCCGGTCTTCAGGATTTCACCTCTGGCCTGTTTTTGGCGGCGCCCCGTCGCACCGGCAAAAGCACCTTTCTGCGCGAAGACCTGATTCCGGAATGTCAGCTCCGGGGCTGGCTGGCGGTGTATGTGGATCTCTGGGCCGACAAAGACAAAGATCCTGCAGAGTTGATTGCCAGTGCGATTGCTGCTGCTCTGGTGCCCTATGAAAAGGGCATTCGGAAAATGGCCAAAAACATTGGCATCGAGAAACTGAGCTTTCTGCGTACGCTCTCCTGGGACTTTACCAAGCCACAATTGCCTGTCGGTGCGACGCTGACCCAAGCCCTGGAATTGCTCCACAGTGCTGCAGAAAAACCCGTTGTGCTGGTGATTGACGAAGCGCAGCACGCGTTAACCACCGAGACAGGTATCAATGCGATGTTCGCGTTGAAGGCTGCCCGGGATCAGCTCAACCAAGGCCGTGACGAGGAGGGCAGCGGCTTGCGCCTGGTGTTTACCGGCTCCAACCGCGACAAGCTGGCCCATTTGGTACTGGGCAAAAGCCAACCGTTCTTCGGTTCCAGCATCACGCCGTTCCCGTTGCTGGGCAGGGAGTTCACCCAGGCCTACACCGCGCATCTCAATGCGCACCTGGCCGAGACCAACCAGTTCAACGCGGCTGATATTGATGAGGCGTTTGAGTTGGTCGGCCGTCGCCCCGAGATGCTGCGCACCATTATTGGTGAAGTCGCACTGGAGTTAGGCGAGGCAAGCAACCTGGGCCAACTGCTGCACAGTCGTGCCGAACTGCTGCGCGCAGGCGTGTGGACCGAGTTCGAAAGCGCCTGGAACGCCCTGACCATCCCACAGCGCGCCGTGCTGGAGGTGATGGTGGAGCGTTCTCAAAACAACCAGCCCTTCGCGCCATTCACCGACAGCACTCTCACGGCTGTCAGCAAGGCATTGGAAGAGATGGGCAGCGACGTGGTGCCGGGCACCCAGACCATCCAGGCCTGTATCGATGCCTTGCGCGACAAGGAGTTGGTGTGGAAGTCGAGTCGGGGCGGTTATGCCCTGGAGGACAAAACGTTCGGCGACTGGCTGCGGCACAAGCGCCATACACCCCACTGAACACACCACAGACCCAGTGTGGGAGGGGGCTTGCTCCCGATAGCGATATGTCAGCCAATGCATGAGCAAGCTGATCCACCACCATCGGGAGCAAGCCCCCTCCCACAGTGGATTTCGGCGTGGCTTATTTCTTCAGCAGGGCGGAGCATGCGGTCTTGAAGGCCTCATGCTGATACTTGTTCAGCGTCGCCGGCAGATCGAAGTTGTGCTTCTTGTTCTGCGCATTGATGGTCTGCGGCGACAGCAGTGTCACCTCGACCCCCCCAGCAACTGAAACACCCCTTCGATCTTGAACGTGGTCGGGCCACCGGCGAATTCACCTTTCTTGCTGCGCTTCTTGATGGCGACGCGCTGGATGGCGTTTTCCTGTACGAACGCCTTCACCTGCGCGGCGAAGGCTTTGACGTTGGCGGCTTCATCGTCGTCTTCAAGGGCGATTTTCTTGGTCGCCAGGGCGACGTGGGTCAGCGCCTGGTTGTCCAGGGAGGCGAGGGCGATGATGGCTTCGCTGCCTTTGATTTCGATGCCGCAGATAGTCATGAAGGGCCTTGGTTCAAAGAGAAAGTGGCGGGGATTGTCGCTTATTCCTGGCCAATCGACTCCAAAAACTCCGACCGCTCATCACTCATCCGCGCCAAACAGTCATTCTGATCAATTGCATAGGCCTTGGTCCCGTTCACGGCCGGGAAGGTGTCCACCGCGCAATCGGCGTCACGCAGTTTTTCCCACTTCTGCTGGGCATCCTTCAGACGAGCGGTAATGTCGGCCAGCTTGGTCTTGTCGCTGCCATAGGTCGAACCCATGCGTTCCAGCAGGCCC
This sequence comes from Pseudomonas sp. MIACH, assembly GCF_001269925.1. GTDB lineage: Bacteria > Pseudomonadota > Gammaproteobacteria > Pseudomonadales > Pseudomonadaceae > Aquipseudomonas. The sequence continues at coordinate 2,231 of NZ_LHVO01000027.1, forward strand.
TGGTAGTTGTCTTTCAACAATTGTTCGGCGGTGGTTTTGTTGTAAGTGGCGCATTCCAGGGTTTGTTTGTCGTTTTCGATGCCATCGCATGGCGTGCTGTCAGTGTCTTCTGCCGCGTGGACGCCGGTTGCGATGAGTGCCAAAGCCAGGAAAATCGATTTCATTGCGCCGTCTCATATCAGGTGATGCAGGAATTCTGGCTCAAGCGTAAGACAAAGAACAGTCACCAGTCAGAGCAGTCTTGTAGGCCTTTGTCGCGGATTGACGCTTTCGGCAATTCCCCTGTCGTTTTTGCACCCGGTTCTGTCGGCCCCTGGGCATATGCTGGCCCCAAAGCGCCGGCAGACGATTCGGCGCATGAATCGCCAATAAGGGGACGCCTGATGAGCCCAGCCGAATTGCACGCCGACAGCATCGTTATCGACGGGCTGATCATTGCCAAGTGGAACCGCGACCTGTTCGAGGACATGCGCAAAGGTGGCCTCACTGCCGCCAACTGCACCGTGTCGGTATGGGAAGGGTTCCAGGCCACGATCAATAACATCGTTGCCAGCCAGACCCTGATCCGCGAGAACAGCGACCTGGTGATCCCGGTGAAAACCACCGCCGATATCCGTAAGGCCAAGGAGCAGGGCAAGACCGGCATCATCTTCGGCTTCCAGAACGCCCATGCGTTTGAAGACCAGCTCGGCTATGTGGAGATCTTCAAGCAGCTCGGCGTGGGTGTGGTGCAGATGTGCTACAACACCCAGAACCTGGTCGGCACCGGTTGCTACGAGCGCGACGGCGGCCTGTCGGGCTTTGGTCGCGAGATCGTCGCCGAGATGAACCGCGTCGGCATCATGTGCGACCTGTCCCACGTCGGCTCCAAGACCAGCGAAGAAGTCATCCTCGAATCGAAGAAGCCGGTGTGCTACTCCCACTGCCTGCCGTCCGGTCTTAAAGAGCACCCGCGCAACAAGTCCGATGAAGAACTGAAGTTCATCGCCGACCATGGCGGCTTTGTCGGCGTGACCATGTTCGCGCCGTTCCTGGCCAAGGGCATCGATTCGACCATCGACGACTACGCCGAAGCCATCGAATACACCATGAACATCGTCGGTGAAGACGCCATTGGTATCGGCACTGACTTTACCCAGGGCCATGGCCAGGATTTCTTCGAAATGCTGACCCATGACAAGGGCTACGCCCGCCGCCTGACCAGTTTCGGCAAGATCATCAACCCGCTGGGCATCCGCACCGTGGGCGAGTTCCCCAACCTCACCGAGACCCTGCTCAAGCGCGGCCACCCCGAGCGCGTGGTCCGCAAGATCATGGGCGAGAACTGGGTCAACGTCTTGAAGGACGTTTGGGGCGAATAAGCCAAATATCCACGGGCAACACCACAACGAATTTTTCTGGAGTTAAGTTTCCATGGCCAAGATCGCCCCGCAATTGCCTATCGAAGTCGACAGCGAAACCGGTGTCTGGACTTCCGACGCCCTGCCGATGCTGTACGTACCGCGCCATTTCTTCGTCAACAACCACATGGGCATCGAAGAAGTGCTGGGCGCCGAGGCCTACGCCGAAATTCTCTACAAGGCCGGCTACAAGTCCGCCTGGCACTGGTGTGAAAAAGAAGCCGAATGCCACGGCCTGGAAGGCGTCGCAGTGTTCGAACACTACATGAAGCGCCTGTCGCAACGCGGCTGGGGTTTGTTCAAGATCCAGGACATCGACCTCGACAAAGGCACCGCCAGCGTCAAGCTCGAACACTCGGCATTTGTCTACGTGTACGGCAAGGTCGGACGCAAAGTCGACTACATGTTCACCGGTTGGTTTGCCGGCGCCATGGACCAGATTCTGCAAGCGCGTGGCAGCAACATCCGTACCGTGGCCGAACAAGTCTACGGAGGCTCCGAAGAGGGCCACGATGACGGCTTGTTCACCGTCAAGCCGTTGTAAGCCGAGGACCGTGCCATGGCTTTCGAAGCAATGTTCCAGCCGATCCAGATCGGCAAACTGACCATCCGCAACCGCGTGCTCAGTACCGCCCACGCCGAGGTGTATGCCACCGACGGCGGCATGACCACCGACCGCTATGTGAAGTACTACGAAGAGAAAGCCAAGGGCGGCATTGGCCTGGCGATCTGTGGCGGTTCCTCGGTGGTCGCCATCGACAGCCCCCAGGAATGGTGGAGTTCGGTGAACCTGTCCACCGACCGCATCATCCCGCACTTCCAGAACCTGGCCGACGCCATGCACAAGCATGGCGCCAAGATCATGATCCAGATTACCCACATGGGCCGTCGCTCGCGTTGGGATGGCTTTAACTGGCCGACCCTGATGTCGCCGTCCGGCGTGCGTGAGCCGGTGCACCGCGCCACTTGCAAGACCATCGAGCCGGAAGAAATCTGGCGTGTGATCGGCAACTACGCCAGCGCCGCCAAGCGCGCCAAGGCCGGTGGCCTGGACGGTGTTGAACTGTCCGCCGTGCACCAGCACATGATCGACCAGTTCTGGAGCCCACGGGTCAACAAGCGTACCGACGAATGGGGCGGCACCTTTGAGGGCCGCATGAAGTTCGGCCTGGAAGTGTTGAAAGCCGTGCGCGCCGAAGTCGGTGATGACTTCTGCGTGGGCATGCGCCTGTGCGGTGACGAGTTCCACCCGGACGGCCTGTCCCACGAGGACATGAAGCAGATCGCCAAGTATTACGATGACACCGGCATGCTCGATTTCATCGGCGTCGTCGGTTCGGGTTGCGACACCCATAACACCCTGGCCAACGTTATCCCCAACATGAGTTATCCACCGGAGCCGTTCCTGCACCTGGCGGCCGGTATCAAGGAAGTGGTCAAGGTCCCGGTGCTGCACGCACAGAACATCAAGGACCCGAACCAGGCCACGCGCATCCTCGAAGGCGGCTATGTGGACATGGTCGGCATGACCCGTGCGCACATCGCTGACCCGCACCTGATCGCCAAGATCAAGATGGGCCAGATCGACCAGATCAAACAGTGCGTTGGCGCCAACTACTGCATCGACCGCCAGTACCAGGGCCTGGATGTGCTGTGCATCCAGAACGCCGCGACCTCCCGTGAATACATGGGCGTGCCGCACATCATCGAAAAATCCACCGGGCCGAAACGCAAGGTGGTGGTGGTCGGTGCCGGCCCTGCTGGGATGGAAGCCGCGCGCGTTGCCGCCGAACGTGGCCACGACGTGACCCTGCTCGAGAAGAAAGAATTTATCGGCGGGCAAATCACCACCGCTTCCAAGGCGCCACAACGCGACCAGATCGCTGGCATCACGCGCTGGTTCCAGCTGGAGCTGGCACGCTTGAAAGTCGACCTGCGCCTGGGCGTGGCCGCCGATGCCGAGACCATCCTGGACCTGCGTCCGGACGTGGTGGTGCTGGCCGTCGGCGGGCATCCGTTTATCGAGCAGAACGAACACTGGGGCGCTGCCGAAGGCCTGGTGGTGAGCAGCTGGGACGTGCTCGACGGCAAAGTTGCGCCGGGCAAGAACGTGCTGGTCTACGACACCATTTGCGAATTCACCGGCATGTCGGTGGCGGACTTCCTGGCCGACAAAGGCTGCCAGGTGGAAATCGTCACCGATGACATCAAGCCGGGCGTGGCCATCGGCGGTACGTCGTTCCCGACCTACTACCGCAGCATGTACCCCAAGGAAGTGATCATGACCGGCGACATGATGCTGGAAAAGGTCTACCGCGAGGGCGACAAGCTGGTGGCGGTGCTGGAGAACGAATACACCGGTGCCAAAGAGGAGCGGGTGGTCGATCAGGTGGTCGTCGAGAACGGCGTGCGTCCGGACGAAGCCATCTACTACGGGCTCAAGGAAGGCTCGCGCAACAAGGGCCAGATCGACGTTGAAGCCCTGTTCGCGATCAAGCCGCAGCCGTGCCTGAGCGAGACGGGCGATGGGTACTTGCTGTTCCGCATCGGTGACTGTGTGGCGCAGCGTAATACCCACGCTGCCATCTATGACGCCCTGCGCCTGTGCAAGGATTTCTGACACCACAGGGCCCGAATGTGGGAGGGGGCAAGCCCCCTCCCACATTCGGGCCAGTTTCGCATTAGATTTGTGTGGTCTGTGGGAGCTTCACCATGTTGAACACCTTGCTGCCTATTCTCTTATTCGCCGCCCTGGGCCTTGCCGTCCTTGGCGTCCTGCGCCGGGTGAACATGTGGCGTCGCGGGCGTGCCTCCAAGGTCGACCTGCTGGGCGGTCTGCTGGCCATGCCCAAGCGCTACATGGTCGACCTGCACCACGTGGTCGCCCGCGATAAATACATCGCCAACACCCACGTCGCCACGGCGCTGGGCTTTGTGCTGTCGGCGCTGCTGGCGATCCTGGTGCACGGCTTCGGCCTGCATAACCGTATCCTCGGCTACGCCTTGCTGCTGGCGTCGGTGTTGATGTTTGTCGGCGCCACCTTCGTTTACCTGCGGCGGCGCAACCCGCCGTCGCGCCTGTCCAAGGGCCCGTGGATGCGCCTGCCGAAAAGCCTGATGGCGTTCTCGGTGAGCTTCTTCCTGGTGACGCTGCCGGTAGCCGGGATCCTGCCCGCTGACTTCGGCGGCTGGCTGTTGGCCGCGCTGCTGAGCGTGGGTGTGCTGTGGGGCGTGTCCGAAATGTTCTTCGGCATGACCTGGGGCGGCCCGATGAAACACGCCTTCGCCGGTGCGCTGCACCTGGCCTGGCACCGTCGCGCCGAACGCTTTGGCGGCGGCCGCTCCACCGGTTTGAAACCGCTGGACCTGAGCGACAAAACCGCGCCCCTGGGTGTGGAAAAACCCAAGGATTTCACCTGGAACCAACTGCTCGGTTTCGACGCCTGCGTGCAGTGCGGCAAATGCGAAGCCGCGTGCCCGGCGTTTGCTGCTGGCCAGCCGCTGAACCCGAAAAAGCTGATCCAGGACATGGTGGTCGGCCTGGCCGGCGGCACCGATGCCAAGTTCGCCGGCAGCCCTTATCCAGGCAAGCCGATTGGCGAGCACAGCGGCAACCCGCACCAGCCGATCGTCAACGGCCTGGTGGACGCCGAGACCCTGTGGTCGTGCACCACCTGCCGCGCGTGTGTGGAAGAGTGCCCGATGATGATCGAGCACGTCGACGCCATCGTCGACATGCGCCGCTACCTCACCCTGGAAAAAGGCGCCACGCCGAACAAGGGCGCCGAAGTCCTGGAAAACCTGATCGCCACCGACAACCCCGGCGGTTTTGCACCGGGCGGTCGCTTGAACTGGGCGGCGGACTTGAACCTGCCGCTGCTCAGCGACAAAGGCAGCGCCGACGTACTCTTCTGGGTCGGTGACGGCGCCTTCGACATGCGCAACCAACGCACCTTGCGTGCGTTCGTCAAAGTGCTTAAAGCCGCCAAGGTCGACTTTGCCGTGCTCGGCCTGGAAGAACGCGACAGCGGCGACGTGGCGCGACGCCTGGGCGATGAAGCGACCTTCCAACTGCTGGCCTCGCGCAATATCCAGACGCTGGCCAAGTACAGCTTCAAACGCATCGTCACCTGCGATCCGCACAGTTTCCATGTGCTGAAAAACGAGTACGGTGCCTTCAACGGCAACTACCACGTGCAGCACCACAGCACCTTCATGGCCGAGCTGATCGGCGAGGGCGCGCTGAACCTGGGCCAGCACAAAGGCAACAGCGTGACCTACCACGACCCTTGTTACCTGGGCCGCTATAACGGCGAATACGAGGCGCCGCGCGAAGTGCTGCGGGCGCTGGGTATCGAGGTCAAGGAAATGCAACGCTCGGGCTTCCGTTCGCGCTGCTGCGGCGGTGGCGGCGGCGCGCCCATCACTGATATTCCGGGCAAGCAACGTATCCCCGATATGCGCATGGAAGACATCCGCGAGACCGGTGCCGAGCTGGTGGCGGTGGGTTGCCCGCAGTGCACGGCGATGCTCGAAGGGGTGGTTGAACCGCGCCCGTTGATCAAGGACATCGCCGAGCTGGTGGCCGACGCCTTGCTGGAAGACGTCGCACCGGCCAAAGCTCCCAACAAGCGTGAACCTGCGGAGGTGCACTGATGAGCGACATTATCCGCCGCGACCCACGGGCCGAATGGATTGCCCGCAACCGCCTGCACCCGCTGCATGCGGCGATGCAACCGGTGCAACACAGTTGGATGGGGCCGAACGGTGTTATCCGCAAGAACGTGCATGGCGTCGGTTTTATCGGCCCCAACGGCATCAAGCGCATCGACCGCAGCGGTGCTCAGCAGGGCGGTGCGGCCAAGCGTACGGCGGCGGTGGAGGTGCAGTTGCCACTGCATCAGGTGCCTATGCCGGCGTTCTACATCAACGTGGTGCCAGACATGGTCGGCGGCCGCTTGAGCAGCCACGACCGCGACCTGCTCGGCCTGGCGCGGCAACTCGCCGGCAGCGACGGCGCGGTGCTGGCGGTGGTGTTTGGCGAACACAAGGAAAGCGCGTTTGCCACAGCTGGCGTCGATCGCCTGCTGGTGCTGGACGGCCATGAGTTCGACGGTTATTCGCCGGAACAACGGGTGCAAGGTTTGCGCGCTGTGGATAACCAATTCAACCCGCGCCACTGGTTGCTGCCCGACAGCCGCAGCGGTGGCGGCGAGCTGGGTCGGCGTTTTGCTGCCAGCCTCAAGGAGCGCCCGGCCACTCGCGTGTGGCAGATCAAGGGCGAGGCGTGCATCGGCCGTGCCGGTGCCGGCCAGGAAGACCTGGCGCGGCCACTGGCGCGCCTGATTCTCGCGGCGGCCGAATGCGCCGATCCGGTCAGCGACACACGCCATGAAGTGCTGCCCGTGGAGTTATCCACAACCCTGGCGCGCAGCCTGCCGCGTATCGAAGACCTCGGCGCGGTGGCGGTGGACCCGGCGGCGATCCCCATGGCCGAGGCCGAGTTTATTTTCTCCGGCGGCAATGGCGTGAAGGACTGGGCGCTGTTCCACCAGACCGCCGCCGCATTGGGGGCCACCGAAGGCGCCTCGCGGGTGGCGGTGGACGACGGCTTCATGGCGCGTGATCGCCAGGTCGGCGCCAGCGGTACCTGGGTGACGGCGCGGGTGTATGTGGCTGTGGGGATTTCCGGGGCGATCCAGCACCTGCAAGGCATTGGCGCCTGCGACAAGGTGGTGGCGATCAACCTCGACCCGGGCTGCGACATGATCAAGCGTGCCGACCTGTCGGTGATCGGCGAAAGCGCCGCGATTCTGCAAGCCTTGATCGATGCGGTCGAGGCCTACCGCAACGGCGCCAAGCGCGATGCGGCTTGAGGACATGACCATGACCACGAATGTAATCAGCCTGGTGTCCATCGGCGCCCACCCCACCTCCGGGCGGCCACGCCGCGCCGAACAGGACGCACGCGCCGTCGAACTCGGCCTGCAAATGGCTGGGGATAAGTTACAGGTGCTGCACGCCGGCAACATCGCCGAACCGACCCTGCGCAGTTACCTGGGCATGGGGCTGTCGCACCTGCATGTGCTGGAACAACCGGCGGGTAGCGACGCCTTGCCGGTACTCAGTGACTACCTGCGCGAGGCGGGTGCCCAAGTGGTGCTCACCGGCAGCCAGGCGGAAACCGGCGAAGGCTCGGGGATGTTGCCGTTCCTGCTGGCCGAGCAGTTGGGCTGGCCGCTGATCGTGGGGTTGGCACAGGTGGAGTCCATCGACGGCGGGGTGGCCCATGTGCTGCAAGCCTTGCCCCGTGGTCAGCGCCGACGCTTGAAGGTGCGCCTGCCGTTTCTGGCCACAGTGGACAACGCCGCGCCCAAGCCGCGGCAAAGTGCCTACGGCCCGGCTCAGCGCGGTGAACTGGCGGCCCATGAGGTCGAGATCGAAGAAGACGAGTTGTTCACCGCTGCGCTGCTGCAACCGGCCAAGCCCCGGCCCAAGCGCCTCAAGGTGATCAAGGCCAAGAGCGGCGCCGACCGTATGAAAGCGGCCACGGCCAAAGCCAGTGGTGGCGGTGGGCAAGTGCTCAAAGGTGTGAGCGCCGAGGAAGGCGCCCAAGCCATTCTCAAGTTGCTGATCGAAGAAGGCGTGGTGCGCTAACCCCATAAACACTGCAAAACCAATGTGGGAGGGGGCTTCATTGGGGCGCAGGTTTGGGCACCAGGTCCGGCAGCGGTGGCGGCAAGGGTTGCCAAGTGGCATCCGGTTGCTGCATCGGCGGGGGCAGCGCCGGTGTGGGGTCGCCCCCAATGGGCTTGAGGATCATTTTTTCGGTGGTGTCGCGCAGGATCATGCCCTGGGTCGAACTGCGCGCCTCGGTGCCGCTGTGGAAGGTGCTGATCTGGGAAATCGGCAGGTCCAGGTTGCGTTCGATCCTCGGGGTCAGCAGCAGGATGATCTCGGTTTTCTGCTGGGTATTCTGGTTGGTGCCGAACAGCTTCTTGCCGATCCACGGGATCTGGCTCAACCATGGCAACCCCGAGCCCTCGTCGACGTCCGACGTGCGGATCAGCCCCGAGACGATCTGGGTTTCATTGTTGCGCGCAGTCAGCAGGGTCTTGGTGGACCGTGAGCCGAGCTCGAACGTCGCCGGTACGTTTTCCGAGCCGGGAATGCGCTTGGTGATATGGCTCATTTCCACGTTCAACTCCAGGTTCACCTCATCGCTCAGGCTGATGTTCGGCTTGACGGTGATCTGCAGCCCCACGTCCTGGTAGGACACCGACGAGGTGGTGATCTGGTTGGCAGTGGTGGTGGTGACCACCGGGATCTTGTCGCCGATGTTCACCTGGGCTTCTTCGCGATTGCGCACCCGTACCCTGGGGTTGGCCAGGGTGACGGTGTTGCCGCTGCGTTGCAGCATATTGATGCGTGCCGAGGTGCTGCCCGCATCGAGCAGGATGTTGTCGCCATTGATCCCCCGTAACGCGCTGAGCGGAGTGCCCGCCAGCCCGGCAGGTACGTTGGCGAAGTTGCCCACGGAGAGGCCGATGCTCTCCGGGTACTGGATGCCCAGGTTCAGTTCGTCGGTCAGGCTGACCTCCAGCACCTGGATATCGATGGTCACTTCCGACTGTGCGATATCAATGGCTTCCACCAGTTTTTCCACCGCGCTCAAGGTGTCCAGGCCATCGCGCACAATCACCGCGTTCAGGCGTTCATCCACCAATACCTCCTTGGGTTTGAGCACCTGTTTGATCTCGGCGGCGATGACCTTGGGGTCGCCATGGCTGAGGTAGAAGGTGCGTACGGCCAGCTCGCGGTATTCCCGTTCTTTGTCCGGGCGTCGGGGGTAAACCAGGATGGTGTTGGCGTTGAGGACTTTCTTGTCCAGCCCCTGGGTGGTCAGCAGCAGGTTCAGCGCGTCTTCGGCGGTGGTTCGGCTGGCGGTCATGCTCGCGGAGGCGCTGGGATTGACGTCTTTGTCGATGACGAAATTGACCCCCGACAGGCGAGCAATGGTCTCGAAAATCGTGGTCAGGCTTTGCGCGCTGAACTCCAGGCTCAAGGGTTTGCGCATCGCCTCGGAGAGATCGGCGCTGAGGTAATCGGCGCTCACCAGTTCGCGGGTCAGGGCATTGCGAAAGTCCAGGGCCTCTCGGTAGTTGGGCTTTTGCGCGATGATCCGGCGCACCAGGTTGAGCGCCTCCACCGGGTTGGCGCGCTTCATTTCGTAGGCCTGGGCCAGTTGCGGGCGCAGCTGTTTCATTGCCTGGATGCTTTGGATTTCCTGGCGTGCGCCGAGGTTGCTGGGGTCGTATTTGAGGATGGTTTCCAGGGCGCGGATGGCGCCGGCGTCGTCGCCACGCATCAGTGCAGTGCTGGCTTCGCGGCTGTATTGGGCGACCAGCAGTTCCAGCTTGCTGAAATTGGCGGTGCGTAATTGCACATCGTCAGGGGCTTGTTTGGCTTCGGCTTGCAGCACTTCGACCGAACGGATGATGTCGCCCTTCTGGCGCAACTCGTCGCTCTCCTTGATGGCCCGCTGGGTCTGGCAGGCGCTGAGCAGGGCCATGGCCAGGCTCAAGGGAATCCACGTACGTTTGGCCATGATCGTGTCCTGCCCCGGTCAGTGAGTGTCCAGCCGTAAGGTGCTGGTATGCCTGAGCGGCATGTAGGTCAGCACCACGGCGGTGTCGGTGAGCTTGTCCAGCCGGTAATGGGCGTCGAGCATCTTGCCGGGCACGATGCGCCCGGGCACCGAGCAGCGGTGGCACAGGGTGTACTGGCTGCCATTGCCGCTCAGCACGACGATTTTTGCCTGGTTCTCGTAGCGCCATTGCGCACTCACGGTGAAGGGCAGTGGCGGCGGCCTGGGCGGCGCCGGGTCGAGCGTGGTGGGCGGCGGCGTTGGCGGTGCCCAGGTCTGGGCGGGGAACAGGTCGATAGGCACCAGCGTCGCGGCAGTGACGGTGGCAGACACTGGCGGCGCCTCGTCCGGCCGGGTCACCACAGGCGCTGGCGGTTGTGTGGGGCTGTCGGGTGTGTCCTGCCAGAACAGCCAGCCGCAGCTGACCAGGGTCAGCAGTAACAGGATGCGCAGATACAGCGGCAGTTTCATTCCACCACCCCCAGCAGGCTCAGTTTGAGGTCGATATTCAGCATGCCGCTGGCGATGTCCTTGCGCTCCAGCGTCAGGCTTTCGATACGCACGGCCGGCTCGCGCGCCACCTCGGCCAGGGCTTCGCGCAGCAGGCTATAGGGCCCGGTGAGCGGAATCTGCGCGTCCAGGCGTTGCAGGCCGGTGTCGCCCGGCGCGGAGTAGGCCAACTGGGTCTGGGCGATGATGAAACCGTGGCGTGTGAGCAGGCCCAGCAGTTTTTCCAGGCGCGGTGCGAAGTCGGCGGCGGTGGGCAGTTTGTCCACCACCGCAGGCGTGGTGACTTGAACCTGCTGGGGCTGTTCGGCGATCCCGGCTTCAAGTTCCTGACGTCGCTGGGTGTCGGCGAGATTCGCCGGTCGAATCACCGCCACTTCGATCAACAGCGCCGCCGCGATCACGCCCAGGGCCAGCAACCCCCAGAAACCCAGGCGTTGCTGGCACTGCAGCCATTGCCAGCGCAGGCGTGGCAGGTAGCGAGTGAAGGCATCCATGGGCGGCTACCCTGCGCCCACGCTGAGTTTGATCTGCACCGGGTGCTGCGGGTCGGTGCTCTTGAGCGCACTTTGTTGCAGGTTTACCCGCACGCCGGGCTGGGCCTGGAGTCGTTCCACAAAACGGAAGGCCTCGCCGAGCGCCTTGGCTTCCAGATCCAGGTGCACTTGCTGGGTCTGGGTATTGACCTCGACACGAGTCAGCGCGACTTCCCCGGACCAGGCCCGGGCCACGGTATCCATCAACGCGAACGGGGTGACCGACTGTTGGGCGAAGGCGGCCAGTTGCTGTTTTTGCCGGGGCGACAGGCGAATCGCAGCCTGGATCAATTGCTCCTGACGGCGGGTCAGTTGGATGAATTGCTGCTCCAGTTCGTCGGTCTGCACTTGTCGTTGCTCCATGCGTTGCCAGTGCTGCCAGGTACTGAACAGCAAGGCTGCGGCGACCAGCCATAACCCGCTCACCAAGGGGCGGTGCGTCGCGTTGGGACGCTGGAAATCCACGCCCGGCGCCTGGGGCGCGCGTAGCCGTTGCCAGTGGCCGATCAGCCTGGATGTCATGCCGGCGCCTCCTCCAGCCACGGGTGCACAGGCCCCAGGCGCTGTTCGGCGGGACCGTTGGTGACCACCCGTGTCTGGGGCGCGTGCCGCTCCGCCAGGAGGTCGGCGGTGAACAGGTTGTCACTCAAGGCGCTGCCGGGTTGGGTGGGGATCACACACACTTGGTCGACCATGCCGTGCTGTCGATACAGGCAACTGAGGCTGTCGCTTTCGGCGACCGCCAGCACACAGTCGTCAGGCAACTGCCGCCAGTACTGCTGGGCCACCGCCGTCAGCAGGGGCGTGCAGGTGAGCAGGGGCAAGCGTTGCAGCTTGAACAGCTCGCGCAGGTCTTGCAGCAGATCCCGTGGCGTCGCGACCGCCAGGCGTTGCTGGCCGAAGGCGCTGTTGGCGAGTTGCACCTGCCAACGCTCAGGGTCGAGGCCCGCCTGTTGGCCGAACGTGGCCTCGGCAAAGTCCTGCCAGTCAGCCTGGCTGTACAGGCCGGTTTGCCAGGGCAGCATCAGGTAGTGCACATGGGGAAACCCCAGCAGCACCGTGGCCCGGTCGAGGAAGCGCACCTGGCTGCGGGGCGTCTGTTCCAGCAGTTCGGCGCACACTGCCAGGGGCTCGCCTTGCTGCTGCGCACGCCAGATGCTTGCCCCGCGCCACCGCGCGCGCGCGGCCCACTCGGCGCCGGTGCTGTGCAGCCGCACCACGTGTTCAATAAAGGGAAATGACACGGTGGATCTCCTTGAGGGTGGTGTGGCCCTGGGCGGCGTGGGCCAGGGCGATATCGCGGATGAACACATGACCGGCCTCGCGTGCCAGTTCGCGCAAGGTGGACGCCGAGTTACGGTTGAGCAGGCCTTCCTTGATCGGGTCAGTCATGTTCAGCACTTCCGCAAGCGCCAGGCGGCCGCGATACCCCGTATGGCGACAGGCCTCGCAGCCCTTGCCCACGCGGTATTGAGCCTGGTCGAGCAGGGCGTCGGGCACGTGGGCAAGGCGGACGATTTCCGCATCGGGCTCGGCGGCTTCGCCACAGTCCGGGCAGATGCGCCGCACCAGGCGCTGGGCGACCACACCATTGAGCGCTTCGACAAAACTGGCCGGGTCGACGTTCATGTAGGTGAAGCGCTCCAGCACGTTGAACGCGCTGTTGGCGTGCACCGACGACATCACCAGGTGCCCGGTCAGCGCGGCCTGCACGGCGATGCCAGCGGTTTCACCATCGCGTATTTCCCCCACCAGGATGGTGTCCGGGTCATGGCGCAGGATTGAGCGCAGGCCGCGGGCGAACGTCAGGCCCTTCTTGTCGTTGACCGGAATTTGCAGGACCCCGGGCAGCTCGTACTCCACCGGGTCTTCGATGGTGATGATCTTTTTCTCGCCGGTATTGGTCTCCGACAAAGCGGCATACAGCGTGGTGGATTTGCCGCTGCCGGTGGGACCGGTCACCAGCAACATGCCGTAGGGTTCGCTGGCCAGCACGCGGATGCGCTCGATGGTGTCGGCGGCCAGCCCGAGGTTGGCCAGGCTCAGGGATTCGCCGCGCTGGGATTTGTCGAGAACCCGCAGCACGGCATCTTCGCCGTGGATGCTGGGCATGATCGACGTGCGAAAATCCACCTCGCGGCCCTGGATCTTCATCTTGAACCGACCATCCTGGGGCACGCGCCGCTCGCCGATATCCAGCTCCGACAGGACTTTGATGCGCGACAGCGCCTGCTCCGCCATGTCCATGCCGCTGGCTTGGCCCATCTGCTGCAACACGCCGTCGATACGGTACTTGATCACCAGGCCCTGGGGCGTGGTTTCCACATGGATATCGCTGGCGCGACTTTGCAGCGCATCGAACAGCATGGAGTTGACCAGGCGCACCACCGGGTTGTCGTCCCTGGCGATACTGCTCAAGGAAATCTCCTGGGCGGTCGGGCTGACCTGGGCATTGTCGCCGGCCTCGCCGAAAGGTTGCATTACCCGCTGGCTGGCTTCGGCCTGGCTCAGTTGGGCCTTGACCGCCCCCGGCAGGCTCATCCCCAGTGGCAGTTGGCGCAAGATGGCAGAGGACTGCAGCCAGTGGCGGCTGGCCAGGGTGAACGGGTCGCCCAGCACCAGGCACGGTTGGCCCTGGTATTCCACCGGCAACACGTTGTGGATCAGCGCCTGGGGCAGGGCCAGCAGATCGAAGCGCCAGTGGTCACTCAGGTCTTGCGGTGCAATGGCGAGCAGGCCCAGGGGCTGGGCGATCGTAGCCAACTGTTCGGGCGCCTTGTGCAGCACCTCCAGCAGGTAATTGGACAAGCTCAGCCCGCGTTGCTCTGCAAGGGCCTGCCATTGCCGTGTCTGTTCGCTCATTGCGCTACCCCTGTATGGAGCCTGCCAACTCGAAAATCGGCATGTACAGCATGAACACGATCAGGCCGATCAGCCCGCCCACCACCAGCATCAACAACGGCTCAAATACCTTGCTGAACAACTCGATAGCACGCTCCAGCGCTTCATCGTGAAATTGCGCGATGCGCTCGCACATCGTCGCCAATTCACCACTTTGCTCGCCCACCCGGAGCAGGCGTTCGGCGACGGCGGTGGTCAGTCGATGGCGGGCCAGGGCGGTGGACAACGGCTGGCCGGCCTGGATATCAGTCAGGACCTGGCGCAGGTCGGCTTGGCGTTCCATGGGCAGCAGCGCACCGGATAATTCCACGGCGGTGACCACCGGCATTCCGCCCATCAGCAACATGCCGGCCGTGCGATAAAACCGCGCGAGGATAAACAGCGTGCGCTGGGCGCCGAGGGCGGGGATTTTCCAGAACAGCTGGGCCGCCTGGCGTTTGAACGCTGCGCTGCGAAACAGCAACGCCAACCCGATAAGCGCCACCACCAGGCCGAACAGCAATGCCATGCCGTGTGCCTCGACCAGTGCGCCCCACCACACCATAAAGCGCGCGGTGGCGGGCAGATCGGTGACCGCGTCGAACACCGAAGCAAAGCGGGGGATCACGAAGAACAGCAAGAACAACAGGATCAACGCACCCACGCTGAGCACCACCAAGGGGTACATCAGGGCGCCGCTGACACGCTTTTTCACGGTTGCCAAATGCGCCTCGAAATGATGGTAACGGCGCAAGGCCACGGCCAGTTGGCCGCTGTGTTCCGAGGACGCCACCGTGGCGATCAACAAGGGGGGGAACGTCTGTGGCTTGAGTTGCATCGCCTTGGACAGCGAGTTGCCCTCGTACATCGAGGCGAGCAGATCACTCATGACCTGCCGGTTGATGCCTGCGGGTGCCTTGTCGCGCAGGGTTTCCACGGCTTCGACCAGTACCAGGCCGGCGTCCAGCAGCACCACCAGTTCCTGGATAAACAGGCCCAGGGCAAATGTGGCACGACGGCTGGGTAAGGTCAGCGAGCGCCGCACCTTCAGGGAGATGACCTGGGCACCGTCGGCCTGCAACTGTTGACGGGCCTGGCTGAGGTCCGAGGCCTGCATGCGCAGGGTCTGCAAGTGGCCGTTGCGTATAATCCGCGCGTTGATGTCGATCATGGGGTCTGCCTGGCCAGTTGTTGGCGCTGTTGCAGCAACTCACCGTAATAGCGCCAGACCGCCAGGGCGTAGCGTGAGCGCCGCGCCTCCCGCTCCGGTTTGGCCCCGGCGTTATAGGCGCCCACGGCCTGCCAGCCATAACCCTGCTGGCGAATAAACCCGGCGAGGACCCACGCGCCCACCATGACGCTGGTGCAGGGTTGCGTGAGCAGGTGCTGTTCGGTGATGCCGAACTGGGCCAGCGCGGGCAAGTGGCGGCTATTGATTTGCATCAGGCCGATATCCTCGCTGCCATCGCTGTTGAGATTGCGCGCAGTAGGATTGAGGCCGGATTCGACCTTGGCGATGGCGTAAAGCAGGAGCGGGTCGACGTGGTAGCGGCTGGCTGCCAGTTGCCAGCAGTTGGCCTGTGCCGTCCCCGTGAGGCACAGCAGCGTCAGGACCAGCCGCAGCGTGTGCATGTCAAAGGCCGTACACAATGTCGGCGTAGGTGTTCACACCGCCGGCCTTGCCGTCACGGCCCAGGCAGATGATTTCTGCATCGTTGGGCGGTGTGCCGGGGTTCTTGTAGAGATACGGGTTGCCCCAAGGGTCGGGCGGCAATGTCTTCACATAAGGGCCCTGCCAATGGTTCGCGGTGGCGGGTCGGGTGGTGAGGGCGTTGAGGCCGAGGGTTTCGTCGGGGTAGTTGCCGTTGTCCAGGCGGTACTGGTTCAAGGCATCGGCGAGGGCTTTCATCTGGCCCTGGGCGGTTTGCACCTTGGCCAGTTCCAGGCGGTCGAACATCTTCGGGCCGACGTAGCTGGCGAGCAGGGCGATGATCAGCAAAACCACCAGCAGTTCCAGCAAGGTGAAGGCGCGCTGAGGGCTGTGGATACATGAGTGAATGCGCATGGAGATACCCTGTTGGGAGTGCCAAGGTAGGGCGGTTATGTGCAACTCTCCCGGCCCGCAATCAAGCGGGCACCGCCGGTAGAACTTCGTTGGATCATTTCCAGTTCAGGTACATCTTCAACTGTAGCGTTGCTCGATATAAGGCGCCGTGAGGCGCCCTATAACGTTTGGCTCTTATGCTTATCCAGTAACTGAATATGGTTTTGAATGGGTCATTGGGCTTCCTCCCAGGCTTGATCCCAGGCCGTGCCCGTCCCTGGTGCGTACGCCCATGCGGCGCCTGCGCACCACGCGGTGTAGGGGTGAGGTTTGCACTTATAGTTTTTGCCGTTATTGCTCACGATGTCGCCGGCTTTGTAGGGCGTGCCCTCTTTGTAAGCTGGGTATTCCTCACCGCCTCCGGGTGGCGTGACCGTAAAGGCCACCTCAGCCTGGTCGGTCTTGCCATTTTGCTGATCGCGAACCTTCAGCTGTGCCGTGAATGTCGTCTCTTGCGTGACGGTGTAGGCAGTGCCGCTGACGGTCGCTCCATTCTGTGCACCCACCATCCCTGGAACTGTCCACAGATAGAGCAAGGGCCCGTTGCTGCCTGACGATCCCGCGCCGCTGAACGTAAAGGCTTGCCCCGACTTCAATGTGCTCGGCCCCGTGATGCGTGCCACCGGTTGCGCCGGATTGACCGGGCCTGGGCCTTCGCCGGTAATGATCGACATGGCTTGGCTGTAACCCTTGGCGGTGGTGTAGACCGAGTTGGCGCTGGAGTCGGTGGGGTTGAATACGATCGTGTTGCCCTTTTTCTCCCCCACTCTGGCAATGGTGGGATTGATCCTGTCCGCCAACTGCTTGCCCCAGATGTTGGGGGCCAGGTTGTTCGCGCTGATCGGCAGGGTAATGTCCACCACTTCCTTGGCCGCCGGTGAGTTATCGAGGATGCGGAAGTGCACCGAGTCACCGGCTTTGAGGGTGTTCATGATCGAATCGATGAATTGGCCAAGATTGACCCACTGCTCCGGAACCCCACCGCCGATGATGTTGATGTCACTGCAGTTATAGAACCCTTCGCCCGCTGGATCGATACGCTGCCACTGCACGAACAGCGTGGCTTTGCCCGTTTGCGTCGAAGGAATCGGCACCGGGAACTTGAAGTACCCAGAAGCGCCGGAAATGGTGGGAGGATCGTTGCCCCAGTTGGTTTGTGCGACGCTGAACTGCTCGGAGTGGATGAGTGTCAGGTCATTCCAGGTCAACGGCGACTGGGTCGGGTCAAAACCCGGTTTGGTGAGAAAGACCTTCACAAAGCTGGGAACGTGCGGGGCCGTACCGATGATGCGTACGTCCATCATGCCGTTGGAAGGTGTTACGTCAGTACGGTACCAGTCATCCGAGACATTGTTCAGGCCATCCTTCTTACTGTCGGCCGCCGAACACAGTTGGCCGTCGGGCACTTCTCTTTTGACGATCTCCGGATCGTTGTAACCAGGTGCCTTGATCAAATGGGCGACTTCATTCCATTGCTGGCCTGGATACTGTCCACTTTTTGCAGACAGGGCCGCGCACCCCTTATCGCTGGGGCTTCCCGACCAGAAATCCGGCAGGGTCTTGCAATAGACCTGTCGTGCCATGGGTTTGTCCACGGCACCGTGGGCCATGACCAGCGTCGGTGCCAACAAGACCGCCGCTAACAACCATTTCGTTAAGCGCTGTAAGTTACTCATGCTTGGTCCACCTCAATTCAGATAAACAAGTTCCGAACTGCTGGAACGATCAGTGTGCTCATTCAATTGGCGTCATCGTTTGGCTGATCTCCCAGGGGAGCGACGCGGGTTGCAGGGTTGTTCTGCCCAGGGCCAAACAGAAACACCCACCCTTGATAACTGCCTTGTCCTGTAAAACGTTGGTTGATGACTGAGAAGTTGCCTTGCTTGAACGGTGTGCCCTGGGCGGTGCTGAACACGCCCATGAGGGTTTGGCCTGGGCCCGCCACCACGCCCCAATCGGCGCTGCCGGTCAGCGGGTCGGCATAGGCACGGCGCAGGTAACGCTTGATGGTCGGTTGGCGCCGGTCGAGTACCAGGTCTTCGAGGGACGTGGGGTAGGTGTGGCCGGCGGCGTAGTACAGGCCGATCGCGCGGCGGATTTCATTGCCCCGCGCAAGCAATTCCAGCTCGCGTTCGCGCTGCAGCACGCTGGACCACAGGGTGCCGACTTCCATCAGCATCACGGCCACTACGGCCACGGTCACCAACATGCCCATGAACACCGAGCCCTGCTGGGGTTGTCTACCAGTCGGCATAGGCGCTCCCGTTGGTGTCGGTGCCGGGGGCGCCGCTGCGCACATCGCCCAGGCCTTGTTCGTCCGATGGTTGCAGATGCCAGGTGTCACGCCTGCCGGTCAGCGGGTCCGTAGGGACCTCGCGCAGGTAGCGGCGGTCGACCAAGGCTTGCAGGGAATCGGGGTTGGCGCCGTGGTCCTCGCGGTATTGGTCCAGGGCCTGGCGAATCGAGGACAGGTTGTGGCGCAGCACGGTTTCCTGCGCCTTGGTGTGCTGGCGGAAGTACTGCGGGGTGACCAGGGTCATGAGGGTGGCGATGATCGCCATGACCACCAGCAACTCAATCAGGGTAAAACCCCGATTACCATTGGCTGTATGACGTTCCATTCAAACTCTCCCGGGTGCTTCGGGATGAAACGTCGAATACATCTTCTCCCTCTTGTGGATTATCCGCAGTGCTTTTGTAGCTGCGCAGTTGCCAGGTTTCTGCGGGTGCACGTTCAGGGCACTCGCACACGGGATCGCGGGGAATGCGTCGCAGGAAATAGAGTTTGTTGCCCTGAAGGTTGGTCTTGTCCGTCACCCCCTCGACCAATACGTGCAGGGAGGGTGGATAACCGCTGTCAGTGATGCTCTTTTCAATGCGGCCATCGTCACTGGCGTCTTTGTAGGCATCGATAGCACGGCGGATTTCCCGCAATGAACGTTGCAGGTCCAGTTCTCGATCACGTTTACCCATCAATGCTGTCAGCGGATAAGCCACTGTCGCAAGCGTGGCCAGCAGGGCCAGCGTCAGTAGTAATTCAATCAGCGTAAAACCTTTGGCGCAGTGATGGCTGGGCTTACCCTGCCACATCACCGTTCTACCTCCCTATCAGGCTGCCAAGGACTTCCGCGTTAACCCAGGCCATGGAATTGACTGCAAGGGTGAGTGTAGATGCTGGGTGTTTTTTGTACAGGTTGTGGGTTTACCCACAAACGCTGTGAGCGTAGCTGTGGATAAGGTGTTCGTGGGTCTCCACAACCCCCGTAAATCAACGCCTGCAAGCCGTTGTACGAAAAATAACCAAGCTAAGTCACGGTTTTTAGGTGCTTTTTTGTGTGGATAAGGTTGAAGCGGTGCTCGGACTTGCCCCCAAAGTCTGTTGGCGCTTCTGTGGATAAGATGTTTGCTATCCGCTACAGGCCTTATAAATAGAGGCTCTCCGTCGTCTGGTTGTTTATTGATCAAATTGCCGCTAAACCCCAGGAATGGAGCTGAAACCCTTGGTATATGAAGGTTTGACGCGGTTTTCCACAGCGCTGCCGAAGTTGCCCCCAAAGTCTGTTGGCGGTTCTGTGGATAAGGTGTTTGCGCACCGCTACAGGTGACGTTCTACGTGGCCTGTAGGGTTTTGATCAATAAATGATCAATGTGCCACTGGAACCGTCAACTTGAATAAGTCACGGATTTTCTTCAATTAATTTTGCTTGGACAGTGGAGTTGCCCACAATTGCTGTGGGTGGCTTTGTGGATAAGTTGTTGGGTAAAGGCTGGAGGGCAGGCTGGCAGTGGTCTGCGAGAGAGTTGATCAAATATTAAGCAGTGTGAGGTTCAAATGTGGGAGGGGGCCCTAATGCCGGTCGCGTACATCGCTTCTTGTAGGAGCGAGCTTGCTCGCGAAAAACGTCAACGATAACGCGTGCTTCCTGAATGAACGCGGCGCCTGTGAGTTTTTCGCGAGCAAGCTCGCTCCTACAAAAAGCCTTAAGCCCCCTCCCACAGTTTTGAGCGGTGGGTATCGGTTATTCGTGTGCAGCCACGCCTTTGAGGTAAGGCGCCGGCGCTGCGCCGAGGTTGTTCAGCATGCGTTCGCTGTACCAGTCCACGAAGTTCACCACGCCGAACTCATAGGTCTTGGAGTACGGGCCAGGCTGGTAGGCGGTGGAGTTGATCCCACGCTGGTTCTCTTCGGCCAGGCGACGGTCCTGGTCGTTGGTGGCGTCCCACACTTGGCGCATGCGCTCCACGTCGTAGTCCACGCCTTCCACGGCGTCCTTGTGCACGATCCACTTGGTGGTGACCATGGTTTCCTGGGCGCTGATCGGCCACACGGTGAACACGATGATGTGGTCGCCCATGCAGTGGTTCCACGAATGCGGCAGATGCAGGATGCGCATCGAGCCCAGGTCGGGGTTCTTGATCCGGCCCATCAGCTTGGCGCAGCCCTGCTTGCCGTCCAGGGTCATCGACACGGTGCCCTTGAGCAGCGGCATGCGCACGATACGGTTACGCAGGCCGAAGCTGGCGTGGGCGTAAGGGATCTTCTCGGCGTCCCAAGCGGCTGCGGAGGCTGCCACGTGGTCTTTAAAGGCCTGGTCGGCGCGTGGGTCGGTGACGTCGTCCCATTCCAGCAGGGTTTTCAACAACTCGGGGTGCGATGCGTTGCAGTGGTAGCACTCGCGGTTGTTTTCCAGCACCAGCTTCCAGTTGGCTTTTTCGAACAAGGTGGTCTGGATCGCCACCTTGGTGTTTTCCATGTCGTAGGGTTCCATGTAGTGGTTCAACGTCGACA
Source organism: Pseudomonas sp. MIACH (assembly GCF_001269925.1). Classification (GTDB taxonomy): domain Bacteria; phylum Pseudomonadota; class Gammaproteobacteria; order Pseudomonadales; family Pseudomonadaceae; genus Aquipseudomonas. The sequence goes on from NZ_LHVO01000027.1 coordinate 23,094, forward strand.
GGAAGTCATCGATGGCCGGCGGGTTCTCGGCCAGGCTGATGAAGATGTAGCCGCCGGCGGTCTTCACGTTCACCGGTTTGAGGCCGTACTGCTTCATGTCGAAGTCGGCACCCATCTCGGTGCCCGCGAACAGCAGGCGCCCGTCCAGCTCGTAGGTCCACTGGTGGTAGTGACACACGAGCTTGGCGACCTTGCCCTTGTCGCTGGTGCACAAGCGCGAGCCACGGTGGCGGCACACGTTATGGAACGCATGCACCACGCCTTCGGCGCCACGGATCACGATGATCGGGTTCTTGCCCACTTGCAGGGTCAGGTAGTTGCCCTTGGTGGGGATCTCGCAGGTCATGCCGGCGATCAACCACTCTTTCTGGAAGATCTCCTGCATGTCGATATCAAACAGCCGCTCATCAGAGTAGAACGGCTGCGGCAGCGAAAAGGTGCGCTCGCGCTCTTGCAGCATCTGCGCGGTGGCCTTGCGTGCGGGTTCCAGCGGATCGCCCAAGCTTAAGGTTGCGGTGACGTCCATCGTGTGTGTCCTCATGGCCATTCTGTGTGGCCGGCGAATAGTGGCTACGGTTGTTGCAGTGCAAGGCGTAAAGAAAGCGTCGTTGTTGGGAGTGAGTGTGGGGCTGCTGATGCACGGAACCTTATCCATGAGCGACATGGCCCACTCTGTTCCCGACGCGCAACCCCCGTGGTATGGGGGCTGGTCGCGATAAGTATGTGAATGTCGCAGATAGGTAAATGGGTGGTTCTCGCGTTACGCAGAATCGCCACCATAAGGCCGAGCCTCGGCGGTGGAGAACAGCATGTCCAGTAACTTCCTGAATCCGGTAACCACCCAGACCTGGGCCAATGGTCGGCACATTGTCCGTTGCGTCAAAGTCATCCAGGAAACCTGGGACGTGCGCACCTTCTGCTTTATGGCCGACCAGCCGATCCTGTTCTTTTTCAAGCCGGGGCAGTTCGTCACCCTGGAGCTGGAGATCGAGGGTCAGCCGATCATGCGCTCGTACACCATTTCCAGTTCGCCGTCGGTGCCCTACAGTTTCTCGGTGACCATCAAGCGTGTGCCGGGCGGCAAGGTGTCGAACTGGCTGCACGACACGCTGCACGAAGGGCAGGAATTGGCGGTGCACGGGCCGGTCGGGCTGTTCAATGCCATCGACTTCCCGAGCCCGAAAGTCTTGTACCTCAGTGGCGGCGTCGGTATCACGCCAGTGATGTCCATGGCCCGCTGGTTCTACGACACCAACGCCAACGTCGACATGACGTTTATCCACAGCGCCCGTTCGCCCAAGGACATCATCTACCACCGCGAGCTGGAGCATATGGCGTCGCGGATCGACAACTTCAGCCTGCACCTGATCTGCGAGAAGCACGGCCTGGGTGAGCCTTGGGCGGGTTATCGCGGTTACCTGAACCACAAGATGCTCGAACTGATGGTGCCGGACTTCCTTGAACGCGAAGTGTTCTGCTGCGGCCCTACGCCGTATATGAACGCGGTGAAACGCCTGCTGGAAGTCGCTGGTTTCGAGATGTCGCGCTACCACGAGGAATCCTTCGGCGCCACGCCACCGGAAGCCCGTGCCGACGCGGTGGAGCAGGCCGAACAAGCGGCGGATGCACCGGAGATCGACCTGGCAGACCTGCATCAGGTGGAGTTCATCGCCTCCGGCAAGAGCATCCGTGTGGCCCCTGGCGAAACCGTCCACGCGGCGGCCGCCAAGCTTGGGCTGTTGATCCCGAAAGCCTGTGGCATGGGGATTTGCGGAACCTGCAAGGTGATGAAGCTGGGCGGGGAGGTCGAGATGGACCACAACGGCGGGATTACCGAGGAAGACGAAGCCGAAGGCTACATCCTGTCGTGCTGCAGTGTGCCGAAGGGCGATGTGCGCATCGAGTTCTGATTGCTCGAGCAGGCACAGCACAATCCCAAATGTGGGAGGGGGCAAGCCCCCTCCCACATTTGTTTTATGTACATCAGTAAGTCATTGTCAGGCGCCCATGACTTCGCGGATGTCTGCGGCCAATTCTCTTACTCGCTCTTCGTCGGTATCCCACGCGCACATGAACCGCGCACCACCTTTGCCGATGAAGGTGTAGAAGCGCCAGCCCTTGGCGGTCAATGCGGCAATCGCCGGTTCCGACAATTGCAGGAACACGCCGTTTGCCTGCACCGGAAACATCAACTCCACACCCGGAATATCCGCCACCAGGCTGCTGAGCAATTGTGCGCAGTGGTTCGCGTGGCGCGCATGTTTGAGCCAGGCGTCGTTTTCCAGCAGGCCCACCCACGGGGCGGAGAGGAAGCGCATTTTCGAGGCCAGTTGGCCGGCCTGTTTGCAGCGGTAGTCGAAGTCTTCGGCCAGCTTGTGGTTGAAGAACAGGATCGCTTCACCCACGGCCATGCCGTTCTTGGTGCCGCCAAAGCACAACACGTCCACCCCGGCTTTCCAGGTCAGGTCGGCCGGGGAGCAGTCGAGGAACGCGCAGGCGTTGGAGAAGCGCGCGCCGTCCATGTGCAGGTTCAGCCCCAGCTCCTTGCAGGTGGCGCTGATGGCACGGATTTCTTCCGGGGTGTACACGCTGCCGACTTCGGTGGCTTGGGTCAGGGTCACTACGCGGGGTTTGGGGTAGTGAATGTCCTGGCGCTTGAGGGCGATCTCGCGGATCGATTCCGGGGTCAGCTTGCCGTTCTCGGTGCGCGCGGTGAGCAGCTTGGAGCCGTTGGAGAAAAACTCCGGCGCGCCGCATTCGTCGGTCTCGACGTGGGCGGTTTCCGAGCAAATCACGCTATGGTAGCTCTGGCACAAGGAGGACAGCGCCAGGGAGTTGGCGGCCGTTCCGTTGAAGGCGAAGAACACTTCGCAGTCGGTTTCGAACAGGTTGCGGAAACCGTCGGCGGCGCGGTGGGTCCATTCATCATCACCGTAGGCGCGTTGATGACCCTGGTTGGCTTGTTCCATGGCGGCCCAGGCTTCCGGGCAAATACCCGAATAGTTGTCACTGGCGAATTGTTGGCTCTTGTCGGTCATGGCCCATTCCTGTGGTCGATGTTGGTGCGCACTGTAACCAAGAACGTCGGGCGTGCGCACGCACTGTAAATGCAAAGTCACTGGGGAATTATGCACGGTTCTGAAACCCTACCTGTCGGACGCGTCCGTGATGGCGCTTTGGATTTGCTCAAGTGGCTGGCGCTGCTGAGCATGGTGCTCGACCACCTGCGTTATGTCGGCCTGAGCCTCGATGGCCTCTATGTACCGGGGCGCCTGGCGTTCCCGTGGTTTTGCCTGGCGATTGCGGCGAACCTGCACCGGGCCAGAGACCTGGCGGTGAGCGGCCAGTGGCGCTACTTGGGCTGGCTGTTGCTGTTCAGCGCGATCAGCGAGGTGCCGTATCGGCTGTTTATCGAGGATGCCGATACGTTGAACGTGCTCCCCACCTTGGCATTGGGTCTGCTGGTTGCCCGAGGATGGCAGCAGAAGGCGCTTATTGATCGAGGATTGGCGTTGATCGCCGTCACGATAGCCGCCTTGTTCTCATCTCACTTAATGTTCGGTTTCTTTGGTGTATTGCTGCCACTGGCGATGCTGCTGGTGTTTCGTCGGCCTTGGTATTTCAGTGTGTTGCCAGGATGGGTCTGCGTGGCCGCCAACCAATGGCAGGTCCTGCTCAATAGCGGCACGCCGGTGGCGTTGTTGGGGTTGGCTGCATGCCTGATTGCGCCATTGGCGGGCCTGGTCTTATTGCGACATGCCCACAGCACCTCGCCGCCAGCAATGCGCCGCTGGGCCTACGCCCTTTATCCGCTGCACTTCCTCCTGCTGCTACTCCTGCGCTACATCATCGCCTGACACACCGCTATCGGGAGCAAGCCCCCACATTTGTTCGGTGTTGTTCCGGCAATGTCGTAAACGCACCTTTGCGTGGCGTCCGTAGGCATTTGGCCTGTCTGCGCCAGCCCTACCATCGCATCAAAGGGCCCTGCACGGGCCTCAACAATACGAAAGGCTGGGAGAGACGCGATGTTCAGCAAACAAGACCAGATCCAAGGGTATGACGACGCACTGCTGGCGGCCATGAATGCCGAGGAGCAGCGTCAGGAAGATCATATCGAGCTGATCGCGTCGGAGAACTACACCAGCAAGCGTGTGATGGAAGCCCAGGGCAGCGGCCTCACCAACAAATACGCCGAAGGCTACCCGGGCAAGCGCTACTACGGTGGCTGCGAGCATGTGGATAAAGTCGAGGCACTGGCCATCGAGCGCGCCAAGCAACTGTTCGGTGCCGATTACGCCAACGTGCAGCCGCACTCCGGTTCTTCCGCCAACAGCGCGGTGTACCTGGCCCTGTTGAACGCCGGCGACACCATCCTCGGCATGAGCCTGGCCCATGGCGGTCACCTGACCCACGGCGCCAAGGTGTCGTCCTCGGGCAAGCTGTACAACGCGGTGCAATACGGCATCAACACCGACACCGGCCTGATCGACTACGACGAAGTCGAGCGCCTGGCCGTGGAGCACAAGCCGAAAATGGTCGTGGCCGGTTTCTCCGCCTACTCCAAGACCCTGGATTTCCCACGCTTCCGTCAGATCGCTGACAAAGTAGGCGCGCTGCTGTTCGTCGACATGGCCCACGTCGCCGGCCTGGTCGCCGCAGGCCTGTACCCGAACCCGCTGCCGTACGCCGATGTGGTCACCACCACCACCCACAAGACCCTGCGCGGTCCACGTGGCGGTTTGATCCTGGCCAAGGCCAACGAAGAAATTGAAAAGAAACTCAACGCCGCCGTATTCCCTGGCGCCCAGGGCGGCCCGCTGATGCATGTGATCGCCGGCAAGGCCGTGTGCTTCAAGGAAGCCCAGGAGCCAGGCTTCAAGGTCTACCAGCAGCAGGTGATCGACAACGCCCAGGCCATGGCCAGCGTGTTTATCAAACGCGGCTACGATGTAGTGTCCGGCGGCACCGATAACCACCTGTTCCTGGTCAGCCTGATCCGTCAGGGCCTCACCGGCAAAGAGGCGGATGCCGCCCTCGGTCGCGCCCACATCACCGTCAACAAGAACGCCGTGCCGAATGACCCGCAGTCGCCATTCGTGACCTCGGGCCTGCGCATCGGCACCCCGGCGGTGACCACGCGCGGTTTCAAAGTGCCGCAATGCGTCGAGCTGGCCGGTTGGATCTGCGACATCCTCGACAACCTCGGCGACGCCGACGTCGAGGCCAACGTGGCTAAGCACGTGTCTGCCCTGTGCGCTGATTTCCCGGTTTATCGCTGAGCGCGGTTTTGGAGTAATGACTATGCAACGCTACTCGGGCTTCGGCCTCTTCAAGCACTCCCTCAGCCACCACGAAAACTGGCAGAAGATGTGGCGCACGCCGACCCCTAAGAAGGTCTACGACGTGGTCATCGTCGGCGGCGGCGGGCATGGTCTGGCAACCGCCTACTACCTGGCCAAAGAGCACGGCATCACCAACGTGGCCGTGGTCGAGAAAGGCTGGCTGGGCGGCGGTAACACCGCGCGCAACACCACCATCGTGCGTTCCAACTACCTCTGGGACGAGTCGGCGCACCTGTACGAACACGCGATGAAACTGTGGGAAGGCCTGTCCCAGGACCTCAACTACAACGTGATGTTCTCCCAGCGTGGCGTCTACAACCTGTGCCACACCCTGCAGGACATCCGTGATTCCGAGCGTCGCGTCAGCGCCAACCGCCTCAACGGCGTGGATGGTGAGCTGCTGAATGCCAAGCAAGTGGCCGACGAGATTCCGTACCTGGATTGCTCGAAAAACACCCGCTACCCGGTACTCGGTGCCACCGTGCAACGGCGCGGCGGCGTGGCCCGTCACGATGCCGTGGCCTGGGGCTTTGCCCGTGCCGCCGACGCACTCGGCGTGGACTTGATCCAGCAGACCGAAGTGATCGGTTTCCGCAAGGAAAACGGCGTGTGCATCGGTGTGGAAACCAACAAGGGTTTTATCGGTGCCAAGCGCGTCGGTGTGGTGACCGCGGGTAACTCCGGGCACATGGCTTCGCTCGCCGGTTTCCGCCTGCCGATCGAATCCCACCCGCTGCAAGCGTTGGTGTCGGAGCCGATCAAGCCGATTATCGACAGCGTGATCATGTCCAACGCCGTGCACGGTTACATCAGCCAGTCCGACAAGGGCGACCTGGTGATCGGCGCCGGTATCGACGGCTACAACGGCTATGGCCAGCGCGGCTCGTACCCGGTGATCGAACACACTATCCAGGCCATCGTCGAGATGTTCCCGGTGCTGTCGCGGGTGCGCATGAACCGTCAGTGGGGCGGCATCGTCGACACCACGCCGGACGCCTGCCCGATCATCTCCAAGACCCCGGTGCCGAACATGTTCTTCAACTGCGGTTGGGGTACCGGTGGCTTCAAGGCCACGCCGGGCTCAGGCAACGTATTTGCCGCCAGCCTCGCCAAGGGTGAAATGCACCCGTTGGCGGCACCTTTCTCCATCGACCGTTTCCACAACGGTGCGTTGATCGACGAACACGGCGCTGCGGCCGTCGCCCACTAACAGGAGAAATTCCCTATGTTGCATATCTTCTGTCCTCACTGTGGCGAACTGCGCTCCGAAGAGGAATTCCACGCGTCCGGCCAAGCGCACATCCCGCGCCCGCTGGACCCGAATGCCTGCACCGACGAGCAGTGGGGCGACTACATGTTCTTCCGCGATAACCCGCGCGGCCTGCACCACGAACTGTGGATTCACGCCGCCGGTTGCCGCCAGTATTTCAACGCGACCCGCGACACAGTGACCTACGAAATTCTTGAAACCTACAAGATCGGTGAGAAGCCTCAGTTCACCGCCAAGGCCTCTGGAGAGAAGGTATGAGCCAGATCAATCGCCTGTCCAACGGTGGCCGCATCGACCGTAACAAAGTCCTGACCTTCAGCTTCAACGGCCAGAGCTACAAAGGCTTCGAGGGCGACACCCTGGCCGCAGCCCTGCTGGCCAACGGCGTCGACATCATCGGCCGCAGCTTCAAGTACTCGCGCCCACGGGGCATCTTTGCCGCCGGCGCCGAAGAGCCGAACGCGGTGCTGCAGATCGGCGCCACCGAAGCCACCCAGATTCCCAACGTGCGCGCCACGCAACAGGCGCTGTACCAAGGCCTGGTCGCCACCAGCACCAACGGCTGGCCGAGCGTCAACAACGACATGATGGGCATCCTCGGCAAGGTCGGCGGCAAGCTGATGCCGCCGGGTTTCTACTACAAAACCTTCATGTACCCGCAATCGTTCTGGATGACCTACGAGAAGTACATCCGCAAGGCCGCAGGCCTGGGTCGCTCGCCGACCGAGAACGACCCGGACACCTACGACAACTTCAACCGTCACTGCGACGTGCTGGTGGTCGGCGCAGGCCCTGCCGGCCTCGCTGCGGCACTGGCTGCCGCACGCAGCGGTGCCCGCGTTATCCTTGCCGATGAGCAGGAAGAGTTTGGCGGGTCCTTGCTTGATTCCCGCGAAAGCCTCGACGGCAAGCCGGCCACTGAATGGGTCGCGAGTGTCATCGCCGAACTGAAATCCCTGCCGGACGTGGTGCTGCTGCCCCGCGCTACCGTCAACGGCTACCACGACCATAACTTCCTGACCATTCACGAGCGCCTCACCGATCACCTGGGCGACCGTGCGCCGATTGGCGTGGTGCGTCAGCGTATCCACCGTGTGCGTGCCAAGCGTGTGGTCCTGGCGACCGGTGCTTGCGAGCGTCCGCTGGTGTACGGCAATAACGATGTGCCGGGAAATATGCTTGCCGGTGCAGTGTCCACCTACGTGCGCCGCTACGGCGTGGCGCCGGGCAAGAAACTGGTGCTGTCGACCAACAACGACCACGCTTACCGCGTGGCGCTGGACTGGCTCGATGCCGGCCTGCAAGTCGTGGCGGTGGCCGATGTGCGCCACAACCCACGCGGTGCATTGGTTGAAGAAGCCCGCGCCAAAGGTATTCGTATCCTCACCGGCAGCGCCGTGATCGAGGCTCGTGGCACCAAGCGCGTGACCGCTGCGCGTATCGCCGCGATCGACGTCAAGGCGCATAAAGTCACCAGCCCTGGCGAGTGGCTGGACTGCGACCTAGTGGCCAGTTCCGGCGGCTACAGCCCGGTGGTCCACTTGGCCTCGCACCTGGGCGGCAAGCCGACCTGGCGCGAAGACATCCTCGGTTTTGTACCGGGCGAAGCCCCGCAGAAACGCGTGTGTGTCGGTGGTATCAACGGTGTCTACAGCCTCGGTGATTCCCTGGCGGATGGTTTTGAAGGCGGCGTACGCGCGGCCAGCGACGCCGGTTTTGCCCCGGTGGAAGGTACGCTGCCAAAAGCCTTGAGCCGTCTGGAAGAGCCGACCCTGGCGCTGTTCCAAGTGCCTCACGAGAAAGCGACCGCACGGGCGCCGAAGCAATTTGTCGACCTGCAAAACGACGTCACCGCCGCCGCCATCGAACTCGCCACCCGCGAAGGTTTCGAGTCGGTGGAACACGTCAAACGCTACACCGCACTGGGCTTCGGCACCGACCAGGGCAAGCTCGGTAACGTCAACGGCCTGGCGATTGCCGCGCGCTCGCTGAACGTGACCATCCCGCAGATGGGCACCACCATGTTCCGCCCCAACTACACGCCGGTAACCTTCGGCGCGGTAGCGGGCCGGCACTGTGGGCACATCTTCGAGCCGGTGCGCTACACCGCGCTGCAAGCCTGGCACGTGAAAAACGGCGCCGAGTTTGAAGACGTCGGTCAGTGGAAACGCCCGTGGTACTTCCCGCGCAACGGTGAAGACCTGCATGCCGCGGTGAAACGCGAATGCCTGGCCGTGCGCGACAGCGTCGGCCTGCTGGATGCGTCCACCCTTGGCAAGATCGACATCCAGGGCCCGGATGCGCGTGAGTTCCTCAACCGCATCTACACCAACGCCTGGACCAAGCTCGATGTGGGCAAGGCGCGCTACGGCCTGATGTGCAAGGAAGACGGCATGGTCTTCGACGACGGCGTCACCGCCTGCCTCGCCGACAACCACTTCCTGATGACCACCACCACCGGCGGCGCCGCCCGTGTGCTGCAGTGGCTGGAAATCTACCAACAGACCGAATGGCCGGACCTCAAGGTGTACTTCACCTCGGTCACCGACCATTGGGCGACCATGACCCTGTCCGGTCCCAACAGCCGCAAGCTGCTGGCCGAAGTCACCGACATCGACCTGGACAAGGACGGCTTCCCGTTCATGACCTGGAAAGAAGGCCTGGTGGGCGGTGTACCGGCGCGGGTGTTCCGTATCTCGTTTACCGGTGAGCTGTCGTACGAAGTCAACGTGCAGGCCGACTACGCCATGGGCGTGCTGGAACAGATCGTCGCGGCCGGCAAGAAGTACAACCTGACCCCGTACGGCACCGAGACCATGCACGTACTGCGGGCCGAGAAGGGCTTCATCATCGTCGGTCAGGACACCGACGGCTCGATGACCCCGGACGACCTGAACATGGGCTGGTGCGTAGGCCGCACCAAACCATTCTCGTGGATCGGCTGGCGCGGCATGAACCGGGAAGACTGCGTGCGTGAAGAGCGCAAGCAACTGGTGGGCTTGAAGCCGATCGACCCGACTGTGTGGCTGCCGGAAGGCGCGCAACTGGTGTTCGATCCGAAGCAGACCATTCCGATGAAGATGGTCGGTCACGTCACCTCAAGCTATGCGCATAACTCCCTGGGCTATTCGTTTGCCATGGGTGTGGTGAAGGGCGGCTTGAAGCGCATCGGCGAACGGGTGTTCTCGCCCCAGGCGGATGGCAGCGTGATCGAAGCGGAGATTGTGTCTTCGGTGTTCTTTGATCCTAAGGGTGATCGGCAGAACATCTGATAGACCGCGGCGCCTGCATTGGGGGCTTGCCCCCGATGAGGCCAGAACAGTCACCACAGAATTCAAGACAGGTGCTTTATGACAGCAGCCAATGTTTACCAACAACGCCCCACCTCCGGCGCCAAGGCCGAGTCGTCGCTGCACCATGCCGACCTCGCCAGCCTGGTCGGCAAGGGCCGCAAGAACGCCGGTGTGACCGTGCGCGAAAAGAAACTGCTCGGCCACCTGACCCTTCGGGGGGACGGCCATGACGCCGCCTTCGCCGCTGGCGTGCACAAGGCCCTGGGCATTGAACTGCCCGGCGCCCTGCAGGTCATCGTCAAAGGCGAAACCAGCCTGCAATGGCTCGGCCCGGATGAGTGGCTGCTGATCGTGCCAGGCGGTGAGGAATTCGCCGCCGAACAAAACCTGCGCGCCGCTCTGGGTGACCTGCATATCCAGGTCGTCAACGTCAGCGGCGGTCAGCAGATCCTCGAACTCAGCGGCCCGAATGTGCGCGATGTGCTGATGAAGTCCACCAGCTATGACGTACACCCCAACAACTTCCCGGTGGGCAAGGCGGTGGGCACGGTGTTCGCCAAGTCGCAGCTGGTGATCCGCCACACCGCTGAAGACACCTGGGAGCTGCTGATTCGTCGCAGCTTCTCGGATTACTGGTGGTTGTGGTTGCAGGACGCCTCGGCCGAATTTGGCCTGAGCGTTCAAGCCTGATCGAGTGGGCGCTTTTGTGGCGAGGGGGCTTGCCCCTCGTTGGAGCGCGCAGCGGTCCCAATAAGGTCAGCTCATTTTTTCTGCAATAACCGAGTGGCGGGTTTTGGAGCTGCTTCGCAGCTCAACGGGGGACAAGCCCCCTCGCCACAAGGGCCTGAGGATTCCAGTATGAGCCGCGCACCCGATACATGGATTTTGACCGCCGACTGCCCCAGCGTGCTCGGCACGGTGGACGCGGTCACCCGCTACCTGTTCGAGCAGGGCTGCTACGTCACCGAGCACCATTCGTTCGATGACCGCCTCTCGGGTCGGTTTTTTATTCGCGTGGAATTTCGCCAGCCGGATGGCTTCGACGAACAGGCTTTCCGCGATGGCCTAGCCACGCGCGGTGAAGCCTTTGGCATGATCTTCGAGCTGACGGCGCCGAACTACCGGCCAAAAGTGGTGATCATGGTCTCCAAGGCGGATCACTGCCTCAACGACCTGCTGTACCGTCAGCGTATCGGTCAACTGTCCATGGACGTGGTCGCGGTGGTGTCCAACCATCCCGATCTCAAACCTTTGGCCGACTGGCATCAAATTCCCTACTACCATTTCCCCCTCGACCCTAACGACAAACCGTCCCAGGAGCGTCAGGTGTGGCAAGTGGTGGAAGATACCGGCGCCGAACTGGTGATCCTTGCGCGCTACATGCAAGTGCTGTCGCCGGAGTTGTGCCGCAAGCTGGACGGCAAGGCCATCAATATCCACCACTCGTTGCTGCCGGGGTTCAAGGGCGCGAAGCCGTATCACCAGGCGTACAACAAGGGGGTGAAGTTGGTCGGCGCCACGGCGCATTACATCAATAACGATCTGGATGAAGGTCCGATCATCGCCCAGGGTGTGGAGGTGGTGGATCACAGTCACTATCCCGAGGATTTGATTGCCAAGGGGCGGGACATCGAAGGGCTGACATTGGCGCGGGCGGTGGGGTATCACATTGAGCGGCGGGTGTTCTTGAACGCCAATAGGACTGTGGTGCTCTGACTGCCCCCGATGAGGCCCTCACAAACAACACAAGAAACAGCATCTGTACCCGAGCACTTAAACGCGCTGCCCACCCAAAAGGGCAACGCAGTTCCATAAAAACAACAGCGAGGTGAAAGCATGTCTGGTAATCGTGGTGTCGTGTATCTCGGCAACGGCCAGGTCGAAGTACAGAAAATCGACTATCCCAAAATGCAGGACCCCCGTGGCAGGAAGATTGAGCACGGCGTCATCCTGCGCGTGGTCTCCACCAACATCTGCGGCTCCGACCAACACATGGTGCGCGGCCGCACCACTGCCCAGACCGGCCTGGTGCTCGGTCACGAGATCACCGGTGAAGTGATCGAGAAGGGCAGCGACGTCGAAAACCTGAAAATCGGCGACCTGGTTTCCGTACCCTTCAACGTCGCCTGCGGGCGCTGCCGCTCGTGCAAAGAGCAACACACCGGCGTGTGCCTGACCGTCAACCCGGCGCGTGCCGGTGGTGCCTACGGCTACGTCGACATGGGCGATTGGACCGGCGGCCAGGCCGAGTACGTGCTGGTGCCGTACGCCGACTTCAACCTGCTGAAACTGCCGGACCGTGACAAGGCCATGGAGAAAATCCGTGACCTGACCTGCCTCTCCGACATTCTCCCGACCGGCTACCACGGCGCCGTCACTGCCGGCGTTGGCCCTGGCAGCACCGTCTACATCGCCGGTGCCGGTCCTGTCGGCCTGGCGGCGGCGGCGTCTGCACGCCTGCTCGGCGCTGCGGTGGTGATCATCGGCGACGTCAACCCGATCCGCCTGGCCCACGCCAAGGCCCAGGGTTTTGAAATTGCCGACCTGTCCACCGACACCCCCCTGCACGAACAAATCGCCGCGCTGCTCGGCGAACCCGAAGTGGACAGCGCCGTCGACTGCGTAGGCTTTGAAGCCCGCGGCCACGGCCACGACGGCGTCAAGGCCGAAGCCCCGGCCACGGTGCTCAACTCACTGATGGGTGTAGTGCGCGTAGCGGGCAAGATCGGTATCCCCGGCCTGTACGTCACCGAAGACCCAGGTGCTGTGGACGCCGCCGCGAAAATGGGCAGCCTGAGCATCCGCTTCGGCCTGGGCTGGGCCAAATCCCACAGCTTCCACACTGGGCAAACGCCGGTGATGAAGTACAACCGCCAACTGATGCAGGCGATCATGTGGGACCGTATCAACATTGCCGAGATCGTCGGTGTGCAGGTGATCAGCCTGGATGACGCACCGCGTGGGTACGGCGAGTTCGATGCGGGCGTGCCGAAGAAGTTTGTGATTGATCCGCATAAGTTGTTTAGTGCGGCGTAAATCTCAGGTTAAAAAAGGCGCCATTGGCGCCTTTTTTTGCAGCTAGAAGTAAGCGAAGTACGTACTTATTACCATTGTTGTAAATGACGTAAGTGCGATGAGTGAAGGTATGACCATCCAGTACTTGAGGGTTTTGGGGATTTTTTCAACGTCCTCGACAAGTACCATTCCCCTCCTTTCAATGACTGTCGGGATAAGAATGACGGTGGCCATGGCGAATAGGCGCGACTGTCTTCCTTCGAAAGGAAGAAAACGGCAGGTATGTCTGAACCCAACAATAAAGGAACTGCACTGTAGATAGCGTTCTGCTGTATCGAGCTTCTCAAACATGACGTAAAAGGTCACTGGGATACTGAGTAGCATGATGCCCCCCGCGCACATGCCGATATATTCCAGAATCATTTAATTTTCCATCGCCCTGTAGAGGAGTGCACCTGTGTGCTCTCCTAACTTACTGCCAACCTTGCTTCCAACGAACCCGCCTGCTGCAGTACCGATGACTGCACATGCCAAGGCTCCTGTGCCCGCTGTAGGGATGCCAAAAATAATCATGCAGGCGCCCATGCCGATATAGAAGCCTGCAGATGCGCCGTAGGATGCTCCTCCGAGTCCAAGCGCTAGCTTGGATCCTTCAACATATTTTGCCTGTGTACATTCTTGCTCACGTCCTGTGGAACAAGCCTCTGCTATCTCCAATGCTGTCGACCCAACATCCAGCGCGATCCCAATATAAGTGCCTTTTTTCAGTATCTCCGAGGCCTTGGCTACTCGCTTGACCGTCTCTTCATATCCGCGAATTTCCCCATGATGCCAATAACTCTTACTGGAAATCCCCAGCATTTTTTTAATCGAACCTTCGTTTTTCAAACCCGTACCCAAGCGCGCCAGTCCTGACAGTTGCCCATCCAGCCTGGTAAACAACACTCTGCGCTTGGCCAGAAATTCATTCCTCGCACTGGCGGTACCGTTCCTCAGGTACTGCTTATGCAACTCGTCGATTTCCTTGAGCGTCTGCTCGATCTGCGTCAGGTGCTTGCTCCAGGCACTGCTCACGCTGCCGATCCCTAGGGAGGCATGGGACATGATGGCTTGTAACTGATCGTAGTTTTTGATCAAGAATTGATCAGTGGCGGAATGTGCGAACAGAGCATGTTTGATGTTGGCGGCCGATTGCATCAAGCGAGCTTCTTCAGCGGTACAAGCAGCGGTGCGGTTGTCCCCGATAATGACCAACTGTCCAGGTAGCACGACGGTGTTGCGAATGTGCTGGTTGAGGATGTCGAACTTGGTTTGGGTATTTGGGTTGAGCGAAAGGCTGAGTTTGAGCAGTGGATAAGGCTGTGGTCGTTCATTGATAAATGCGTAGGGTCCCTGCATCGCGTACACCTCCAAGACTGTGGCGCACGACTATAAGAAGGCGCCACAAGGGGTGTAAGAGACGTGCAGGGCAGTCGGTAGGATTTCAGAAGCGGACTACCTCAGTTCAGGCTGGTGCCTACAGTTCAGCCCTTACGCCGTGCAACTTTCATTGATGGTTGAACGCGCATCTCAGGTTGTCATTGGCTTTACAGTAGTTGTTGTTCCAAGACGTGCCGGGCGCTGGTGAGAACTGATGCACAGGTTTCAGGACCAGCCTCACGGCGTCGTAGCCGGCCCCGACGTAATCACAGATGACGGCAGGCATGCTGTTTCTTTCGTCGTTCATGGGTTTGTAGTCTGCCGCAGTGAATTCCAGGCTTGCCATGCGTAACTCTGCGGCTGTCTCGTTCTCGCCGATCCACTTCTGATCCACGGGACCATCCGCCAGATAGTGATAGCCGCCTTTGTCCATCCGGTATTGCTTAATGTCGGCAGGCTTGGGGCAGGAAGAGGTTTGTGCCAATGCATTCCCGGTAACAGCGAGCATTGCACACAGCCAAACGGCACGATTGAGGTTCATGAGGGAGACTCCCAGTACAGTGGAGCTTGAATGCTGTGGGAGTTTTTCAGGGGCATCTACTGTGAGAAATGACAGTGGCTTAGATTCAATCTTGATAAAGAGCAGGGTGCTCAGAGCACTCTTGCCACTGTAGGGTCAGCGAGTTGCCAGCGCGCCCTGATACAGCACCGGCCCGGTCGGTTGGCCAGTGGGCGAGCCGCCGCGTGGCTCCAGGCTCACGGCCAGGGTCAGCGGTGCGGTGAGCAGGGCTCGCTGCGCTTCGTTCAGTGGGATTCGGCCCTTGCCTGCGGCGGGCACCAGGCCCAGGGAGATAGGTTTGCCACCGGGCGCAATGGCCCACAATTCCAGGTCCTGGGCCGAGGCTACGGCGGCCAGGGTCAAGGGCTCGACTTGCAGGTGATCGGCAAACGCCTTGATCTGCAACGCCGGTTGTTGGTTGGCGGCGACCAGTGTGGCGTTGTACTCCACGCCCAGGTCGCGCTGGTACAGCACGCCTGCCAGCACCGCGATGACAATCGCGAACGCCGCCGCCAACAGCCGCAGGTTCATCCAAAAGGGTTTCTTCGCCGGCACATGCAACACCTGCGGTTCGATGCGTGCCTTGATGCCTGCCCATACGTGGTCCGGCACCGGGCGTTCGGGAAGGGCACCGGTCAGGCTGGCAAGGGCATCCTGCCAATGACCGAGTTCAACGCGCAGCGCGGCGTCGGCCAATAACAGCGCATCAAAACGCCGGCGGGCGGTGGCAGGCATCAGCCCGATGGCGTAGTCGGCGGCGAGCGCGCGGCGCAGGGCAGTGGTTTGGTAGTTCATGATTCCAGGCACCTGCGCAGACGTTCCAGGCCACGGCGAATCCAGGATTTGACCGAGCCCAGGGGGGCGGCCATGTGGTTGGCCAATTCCGAGCACGACAGGCCCTGGAAGTACGCCACGCTGATCGATTGGCGCTGCATGCCGTCGAGGGTGTCCAGGCAACGGTTGAGGGCGCGGGCTTCGCGCTCGCGGTCGAGTTGCTCGTGGGCGCTGGGGCTGTCGTCGAGCATCGCGTCCTGTTGGCCGTCTGCCAGGGGCTGTTCGCGGCGTTTGCGCAATTGGTCGATGGCCAGGTTGCGGGTGATGTTCACCATCCAGGTCATCGGCGCGGCCAGGTGCGATTCGTAGCGCGAGGCGTTGTACCAGATGCGCACAAAGGCTTCCTGCAGCACCTCTTCGGCCAGGTCCTGGCGGCCCATGAAGCGCAAGGCAACCCCGTGCAGCCTGGGTGAAACCGTGCGATAGAGGGTTTCGAACGCCAGGCGGTCGCCCAGCGCACATTGGGCCAGCAGAGGCTGCAGCGGGTCGGCGTCGGACATGGAAATAGGGCTTCTCCAGGCTCTGGGGGCAGGGCGATGGGACTGCGCACGGTAGGCAGAGGGTAGTTCAGCTTGGGCATTCATTCCATCCGACTCCGGGCGGCGCATAAGGGATATACGCGGCGGCGAGTCATTTGGATGCGGACGCTTCTGAACTATTCTTCAGGTGGGAACATTCCTTCGGGACTGTCAGTCAAACGCCTGCTTTTACCCCTACATCCAGAGGTTGCTTCAATGAAGATTTCACGCGGTTTCGCCCTTTCCTGCCTGATGAGCCTGGCCGCCACCCCGGTATTTGCCGCAGGGTTCAGCCTTGGCGACGCGGCCAATGCCATCTCCGGCATGCAAGGGGGCAACAACAAGGCCGCAGCTGCTGCACCGTCGTCCGAGACGGCTGGCCTGCTCAGCGCCCTGACCTCGCAACTGAACATCACCCCCGAACAAGCCGTAGGCGGTACCGGCGCCATGCTCGGCCTGGCCAAGAACAAGTTGAGCGGCAACGACTATTCGCAACTGGGCAACAGCGTGCCGGGCCTCGACCAACTGTCGGGCAACAACGCATTGGGCAGTCTCGGGGCCTTGAGCGGGATGCTCGGCCAGACCGGCGGCAGCAAGACCAGCGGCCTGGACGGCTTGCTGGGTAACGTGAAGAACACCAACGACCTGAACACCGCGTTCAGCGCACTGGGCATGGACAGTGGGATGGTCAGCCAGTTTGCTCCGGTGATCCTGCAATACCTGGGCGGGCAGGGCGCCAACAGCTCGCTGCTGGGTAAACTGGCCCAGGCCTGGGGCACCGGTAGCTAAGGGCGCTCCGCGCGTAATTGTTCGATGCGCGCATCCTTTTCACTCCAGAGCTGGTTGACCCAGTTCTGGACGGTCTGGCGAAACGCTGGATCGTTCTCGTAATCCCCTTGCCACAGTGCTGGATCCAGCTCACGGGTCTGGATATCAATAATCACCTTCGGCACTGCGCCGCTGATCAAATCCCAGAACCCCGGAATCTTTGGCTGCGGATAGACCACGGTCACGTCGAGCACCGCGTCCAGCTGTTCCCCCAGCGCCGCCAGCACAAACGCCACACCGCCCGCCTTGGGCTTGAGCAAACGTGTGAATGGCGAATCCTGCTGCTTGCGCTTGGCCTCGCTGAACCGCGTACCTTCCAGGTAATTGACCACCGTCACCGGCTGGCGCTTGAACAGCTCGCACGCCTCCTTGGTGATCTTCAAATCCTGCCCTGCCAGCTCAGGATGCTTGGCCAGGAATGCCTTGGTGTAGCGCTTCATGAAGGGGTAATCCAACGCCCACCAGGCCAGGCCCAGGAAGGGCACCCAGATCAGCTCTTTTTTCAGGAAGAATTTGAAGAACGGTGTGCGGCGGTTGAGGGCCTGGATCAGCGCCGGGATGTCCACCCAGGATTGGTGGTTGCTGATCACCAGGTAGCTGGTGTCGCCGCGCAGCTCATCGCCGCCGCGAATGTCCCACTGGGTGGGGATGCACAAGGCGAAAATAAGCTTGTCGATCTCGGCCCAGGTCTCGGCGATCCACATCACCGCCCATGAGGCGTAGTCCCGATAGCGACCGGGCGCCACCAGTTTGAGCAGGGCAAACAACAGCAGCGGTCCGATCAGGACCAGGGTGTTGAGCAACAGCAGCAGTGAAACCAAACAGCCGGTGAGCAGGCGGCGCATAAGTAACTCTTGGAATCTTGTGGGCGGGCCATCATAAGCAAGCTGAGTCTAGAGGCCAAATCGCAAATGGCCGTACGAATGTTTCACAATGTGCCGGTTATGGTGGGTGTGACTAACTAAGTGCTGTCTTTGCGGTCTAGAATCCGCCTACTTCTTTCCGAGGAAATCACTTCGTGAAACTGCTTCTTGCCTCCCTCGCCCTGGCTGCCCTGCCTGTCATGGCCGCCGAGCCGACCCTTTACGGTCGCTACGAATACATCCAGTTGCCGGAGATCGGCGAAACCTTCAAGGCCAAGATGGACACCGGCGCGCTGACGGCTTCGCTGTCGGCCCGTGACATCGAAACCTTCACCCGTGACGGTGACGACTGGGTGCGCTTCCGCCTCGGCGGCAAGGACGCCACCAACAAGGTCTACGAGCACAAGGTGTCGCGCATCAGCAAGATCAAGAGCCGCGCCGATGAAGACGATGACAAGGACGAAGCCACCGTGGCCAAGCGCCCGGTGATCGACCTGGAAATGTGTCTGGGCAACGTCAAGCGTACCGTCGAGGTCAACCTCACCGACCGCAGCAGCTTCAATTACCCGTTGCTGATCGGCGCCAAGGCCTTGCGTGAATTTGGCGCAGCAGTAAACCCGGCCCGTCGCTACACTGCCGACAAACCGGACTGCTGATTTGAACCCATGCCCCACATCCTGATTGTCGAAGACGAAGCGGCGATAGCCGACACGCTGATATTCGCCCTGCAAGGCGAGGGCTTTACCACCACCTGGCTGAGCCTCGGCCAGGAGGCGTTGGCCCATCAGCGCCAGACCCCCGCCGACCTGATCATCCTCGACATCGGCCTGCCGGACATCAGCGGTTTTGAAACCTGCAAGCAATTGCGCCGTTTCAGTGAAGTGCCGGTGATGTTCCTCAGCGCGCGGGATGGCGAGATCGACCGCGTGGTGGGGCTGGAGATCGGCGCCGACGATTATGTGGTCAAGCCGTTCAGCCCACGGGAAGTGGCGGCGCGGGTGCGGGCGATCCTCAAGCGCGTCGGCCCCGGTGTGGCGCCGGCGCTGTTCCAGGTCGATCTGGAGCGCATGCAGATCAGCTATCGCGGCCAACCCCTGAGCCTGACCCGGCATGAATTCCGCCTGCTGCAAAGCCTGCTGGAGCAACCCGAGCGGGTGTTCAGCCGCGAGCAGTTGCTGGACGCGGTGGGCGTGGCGGCCGACGCCGGTTACGAGCGCAATATCGACAGCCACATCAAGAGCCTGCGCAGCAAGTTACGCAGCGTGGCCGCCGATGCCGAGCCGATCCAGACCCATCGCGGCCTCGGCTACAGCTACAGCCCGAGCAACAGCTGATGCGCCTGGGGCTGCGGATTTTCCTGGTGTATGCGCTGTTTATCGGCCTCACCGGTTATTTCGTGCTCAGCACCGTGATGAAGGAAATCCGCCCCGGCGTGCGCCAGTCCACCGAAGAAACCCTGGTGGACACTGCCAACCTGCTGGCCGAAATCCTGCGTGAAGACGTGAAGAACGGCACCCTCGGCCAGAGCCACTGGCCCGAATTGCTCAAGGCCTATGGCAACCGCCAGCCCGGCGCGACCATCTGGGGCTTGCCGAAAAACCAGGTCAACCATCGTATCTACGTGACCGACGCCAAAGGCACGGTGTTGCTCGACTCCACGGGCGAAGCGGTGGGCCAGGACTACTCCAAGTGGAACGACGTCTACCTGACCCTGCGCGGCGAGTACGGCGCGCGTTCCAGTCGCAGTGCAGTGGATGATCCCACCTCATCGGTGATGCACGTCGGTGCGCCGATTCGCGATAACGGGCAGATCATCGGCGTGGTCACCGTGGCGAAACCGAACAGCT
Source organism: Pseudomonas sp. MIACH (assembly GCF_001269925.1). GTDB lineage: Bacteria > Pseudomonadota > Gammaproteobacteria > Pseudomonadales > Pseudomonadaceae > Aquipseudomonas. The sequence goes on from NZ_LHVO01000027.1 coordinate 42,885, forward strand.
CGTTGCAGCCGTATGTCGACCGCACTGAACGCCGCCTGCTGTGGTACGGCGCGGGCCTGGTCATCCTCGGCCTGTTGCTCGGTGCGTTGCTGTCGTGGTGGCTGAGCGTTGCACTGCGTCGCCTGACCGCCTACGCCGAAGCCGTCAGTGAAGGCCGAAGGGCCGAGCTGCCGCATTATCGCGGCGGCGAGCTGAAGCAGCTGTCCACCGCCGTCGAGCACATGCGCACGCAGTTGGAGGGCAAGGCCTACGTCGAACATTACGTGCACACCCTGACCCATGAATTGAAAAGCCCGCTGGCAGCGATTCGCGGCGCGGCCGAGCTGTTGCAGGGCGAGATGAGTCGCGAACAGCAGCAGCGCTTCGTCGGCAATATCGACAGCGAAAGTGCACGCCTGCAGCAGTTGATCGAACGCCTGCTGAACCTGGCGCAGGTCGAGCAACGCCAAGGTTTGGAGGAGCAGGCGAGTATCCCGCTGGCGGCCTTGGTCGACGCTGTACTCAACGCCCAATGTGCGCGAATCGAAGGTGCTGGGCTGCACGTCGAACAGACGATTGCCGCTGATGTGAAGGTGTTTGGCGAACCCTTTCTGCTGCGCCAGGCCCTGGGTAACGTGCTGGACAACGCACTGGACTTCACACCGCCCGGTGGCGTGTTGAGATTCAGCGCACAGACGCTGCACAACGACGTGCAGGTGAGCCTGTTCAATCAGGCCGCGCCGATCCCCGACTACGCCCTGCCGCGTCTCAGTGAGCGCTTCTACTCCTTGCCGCGTCCTGGCAGCGGGCGCAAAAGCACTGGCCTGGGCCTCAATTTTGTCGAGGAAGTCATGAAGCTGCACGGCGGCACCTTGCAGATCGGCAATGTGCCGGGCGGCGTGCACGTGGTGCTGCATCTCCACACAGTCTCCACATTGCCCACATAAATCCCCCACACAGGCTGCCCAGACTCTCCCCATCAAAACAGGGAGAGACCCATGAACCGCAGCCTGCTTTTCAAACTTGGCGCGATTGCGCTGCTGATCCTGCTGTTGCTGATTCCGTTGCTGATGATCAACGGCATCATCAGTGACCGCCAGCAACTGCGCGACGGCGTCCTGATGGACATCGCGCGCAGTTCCAGTTACGCCCAGCGCCTCACCGGCCCGGTGATGGTGGTGCCGTATCGCAAGACCGTGCGTGAGTGGAAGCTCAATGAAAAGCTCAACAAGCGCTACGAGGTCACCCGTGAAGAGCGGGGTCGTCTGTATTTCCTGCCGGACCGTTTTGAGCTCGACGGCAAGGTGCAGACCGAACTGCGCGCACGGGGGATTTACCAGGCGCGGCTGTTCCATGCCGACAACCGTATCAGCGGGCGTTTCGAGCTGCCTGCGCAGTTGGGCATCACCGAAGACTTTGCCGATTACCGCTTTGAACCGGCGTTTCTGGCGGTGGGTATCAGCGATATTCGCGGCATCGAAAATGCGCTGAAGCTGGAGCTGGGCAGCCAGCGCCTGGAGTTCGAACCGGGCTCCCAAGTGGACTGGCTGGGGGAGGGCGTGCATGTGGCATTGCCAGAGCAGGACAGCAAAAAACCGGCTGTGGTGGACTTCGCTTTTGATCTGCGCCTGCAAGGCACCGAGCAACTGCAAGTGGTACCGGTAGGCAAGACCAGTCAGGTGTCCCTGGCCTCCAACTGGCCGCACCCCAGCTTTATCGGCAACTTCCTGCCGGCCCAGCGCGAAGTGACTGACAACGGTTTCACGGCCAACTGGCAGACCTCATTCTTTTCCACCAACCTCGAACAAGCCCTGCAAACCTGCCTGGACGGCCAGGGCTGCAACGACTTCAACAACCGCAGCTTCGGCGTGAACTTCATCGACCCGGTGGACCAGTACCTCAAGAGCGACCGGGCGATCAAATACGCGCTGTTGTTTATCGCCCTGACCTTTGCCGGTTTCTTCCTCTTCGAAGTGCTCAAGAGCCTGGCGGTGCACCCGGTCCAGTACGCGTTGGTGGGCGTTGCCCTGGCGTTTTTCTACCTGCTGCTGTTGTCGTTGTCCGAGCACCTGGGCTTTGCCTTGGCCTACCTGATTTCGGCGAGTGCCTGCGTGCTGTTGATCGGGTTCTACGTGTGCCATGTGCTGCGCAGCGTTACCCATGGCCTGGGGTTTTCGGCGGGGTTGGCGGCGCTGTATGGCTTGCTGTACGGGCTGTTGAGTGCCGAGGACTACGCACTGCTGATGGGCTCGCTGCTGTTGTTTGGGCTGCTGGGTACGGTGATGGTGCTGACGCGCAAACTGGATTGGTATGGCGTGGGCAAGCGCAAGGCGGCCGAGCCGCTGCAGTTTGATCTGGAGGCGGTGCAATGATCGGGTTGCGCGAGGATCAGCAAGTGGGGGCGCAGTTAGCCGCAAGGATCGTTACATTCCTCAATACCACCACCGTCCAATGTGGGCTTGCCCGCGATAGCGGTGGTTCAGAAACAGATGTGCTGAATGACATACCGCGATCGCGGGCAAGCCCGCTCCCACATTGGGTCGGTGTGAACGTCAGGCGGGCGGCTGGGTCTCCAGCATCGAAGGCCGCTGGCTGACCTCGGCGTACCAGGCGGCCAGCTTGGGATGATCCAAGCGCCATTGCATGTCCGGATGACGGAAGTCGAGGTAACCCAGGGCACAGCCCACGCTGATCGAAGCGATGTCGAAGTGGCTGGTCAGTTCGGCGATGGCGTCCTCCTCCAACTCGGCGAGGGCGCGGCGGATCTTGTTGCGCTGCTCATCGAGCCACGGCGCCCAGTGTTTTTCCGCCGGGCGCAGGGCGGTCTCGTAGCGCACCAGCACGGCGGCATCCATGATGCCGTCGGCCATCGAGGCCAGGGTCAGGCGCCGCCAGCGGGCCGAGCCGTCGCGGGGGATCAGCGGGTTGCCGACGTGCTGGTGGTCGAAGTAGTCGAGGATCACCCGGCTGTCGTGCAGCACGCTGCCGTCGGCCAGGCGCAGGGCCGGGATCTTGCCCACGGGGTTGTCCTGCACCAGCTGCGCATCCGGGTTGACCGGGGTCGGCATGCAGCCGTGCAGGGCGACGCGGTCCTGCTGGCCGGTTTCAGCCAGCAGCACGCGGACTTTACGCACGAACGGTGACGCGGGGTTGTGGAACAAGGTCATGCTGGGCACAGACATGGGCTTTCCTCTGTAGGAGCGAGCTTGCTCGCGAAGAACGTTAACGATAACGCAGCGCGTCTGCTTTGACGCGGTGCTCTCTGGTTTTTCGCCGGCAAGCCGGCTCCTACAGGAGGGCCCATACGCCGATCAGCGCGGGGATGCCCAACCCCACCCAACTGAGCGAGTCCCACCCGCCATCCCCCAGCAACGCCGCAAACAACCCGACGGCACTGAGCAGGCCAATCCCCAGCGGAATGCCAAACACCTTCCAGAAACTCGACTGCCTTGGCTTCATGCCTTGCCTGCCTTGCGCCGGACGATCCACAAGTAAATCCCACTCACCAGTACGATGATGGTCAGCACATCCAGCGCCGCCCAGAGGATCTTCATCGGCATGCCGCCGTAGTCACCAAAGTGCAGCGGCTGCGACATGCCCATGGCGTCCATGTACCACGGTCGTTCGCCAATGGCGGTGACGGCCAGGGTGCTGGCATCGATGAGGACCGGCGTGAGCAGATGCGAGGTCAGGTGCGTGCTGCCTTTCATGAACACCGCGTAATGGTGCTCGCTGGAGAAGCGCGTACCAGGGAAGGCGATAAAGTCCGGCTGCATGCCGGGCGCGGCCTTGGCGGCGATGTTCAGCAGTTCGCTGGCCGGTGCGCGTTGGGTCAGAGGCGGGGCGTTTTTGTAGGGTTCGATCATTGCGCTGAGGCTGTCGGTGCGCCAGGCGGCGATGATCAGGTCGGCACAGGCGCTGATCACGCCGGTCACGCCCACCACCAGTGCCCAGGTCAACGTGACCACGCCGATCAGGTTATGCAGGTCGAGCCAGCGCAGGCGCGTGGACTTGTCTTTGCGCACCGTGGCGAACTTCAAGCGGCGCATGAACGGCAGGTACAGCACCGTTCCCGAGACAATCGCCACGACAAACAGAATGCCCATGAACGCCAACAGCAACTTGCCCGGCAGGCCGGCGAACATATCCACATGCAGGCGCAGCAGGAACAGGGTGAAGCCGCCATTGGCCGACGGCATCTCGACCGCGTCGCCAGTGCGCGCATCGAGCATGAAGGTGTGGGACGAGTTGGGCTCGGTGCCCGCTGTGGCGGCCATGATCGCGATCACGCCGTTCTTGTCGTCCTCATCCCACGCCAGGTATTGCATGGCCTCGCCCGGGCGATGGGCCTGGGCTTTGGCCACCAGTTGCTCGAGGTTGAGCCGTGGCGTATCGACGGGCATCTGCGCCAGTTCGGGCTCGTTGCCCAGCAGATGGTCGATCTCGTGGTGAAACACCAGCGGCAGGCCGGTGAGGGCGAGCAGCAGCAGGAACACCGTGCAGATCAGGCTGGTCCAGGTGTGGATGAAGGACCAGCGGCGGATGGTTTTGCTTTTCATCACGGCTCCAAAGGCAAAAGGGCCGCGGTTCAGGCGGCCCTTCATCAGCGGTTTCTCACCGTCTTAGAATTTGTAGTTCACGCTGGCGACCACGTTACGTTGGTCGCCGTAGTAGCAGTAGAAACCATCGCAGGTAGACAGGTAGTCCTTGTTGAAGATGTTCTTGGCATCAACGGCCACGGTCACACCCTTCATAGTGCTGTTCAAGCGGCCGAGATCGTAATGCACCGAGGCGTCGTAAACGGTGTAGGAGCCTACATGGCCCAGGTCGGTGTTGGCAGCGTTGCCGTAGGTATCGCCGACGTAACGTACGCCCGCACCCACACCAAAACCGTCCAGTGGCCCGCTGCGCCATGTGTAGTCAGCCCAGCCTGTGGCCTGGTTGCGAGGTAATTGGTTGAGACGGTTGCCTTTTTCAGCGGCAACGCCTTGAGTGATTTCGCTGTCGTTATAGGTATATGAACCCACCAGTTTCAGGCTTTCGGTGACGTCGGCACTGGCTTCCAACTCCAGGCCACGTACCTGCACCTCACCCACTTGGCGAGTGATACTGCCCTCGGTGACTGAGGTATTTTGCTGGGTCAGGTCGAACACGGCAGCGGTGAACAACGCCTTGGTGCCTGGAGGCTGATACTTGATACCGGCTTCGTACTGTTTGCCTTCAGTGGGCTTGAATGCCCCGGTGCTGCCCACTTGCGTACCTGAGCCGGCCTGGAATGATTCGGCGTAGGACAGATACGGGGTGATGCCGTTGTCGAAGACGTAGCTCAGCGCCGCGTTGCCGCTGAAGTGCTTGTCACGCTGGGTGTTGGTCGCATCATTCAGGTTATGGAAGGTGGTACCGGTATGTACCCAGTCTTCACGACCGCCGAGGGTCAGGCGCCAGTTGTCGAGGGCCATCTGGTCCTGGACGTACAGGCCGGTCTGCTGGGTCTTTTGGGTGTAGTCGTACATGGTGAAGTACTGGACCTTGGAGAAGTCCTGCCCGTACACCGGACGATTGAAGTTGATGGTCGGCACACCCGCCGACCCCCATAACCAGCGCGCGTCGCTGGTAGAGCGCTGGTGGTCCAGCCCCAGCAACAGCGTGTGGCTTACCGCGCCAGTCTGGAAGTCGGCCTGGAAGTTGTTGTCGACGGCGAACTGACCGATATTTTCATCGACCTTGCCGGCCGAGCGACTTACGTTGCCGTCGGTGTCGACCGCCACTTCAGGGCCATTCGGAAAGAAGGCGCCACCGGCAGTGATGCCTTGGAACGACAAATCGTTCTTGGTGTAGCGCAGGTTCTGATGGAACTGCCAGGTATCGTTCAGACGCGTTTCGAAAGCGTAGCCAAGGGCGTAGTAGGTACGGTCGTAGAATTCCCAATCCGGATCACCCAGGTTCTTGTGATGGGAGATCTTGCCGGCCGGCGAACTCAGCTTGGTGCCTTGCAGCGGCAGGAACTGCCCGGTGATGCCGGTATCGTCACGGGTGAACTGGGTGAGCAACGTCAGTTTGCTGTCGTCGTTGATATTCCAGGTCAGGCTCGGGGCGATGTTGTAGCGCTTGTCCGGGATGTGATCCACGGCGGTGTTGCTGTCGCGCACCACGCCGCTGACGCGGTACAGGAACTGGCCCTCGTCGTCGATCTTGCCGGTGCTGTCGAAGTTGATCTGCTTATGGTTGTTGCTGCCGGCCTGTACTTCGATCTCATTCGAGCTTTCGGCCTGGGGGCGGCGGCTGACCATGTCCAGCAAACCACCGGGCGGGGTTTGCCCGTAGACCGACGATGCCGGGCCGCGCAGGACGGCAATGCGTTCCAGGTTCCAGGTGTCGATCTTTGGCGTGGCGTAGTTGCCTTTGGGTAATGGCAGGCCGTCGAGGAATTGAGTAGGGACAAAACCGCGTACCAGCAGCCAGTCACTTCGGGAATCGGAACCGTAGCCGGAACTCTGCACGCCAGCGGTGTAGCGCAAAGCGTCGTTGAGGTTGAGTACGGATCGGTCTTCCATTTGTTTGCGAGTGATCACGGTCACCGAACGTGGCAGCTCGGCAATCGGTGTATCAGTCTTGGTGCCCGCCGCAGTGCGTGTTGCAACATAGCCGTCCACCGGACCCCATGCACTTTCATAGCCGCCTTGCCCTGTGATGTTAGTCACCGGCAGCGCCATCACCCCCTCCGGAACCGCCACCAGCGTGTACGTCCCCGCGCTGCTCTGCTCCAGCTGCAAGCCGGTGCCGCGCAAGGCTTCACGCAGTGCGCTCGGTGCATCGAACTGGCCTTGGACCGGGGCCGAGGTCTTGCCTGCTGCCAGCGTCGGGTTGAGGGTCAGTGCCAGGCCGGCCTGGCTGGCGATCTGGTTCAGGGTGCTGGCCAGCGGTGCGGCCGGCAGGTTGTAGGCGCGCACGCTGGAGGCTTGTTCGGCGGCAATCAGCGCAGTGCTGGTCAGTGGGGCGCTGAGGGCAATAGCCACGGCTAACAGGCTGGGGCGCAACAAGGTGTCTAGCGTGCGGGACATGGGCGGCTCCTGAATGGAAGTAATTCGCAATTGCCTATGTGCCGAACGAGAATCGAAAAGTGATAGGGCAGGATCAAAATATTTTTTGTGGTGGGTTTGAGGGCCTCATCGGAGCAAGCCCCGCTACCACAGAACCTAAGGCTTACCCGTGACCGTCACCCACCACGGCGTGTGCTGTTCGATCTGCACCGGGAGTGTGGGCAGCAGCGCATTGAGCGCCAGGGTGGTGTCGTGCAGTGGGAAGCTGCCGGTGATGCGCAGGTCGGCGACGTTTTTATCCACCCCCAGATAGCCGGTGCGGTAGCGGCTGAGTTCCTGCACCACATCGCCCAGGCGGGCGTTGTCGACCACCAACATGCCGCGCGTCCAGGCATCGGTGGCGGGGGTGACGGCAAAGGCAGGGCCGAGGCCGTCGCTGCGCATCAACACTTGTTGGCCGGCCTTGAACACCTGTTCCTGTTGCAGCGCTTCGGGCTGGGCACCCACCGCTGATTGCAGCACGCTCAGGCGCGTGGCGTCGTCTTCGCGCTTGACGATAAACCGCGTGCCCAGCGCGCGCAGGCTGCCGTCGCGGGTTTGCACATAGAACGGACGCGCATCGTCGTGGCCGGTCTCGACGAAGATTTCGCCTTCCTGCAACACGATCAGCCGGCGCTTTTCATCGAAGCGCACGTCGATGGCACTGTGGGTGTTGAGGTTGATCAACGTACCGTCCGCCAGTTTCAGCGTGCGCTGCTCGCCGGTGGCGGTGCGCTGGTCGGCCAGCCAATAGTGGATCGGCACATAGCGCTCGCCGGCAAACAACGCCAGGCCGCATATCAGCGCAATACTCGCCAGGCCGCTGCCCAGCTTGCGCACGCGCTGGCGAATGCCTTCGCGCGACTGCAATAACGCCGCGCGCGCCGGGCCCGAAGCCGCGCTGAAACGCTGGTCGAGCATGCCCAGTTGGCGCCAGGCACGGGCGTGCTCTTCATCGCTGGCCAGCCATTTGCTGAATTCTTCGCGCTCCACCGGACTGTCGTCGCCCGAATCGAGGGACAACTGCCAGGCAATCGCCGCATCCAGCACCCGTGCTGAGACCGGTTTGGCGCTGATCAGGGTCATAGCGGCTCGCCATACAGGGCGATGTAGCACTGGCGAATGCCCTGGGCCAGGTACTGGCGCACACGCGGCACCGACACACCCAGGCGTTGGGCGATTTCAGCGTGGCCCAGCCCGTCGAGGCGGTTATAGAGGAAGGCGGCGCGGGCCTTGCTCGACAGCTTGCCGAGCAGGCGGTCGATGGCCTTGAGGTCTTCGAGGATCAGTTGCTGCTCTTCGGGCGAAGGGTGTTCGCTTTCCGGGATCAGCATCAATTCGGTGAGGTAAGCCTGTTCGAGGGCGGCGCGACGGAAGTAGTCGAACAGCAAACCCTTGGCGATGGCCACCAGAAATGCCCGTGGTTCGCGGGGCTCGCGCAACTCGTCACGGCCGAGCAGGCGCATGAAGGTGTCCTGGCTCAGGTCTTCGGCGCGGCTCGGGCAGGCTACGTTGCGCCGCAGCCAGGCCAGCAGCCAGCCACGATGGTCGCGATACAACGCGCCAACAAGCTCACTGTGTGGGTTCTGGACCGACGACAAGGCATCACCGAATAAACTGTAGGTTTAAACTAACGAGAATTATTCGCGATTGTCTCAGAGGCGTAGAGCGGGCGCAATTGGCGTCTGTCGGGAGATGACATTAAAACGATGGCGCGTGTTTACGCCGTTTCCATTGGCTCAAGCGCTCTTGCAGTGCCTGAGGCGTGTCGATCTGCTGCTGACGCGCGCGGCTGAACAGGATCAGCATCAGCTCCGCCGTGGCGAGTGCGTCGGCGCTGGCGTGATGGCGCTCGCCTACGTGCAGGTTGAAGTGATTGATCCAGTCGTCCAGCCCGGCTTCGCGGATCGGTGCCTCGGGACACAGCAGCGGGGCGATGTCGGCCACATCGAGGAATGGGTGGGCCAGGCGGTAACCCAGGCTGTCCTTGAGCGCGCGGCCCAGCATGTGTTGATCGAACGGCGCGTGGAAGGCGAGCAGCGGGCTGTCGCCGACAAACTCCATGAAGTCCAACAGTGCCTCGACCGGGTCGCTGCCGGCAGCAATCGCGCTGGGGCCGATGCCGTGGATCAACACGCTGGGGCTGAGTTTGGTTTCGGCGCGGTGCAGGGTGCGCTCGAACAGTTGGGAAAAGTCCACCGCGCCGTCCTCGATCACAACCGCGCCGATGGACAGCACCTGGTCACGGTTGAGGTTCAGGCCGCTGGTTTCCAGGTCCACCACGACCCAGCGCTGGCTGCGCAACGGATCGTTGCCCAGCGGTGAGGGCTTGCGCAGTTGCTCCAGACGCTGTTGTTGCGTGCTGTCGAGTCCCGGTTTTTTCGTCCGCAGCCAACTGAACAGACTCACAGCTGATACCGCAACGTCAGGCTGCTCTGCAGGCGCTGGGCCTGGCGCAGGGATTCGCGCAGGATGCGCCGGTCCAGGTGGTTGAGGCTGTCGGGGTCGACGCGGTTGGAGTACGGCTGGTTTTCCCGGGTCTGCAACTGGTGCTGCTGCATGCGGGTTTGCTGGATAAAGTGGTACGCCTCTTCATAAGCGGCGCCATCCAGCGGCTCGATCACTTCTTTGACCACCAACTGGCGCAGGCGCTCCAGGGTGTTATTGGCGTGGATGCCATTGGCCATGGCCAGCAGGCGCGCGCCATCTACAAAAGGTGTCAGGCCCTGCACTTTGAGGTCGAGTGTGGCCTTTTCCGCGCCTTTACGGGTCAGCACAAAATCGCGGAAACGTCCTACGGGCGGACGCTGGCGCAAGGCGTTCTCGGCCAGCATGCGTTGGAACAGCCGGTTATCCCCGACCTGGTCAAGAATGCCCTGGCGCAGTTGCTCGCAGCCCCGTTCATCGCCCCAGACTGCGCGCAGGTCAAAATAGATACTCGACCCCAGCAGGTTCTCCGGCGTCGCCTCGCGAATAAACGCGGCAAACCGCCGTGCCCATTCAGCGCGCGACAGGCACAGCTCCGGGTTGCCGGCCATGATATTGCCTTTGCACAGGCTGAACCCGCACAGCGCCAGGCTCTGGTTGATCTGCTGCGCCAGGGGCAGCAACCGCTCGCGAATCTCGGCGGCTTCCACCGCGTCCTTGGCTTCGAACAGGATGCCGTTGTCCTGGTCGGTGTACAGCGTCTGCTCGCGCCGGCCTTCGCTGCCGAAACACAGCCAACTGAACGGCACGCCGGGGTCGCCTTTTTCGGCCAGGGTCAGCTCGATCACCCGGCACACGGTGTGATCGTTGAGCAGGGTAATGATGTGGGTGATCTGGGTCGACGACGCGCCATGGGCGAGCATGCGCTCCACCAGTTGGCCGATCTCGCCGCGCAGCGCTACCAGGTTCTCCACCCGTGGCGCATTGCGGATGGTGCGGGCCAGGTGCACCAGGTCGACCCGTTGCAGGGAAAACAGGTCGCGCTCGGACACCACGCCGCACAGGCGCTGGTCCTTGACCAGGCAGACGTGGGCGATATGCCGCTCGGTCATGGCGATGGCGGCGTCGAAGGCGCTGTGGTCCGGCGTTAAAAAGAACGGCGCCTGGGTCATATGGCCTTCAATGCCCTGGCTGAAGTCGCCGGTGCCGTCGGCCACCACCTGGCGCAGGTCGCGCAGGGTGAAAATGCCCAGGGGGGCCTTGTCTTCGTCGACGATCACAATGCTGCCCACCTGCTGCTCATGCATCAGCGTTACCGCTTCGCGTAGCGGTGTCTGCGGGCTGCAGGTGACCGGGTGGCGCATGGCCAATTCGCCCAGACGGGTGTTCAGGGAGTATTGCGTGCCGAGGGTTTCCACGGCTTTTTGCTGCACTTGCTGGTTGATCTGGTCCAACAGGCTGCTGACGCCGCGCAAGGCGAAGTCCCGGAACGGGCTGGAGAGGGCGAACAGCTTGATAAAGGCTGGCTTGTTCAGTTGCAGGCAGAAGGTGTCTTCGGCGGCTTTATGTTCGGTGCGGGTGGCCCGCTCTCCTAACAGCGCCGCGAGGGGAAAACACTCACCGGTGGTGATTTCGAAGGTGGTTTCTGCTGAGTCCGGGCGCTCACCCACGACTCGGCCTTGCTTGACGATGTAAAAGTGTTCGACCGGCCCGCCCGAGGGCTTGAGGATGCTCTCGCCGGGGCCGAAGAAGCGCAACTGGCACTGTTCCACCAGGAACGCCAGGTGCGCGTGTTCCATCTGGTTGAACGGTGGGAAGCGTTGCAGGAACTGCAGGGTGCCGTGGATGTTCTGCAATACAGCAGTTTTCCCCGCCTGGGCGAAGGCATCAGCTTTACTCATAACCATGACCGCAATTTTTTTGTCGTTATCGTCCTGCATGGTCGACTCCTGAGCGGCAGGTGCCCATTGGACGTAAGTCTAGGTCGATGAAAATGCCGCATAACTAAGGAAAAACCTTACACGACTATCGTCCAAACCCCGTAGAACGCCCACTAGGCAAACTTTCCGACGAAGTGCACATTGATCGCCCTTCCGCAGATGTCTGACGAGTGTGCTGGGAGATTGACGAAAACTGCTGAGAAACGTATGTCCGACCACGATATTTTGAGTGATGCCGAGCGCGAGGCGCTGAGCGCCGTGATGCTGGAGCCTGATTTACCGCCACAACGCGTGTTGATTGTTGACGATGACAAGGACGCGCGGGAACTGTTGGCGGAGATCTTGGGGTTGGACGGTATTCGCTGCATGACTGCCGAAAGTGGTGAGGCCGCGTGGAGTTTGTTGAAATCCAGCAGCTCCATCGGTTTGCTGATCACCGATCTGCGCATGAAACCCAGCAGCGGTCTGGAGTTGATCAAGCAGGTGCGCGAATCCACTCGCGCCGCGTTGCCCATCATCATCATGTCGGGGGATGCCGAAGCGCCGGATGTGATTGATGCGATGCATTTGAGCGTGGTGGATTTTCTGTTGAAGCCGATCGACAGCGTGAAGTTGGCGAAGCTGGTCAAGCGCGAGTTGGGGATGGCTTCCTGATTTTGCGGTGTCTGTACGCGCCTCATCGGGAGCAAGCCCCCTCCCACAGTTGACCGCGTACATCCAGCACCGCCCCAAAGAAAAAGCCCTGATCTCACGATCAGGGCTTTTTCATTTACAGGCCGTTTTTAGCCTTGAACTCCCGACGCCGACGGTGCAACACCGGCTCGGTATAGCCATTCGGCTGCTTGGTCCCTTCAATCACCAGCTCCACCGCGGCCTGGAACGCGATATTGCTGTCGAAATCCGGCGCGAGCGGACGGTACAACGCATCCCCTGCATTCTGACGGTCCACCACCGGCGCCATGCGCTTGAGGCTTTCCATCACCTGGGCTTCGGTGACGATGCCGTGGCGCAACCAGTTGGCGATGTGCTGGCTGGAGATGCGCAGGGTGGCGCGGTCTTCCATCAGGCCGACGTCGTTGATGTCCGGCACTTTCGAGCAGCCCACGCCTTGGTCGATCCAGCGCACGACATAGCCGAGGATGCCCTGGGCGTTGTTGTCCAGTTCGTTGCGGATTTCTTCCTCGGACCAGTCGGTGTTGCTGGCCAGAGGAATGGTCAGGATGTCGTCTACCGACGCGCGCTCGCGCTTGGCCAGTTCGGCCTGGCGCGCGAACACGTCGACCTTGTGGTAGTGCAGCGCGTGCAGTGCGGCGGCCGTTGGCGATGGCACCCAAGCGGTGTTGGCGCCGGCCAGTGGGTGGGCGATTTTCTGCTCAAGCATCGCCGCCATCAGGTCGGGCATCGCCCACATGCCTTTACCGATCTGTGCACGGCCTTGCAGGCCGGTGCTCAAGCCGATATCGACGTTCCAGTTCTCGTAGGCGCCGATCCATTTTTCCGCCTTCATCGCCGCCTTGCGCACCATCGCGCCGGCTTCCATGGAGGTGTGGATTTCGTCACCGGTACGGTCGAGGAAGCCGGTGTTGATAAACACCACGCGCTCGCTGGCGGCCTTGATGCAGGCCTTGAGGTTGACCGTGGTGCGGCGCTCCTCGTCCATGATCCCGACCTTGAGGGTGTTGCGCGGCAGGTTCAGCACGTCTTCGATGCGGCCGAACAGCTCGTTGGTGAACGCGGCTTCTTCCGGGCCGTGCATCTTCGGCTTCACGATGTAGACCGAACCGGTGCGGCTGTTCTTGCGCGTGTTGTTGCCGTTGAGGCTGTGGATCGCCGCCAGGCTGGTGAGCAGGCCGTCGAGGATGCCTTCCGGTACTTCGTTGCCGTCTTTGTCGAGGATCGCGTCGATGGTCATCAAGTGGCCAACGTTACGCACGAACAGCAGCGAACGGCCGTGCAGCGTCACGTCCTGGCCGTCGACGCCGGTGTAGACGCGGTCGGCGTTCATGGTGCGGGTGAAGGTCTTGCCGCCCTTGGCCACTTCTTCGGCCAGGTCGCCCTTCATCAGGCCGAGCCAGTTGCGGTAGATCACCACTTTGTCATCGGCGTCGACGGCGGCGACGGAGTCTTCACAGTCCATGATGGTGGTCAGCGCGGCTTCCATCAGCACGTCTTTGACGCCGGCGGCATCGGTCTGGCCGACCGGGGTGCTGGCGTCGATCTGGATTTCGAAATGCAGGCCGTTGTGTTTCAGCAGGATCGCGATCGGCTCGGCAGCAGGGCCCTGGAAACCGATCAACTGGGCGTCGTCGCGCAGGCCGCTGTTGCTGCCGCCCTTGAGGCTGACGATCAGCTTGCCGTCGGCGATCTTGTAGCCGGTGGAATCGACGTGGCTGCCGGCGCTCAGTGGCGCGGCTTCGTCGAGGAAGGCACGGGCGAAGGCAATGACCTTGTCGCCACGCACTTTGTTGTAGCCCTTGCCCTTCTCGGCGCCGTCGGCTTCGCTGATGGCGTCGGTGCCATACAGCGCGTCGTACAGCGAGCCCCAACGCGCATTGGAAGCGTTGAGGGCGAAGCGGGCGTTCATCACCGGCACCACCAGCTGCGGGCCGGCCATGCGGGCGATCTCGTCATCGACGTTTTGGGTCGAGGCCTGGAAGTCTGCGGCTTCTGGCAGCAGGTATCCGATGTCTTGCAGGAAGGCTTTGTAGGCCACCGGGTCATGGGCCTGGCCGGCGTGGGTCTGGTGCCAGGTATCGATCCGCGCCTGGAAATCGTCGCGTTTGGCGAGTAGGGCTTTGTTCTTCGGCGCCAGGTCGTGGATGACCTTGTCGGCGCCGGCCCAGAACTGGTCGGCCGTGATGCCGGTACCGGGAATGGCTTCGTTGTTCACGAAGTCGAACAGGACTTTGGCGACCTGCAGGCCACCGACTTGAACGTGTTCAGTCATTGCTTGCCTCACTCTGCGGAGCTTATGCGCTGTTTCAGATTTTCATTATGTAGTGCACGGGAGGGCATACTACATGATGACTTGCGGTTGTGAAAATTAGACTAAATACGTCGTTTAGCGACCCACTTTGGTCGTACGGTCACAGCGGAGAACCGGATGTTCTCAAAAAACTATTGGATTGTTCCAGATAAAAATAAAAATGGTACACGATTTGTTTTCGAGGGCTTCCGAGTCCACCTTGTAGATTGAATTCAGAGGGCGTCGCCATGGACCATCTTGTACTCACTATTATCGCCGCCGACAAACCCGGCCTGGTGGAACGCATCGCGCAGAACATTGCGGCCCACGGCGGCAATTGGCTGGAAAGCCGAATGGCGCATATGGCCGGGCAGTTTGCCGGGATCCTGCGGGTCAGTGTTCCTGCGGAGAGCCGTCAGGCGTTGGTAGGGGCGCTGGAAGACTTATCCACCCATGGCATTCGCGTGCTGGTAGGAGAGGGCTGCACCGGGCAGGCATCGGCTTCCAAACCGATTGTGATGACCTTGGTCGGCAATGACCGCTCGGGCATCGTGCGTGAGATAACCGCGCTGTTGAGCAAGCAGGGCGTGAACCTGGAACGCCTGAGCACCGATGTGCGGCCGGCCCCGATGAGCGGTGATCCGCTGTTCAATGCCGAGGCGTTATTGCAGGTGCCCGCGACGCTGTCCCTGGATAAGTTGCAGGCGTCGCTGGAAACCTTGGCGGATGACCTGATGGTGGAACTGCGCGCCGAGGAATGATTGGTCCACAAGGTTATGCATGGAAATCTTGCATGGGCCTGTGGATAACCTTTGGGTGAATGTCTGCAAGCCACGCTGGCTGTGGCTTACAGAGGCTTGTACGTTATTTGATCAGCGCTTGCGCACGGTGAGCCAGGCGTCCACGCTGTAGACCACCAGGCCTGCCCAGATAAAGGCGAAGGCGATCAGCGTGCTTGGCGCCAGGTGTTCGCCGAACAGCAGCACGGCTTCCAGCAACACCAGGGTCGGTGCCACATACTGCAAAAAGCCTAAGGCGGTGTAGGGCAAATGCCGCGCGGCGGCGTTGAAGCACACCAGCGGGATCAGGGTCACCGGGCCTGCGGCCACCAGCCACCAGGCTTCGGAAGTGCTCCAGAAGGCCAACTGCGCACTATGGGCCGAGGGGTTGAACAGCAACCACGCGACAGCAATCGGCACCAGCATCCAGGTTTCCACCACCAGCCCCGGCAGTGCCTTGACCGGCGCCTGCTTGCGGATCAGGCCGTAGAAACCGAAGGTCAGCGCCAGCACCAACGACACCCATGGCAAGCTGCCCACCTGCCATACCTGCTGCGCCACCCCCACAGCGGCGAGTGCCACGGCCACCCATTGCAGGCGACGCAGGCGCTCGCCGAGGAGCAGCATGCCC
Source organism: Pseudomonas sp. MIACH (assembly GCF_001269925.1). Classification (GTDB taxonomy): domain Bacteria; phylum Pseudomonadota; class Gammaproteobacteria; order Pseudomonadales; family Pseudomonadaceae; genus Aquipseudomonas. The sequence continues at coordinate 58,685 of NZ_LHVO01000027.1, forward strand.
AGCAGCACATTCACCAGCGGGTTGATGTAGTAACCCAGGCTCGCTTCGAGCATGCGCCCGCTGTTGACCGACCACACATAGGTCAGCCAGTTACCGGCGATCAACGAGCCGCTGAGTGCCAGGATTGCCAGGCGCTTGGGGTTGTCGCGCAATTCGCGGAACCAGCCGGGGTGCTTCCACACCATCAACAGCAAACCACCGAACAGCGCCGACCAGAGCACCCGGTGCACGATGATTTCGGCGGCGGGCACACTGGCGATGGCTTTGAAGTAGAGCGGGAACAGACCCCAGATGACATAGGCGCTGAGGCCCAGGATGTACCCCTTGCGGGGGTTGGCGGCTTGCATTCGGAGTCCTTGCTTAGGCAGCTAACAAAGCGCGATTGTAAGGATATTTGTCAACCAATGGGATTACCCTTCTGTAGGAGCGGGCTTGCTCGCGAAGATCGTTAACGATAACGCGGGCATCCTGACTGCACGCGGCGCCCTCAGGTTTTTCGCGAGCAAGCTCGCTCCTACAGGAGCGAGCGGCGATTTCAGAAGAGTTTGAGGGGTTCTTCGTTGAGCGCTGAGAGCTGCTCACGCAACGCCAGCACTTGGTCGCCCCAGTACCGCTCGCTGCCGAACCACGGGAAGCTGTGGGGGAACGCGGGGTCATCCCAGCGCCGTGCCAGCCAGGCGCTGTAGTGCATCAGGCGCAATGCGCGCAGCGGTTCGATCAGCGCCAGTTCGCGCGGGTCGAAGTCGTGGAACTCCTGGTAGCCGTCCATCAGTTCCGACAGTTGGCCCAGGCATTCCTGGCGATCACCGGCAAGCATCATCCACAAGTCCTGCACCGCCGGGCCCATGCGGCAGTCGTCGAGGTCGACGATGTGGAACATCTCATCGCGGCACATCATGTTGCCGGGGTGGCAATCGCCGTGCATGCGGATGTTCTTGTGCGGCGTGGCTTTGTAGACCTCTTCCACACGCTTGAGCAGGTCGCGCGCTACGGACTCGTAGGCCGGCAGCAGGCTCTTGGGAATGAAGTTGCCTTCGAGCAGGGTGGTGAGGGAGTCGTGGCCGAAGTTCTTCACACCCAAGGCTTCGCGGTGTTCGAACGGGCGGGTAGACCCCACGGCGTGCAAGCGGCCGAGTAGCTGCCCAAGGCGATAAAGCTGGTCAAGGTTGCCCGGCTCCGGTGCACGGCCGCCACGGCGAGGGAACAAGGTGAAGCGGAAACCCGCGTGTTCGAACAGGCTTTCGCCGTTATGAATCATCGGCGCGACCACCGGCACTTCGCATTCGGCCAACTCGAAGGTGAAACGGTGCTCTTCGAGGATCGCTTCGTTGGTCCAGCGCTGGGGGCGGTAGAACTTGGCGATCAGCGGTTCGGAGTCTTCGATGCCTACCTGATACACGCGGTTTTCGTAGCTGTTGAGCGCCAGAACGCGAGCATCGCTGAGGAAACCGATGCTTTCGACAGCGTCGAGTACCAGGTCGGGGGTGAGTGTTTCAAACGGATGGGCCATGCGAACTCCTGCGCGCAGCAGGTCGCCGCGTCCGGCCGGGTATGGTAACGCTGTAGGAGCGAGCTTGCTCGCGAAAAACCTGAGCGCGCAGTGGGGTGTCAGGTTCCGCTGCGTTATCGTTGACGATCTTCGCGGGCAAGCCCGCTCCTACAGTGGGGCGTTCTATCAGGCGCCGACAATCCCGCCATCATCGCGCCGTATCGCCATCACCGAAGAACGCGGCTTGCCATTCGGCAGGTGTTCCGGCCAGGTCGAACCACCGGTTTCGCCTGGGTGCTGAATCCCCACAAACAGGGTTTTCTGATCCGGCGAGAAGCTGATGCCCGTCACCTCACAGGCCACCGGCCCAACCATGAAACGACGGATTTCCCCGGTGCTTGGGTCGGCGCAGAGCATCTGGTTGTTGCCCATGCCAGCGAAGTCGCCGGCGTTGCTGTAGTCGCCATCGGTGAGAATCCACAGACGCCCGGCCTTGTCGAACCCCAGGCCATCGGGGCTGTTGAACATGTTCTGCGGGTTGATGTTCGACGAGCCGCCTTTTGGCGTGCCGGCATGCGCGCCCGGGTTGCCGGCCACCACAAACAGGTCCCAGCTGAAGTCCGCTGCGCCGTGGTCATCGGCGTTGGCCTTCCAGCGCAGGATCTGGCCGTAGACGTTTTTCTCACGCGGGTTGGGCCCGCCCACCGGTTGGCCGTCTTCGCCGCGCTTGGCGTTGTTGGTCAGGGTGCAATAGACCTGGCCGTCGGTAGGGCTGACCACGATCCATTCCGGGCGGTCCATGCGTGTGGCTTTCACCACACTGGCGGCCAGGCGTGCGTGGATCAGCACTTCGGCCTGGCTGGCGAAGCCGGTGCTGGCGTCGATGCCGTTTTTGCCATGGGTCAGCTCGACCCATTGCCCTTTGCCTTTCGGATGATCGGCGTTGCCATCGCCCGCATCGAAGATGGCCACGTACAAGGTGCCGTGGTCGAGCAGGTCTTTGTTGGCCTTGGGGTTCTTGTGGTTGATCTTGTCGCGGCTGACGAACTTGTAGATGAACTCGCCGCGCTCGTCGTCGCCCATGTACACCACGGCGCGGCCGTCACGGGTTTCTGCCAGGGCGGCGTTCTCGTGCTTGAAACGGCCCAGGGCGGTGCGTTTGGCCGGGGTGGATTGCGGGTCGAACGGGTCGATTTCCACTACCCAGCCGTGGCGGTTGAGTTCGTTGGGGTTCTTGGCCATGTCGAAGCGCGGGTCGTGCAGGTGCCAGTTGATCTCTTTGCTGGCGGCCACCACGCCGTAGCGTTTCTGCCCGGCATCGAAGCTTTGCTGTGGGTTGCTGCTGCCGAAGCAGTCGGTGAAGTTCTCTTCGCAGGTCAGGTAAGTGCCCCATGGGGTCTTGCCGTTGGCGCAGTTCTGGAAGGTGCCGAGGACTTTTTTGCCCGACTTGTCGGCGCTGGTTTTCAACCATTCGTGGCCGGCGGCGGGGCCGCTCAGGCGGATCGGTGAGTTGCCGTGGATGCGGCGGTTGTAGCGCGAGTCCTGGACGAATTGCCAGGTGTCACCTTTGCGCCGCACTTCGATCACCGACACGCCTTCGCTGGCCTGGGCCTTGTGCACGTCTTCGGCCGATTGCGGCGCGCCGCCGTGGGCGTAGAGGTAGCGGTAGTTGGTGTATTCGTTGTTGATCGCCATCAGCGCGCGGTTGTCGTCGCCGGGGAAGGCGAACAGGCTCATGCCGTCGTTGTTGTCGCCGAACTGCTGTTCCTGGGCCTTGGCGGTGCCGTTACCGGACGGGTCGAAGGCCGGGGCGCTCTTGTGCAGCGGTTGGCCCCAACTGATCAGCACCGAGGCGCTGTAACCCGGCGGCAGGGTGATGGTGTCGCTGGTGGCGGCGGCGATGCTGGCAAAGCCCAGCAACGGGCTGGCGGACGCGGCGTTGACGGCCAGTGCGCTGCGGCTCAGCAGGTTGCCGCCGAGGAACATCGCCGCACCACAGAGGGCGCCGGCACCGATAAAGCGGCGGCGGGTGAGGCCAACCATCTGTTCGAGGTCGGTGGCTTGGTTTTCTTCTAATAGGCTCATATCAGGCTCCCTGCGGTTTTTGCAGACACCTTAAGGAGCGGGCGTGACGAAATTGTTGCAGTTTGACGCGCCGTGCCGCTTAGACCGGCGTGCCGAGCAGTACATTGCTGGGCGCAAATTGCACCTGGAGCGTGCGACCCACGGCGGCGTCCAAGGCCTGAAGCACGGCGGGCTGCGCCAAGGCGCATAAAACCTGGCCGTTGGGCAGGGCGATGCGCACTTCGCTGGGGCCGTCCTCGGCGGCGAGAATCGCGTCTACGGTCCCGTTCATGCAATTGTGTCCAGGTGTTGCAGGCGTATCCAGCGCCAGTAATTCCAACCAGCCGGCCTTGATCAGCGCGACCACTTCCACGCCGGGTTCCAGCTCCAGCCGTTGCGTGCTGTCGTGGGTGATTTGTGCTTGCAGGGTCAGCCCGCCGGCCAGTTGCAGATGGATCAGGTCGTTGCGGCCATGGGACTCGATGGCGATCACTTGCCCGTGCAACTGGTTGCGCGCGCTGGTGCGCAGCATCAAGCGGCCAAGCAGGTTGAAGTCGCTGGCGGCTTCATCCGAGCCGAGCACTTCGGCCTGCAACACTTGCAGGCGCTGGTAGAGGCGCAATACCCGTTCACCCTCGGCCGTGAGTTTGGCGCCGCCGCCGCCCTTGCCGCCGACGCTGCGCTCCACCAATGGCTTTTGCGCCAGGTTATTCAGTTCATCGATGGCGTCCCAGGCGGCCTTGTAGCTCAATCCGGCGCTTTTGGCGGCGCGGGTGATTGAGCCTTGCTCGGCAATATGCCCGAGCAAGGCGATGCGCTGGGGGCGGCGCAGGATATGTTGGCTGAGGGACGTCGGCAGGGACATGGGGACACACTTCAATGAGATGCGCCGACGTTGCCGCCCTGGCGCACGGGAGTCAAGTCAGGCGCCGGGTTTGGGGGTGCGGGCCAGGCAGTACACATCGACCTGCCGCGCGCCAGCGTTCATCAACAACCGCGCCAGGCTGTGGGCGGTGGCGCCGGTGGTGAGCACGTCGTCCACCAACGCAAAGTGCCGGTCTTGCACCTGGGCATCGCCGGCCAAGGCGAAGGCGCCCAGCAGGTTGCGTTTGCGGGTCTTGGCGTCGAGGTGTTGTTGCGCCACGGTTTCATGGGGGCGTAACAACAGATGTTCATCATATTCGATGCTCAGGTCTGCGCTCAGCCAGCGTGCCAGCATCAGGGCCTGGTTGTAGCCACGTTCGCGCAGGCGCTTGCGGGCCATGGGCACCGGCAACAGGCAGTCGGGTCGCGTGAGTTCGGCGTTGTCGAAGCGATGCTGCAGGTGTTGCCCCAGCAGGTGACCCAGCAGATGCCCCAGTGGCCAGCGTGCCTGGTGCTTGAAGCGGCTGATCAAGGTGTCGACGGGAAAGCTGTAGGCCCAGGGCGCGATCACCTGTTTAAACGCGGGCGGGTGTTTCTGGCATTCGCCGCAGACCAGACCGTCCATCGGCAACGGTAAGGCGCACACCGTGCAGTGCTCCATGAGCCATGGCAGTTCGATTTCGCAGGCGTTGCAGATAAAATCGGCGGTTCCCGTGCGTTCATCGCAGATTAAACACGGTTGGTTGTTTTTTAGCCAGATGTAAACTTCATGTTTGTATCTCGGTTGACAGTGCATGAATCTTCCTTAAATATGCCGAGCATCCGTGTCGTGCCTGTGGGTATTGCCCTTCCCGCAGCGCTTGCCAAAGCATAATCAAGGAATCGCCCATGAGCGCCAGCACCACCGCCACCTTGCGTCACGATTGGTCCTTAGCCGAAGTCAAAGCGTTGTTCGTGCAACCGTTCAATGACCTGTTGTTCCAGGCGCAGACCGTGCACCGCGCGCACTTCGATGCCAACCGTGTCCAGGTGTCGACCCTGCTGTCGATCAAGACCGGCGCCTGCCCGGAAGATTGCAAATATTGTCCGCAGTCGGGCCACTACAACACTGGCCTGGAAAAAGAAAAGCTGATGGAAGTGCAGAAGGTCCTCGAAGAGGCCGCCCGCGCCAAGGCCATCGGTTCGACCCGTTTCTGCATGGGCGCCGCCTGGAAACACCCATCGGCCAAAGACATGCCCTATGTGCTGCAGATGGTCAAAGGCGTGAAAGCCATGGGCCTGGAAACCTGCATGACCCTTGGCCGTCTCGACCAGGATCAGACCGAAGCCCTGGCCCAGGCTGGCCTCGATTACTACAACCACAACCTCGACACGTCGCCGGAGTTCTACGGCAGCATCATCACCACCCGTACCTACAGCGAGCGCCTGCAAACCCTGGCCTACGTGCGTGAGTCGGGCATGAAGATCTGCTCCGGCGGCATCCTTGGCATGGGCGAGTCCCTCGACGACCGCGCCAACCTGCTGATCCAGTTGGCCAACCTGCCGGAGCATCCGGAGTCGGTGCCGATCAACATGCTGGTGAAAGTCGCCGGTACACCGCTGGAAAACGCCGAGGACATCGACCCGTTCGATTTCATCCGCATGCTCGCCGTGGCGCGCATCCTGATGCCGCAATCCCACGTGCGGCTGTCCGCCGGCCGTGAAGCGATGAACGAGCAGATGCAGGCCCTGGCGTTTTTCGCCGGTGCCAACTCGATTTTCTACGGCGACAAACTGCTGACCACTGCCAACCCGCAGGCCGACAAGGACATGCAACTGTTCTCGCGCCTGGGCATCCTGCCGGAAGCCCGTGAAGAGCACGCCGATGAAGTCCACCAGGCGGCGATTGAGCAGGCGTTGGTAGAGCAGAAAAGCAGCGAGCAGTTCTACAACGCCGTTGTTTGATTGAAATGCGGTTCAAGTGTGGGAGAGGGCAAGCCCCCTCCCACCTGTTTTGACCGAGTTGAACCTGCCACCCCGAGGCCTGCATGTCTTTTGATCTCTCCGCGCGCCTCGCTGCCCGCCGTGCCGAACACCTTTACCGTCAACGCCCGCTGCTTCAGAGCCCTCAAGGCCCGGAAGTGGTGGTCGACGGCCAAGCCCTCCTGGCGTTCTGCAATAACGATTACCTGGGCCTGGCCAATCACCCGCAAGTGATCGAGGCGTGGCGCGCCGGGGCGTCCCGTTGGGGCGTGGGCGGCGGTGCTTCGCACTTGGTGGTCGGGCATGCCACGCCGCACCATGAGCTGGAAGAGGCACTGGCCGATCTCACTGGCCGCCCGCGTGCGTTGCTGTTTACCACCGGCTATATGGCCAACCTCGGTGCGGTCACGGCGTTGGTGGGGCAGGGCGATACGGTGCTGGAAGACCGTCTCAACCATGCTTCGCTGCTGGATGCCGGTTTGCTGTCCGGTGCGCGCTTCAATCGCTACCTGCACAACGACACGACCAGCCTGGCCAAGCGCCTGGAGAAAGCCAGCGGCAATACGCTGGTGGTCACCGATGGCGTGTTCAGCATGGACGGCGATCTGGCCGACCTGCCGGCATTGGCCCGTGAAACCAGGGCCAAAGGCGCCTGGTTGATGGTCGATGATGCCCATGGCTTTGGTCCGCTCGGGGCTAATGGTGGCGGGATCGTCGAGCATTTCGGCTTGAGCCAGGATGACGTGCCGGTCCTGGTCGGCACCCTGGGTAAGGCGTTCGGCACCGCCGGGGCATTTGTGGCGGGCAGTGAGGATTTGATCGAGAGTCTGATCCAGTTCGCCCGGCCGTATATCTACACCACCAGCCAACCGCCGGCGCTGGCCTGCGCCACCCTTAAAAGCCTGGAATTGCTACGCACCGAACATTGGCGGCGCGAGCACCTCAACGGCCTGATTCGTCAGTTTCGCCAGGGCGCCGAGCAGCTTGGCTTGGACTTGATGGACAGCTTTACACCGATCCAGCCGATCCTGATCGGCGACAGTGCCACAGCCATGCGCCTGTCGCAGATGCTGCGTGAGCGTGGCCTGATGGTCACGGCGATCCGCCCGCCCACCGTGCCTGCCGGCAGCGCGCGTTTGCGCGTGACCTTGACCGCAGCCCACAGCGAGGCGCAGGTGCAGCTATTGTTAAACGCATTGGAAGCGTGTTTCCGCTTGCTTGGCGCCACGGAGCCCGACCATGCGTGATCGACTGATCTTGCTGCCCGGCTGGGGCCTCGGCGTATCGCCGCTGGAGCCATTGGCCGCCGCCTTGCGTGGCCTGGACGAACACCTGCAGGTGCAGATCGAGCCGTTGCCGGCGCTGGATTCCAGCGACCTTGATGAATGGCTCGACGAACTCGACGCCACGCTGCCCGACAACGCCTGGCTGGGCGGCTGGTCCCTGGGCGGCATGCTTGCTTCCGAGCTGGCGGCCCGGCGCGGCGAGCGTTGCTGCGGCTTGCTGACCCTGGCGAGCAACCCGTGTTTTGTCGCCCACGACGGCTGGCCCCACGCGATGCCCGCCGAGACTTTCGATGCATTCCTGGCTGGCTGCCACGCCGATTCCCAAGTCACCCTCAAGCGCTTCGGCCTGTTGTGCGCCAAAGGCGCCGAAGACCCGCGCGGACTGTCGCGCCTGCTGGTCAGTGGCGCGCCGAATTCAGCGTCCAGCGTGTTGATGCCCGGCCTGGAACTGTTGGCCCAACTGGATACCCGCGAAGCCTTACTGGCCTATCGTGGCCCACAGTTGCATCTGTTCGCCGGCATGGACGGATTGGTACCTGCCGAAGCCGCCAGCGACCTGCTGACGTTGCTGCCTGATGTAGAGGTCGGCCTGATTGAACAGGCTGGTCACGCTTTTCTTCTGGAAGACCCCCACGGTGTGGCGGGGGCCATCCAGGCTTTTTTGCATGAGTGCGTTGATGACTGATTTATCCCTTCCCCCACTGCCGGGCGCCTTGCCGGACAAGCGCCAGGTGGCGGCGTCGTTTTCCCGTGCGGCGGCCAGTTATGACAGCGTCGCCGAGTTGCAGCGGGCGGTGGGGCATGAACTGCTGGCCCGTCTGCCCTCAGCGTGTGCGCCACGGCGTTGGCTGGATATGGGCTGCGGCACGGGGTATTTCAGCCGGGTGTTGGGTGAGTTGCTGCCGGCCAGCCAAGGTGTGGCACTGGATATTGCTGAAGGCATGCTTGATCACGCACGGCCTTTGGGCGGTGCTGAGCATTTCATCGCGGGTGATGCCGAGCGTCTGCCGTTGAAGGCTGGCAGCTGCGGGCTGATTTTCTCCAGCCTGGCAGTGCAGTGGTGTGCGGATTTTGAGGCGGTGCTCAGCGAGGCGTATCGCGTGTTGCAACCGGGTGGGGTGCTGGGGTTCGCCAGTTTGTGCGTCGGCACGTTGGATGAGTTGCGCGAAAGCTGGCGGGCGGCGGACGGCCTGGTGCACGTCAATCGCTTCCGCACCTTCGAGGCGTACCAGCAGTTGTGCGCGGCCAGCGGTTTGCGGGTGGTCAGCCTGGAGCGGCGTGCCCATGTGTTGCATTACCCGGATGTGCGCAGCCTGACCCATGAGCTCAAAGCGCTGGGTGCGCACAATCTCAACCCGGGCCGCCCCGGTGGGTTGACGGGCCGTGCGCGGATTGTTGCACTGGTAGACGCCTACGAGCAGTTCCGTCAGGTCGAGGGACTGCCGGCCACTTATCAAGTGGTGTACGCCGTCCTGGAGAAGCCCCTATGAGCGCCGCCTATTTCATCACCGGTACCGATACGGATGTCGGCAAGACCACCATCGCCGCAGGTCTGTTGCATGCCGCGCGGCTTGCCGGCAAAAGCACCGCGGCTGGAAAACCCGTGGCTTCCGGTTGCGCAGTTACGCCCAAGGGGCTGCGCAACGCCGATGCTCTGGCGCTGCTGGCCGAATGTTCATTGCCGTTGACTTATGCCGAGGTCAATCCGGTGGCGTTCGAACCCGCCATCGCCCCCCATCTTGCCGCGCGCGAGGCAGGCGTTGCGTTGACGGTGCAGTCGTTGTTGAAACCCATGCAGCAGATCCTGGCGCGTCAGGCGGACTTCACCCTTATCGAAGGCGCCGGCGGTTGGCGCGTGCCGCTGGCCGACCAGGACAACCTGTCGGACCTGGCCATGGCGCTGCAATTGCCGGTGATCCTGGTGGTGGGCGTGCGCCTGGGTTGCATCAGCCATGCCTTGCTGACTGCCGAAGCCATCGCCCGGGACGGTTTGTCCTTGGCCGGTTGGGTGGCGAATATCATCGACCCCAAGACCTCTCGTCTGGAAGAAAACCTCGCGACCCTGGCCGAACGCTTGCCCGCGCCGTGCCTGGGCCGAGTGCCCAAGCTCAAGCACGCCAGCGCCGAGGCGGTGGCAGAGTACCTGCAGCTGGACCTGCTTGACTGATTCTGGCTATCGACAAGGCATTATGCCATTAGTGTTTTTAACGGGCTTTTTGCCAGCATGTCTGCTTCAATTCAACTTCACGATTCTCTAAAGGCAGGTTAAAGCCATGGAAATCTCTGGCAGCAGCGCGTTTTACTCGGGGCTGAGCACTATTCAGGCCGGGCAGAGCCGTGTCGACCAGGCCGCCGGCAGAATTGCCAGCACCGCGACCACTCAGCCGTCGGACGCACAGAGCGACCGGCTGCAAGCCAATGACCGCGCCCAGCCGACGAATTCGGCGAGCAATATGGTGGAAATGGCCCAAGGCAAGTTCCAGGTGGAGTTGGGCGCCAAGGTCGCCAAGGCTTCAGACGAAATGCTCGGTACCCTGATCGACACCTTCGCTTAACCCCTCTTTCGTCTGACCGGCTTCTTCCTGAGGCTGGTCACCCCTGTGCAATCCTCCATTTTCTTCTGAACCGCTTGTGGCCTCCCGCCGCAGGCCTCGCCATGCCTGCCATTGACCCGCGTCATGACAAACGGTGTCTGGACGACGCTTGACATCCCCAGGTCGTAAACGTATGTTTCAAACACCTGTTTGACCGCCATAACAAATCCACGCGGTTGTTCATTCCAGATACATCAGCAGAGGTTTATCGCTATGCCTGACTACAAGGCCCCCTTGCGTGATATTCGCTTCGTTCGTGACGAACTGCTCGGCTATGAAGCGCACTATCAGAGCCTGCCGGCTTGCCAGGACGCTACCCCGGACATGGTTGACGCCATCCTCGAAGAAGGCGCCAAGTTCTGTGAGCAAGTGCTGGCACCGTTGAACCGCGTGGGTGACATCGAAGGGTGCACCTGGAGTGAGTCTGGCGTTAAAACCCCTGCTGGTTTCAAAGAAGCCTATAAACAATTCGTCGAAGGCGGCTGGCCAAGCCTGGCCCACGACGTTGAGCACGGTGGCCAAGGCCTGCCGGAATCCCTGGGCCTGGCCGTGAGCGAAATGGTCGGCGAAGCCAACTGGTCGTGGGGCATGTACCCGGGCCTGTCCCATGGTGCGATGAACACCATTTCCGAGCACGGCACCCCTGAGCAGCAAGAGGCTTACCTGACCAAGCTGGTGTCGGGCGAATGGACCGGCACCATGTGCCTGACCGAGCCACACTGCGGCACCGACCTGGGCATGCTGCGCACCAAGGCCGAGCCTCAGGCCGACGGTTCCTACAAAGTCTCCGGCACCAAGATCTTCATCTCGGCCGGTGAACACGACATGGCCGACAACATCGTCCACATCGTGCTGGCCCGCCTGCCGGACGCACCGGCCGGTACCAAAGGCATCTCGCTGTTTATCGTGCCGAAATTCCTGCCTGAAGCCGATGGTTCGATCGGTGCGCGCAACGCAGTGAGCTGTGGTTCCCTGGAACACAAGATGGGTATCCACGGCAACGCCACGTGCGTGATGAACTTCGACGCGGCCACCGGTTTCCTGATCGGCCCGGCGAACAAAGGCCTGAACTGCATGTTCACCTTTATGAACACCGCGCGCCTGGGCACCGCGCTGCAAGGCCTGGCCCACGCCGAGATCGGCTTCCAGGGCGGCCTGAAATATGCCCGCGATCGCCTGCAGATGCGCTCCCTGACTGGCCCGAAAGCGCCGGAAAAGGCCGCTGACCCGATCATCGTGCACCCCGACGTGCGCCGCATGCTGCTGACCATGAAAGCCTTCGCCGAAGGTAACCGTGCGATGGTGTACTTCACTGCCAAGCAAGTGGACATCGTCAAGTACGGCACCGACGACGAGGCTAAAAAACAGGCCGACGGCCTGCTGGCATTCATGACCCCGATTGCCAAGGCGTTCATGACCGAAGTCGGTTTTGAATCCGCCAACCACGGCGTGCAGATCTATGGCGGCCACGGCTTTATCGCCGAGTGGGGCATGGAGCAGAACGTTCGCGACAGCCGTATCTCCATGCTGTACGAAGGCACCACCGGCATCCAGGCGCTGGACCTGCTCGGCCGTAAAGTGCTGATGACCCAGGGCGAAGCGCTCAAGGGCTTCACCAAGATCGTGCACAAGTTCTGCCAGGCCAACGAAGGCAACGAAGCGGTCAAGGAGTTCGTGACACCGCTGGCTGCGCTGAACAAAGAGTGGGGCGAGTTGACCATGAAGGTCGGCATGGCCGCGATGAAAGACCGTGAAGAAGTGGGTGCCGCCTCGGTGGATTACCTGATGTACTCCGGTTACGCCTGCCTGGCTTACTTCTGGGCCGACATGGCGCGCCTGGCTGCCGAAAAACTGGCTGCCGGCACCAGCGAAGAAGCGTTCTACACCGCCAAGCTGCAAACCGCGCGCTTCTACTTCCAGCGCATCCTGCCGCGTACCCGTACCCACGTGGCTACCATGCTGTCGGGCGCCAGCAACCTGATGGACATGAAAGAAGAAGACTTCGGCCTGGCTTACTAAGCCTTACCGGGTTCACCTGAAACCGTCGCTTCCTGTGGGAGCGGCGGTTTTTTCATGGGGGGATAAAAAACACAGTGCAGCATTCAGGGATTGCCGTCGGCTGCCGTTACAGTGATGGCAATGTGATACACGACGGACAGGTTGTGTTTAACTGTCAGAATCAAGGCACAGTGCCATCATCTTTTGCGGGTCGGAGTTTTACCCTTGTCACGCGTGTCTGCTTTACGTTTCAGTCACTTTCTTCCTTCGTTGCTGCTGTTGCTGGCCGGGCTCTCGGCTGCGTACGTCAAGGACCTCAGCGTCTTCTTCACCTCGCTGTTCAACGTATTGCCGACGCTGGTGCTGTTGCTGGGTGGTTCTTACTGCGCGGTTTACCGTCGTCAGCGTGAATTGTTCCTGATGATCACGGTGTACATCGCCTACTTCCTGCTCGATACCCAGACCGACTTTTACCGCGACAATGGCCGCGTGCGCGAAGACGCGGCCGTGGTGTTTCATCTGTGTTGCCTGCTGTTGCCGCTGCTGTTCAGCATCTACGCGCTGTGGCAGGAGAAGACTCACCTGTTCCGCGACTTCGTTGCCCGTTGTGCGGTGCTGCTGGCAATCGGCAGCGTGGCGCTGGCCCTGGAGCAGAGTTATCCCCAGGCCGTGCTGAACTGGCTGGCGGAGATCCGCTGGCCGGCGCTGCATGGCACCTGGATGAGCCTGATCCAGCTGTCGTATCCCATGTTCCTGATCGGCTTCCTCACCCTGGCGGCCCAGTACTGGTATCAGCCGCGCCCACTGCATGCAGCGCAATTGGTGGGATTGCTGGGGTTGTTCTGGATGCTGCCGCAAACCTTCATCCTGCCGTTCACGCTGAATATCATGTGCAGCCAGGTGATGCTGATGATCGCTGCCGGCGTGGCGCACGAGGCGTATCAGATGGCGTTCCGCGACGAACTGACCGGCCTGCCGGGGCGCCGTGCCCTGAATGAACGCATGCAACGGCTGGGGCGCAACTATGTGCTGGCGATGACCGACGTCGATCACTTCAAGCGTTTCAACGACACCCATGGCCACGATGTGGGTGATCAGGTGCTGCGCCTGGTGGCGAGCAAGCTGTCCAAGGTCAATGGTGGCGGGCGTGCCTACCGCTACGGCGGTGAAGAGTTCGCCGTGGTGTTCGCCGGCAAGACGTTGGATGAGTGCATGCCGCACCTGGAGGAAATCCGCGAGATCATCGCCAACTACGACATCAAGCTGCGCAATTCGGACCGGCCCCAGGATGATCAACAAGGCCGTCAACGCCGGGCGGGCAGCGGCGCGTCGAGTGTGTCGGTGACAGTCAGCATCGGCGTGGCCGAGCGCCAGATCGACCAGCGCACGTCCGAAGAGGTGCTCAAGTCCGCAGACCAGGCGCTTTACGCCGCCAAGGGCGCGGGGCGTAACTGCGTGGTCGCGGCCGGGCAAACCCGCCGTGGCGCGGTGCGCATGCAGGGCGCTGCCGGTTGAGTAATGGCGGTGTATTCAGCGTCTCGACAATGATTGTCCGAGGCGCTGGCCGGCAGTAGGTTGAAAGGATCTGCTGCCGGAGACATCGCCATGCCTGAGTACAAAGCTCCCCTGCGCGACATGCGCTTTCTGATCGACAACGTGTTTGATTTCCACGGCCACTACGCTGCGTTGGGCGCGACGGATGCCAGCCCGGACATGGTCAGTGCAATCCTCGAAGAAGGCGCGAAATTCTGCGAGAACGTGCTGTCGCCACTCAACCGCAGTGGTGATGAAGAGGGCTGCCATTTTGACAATGGCGTGGTGACCACGCCCAAGGGCTTCAAGGAAGCCTTCGCCCAGTACGTCGAGGGCGGCTGGCACGGCGTGGCGGCAGACCCGGCCTACGGTGGCCAGGGCCTGCCGCAATCGTTGGGCCTGGTGCTCAGCGAGATGATCGGCTCCAGCAACACCTCGTGGGGCATGTACCCGGGCCTGACCCACGGCGCGATGTCGGCGATCCACGCCCACGGCACCGCAGAGCAGAAGGCCACGTTCCTGAGCAAACTCACCGCCGGCGAGTGGACCGGCACCATGTGCCTGACCGAAGCCCATTGCGGCACCGACCTGGGCCTGATCAAGACCCGCGCCGTGCCCCAGGCGGATGGCAGCTACGCGATCACCGGCAGCAAGATCTTCATCTCGGCCGGTGAGCACGACATGAGCGCCAATATCATCCACCTGGTGCTGGCCAAGCTGCCGGATGCGCCGGCGGGCACCAAGGGTATCTCGTTGTTTATCGTGCCCAAGTTCCATGTCGATTCGGCTGAGCGCAATGCGGTGCACTGCGGCTCTATCGAGCACAAGATGGGCATCAAGGCCTCGGCCACCTGCGTGCTCAACTTCGACGGCGCCAAGGGCTTCTTGATTGGCGAGGCGAACAAAGGCCTCAACTGCATGTTCACCATGATGAACCACGCCCGCCTGGGCACCGGCATGCAGGGCCTGTGCAATGGCGAGGCGAGCTTCCAGGGCGCGATCAAATACGCCAACGACCGCCTGCAAATGCGTGCGCTGACCGGCGCCAAGGCCCCGGAGAAAGCCGCCGACCCGATCATCGTGCACCCCGATGTACGGCGCATGTTGCTGACCATGAAAGCCTTCAACGAAGGCAACCGCGCACTGACCTATTTCACGGCGCAGTTGCTCGACACCGCGCACCTGAGCCGCGACGCCGGCCAGCGCCAGGAGGCCGAAGACCTGTTGGCGTTCCTCACTCCCATCTGCAAAGCCTTTATGACCGACACTGGGCTGGAGGTGACCAACCACGGCATGCAGATATTCGGCGGCCATGGCTACATTCGTGAGTGGGGCATGGAGCAGTTGGCGCGCGATGCGCGGATTGCGCCGATCTACGAAGGCACCAACGGTATCCAGGCCCTCGACCTGTTGGGGCGCAAGGTGCTGGGCAGCCAGGGCAAGCTGCTGCGCGGCTTTACCAAAATCGTGCATAAGTTTTGCGCGGCGAATGCCGAACATGCGCAGCTCAAGGGCTATGTGGTGCAGCTCAATCAACTTAATCAGGAATGGGGCGAGCTGACCACCCAGGTCGGTATGGCGGCTATGAAGAACCCGGATGAGGTCGGGGCGGCGGCTGTGGATTACTTGATGTACAGCGGTTACATCATCCTCGCCTACCTATGGCTGCGGATGGCCATTGCAGCGCTGGCGCACGATGACACTGAGTTTGCCAAAGCCAAGCTTGCCACCTGCGATTTCTACTTCAAGCGCCTGCTGCCACGTACCGCAACCCATCGTGCCGCCGTGGAAGCGGGCAGCGAATGCCTGATGAGTCTGCCTGCGGAGTCGTTCGCGCTGTGATGACTCAAAAATACCAGCCAGTCACAAGTGGACCCTATGTGTCTGAAAAGTTGTTCGGGTACACTCGGAGCCTGTAAAACCGATCCCATCGAATCACTTTTCACGTTCTCACGAGGTTTGCCATGGCTGATTACAAAGCGCCGCTGCGTGATATGCGCTTCGTCCTCAACGAAGTCTTTGAGGTCGCCACCACTTGGGCCCAATTGCCGGCATTGGCAGACACCGTTGACGCCGAGACCGTAGAGGCCATCCTCGAAGAAGCCGGCAAGGTCACCGCCAAATCCATCGCCCCGCTCAGCCGCGGTGGCGATGAGCAGGGCTGCCGCTGGGATAACACCGCGGTGTTTACCCCGGATGGTTATCCACAGGCCTACAAAACCTATGCTGAAGGTGGCTGGGTCGGCGTCGGTGGCGATCCCGTGTTTGGCGGCATGGGCATGCCCAAGGCGGTGTCGGCCCAGGTTGAAGAGATGATCAACTCGTCGAGCCTGGCGTTCGGCCTGTACCCGATGCTGACCTCCGGGGCCTGCGTGTCGATCAACACTCACGCCAGCGAAGAACTCAAGGCCATCTATCTGCCGAAGATGTATTCCGGTGAGTGGGCCGGTTCCATGTGCCTGACGGAAGCACACGCCGGTACCGACCTGGGGATTATCCGCACCAAGGCCGAGCCGCAGGCGGACGGTTCCTACACGATCAGCGGGACCAAGATCTTTATCACTGGCGGTGAACATGACCTCACCGACAACATCATTCACCTGGTGCTGGCCAAGTTGCCGGACGCACCGGCCGGGCCCAAGGGGATTTCGCTGTTCTTGGTGCCGAAGTTCATGGTCAACGCCGACGGCAGCCTGGGGGCGCGTAACCTGGTGAGCTGTGGCTCCATCGAGCACAAGATGGGTATCCAGGCGTCTGCGACCTGCGTGATGAATTTCGACGAAGCCGTGGGTTACCTGGTGGGTGAGCCCAACCGTGGGTTGGCGGCGATGTTTACCATGATGAATTACGAGCGTCTTGGCGTGGGTATTCAGGGCCTGGCGTCCGGCGAGCGTTCCTACCAGAACGCGATTGAATACGCGCGCGACCGCCTGCAAAGCCGTTCGCCGACCGGCGCCCAGGCCAAAGACAAAGTGGCCGACCCGATCATCGTCCACCCCGACGTGCGCCGTATGCTGCTGACCATGAAAGCCGCGAACGAAGGCGGCCGCGCGTTCTCCACCTATGTGGCGACGCAGTTGGACATCGCCAAGTTCAGTGAAGATGCCGCTGCCCGCGAGCGCGCCGATAACCTGGTGGCGTTGCTGACGCCGGTCGCCAAGGCGTTCCTCAGCGACCTGGGCCTGGAAACCACCGTACTCGGCCAACAGGTATTTGGCGGCCACGGTTACATTCGTGAGTGGGGCCAGGAGCAACTGGTGCGTGATGTGCGCATCACCCAGATCTACGAAGGCACCAACGGCATTCAGGCGCTGGACTTGATGGGGCGCAAGATCGTCGGCAGTGGCGGTGCGTTCTACACCCTGTTCGCCGACGAGATTCGCCAATTCATCGCCTCGGCGGCACCTGGCCTGGCTGAGTTCACCAAGCCGCTGAGCGCGGCGGTGGACAACCTGGATGAACTGACCGCCTGGGTGCTGGATCGCGCCAAGACCAACCCCAACGAGATTGGTGCGGCCTCGGTGGAGTATTTGCATGCGTTTGGATACATGGCCTACGCCTATATGTGGGCACGCATGGCTAAGGCTGCGTGGGGCAAAGAGGCTGAGGAAGACTTCTATGCCAGCAAGCTTGGCACCGCGCGCTTCTACTTTGCGCGGCTGCTGCCGCGTATTCACTCGCTGAGTGCGTCGGTAAAAGCGGGGAGTGAATCACTGTTTTTGCTGGATGAGGCACTGTTCTAAGGGGTTGGAGGGCGTGTAAGCATTCTCTTACATGACGTACTGCTAATCGTCCTCTATCGCCAAATTGGATCCACGGATAATCTACTTCACATGGACGTCGCGCAGGAAGCGCAAAGCAACAACACGGACACGTAGGATTCTGCCAGGATGGCGGAGTGAAATGGATGTCAGGGAAACAGTCTGCAAAGCCCCGCTTCGGCGGGGTTTTCTTTTGCCCGCAGAAAAGTCAGGGAGTCGTCTGTGGGGCATTCATGACGTCTTCCAGCAAGGTGCGCAGTAACGCCACCGTCGCCTGCTGGCGCTGTACATCGCGACACACCAAGCCTACTTTGAGCGGCACCCTGGGTTCACTCAAGGGTTTCCATAGCAGCAACTGGCTGTTGTGTTCATCCTGGGAACGTCCCGGCAATACTGTGGCGAGTTGGGTATGGGGCAAGCTGTCGAGAATCCCTACCATGGTATTCAACTCCGCCTGCACTTGCGGCCGCCGTCCTAGGTTGGCTAACTGGCCCTGCCAGATCTGTCGAACCTGAAACTCTTCCCCCAGCAGCAACATCGGCAATTCGGCCGCCTGTTTCAGCGAGACTTTCTTGAATTCGCGCAGGGGATGGTCCTCGGGGATGACCACCTTCAATTCATCTTCGTACAACAACACGCCATGCAATCCCGGCTGGCGTGGCGGCAGGTAGCTGATGCCGATGTCCAGCGAGCCGTTAAGCAACCGCCGTTCAATCTCAAGCCCGGTCAATTCGTAGATCTGCACCACCAGGTGCGGCTGAGCCTTGCGCACGCGCTCGAGCATTTGCGGGACCAGGCTGGTGTGCACGGTTTGCAGCACGCCGATGGCCAGGGTGCGCATGGCCTGGCCCTTGAAGTTACGCAAGGCTTCGACGGCTTGCTGCATGCCGTCGATCAGCGGCAAAGCGTGGTTGTACAACGTATGGGCGGCCAGGGTGGGCAGCAGGCGCTTGCTGCTGCGTTCGAACAGGCTTACATCGAGGTTCTGCTCCAACTGGCGGATCTGTTGTGACAGTGCCGGCTGGGAGATCGACAGGCGTTCAGCGGCACGGCCCACATGGCCTTCTTCATACACCGCGACGAAATAACGCAGTTGCTTGAAATCCATAAGACTTACTTATCGAAAAAGCTGGAAAATCGAAATGGCCGTTGGCCCCCGAGACGCCTAGTCTAGCGCCTATTCGCAGGGCTTACAGGGCCGGATCGGGCAATGAATAGCGTTTATGTTGATGGCGTTTACATAGGCAAGGCAACACACCCCCAGGCAGTGGTTGCCGGAAAACCCGACCAAGGTCCGGTTGCCAATGGGGGGCGGTTGTGAACCTCTTCAATATGCGTCGCCCCGTACCCAGCCTGGACGACCTGGTTCTCGACGCATCGCCTGATGCGCTGTCCAGCGAGGCGTTGATGCCCACCGTGGTCCGGCCTGCCCAGGTCTTCGTACGCGGCCAGGGCTCCTGGCTGTGGGACAGTGATGATCGGGCCTACCTGGATTTCAGCCAGGGCAACGCTGCCAACAGCCTCGGCCACAGTCCGCAGGTGTTGATCAAAGCCCTCGCCGACCAGACCCAGGCCCTGATCAATCCGGGCATGGGGCTGCATAACCGCGCTCAACTCAATCTTGTCGACCGCTTGTGCCATCGCACCGGCAGCGACCAGGCCTACCTGCTCAACAGTGGCGCCGAGGCCTGCGAAGCGGCGATCAAGCTGGCGCGCAAGTGGGGCCAGCTGCATCGCGGCGGGGCCTACCGCATTATCAGCGCCAGCAATGGTTGCCATGGGCGTAGTTTCGCCGCACTGGCGGCGTCAGCGGGCCCCCTGGAAAACCGCTTTGAGCCGCAATTGCCAGGCTTCAGCCACGTGCCGTTCAACGACCTGCCGGCCCTGCATGCCGCGGTCGATGCGCAGACAGTGGCCATCATGCTGGAGCCGATCCAGAGCGAAGCCGGTGTGATCCCCGCGACGGAACATTACCTCAAGGGCGTTGAACGGCTGTGCCGCGAACTGGGGATCCTGCTGATCCTCGACGAAGTACAAACCGGCCTCGGCCGTTGCGGCACCTTGCTTGCCGAACAGCAGTACGGCGTACGTGCCGACATCATCACCCTCGGCAAAGGCCTGGGCGGTGGCGTGCCGTTGGCGGCGCTTCTGGCGCGCGGCAACGCCTGTTGCTTCGACGTGGGAGAGTTGGAAGGCACCCATCATGGCAACGCGCTGATGGCATCGGCCGGGCTGGCGGTACTTAATACGGTGCTGGAGCACAGTTTCCTGGAACACGTCCGTGAATCCGGTCTTTACCTGGGCGAAGGACTTGCCCGTCTGGCCTACCGTTACGACCAGGGCCCATTGCGCGGCCACGGCCTGATGTGGGGCCTGACGCTGTCGGATGATTCTGCTGATGCAGTGGTAAAAGCCGCCCTGCACGAAGGCCTGATCCTCAACGCCCCGCAACCTGACTGCCTGCGCTTCACCCCGGCGCTTACGGTGAGCAAAAGCAACATCGACGAAATGCTCCTGCGCCTGGCCCGCGCCTTCTCCCGCGTGCGCACCGCCCAGTTGCAATGCCGCAAGGGCATCGCCGTTTAACCCACTTTTCTGAACCGTCTCGCGGTATACGCGGCGCCTCCAGTCTGATTTTTTCGGCTGGGGGCGTTTTTTTGTCTGATCATTAAAGGATGGCCCGGTGCCAGATCCCACTGAACCCTCACGAACGCCCAAGGTCGATTAGCTACACGGCTCACACGAGCCGATTTTCTGGAGCTGACCCATGGACATCATTCGTATCATCATCGCCATTCTGCTGCCGCCACTGGGTGTGTTCCTGCAAGTGGGTTTCGCCGGCGCGTTCTGGCTGAACATTCTGCTGACCCTGTGCGGTTACTTCCCGGGCATCATTCACGCGGTGTACATCATCGCCAAGCGCTGAGCCCGTCAGCCTTTTGCGATGAGTCGTGAGTTGCGCTCATTGCGAAAGGCCAGCTGCTCGATGGTCTGGGTGGCATGTTCGGCCTCTTCCCGCGCCTTGAGGATGATGCCGTGCCGCTCGGACTTGCTGCACACCGGGTCGGCATTGCTCGCATCCCCCGTGAGCATGAACGCCTGGCAACGGCAGCCGCCGAAGTCCTTCTCCTTTTCATCGCATGAACGACACGGCTCGGGCATCCAGTCGTAGCCGCGAAAGCGATTGAAGCCAAACGAGTCGTACCAGATGTGCTGCATGCTGTGATCGCGCACATTGGGAAACTGCACCGGCATCTGTCGGGCACCGTGGCAGGGCAGGGCGGTGCCGTCTGGCGTGACTGTCAGAAAAATACTGCCCCAGCCATTCATGCAGGCTTTCGGGCGTTCCTCGTAGTAATCCGGCGTGACGAATATCAGCTTGCACGGGTGGCCTTCGGCTTCGAGCTTGGCGCGGTATTCGTTGGTGATGCGTTCGGCGCGTACCAGTTGTTCCTGGGTCGGCAACAACCCCACACGGTTGAGCTGCGCCCAGCCATAGAACTGGCAGGTGGCGAGCTCGACAAAGTCGGCTTCCAGTGCGATGCACAACTCAATGATGCGGTCGATCTTGTCGATATTGTGCCGATGGGTGACGAAGTTCAGCACCATCGGGTAGCCGTGCGCCTTCACTGCGCGGGCCATTTCCAGCTTTTGCGCGAAGGCTTTTTTCGACCCGGCCAGCAGGTTGTTCACCTGTTCGTCACTGGCCTGAAAGCTGATCTGGATATGGTCCAGGCCGGCTTTCTTGAAGTCGCTGATCTTCTGCTCGGTCAGGCCGATACCCGAGGTGATCAGGTTGGTGTAGAACCCCAGCTTGCGTGCCTCGGCGATCAACTCGGCGAGGTCCTGGCGCACCAGCGGCTCTCCGCCGGAAAAACCCAATTGCGCGGCGCCCATCTCACGAGCCTCGCGAAATACCTTGATCCACTGCTCGGTGCTCAGCTCCTTGCCCTGCTCGGCAAAGTCCAGCGGGTTGGAGCAATACGGGCATTGCAACGGGCAGCGGTAGGTCAGCTCGGCGAGCAACCACAGCGGCAGGCCGATGGCTGGTTTTTCAGGCAAGGGTGATCCAGTGCTCAGCACGGGCGACCTCCATGAATTGCTCGATGTCGTCAGCCAGCTCAGGCACGCCGGGGAATTGCTTATCCAGCTCAGCGATGATCGCCGCCACGTCGCGCTCACCGTCAATCAAGCCACCAATCAGCGCGGCGCTGTCGTTGAGCTTGATCATGCCTTCGGGGTAGAGCAACACGTGGCCTTTTTGCGCGGGTTCGTACTGGTAGCGGTAGCCCTGGCGCCAGGTCGGTTTTCTGCTGCGATCAAAGCTCATAGGGTGATCCCTTTATGCCAGACCCGCTGCTCGGTCACGCTGTGATACGGCGGGCGTTTCAGTTCGTAGGCCATGCTCATGGCATCCAGCATGCTCCACAGGATATCCAGTTTGAACTGGAGAATTTCCAGCATGCGCTCCTGGCCTTCACGGGTGGTGTAGTGCTGCAAGGTGATTGCCAGCCCATGCTCCACATCGCGCCGAGCCTGGCCCAGGCGGGTGCGGAAATATTCGTAACCGGTGGGGTCGATCCATGGGTAGTGCTGCGGCCAGCTGTCGAGGCGCGACTGGTGGATCTGCGGCGCGAACAGCTCGGTGAGCGAGCTGCTGGCGGCTTCCTGCCAACTGGCACGGCGCGCAAAGTTCACGTAGGCGTCTACCGCAAAGCGCACGCCGGGCAGCACCAGTTCCTGGGAACGCAACTGGTCGGGGTCGAGGCCGACCGCCTGGCCTAAACGCAGCCAGGCTTCGATACCGCCGTCTTCACCGGGTGCGCCATCGTGGTCGAGCAGGCGCTGGATCCACTCGCGGCGGATCTCGCGGTCCGGGCAGTTGGCCAGGATCGCCGCGTCTTTCAGCGGGATATTCACCTGATAGTAGAACCGGTTGGCGACCCAGCCCTGGATCTGCTCGCGGGTGGCACGGCCTTCATACATCGCCACATGGTACGGGTGATGAATATGGTAGAAGGCGCCCTTGGCCTTAAGGGCTGCTTCGAATTCAGCGGGCGTCAACGGTGTGTCAGTCATTTCGGTTGCTCCTACAATTCAATGCTCATGCCGTCGTAAGCCACTTCGACGTTGCGCCGCACCAGTTCCGCGCGCTCGGGAGAGTCTTCATCGAGGATCGGGTTGGTGTTGTTGATGTGGATAAGCACCTTGCGCTGCTTGGGCAACTGTTCCAGCACTTCGAGCATGCCACCGGGGCCGTTCTGCGCCAGGTGGCCCATCTCGCGTCCGGTACGGGTGCCGACGCCACGGCGCTGCATTTCGTCGTCGTCCCACATCGTGCCGTCCACCAGCAGGCAATCGCTGCCGGCCATGATCTCCAGCAACGGCGCGTCGACCTTGCCCAGGCCAGGGGCGTAGAACAGTTTGCCGCCGGTGCGCAGGTCTTCGACGATCAGGCCGATGTTGTCGCCTGGGTGCGGGTCGAAGCGGTGCGGCGAGTACGGTGGGGCGGCGCTGCGCAGGGGCAACGGGGTGAAGCGCAGGTTGGGGCAGGCCGGGATGGTGAAGCTGGTATCCAGCTCGATGCGGTTCCAGGCCAGGCCGCTGTTCCAGTGGGTGAGCATGGTGAACAGCGGGAAGCCGGTGCTCAGATCTTCATGGACCATGTCGGTGCACCACACTTGATGCGGACAACCTTCGCGCAGGCTCAGCAGGCCGGTGGTGTGGTCGATCTGGCTGTCCATCAGGATGATGGCGCTGATGCCGGTGTCGCGCAGTGCGCGGCCGGGCTGCATCGGTGCAAAACCCTGGAGTTGTGCGCGGATATCCGGCGAGGCATTGCACAGTACCCAATTCACGCCGTCGTCGGAAATGGCGATGGACGACTGGGTGCGCGCCTGCGCCCGCAGGCTGCCGTCACGAAAACCTGCGCAGTTCACGCAGTTGCAGTTCCACTGCGGGAAGCCACCGCCGGCGGCGGAACCTAGAATCTGGACAAACATGGCCGCTCCATCAAGCAAAGCTCAAAACAAAAACGCCCCGGGCGAACCGAGGCGTTGTATTACCCAGCGGATTAACGGCTGGCGAAGTACATGGTGACTTCGAAGCCGATGCGCAGATCAGTGTAAGCAGGTTTGGACCAAGTCATATTCTTACTCCTACGAAGGGATGGGACGTTTACTACCAAGTAATACATATAGTCCACCTCCAGTCGGAGATGTTCAGATGTGTGCGTAGGAATGTTACTCAATTCTTTTCAAGTTAGCGCTGTCTTGGTGGAAAAAGCCTGTTGCAGGGTTAGCAATGATCAGCCAGCCGGGTGCCAGGTAGCCGAGATGCGCGGGCCATTGGCGACACAGCGCCAGCCGCCTGCAGCGTCGTTCAGTTGCTGTGCAGCGCGCTGCACGTCCTCATGGGTGAGGCGCTGGATCAGCTGCTGGAGCTGTTCCAGGTAACCCGACGAATGACCGGCCAAGCCCGCCTGCCAAAGCAGTTCGGCGGCTTGGGATATGGGTAGCGCCTGGGCTGAGAATTGCTGCGCCAGGGCCAGATTGCCGAGGTCTTCGCGACCGCTGATCAGCGCAGGTAGTTGCGCCATGAAGGCCAGCAGGTGATCAACGATGTCGTCACGGGAGAGGCTGGGCGACTGCACACCAAACAGCAGGCCGGTTTGTCCGTTGATCTGCCGGACTCCGCTGAAGACGGCGTAACCCAATTGCTGCTCGACCCTCAGGCGTTGGTAGAACGGCCCTTGAAGCACGTGCCCAAGCAATCGCCAGGACGCTTCATCGGCCAGGGATTGGCTGGGGGTCGGGCAAAACAGCAGCACGGCGGCTTCGCTTGAGTCGGTATTAACCTCGTGCCACACACGGTTTGCGCTGATGTTTTGAAGACGCTGCTCGGCGTGTGCAGGTTGTCCGGGCAGACGGGCGGCAGCGGTCTTTATCAGCGCCTCACACGCGGCGGGCAGCCCCAGTCCCAGGCCGTGCCAGCGTGCAGTGGCCCAGGATGCAGGTTGCGCGCGGGAGTCGACAGTGCCGGTGGTGCAGCACGTGGGGAGTGCCTTGAGCAGTGCTCGAATGGCGATCATGGGCGTTGGTGCCGACGCCGCCTCTGGCGGCAAGTTCATGCGCTGCGCCAACGCCTCCAGCACGGCTGGCATGGGCTCGTGAAGCCCGATCATTTTTACCAGCCAGTCATTACCCGTGGATTCGACAGATAATTCGACGCCCGCCTGGCGCGCATCCTCACGCAATGGCTGCAAGGTGCTTTCCAGTCCGGCAGGCACGGGCGCGTCGAAGCGCCACTGCACGTACAGCGCGCCCTCGTCGCTGTCATCCGCCAAGGCTTGGCTGAACGTCAGCGCCGCTACGTCCCTTCGCCCCCGTGAACGATCCTGGGCAAACGTGCGCAAGCCTCGGTGAGCGCTGGTTTGACCGCGAATCAGGCCGGCGCGTTCTTCTTTGATCGGTGGGCGCAGGAATGGGTTGTTCGGCGGCAGTTGCCAACGCTGTCCGGCGGGCGGCAAGTGCAGTGAATCAAGCAGGGCCTTGAGCGCAGCGACGCCCTGTTCACTGAGGTCTTCGCTGTCGTTTCGGGCCAATGCCAGGGCGCCCTGGGTCTGTTGTTGGCGAGCGTTCAGCAGGGCGAACTCTTCGCGCAGTGGCGTCCACTCGCTGTGTGCGAAAAAGCTCAACCAGTCGTGCAGCAGCGCCTCAATGTGTGTCGCCGGTTCGTCTGCGGCATCGAGCGTAAAGTCGATATTCAAGACGGCTTGCCCCGCAAAGTGGTACAGCACTGACCCCCGCAGGGCGCTGGCCAAGTGTCGGGTTTTCAACTCGGCGAGCAGCCCGCCCGGGGCACTGGCATTGAGCCAGGTGCAGAGGAAGTCCAGGGCTTCACGGGGCGCGTCACAGATCATGACGTGGTGCAGGTGGCCGCTGTCGATGTGTTGATAACGCCGAACCTGGCCTTGCATCAAGGCCGGTGGTGATGCCTGCGGATGCCAGTGGCCTGGGATCAGTTGCGCGCCGAACTGCTGCGCCAGGCCTTCCAGCTCTTCCAGCGATTGTGGGCCGGCGAGGCTCAAGGTCATCTGCCCGCTTTGATAGAAATGCGCGTGGAATTCCCGCAGTGCTTGTTGAAATGCCTCACGCTCCACCGGCAGGCTGTCACGGTTGCCGGCGTGAAAACCGCGCAGCGGATGATCGGCTGCCAGGCCGGCCAGCAGCGCTACTTGCTGCTGTGCCTGGGCATCCTGGGACCAGGCGATGTACTCGGCGTGCAGCACTTCGCGCTCGCGCAATTGATCTTCCAGGTCCAGGCGCGGATGAGCCAGCATGTCCGCCAGGCGCTCCAATCCAGCGGCAAAGGTCGACACCGGCAGTTCGAAGAAGAAGTCGGTGGTGCGTTCGCGGGTACTGGCGTTGATCTGGCCACCGTGGCGCTGCACGTAGGCCATCAGCCCTTCGCCCGCAGGAAATCGCTCAGTGCCCAGAAACAACAGATGTTCCAGAAAGTGCGCCAGGCCCGGCCAGGCGAGCGGTACGTCGTGGCTGCCCGCCGCCACCCGTAGAACAGCGGCACAGCGCTTCAAGCGAGGCGCGTGGCGCAGGGAAATCCGTAGGCCATTGGCGAGGGTCAGGTGTGTGTGGTGAGGGTGGGCCGGCGCAGGCATGGGCACTTCCGAAACGTAGGAAGCGCCTATGCTAGCAAACCCGCCAGTTCAGGGCTTGTACAGCGTGCCGTACAACTCTGGGCGCCGGTCTTGCAGGTAGTGATTGGCGGCGCGCGCGTCGAGGAGCGACTGGCGCTCCAGTGTGCCGACGATCAAGGCTTCATCCAGGCCGGCCTGGGCGATTCGCTGGCCATCCGGTGCGGCGATGCTGCTTTGTCCGCAGTACTGGATATCGTCTTCGTGCCCGCAGTAATTGGCGTAAGCCACATAGCACTGGTTCTCGAAGGCTCGCGCCCGCACGGTGACATCGGCGACAAAGTCGAACGGCACCATGTTGGCGGTGGGCACCAGGATCAGCTCGGCGCCGGCCAAGGCCAGGCGTCGGGTGTTCTCCGGGAACTCGAGGTCATAGCAGATCAAGAACCCCAGCTTCCATCCGTTGAGCTCCACCAGCGGGAAATCATCTTCGCCGGCACTGAACATCGAGTGGTCCAGATCGCCGAACAGATGGGTCTTGCGGTAGTTGCACAGGCGCTGGCCGTGGCTGTCGATCAGTTGTACGGCGTTGTAGACCTGCCCATCGTCGGCGCGCTCCGGGTAGCCGTACAGAATCGCCAGCCCGGCGTTTTGCGCGATTTCGGCGATGGCTTGCGCAGACTCCCCATCCTGGGCCTCGGCCAAGGCACCCACGGCTTCGGCACCGATGTTGTAACCGGTGAGGAACATCTCCGGCAGCACCAGCACATCGGCATCGGTCGCTTCATGCGCGAGCTGGTGCAGGCGCTTGAGGTTCCCGGCTACATCCAGCGGTAGCGGCGGGCATTGGTACAGGGCGACACGCATGGCATAACTCCTTAATCGGCCAGGGCAATCGGCCCGATTTCATCAAATACATCACCCGGCCCCGGGTTCTCGGGGTGAGTGCTGCCACCGAAGTGGGTCATGATGCCCCACACCGCGTTCAGTGAGGTTTGTACTGCGCCTTCAACCCAGGCGGGCGTCCAGGACACGTCGTCACCGGCGATAAAAATCCCACGTTGTTCGGCGGGCATGTCCTTCTGCATGAAGTGCGCATACATACGCTGGTTGTAGCGGTAATGACCCGGAAGCGCACCTTTGAAGGCTCCGAGAAAGTGCGGGTCGGCTTCCCAGGACACGGTGATCGGGTCGCCGATGATGCGCGCCTTGATGTCGACTTTCGGGTAGATCTTGTTCAAGGCGTCCAGGGCCAGTTTCACCCGTTTGTCGATGGGTTGCGGGAGCATTTTCAGCGCGTCGCTCATCCACGAGTACGACAGGCAGATCACCCCTGGCTTGTCGTCGCCGTTGTCGAAAAGGTAAGTGCCGCGCGTGAGGCGATCGGTGAGGGTCATGCTCATCAGGTCGCGGCCGGTTTCCGGGTCTTTGTCTTTCCAGAACGGGCGGTCGACCATCACGAAGGTCTTCGACGATTGCATGTAGCGCGTGCGGTCCAGCGCCATCCACATCTTTTGCGAGAACAGGGTTTCATCGCACTCGATCTGGGTGGTCAGCAGCCAGCTTTGGCAGGTGGTGAGCACGGCCGCGTATTCGCGGGTATCGCCGTAGTTGTCGGTCACCGCGAAACGGCCATCGGCCGCATGGGCGATGCGCTTGACCCCGGCCCGTGGTGCACCGCAGTGCAGCGAGCTCAGGCTGGTACCGGCGGGCCAATGGGCGCAACGCTGCGGCACATGGCGCCAGATGCCCATCGGCACCTGGGCCACGCCACCGACGACCAAATGTTGGTGGTCGTCGCAATTGGTCATGACCACGCGGAAAATTTCCAGCATGGAGTTGGGGAAGTCCGAGTCCCAGCCGCCGGTGCCGAAACCCACCTGGCCAAACACTTCACGGTGGTGGAACGACAACTTGGCGAAGGCCTTGGAGGTGGCCACGAAGTCGTAGAAAGTGCGGTCGTCCCACAAGGGCACCAGCGTGTTCCACAGCGCCTTGAGGCGCGGCACATCGCGGTCGCGGATGGCTTGCTGGATGTCGCCGAATTGCGAGCCGGCTTCCAGGGCATCGGCCCAGGCGTCAGCCACTTCCTGGAACAGCGCAGGCAAATCGGACAGCTTTTGTGCGTAGTGGGTCTGGCCTTCCAGATCGATCACCGTACTGCCGGAGGCCGGCGTCAGTGGGTTCGGGAAGGGTTTGGTTTCCAGGCCCAGCTTGTCGACGTAGTGATAGAACGCGGTGGATGACACCGGAAAGCGCATGCCGCCCAGCTCGGCGATGATGCCTTCGGCTCCTTCGAACGCCTGGGAGCGCAAACGGCCGCCCATCTTCGAGGCCTCATACACTACGGGTTTGAGGCCCAGTTTCATCAGCTCGTAGGCGGCGACCAGCCCGGCGATACCGGCGCCGACGATGGCCACTTCGGCGCCATGGTTGGCGGCGGGGATGCTGCCGAGTCCGGCTGGGTGTTCGATCCAGTCATCAAAGGCGAACGGAAAATCCGGGCCGAAGATGGTGATGGGCTTTTTACCGTCTGCAGGGTGGCGATTGGTCTTGCTGATGGTGCTGGACGGAATGCTCATGGCTGGCCCTTGCTGGCGACTCGGCGGGAAGCGACCCGTTGAGTATAGGAAAAGATGGCAGCCAGTTTAGGCAGCGTTGCGCTCGTTAATAAGACGCAAAGTGCCGTCGGAATGAATTGTTTTTAGTCATAGTGACGAGATTGGCGGTCAGATTGGTTGTGCACGATCCAGTTTGTTACTGAGGATGATCGAAGTGGTGGTCTTTTCAACGCCGTCTACGCTGCCGATCTGGTCCAGCAATTGATCGAGCTGCTCCGGCGAGTCGGTGCGCAACCAGGCCACGTAATCGAACTCACCGCTCACTGCGCACAGTTGCTGAACCTGGGCCATGGCGCTCAGCCTGCGCAGCACTTCTTTGCCCGAGCGCGGTTGCACGGTGATCCCCACATAGGCTTGCAAACCACCATCCACCACCCGTTGGCCAAGGCGCACACCATAACCGGTGATCACTTGGGTTTTCTCCAGGCGTGCCAGGCGCGACGTCACCGTGGTGCGCGCGATGCCCAGTTGCCGGGCAAGCATGGCCACGCTTTCGCGGGCATTGATCTGCAGGGCGGCGATCAGTTGGCGATCGATTTCATCTAGAACAGGCACGTGAGGCTCCGTGACGGGCGGCAATGGGAACGCATGTTACAGGCATGGATCGGCCAGCAGGCAGCATTCAGCGTGGTCTGGCGGCCGGCGCGGTTGAACTAAACTCGGGGCAACTGACGCCCACAGAGGTTTGAACTGATGACACTCGCACCCTTTCACCTGGCAATTCCGGTATTCGATCTCGCCGCTGCACGCCACTTCTACGGCGAAGTGTTTGGGTTGGAGGAGGGCCGCTCCAGCGAACACTGGGTCGACTTCAACTTCTTCGGCCATCAGTTGGTGATCCACGAACACCCGAAAACCGCCTCCCAGGAAGCCGCCCATACCAACGCTGTCGACGGCCACGACGTGCCCGTGCCGCATTTTGGCGTAGTGCTGGGCTGGGAAGATTGGCACGCCCTGGCAGACCGTTTAAAGGCGCGGCAGACGAAGTTTGTGTTGGAACCGCATATTCGGTTCAAGGGACAGGTGGGTGAGCAGGCGACATTGTTCCTGTTCGACCCGTGCGGCAATGCGTTGGAATTCAAGGCATTCAGGGATATTGGGCAGTTGTTTGCGAAATAAGGTTGTAGGCAGCCCCCACGCAAAACGTCTGTGCCAGACACACAAAAGCCGCGCAATGCGCGGCTTTCGAATTGGTGGGCCCACACGGACTTGAACCGTGGACCAAAGGATTATGAGTCCAAAAAAAACTTAATAGCCATAGCTAAAACGCTGGGATAGTACGGTTTTACGAGATATATGCCGCCAGTTTCTGAAAATATTACCTTCTGGTGTGGACGGTATGTGGACGGAAAAATCGTCCAGTACTTCGCCCTCCTTCATCACGTTTCACGACGCGAAATCCACTATCTGCACGTCATCCTTCAGCAGCGCTGAATCAAGCTGCTAGCTTCGCTGCTTTTCGAATTTCACAAAACGAACATGAGATGTCCGTCGGCGGGAGGGGGAAAAGTGCTTTCTCCTCCTGACTTTTCCCTGGTGCTGACCCTTCATCGCTGTATTCATTGAGCACTTCATCGGGTCGTGAGGCCGGTGCCTGGATCTTGATGTACTGTTTGCATGTACAGTATTGAGCGTTGGATTTGATTGCTCATGAATGACATTGAAGAAAGCGAGTTGGCTATTTCTTCTAGGGCTGCTTGGCAGGTGCTATTGGCGGATCAGCAGGAGCTGCTTAAGCATCCTGCTACTCATCACAAGACTTTGATAATTGGTGCTCATGCGCTGCACAGGGCCCAATTAATTGATAGTTATGATCTCAGTGACCTTCTTGAACAAGCTGATAGTGCGCTGGCGTACGCCGTAGAAGCGCTGCTAGATGACTGGCAAGGAGGTTAAAGCTGATGCACATGTTGATAACCCCAATGCGCCGCAAAGGCATTGCTTTGAGTGCGATCGAACGGCGGAATTACAAAGCGATCAGAGGAGATGTGCGAGTAGCGTCTGAGGCATCTACTGATCTTGGGCGCAGTGCATATGTCGCAACCGTTAGCTCAGGCTGGCCATTGGAGCCGTCACCGTTACCTCAACTGCTAGACGCAACGCTGGCAGGAATGGCACCAAACGGTTTCGTGTTGAGCGGAATTGAGTATGTGGAAGGCTGTGCTTACGCCCAGTCTTGGTGGTGTCGGGTGGAATAACGTCAGAGATGAGGAGATGGGGCTCCACTGGTGGGTGTCGTATGATTTCTATCCAGCTGAAAACCTTCGATGCAGCTTTTTGCCAGGCAATCCATATTCCTCATCTTTATTTCTCTATCGCTTTAGGCTGGATTTCTGCGTGATCACTCGCGGCTTTTGCGTGATTTTTTATTATTAGCAAATAGTATTTTGATTTCGTTTGGTTTTTGCTGATACGGATTAGCATATTAGCGTTGTAACGCTTTAACGCTTTAACGCTTTAACGCTTTAATGCCGTAACTGCGTAACTGCGTAACTGCGTAACTGCGTAACTGCGTAACTGCGTAACTGCGTAACTGCGTAACGCAGTGCTCTAAAATCCTGCAAAAAAAGTTTAAAAAAATTGTGGTGTTTTTTTCAGAAGTCAGTTGTAATTCTCTGGCAAGCAGGTGCTTGCACTAGCACCCGTCGGATGTCGACGGGCATCTAAAACGCAAATGGGATTAGCTCATGGGCAAAGTGTTTGATTTTTACAGGAGTACACGATTTGGCAGGCGAGGAAAAGAAACAAAGTCAAGATGTTGAGCAGCAGATTCAATCGGCGCTTCTGAAACATCCGGAAGTAATTGTCGATTTTAAGAAGGGAACACCGTTTTTTCGCGTTCAACCAACCCGGCACGAGGATCCTGTCTTCTACAACAAAAACTCTGATAGTAGATATGGGGATTTGAATAAGGAGATCGGGGTTTGTTATGTGGCTGCCAACAGTGCGGTTGCTATTGCTGAGACGCTTCAGCATGGCGGTGAGGGGCCAGGCTCGCCTGTCTTGATGTCAGAGATTCAGGGGATGTCGGTGCACGAGCTAGCTGCGGATAGAGATCTCCGCTTGGTAGACGTGGCGAGGATGAGCGCTTATGCAGGGGGCCACAAGCTCAGGCATCTTGTCGAGGCGAAGGGTCAAGGTAGTGAAGGGTATGTACTTACCCAGACAGTAAGTGCCGCATGCATGAGGCTTAGCAAGGAGATCGATGGTTTCCTCTATACCTCCACGGTATTCCCCGCAGCCTCAAACGACGGTTGCAACTTCGTGTTGTTTGAGGGAAGAAAAAAACAGTTAGTACCAGTGAGCTCCAAACCTTTAGCAGAGGTTGAGCTTGCGAACGGTCAAACAGCGATTGAGTTCTTGGCAGACCTGGACGTGACCGTAGAGTAAAGGGTTGGGCTTCCCCTTTAGGGAAGCCCAGCTTTACTTACCCATTTCCAAGCGATTCTTGAAGTCGCGTACAATTATCTGGAATGCGGGATCTGTGTCCAGAAGCTTATAACGAGGCTGCACGTTTTTGGGCTCGCCAGGATTGGAGTAGTCCATAGTGTTGGCGAGAAACCCAATCAGTAGATTTACCTTAGGCTCATCTTCCGGATCAATCTCCAATGCCTTAAGCAGTTTTGTTATTGACGCTGCGGCTTTGTTGTTTTCGAACTGAAAGTCAGGGTAGTACTTGCGTCGATTGTTGGTGTAAGCAATGACTTGTCCGGATTTGGTTTTCTTACTCAACGCCTGTTTTGAGATTCCAAGTATCTGGCATGCATCGCCTGCGTCTAGAAGGTCGTACGATGATTTAACCGCCTCAAACGCTTTTGATTTCATCTGGGCGAAGGCAATTTCATTACGAGCTTTGATACTTAATGGCTTCTCGCTACTTTTACCTGCCTTTTTAATAATGACAGCTAAAGCCTTGTCGTCATCGAGCTTTGCAGCATTGATAACCTCGGATTCGGACACGGTGTTCATCCGGGCTATGAATTTCTGCACGAGCGAGGCTTTAGCGTCGTCAAGTGATTTGACGCTGCTTTGGGATCTCTCAATCGTAGCTGTGTTCATAGGCTTCTCCTTTCGTTACTCAAATGTGAGCAACGGGAAAAGCTTACTGCTTGCTAAACATTTGTGTCAACCTGTCAACCTGTCCACTCGTCAACAAAATATTGCCGTTAGCCTCTTTCGGTGTCACACATGTCTTTTTCCTAATAGGCATCCCACGCGCCTTTAGGAACTGTCCGGCAGACCCGCACCCAGCGTCGTTCTGATCATGACTTTCCCTTTGGCATTGGGTCATAAGGGTGTTGTCAGGATCCTAATCAGTGCGATTTCTTCGGAATAACACCTTCGGCCAGGGCTTCAACGCTCAAAGCGTGTCATTCGATGTCGACCGATCTTTCTGCATTTCGTTGGGAGCGCGCGCGGATCGTCGAGAGCTTTTCGATTTGACAGTGGCCTCGCTAATCTCAAGTGAGATCGAGTTTTTCATTGTCGAGCCCTGCTCGGATCCTGTCCGCGGGTGCTACGAGTCCCATCAGGCTATCGCGATTAAGGCTCTGGGTGCGGGTTGGGAGCGGGTTTTGATCTTTGAGGATGACGCCAAGCCTTACAAGCTATGCCCAAGGCAAACTCGTTGGATCAACCGGTTTCTGCGGCGGGGCCAGTTCGAAGCGCTCCATCTGGGTTATACCATGGGCCGTACCTGGTTGACCTGGTTCCCATACATCGCGCGGGGGAAGGTTGTGGCGCTTCATGCGTACATCCTTTCTCGTGAGGGTTGTCGGGTGTTAGCTGAAACCCCCTATAGCGGCGTGCCAGTGGATGTCATGTTCAAGCGGAGAATGAAACAGCATTGTGTCTTCCCTATGCTATTTCGTCAGCAGCCTGCAGCTATTACAGGCAGCAATATAGAAGCACGTGCGTTGAATGATGATGAATGGTGGCAGCGAAATTGGCGTAAGCACCAATTGTCGCCGCTCAAGAATTTCTGGAGAACACTGATGCGCATCAGATTTTGACTGGTGTGGGTCCAACCTGCTCGGCCGACCCCGTGACTGAACGGTTACGGCTTGTAGAAGGCCTGTGATCCGGCTGACGAAAAAATGCAGCTGTGCTCGGGCCTGCGACTGAGAGGCTGTCCACATCCATCAGCAGTTGCGCGGGCGGGCTTAAGAGAGAGCAAATCAAGCTGTAAGGCACAAAATATAAGGCTCGGAGATAAGAGTCCGTCGTTCTGCCGGGTGAGGTTTCGCGGTGATTTCAATTGCCAGACGAATGGTTGCCCACATTGGCGGGCCCATCAAGCACCGGAGACGCTGATGAATACTGCTCCGAAAATGTTTACGAATGGCTAAACAGATTTCTATCATCACTTTGGTGGGAAATGCATTTGCATAGTTACAAGAAAAGATAATAGTATGCATGCAAGGTCGAATAAACCACTGGAGAGATTGACGCATTTGTCAACCGTGATTACGACCCTAGACCGATGACATCCCTGAATGTATTCAACCGAGAGCAAGCCTCCCTTGACCAACGGAGGAACAACCATGAGCCAAAATATTTTCGAATTGTTCACAGACGATCCTGTGGAATTCAACATGAAGCACCTGAAAACCCAGCTATTCCTCGTCCTGATCACCCTGATCCGGCAAAAAGGCTGGAATCAAGCCACGGCTGCGCACGAGCTGAGCATTACCAAGCCGCGTATGAGCAATCTGTTCAAGGGGTATTTAGAGAAATTTTCGATTGATGCGCTGCTGCAGATGCTGGTGCGAATCGGCTACAAAGTGGACGCGGATTTTGACCCCGAAAACAAAGCGCAGCCTCTGGTGATGAATCTGAAAAAAGCGATGCTCTAACACATCGCTATCCTCACGCTTATACGGCCTTGAGTTCGCTCCTCAGGGTTTTTAAGCGCTTCTCAACCACGTTTTTTATCTGCCTATCAGGGCCATTCGTGGTTTTCTCGCAAACGTGTAGCACATATATCAACCCGGGCTGGCCGGTGTAATAGATGCAGCGCCAACCGGGTCTCCCTTTTATTTTGAGTTCGTAGACTCCATGTCCTAGGGAGCTCAACGGGCTTACTTCGCAGGTTAGAGGCAACCCGTTCTGTAAGAGGGTGAGGTTGGTAACGAAGCAGTCGCGGATCCTTTCGGGCGCTTTCTGCATTTCCTTAGCTACCGCTGCCTCTGGGTGGTTCTTTACCAGTCTTTTACTTGTGTCGTTTTCGCTGATGTCGCGTTTTTTCTGGGCCACGATGTGGGTCCCTCCGATTGATTGTTAAAGGCTTCAGGAAAGGTTTCATTGATACTTCCTCTTTAGGTTGTGGGGTAAGACGGTCACGCCGGTCGTCCGGCGCCCATCTCTGACTTGCTCCCTGGTGTGTGCAGTCGGCAAGTCCGTCGTCGGTCAGATAAATGACCGAGCGGATGTAGGTTATCAGAACCGATAACGGTTGGCTTGTGTTTGGAGTGCAACTTGGCTTGATCTTCTTAATCGTTGACGGGTGGTCGGTTAGCAATCTTGATTGGACGTCTGGATTAAGGTGTGCAGGCAGCCAAATACACGCCATAGTGGTCTTGTGGGTATCCCTTCTTTGTCACTTTAGGATTGCGAATCATGCCTATGCCGCACACATCAACCTTCATACAGCGACTAGGCGAGCTTCGTCATAGAGCGCCTGGAGTGGCCAAGTTAACCGCCCGGATTGCTGCAGCTATCGAGCCTGAGCGCTTACGTTTGGATGCTGACGATCTTGAGCGGGTTTTATTCGATCATGCCAATGCGCTCGCCTGGCAGCTCCCGTCATGTGCAACGCGTCTTTCCGTATGGCTCAATCATTTGGCAATGGACGAAGTAAAAGCGTTGGAGCATCGTGACGTATCGGTCTTTATAAACGAGGCGGCGACACTTGGCGGACCCGCCAGTGTTGTGGCGGGTTGAGTGGGAGAGCTTTTCGGCAGGGCGGTGGTTGTTTGTCCATAAATGCGGCTGCGTTATGTAAGGAGTGCAAGGTTTATTTAATTGAGCCTGTTAATTCTTCCGCTCTCATCAACCCCCGCCCAACCCATTCCGCCACCTGCGTAACAACGGCATTTCCGGCACCAAAAGCCTCCGCAAGGTTGGCCGCATCCAGTCCGAGGCAAAGCCCATCATTTTCAGCCGTTCGCTGCCGCTCAACCATCTGATCCCATCCGTCCGGCTCAGCGACGAAAGTGGTACAGCCCATAGCGATCTGCGATCCCGCTTTGTTTGCCAATAAAGTATTGGCAGCCCAGGCATCCGCGGGCCGTGGCCAGTGCTGCGATTGAGACGCTGGAGATATTGCGTCCACTGGCGCGGCGTCAGCCAGGAGCTGGAGGGGGGGCATGCGTCGATAACCCGCGACCAGGAATATGCGGCGACGTTGCTGGGGGACTCCGAAATATTGAGCATTAAGCACTCGCCAAAATCCCACATACCCGCAGTCCGCAAGGGCCCGGATGACTGTCTCAAAGTCGCGGCTATCGTTGACAGCGAGCAGGTTAACGACGTTCTCAAGGACCACCCAGCGAGGTTGTGTTTCCTTGAGGATTCGTATGACTTCCCAAAACAGTCCGCTGCGTTCGCCTTGCAGGCCTCGCGTGGCGCGGTTGCTTTCCCGGCAGCCGGCGATGCTGATGTCCTGGCAGGGGAAGCCGGCGGTGATGACATCGACGGCAGACAGGTTGTGAACCCCGCATTTGCGCACGTCTTCAAATTGGCGTGCATGGGGAAATCGATCGGCAAGCACAGCCCGGTTGATGGGGTTAAGTTCGACTTGCCAGGCGGTGCGGTATCCGGCGTTTTCAAATCCGACATCAAAGCCTCCAATGCCTGCGAACAGGCTGCCAATGGTGGGTTGTTGCATTCATTCACTCGGTGATGGGTTTAAGTTTTGCGGCCTGCGCCCTGGCAGACGCTGCATGTGTCGTGAATTCAGCCGTGTTATCCGGCGGCGGTGTCGGGCCGTGTTTGTGCGCGGCGATGGCGACGTTCATCTGCTGCACCAGGTCGATCAGGTCACACAGCACCTGCAGCACGTTGACGCCTTCGGAGCCCAGCCATGTTTTGCTCGCCATCAGGCGCTGCCCCATGGCGGCCACGCTTTTACGCATGCCCTGGATCTGCTCGTGCATGTCACCGCCCACGATTGCGTTGTGCTTCTGCCCCACCACCAGGTTCAAGTCCCGACCGGTGGCCAGGTGCAGGTCATCGACCGCCGCCAGGCTGGCCGACCCGCCGGACAGCAGCTTCAGGGCGCCCAATGCCTCGACAGCCTTGATCCCGCCGACTGACTCCGTGCTGTGGTCATCCACCTCCACGGTGCTGACTTGATACCGTTCTGCGTTTTCCAACGCCTGCACCTGGCGCTCACTGGCCTGATCGGTGATGCGGGCGTCCGTCTGCCGTAACCAATTGCCCTCGGCATCGGCACGCTGTTGCACGGCCTCGCTGTGCTGCCAGAGCTGGTCGCCTTTTGGCACCTGGGGCAGGCTCAAGCCGTGGGGCAGGATCTGCAAAATAAAAGGCTTGTTCGGCAGCCCATACGCGAAGCTGACCACCACAACGGTGCCTTCCTCCGGAAAGGCATAGAAGCCCATCTCGGTACCGCCCCCGGGTACCGGTAGGGCAACACCTAGAAGGTGCGGTAAACCCGAGTCCGCTTCCCCGTCTGGGGCTAGCACCTCAAGGTCGACGGCGTAGCGCGGGCGGAAGTCATCGCACAGCCCAGCAGCGTCCGGTGGATCAGCCACGGCCAGCACGCGCGCAAAGCGCGGCAGGTGATAGGCACCGGCCAACTCCGGGAAGCGTCGTTCAACGATGCGGGTTACGGTTTCTTCCACTTGAGCACCATGTGCGTATCGGTCAAGGTCACAGCGGTAATGCGCTGGCCTTGGTTGATCATCGCGCCAGGGCGCAGGCCGGGCAGGGCGGCTATCACGGCGCTTTGGTTGCCTTGGTAGCCGTCGAACAACTCGATGGGTAGTTGCAGCGCCGGCCGAGCGCCCCAGTAACTGTCGGCCCAACTGCCGACGTAAACCTCGCCGTCGCCTTGTTGATGCCAGATGAAGTCGGGGATGCTGAACACCTGTGCCAGGCTATCCATTGCCTGGATGCCGCTGGCCAGTGAGTAAAAATAGGGTGTGCGAAGTTTGGCGTAGGGCGCGTCAGGGACGCGAAAGCGCAAGCCCGTGACGCGGCTGGCTTCGATCAGTACGGCGCGCAGGTCGACATGCCGTAGCGCTATGGGCAACGGATAGTTGAGCACCGCTGTCAGCTCGCGACAAAACAGCACCTGTTCGTGGCTGTTGGCGGTGGTGCATCGTTCGACATAGCCAACAAAGTGCCGATGCAGGGGCTTGTCGTTGTAGCCCACATCGAGCGTAACCAGTCCGCTTTGAGGTTCCTGCGATTTGACGCTCAAGCGCGCGCGGCCAGGCGTGTGCAGGTCGAGGCGCACCTCGTGCTGCACCAGGTCAACAAGCTGGCCGTTAATCCTTACCAATATATGTGGCTTCATTCGGCTGGCCCCACGTAGTCATCCACGCGTTTCAAGCTTGGCGACTGGGGCTAGGTGGGGCGAGGCTGAGAGCTTGCAGGCGCGGCAAGTGCGCGACGGCATGATGCATTACTTCAAAACGAAGTCGAGCAAGAATCGCAGTATGCCGATATCCAAGGAGCTGGCGGCGAAGGTGGTTGAGGCTTTGCCGTTCAAATCGGGGTACAACACGTTTCGGCGAGCAGTTGAGGCTGTTGGGCTGGAGTTGCCCGAGGTGCAGGTGACGCATATCCTGCGGCATACGTTTGCAAGTCACTATATGAAGAGTGGCGGGGATATTCTGACGTTGCAGCGGGTGTTGGGGCATGCGACGTTGGCGATGACGATCAAGTATGCGCACTTTAGTCCGGGGCATATGGCTGAGGTGGTTAGGTTGAATCCTATTGCTAAAACTCGAAATAAAAGTAAATCCAAGGAGCGGTGTTGATGAGTGATAAACGGTCTGAGTCTTTGAGGTCGAAGGGCGATATTGGATATGCCCTGGAAGTAACAAAAGCGATGCAAGGATTCACAGTTTCAAAAGAGATTTTCCAGATCGGTGATGCTGTCAGAGCCTTGACCGAAAGCATGGGAATATTCAAGCGTAGTGAGGATTTTCAAAAGATAGGTTCGGTGGCCAAAGCGTTATCTGTCCCAGTCCAGCCTCTTGGTATTGCTGCGAATTCATCTATTGGTTTGGCTATGAAAGCACTAAACCAGTCGTCCATAGGACTGACCATGAAAGCACTGAGTCAGTCGCCTATTGGTATTGCTATGAAAGCTGTAAGCCAGATGAACCATGAGCTCAATATCTCAAAGTCACTCATAGCTGCGGCGAAAGCGGTTGATTCCATTGGGGTAAATCAAAGGTACATTTCCGAGTTTTTAAATTCGTCGATAAATTCTGAGCTTTTCGAGTTGATCCGATCTGGGGATATATCAGCTGCTCAGATAGTTTCCGGGTTCGAAGAGGCAGTTGCTGTTGTTGGAGAAATTGATGACTTCTCCAAGGTGACGCGGCAGGTCAATGACTCTGATGTCCCACAAGAGGTAGTTAAGGCTTTTCAAAATAGTGGGAGCTTAAAAGGGGCGTCCCAGGCGGCGCTGGTGTATTTCTTGTGCCTCATGCTGTCGGCATTCACCAAGGATCCGATAGGCTCCATAAATAAAGGTTTCGAACTACAACGGAATCTTTCAGGTCTTTTTACCAGCGTTGAAACTCCTGCTGACGCTCGTGCAATAGCCCGTCACTTGCCCTCTGGGGCGAATAAAAGCGATTTAATCGGGTTTAGGATCGTCACGGGGTCGGATGTCTATCTGATGGATGATCCTAGTAGGCAGGCTGAGGCCGTGCTCAAAATCCGGATTGGATCATTGGTGCAGGTGCTTGACTCCACTGACCGGGCCTGGCTTTACGTATCGGTAGTGATGGATGACGAGCTGTATGAGGGCTGGATTTTGCGGAGTTACACGAAGCGTATTGAGTGAGCGCTTTAGCATGTGTGGACGGTTTGTGGACGTAAAGCAGATTTTGGCAGTTTTCAGCGTGACTTCTCAACGCTTCAAAAACGACGAAAGCCGCGCAATGCGCGGCTTTCGAATTGGTGGGCCCACACGGACTTGAACCGTGGACCAAAGGATTATGAGTCCTCTGCTCTGACCAACTGAGCTATAGGCCCTCAGTAGGTCGCGGATTATAACGATGGTTTCTTCACTGTGCTATCCGAAAAATCCTCAATGCTCCTGCGAAGGAAGGTAGCCGCAAAAAGCTCGGGCGGTAGAGGCAGGCTCACGATGTAGCCCTGCATCTGTTGGCAGCCTTCTGCGGCAAGGAAGGCTTGCTGTGCCGGGTTCTCCACGCCCTCGGCGATGATGGTGAATTGCATGCTGTGGCCCAAGGCGATGATGGCGCGCACGATGGCGGCGTCGTGGGGGTCGTCGGGCAGGCCGCGGACGAAGGACTGGTCGATCTTCAGGAAGTCCAGCGGCAACCGTTTGAGGTAGCTGAGGGATGAGTAGCCGGTGCCGAAGTCATCAATTGCCAGTTGTACACCCAGGTGTTTGAGCTGGTGCAGCACCTCCAGGGCTTCTTCGGCCTGGCTCATGATGAAGTTTTCGGTGATCTCCAGTTGCAGGCAGCCGGGTTCGAGGCGGTAATCATGCAACAGCTGTTCGATCCGACCCAGCAAACCGGGGTGGCGCAGTTGCGCGCCGGCAAGGTTGACCGATAGCGGACCGAAGTTATCGAAGGTGGTCTGCCAGGCGTGCATTTGCAGGCAGGCCTGCTCAAGCACCCAGTCGCCAATCTGCAGGATCATGCCGTTCTCTTCGGCCAGGGCAATGAAGTGTTCGGGCGATACATCGCCAAAGGTGGGGTGGTGCCAGCGGATCAAGGCTTCGGCGCCGATCAGTGCTTGCGTTTCCAGGCTCAGTTTTGGTTGGTAATAGAGGCTCAACTCATCACGTTCGATAGCACGCCGCAGTTCGTGCTCCAGGGCCACGCGCTCGTTGGCCTGGGCTGTCAGGTCGCGGGTGTAGCTTTCGACCCGGTTACGGCCCTTGGCCTTGGAGCGGTACATCGCGGCGTCGGCGTTCTTGACCAGCGTAGCGACGTCGGTCCCGTCCTGGGGGTACAGGCTGGTGCCGATGCTGGCACTGATGAAGAACTCGTGTTCGCCGGCCTGGAACGGCGGGGTGAAGCAGGCCAGCAGCTTATTGGCCAGGTATTCGGCGTCGCTGGCGTGTTGCAGGCCGGGTAGCAGAATGATGAATTCATCGCCGCCCAGGCGCGCGACGGTATCGATGTCACGCAGTTGTTCCTTGAGGCGTACGGCGATGTCTTTGAGCAGCAGGTCGCCGATCGGGTGGCCAAGGCTGTCGTTGATGTGTTTGAAGCGGTCCAGGTCGAGAAACAGCACCGCGCCTTGTTTACCGGTTTCCTGATGACCGTTGAGGGCCGCCTGCAACCGACTTTCAAATAACGTGCGGTTGGGCAGGCCGGTTAGTGGATCGTGGTGCGCTTGATAGTCGAGGCGTGCCTGGGCGAGCTTGAGACTGGAGATGTCGGCAAACACGGCGACAAAGTGCGTGATCAACTGGTCGCGGTTGCGCACGGCGCTGATGGTCAGCCAGCTGGGGTACAACTCGCCGTTCTTGCGGCGGTTGGAGATCTCGCCCTGCCAATGACCTTGGGCTGTCAGTTGGTGCCACATGGCGGCATAGAAGGCACTGTCATGCAAGCCGGAGGCGAGCAGGCGCGGGGTCTGGCCAAGGGCTTCGGCTTCGCTGTAGCCGGTGATCTCGCTGAAGGCGCGGTTTACGGCGCTGATGTTCTGGCGGGTGTCGGTGATCAATACGCCTTCGGCGGTACTCTCGAAGACTGTCGCGGCCTGTTGTAGTTTTTCCTGCATCAGTTGGCGCTCGGTGATGTCCCGGGCGATGGTGAGCATGCAGGCTTCACCGGCGATTGGCAGTGGGCGGCTGGAGACTTCACACAGCCGAATCTGTCCGTCGCTGCGGCGTATGTGGCAAATGAAGTCACGCACAAATCCATCCCGATGCATCAATTCCAGCATGTGCTTGCGTTCGTTGAGGTCGACCCAGATGCCCAGGTCCAGGGTCGACTGGTCGAGGGATGCCGCGCTGTTGAAGCCGGTGATGCGACTGAAACCATCGTTCACTTCAATCAGCAGGCCGTCACGCTGGCGGCTTAACAGCAGGCCGTCGGGAGAGGCATGAAAGGCCTTGGCGAATTTCTCTTCGGAGATTTGCAGTTGCTGCTGGGTTTCTTTGAGCTGGGTGATGTCGCGCACTACCACGACGATGGCTTCAGTGGTGTCGAGTTGAAACGGTTCGGCGGAAATCAGGCCGGTAAAGGATTGGCCGTTGCTACGCAGAAAAGGCATTTCCAGGTTTCGGATGCTGGTGGTCTGCACGCGTTGCAACAGGTCCGGGCCGATGCCCGGGATGCCCCAGATATTCAGCGCTGTCGCGGTTTTGCCAATCACCTCTTCGGCCTTCAGGCCCACTTGATCCTCAAACGCCTTGTTGACCTCCAGCAGGCAACCGTCGGCCAGCCTTGCGATCACTAAAATATCCGGGCATTGCTGGAACACCGAGGCAAACTTCTGCTCGGACAACTGCAAGGCTTCCTCGGTGCGCTTGGCCTCGCTGATATCAATCATCAAACCGCGCAGTACGGGCTCATGGCCGTGTTCGATCAGGCTGACAATATCGCGTACCCACAGGCAACGGCCGTCGGCGGTAATCACCCGGTAATCAACACTGTGGTCGCGGTTGGCGCGGGTTTCGCGGTAGCAATAGGCTTCGGTGCGGATAAGGTCGGCGGGGTGAATGATGTTGCGCCAGAAGCCCGGAATGAGCCAATGGGCGCGCGGGTAACCGAGCAGATCCTCGGCATGGGGTGACACATAGCTGTAGGTGAAATCGCTGACGCTGGCTTCCCAGGCGATGGCGGACAGGCTCTCCACCAGGCCGCGATAATGGTATTCGCTGCTGCGCAATTCCTGTTCGAGGGCGACGCGGCGGGAAATTTCCGAACTCAGCCGGCGATTGATCCGAATAACGACGCCCAATACCGTGCTTAGCAGCAGCACGGCGGGCAGCCCGTACATCAGCAGGTCGCTCCAGAAGGTGCGGTTATCGGTGAACCTACCCACCCAGTGTTGCTGAATGGCGTTGGTCTCGGTCGGGCTGAGGTCGGCAAGGACTTTATCCAGGATACCCACCAGCATTTTGTCGTCTCGTGGCACTCCCATCGCCAATTGATAGCGGTAGGGCGTTTCACCGCTGACGTACAGGCCGTCAAGCTTGAGTTCGCGCAGGCTCCAGACGCTGGAAGCCAGGTCGCTGACCACGGCATCCACTTCGCCAGTGGCCAGTGCTTGCAGCGTGGAGCTGACGTTGGGCAGGGCCACCAGGTTGAGGTCGGGGTGGTGGGTACGCAATAGCTCGTGGGGGGCGTAGTTTTCCACCACGGCGACCTTCAGCCCGTAAAGGTCCTTGAGATTGCGCGGCCGTGCCCCGCCTTCGTGGGCAAGGATGACCATCGGAAAGTCGATATACGGCCGCGTGAAGGCCAGGTAGTTCTGGCGTTCCGGGGTCGACATGATACTGGGAACAAGGTCGAGCTGATTGCTGCGCGCCATATCCAGCACAACGCCCCAGCTCGATGGCTCGATCAGCTTTACCCTGACACCCAGGCGGTCCTGGATCAGGCGTACATA
This sequence comes from Pseudomonas sp. MIACH, assembly GCF_001269925.1. GTDB lineage: Bacteria > Pseudomonadota > Gammaproteobacteria > Pseudomonadales > Pseudomonadaceae > Aquipseudomonas. The sequence goes on from NZ_LHVO01000027.1 coordinate 102,315, forward strand.
ATCTGCCGACAAGCCCAAGTAGCGGCCATCTTCATCACGGTATTCGAACGGTGGCCATGAGGCGTCCACCCCAAGGCGCAGCTCCTGATGGTCCGCCAGCCAGCTACGCTCATCATCGGTAAGAGTCAACGCGCCAGCCGTTGCGGTCCAGGTCAGCAGCGACAGCAGTATCACGGTCGGCAATCTGGGCATAACGGTCTCGTTATGGCACGGGGAATGTTTCGAGTGTAGACGGGCATTGCGGGAGAGGGGATTCGCGCGGGATTTTATCTGTACAAAGCAAAACCCCCGGCCTGGGCCGGGGGTTCTGGTGTCACTCGTCGAGGAAGGAGCGTAGATGCTCGCTTCGCGTCGGGTGGCGCAACTTGCGCAACGCCTTGGCTTCGATCTGACGGATCCGCTCGCGGGTCACGTCAAACTGCTTACCGACTTCCTCAAGGGTGTGGTCGGTATTCATGTCGATGCCGAAACGCATGCGCAGTACCTTGGCTTCACGGGCAGTGAGGCCGGACAGTACGTCGCGGGTCGCTTCTTTAAGGCTCTCAACAGTGGCGACATCGATTGGCGACTGCATGGTCGAGTCTTCGATGAAGTCACCCAGGTGGGAGTCTTCGTCATCACCGATCGGGGTTTCCATGGAGATCGGCTCTTTAGCGATCTTCAATACCTTGCGGATTTTATCCTCAGGCATTTCCATGCGTTCACCCAGCTCTTCCGGGGTCGGTTCGCGACCCATTTCCTGCAACATCTGCCGGGAAATACGGTTGAGCTTGTTGATGGTCTCGATCATGTGCACCGGAATACGGATGGTGCGGGCCTGGTCGGCGATCGAGCGAGTGATCGCCTGACGGATCCACCAGGTGGCATAAGTCGAGAACTTGTAGCCGCGACGGTATTCGAACTTGTCCACAGCCTTCATCAAGCCGATGTTGCCTTCCTGGATCAGATCGAGGAATTGCAGGCCACGGTTGGTGTACTTCTTGGCAATGGAGATCACCAGACGCAAGTTCGCTTCAACCATTTCTTTCTTCGCGCGGCGGGCCTTGGCCTCACCGATCGACATGCGACGGTTGATGTCCTTGATCTCGGCAATCGTCAGACCGGTTTCGGTCTCAAGTGCAGTCAGCTTCTGCTGGCAACGGATGATATCCGGCTGCAGGCGGCCAATGGCTTCAGCGTACTTCGCCTTGCCTTTGGCCAGAGCATCGCTCCAGCTTTCGTCAACTTCGTTGCCCGGGAACTGGCGCAGGAAGTCGGTACGCGGCATGCGCGCATCACGGACACAGAGCTGCATGATCGCACGCTCTTGTGCACGCAGACGCTCAAGGGCGCTACGAACGCGTTCAACCAGGCCTTCGAATTGCTTCGGTACCAGCTTGATCGGCATGAACAGCTCTGCCAGCGCCAGCAGCTCGGCAATTGCCAGCTTGTTGGAGCGACCGTGCTTTTTCAGGGCCTTGCGGGTGATTTCCATTTGATCGGAAACCGCACCGAAACGCTGGGCGGCGATGATCGGGTCTGGACCGCTTTCGACTTCGTCTTCGTCATCACTGCTGGCTTCAGCGTCGTCGTCTTCGGTGTCATCGTCCGCTTTCGCGGCTTTGGCATCGACAGGCGGCGGTACTTCGGCGGCAGGCGGCGCAATACCGTCATCCGGGTCGATATAACCGCTCAGGACGTCGGACAGGCGGCCACCTTCGGTGGTGACGCGAGTGTACTCGGAGAGAATGTGGTCAACCGTGCCAGGGAAGTGCGCGATTGCGCCCATCACTTCACGGATGCCCTCTTCGATACGCTTGGCGATTTCGATCTCGCCTTCGCGTGTCAGCAACTCGACGGTACCCATTTCACGCATATACATGCGCACAGGGTCAGTCGTGCGACCGATGTCGGTCTCCACCGCGGCCAACGCGGCAGCGGCTTCTTCAGCGGCTGCCTCGTCGGTATCGGCGTCGGCCAACATAAGGGCGTCCGCATCCGGAGCACTCTCGTGTACGGGGATCCCCATGTCATTAATCATGCGGATGATGTCTTCCACCTGCTCAGGATCTGAAATATCCTCAGGCAGGTGATCGTTGACCTCTGCGTAAGTCAGATACTTCTGCTCACGACCAAGGGTGATCAACTCTTTGATACGAGACTGCTGTTGCGCTTTTCCGGACATAACACCCTATCCACTGAAGGTCTTGGCGGGCAAAAAACAAGCCGAGGATTATACCCGAGCTATGACCTCACACGCCAGCTGAGGTCGGGTTTGATGCGGAAACATTCTGTTTTAAGAGGTCGCGCATCTGTTTTGCTATCTGAATTTGCTCTTCAGCCGATAATCCCGGCTGCCTCGCTCTCTTGATGAGTTCATCGAGGGTCTGCGTGTGCTGACCCGCGGATAACCTAGTAATGGTGTCTAAAAACTGTTGTTCAAGGTTGTCGCCGTCAATTAGCCACTCCTTTTCTGCGAGTGCTTTCAATAAGCGACCTTGTTCCGTGCCATGCCAGCGAGCCATCAACTGAATTGAGTTTAGCTTAGGATTTTTCTGCACGGCCTCGATCAGCGCGATCAGCACCTGAGCGTAGGTATTGCTCGCGTTGGCAAAATGGTCAGCGCTTTCAACCTTGCCCGCCAATTGCGGATGATGGATAAGGGTGCGCAGGGCAATCAGCGTCGGCGCTTCTACGGCAACCGGGGTGCGCGGGGCATAGGCCTCATCGCGATCACCGCGCTTGCCATTTTTGTTCCAGGGTTTCTTGTCCCATTTCTTGCCGCCGGCACCGGGTTTCTTCGGCGTCCATTCCTGTTGGGGCGCGTATGCCTCCTGGGGTTGATGGAAATCGGCGTAGTCCGGCATGGCGTCATAATCCATGCCTGGGTCGTAGGCAGGCGGCGCGTCCTGCGGTGCGCTGTGCACCAGCTGGCTGACGGCTTCGCCACTCAGTCCTGTGATTTCCTGCAGGCGTTGGCGCATCAAGGTGCGCAGGTTCGCGCCTGGAACCTTGTCGATCAATGGCGCCGCAAGGGTGGCCATGTGGGCCTTGCCTTCGAGGGAGCGCGGGTCGGCTTCCTCGGTCAGTTGCTGGAAGAAATAATCCGCCAGTGGCTGCGCGTGTTGATTGATGCGTGCCCGGAATGCGTCGGTGCCTTCGGAGCGCACCAGGGTATCCGGGTCTTCCCCTTCAGGCAGGAACAGGAAGCGCGCGCGGCGCCCATCCTGCAGGCTCGGCAGCGTGGCTTCGAGTGCGCGCCAGGCGGCGTTGCGGCCGGCCTGGTCGCCATCGAAACAGAACAGCACGCTGGGCACTACGCGAAACAGGCGCTTCAAATGCTCTTCGCTGGTGGCGGTGCCAAGGGTGGCCACGGCATTGCGCAGACCTTGTTGGGCCAGGGCGATAACGTCCATATAGCCTTCAACCACGATGATTTCATCGAGATTTCGATTGTTCTTGCGCGCCTCAAACAGGCCGTACAGCTCTTGGCCCTTGTGGAATACCGGGGTTTCCGGGGAGTTCAGGTACTTGGGCTTGTCATCCCCCAGCACCCGGCCACCGAAGGCGATGATGCGGCCACGGCTGTCGCGGATCGGGAACATCACGCGGTCGCGGAAGCGGTCGTAGCGCTTGCCGGTCTCGGCGTTCTCAACCAAAAGGCCGGCGTCGATCATGGCTTTTTGCTGCAGGGTGTCGCTGCTCAGGTGCTTGTACAGATTGTCCCAGCCTGGCGGGGCGAAGCCGAGACCGAAGTCGCGGGCGATTTCGCCGGTCAGGCCGCGACCCTTGAGGTAATCAACGGCGGCCTTGCGCTGCGGATGGCTTTTAAGTGCCTGGCGGTAAAAGTCGGCAGCGGCGGTGAGCAGTGGGTACAGCGGCGAGTCAGTGGGTTGCCGTGGTTTATGCGGGCGGCCACTTTCTTCGCGGGGGACTTCCATGCCGGCGGCTTTCGCCAGGTCCTCGATAGCCTGGGGGAAATCCAGGTTGTCGTGATCCATCAGGAAGCCGAGGGCGTTGCCGCCCGCGCCGCAGCCGAAGCAGTAGTAGAACTGCTTGTCGGGGCTGACGCTGAATGACGGGGTCTTTTCCTTGTGGAACGGGCAGCAGGCTGTGTAGTTTTTGCCGGCTTTCTTCAGTTGCAGGCGCGAGCTGACAACATCGACGATGTCGGTGCGGTTCAGAAGGTCGTCAATAAAGCTCTGGGGAATCAGCCCGGCCATGGCGTTCTCGTCATCACTGCGTGTAAATGAGTGCCCGTGAAGTGCTCAAGCGCACGTGTCGAATGGCTCGACCATCAATCGTCTGCTTGGGCTGTCAGGAAGTGTATCTGCCGAACATTCACTGACGTTAATTTCAATCAGCTTTTCGGCGTAGAAATGTTGCCCGGGAGTCCGGCGTTGGCCAATGGTGGCCTCGGATGCTCATCGGTGGGCACAGCCGATACAGTTGATCGCCTGCTTATAAAATGAGTGTGCTCGTCAGTAGCCTTGTTAGGCTCGTCAGAAGAGACGTGCACCGCTGGCAAAAGAGCCAGTCCTGACGTTTGAAGCAGTTGTATCAGTCGCGTGTGCGGCGTCAACGATGAAGCATCAAGCGATATCCGCAAATGCCAACAGCCCGGCTGAGGGCCGGGCTTGGCAGAAGCTTGCTACGAACGTCTGTGTATTAGTACAGACGAACGGCGCGGCGCTGTTCGCGCTGAACTTTCTTGGCGTGACGCTTAACAGCGGCTGCTGCTTTGCGCTTACGCTCAGAAGTTGGCTTCTCATAAAATTCGCGGCTACGAACTTCAGCCAGAACACCGGCTTTTTCGCAGGAGCGCTTGAAACGACGCAGAGCTACGTCGAAGGGTTCGTTCTCTTTTACTTTGACGGCTGGCATCCAGAGCTACCTTCTTTCATTACCGGGAATCAACGTTCTCGTCGCAAAAAATTCGCGGCTGAGGTCGTCGGTTTTTAAGGGTTGCGGATGTTAACCCCTCATTGGCAGGAATGCAAAGCCTCTGATCGAAAACCGCTAGTCGGGAGGGGGAGTGGCGACTATTATGCGCGCCTTCGAATTCAGCCTCTACAAGGCGCAAACCCATGCTAGTACTGGGACTTGAAACCTCCTGCGACGAAACCGGTGTCGCACTTTACGACAGTGAACGCGGGCTTTTGGCCGATGCACTGTTCAGTCAGATCGACCTGCACCGCGCCTATGGCGGTGTTGTGCCGGAGCTGGCCAGTCGTGATCACGTCAAACGTATGCTGCCGCTGATTCGCCAGGTGTTGGACGAGGCCGGTTGCGTGCCGACCGAGATCGATGCGATTGCCTATACGGCGGGCCCCGGATTGGTCGGAGCCCTTCTGGTTGGGGCCTCTTGCGCCCAGGCGCTGGCCTTCGCCTGGGGGATTCCGGCCCTCGGCGTGCACCACATGGAAGGCCATTTACTGGCGCCGATGTTGGAAGAGAACCCGCCGCAGTTCCCGTTCGTCGCTTTGTTGGTTTCGGGGGGGCATACGCAGCTGGTTCAGGTCGATGGGATCGGTCAATACACGCTTCTGGGCGAGTCCTTGGACGATGCCGCCGGCGAAGCTTTCGACAAGACGGCGAAGATGATGGGCCTCAATTACCCGGGTGGGCCGGAAATCGCTCGCCTCGCCGAAAAAGGCGTTGTCGGTCGCTACACTTTCCCGCGTCCGATGTGCGATCGCCCTGGTCTGATGTTCAGCTTCAGCGGCTTGAAAACCTCGGCGTTGAATACCTGGCAGCACAGCGTCAGCGCCGGGGACGACAGTGAGCAAGCCCGTTGCGACATCGCGCTGGCGTTCCAGCAGGCCGTGGTGGAGACTTTGACCATCAAGTGCAAGCGCGCCCTGAAACAGGCGGGCATGAAGCGCCTGGTGATCGCCGGTGGCGTCAGCGCCAACAAGGCGTTGCGCAGCTCATTGGAGAAGATGCTCGGTGATATGAAGGGGGATGTGTTCTACGCCCGCCCTGAGTTCTGCACCGACAATGGCGCGATGATCGCTTATGCCGGCTGTCAGCGCCTGCAGGCGGGGCAGCACGAAAGCCTGGCGATCAGCGTGCAGGCGCGCTGGCCGATGGAGCAGCTGCCGCCCTTGTAAATGCGCAACGTGAGCCAGGCTCATTGACGGTATTTAAAAATGCCGTTCGCGCCCGGCAAACAGGTCGCGTAAATTGCCCCGGTGCCGCCAGACGATCAGCAGTGTCAGCACGCTCATCGGCAGCAGCGCCGCCGGCTCCTGCCAGGCCAGCAACGGCAGGGTGAGCGGCGTGGCGATCAGTGCAGCCAGCGAGCTGGTGCGGGTCAGGTAGAACGTCAACAGCCAGGCGAGCACGGCCAGCAACGCCGCCGGTGGGTAGATCCCCAGCAGCATGCCGGCTGCCGTGGCGACACCTTTGCCACCGCGAAAGCGGAAGTACAGTGGAAACAGATGGCCGAGGACGGCGCATACGCCCACCCAGGCCTGCTGTTGCAGGGTCAGGCCGGCGAGGTTGGCGATCAGTACGGGCAACAGGCCCTTGCACACGTCGCCCAGCAGCGTCAGTACGGCGAGCTTCTTGCCGGCCAGGCGCAACATATTGGTGGCGCCGGCATTGCCAGAGCCACTCATTCGCGGGTCGGGATTTCCCGTCAGGCGGCTGAGCAAAATGGCGAAGGACAGCGAGCCGAGCAGGTAGGCGAGAATCGCCAGTGACCAAAACATGCTAACTATTCCGGGCGAGGACGCCCTGATTCTAACGGGGCATCGCGCCCTTGTCGTGCTGCGGAGAAGAGCTTGGACAGAGTGTTTATCGAAGGCCTGGAAGTCGACACCGTGATCGGGGCCTACGACTGGGAGCGCGGGATCCGCCAATGCCTGCGCCTGGACCTGAGTTTCGCTTGGGACAATCGCCCGGCCGCGGCCGGCGACGACCTCACCCTCGCGCTGGACTACGCCAGCGTGTCCACGCGTATCCAGGCCTTTGCCGAGCAGTCCCAGTACCAACTGGTAGAGACCTTTGCCGAGCGCCTGGCCGAAGTGCTCATGAGTGAGTTCCAGATTCCCTGGCTGCACCTCAAACTGACCAAGCCCGGCGCCGTGCCGGCCGCCAAGGGCGTCGGCGTGGAGATCGAGCGCGGATGTCGCTAACGCAGATTTACCTTGGCCTGGGCAGCAATATCGAGCGCGAGACCCGTTTGTGCGCCGGCCTGGATGCGCTGGCGGGCTTTTTGACGGGGATTCGCTGCTCGGCGGTGTTCGAAAGCCAGCCGGTGGGTATCAAGAGCGGACCGTTCTTCAATCTGGTGGTATCGGCCTATACCGAACTGTCGTTGAAGGAACTGGATCGCCGTTTGAAATCCATTGAGGCCGACAACGGCCGCTATGCTCCGGACCGTAAGGGGCTGCCGTTGGATATCGACGTGTTGCTGTATGGCGACCTGGTGGGGGATTTCGATGGCTTGATCCTGCCAAGGGCCGAAATCCTGAAAAATGCCTTTGTGTTGTGGCCGCTGTCGATGATGGCGCCAGACCGTGTGCACCCTGAAGCGGGCAAGACGATGGCTGCACTCTGGCGTGATGCTCAGATCGATCAGGTGCTGGCGCCTGTCAGGTTTGAATGGCAGGGCCAGCCACTCACCCCGAACTCACTCTTGTAGGCGCGCGCTTGCTCGCTAAAAAACTGAGAGCGCTGCGTTATCGTTGACGTTCTTCGCGAGCAAGCTCAGCTCCTACAAGGGCTTGTGTTGTTCCTTATAGGCTTTGAGTGCCTTGAGCCGTTCGCGCTTGAGCGCTTCGCCCAACTCCGGTCCCTTGAATCCTTTCTCAAGCAGTGGCGCAACGGCGACCTCGCGCGCTGCCTTCGCCGCGCCGCGCAAGTAATCCGCTTGTGGATAACTTCTTTGCTCCAGGCCCTTGCGGCCCCGGGCATCCATTTCACACGCCACCACAAACTCTTCAAAGCGCTGCGGCCGACGGTAAACGTCGAAACTCTGCAGCAACTCCAGAAGCGTCGAGGCTTTAAGCTCCAGGGCCCGATGACCGTGGGTGTGATATTGGCCAACCAGCACCGCCAGTTCCTGGCAATCCCTTGGTACCTTGAAGCGTTCATTCACCGCCTTGATCAGCTTCAGGCCGCGGTGTTCATGGGCAATATGCTGCGGCAACTTATCCACAGGTGTCAGGCCTTTGCCCAGGTCGTGCAGCAGGCAGGCCCAGCGTACGGTCAGTGGTTGTTGATGCAGCGCAGCCTGTTCCAGCACGCTCAAGGTGTGAATGCCGGTATCGATCTCAGGGTGATGCGCTTCGGGTTGTGGTACGCCAAACAATGCGTCCACTTCCGGCATTAAACTCTTCAGCGCATTGCAATCGCGCAGCACTTGGATGAATACCTGGGGTTGTTCTTCCATCAGGGCGCGGGAGATTTCTTTCCAGCTGCGCTCCGGAGTCAGGGCGTCCAGTTCGCCGGACTCGCTGAGTTGACGCATCAGTTCCAGGGTCTCCGGGGCCACCTTGAAACCCAACGGTGCATAGCGTGCGGCGAAACGCGCAACGCGGAGTACACGCAATGGATCTTCGGCGAACGCCGGGGAAACATGGCGTAAGATTCGCGCTTCAAGGTCATGCTGACCGTTATAAGGGTCAGTCAGATTACGGTCGTCGTCTTCTGCTATGGCATTGATGGTCAGGTCGCGACGGACAAGGTCTTCCTCCAGCGTAACTTCCGGGCTGGCGTGGAATACAAAGCCGCCGTAACCCCGACCACTTTTGCGTTCGGTACGGGCGAGGGCGTATTCATCGCCGTTCCTCGGGTCCAGGAACACCGGGAAGTCCGCCCCGACCGGCTTGAAACCCTTGGCAAGCATCTGCTCGGTGGTGGCGCCGACGACCACGCGGTCGATATCGGTGACCTCGATGCCCAGCAAGCGGTCACGCACGGCGCCGCCGACTTTGTAGATTTTCATGAAAAAGCCTCCATTAGCGGCACAGGATACCGCCTGTGCCTGACCAATGGAGGCTTTGCTGTTTCAGAGATGAACGACGGCCAGGTCCAGGCGGCCGTAGTCGTTGTCGTTATGGTCACTTCGCGGTGGTACATGGTGCGTCTTCATTACCTGGTCGCCTTGCAGGGTTTCCAGGTGGATGTCGAAGCCCCATAGCCGGTGCAGGTGCTTGAGCACTTCCTCGGTGGATTCGCCCAAGGGTTTACGGTCGTGCTGCTGGTGGCGCAAGGTCAGCGAGCGGTCGCCGCGCACATCGATGCTGTAGATCTGCACATTAGGCTCGCGATTGCCCAGGTTGTACTGCGCGGCCAACGTTTCACGAATGATGCGGTAACCCGGTTCATCATGGATGGCTGGTACCACCAAATCGTCCTTGAGGTCGTCATCCAGGATGCTGAACAGCTTGAGATCCCGAATAACCTGGGGTGACAGGTACTGCAGGATAAAACTCTCATCCTTGAAACTGCTCATGGCGAACTTGATGGTCGATAACCAGTCACTGCCGGCGATTTCCGGGAACCAGTGGCGGTCCTCATCGGTGGGATGTTCGCACATGCGCCGAATATCGCGGTACATGGCAAAACCCAGCGCATAAGGGTTGATTCCGCTGTAATACGGGCTGTCGAAGCCGGGTTGGAACACCACGCTGGTGTGGGACGTGAGGAACTCCATCATGAAGCCGTCGGTGACCAGGCCCTCGTCGTAGAGGTCGTTCATCAATGTGTAGTGCCAGAACGTTGCCCAGCCTTCGTTCATCACCTGGGTCTGGCGCTGTGGATAAAAGTACTGGGCGATCTTGCGCACGATACGCACGATTTCCCGTTGCCACGGCTCCAGCAACGGTGCGTGCTTTTCCAGGAAATACAGGATGTTTTCCTGAGGTTCGGCGGGGAAGCGCGCGTTGTCCTTGTCGCTGTTCTTGCCGGCTCGTTTGGGAATGGTGCGCCACAGGTCGTTGATCTGCTTCTGCAGGTGCTCTTCGCGTTCCTTCTGGCGCAGGCGTTCTTCCTCGGCAGAAATCGGGTACGGACGCTTGTAGCGGTCGACGCCGTAGTTCATCAGGGCATGGCAGGAGTCGAGTAAGTCCTCCACGGCGTCGATACCGTGGCGCTCCTCGCACTGCATGATGTACTGCTTGGCGAACACCAGGTAATCGATGATCGAACTGGCATCGGTCCAGGTGCGGAACAGGTAGTTGCCCTTGAAGAAGCTGTTGTGCCCATAGCAGGCATGGGCCACCACCAGCGCCTGCATGCAGATGGTGTTTTCTTCCATCAGGTAGGCGATGCACGGGTCGGAGTTGATCACGATCTCGTAGGCCAGGCCCATCTGGCCCCGTGTGTAGGACTTCTCGGTGCTGAGGAAGTGTTTGCCGTAGGACCAGTGGTGGTAACCCAGGGGCATACCAACGGACGCGTAGGCATCCATCATCTGTTCGGCCGTGATCACTTCGATCTGGTTGGGGTAAGTGTCCAGGGCATAACCTGCCGCGATGCGGCTGATTTCCCGGTCATAAGCCTGGATCAGTTCAAAGGTCCACTCGGAACCGGTGGAAATAGGTTGGCGCTTAGTCTCTTTTTTGGCGGTCATGTCACTAACCTGCGCTGGAAGAGTTCACGGAAGACCGGATAGATATCGCCGGCCGAGACCAGTTGCTGCTGAGCGAACGTGTCGGCAAAGGCCTCGCCGATACGCTCGTATTCAAACCACAGGGCCTGGTGCTCACGGGGGGTAATTTCGACGTAGGTGTAGTACTGCACGAACGGCATGATCTGATTGATCAGGATGTCGCGGCAGATCGGCGAGTCATCGTTCCAGTTGTCGCCGTCAGACGCTTGGGCGGCATAGATGTTCCACTCGTTGGCCGGGTAGCGTGCGGCCATGATCTCCTGCATCAACTTCAGCGCGCTGGAGACAATGGTGCCGCCAGTTTCCCGCGAGTAGAAGAACTCTTCTTCGTCGACTTCCCGTGCACTGGTGTGATGGCGGATGAATACTACGTCGATCTTGTCGTAGTTCCGCTTCAGAAACAGGTACAGCAGGATGAAAAATCGCTTGGCAATATCCTTGGTGGCTTGGGTCATGGACCCCGACACGTCCATCAGGCAGAACATTACCGCCTTGGAGCTAGGGTTGGGTTGCTTGACCAGCAGGTTGTACTTCAAGTCGAAGGTGTCGAGGAACGGCACGCGGTGGATGCGCGCGCTGAGTTTCTCTATTTCTGCCTCGACTTCCTGGATATCGCCGAAGTTATCCGGTTCTTCACGCTTGAGCCGGGCCAGTTCTTCCTTGGCATCCCTCAGTTTGGCGCGGCTGCTGCCCGACAAGGCAATACGCCGGGCATGGGCGGAGCGCAGTGTTCGAATGATATTGATCCGGGACGGGTTGCCCTCGTTGCTGATCCCGGCGCGCACGGTTTTGAAGGTGTCCGTGCCGGTCAGGTTGCGTTTGACCAGGTTGGGCAATTCCAGGTCCTCGAACATGAATTCGAGGAATTCTTCCTGGGTGATCTGGAACACGAACTCGTCCATGCCCTCGCCGGAGTTACCGGCCTTGCCCGGGCCTTTGCCACCACCACCGCCTTGTGGGCGCTGGATATGCTCGCCGGTGGTGAATTCCTTGTTGCCAGGGTGAACGACGGTCTGCTTGCCGCCCCGGCCGTGGTGCAGCACCGGTTCGTCAATGTCCCGTCCAGGAATGCTGATTTGCTCGCCATGCTCCATGTCGGTGATGGAACGGCGGCTAACGGCCTCTTCAACGGCCTTTTTGATGTGGTCACGGTAACGCCGCAGGAAACGCTGGCGGTTTACCGTGCTCTTGTTCTTGCCATTGAGGCGTCGGTCGATCACATAGCTCATGAGGAGCCCTCCGGGCAGCTTCACGTTACAAGCTTCAAGCAGCGAGCTGGAAGCTTAGAGACAAGCGGTCAACTGCCAGGCCTAAGACCTGGCAGTGCACGCCTGTCGCTGCCTTATTGCGATTTGCGCACCCGCAGGTACCACTCGGAGAGCAGCCGTACCTGCTTGTCTGTGTAGCCACGCTCGACCATTCGTGTGACGAAGTCGTTGTGTTTTTGCTGATCCTCCTTGCTGGCCTTGGCGTTGAAACTGATGACCGGCAGCAGATCCTCGGTGTTGGAGAACATTTTCTTCTCGATGACCACCCGCAGTTTCTCGTAGCTGAGCCAAGTGGGGTTCTTGCCGTTGTTGTTGGCGCGGGCGCGCAGCACGAAGTTGACGATCTCGTTGCGGAAATCCTTCGGATTGCTGATGCCCGCAGGTTTTTCGATCTTCTCCAATTCTTCGTTGAGGGCTACGCGGTTGAGAATCTCGCCGGTTTCCGGGTCGCGGTATTCCTGGTCCTGGATCCAGAAGTCCGCATACAGCACGTAGCGATCGAAGATGTTCTGGCCGTACTCGCTGTAGGACTCCAGGTACGCGGTCTGGATTTCCTTGCCGATAAACTCGATGTAGCGCGGCGCCAGGTATTCCTTGAGGAAGCGCAGGTAGCGTTCGCGGGTTTCGGCCTGGAATTGTTCCTGTTCGATCTGCTGTTCCAGCACATAGAGCAGGTGTACCGGGTTGGCGGCGATCTCATGGGGGTCGAAGTTGAAGACCTTGGACAGGATCTTGAACGCAAAGCGGGTCGACAGGCCGTTCATGCCTTCATCCACGCCGGCAGTGTCGCGGTATTCCTGGATCGACTTGGCCTTGGGATCGGTATCCTTGAGGTTTTCGCCGTCATACACGCGCATTTTCGAATAGATATTCGAGTTTTCCGGCTCCTTGAGGCGCGACAGCACGGTGAACTGGGCAAGCATCTTCAAGGTGTCGGGTGCGCAATGGGCCTTGGCCAGGGAGCTGTTGAACAGCAGCTTGTCGTAGATCTTGATTTCATCGCTGACCCGCAGGCAGTACGGCACCTTGACGATGTAGATCCGGTCGATGAAGGCTTCGTTGTTCTTGTTGTTGCGGAAGGTGTGCCATTCCGATTCGTTGGAGTGAGCCAGCAGGATCCCGGTGAACGGAATCGCGCCCAGGCCTTCGGTGCTGTTGTAGTTGCCTTCCTGGGTGGCGGTGAGCAGTGGGTGCAGCACCTTGATCGGTGCCTTGAACATCTCGACGAATTCCATCAGGCCCTGGTTGGCCCGGCACAATGCGCCCGAGTAGCTGTAGGCGTCGGCGTCGTTCTGCGGGAATTCCTCCAGCTTGCGGATATCGACCTTGCCCACCAGCGCCGAAATGTCCTGGTTGTTCTCATCGCCCGGTTCGGTCTTGGCCACGCCGATCTGGTTGAGGATCGACGGGTAGAGTTTCACCACGCGGAACTGGCTGATGTCACCGCCAAACTCGGCCAGGCGCTTGGTGGCCCAGGGCGACATGATGGTGTTGAGATAGCGCCGTGGGATACCGAAGTCTTCTTCGAGGATGGCACCATCTTCCGTGGCGTTGAACAAGCCCAGGGGCGATTCAAAAACCGGTGAGCCCTTGATGGCGTAAAAGGGCACCTTTTCGATCAGTTGTTTGAGTTTTTCGGCCAGGGACGACTTGCCGCCGCCGACGGGGCCGAGCAGGTAGAGGATCTGTTTCTTTTCCTCCAGGCCTTGGGCGGCATGGCGGAAGTAGGAGACGATCTGGTCAATGCATTCTTCCATTCCGTGGAAGTCTTCAAAGGCCGGATAGCGGCGAATCACCTTGTTGGAGAATATTCGCGACAGGCGCGAATTATTCGCGGTTTCCACCAGCTCCGGCTCACCAATTGCCAATAGCAGGCGCTCGGCGGCAGACGCGTAGGTGCTGCGGTCCTGTTTGCACAGCTCAAGATACTCTTGCAGCGTGAGTTCTTCCTGCTGTGTGGACGCGAAGCGTTGTTGGAAGTGGCTAAAAATACTCATGACGTCGTCACCTCGCTCGATACGTGGAGCCGACGCCGGATCTATCAGTCGATGCTGGCAGTCATTGACGAACGCCAATGGCCGTTTTCCCCCCAGAACACCCTAAACGCTACCGATGACCCGCACGCCGGTGTACCGGCTCTCCCCTGATTCGGATGGCCTGCGCTTAAGGATAGTTCGGAATCGGAGAGGTCAAGGCGCGATGAGCAATTAGTTTGGCTGCGCCGTTCGTCAGAAACGGCGCGAGCCCAAGCGTCACGCGGGGTAGCGGTGTGTGAAAAAAATTATTGCGAATCGCCGGATGAAATTTCCGCAGGATAGGTCGTACGCCATAGCTCAAAGCCGCCATCCAGGCTATAGACGTCGGAGAAGCCTTGGCTGATCAGGTAGGCGGCGGCGCTCTGGCTGGAGTTGCCGTGGTAGCAGGCCACGATCACCGGGGCGTCAAGGTCGGCAGCGCGAATGAAGTCGCTGATATTGACGTTGTCCAGGTGCTGGGCGCCGGTGATGTGGGCAGCGGCGTAAGTAGGCTGGTCGCGGATATCGACCACTACCGCACCTTGCTCGCGCAGGGTCTGGGCTTGTTCGGGAGGGATACGTTTGAATTCGCTCATGGCGGGCTCCTTAGGCTTGGCTGCGGCGTCTAGCGTTTGGCGGCAGCTGGCAGTGTAACGGGAAGGGGAGATTCGCATTGGCAGCTCAGGCGCTCGCCAGTGTCGATGTTCATCAGGGTCATGGCGCCGCCCCACACGCATCCGGTGTCGAGGGCGAATACGCCGGGTTCATCACACTTGCCTTCCAGGGCTGCCCAATGACCGAAGATGATCCTGGTGTCGCGGGTCTTGCGTTCCTTGTGGGCAAACCACGGCTTGTAGCCGGGCAGGGCGGTGTCGGCGCCTTCCTTGCTCTTGAGGTCCAGCTTGCCATCGGCGGTACAGAAGCGCATGCGCGTGAAGTAATTGGTGATCACGCGCAGGCGGGCGACGCCGGTGAGGTCGTTGTCCCATTTCACCGGCTCGTTGCCATACATGCCGTCGAGGTAGGCGGTGTACAGGTTGTCATCGGCCAGCGCATGTTCGACTTCGGCGGCGCACTTGAGGGCTTTCTTCAGCGTCCACTGTGGCGGGATACCGGCATGGACCAGTGCCATGTTGCGGCCTTCGTCGTAATGCATGATTTTTTGCTGGCGCAGCCAGTCAAGCAATTCGGTGCGGTCTGGTGCTTCGAGGATTTCCCGCAGGGTGTCGCCCTTTTTCAGGCGCTCGATGTTGTTGCCGGCCGCCAGCAGGTGCAGGTCGTGATTGCCCAGTACGCACACCAGGGACTCTCGCAGCCTATATAAGTAGCGCAGGGTCTCCAGCGATTCGGGGCCACGATTGACGAGGTCGCCTACCAGCCACAGGCGATCGGTCGCCGGGTTGAAGGCTACGCGTTCAAGCAGGCACTTGAGGGGCTCCAGGCAGCCTTGCAGGTCACCGACCGCGTAAGTTGCCATCAGTGCAGGGACCCCGGCACCGCAAGACGAAAGGGCGCGATGACGGCGTCGAATAATTTGCCGTCGGTGGCTTTCATCTGATACGAGCCCTGCATGGTGCCGACCTTGGACGTCATTACTGTGCCGCTGCTGTAAGTATGGCTGGCACCGATGTCGATCAGCGGTTGTTGGCCGACAACGCCTGCGCCGCGAACTTCCTCGACCTGACCGTCACCGTCGGTGATCACCCAGTGGCGTGACAGCAGCTTGGCCGGCACCTGCCCGTTGTTCTTCACCGTAATGGTGTAGGCAAAGGCAAAGCGGTTCTGTTCAGGTTGCGATTGGTCCGCCAGGAAGCGGGTGACGACGCTGACGTCGATCTGGTAGCGAGGATCGGACATGCAAGAGGCCTTAAAAGCAAAAGCGGAGGACAGCAGATGCGGATCAGTCTAGGCCAAGAGGTGGGCACTAGGCCAGACATGTGTCTGGCCATGCCTGGGTGCTTCAGTCGGCGGTCGGCGCAGGCTGTATGGCAAGCTGGTCGGCCAGGCGCACGAACGCGGCCAGGTCCAGTTGCTCTGGGCGCAGGCTGCCATCGACGCCGGCAGCTTCGATTTCAGCGTTGCTCAGCAGGGCTTTGAGCGTGTTACGCAGGGTCTTGCGGCGTTGGTTGAACGCTTCACGCACCACTCGCTCGAGCAATTTGTGGTCCTTGGCCGGGTGTGGCAGCACGGCGTGCGGTACGAGGCGCACGATGGCCGAGTCGACTTTCGGCGGCGGGTTGAATGCGCCCGGGCCAACGTTGAACAGGTGTTCGACGCGGCAGTGGTACTGGACCATTATCGACAGGCGGCCCCAATCACCTCCACCAGGGCCCGCGGCCAGGCGCTCCACCACTTCTTTTTGCAGCATGAAGTGCATGTCGCGGATGATCCCGGCGTTGTTCAGCAGGTGGAAAATGAGTGGCGTGGAGATGTTGTACGGCAGGTTACCCACCACGCGCAGGCTGTTGGGCGCGGCGTTGAGGGTATTGAAGTCGAACTTCAGTGCATCACCCTGATGCAGGTTGAAGTTGGGCTTGTCGGCGAACTGCTGGTTGAGGATCGGGATCAGGTCCTTGTCCAACTCCACCACGTCCAGTTGGCCGCCGCTGGCCAGCAGGCCTTGAGTCAGCGCGCCCTGGCCCGGGCCGATCTCCAGCAGACGGTCTTCTGGCTTGGCATGGATGGAGCGCAGGATACGGTCGATCACGCCAGCGTCGTGCAGGAAGTTTTGCCCGAAGCGCTTGCGCGCCCGGTGTTGGTAATGCTCGGTCATATACGGGTCTCGGCCATCTGATAGGCGGTTTCCAGGGCCACGTGCAGGCTGCCGGTATCGATCTTGCCGCTGCCTGCCAAGTCCAGGGCGGTGCCATGGTCGACGGAGGTGCGGATGATCGGCAGGCCCAGTGTCACGTTGACTGCGGCGCCG
Source organism: Pseudomonas sp. MIACH (assembly GCF_001269925.1). Lineage (GTDB taxonomy): Bacteria > Pseudomonadota > Gammaproteobacteria > Pseudomonadales > Pseudomonadaceae > Aquipseudomonas. Next base: position 119,127 of record NZ_LHVO01000027.1, read on the forward strand.
AAGCCTTTGTACTTCAGCACGGGCAGCCCCTGGTCATGGTACATCGCCAGCACTGCGTCGCAGTGCTCCAGATATTTGGGGGTAAATAGAGTGTCTGCAGGCAGTGGGCCACGCAGGTCCATGCCTTCTTGGCGCAGACGCTCCAGGGTTGGTTCGATGATGTCGATTTCTTCCTGGCCCAAGTGGCCGCCTTCGCCGGCGTGGGGGTTGAGCCCGCAGACCAGGATGCGCGGTTGGGCGATGCCGAATTTCTGTTGCAGGTCGGCATGCAGGATGCGCGTAACGCGCTCCAGGCGCTCGGCGGTGATGGCGTCGGCAATGTCACGCAACGGCAGGTGTGTAGTCACCAGCGCGACCCGCAGGCCACGTGTGGCCAGCATCATCACCACTTGAGCGGTATTGGTCAGCTCAGCCAGGAATTCGGTGTGACCGGAAAATGCAATGCCCGATTCGTTGATCACGCCCTTGTGGACCGGTGCAGTGATCATGCCGGCGAAGTCGCCGTCGATGCAGCCTTGTCCCGCGCGGGTCAGGGTTTCCAGGACGAACGCCGCGTTGGCCGTGTCGAGTTGCCCGGCAACGACCTTGGCTTGCAGCGGGGTGTCCCACACATACAAGCTGCCAGCGGGCGCCGGCAGGTCGGGCCAGTTGCCCGGTGCCACGTCCAGCAGATTGACGACCACACCCAGCTGCGCGGCCCGCTCAAGGAGCAGGTCGCGGCTGGTAATGGCAATCAGGGGGTGCGGCTGGGGTTGCGAGGCGAGCAGCAGGCACAGGTCTGGACCAATGCCGGCCGGCTCGCCGGGTGTTACCGCGAAACGCTGTGGTTTCACTGTGCTGCCTGGTCGGTGCCTGTTTGCTCGGCGCCTGGCAGCTTGTTTTCCACGTAGGCTTCGTCACGGATCTGACGCAACCAAGTCTGCAGCTCTTCATCGTATTTGCGGTTACGCAGTACGTTCAGCGCTTGCTGCTCACGGGCCTGGCTGGTGTTGTCGGTGGCGCGACGGCCAAGGACTTCCAGCACATGCCAGCCATACTGAGTCTTGAACGGTTTGGACAATACGCCTTGCGGAGTATCGGCCATTACCTGTTGGAACTCGGGCACCAAGGCTTTCGGGTCGATCCAATTCAGGTCGCCGCCGTTGAGGGCCGAGCCTGGATCCTCAGAGAAGCTTTTAGCCAGGGTGGCGAAGTCTTCACCGCTTTGGATGCGGTCATAGATCTTCTGGGCCAGTTCCTTGGTTTGCGCTTCGGTGCGAATTTCGCTTGGTTTGACCAGGATATGACGAACATGCACTTCGTCTTTCAGCGAGGCCTCGCCACCGCGGCGTTCCAGCAACTTCAGGATAATGAAGCCGCCTGGCGTGCGTGCTGGCTGGGTGATGCCACCCACCTCCATTGCGCTCAGTTCGCGGTCGAACGGAGGTGGCAATTGAGCGGCTTTACGCCAGCCCATGTCACCGCCTTCAAGGGCGTTGTCGCTGCCGGATTGAGCAATCGCCATCTGGGCAAAGTCGGCACCGGCTTTCAGGCGATCATAAATGGCCTGGGTTTTGGCGGCGGCGGCATTGAGCTGCTCGGAGTTGGCGCTGTCCGGGGTCGGGATCAGGATATTGGCCAAGTGCAGTTCTTCGGAAAGCTGCATCTTGCCGAGATCCGAGGCCAGGAAGTTCTTCACTTCCTGTTCGGACACCTGAACCCGCTCGGCTACGCGGCGCTGACGCACACGGCTGATGATCATTTCGCGGCGGATCTGGTCACGGGCGTCCTCATAGGACAAACCGTCGTGGGCCAAGGCGGCGCGGAATTGATCAATGCTCATGTTGTTGCGTTGAGCGATGGTGCCGACCGCCTGGTTCAGTTCTTCGTCCGAAATACGGATGCCGGAACGATCACCGATCTGCAGTTGCAGGTTTTCGACGATCAGGCGCTCCAGTACCTGCTGGTCCAGGACGCTGGTAGGTGGCACGCCGCCGCCACGCTTGGCGATGGTTTGCTGAACTTCCTTGACCCGCTGGTCGAGTTGGCTCTGCATGATCACATCGTTATCGACGATGGCCACTACTTTATCCAGCTGTTGAACCGCAGCGTGTGCCGATGCGGTCCCCAGGAACAGTGCGCCCAGCACTAGCGGGCGCAGACAATCAGAAAGCTTGGTCTTCACGTTCACGATAACCTTCAATGCCTTTGTCGAGGAAGCTCTCTACCTTGGCGCCGGTCAGGCCGCCGAGTCCTTTGAGGACGATCTGCAGGAAGAGCCCGTGGTCACCCTTTTCGTTAAGCGGGGCGATCTGGCTGTATTCGTCGTTGGAAACCCAGTAACGGTTGATGACGCGCAGTTTCCAGCAGCAGTTGTCGTACTCGAAACCACCGAAGGCTTCCAGGGTACGGTTGCGTGCGTAGTCATACTGCCAGCGGGTGATCAGGTTCCACTGGGGAATGATCGGCCACATCATCGAGAAGTCGTGTTGTTGGATTTTGTAGTAATCCTTCACGTAGTTCGCCGAGCCTGGGGTGCCGTAGTCGCCGCCGAATTGCCATTTGCCGGTCAGCTGGTTGTAGACGACCTGGTCGTTACGATAGCGATAACCAACGTTGATGATCTTGTTCGGGTCGTTTTCCGGCTGGTAGTGAAGCATCGCACTGCCGGAGCGAGGGCTGTGCTCCTCGGTGTCCCAGTTGTAACCGGCAGTGGCGCGCCAGTCACGGTTGAAGCGGAACTCGTAGTCCAGGGCAACCGGAGATACGTCGGATTGCGAATCGGCACGGTCGGCGGCCAGGATGCCCGGCAATTGAACTTCACGATCCTTGAAGTACAGCGCCTGGCCCACGGATACGCGCTGACGCTCGAAACCGTTTTCTTCGATCCAGCGGCTGGTCAAGCCAAGGGACAGCTTGTTTTCGTCGCCGATACGGTCCGTGCCGCTGAAGCGGTTGTCGCGGAACAACGACGCGTAGCTGAACGCGTACTCGCTGCTGTCGAAGATCGGGATATCGGACTGGTCCTTGTTCGGCACGTACAGGTAGAACGCGCGCGGCTCAAGGGTCTGGCGATAGTTTGTGCCGAACCAGTTGGTATCGCGGTCGAAATACAGGCCGCTGTCGAGACTGGCCACCGGAATCGCGCGGTCCTGGGAGCTCTTGAAGGAGCCGCCTGCGTACTGGGTGCCGGCATTCGCTGCTGCTGTTTGTGCAGCGATGATGTCGTTCTTGCCCTTGTTGTCCAGGTCGAGATCGTACTTGGTGTAGACGTACTTGAGCTTCGGCGTCACAAAACCGTAGGTCCAGTTCATCGGGTATTCGACGGCGGGTGCTACGTTCAGGCGAGTACCGTTTGCACGGGTCAGGCCGGTTACGTAGGTGTCCAGGCGACGCTCGGTACCACCATCTTCATTGATGAAGTTGCCGGTTTCCAGGCTTCGCTCAAACCGAACTGCTTCGGTATCGTAGGTGAACTTCAATCCACCTGGGCGGAACGGCAGCTGACCATTCAAGGTGATCTGCGGCAGCCGGTCATAAGGTGTGGTCTGGGAAATCGTCGCCAGTTGATAGGCCTGCACGTTCAGGCGTGCCTGGAACGAATTCCCGCGATAGGTCACGGAGCCCTGCTGGTTGACGAAGTCCCGACTCTCAACACCTTCCTGGTAGGACTTGAGGTCCTGGAAGTAGTAAGGGTCGCTGATCTTGGTGTAGTCGACCTGGGTCAGTACGCGCGAATCCAACCCGCCCTTGTGCTGCCAATTGAGCATGTAGCGGGTTTTTTCGTAGTCGGTCTGCTTCTTGCGCTCGTCGTTGTCGTCGTTCAGGTACGCGCCGCCGAACTGGCCTTCGCTGGACTTGGTGAGGTAGCGGAATTCGCCTTCCATCATCATGCCGCGCTTGGTCATGTATTGCGGGTACAACGTGGCGTCGTAGTTTGGCGCCAGGTTGAAGTAGTACGGCGTGACCAGGGTGAAGCCGGTTTCGCCGCCGGTACTGAAGCTTGGAGGCAGGAAGCCGGACTGACGACGGTCGTCGATCGGGAAATAGATATAAGGGGTGTACAGGATCGGAATGTTCTTGATCCGCAACGTCGCGTTGGTGGCCGTACCGAAACCGGTGGCCGGGTTCAACGTGATGTTGTTGCCCTTGAGCTGCCAGGCGTTGCTGTCTGGCTCGCAGGTGGTGTACGTACCGTCCTTGAGACGGATGATCGCGTTTTCGGCGCGCTTGGCGTACAGCGCGTTACCGCGGATACGCGACTTGTGCAGCACGTATTCGGCGTTGTCGATCTGCGCCGCACCGGTGTCCAGCTGAACCTGGGCGTGGTCGCCGACGATCAGGGCGCCGTTGTCGCGCAGACGCACGTTGCCGTTCAGCTCGCCACGGTTCTCAGCCTGGTACAGGCTGGCTTCTTCCGACTCCAGCTGCATGCTGCCCTGGCGCATGACGACGTCACCGGCCAGGGTCGCCACTTGCGATTCCTGTTCGTAACGAGAGGCCTTGGCACCGATGAAGGTAGGCGCATCGCTCTTGTTCGTCTTGTCGTTCATGCCAGGACGAGTTGGCTCGATGTACGCACCGGCGCAGTAAGGACCGGTTTCGGCCAACTGGGCGGCGGTCAACTTTTCGCGAGGCACCCAGTCCAAGTGGCTGTAGTCGGCGCTGCGCGAACGCAGGCCACGGCCCTTGGAGTCGGTGACCAGTGCGGTCTTCGGCTCGGCTTCGGCACTGCCGCCAGCGTCGGCCTGCGCCGTGCTGTTGCCCGAGCTGACGGCTGCACCGTCATGCACCGGGCGCGGTGGCAATGGGGCGGCGGCGGTTTTCGGCGCGCAATCCCAGGCACCCGAAGCAGAGACTGAGCAGTCATACTGTTCCGCGGCGACCACGAATGAGGTGGCGAAAGGTTGCATGGCCAGCAGACTGCCGGTTACCAGCAACGGAAATTTTCTACGAAACGCGGGGGATTTCAATGCCATCTTATTAGTCCGGGCTTCCTGCGTGCCATCTGCCCGCGGTGTGGGCCGCACGCCTCTCGATGGTCTGAAAAAGATGCGTGATAATAAAGCATGACCCGCTTGACGGCTAGCGCCGTCGGAGACCCTTGTAATGCCCGAGCAAGATCTACGTTTACAACAGCTGGAAGTCTGGCTGGATGAGCAGTTGCCGATCCTTTTCAACGCTCAAGACTGGGGTGCCGTACCCCCGGCCACATTGACCGCGGCCAGCAGCGACGCGAGTTTCAGGCGTTATTTCCGCTGGGAAGGCGGCGGTCGGACTTTCGTGGTAATGGACGCGCCACCCCCCCAGGAAAACTGCAAACCCTTCGTGGATATCGCCCATTTATTGGCGAAGTCAGGAATAAATGTTCCTAAAATTTATGCAGAAGATCTGCCGCGAGGCTTTCTTTTGCTCAATGACCTGGGCAGAAAAACCTATCTCGACGTGATTGACGACGAAAACGCCGATCAATTGTTTGCCGATGCCATCGACGCCTTGCTGGCTTATCAGCAGTTGCCGATGGACGCGCCACTGCCCAGCTATGACGTCGCCTTGCTGCGCCGCGAACTCGAATTGTTTCCCGAGTGGTACGTGCGCCGGCACTTGGGTATCGAGTTGGATACTCACCAGCAGGCACTTTGGCAGCGTGTCAGCGACCACTTGATCGACAGCGCCCTGGCGCAACCGAAAGTGCTGGTTCACCGCGACTATATGCCACGCAACCTGATGATCAGCGAGCCGAACCCCGGCGTGCTGGATTTCCAGGACGCCGTTTACGGCCCGGTCACCTACGACATTACCTGCCTGTTCAAGGACGCCTTCCTCAGTTGGCCCCCGGCCCGCGTGCGCGAATGGCAGCGCGGTTACTGGGAGCGTGCGGGCCAGGCCGGCATTCCGGTACAAGCGGATTTCGACGAGTTCCTACGTGCCAGCGACATGATGGGCGTGCAGCGCCATCTCAAGGTCATCGGTATCTTTGCGCGCATCTGCCATCGTGACGGCAAGCCACGCTACCTGGCCGACGTACCGCGCTTCTTTGCTTATATAGACGCGGTGCTCGCAGATCGCCCGGAATTGAGCGAACTGGCTGAGTTACTCACCAGCCTGCGTCAACCCGTCGGGGCCAGCGTATGAAGGCCATGATCCTGGCCGCCGGCAAAGGCGAGCGGATGCGTCCGCTCACCTTGCACACGCCCAAGCCGTTGGTGCAGGCCGGCGGCAAGCGCCTGATCGAGTACCACCTGGAGGCGCTGGCCAAGGCTGGTTTCACCGATATCGTCATCAACCACGCCTGGCTCGGCCAGCAGATCGAGAGCTACCTGGGCGATGGCGCGCAGTTCGGCTTGCGCATCCGCTACTCCCCGGAGGGCGAACCGCTGGAAACCGGTGGCGGGATTTTCCAGGCGTTGCCGTTGCTGGGGGATGAGCCATTCCTGGTGGTCAACGGCGATATCTGGACCGACTACGACTTCACCCGACTCAAGCAACCGCTCCAGGGCCTGGCCCATCTGGTGATGGTCGATAACCCGGCGCATCACCCGTCGGGCGGTGATTTCTACCTTGATCAGGGTCTGCTTCATGATGCGGCGCCCGGTGCCGATAACCTGACCTTCAGTGGCATTTCAGTGCTCGACCCCCAGTTGTTCGCGGGTTGCAGTGCCGGTGCCTTCAAGCTGGCGCCGCTGCTGCGTGGGGCCATGGCGAAAGGTTTGGTAACGGGGGAACACATGGCGGGACGCTGGATTGATGTCGGCACGCTGGAGCGCCTGGCGCAAGTCGAAACCCTGCTGACAGCGGGGCAGTAGCATGTTGTGGCCAGGGACGCTGATCGGCGCCGGGGCTGGCTTTGCCATTGCCAGTATTCCGGGGGCCTTGTTGGGTGCGCTGTTGGGGCAGGCGCTGGATCGCCGCATGCAACTGCACAGTTGGGCGCAGTTGCGCGAGCGCTTGGGCGGGCGCCCGGCGTTACGCAATGACGAGTTATTGTTTGTGTTGCTCGGGCGCCTGGCTAAAAGCAACGGGCGTGTGGTGGACGGTCATATCCAGCAGGCGCGGCAAGAGATGCGCTCGCTGGACATGACCGACTCGGCACAGCGCCGTGCGATTGCGGCGTTCAATCGCGGCAAATCCGGTTCTGATCGGGTGCGCCGCTACCTGCGTGTGCTCAAGGCCCAACCCCATGCGGCGGAAGGGGTATTGCGGGCGTGCTGGCGCATGGTCTGGGCGGACGGCAAAGCAGACGCTGCCGAGCGCGATCTGATCGACCTGTGGGGTAAGTGGTTGGGCTGGACACCGCAACAGCTGCAGGCGTTGGCGGCCGACTACGCACCTGAGCGCAAGCCGCTGGTCAGTCGCGGCACTACCTATCAGGACGCGTTGCGCTTACTCGGCGTGACGGCCGCCACCGAGCCCTCGGCCATCAAGCGTGCCTATCGCCGCCTGCTGAGCCGTCACCACCCGGACAAGGTGGCTGGCAGTGGCGCCAGCCCCGCGCAAGTGCGTGAGGCCACCGAGCGCACCCGCGAATTGCACAATGCCTATGCGTTGATTCGCGAGCGCCGGGATTTTCGTTGACGATTTTGAAGTGACTGCCCAATCCAATGTGGGAGGGGGCTTACCCCCTCCCACATTGGTTTTGTGCTGATCCTCAGTCGGCATTCGCCTGCGGGCTCAACCAGCCGCGAATCCGGCGATACAACTGTTCCTGCTCGGCGGCGCTGTTGCCGGGCAAGGTCTTCAAGGACACCTGTTTATAACCCTCATTCTTCAAGCGCTTTGCCGCCTGGGCGCGTGCCTGGGCGTTTTTGCGGGCTTGGGCGTTGTCTTGGTAGAAGACGTCGGCGGTCGGCAGTTTCAGGCCTGGTGCCAGTTGCTGCACGTCTGGATGACGCCCGGTAGGTGTCTGCGCCGCGACCATCACGAGCTTCTGCACCTGGGACGGTTGTTTCTCGCTCAGGTAGCGCGCTGCCCACCAGGCGCCGGTGCCATGGCCGACCAGCACCACCGTACGTGCGCTCTGGGTCTGGGCAAAGGCCACGGCAGCATCGATGCGACTGAAGATGCGCGAGGCGTCAGTCTTGTCCTGCTCGTCGGCGCCCGGCACCACCGCCGGGTCGGTGCCCTCTGCCTCGGCGCTGGCGGCTTGCTCGATCGGTTTGTCAGCCGTGCTCGCGTCCTTACTGCTGGTGTCGACCGTGGCCTTGGGCGCTTCCATGACACGCGGTGGCAGGGTGTCCATGCTCACGTCCGGTAACGACAGGCTGAGGCTGCCCCAATTGGCATCTGGAAATTTACGTCGCAACGGGCCAATTGCTTGCGGCCAGTCAGCATTTTCACCGGCGCCCGGTACGATAATCACCACACCTTCGGGCTCGGCGCTGTTGGCCGGTTTCCACAAGGCAAGGAATGACTCACTGCCGGCCTGCAACTGTTGCTGTTCCTGTTGCGGAATTTTGCGTTCCAGGGCGCTGGCTTCTTCCAGGCTACGCTCGGGCAAGGGCTGGCGTTCGACGGGTTTTTCGGCAGCCGGCGCCGGTGCGTCTGCGGCCTGCACAGAAAAGGCACTGGTAAACAGCAGCGACAGGCACAATGCTGGCAGTGCCGAACGGTTTCGATAGGGCATCGTTGATTTCCGGCCAGAAGAGATTCCAGCAGCCTAATGGGTTGGTCAGTATTTGTCAGTGATGTGAGACGTGGATCATGGGTTTTCGCTGTCTGCTGGTTATCGGCTGTTTGTGCGTTGCCTTGATGGCAAACGCCTCTCCCCCACCTGTCGCCCCGCAGGCGCAGTTGAATGCGCAGCAGCGCGAATGGCTGGCCCAGCATGCGGAACTGCGGGTGGGCGTGGTGTTGCAGGTGCCTTACGCGCAATACGACCGACGTTTGCAGCGCTTGTCCGGGGCGAATGTCGAGTTGATGCAGTGGTTGGCCAAGGCGCTGAACATCGAGCTGACCTGGCGCAACTTTCCTAATCAGGAGCAACTGGAAGCGGCTGTCCGCGACGACGAGGTGGACATTGCCCCCGGCCTGCAACAAACCCCGGCCGGTTTGCGCCTGTGGCTGTTCACCGACCCATATATGCGCGTGCCCCAACATATTGTTGGCATCCGCGAGGGCGCCGCCGCCGTAGAGTTGGAGAAGCTCGACGAGCAATCCCGTGTTGCCGTGCGCATGCCCAGTGCGGTGGCCGATTACCTGCGCAGCACCTATCCCGGCCTTAACCTGCAAGGCGTGCCCATGGAGCGCCAGGCCTTGCAATTGCTGGTCAGCCAGCAGGCGCGTTATGCCGTGGTGGATGAAGCGCAATTAAGCCGGCTCTCCGGTGAGGCAGAGTTCGCCGGGTTGGCGGTGGTGGGGGATATCGGCTTGCCGCAATTGCTGCGGGTCGCCACGCGCCGGGATTGGCCGGAATTGGCCGGCATCATGGAAAGCGCCCTGCGCGCCATCCCGGCCCGCGACCTGGATCAACTGCACAGTCGCTGGCTGCAACCCAAATACCCGCGTTTATCCGAATCCAAAGGCCTGTGGCAGAACCTCAGTCTCTTGCTCGGCCTGTTGCTGCTCGCCAGCCTGGCCGTGGTGTTCTGGCAGCGCCGCCAGCAACGCGTGCTGGAGCACGACCTGCTGGCGGCCCGCGAAGAAAGCGCGGCCCGCGCCGCCGGTGCCGAGGCGTTGAGGTTGACGCAGTTTTCCATCGACCAAAGCACTGTCGGCATCTTGTGGGTCAACTGGGACAGCCATGTGCGCTACGCCAATCGTGCGGCCGAAAGCATGCTCGGTTACGCGCCCGGGGCCTTGATCGAACGGCCGCTGGTCGACCTCGACCCGACCCTGGATATGGACCGCTGGCTCAACCTGTGGAAGCGTGCACGGGCCAGCGAAGAGGGGCCGCAGAACTTCGCCACCGATTGTTTGCGCGCCGATGGCAGCATTCTGCCGGCCAACGTGTCCTTGAGCTTTCTGCGCTTTGCCGAGGCCGAATACCTGGTGGTCTATCTGAACGACGTCACCGAACTGCGCCGCACCCTGGCCGCGTTGATGCAAAGTGAAGCGCAACTGCGCGAGTTGTCCGCCCACCTGGAAACCGTGCGCGAAGAAGAAAAGGCGCGCATCGCCCGGGAAGTGCACGACGAACTCGGGCAAATGCTCACGGTGCTCAAGCTGGAAACCTCGATGTGCGAGCTGTCCTATGCGCAACTGGATCCAGGCCTGCACGAGCGCTTGAACAGCATGAAGCGCCTGATCGCTCAGTTGTTCCAGTTGGTGCGGGACGTGGCGACGGCGCTGCGTCCGCCGATTCTCGATGCCGGTATTGCCTCGGCGATTGAATGGCAAGCCCGGCGCTTTGAAGCGCGCACGCAAATCCCCTGCCTGGTGCAAGTACCGGATAACCTGCCGGCCTTGAGCGATGCCAAGGCCATCGGCCTGTTCCGTATCCTGCAGGAGGCACTGACCAATGTGATGCGCCATGCCCAGGCGCATACTGTCGAGCTGACCCTGGCGGTGGAAGGCGCCGGCCTGCGACTGACCATCAGCGACGATGGCGTCGGTTTCGTCCAGGCCCAGGGGCGCCCGGTGTCGTTTGGCTTGGTGGGGATGCGCGAGCGCGTGCTGATCATGGGCGGGCAACTGAGCCTGGACAGTCAATTGGGCGAGGGCACCACCCTGAGTGTGACGGTGCCGTTGGATGCATAACGATAAGAGGAAGCCCTTGTGATCCGTGTACTGGTAGCCGAAGACCACACCATTGTTCGTGAAGGCATCAAGCAATTGATCGGCCTGGCCAAAGACCTGCTGGTGGTGGGGGAGGCGAGTAATGGCGAACAACTGTTGGAGACCCTGCGCCACGTGCCTTGCGAGGTGGTGTTGCTGGATATCTCGATGCCCGGCGTGAATGGCCTGGAAGCGATCGCACGCATTCGGGCGCTGAGCAATCCGCCGGCGATCCTGGTGCTGTCGATGCACGATGAGGCGCAAATGGCCGCGCGCGCCCTGAAGGTGGGGGCTGCGGGTTACGCCACCAAGGACAGCGACCCCGCGCTGCTGCTGATGGCGATTCGCAAGGTCGCGGCCGGCGGGCGCTACATCGACCCGGACCTGGCGGACCGCATGGTCTTCGAGGTCGGCCTGACGGACTCGAGACCTTTGCATTCGCTGCTGTCCGAGCGTGAATTCTCCGTGTTCGAACGCCTGGCCCAGGGCGCCAACGTCAATGACATCGCCCAGCAACTGGCGCTGAGCAGCAAGACCATCAGTACCCACAAGGCGCGGCTGATGCAAAAGCTGAATATCACCTCCCTGGCCGAGCTGGTGAAGTACGCCATGGAGCACAAGCTCCTCTAACCACATACCCAATAACGACAACCCCAAAACACCGCCGAACCCATTCTTGCCGCTTGCAGCTCGCCTCTTGCAGCTGCCCTGTCCCATTCCCGCCATCCGTGTAGGGCGATCCCTACCCCAAACCTTCCATCCGGCTGATGCGATTCTCTCTTGGCCCCCGATTTTCGGGGGCTCGCGGCTGGACTACGCTTGTGCCACAGCAGTCCAAAACACAAAGGTGCGGGTATGAGCGAGGCGGATTCAAATGATGTGCTGGTCAGCTTTCGTGGCGTGCAGAAGAGCTACGACGGCGAGAACCTGATCGTCAAAGACCTCAACCTGGAGATTCGCAAGGGCGAGTTCCTCACCTTGCTCGGGCCTTCCGGTTCCGGCAAGACCACCAGCCTGATGATGCTGGCCGGCTTCGAAACGCCGACCGCCGGTGAAATCCAGCTGGCCGGGCGCTCGATCAACAACGTGCCGCCGCACAAGCGTGACATCGGCATGGTGTTCCAGAACTACGCGCTGTTCCCGCACATGACCGTCGCCGAGAACCTCGCGTTCCCGCTGTCGGTACGCGGCTTGAGCAAGACCGATATCAGCGAGCGGGTCAAGCGCGTGCTGAGCATGGTCCAGCTCGACGCCTTCGCCCAGCGCTACCCGGCGCAACTGTCCGGCGGCCAGCAGCAGCGCGTGGCCTTGGCCCGGGCGTTGGTGTTCGAACCGCAACTGGTACTGATGGACGAACCCCTCGGCGCCCTCGACAAGCAATTGCGCGAACACATGCAGATGGAGATCAAGCACCTGCACCAACGCCTCGGCGTGACCGTGGTGTACGTGACCCACGACCAGGGCGAAGCCTTGACAATGTCCGACCGCGTGGCGGTGTTTCACCAGGGCGAGATCCAGCAGATCGCCGCGCCGCGCACTTTGTATGAAGAGCCGAAAAACACCTTCGTCGCCAACTTCATCGGTGAAAACAATCGCCTCAATGGCCGCCTGCACAGCCATACCGGCGAGCGCTGCGTGGTAGAGCTGGCGCGCGGCGAGAAGGTCGAGGCACTGGCGGTGAACGTCGGCCAGATCGGCGGCCCGGTGACCCTGTCGGTGCGCCCGGAACGCGTCAGCCTCAATGGTTCCAGCGAAAGTTGCGTCAACCGCTTCTCCGGGCGGGTGGCGGAATTTATCTACCTGGGCGACCACGTGCGTGTGCGCCTGGAAGTCTGCGGCAAGGCCGATTTTTTTGTGAAACAACCGATCGCCGAGCTGGACCCAGCGTTGGCGGTCGGCGACGTGGTACCGATTGGCTGGCAAGTCGAGCACGTTCGCGCACTCGACCCACTTCTAGAGGCGAATTGATCGCCCCATGGCTTCACCAACCCTGCACGTGGAGAGAACAACAATGTTGAGATCCCTGAAGTATTCCGTCCTGGCCCTGAGCTTGATGGGCGCTACACAGGCCATGGCCGGCCCGGACCTGACCGTCGTGTCCTTTGGCGGCGCGAACAAGGCTGCACAGGTCAAGGCTTTCTATGCACCGTGGGAAAGCGCGGGCAACGGCAAGATTGTCGCCGGTGAGTACAACGGTGAGATGGCCAAGGTGAAAGCCATGGTCGACACCAAGAGCGTGTCCTGGGACCTGGTGGAAGTGGAGTCGCCGGAATTGTCCCGTGGCTGTGACGAAGACATGTTCGAGCCGCTGGACCCGAAACTGTTCGGTAACAGCGCCGACTACGTGAAGGGCGCGATCCAGCCGTGCGGCGTGGGCTTCTTCGTATGGTCGACCGTTCTGGCCTACAACGCGGACAAACTGGCTTCCGCGCCAACCAGCTGGGCGGATTTCTGGGACACCAAGAAATTCCCGGGCAAGCGCGGCCTGCGCAAGGGCGCCAAGTACACCCTGGAATTCGCCTTGATGGCCGACGGCGTGGCGCCGAAGGACGTGTACAAAGTGCTGGCCGGCAAAGATGGCCAGGACCGTGCGTTCAAGAAACTCGACGAACTCAAGCCGTCGATCCAATGGTGGGAAGCTGGCGCACAACCGCCGCAATACCTTGCCTCGGGTGACGTGGTGATGAGCTCGGCCTACAACGGCCGCATCGCCGCGGTGCAAAAAGAAAGCAATCTGAAAGTGGTGTGGAACGGCGGCATCTACGACTTCGACGCTTGGGCCATCCCTAAAGGCCTGGCCAAGGACCGTGCTGAAGCAGCGAAGAAATTCATCGCCTTCTCGGTGCAGCCGCAGCAGCAGAAGACCTACTCGGAAAACATCGCCTACGGCCCGGCCAACACCCAAGCCGTACCGTTGCTGGCCAAGGACATCCTCAAGGATATGCCGACTACGCCAGAGAACATCGCCAACCAAGTGCAGATCGACGTGAGCTTCTGGGCAGATAACGGCGAGCAGCTGGAGCAGCGCTTCAACTCCTGGGCTGCCAAGTAACCATGTGGGAGGGGGCAAGCCCCCTCCCACAGGGGTGTGCATTCATTTTTAATGATTCGGAGTCAGCCATGGCTATCGCCGTTCCCTCGAACGAGGTCAACAGCCCCACCCTCAAGCAGCGCCTGGCGCGTGCCGAGCGGCTCAATCGCTGGAAGGCCCAGGCCTTGATTGCGCCGCTGGTGCTGTTTTTGCTGCTGGTGTTCCTGGTGCCGATTGTTGCGCTGCTGTTTAAAAGCGTCGGCAACCCGGAAGTGGTGGGCGGTCTGCCGCGTACCGTGGTGGCGGTGACGGCCTGGGACGGTCGTGGTCTGCCGGGTGAGCCGGTGTATCAGGCCCTGAGTGAGGACCTGGGCGAGGCGCGTAAAAACCAGACCCTGGGCGATCTGTCCAAACGCTTGAACATGGAACTGGCCGGCTATCGCAGCCTGCTGACCAAAACCGCGCGGGCGCTGCCGTTTACCGAAGCGCCTGCCTCTTATAAAGAAGCGTTGGAAAACCTCGACGAACGCTGGGGCGACCCGGCTTACTGGCAGGCGATCCGGCGTAATACCAGCAGCCTGACCCCGTTCTACCTGCTGGCGGCCGTCGATCACCGCATCGACGACCTTGGCGAAGTGGCCCCGGCCACCCCGGATCAGGCGATCTATCTGGACATCTTCGCCCGCACCTTCTGGATGGGCCTGGTGATCACCGCCATCTGCCTGTTGCTGGCGTATCCGCTGGCGTACTTGCTGGCCAACCTGCCGGCGCGCAAAAGCAACCTGCTGATGATTCTGGTGTTGCTGCCGTTCTGGACCTCGATCCTGGTGCGGGTGGCGGCGTGGATCGTGCTGCTGCAATCCGGCGGGCTGATCAACAGTGCGCTGATGGGCATGGGCCTGATCGACAAACCCCTGGAGCTGGTGTTCAACCGCACTGGGGTCTACATCTCCATGGTGCATATCCTGCTGCCGTTCATGATTTTGCCGATCTACAGCGTGATGAAAGGCATCTCGCCCACCTACATGCGTGCGGCGATCTCCCTGGGCTGTCACCCGTTCGCCAGCTTCTGGCGCGTGTACTTCCCACAGACGTATGCCGGTGTCGGCGCCGGCTGCCTGTTGGTGTTCATCCTGGCCATTGGTTACTACATCACCCCGGCGCTGCTGGGCAGCCCGAACGACCAGATGGTCAGCTACTTCGTGGCTTTCTACACCAACACCAGCATCAACTGGGGCATGGCGACGGCGTTGGGCGGCTTGCTGCTGCTGGCGACCGTGGTGCTGTACCTGATCTACAACCGGCTGGTGGGCGCCAGTCGCCTGCGCCTGAGCTGAGGAGACCTTGCGATGCTGAGCCCTTATATGTCACCAGTGGAACGGGTGTGGTTCTACAGCTTGCGGATCTTCTGCGGCTTGATCCTGTTGTTCCTGATATTGCCTGTGCTGGTCATCATCCCGCTGTCGTTCAACAGCGGCAGTTTCCTGGTGTATCCGCTGCAAGGCTTCTCGCTGCACTGGTACCAGGATTTCTTCGCCTCGGCGGAATGGATGCGTGCGCTGAAGAACAGCATCATTGTCGCCCCGGCGGCCACGGTGCTGGCCATGGTGTTCGGCACCCTGGCGGCGATCGGCCTGACCCGTGGAAATTTCCCCGGCAAGGCGTTGGTGATGGCCCTGGTGATTTCGCCGATGGTGGTGCCGGTGGTGATTATCGGTGTGGCCAGCTACCTGTTTTTTGCGCCACTGGGCCTGGGCAACAGTTTCTTCTCGCTGATCGTGGTGCATGCCGTGCTCGGCGTGCCGTTTGTGATCATCACCGTGTCGGCGACCTTGCAGGGTTTCAACCATAACCTGGTACGGGCCGCCGCCAGCCTGGGCGCCTCGCCATTGACGGCGTTTCGTCGAGTGACCCTGCCGCTGATTGCGCCGGGGGTGATCTCCGGTGCGCTGTTTGCCTTCGCGACTTCGTTCGATGAGGTGGTAGTGACGCTGTTCCTCGCCGGCCCCGAACAAGCGACCCTGCCGCGCCAGATGTTCAGCGGCATCCGCGAAAACCTCAGCCCGACGATTGCGGCGGCGGCGACCTTGCTGATTGCCTTCTCGGTCGTGCTGTTGTTGACCCTGGAGTGGCTGCGCGGCCGTAGCGAAAAACTACGTACTGCCCAAGTCTAAAGCCCCGCACAGCCCCCTCCCACAGGGGGGGGCTGTGACCATTCAGCGTCTGAATGGAAGACAACCCGATCCAGTCAGCTACTCTTGTGCCAGCCCATCACCGATAAGAGGCCGCGCACATGAGTACTTCCTCATTCAAGATCGCCCACAAACTGCTGACTGGCGCTGGCGCCATTGAACAACTGGCCGCCGAGCTGACGCGCCTGGATGTGGATAACCCCTTGATTGTCACCGACGCGGCGCTGGTCAAGTCCGGCACCGTGGCGCTGGCGCTCGAGCACCTGGGTGAACGCCCTTACGAGATTTTCGACCGCGTGCTGCCCGACCCGGAAATCTCCATTGTTGAAGATTGCATGCAGGCGTACCGCGATGGCGGGCACGACGGCCTGATCGGCGTGGGCGGCGGCAGTGCCATCGACATAGCCAAGAGCGTTGCCGCCTATGCCGGTTACCACGGCGCCCTGGCCGATTTGTTTGGCGTCGACCAGGTGCCGCGCAAGGGCCCGCCGCTGATCGCCATCCCGACCACGGCCGGCACCGGCTCGGAAGTGACCAATGTGGCGATCCTCTCTGACAAGGTCGCGCAGTTGAAGAAAGGCATCGTCAGCGACTACCTGCTGCCGGACGTCGCGCTGATCAGCCCGCAAATGACCCTGACCTGCCCGCGCAGTGTTACCGCCGCCAGCGGCGTGGATGCGCTGGTGCATGCCATTGAGTCCTACCTTTCCCTGAATGCCTCGCCGATTACCGATGCCCTGGCCATCGGTGCGATCAAGCTGATCGCCAAGGCGCTGCCCAAGGCCTACGCCAACCCGGCCAACCTGCAGGCCCGCGATGATATGGCCACCGCCAGCCTGATGGCCGGCATGGCCTTTGGCAATGCGGGGGTGGGCGCGGTGCATGCGTTGGCCTACCCGTTGGGCGGGCGGTTCAATATCGCCCATGGCGTGAGCAATGCGCTGTTGCTGCCGTACGTGATGCACTGGAACAAACTGGCCTGTGTCGAGCGCATGCAGGACATTGCCCAGGCCATGGGTGTGAATGTCATCGGCTTGAGTGTCAACGATGCGGCTGACCAGGCCGTCGAGGCGATGACGCGCTTGTGTGCTGCGGTGGAGATTCCTTCCGGTCTGCGCAGTTTCGGGGTTCCCGAGGACGCCATCCCGGCCATGGCCACGGAAGCGGCGGGTATCGAGCGCTTGATGCGCAACAACCCGCGCAAGCTCAGTGCGGCCGATATCGAGAAAATCTATCGGGCGGCTTACTAGCCGTTGAGTTAGGTCACGGTGCGCAGGGCAAAGCATGAGGTATACAATGCGCGCCATCGTGATTTAGCTCAAAAAAGGTGCGTCATGCAGCCCTTCGTTATCGCTCCATCGATTCTCTCCGCCGATTTCGCCCGCCTGGGTGAGGAAGTGGACAAGGTGTTGGCCGCAGGTGCCGATTTCGTGCACTTCGATGTCATGGACAACCACTACGTGCCCAACCTGACCATCGGCCCGATGGTCTGCGCGGCGCTGCGCAAGTACGGCATCACTGCGCCGATCGATGCGCACCTGATGGTCAGTCCGGTGGATCGCATCATCGGTGACTTCGTTGAAGCGGGTGCTACCTACATCACCTTCCACCCGGAAGCCTCGCTGCACGTCGACCGCACCTTGCAATTAATCCGCGAAGGCGGCTGCAAGGCCGGCCTGGTGTTCAACCCGGCCACCCCGCTGGACGTGCTCAAGTACGTGATGGACAAGGTCGACATGGTGTTGCTGATGAGCGTCAACCCAGGCTTTGGCGGGCAGAAGTTCATCCCCGGCACCCTCGACAAGCTGCGTGAAGCCCGTGCGCTGATCGATGCGTCGGGCCGTGACATCCGCCTGGAAATCGACGGTGGGGTCAACGTCAACAATATCCGTGAAATCGCTGCTGCTGGCGCCGACACCTTCGTGGCCGGCTCGGCGATCTTCAACGCTCCTGACTATCAAGAGGTCATCGCCAAGATGCGCGCCGAACTGGCGCTGGCGCGTCCATGAGCGGCTTTGAGCAGCTGTTCCCCGGCAAACTGCCACGGCTGGTGATGTTCGATCTGGACGGTACCTTGATCGACTCGGTACCGGACCTGGCGGCGGCGGTGGATGAGATGCTGCTCAAGCTGGGGCGCAAGCCGGCGGGGGTCGAGTCAGTACGCCAATGGGTTGGCAATGGCGTGCAGATGCTGGTGCGCCGGGCCCTGGCCAATCACATCGATGCCGAAGGTGTCGATGATGTCGAGGCCGAGCACGCCCTGGAACTGTTCAATGTTGCCTATGAGCGCAGCCACGAACTGACCGTGGTCTACCCCGGCGTACGCGACACCCTCAAATGGCTGAGCAAGCAGGGCGTGGAAATGGCCCTGATTACCAACAAGCCGGAGCGCTTCGTCGCGCCGCTGTTGGACCAGATGAAAATCGGCCGTTATTTTCGCTGGATCATCGGTGGCGATACCTTGCCGCAGAAGAAGCCCGACCCGGCGGCACTGTTTTTCGTGATGAAAATGGCCAATATTCCGGCGTCCCAGTCGTTGTTTGTCGGCGATTCGCGCAGTGACGTGCTGGCGGCGAAAGCGGCCGGCGTGCAGTGCGTGGCCCTGAGTTACGGCTACAACCATGGCCGTCCCATCGCCGAAGAGTCGCCGTCGCTGGTGATTGATGACCTGAGACTGCTAATCCCCGGTTGCTTGGGAGCTGGCGCTGAGATAACGTTGCCCGACATCGATCCGTACCCTTCTGGAAATTCCATCGTGGTGGTCACTCGCAAACTCTGGATGAAAGTCATCAAGGCCCTGGCCCGCTGGCGTTGGCGCGCCTGACTGATCCTGGCCGCGCCATGCGGCACGTTTGCATACCTGACTGTTAGACCCTCACGCCACGAGGCACCCCATGATCCGCGAAGAATTCCTGCGTTTGGCCGCTGCCGGCTATAACCGTATCCCCCTGGCCTGCGAAACCCTGGCCGACTTCGACACGCCGCTGTCGATCTACCTGAAACTGGCCGACCAGCCCAACTCCTACCTGCTGGAGTCGGTACAGGGCGGCGAGAAGTGGGGCCGTTACTCGATCATCGGCCTGCCATGCCGCACGGTGCTGCGGGTGCATGACCATCATGTGAGCATCACCCATGATGGCGTCGAGATCGAAAGCCATGACGTCGAAGACCCGCTGGCCTTCGTCGAAGCCTTCAAGGCGCGCTACAACGTGCCGACCATCCCTGGCCTGCCGCGCTTCAACGGCGGCCTGGTGGGGTACTTCGGCTACGACTGCGTGCGCTACGTGGAGAAACGCCTGGGCAAATGCCCGAACCCGGACCCGTTGGGCGTGCCGGACATTCTGCTGATGGTCTCCGACGCGGTGGTGGTGTTCGACAACCTCGCTGGCAAGATGCACGCGATCGTGCTCGCCGACCCGTCCCAGGCCGACGCCTTCGAGCAAGGCCAGGCCAGCCTCGAAGCACTGTTGGAAAAACTGCGCCAGCCGATCACCCCGCGTCGCGGCCTGGACCTCAGCCGTCCGCCGGCAGCCGACCCAGTGTTCCGCTCCAGCTTTACCCAGGATGACTACGAGCGCGCGGTCGACACCATCAAGGAATACATCCTCGCCGGCGACTGCATGCAGGTGGTGCCGTCGCAACGCATGTCCATCGACTTCAAGGCTGCGCCCATTGACCTATACCGGGCGCTGCGCTGCTTCAACCCGACGCCGTACATGTACTTCTTCAATTTTGGCGACTTCCACGTAGTGGGCAGCTCGCCGGAAGTGCTGGTGCGTGTCGAGGACAACCTGATCACCGTGCGTCCGATTGCCGGCACACGCCCGCGTGGCGCGACCGAAGAAGCGGACGTGGCGCTCGAGGAAGACCTGCTCAGCGACGACAAGGAAATCGCCGAACACCTGATGCTGATCGACCTGGGCCGCAATGACACCGGGCGTGTCTCGGAAATCGGCTCGGTGAAGTTGACCGAGAAGATGGTCATTGAGCGTTATTCCAACGTGATGCACATCGTGTCCAACGTTACCGGCGAGCTGAAGGCCGGGCTGACCGCGATGGATGCATTGCGGGCGATTCTGCCGGCGGGCACGTTGTCGGGCGCGCCGAAGATCCGTGCGATGGAAATCATCGACGAACTGGAACCGGTCAAGCGGGGTGTCTATGGCGGCGCCGTGGGGTATTTCGCCTGGAACGGCAACATGGACACCGCCATTGCGATTCGCACGGCGGTGATCAAGGACGGGGAGCTGCATGTGCAGGCCGGTGGCGGGATTGTCGCCGACTCGGTGCCGGCCCTCGAATGGGAAGAAACCCTGAACAAGCGCCGCGCGATGTTCCGCGCCGTAGCGCTGGCTGAACAGACCCCCAACTCTTGAGGTTTCCCCCATGTTGCTGATGATTGATAACTACGATTCCTTTACCTACAACGTTGTGCAGTACCTGGGGGAGCTGGGGGCCGAGGTCAAGGTGGTTCGCAATGACGAACTGACCGTGGCCGAAATCGCCGCCCTGAACCCGGAGCGCATCGTGGTTTCGCCGGGGCCCTGCACGCCGACCGAGGCGGGTATTTCCCTCGAAGCGATCAAGTATTTCGCCGGCAAGCTGCCGATCCTGGGCGTCTGCCTGGGCCACCAGTCCATCGGCCAGGCCTTTGGTGGTGACGTGGTGCGTGCGCGCCAGGTGATGCATGGCAAGACCAGCCCGGTATTCCATAAGGACCTGGGCGTATTCCAGGCACTCAATAACCCGGTGACCGTGACCCGCTACCACTCGCTGGTGGTCAAGCGCGAAACCCTGCCGGAATGCCTGGAACTGACCGCCTGGACCCAGCTTGAAGACGGCTCCGTCGACGAGATCATGGGCCTGCGCCACAAGACACTGAACGTCGAAGGGGTGCAGTTTCACCCCGAATCGATCCTGACCGAGCAGGGCTACGAGCTGTTCGCCAACTTTCTCAAGCAGAGCGGCGGCACGCGCTAAGGACTTTCCATGGATATCAAGACTGCCCTGAGCCGTATCGTCGGCCATCTGGACCTGAGCACCGCTGAAATGAGCGATGTGATGCGCGAGATCATGACCGGTCAATGCACCGACGCGCAGATCGGCGCGTTCATGATGGCGATGCGCATGAAGAGCGAAAGCATCGACGAGATCGTCGGCGCCGTAACGGTGATGCGTGAGCTGGCGGACAAGGTCGAGCTCAAGACCCTCGACGGCGTGGTCGACGTGGTCGGCACCGGCGGTGATGGTGCGAATATCTTCAACGTCTCGACGGCCTCTTCCTTTGTGGTCGCGGCGGCAGGCTGCACCGTGGCCAAGCACGGTAACCGCGCGGTGTCCGGCAAGAGCGGCAGTGCCGACCTGCTGGAAGCGGCCGGCATCTACCTGAACCTCACTCCGGTTCAAGTGGCGCGCTGCATCGATAACGTCGGCATCGGTTTTATGTTTGCCCAATCCCACCATGGTGCGATGAAGCACGCTGCGGGTCCGCGTAAAGACCTGGGCCTGCGCACGCTGTTCAATATGCTCGGCCCGCTTACGAATCCGGCCGGTGTGAAGCACCAGGTGGTGGGCGTGTTCAGCCAAGCGCTGTGCCGGCCATTGGCTGAAGTGCTGCAGCGCATGGGCAGCAAGCACGTGCTGGTGGTGCATTCCAAAGACGGCCTGGACGAGTTCAGCCTGGCTGCGCCAACGTTTGTGGCGGAGCTGAAGAATGACCAGATCACCGAATACTGGGTCGAGCCGGAAGACCTGGGCATGAAGAGCCAGAGCCTGCACGGTCTGGCGGTGGAAAGCCCGGCGGCGTCCCTGGAACTGATTCGCGATGCCCTGGGGCGTCGCAAGACTGAGAACGGTCAAAAAGCCGCGGAAATGATTGTTCTGAATGCTGGCGCGGCACTTTACGCTGCCGACCATGCCTATAGTCTTAAGGAAGGTGTCGAATTGGCCCACGATGCGCTGCACACCGGTCTGGCTCGTGAAAAGCTCGAAGAGCTGGGAGCATTCACCGCTGTATTCAAGATGGAGAATGAAGGATGAGTGTTCCGACCGTTCTGGAAAAAATCCTCGCCCGCAAGGCCGAAGAAGTGGCCGAGCGCCGCGCCCGTGTGAGCCTGTCCGAGTTGGAAGCACAGGCGAAAATCGCCGATGCCCCACGCGGCTTTGCCAATGCCTTGATCGCCCAGGCCAAGCTCAAGCAGCCCGCCGTCATCGCCGAGGTCAAGAAGGCCTCGCCGAGCAAAGGTGTAATCCGCGAAAACTTTGTCCCGGCCGACATCGCCGCCAGCTACGAGAAGGGCGGGGCGACGTGCCTGTCGGTGCTGACCGATATCGACTACTTCCAAGGCTCCGACCTGTTCCTGCAGCAGGCCCGCGCCGCGTGCAAGTTGCCGGTGATCCGCAAGGATTTCATGGTTGACCCGTACCAGATCGTCGAAGCCCGTGCCTTGGGCGCCGACTGTGTATTGTTGATCGTCTCCGCATTGGATGACGTGAAGATGGCCGAGCTGGCGGCCGTGGCCAAGAGCGTCGGTCTGGATGTGCTGGTGGAAGTGCACGACGGCGATGAGCTGGAGCGCGCGCTGAAAACCCTCGACACACCGCTGGTGGGGGTCAACAACCGCAATCTGCACACCTTTGAAGTCAGCTTGGAAAACACCCTCGACCTGCTGCCGCGTATTCCGCGTGACCGCCTGGTGATCACCGAGAGTGGCATCGTCAACCGTGCCGATGTGGAGCTGATGGAAATCAGTGGGGTGTACTCGTTCCTGGTGGGCGAGACCTTCATGCGTGCGGAAAACCCAGGGGCGGAGCTGCAGCGTCTGTTCTTCCCGGAGCGTGGCGTGGCGGTCAGTGGTTCGACTCTCGATTGATTTGAAATGCGATCGAAATGTGTGAGGGGGCTTGCCCCCGATGGCGGCGGTTCAGTTGGAGCATCCTTGACTGACACACCGGTATCGGGGCGAGCCCCCTCCCACATTTGGGTTTGTGTTTATTCAGATAGGTAGGTGCCCATTGATCCAGCCAGTGTCGATGCGTGTTGAAGCAGGCCTTGCCGCCGAGCAAGACCTGCTGGCCGCCGTATGCGCGGGTGAGTCGCAGTGTGGGCTGCTGTTCTGGCAGCCCAGCGATCAGGCGCTGGTGATGCCGCGTCGTCTGAGTCGCTTGCCCGCGTTTGAAGCGGCGAGCCGGGTCTCGGCGGATGCCGGTTGGCCGGTGCTCTTGCGCGAAACTGGCGGCGAACCGGTGCCGCAGTCCAGCGCCACCGTCAATATCGCCTTGGTTTACGCTCCCCCGCGCAGTGAAGGCGATCAGGGACGTATCGAAACCGGTTATCAGCGTCTATGCCAACCGATCTGCGATTTGCTCATCGAGCTGGGCGGGGATGCCTCCGTCGGCGAAATCGACGGAGCGTTCTGCGACGGTCGTTACAACGTTAACCTCAACGGTCGCAAAATGGTCGGCACTGCCCAGCGCTGGCGACAGAGTGGTGGCCGCCCGGTGGGGTTGGTGCACGGTGCGTTGTTGCTGGATAACGATCGCGAAGAACTGATCGCGGCGGTCAATCGCTTCAACGAAGCCTGCGGCCTGGAGCAGCGGGTGCGTGCCGACAGCCATATCGCCCTGCACGAAGCATTCCCCGCACCGGATGCAATCAGCCGGCTGGACACCCTGTACCGTCAAATGCTGGCCAGCTTCCTGCCGGGTTAACGGGTACCGAACACCACCATCGTCTTGCCTTTGACGTGCACCAGGTTGCGCTCTTCCAGGTCTTTGAGCACGCGGCCGACCATCTCCCGTGAACAGCCGACGATACGCCCGATCTCTTGGCGCGTGACTTTGATCTGCATGCCATCAGGGTGAGTCATGGCGTCGGGTTGCTTGCACAACTCCAGCAGGCAGCGCGCCACGCGCCCGGTGACGTCGAAGAACGCCAGGTCGCCGACCTTGCGCGTGGTGTCTCGCAGGCGCTGGGCGATCTGACCGCTGAGGGCATAGAGGATGTCGGGATCCTGTTGGGCCAACTCGCGAAACTTCGTGTAGCTGATTTCGGCCACTTCGCACTCGATCTTGGCCCGTACCCAGGCGCTACGCTCCTGTTCCTTGCCGGCTTGTTCAAACAGCCCTAACTCCCCGAAGAAATCTCCGGTATTAAGGTAGGCGATGATCATTTCGCGACCGTCTTCATCCTCGATCAGGATGGTGACCGAGCCTTTGATAATGAAGAACAGTGTTTCGGAGCGTTCGCCAGCACAGATGATGTTGTGCTTGGCCGGGTAGCGCCGGCGTTGGCAGTGCATCAGCAACTTGTCGAGATTTTTGATCTTGGGTATGGGCGTCAGAGCAACCATGGTTGTATCCCGAAAGTCGGCACGAGGTGGTTGGGATTGTTGTAGTCAGCGGTATCGGCATTGATACACGTTGTATGAGGGTGGCAATACGCCACTCATTTGGCGCCAGCTTAACAGACACATTCTGACTCGATTAGCGAATTTACCGAGCACCCCCCCGTTATTGATCGCTTTGATGGGAAACCCTGCCGCGTCCGGGCCCTGTGCTAAGCTGGCGACCCTTTTTTAGCAGTGGAGTCTGGGCGATGAAGGCACGCATCCAATGGGCGGGCGAAGCCATGTTCCTCGGTGAGTCGGGCAGCGGCCATGTGGTGGTCATGGATGGCCCGCCGGAAGCCGGTGGCCGTAACCTGGGCGTACGCCCGATGGAAATGCTTCTGCTTGGTGTGGGCGGTTGCAGCAATTTCGACGTGGTCAGCATCCTGAAAAAATCCCGCCAGGCCGTAGAAAGCTGCGAAGCCTTCCTGGAAGCCGAGCGCGCCACTGAAGATCCCAAGGTGTTCACCAAGATCCACATGCATTTTGTGGTGAAGGGCCGGGCGTTGAAAGAAGCCCAGGTCAAGCGTGCCATCGAGTTGTCGGCGGAGAAGTACTGCTCGGCGTCGATCATGCTCGGCGCAGCCGGTGTGGCCATCACTCATGATTACGAGATCATCGAGTTGGGTTGATCGCCAATAGGCAAAAGAAAAGGGCGCTTCGAGAGCGCCCTTTTTTGCAGGTGCGGGTTGGGTCAGATGCGGTAGGTACTTTTGGTCATGACCTTGGCCAGCAGGCTCATGCCGAATCTCACTGGCGCCGGGAAGCGGAAACCGCCTGCATCCAATGCACTTTCTGCGTGGTGCGCTTCATCGATGCGCATCTGCTCAAGAATTGCCCGGGACTTTTCGTCGTCGGCTGGCAGTTGTTCCAGGTGTTCATCCAGATGCTTGCACACTTGATGTTCAGTCGCGGCGACAAAGCCGAGGCTGACCTTGTCGCTGATCAGGCCGGCAGCAGCGCCGATGCCAAACGACAAGCCGTAAAACAGTGGGTTGAGCACGCTGGGGTGGCTGCCCAACTGACGAATACGTTGCTCACACCAAGCCAGGTGATCGATTTCTTCTTCGGCGGCGTGCTCCATGGCTGCACGTACCTGCGGCAGCTTGGCGGTCAGGGCCTGGCCTTGGTACAGCGCCTGGGCACAGACTTCGCCGGTATGGTTGATGCGCATCAGGCCAGCCACATGACGGGTGTCGGTCTCGCTCATCTGCGCATCAGGCTGCAGGATGGCGGGCGACGGACGGTAGGGTTGGCCGCTGAAGGGCAGCAACGTGCGCATGGCCATGTCGGCTTGCAGCAACAGACGGTCTATCGGCGAGTAGTGACGTTGGGTAGTCATGCTGACCTCCGGGAAGAATCTCGGCGGCCAGTTTACCGCAAGAGAGAGGAACGCGTTTGCCCTGAGTCAAGGGCATGGGGTCGCAGCCTTGGACCGCGCCCCTTGCAGCGGGCTATTTCAGCCCGGCGGCCAGTTCATCTGGCGCTGACCCAGTACATGCATATGGATGTGGTAAACCGTCTGCCCACCGTCTTCGTTGCAGTTCATCACTACACGGAAACCTTTCTCGCAGCCTTGCTCCACCGCCAAGCGCTGGGCGGTGAACAGAATATGGCCGGCCAGGGCCTTATCCTCTTCGGTCAAGTCATTCAATGTACGGATAGGTTTCTTCGGGATAACCAGAAAATGTACCGGCGCCTGTGGGGCAATATCGTGAAAGGCGAGGACTTGATCATCTTCGTAGATAATCTTCGCGGGTATTTCTCTGTTGATGATCTTGGTGAACAGAGTATCCACAGCTGTTTCTCCATTATGAAAGTGCAAGGTGAGTGTACTCAGGCGATCAGCGTGGGCAATAGGCCTTGTTGATGGCGCCGGCGATCTTGCGGGTCAGCCATCGCGGGCTGAAACGCGGGCTGAAGGCCAGCCAGCGATTACGTCGCCCGGGAATGATGATGGCTTTGTTCTTTTCCAGTGCGCGCACGGTATAGAGCGCCACTTCTTCCGGGCTCATCAATTGCTCGCTGCGGTCGAGTTTGGCGGTGTCCATCTGCGCTGTACCGAAGAAGGCGGTGCGCGTAGGGCCTGGGCAAAGCACCGAGACCTTGATGCCACAGGTCTTGAGTTCTTCGCGCAAGCCTTCGGAGAAATGCAGCACATAGGCCTTGCTGGCGTAGTAGCTACTCATCCAGGGTCCGGGTTGGAACGCTGCGACCGAGGCGACGTTGAGAATCTGTCCGCCGCCTTGCAGTGCCATGGTATTGCCCAGGGCGTGGCACATGCGGGTGAGGGCAAGGATGTTGACTTCGATGAGGTCTTGCTCGGTCATCCAGTCCTGAGCCAGGAATGGCCCACTGGTGCCAATGCCTGCGCAGTTCACCAGCAAATCGATCTGCCGCTCGCCTTCTTCCAGCTCCAGCAGGAACCCGGACAAGCGCAATGGCTCACCCAGGTCGCATGCCCGAAACAGCACCTCGACGCCGAAGCGTTGGGTCAATTCGATTGCAATGCTTTCCAACTGATCACGCTGGCGGGCCACCAGAATCAAGCTGCGGCCGCGACGAGCCAGGGCTTCGGCCAAAGCCAGGCCGATGCCGCTGGAGGCACCGGTGATCAGAGCGTAACGGGTCATGCCTTTCTCCATCGCAACGCGCTGCGCCTGGGATGGAGGCATCACAGGCGCGGGGCGTTTCTTTACTGTTCTGGAGAGTCTACAGGTTCGGCCGCGTCGTCAGCACTTTGCGCGTCTTCTTCCTCGACGATCACGCTTTGGTCGGCGTCGTCATCGGAGGTGATGGAGCTGCTTTCGTAGCTGCTATCCACGTTGGCTTCGAGTTGGTCTAAGTAGCCGTTCATGCCCAGCGTTACCACGATGATGAGCATCAGCGGAATGAATGCCAGCCACAGCGAGGCCAGGACTTTCACCGCAGTGGAGTTGCGCGGTGGCGGTGCGCCGTACTGGTTGGCGCCCGCATTACCCGGCAACACCAGCAGCAGAAGCGGGAAAATGCTGTTCACCAGCGGTACCAGGTTCAGCAAGTAAAGCCATCCGGACCAGCCCAGGTCGTGCAGGCGTTGAACGCCGATCTGAACACTGACCCAGACCAGCGCAACAAACAACGCGAGACCGAGCAGCACGCCGAGGAGGGTGCCTGCTGTCGGCGAGGCGGTGGCCACGGCAAAGCTGACGGTACTGATGATGCCACCCGCTACCAACAGCGTGAGGGTCAGCACCAACGTCCAGGCGAGATAACGCAGGCGGCCGATCCGTCCGTGGATAGTGAAGACCTTGAGGGTGGAGTACTCCGGCAGGTTCTCACCTACGGCGGCGCGTGGCGGTGCGTAGGGTGAAGCGGCTGGACGAGAGAAGTCAGTGGCGGCGGAACCTGTCTCGTGGGTTTCGGCGAGGCTGAAGGCCACGGGTTGTTCTGCTTCGATACGCGCATCGACCCCGGCGTTTTTCAGCGCAGTGAGGTAGGTTTCGGCGTCGGGGCGGGACAGGTCACGCTTCAGCGCAACGGGGCGGCCTGTGAAGAGTTTCTCGATGTCCTCGACTGTGCTCTTGAACAGTTCAGCCAGGTTCAGCTTGGCCGTGGTGCTTTCGACACCCGGGAGCAAGGCTCCATCAAACACAATCTTGAAACGGTTGTCGCTCATGCGGGCATCCTTGTCACGGAATCAGTGGGGTAGTGCAGGCCTGCTCAATCGGCAGGCCGTGCGGTTGGGTCAGCGTGGCCAGCGTAACTGCGCCGCCTGCTCGAGCGCCTTGCGGTATTCGGCATCCAGACGGGCAACGAGTTCATCGACGCTGGGTAAATCATTGATCTCACCGACGCCTTGGCCAGCGGACCATACGGTCTTCCAGGCCTTGGCTTCGTCGCTCAACGGTTTGAGCTTGGAGCCGAAGTTTACTTCGCCTTTGCCTTGCAGGGCAGCGAGGTCGAAACCGGCGTTTTCCAGGCTCTGGCGCATAAAGCTTGCAGGCACACCGGAGACAGCAGGAGTGTGCACGATGTCAGCGGCGCGCGATGTGAGCAGCATCTCTTTATACGCATCTGGCGCGTGGCTTTCAGTGGTCCCGATAAAACGTGTGCCGAAATAGGCCAGGTCTGCCCCCAGCAACTGGGCGGCGAGGATCTCATGGCCGTGGTTAAGGCAGCCGGCCAGCAGCAGGGTTTTATCGAAGAATTGGCGGATTTCCGCGATCAGCGAGAATGGGCTCCAGGTGCCGGCATGGCCGCCGGCGCCTGCGGCGACGGCGATCAGGCCATCCACGCCGGCTTCAGCGGCTTTTTCAGCATGGCGCCGGGTAGTGACGTCGTGAAACACCAGGCCGCCGTAGCTGTGCACAGCATCCACCAACTCCTTCACCGCGCCCAGGCTGGTGATGACGATGGGTACCTTGTGTTCAACACAGATCGCCAGGTCCGCCTCCAGGCGAGGGTTGCTGTTGTGCACGATCAGGTTGACGGCGTAGGGGGCTGGATTGTCCAACTGCGCCAGACCCGCTTCGATTTCCTGCAGCCAGGCCTTGAAACCACTGCTCTCGCGTTGGTTGAGCGCCGGGAAACTGCCGACCACGCCATTGCGGCAGCAGGCCAGTACCAGTTGCGGATTGGAAATCAGGAACATCGGCGCAGCCACCACGGGCAGGCGCAGACGTTGTTCAAGCAGAGCGGGCAGCGACATTTGGAGGTACCCCGAATAATTGAAGTTAGAACGGTTTGACCACGACCAAAATTACGATTGCCAGCAATATCAGAACCGGGACCTCATTGAACCAGCGATAAAAGACATGGCTGCGGGTGTTTTCGCCACGGGCGAAACGTTTTACCTGCGCGCCGCACATGTGGTGGTAACCAATCAGGAACACTACCAGGGTCAACTTTGCGTGGATCCAGGCGCCGGATTTAAAAATGCCGGGGTTAAGGGCTATCAGCCAGATACCAAACACCAGGCTGGCCAGCATCGCCGGACCCATGATGCCGCGGTACAACTTGCGCTCCATGACGCTGAAGCGTTCCTTGCTGACGGTGTCTTCGCTCTGTGCGTGGTAGACGAACAGGCGTGGCAGGTAGAACAGCCCGGCAAACCAGCAGACGATGCTGACGATATGGAAGGCTTTGACCCATAGATAAAGCATTTTTAGTTATTCCCAGGTTCACGGTAGCGAAGATAGTAGTGGCTCATGCGCCCGTACGTCACGTTGACGGTTGTCGCAGGACGATGCGGCCCCTATTATCGACGGCTTTCCAGTGGTTCGTTGAGGGCAGGTTTATGGTCAAGGTCGGTATCGTCGGCGGCACAGGTTACACCGGTGTCGAATTGCTGCGTCTGTTGGCTCAGCATCCGCAAGCTGAGGTGGTGGTCATTACCTCTCGATCCGAGGCCGGCCTGGCCGTGGCCGATATGTACCCGAACCTGCGAGGCCACTACGACGGCCTGGCGTTCAGCGTTCCGGACATCAACACTCTTGGCGCCTGCGATGTCGTGTTCTTTGCCACTCCTCATGGCGTTGCCCATGCGTTGGCTGGCGAACTGCTTGCCGCTGGCACCAAGGTCATCGACCTGTCAGCGGACTTCCGCCTGCAAGACGCCGACGTATGGGCCAAGTGGTACGGCCAGCCGCACGGTGCTCCGGAACTGTTGGAAGAGGCGGTGTACGGCCTGCCGGAAGTCAATCGTGAACAGATCAAGCAGGCGCGTCTGATCGCTGTGCCGGGTTGCTATCCGACGGCCACGCAACTGGGATTCCTGCCGTTGCTGGAAGCTGGGTTGGCGGATGCTTCGCGCCTGATCGCAGACTGCAAGTCGGGCGTCAGCGGCGCCGGCCGTGGTGCAGCGGTCGGTTCGCTGTACTCCGAGACGTCGGAAAGCATGAAGGCCTACGCAGTAAAAGGGCATCGCCATTTGCCGGAAATCCGCCAGGGGCTGCGTCGCGCCGCCGGCAAGGACGTTGGCCTGACCTTCGTGCCACACCTGACGCCGATGATTCGTGGCATTCATTCCACGTTGTATGCCACCGTGGTCGATCGTTCGGTAGACCTGCAGGCTTTGTTTGAAAAGCGTTATGCCAACGAGCCGTTCGTCGATGTTATGCCTGCCGGCAGCCATCCGGAAACCCGCAGCGTGCGAGGCGCTAACGTGTGCCGTATTGCGGTGCATCGTCCGCAGGATGGTGACCTGGTGGTGGTGCTGTCGGTGATCGATAACCTGGTCAAGGGCGCGTCGGGCCAGGCGGTGCAGAACATGAACATCCTGTTTGGCCTGGATGAAAAGCTGGGCCTGTCCCACGCCGGCATGCTGCCTTAAGACGATTTCCTGAATGTACAAAAGGCCCGTTGATCGGGCCTTTTGTGTTTCTAATGGCGGCGATGCAGATTGATATACCGTAACAATAGTTGACCGCTTTTCTAGGAGAAGCGGATAATGCCCGCCATTACGCATATGGCGGCGTTACGCCGGGAGATTATCAGCATGAGCGTTGAATCCTTCACCCCCACGGCTTTGCAATTCACCCACGGTGCTGCGCACAAGGTGAAGAGCCTGGTCGATGAAGAGGGTAATGATCGCTTGAAGCTGCGCGTATTCGTTACGGGCGGCGGTTGTTCAGGGTTTCAGTACGGTTTCACCTTCGATGAAGATGTGGCCGACGATGACACCATTGTTGAACGCGAGGGTGTGAGCCTGGTTGTGGACCCGATGAGTTTTCAATACTTGGCAGGCGCCGAGGTGGATTATCAGGAAGGTCTTGAGGGTTCGCGTTTTGTGATCAAGAACCCTAACGCCACCACCACGTGTGGTTGTGGGTCTTCGTTTTCGATCTGATCGATAGCCTGATCCAAAACGAATAAAAAACGCCGCTTGGCTTTGATCGGCCAAGCGGCGTTTTTGTGTCTGAGGATCCTGGTGGAAGGCAGTCAGGCGGGGTAGATCGCGCCGAGTACGCGTAGTCCGCGTGCTCCGGTGACGCTGGGCCGGTTGGCGCTAATGCCTTCCAGGCAGCAGTGAGCCAGCCAGGCGAAGGCCATGGCTTCGACCCAGTCAGGATCTACGCCATAAGTGGCAGTGCTACTGACTTGGGTAGATGGCAGCAGGGCGGCCAGGCGGTTCATCAATGTAAGGTTATGGGCGCCGCCACCACAGACCAGCAGGGTTTCGGTCTGGGGTTGTGCCGTTTGCAGGGATTCGACGATGGTCAGGGCGGTCAATTCCAGCAAGGTGGCCTGGACGTCCTGGGGAGGGAATGCTGGCAGGCTGCCAAGGTGCTGCTGCAGCCACGCCAGGTTGAAGACTTCGCGCCCGGTGCTCTTCGGCCCTTTAGTTATAAAGAATGGGTCGCTGAGTAGCGTCTTGAGCAACTGTGGCTCGACGTTGCCACCGGCTGCCCATTGGCCGTCACGATCAAAGTGTTCGCCGCGCTGGTGGTGGATCCAGGCGTCCAGCAGGACGTTGCCGGGACCGCAGTCGAAGCCGGCGACAGGCTTGCCGGTCTCGATCAGGCTCAGGTTGCTGAAACCGCCGATGTTCAATACTGCACGGTGGCCGGTGCTTTCACCAAACAACGCTTCATGAAATGCAGGTACCAGAGGCGCACCCTGGCCGCCAGCGGCGACATCGCGGCTGCGGAAGTCGCTGACTACGGTGATGCCCGTCAGCTCCGTGAGCAGCGCCGGGTTACCGATCTGCACGGTGAAGCCTCGGGCGGGCTCGTGGCGGATGGTCTGGCCATGGCTGCCGATCGCGCGTATGTCCCGAGGCTTGAGGTTTTGCTGGTCGAGCAGGGTGTGAATGCCCCGGGCGGCGAGAGTGACCCAGTGCTGCTGGGCAATCGCTGAGCGGGCAATCTCATCCGGGCCGCTGGCGCACAGGCTTAACAGTTCTGCGCGCAGGGTGTCCGGCATGGGGGTGTAGTGGGTGGCGATCAGATTGACCGCCGAGTTTTGTTCGATCAGGGCGATATCCAGGCCATCTAGGCTGGTCCCGGACATCACACCTATATAGAGCGCCATTCCTTAGCGCTTCGCCGAGGCCAGCAGGGTGGAGCGCTCCTGATCCATGCGCGCCATCAGCGGCTGGCTTTGTTGCATGAAGCGCGCGCGTTCGGCCTTGGCGATCGGGTCGGCCATCGGCAGTTTCTGACCCAGCGGGTCAACGTGTACGCCATTGACCTGGAACTCATAGTGCAAGTGCGGGCCGGTGGATAGGCCAGTGGTGCCGATATAACCGATCACTTGGCCCTGCTTCACATTGCCGCCAGTTTTCACGCCCTTGGCGAAACCTTGCATATGGCCGTACAGGGTGCGGTAGGTGTTGCCGTGCTGGATGATTACCGTGTTGCCGTAGCCACCACGACGCCCGGCGAGCAGGACCTTGCCATCACCGGCAGCCTTGATGGGCGTACCGCGCGGGGCGGCATAGTCGACGCCTTTGTGGGCGCGGATTTTGTTCAGAATTGGATGCTTGCGACCCATGGAGAAACGCGAGCTAATACGAGCGAAATCCACCGGGGTGCGGATAAAGGCCTTGCGCATGCTGTTGCCATCAGCGGTGTAGTAGCTGCTGTTGCCTTGCTTGTTGGTGTAACGGACGGCGGTGTAGGTCTTGCCGCGGTTGGTGAAGCGTGCGGAAAGAATGTTGCCGGTGCCGACCACTTTGCCGTTGGCGACTTTCTGCTCGTAGATCACGTCGAATTCATCGCCCTGGCGGATGTCCTGGGCGAAGTCGATGTCGTAACCAAATACGCTGGCCATGTCCATGGTCATGCTATGGGACAGGCCGGCGCGTGCGGCAGATTGTGACAGTGAGCTGTTGATCACGCCGTGAACGTAGGCGGAGCGCATGACTGGCTTGGTGGTGGTGCGGTTGAAGGCAAAGCCTTTGGCGCCTTTTGTAAGGGAGATGCTTTCGAGGTCGCTGACGTTAGTGTGCAGGTTGTTCAACTGACCGTCTGGTGTCAGTTCGAACTCAAGTTTCTGGCCGTGCTTGAGTTGGGTGAATTGCTTGGCTTGTTTATCACTGGCCAGCACGTCGTTAACGGTTGCTGCGGAAAGGCCTACTTTCTCGAACAGGGTCGAGAGCGTGTCGCCTTTGGCCACCGTCACTTCGCGATGTTGAGGGTTCTTGGCAGCGTCTACTACGGGCTTTTTCTGTTCCTGAGCGGCTTGCTGGGTATCTTCCGGCGTGTTTTCTATCTGGGCAAACGGTGATTCAACTGGAGCATTTGTGGCTTGTTGGGCATCGGAAGCGTCTTGATCTTGTGTCAGTTGTTCAACCGGACTCTCCAAGTCAAGGCTCAGGGATGTTCGTTTGGCTTCTACGTCACTGGAAGGGAATACCAGGAGTGCCAGGCTGAGAAGGGCGGCGATACCACTTGCAGCGAGCAGGTGGGTCTTCGGGTAAAGCGGCGGCGCTTTAGACGGTTCAGTGGTCATAGGTAATTTTGACTTTGAAGATGAAATGGAAAAGATGAATGACATGATGAAGATGAAATAACTGTATAAAATATAACCAAATCATCTGTGGCGCAAGCTCGCGAACGCTGGGCTTGCTGAACGGTGTCCGTGCGCAGGGCAAAACTTGTAATTAGTCCCTGATCTTGTATGGTTGGTTCCCTTTTGAATCTGAGCCTTGCGGGTCTGTTATGAAGTCGGTTGAAGAGCAGCTAGCGCTGATAAAACGTGGTGCGGAAGAACTGTTGGTCGAGGCTGAGCTGATCGAGAAGCTCAAGCGTGGCCAACCCCTGCGTATTAAGGCTGGCTTCGATCCAACGGCGCCGGACCTGCACCTGGGTCATACCGTGCTTATTAATAAGCTGCGTCAGTTCCAGGAGCTGGGGCATCAGGTGATTTTCCTTATCGGTGATTTCACCGGGATGATCGGCGACCCGAGCGGTAAGAGTGCTACACGTCCGCCGCTGACCCGTGAGCAGGTTCTCGATAATGCCGAGACCTATAAGACCCAGGTATTCAAGATCCTTGACCCGGCCAAGACCGAGGTGGCGTTTAACTCTACCTGGATGGATCAGATGGGGCCGGCGGATTTCATTCGCCTGACGTCTCAGTACACGGTTGCGCGGATGCTTGAGCGCGATGACTTCGATAAGCGCTACTCCACTAATCAGCCGATAGCCATTCATGAGTTCCTGTATCCGCTGGTCCAGGGCTATGACTCGGTGGCGTTGCGTGCCGATGTGGAGCTGGGTGGGACCGACCAGAAGTTTAACCTGCTGATGGGGCGCGAGTTGCAGCGGGCTTATGGTCAGGAGGCTCAGTGCATTTTGACCATGCCTTTACTGGAGGGGTTGGACGGCGTCAAGAAGATGTCCAAGTCTCTGGGTAATTATGTAGGGATCCAGGAGGCGCCGGGTGTCATGTACGGCAAGCTGGTCTCCATTCCTGATGCGCTGATGTGGCGTTATTTCGAACTGTTGAGCTTCCGCTCGATGGATGAAATCAATGCGCTGCGTGCTGATGTTGAGGCGGGTGCCAATCCGCGTGATGTGAAGATTAAGTTGGCCGAAGAGATCGTTGCTCGTTTTCATGGTGAGGAGGCTGCGGCTAATGCTCATCGTGCGGCGGGTAATCGCATGAAGGATGGCGAGCTGCCGGATGATCTGCCTGAGATTGAATTGACTGCTGTCGAAGCCATGCCGATTGCTGCTGTCCTTAATAAGGCAGGTCTAGTGAAGAACTCCGCGGTTGCGCGTGATCTCCTGGGTTCTGGTGGTGTGCGTATAGATGGTGAGGTGGTAGATCGCACCTTTATATATGAACTGGGCGCTACCCACATTTGCCAGGCGGGGAAGAAGGCATTTGCGCGTATTACGCTCAAATCCGAATAACCTGAAATTAAGTGTTGACGGCGAATTATATCTGTCTATAATTCGCCCCACTTCCGGCGCAGTCGAAACGTAAAACTCCTTGGTAAACAAAGAGTTATACAAGATTAGGCAGCGGTTTGCTTCAGTTCATCGAAGTCCAGAAGGAGTTGATAGCGTCGTGTTATTTGGCACTATTAACGATTCGATCTTCTCGGTCGAAAGCGGAGAAAAAGAGGTGTTGACAGCAGCGTGTAACGCTGTAGAATTCGCCTCCCGCTGACGAGAGATCGGAAGCGCAAGTGGTTGAAGTTGTTGAAGAAATCTTCGAA